>NZ_CP082945.1:4377500-5623794 GCF_019933235.1 Streptomyces angustmyceticus | reverse complement strand
TGATGGGGGACCCGGCGGTGGCCGCGATCCCGGTGCGGGAGTGCGGCGAACCGCTGGTGGACGTACGGACCGAGGCGCCCGGACTGCTGGTGGCCGCGGCCCGCGAGGACGCGCGGGGCGCCTTCGCCCGGCTGCGTGCGGGGGTGCTGCGGCGGCTGCTCGCGGCGCAGGAGGCACTGCCGGACGGCCTGCGGCTGCAGCTCGTCGAGGGCTACCGGCCGCCGGAGCTGCAGCGCCGCTACTTCGAGGAGTACGCGGACGACCTGCGCGCCGCGCACCCCGGCTGGGAGGCGGGGCGAATCCACCGGGCCGCCAGCCGCTATGTGTCTCCGCCCGGGATCGCCCCGCACAGCGCGGGCGGCGCGGTGGATGTCACTCTCGTCACCGCGCAGGGCGTGGAAGTCGACATGGGGACACCGGTCAATGCCTCCCCCGAGGAGAGCGACGGCGCCTGCTACACGGCCGCGCCGGGTCTGACGCCCGCCGCCCGCGCCAACCGGCGGGTGCTGAACGCCGCGCTGCACTCCGCCGGGCTGGTCAACTACCCGACCGAGTGGTGGCACTGGTCCTACGGCGACCGCTACTGGGCGCTGGCCACCGGCGCGGACCACGCGCTGTACGGGCCACGGGAGGGGGACGAGGAGTGATGGCGGGCGGTGATCGCGGGCAGTGATCGCGAGCGGCGCGCGCGGCCGCCCGGCCGTTCCTACACCGGCAGGACGACCCGCATGTCGAGGCCGCCGCCCTCCCGCGGCACCGCCGTGATCGTCCCGTCGTGCGCCCGCACCACCGACCGCACGATCGACAACCCCAGCCCCACACCCTTGTCACTGCCGGTCCGCTCCGTCCGCAACCGACGGAACGGCTCGAAGAGGTTCTCCACCTCATACGCCGGAACCACCGGCCCCGTATTCGACACCACCAACACCGCACACCCCGGCCGCGCCCGCGTCGACACCTCCACCCACCCCCCGTCCGCCACGTTGTACCGCACCGCGTTCTGCACCAGATTCAACGCGATCCGCTCCAACAACACCCCACTGCCCTGCACCACCACCGGCTCCCGCACACCCCGCAACTCCACCCCCGCCGCCAGCGCCTCCGCCCGCGTCTGATCCACCGCCTGCGACGCCACCTCCGCCAGATCCACCGGCCGGCGATCCACCACCTTGTTCTCACTGCGCGCCAGCAACAACAGCCCCTCCACCAACTGCTCACTGCGCTCATTCGTCGCCAGCAACGTCCGACCCAACTGCACCAACTCCGCCGACGCCCCCGGATCCGCCAGCTGCACCTCCAACAACGTCCGATTGATCGCCAACGGCGTCCGCAACTCGTGCGACGCATTCGACACGAACCGCCGCTGCGACTCGAACGCCCGGTCCAACCGGTCCAACATCTCGTCGAACGTGTCCGCAAGCTCCTTCAACTCATCATCCGGACCACCCAACTCGATCCGACGATGCAGATCCGACCCCGCCACCCGCTGCGCCGTCCGCGTAATACGGCCCAACGGCGACAACACCCGCCCCGCCATCGCATAACCGAACGCGAACGCCACCACCGTCAACCCCAACAACGCCAGCAACGAACGATTGAGGAGACTGTTGAGGGCCAGCGCGCGCTGGTTGCGGACGCAGTGGGCGATCGCGGCGTTGATCTCGTCGGCGGTGCCCGCCGGCGGCAGGCCGGGACAACGGAGGTTGCTCAGCCGGACGTTGCTGCCGAACACCCGGAACTCCGGGGTGCCGTCCTTGAGGGTCCTGGCCGCCAGCAGGTAGATGAGCGCCAGCAGCACGACGCCGGCCATCAGGAACATGCCGCCGTACAGCAGCGTCAGCCGTATCCGGATCGTCGGCCGCAGCCACGGCGCCGGGCGGGGGTGCGGCGGAAGGCCCTCGGCGGGCCGCGGCGGTGCGGCCGCGGGCGCGGAGGGCGGTGCGGAGGGCGGCGACGAGGGGGCCACGGCGGTCAGCCCCGGGGTCCCGGTGAAGCGGGCACGGCGACGGATACCGGGACGGCGGGTGGGTGCACTGCTGGTCCTTCCTCAGATCCCGTAAGGCACACGACAGTTGCCCCACAGCACCCATCCTGCCCAAAGGACCCATAAACCGGCAGTAAGCACGGATCGTCACGCCGGTCCCGGCACGCCGCCGCGCCGGGACCGGTCGGCCGCCGCCCGCCCGTGGCGGGCCGGCAGCCGAGCGCGCCTCAGTCCCGCGGCAGCTCGGGCGCCAGGACCTCCAGCTCGGCCCGGGTCGGGTAGGACGGCTGGGCCCCCGGCTTGGTGACGGCCGCGGCGCCCACCCGTACGGCGAAGCGCGCCGCCTCGGGCAGCGAGTCGCCGCGGGCCAGGCGGGTGGCGAGGGCGCCCGTGAAGGCGTCGCCGGCGCCGGTGGTGTCCACGGCCTTGACGCGTACGCCCGGGACCTCGACGGCACCGCCGTCGTCCAGGACCAGCGCGCCGTCGCCGCCGAGGGTGACCACGACGGAGCGGGCGCCCCGGTCGCGCAGCGCCCGCGCCCAGGCGGCGGGTGTGCCGTCGGCGAGCCCGGAGAGCTGCCGTGCCTCGTGCTCGTTGACCACCAACGGGTCGGCCGCCGTGAGGAGTCCGGGCGCCAGCGCGGCCGCCTCGGGTGCCGGGGAGGGGTTGAGGACGACGCGGGTGCCGGCCTGCCCGGCGGCCGTGGCGGCGGCCCGTACGGACTCCATGGGGATCTCCAGCTGGAGGGAGACCACCGAGGCGGCGGCGATGGTGTCCTGCGCCGCCGTCACGTCCTGCGGGGTGAGGGCGGCGTTGGCGCCGGGCGAGACCACGATGCTGTTGTCGCCGTCCGGGTCGACGATGATCATCGCGGTGCCGGTGCGGGCCGTGTCGTCCACGATCACCGGGGTGACGTCGGTGCCCGCGTCGCGCTGGGCGCCGAGCAGCAGTTCGCCGTACGCGTCGCCGCCGACCCGCGCCAGCAGCGCGGTGCGCCCGCCGATCCGGGCCGCCGCTGCCGCCTGGTTCGCGCCCTTGCCGCCGGCCGACTCGACCAGGTCGGTGCCGGTCACGGTCTCGCCCGCGCCGGGCCGCCGGGCGACCCGCACCGTCAGATCCGCGTTGGCCGACCCGACCACCAGGACGTCGTACATCCGCCGCTCTTCCACTTCTCTCCTCCGTCGTGGCCCGGCGCACCGCCGGGCCGCACTCTCAGCCGTCGAACTTCGCGGCGTTCTTCGCCGTCACCAGCACCACCGGCACCCTGACCGACTGCGGCAGCTTCTCACCGCGGGACGCCTTCAGCGCCCACTCCACGGCCTGCTTGCCGAGGAGCTCCGGCTGCTGGGCGACGGTCGCGGTCAGTGTGCCGTTGCGGACCGCGCTGACGCCGTCCGGGGTGCCGTCGAACGCCACCACCTTCACGTCCTTGCCGGAGCGGCCGCCCAGCGCCTTGGACGCGCCCAGCGCCATCTCGTCGTTGGCGGCGAACACCCCGCCGATGTCGTGGTGCGCCTGCAGCATGTTGGACATCACGTCCATGCCCTTGGTGCGGTCGAAGTCCGCGGGCTGCCGGGCGACGACCTGGATGCCGGGGTACTTCTTGATGCCCTCCTCGAAGCCCTTGCCGCGCTCGCGGGCCGCGGAGGTGCCGGCCTGGCCCTCCAGGAAGGCCACCTTGCCCTTGCCGCCGAGCGAATCGGCCAGCGTCTTCGCGGCGAGCCGGCCGCCCGCGACGTTGTCGGAGGCGATGGTCGAGCCGACCTTGCCGCCGTTGACACCGCGGTCGATGGAGATCACCGGCACCTTCGCCCGGTTGGCGACGCCGACGGCCGGGACGGCGGCGTCGGAGTCGACCGGGTTGATGATGGCGGCCTTGACGTTCTGGCTGGTGAACGTCTCCATCTGGTTGATCTGCTGGGTCGGGTCGTTCTGGGCGTCGGTGATGTTGAGGTGCAGGTGGCGGGCGTCCGCCTCGGCCTGGGCGCCCTTCTTGATGCCGACGAAGAACGGGTTGTTCATCGTCGACAGCGCCAGGCCCAGGTCCGTGTCGCCCCCGCGGTCGCAGCCGGCCAGCCCGAGGGCGACGGTCGCGGCCAGCCCTGCCACCAGCGGCGTCCGCAGCCGGGCGGCCCCGCGCGCGGTCGTCCGGGCGCTCCGCTGCTCGGTCCGGCGGGCGCTCATCGCGCGCTCCGGCGGCGCAGCGTGTCCAGCAGCACGGCGAGCGCGATGACCAGTCCGGTGGCCACCTGCTGCCAGAACGCCGACACGCTCAGCAGGTTGAGGCCGTTGCGCAGGACGGCGAGGATCAGCGCGCCGATGAGGGTGCCGGACGCCTTGCCGGAGCCGCCGGAGAGGCTGGCCCCGCCGATGACGACGGCGGCGATGGCGTCCAGCTCGTAGCCGGTGGCGGCCTGCGGCTGGGCGGAGGTGAGCCGGGCGGCGAGCACGATGCCGGCGACCGCGGCGAACAGCCCGGACAGCGCGTAGATGACGAGCTTGCGGCGCTTGACGTGGATGCCGGAGAGGCGGGCCGCCTCCTCGTTGCCGCCGATCGCGAACATCGCCCGGCCGGAGTAGGTGCGGGCCAGGACGAGCGCGGCGATCAGCCCCATGGCGATCATGACGAGGACCGGCACCGGCAGCCAGCCGCCGAGGGTGTCGCCGAGCGCGCCGACCGACGAGGGGAAGGCGATCGGCGAGCCGCCGGAGATGACCAGGGCCAGACCGCGGCCGACCGAGAGCATCGCCAGCGTGGCGATGAAGGCGGGCAGTCTGCCGTAGGCGACCAGCGCGCCGGAGACCAGACCGGCGCCCGCGCCGACCGCCAGGCCGAGCAGGACCGCCATCCAGACGGGCAGGCCCTCGTTGGTGGCCGCCCAGGCGACGACCGTGGCGGCGAGCCCCGCGACCGAGCCGACGGACAGGTCGATCCCGGCCGAGACGATCACGAAGGTGACGCCGAAGGCGAGGATCGCGGTGACCGACGCCTGGACGCCGACGTTGAGGAGGTTCTGGCCGTTGAGGAAGTCCCTGGACAGCACCGCCATCACCACGACCAGGGCGATCAGTCCGCCGAGCGGGCCGTTCCTGAGGACCGCCCGGGAGAACCACGCTCCCGCGCCGTCGCGGTCCGGTGCCCGCCCCACCGCCTCGGCGGCGGCTCCCGTCTTCACCTCAGTGGACATCGGAGCCCTCCATCGCGCTCTCGTCGTTGTGCTTCGTGCTCGTGCCGTGCGGGGACTGGAGCGCCAGCTCCATCACGGCGTCCTGGGTGGCCTCGTCGGCCGACAGCTCTCCGGCCAGCCGGCCCTGCGACATCACCAGCACCCGGTCGCTCATGCCGAGCACCTCGGGCAGATCGCTGGAGATCATCAGCACCGCGCGGCCGGACGCGGTCAGTTCGTTGATGAGCTGGTAGATCTCGACCTTGGCCCCGACGTCGATCCCGCGCGTCGGCTCGTCGAGGATCAGCAGCCTGGTGTCCGCCAGCAGCCACTTGCCGATGACGATCTTCTGCTGGTTGCCGCCGGAGAGGGTGCGGGCGTGCTGCCCGAGCCCGCTCATCCGGACCTTCAACTGCTCGGCGACGGCGGCCGCTTCGCGCCGCTGCGCGCCCCGGTCCACCAGCCCGCCGCGGGTGTCGCGGTCGAGGCGGGCGAGGGTCAGGTTGTCCTGGAGGGAGGCGTCCAGGACCAGGCCCTGGCCCTTGCGGTCCTCCGGTACGAGGCCGAGCCCGGCGCGCATGGCGGCGCGGACGTCGCCGCGGGCCAGCTCCTTGCCGTCGATCTCGACCGTCCCGGCGTCGTAGCGGTCCACGCCGAAGACCGCCCGGACCACCTCGGTGCGGCCCGCGCCGACCAGCCCGGCCAGGCCCACGACCTCACCGGCCCGCACCTCGAAGTCGATGCCCTCGAAGACCGGACCGGCCACCGCGCCGTTGCGGGTCAGGCCGCGGACGCGCAGCAGGGGCGCGCCCGGTGCCTCGGGGCGCTGCCGCGGATACTGCTCGGCGATGTCCCGGCCCACCATGAGGCGGATCAGCTCGTCCTCGTCCGTCGAGGCCGGCACCTCCTCGACGGAGCGGCCGTCGCGCAGGACGGTGACCCGGTCGCCGAGGGCGCCGATCTCCTCCAGGTGGTGGGTGATGAAGATGATGCCGACTCCGGTCTCGCGCAGCTCGCGGACGATCCCGAAGAGGGTCTCGACCTCCTCGGAGGTGAGGACCGCGGTCGGCTCGTCCATGATCAGGACGCGGGCCTCCAGGCTGAGCGCCTTGGCGATCTCGACCATCTGGAGGCGGGCGATGCCCAGTTCGGCGACCGGGGTGTTCGGGGAGACGTCGAGCCGTACCCGTCGCAGCAGCTCGGCGGCCCGTGCCCGCATCGTCTTGCGGTCGACCAGGCCGAGCGCGGTGCGCGGCTGGCGGCCCAGGAAGATGTTCTCGGCGACGGTCAGCCCGGGGACGAGGTTGAACTCCTGGTAGATGGTGGCGATGCCGTGCCGTTCGGCGTCCTGCGCCGAACGGATGGTGACCTCCTCGCCGTCCACGAGGATGCGGCCCTCGTCGGGGCGGTGGGCGCCGGAGAGCATCTTGATGAGGGTGCTCTTGCCCGCGCCGTTCTCGCCGAGCAGGACGTGCACCTCACCGGTGCGCAGGGTCAGGTCCACGCCGTCCAGCGCGCGGACGCCCGGGAACGACTTCGTCACCCCCTCCACGCGCAGCAGTTCGCGGCCGCCCGGTTCGTCGTCGTTGACGCCGGTCATGCGCTGCCCCTCTCTTCCTCGGGTGGTTCTGGGTGGTGACGTGCTCGGGTGACCTGTGCAGGCCGGCTCGGGTGGCCCGCCCGGCCGGGGGAGCCGGGACCGGAGTGCCGGTCCCGGGCGCCGGGCGGGCCTGTTCAGGGGGTGGGCGCCTCGCCGCAGGAGCGGCGGGCGACCAGCCGGGCCGGCAGCAGCACCGACTCGACGGGCCGCCGCTCGATGCGCGCCAGCAGGGCGTGGACGGCGGCCCGGCCCAGTTCGCGGGTGGGCTGGGCGATGGCGGTCAGCGGCGGATCGGTGTGGGCGAACCACGGCACGTCGTCGTAGACCACCAGCGCCACGTCGTCGGGGACCCGCAGGCCGCGGGCGCGGAGTTCGTCCATCGCGCCCAGCGCCATCAGGTTGTCGGTGGCCAGCACCGCGTCCGGCGGCTCGGCGAGGTCGAGGAAGGCGCTCATCACCTGCCGGCCACCGGTGTGCTGGAGATCGGGGGTGGCGCCGACCCGCTCGTCGGGCAGGGTGAGGCCGTATCCGGCCAGCGCCGTACGGAAGAGGGCGAGGCGTTCGTCGCCGGTGGGGGTGCCGGCCGGGGCGACGATGATCGCCGGGCGGCGGCGGCCGAGGGCGGCGAGGTGGGCGGCGAGTTCGGTGAGCGCGGCGCGGCCGTCGGCGCGTACGCAGGGGGCGTCGATGCCGGGCACGGCGCGGTCCAGCAGGACCAGCGGGGTGCCCGAGGCGACGACCTCGCGGAGCATCGCCGAGCCGGTGCCGGCCGAGCTGACCAGCAGGCCGTCTATCCGGCGGTCGAGCAGGGTGCGGATGTAGTCGTCCTGCTGGGCGGGGCGCTCGCCGGCGTTGCCGATGACCAGGCTGTAGCCGAGGCTGCGGGCCGCGTCCTCGACGGCGTCGGCCAGCTCGGTGAAGAAGGGGTTGGTGAGGTCGCTGATGATCAGGCCGAGCGCGCCGGTCCGTGCGGTGCGCAGCGCGCGGGCGACGCTGTTGGGGCGGTAGCCCAGCTCCTGTACGGCGGCGAGCACCCGCTCACGGGTCTCCGCGACCGGGCTGTGCCCGTTGAGGACCCGGGAGACCGTGGCGACGGAGACCCCTGCCCGCTCTGCCACATCCTTGATGTTCGCCATGGCGCCGTTGCCATCCTGTCCGGGCACCCGCCCACCGTGCGGGGAGCGGGTGCGCATGATCGACGTGTAATCGATTTCCTGAGCACTGCGTGGGGGCTACGAAATCGATTACACGGGTGGCGCGTCAAGACGAGGTGAATGTTGCCTGCGTCACACGCATGGCGCGGGGGGGGGCGGAGGCGGGAGGGGTGCGGAGGCGCGGGCACCGAGCGCGGACGCGGGCGCCGAGGGGGACGGAGGCGCGGGTACCGAGCGCAGGCGCGGGCGCCGAGGGGGCGAAGGTGCGGGCCGGCCGGGGCTCGGGGTGTTCGGGCGCGGGGCCTGCGCGCGAGAGACCTTCACAGGACGGGCCCGTCGCTCCGCGGGACCTTCGGGGCGCGGGACGATTCCGAGCCAGGGACCATCCGAGCCCGGGCACTCCCCCGTTGACCGTCCCGCTCGACGGCGGGCTCCGGCCGTGTCCGGACCCAGCGGGGCCCGACCCGGCGCTTACCGGGCGAACTGCCCCACACACGCGACGATCGCCACCAGCAGACCCAGCATCCCGATCACCACCTGCCATCTGTCAGGCGGCGCCCACCTGGTGCTCTCCTGCTCCGTGTCCTGATCGTCCATCGCTCCTCCTCGCTCCTCCGGACAGGCCCCGGAGACCAGGGCCCCCGCCGGACGGTCACCGGCGGAGCTGTGGGGAGGAACGTGGTGAAGCCCCGCAAGAATAGCGCGAGTTGGCGCCATAGGGACGAAAGTCCGGGGCCGGAGCGCTGCCCCGGCAACAGGCCCCGGACACCGAGGCGCGCACCCGCCGCGGACACCGGAGGGCCGCACCCCGTCACGGGATGCGGCCCCTGGGAAGCAGCGCCGGTGGCGCGGAGGGTCAGGCGACGGTCGGCGTGACCTCGATGTTGCCGCGGGTCGCGCGGGAGTAGGGGCACACCTGGTGCGCCTTCTCCACGAGGTCCCGGGCGGTGGCCGCGTCGACGTTGGGGATCGCGGCGGAGATCTCGACCGTGAGGCCGAAGCCACCGTCCGCGGCCTTGCCGATGCCGACCTTGGCGGTCACCCGGGAGCCCGAGACGTCGGCGTTCTCCCGGCGGGCGACGACGCCGAGCGCGCCCTGGAAGCAGGCGCTGTAGCCGGCCGCGAAGAGCTGCTCGGGGTTGGTGCCGGCACCGCTTCCGCCCTGCTCCTTGGGCGGGTTGACGATCACGTCGAGCTTGCCGTCGTCGCTGGCGACGCGGCCGTCACGGCCGTTCTCGGCGGTGGCGACGGCGGTGTAGACGACGTCGACGGACTGGATGGACATACCGAATCCTCCTGTGGTTCGCCGCGACTCGCGCCCACGGATCGCGACGGCTTGCCGCCGAGCCTAACGGTCGTACGCAAGGCCCCGAGGGGGGCATGCCAATGCCGTCCGGGGAGGACGCCTTCCGGGGCGGGTACCCCACGGACAGGAACACCGCCCCGCCAGGAGCCCCCCCACTCACACGGAACACCACCCCACGAGGCGCGCCGCCTCCCCAGGGCCGGGCACCGCCGTCGCGGGCCTCGCCGCCGGCCGGTCCGGCAACCGGCCGCCGGTGCGCGGTGCGGCCGCCGGTGCGCAGGGCGACCGCCGGTGCGCGGGGCGGCCGCCGGTGCGCGGGGCCGACCGGCCGGGCAGCCACCGGCCGGGCGGCCACCGGCCCAGCCCCCGGCGCGGTCGCCACCCCCGAACGCTCCGTCAGTCCGCGAGGCTCACGATCATCTTGCCGGTGTTCTCGCCGCGCAGCAGGCCCAGGAAGGCGTCGACGCCGTTCTCGATGCCGGCCACCTTGGTCTCGCTGTACTTGAGTTCGCCGGAGCGGATCCAGGCGGAGACCTCTTCGACGAACTGCGGCTGCAGCGCGGCGTGGTCGCTGACCAGCAGGCCCTGCAGGCGCAGCCGCTTGCCGATCACCATCGCGAGGTTGCGCGGGGCGGGGCTCGGCTCGGTGGCGTTGTACATCGAGATCATGCCGCAGATGGCGGCGCGGCCATGGACGTTGAGCGAGCTGATGGCCGCTTCGAGGTGGTCGCCGCCGACGTTGTCGAAGTAGACGTCGATGCCCTCCGGCGCGGCCTCCTTGAGCTGCTTGGCGACATCGCCGTTCTTGTAGTTGAAGGCGGCGTCGAAGCCGTACTCCTCGACCAGGAGCTTGACCTTCTCGTCGGAGCCGGCCGAGCCGATGACGCGGGAGGCGCCCTTCAGCTTGGCGATCTGGCCGACCTCGCTGCCCACCGCGCCGGCCGCGCCGGACACGAAGACGGCGTCGCCCTCCTTGAAGGACGCCACCTCCAGCAGGCCGGCGTAGGCGGTCAGGCCCGGCATGCCCAGCACGCCGAGGTAGGCGGTGAGCGGAGCCAGCGACGGGTCCACCTTGGCGGCGCGCTTGGCGTCCAGCACCGCGTACTCCCGCCAGCCGAGGCCGTGCAGGACGTGGTCGCCGACGGCGACGGAGTCGTCGCGCGAGGCGATGACCTCGCCGACCGCGCCGCCGTCCATCGGCTGGTCGAGCTGGAAGGGCGGGACGTAGGACTTCACGTCGTTCATCCGGCCGCGCATGTACGGGTCGACGGAGAAGTGGGTGGTGCGGACGAGGATCTGGCCCTCGCCCACCTCGGGCACAGCGGCCTCGCGCAGCGCGAAGTCCTCCGGGGTGGGCCAGCCGTGGGGGCGGGCGACGAGGTGCCATTCGCGGCCGGTCGTGGGCAGTGCGGACATAGCGCGGATCCTCCTAAAGCTTCATGTACTGAAACAACCATGCTCCTCGATATTTCACGTTGTCAAGTAATTGGGTATCCTCGTCTGCATGACCCCCCGCGCAGACTCCTTGACCGTCGAGGTCGTCGATCTCATCGGCACCGTCGTCGCCCGCTACTACGAGGAGTACGAGCACGCCGCGGCCGAGCACTCCCTCACCGGCGCGCAGGCCCGGGTGCTCAGGCTGCTCTCCCTCGAACCGCTGCCGATGCGCAAGATCGCCGAGTGCCTGAAGTGCGAGCCGTCGAACGTCACCGGCATCGTGGACCGCCTGGAGTCCCGCGGCCTGGTCGAGCGCCGCCCCGATCCGGCCGACCGCCGGGTCAAGCTCGCCGCCCCGACGGACGACGGCGCGCGCACGGCCGAGGCGCTGCGCACCTCGCTCCACTTCGCCCGCGAGCCGCTGGGCCGCCTGACGGTCGCCGAGCGGACGCTGCTGAAGGAGCTGCTGCAGCGGATGCTGGGCGTCGCGCCCGAGTGAGCCGGGCGAGGCGGCCGGCGATGGCGAGACGGCCGGCAATGGCGACCCCGCAGCCGGGCACAGGGCGGGCGGCCGCCCCCCTGCACGGCTCCCCCGGCCGCCACGCCCCGCACCGCGACTCCCCTCTAGACCCCGGGCACACCCCCCTCCACACCCGCCACCACCGCGCCCCCCTGCGGCACCCCGTCCACCGCGCCTCCGTCCGACTCCCCCTCAACTCCCGTGCCCCGCAGGCCCCGCAGCAGTGTCAGGGCCAGCACCGCGGCGCAGACCATGACGCCCGCGGCGACCAGTACCGCCGCCTGCAGGCCGTGGGTGAACGCGGCGCGGGCCGCGGTCAGCAGCGTCTCCCCCGCCCGGCCCGGTAGAGCACCGGCGACCGCGGCGGCGCCCGCAAGCGTCTCCCGTGCCGCGTCGGCCGCGGCCGCCGGCAGACCGGCCGGCAGCGCACCGCCGAGGTCGCCGCGGTAGACCGCGCTGCCGATGCTGCCCAGCACCGCCATGCCCAGCGCGCCGCCCAGTTCGGTGCCGGACTCCAGCACGGCCGAGGCGGAGCCCGCCCGCTCGGGCGGCGCGAGCCCGATGGCCAGTTCATTGCCGAGCGACATCACCACCACCAGGCCCGAGGCGTACACCGCCGAGGCGGTCAGGACGAACCACAGGGCCGAGCCCGGCTCCAGCCAGGACAGCCAGACGAAACCGCCGGCCGCGATGAGGCAGCCCAGGGCGATGACATGGGCCCGGTCCGTGCGCTGGGCGAGGGCGGCCGCCGCCGGCGCCATCCCGCCCACCGCGAGGGTCGGCAGCAGGTTCCACAGCGCCGCCTCCATGGGGCTCATGCCCCGTACGGTCTGCAGGTACTGGGTGAAGAACACCGCGCAGCCGACGATCGCGAACATCGCCAGCAGGTTCAGCAGCACCGAGACGCGGTACCCGCGGTGCCGGAACAGCTCCAGGTCGAGCATCGGATGGCGGGCGGTGCGCTGGCGGTGCACGAACGCCGCGGCGGCCGCCAGGCCGGCCACCAGCGCGAGGACGGGCGCGGCCGCCAGCCCGTCCCGGGCGATCTCCTTGACCCCGTAGACGACCGGCAGCAGGGCGAGCAGCGACAGCAGCGAGCCGGGCAGGTCGAAGCGTCCGGCCGCCGGGTTCTTGGACTCCGGGAGCAGCAGCGGCCCGCAGACCAGCAGCAGCACCATCGCCGGGGCGTTGAGCAGGAACACCGATCCCCACCAGAAGTGCTCCAGCAGCACCCCGCTGAGCACCGGGCCGATCGCGATGCCGCCGGTCACCGCCGTCGACCAGATCGCGACGGCCTTTCCGCGCTGCTTGGCGTCGTGGAAGAGGTTGCGGATCAGGGCGAGGGTGGACGGCATCAGGGTCGCCCCGCCGATGCCGAGCAACGCCCGTGCGGCGATGAGCATTCCGGCGCTCTGCGCGTACGCGGCGGCGCCGGAGGCGAGTCCGAAGAGGAGGGCGCCGGACAGCAGCAGCCTGCGGCGGCCGATGCGGTCGCCCAGCGCGCCCATGGTGATCAGCAGGCCGGCCAGGACGAAGCCGTAGACGTCGAGGATCCACAACTGCTGGACGCTGCTGGGCTTCAGCTCCGCGGTGAGGAACGGCACCGCGAAGTAGAGGACCGAGACGTCCATCGAGACGAGGAGACAGGGCAGCAGGAGGACGGCCAGGGCGGTCCACTCCCGGCGGCCGGCCGGCGGCGCGGATGTGTACGGAGTAAACGACATGGGAGACACCGTAAGCAGTGCACGCTTACGGTGCAAACATCAGCGTGGACAAGGGAGTTGGAGGTGCATCACACTAGTGCACCTGCCCAGCGCAACCCCCTGATGGCGGGCGGACTGTTACGCTCTCACCCCGGCATCACCACCCCAGTGCACTAGTACGGAGGTCGCCTCGTGGAGCGCTCGTCACCGCCGCCCTACCGTCGGATCGTCGACGCGATCCGGCACCGCATCGACACCGGCGAGCTGGCGCCGGGCGACCGGGTGCCCTCGACCCGGCGGATCACCCAGGAGTGGGGGGTGGCGATGGCGACCGCCACCAAGGTGCTGACGACGCTGCGTCAGGAGGGCCTCGTCCGGGCCGTACCGGGGGTGGGGACGGTCGTGGCCGAGCCCCGGCGGACCGGCCGCGGCGCCCCCGTGCGCGAGCGGCGCCCCGGCGAGACGGACAGCGGGCTCAGCCGCGACCGCGTCGTACGGGCCGGGATCAAGGTCGCCGACGCCGAGGGACTGCGGGCGCTGTCGATGCGCCGGGTGGCCGCCGAGTTCGGGGTGTCCTCGATGGCGCTCTACCGTCATGTGGCCGGCAAGGACGAGCTGGTGCTGCTGATGGCGGACGCCGCGTTCGACGACATCGAGCTGCCCGAACCGGCGCCGGACGACTGGCGCGCGCGGATGGAGGCGGGCGCGCGGCTGCAGTGGGAGCTCTACCGGCGCCACCCCTGGCTGGCGCAGTACCTGTCGCTCACCCGGCCGCAGCCGATGCCGCGGGCCATGGCACTGATCGAATGGACCATGGCGCGGGTGCGGGGCACGGACCCGGTGACGCTGATTCACCTGGCGCTGACGCTGCTGGGGTTCGTCCGGGCCACCGCCGCCGGGTTCGAGGACGACCTGGAGGCCGAGCAGGAGACCGGGATGGACCAGGGCCAGTGGATGGCCACGATGGAGCCGGTGTTCGAGGGCATCCTCGCCTCGGGCAGCTACCCCATGTACGCGGGCGTCTCGGGGACCGACGCGGACCTGGTGACCCCGGACTCGCTCTTCGAGTTCGGGCTGGCCCGCCTGCTGGACGGCATGGCGACGCTCGTCGACGGCCCGCGCCCCGCCGCCGCGGAGAGCCGCGCCGTCCACGACCATGGCCCTCATGAACGGCACCTCTGACACCGAACCGCCCGCCGGCTCCGGCACCGCGTCCGGGCTGCCGGGACCGGTCGCCTTCCAGCTCGTCCTGCTGCGCCGGATGGCCGACCACCACCCCGGCCTGGTCGAGGACGCGCTGCGCACCCTGCGGGTCTCCCGCGCCGACCTGCGCGAGGCCAACCGCCGCTGGCAGGCACGGATGCACGCCCCGCGGGCGCGCGGCGGCATCCAGCCGTATCGTGCGCTGCTCGGCACCCCCGAGACCGTCGCCGCCCGCCGCCTCGGCGACCTGACCTGCGAGGCCCTGACCTGGCCGGTGCCGCTCTGGCCCGATCTGCGGTTCGAGGTCCTCACCGGCACCCGGGGCGCCGTCTGGAACGCCTGGCTCGTCCGGGCACCCGGCGCCAGGGCCCCTGACCTGCGGACGATCGAGGATCTCCGGCCCTGGTCGTGCACGGTCGACGAGGTCGCCCGCGCCTTCGCACCGGCCCGCCCGAGGGAGGGCAGCGCCCCCACCCGCTGGCAGCTGGCCTGCACCGCCCCCGGCCCCGACGGCACACCGGAGGAGATCGTCGCGGAGTTCACCTGGGGGCTGTACCAGCGGCTGACCGGACGGGCCCCCGCCGCACCGGCCGAGGGCCCCGGCGTCACCCCTTCGCCCTAACCGCCCCTCGCCCGTCCCCCGGGCGGACCTTCCCAGCGGGCGGACGTCCGGGCGCGACCGGAGGATGGCGCACGAGCGGTCCCTGCGAACAGGCCGCACGAGCGCATTCGTCCATACCGGCCCGTCGGGGAGGAATCATCCATGACCATCAGCCTCGCCCAATTGCGGCGGTGCTCGGCCGCCGTCGACCTCGGAGCGGCCCGGACCAGGGTGTACGTGAAGAACCAGGGGCTGGTGGTCGATGAGCCGACCGTCGCCGCCATCAACACCCGTACCGGCGCACTGCTGGCCGTGGGCGCGCAGGCCGAGGTGATGGACGGGCGCACCCCCGACTACATCCGGGTGGTGCGGCCGGTCTCCAACGGCACCATCGTCGACATCGACATGGCCCAGCGGCTGCTGCGCACCCTGGTCGGCGAACGGCTGCGCAAGACCTGGCGCCGCCGCCCCACGACCCGGGCCGCGGTCTGCCTCCCGTACGGCAGCGAGCCGCTGGCCCAGCGGGCGGCCGTGGAGACGCTCACCGGGCTGGGGGCGCGGCGGGTGGAGCTGGTCGACACCCTGGTCGCCGCCGCGGTGGGCTCCGGACTGCCGGTGGAGCAGCCCGAGGCGACCATGATCGTGGTGTGCGGCGCGGGCACCACGCAGGTCGCGGTGCTCTCGCTCGGTTCGATCGTGGCGGCGGAGACCGTGCCGGTGGGCGGCAACGCCATCGACCACGCGGTGATCCAGCACCTGCGGCTGCACCACGAGCTGATGCTGGCGGGCCAGTCGGTACGGCCGCTGCAGATGATCCTCTCCGGCGGCGACGGCCTGACCCCCGGCTCCACCGAGGTGCACGGCCGGGACGTGGTCAGCGGGATGGCGCGCTCCGTCCACGTCGACACCGAACGGGTCAGGGACGCCATCACCACGCCGCTGACCGCGATCCTCGACGGCATCGGGTCCGTACTGCGGCGCTGCCCGCCGGACCTGGTGGCCGACCTCGGGGAGCGCGGCATCGTGCTCGCGGGCGGCAGCGCGCTGATCCCCGGGCTGGAGCCGATGATCCACCAGGCCACGGCCATGCCGGTGCACACCGCCGACCGCCCCGACATCTGTGCCGTCATGGGGCTCGGCGCCATGATCGAGGGCAAGGTGCAGCCCCTGCACCTCGATCCGATGGACCCGTAGGACTACAGACTCCGCGCGTTCCAGGCGACCACGGCGGGGCGGTCGTGCTCGGTCCCCAGGACGCCGACCGCGCCGGTCTCGAACGTGAACAACCCCCCGGCGCCGGGCGGCAGTCCGAGCCGGCGGGCGGCCAGCACCCGCAGGAAGTGGGCGTGTCCCACCAGCGCCACATCCCCCTCGTCGGCCGCCAGCCGGGGCGTGAGCCGCGCCAGTACCCGGTCGGCCCGCGCCCCGACCTGCTCCGGCGACTCACCGGGATGCCCGTCGGGCCCCTCGGCGACGCCGTCGGAGAACAGGTACCAGCCGGGCCGGCTGCGGTGGATCTCGGCGGTGGTGATGCCCTCGTAGCCGCCGTAGTCCCATTCCCGCAGGTCGGGGTCGGTCTCCGGGCGGGCGAGGCCCGCCAGCTCGGCGGTGCGCAGCGCCCGCCGCATCGGGCTGGCGTACACCTGCCCGATCTTCCGGTCCGACAGCAGCGGCCGCAGTGCGCGGGCCTGCTCCTCACCGTCGGCGGTCAGCGGCAGGTCGGTCCAGCTGGTGTGCCTGCCGTCCCGGCTCCACTCGGTCTCGCCGTGCCGGACCAGAAGGAGGTCGCTCACGAGCCCTGCGCCTGCTGTCCCTGCTCGGCGGCCTGGGCCTGCTCGCCCTGCTGGGCCTCGGTGACCGACGCCCGGACCTCGTCCATGTCCAGCGCGCGGGCCTGGCCGATGACGTCCTCCAGGGCCTCCGCGGGCAGCGCGCCCGGCTGGGCGAAGACCGCGATGTTCTCGCGGACGATCATCACGGTCGGGATGGACTGGATCTGGAGGGCCTGGGCCAGCTCGGGCTGCGCCTCCGTGTCGACCTTGGCGAAGACCAGGTCGTCGTGCGTCTCGGAGGACTTCTCGAAGACCGGGCCGAACTGCTTGCACGGCCCGCACCACTCGGCCCAGAAGTCGATGAGGACGAAGTCGTTGCCGGAGACGATCTCGTCGAAGTTGTCCTTGGTGAGCTCGATGGTGCTCATGCGTGTTTCCCTGCTTCCGGTCTGTCGACGATTGCCAGTCGGTCTCCGGCTGCGGTAACGGGCACAACCCGTGACGTATTCCGCACGCCGGACCGTCCCGCACCCCTGCCCACCGATCGCGTTCCTAGACATCGCGATCAACGTGGCGAACCCCACGCCGTCCACCAGGCTCCACCACGGCACCCAGGACGCCCCGCGCCCCTCTGATCTCCCCCCCTCCGCTCCCCCTCTTCCGCCCCTCCGCTCCCGCCCTTCCGGCGCGCCCCGGGGACCTCGCCCCCCACGGCCGCCCCGAAGCGCACCATGCGCCGCACTCAGCTCTTCGCCTTGGCGTAGTCGGTCGCCATACCGCCCGCGAAGTCGTACAGGACGACCTGCTCGTCCCCCACGACCCAGGCGTCGTGACCGGGCGGAATGACGAACACGTCGCCGGGCCCCACCTCGGACTCCGCGCCGTCGTTCATCTTGATCCGCATCCGGCCCTGGACCATGTAGCAGTTGTGGTGGACCTCGCAGCTCTCGGTGCCGACGATCGGCCCCACCGACTCCGTCCAGTGCCAGCCGGGCTCGAAGGTGGCCACGGCGAAGTCCAGTCCGGTCAGGTGCAGGGCTTCGAGGTGGCCTCGGGGAAAGTCGCGCCGTTCATCCGGCTTGTCGACCGTCTTGACTTCCATCATGAGGGCTTCCTCCATCCACCCCCCTGGCCATCCTTGCGTCCCCCCTGGTCCTTCCATGGTGCGCCGCGCCGGAGCGCCCGGCCACCGCGTCCGGGCGTCCGGGCGGACGAGCTTCCGGGCGGGCGGGCGAGGAGGTGGGGAGACAGGGAGGCGGACAGTCCGGGGGCTCGCCACCGGCCCATGCCCCGTACCGCCCTCCCCGGGGCGCGGGAAATCCGGCTCCCCCGCGGGCGCCCGGCCGGGATGTCGCCGGGGAGGTGCCGTAGCGCGCAACGGCCTCCCCCGGCGGCTAGCATCGCGAAAGGACCGCCAAGAACGGAGCTTCTTCTGTGCGTCATCTGCGCGTAGGCGTCGCCATCTTGACCATGGGAAACCGTCCCGCCGAACTGCAGGCGCTGCTGGACTCGGTCGCCAAGCAGGACCTCCCGCCGGCCCACATCGTGGTCATCGGAAACGGCTCGCCGCTCCCCCCGCTGCCGCACGGCGCCGTGGGCGTCGAGCTGAGCGACAACCTGGGCATCTCCGGCGGCCGGAACGTCGCGCTGGACGAGCTGCGCAAGCTCGGGGACCTCGACCTGGTGGTCGACCTGGACGACGACGGCCTGCTGATCAGCCCCGACGTCTTCAGCCGGCTGGCCGAACTGCACACCAGTGACCCGAAGTTGGGTGTCGTGAGCTTCCGCGTGGCCGACGAGCTGGGCCGCACCCAGCGACGGCACGTCCCCCGCCTGCGCGTCGGCGACCCGGCACGCGGCGGCCTCGTCACCACCTTCCTCGGCGGCGGCCACTCGCTGTCCGTCCCGATGCTGGACGAAATCGGCGGCTGGCCCGACGAGTTCTTCTACGCGCACGAGGAGACCGACCTCGCCTGGCGGGCCCTGGACCGCGGCTGGCGCATCCGCTACGCGCCGGAGCTGGTGCTCCAGCACCCGTACACCTCCCCCACCCGGCACGCCGTCTACCACCGCATGGTCGCCAGGAACCGCGTCTGGCTGGCCAAGCGGCACCTCCCCGCCCTTCTGGTACCGCTCTACCTCGGCGTCTGGGCTCTGCTGACCGCCGCCCGCAGCCGCTCGGCCGCGGGCATGCGGGCCTGGGCGGCGGGCTTCGCCGAGGGAGTACGCACCCCGTGCGGACGACGCCGCCCGATGCGCTGGCACACGGTATGGCACATGACGAGGCTGGGCCGCCCACCGGTCGTCTGAGGGGGCTGGGCCGCTGCCGGTCGTCTCACGGGGACGGCCTGCTCACCGGTCACCCAACGGGCCCGGTCCGCCCACCGGCCGTCTGACGGAAGCCACCGGTCGCCTACGCAGCCGGGGCTCGCAGCCCCCGGGCCACCTACCGGGCCCGCGCCGCCCTCGCCAGCAGATACGGGTCCGTCACCCCGTCCGGACAGGCCAGCCGTTCGCTGTCCCACCCGGCACGCCGGGCACCGGCCTGGTACGCGCTCTCGTAGAAGCCGAGCACGGCCGCGCGGGGATCGGCCGCGGTGCGGGCCTCGTCGTAGGGCAGCACCGCCAAGTGGCTGCCGCCCCGGTCGGCCCACTGCGCCGCCGCGGGCCGGAGCGGCTCGTCGGCCAGTCCCTCGGGCTCCGGAGCGGTGTAGGAGTAGAACGCGGGCGCGCCGAAGGAGTCGTCGCCGAACCAGAAGCCGAAGCTGATGACCTCCCGGGAGTACGCCTCCCGGGTCACCGGATCGATCTGTCCGGGCTGGTCCACGCGCCGGTCGGAGAACCGGGTGTGCGCGATGTCGAAGGTGTGCCAGAAGTGGTGCACCGGGCTGACCTTCCCCGAATAGTCCGCGGCGAACTCCTCCAGCACCGACGCCACCTGGCTCAGCACCTGCCAGTAGCGGCGGGCGTGCCCCGCGTCATAGGTCGCGTGCTCGGTGTCCTCGGCGAACGGCCGCCCGGCGTCGGGCAGATCGAACGGCCGCGGGATCGCCAGCCGCACCCGGACGCCCAGCGCGGCCAGCGCCTCCATGACCGCGCCGTGGAAGGACGCCACCGACCGTCCGGCGAGCGGGAAGGACACCGCCCGGCCGTCCAGCGTCGCGACGACGAGCTGGTGCCCGACGAAGTCGAAGTCGATCGTGAAGATCGGGTTCCCGTCGAGCTGCCCCATGGGACGGGTGGTGATGCCCCGTCCGGTCAGATGGAACGGCACGTTCCACCAGTGGTTGCGCCGGGCACTGGCCGCGAGCCGGATCTTCCCCACGATCTGCGCGAACCGATGGAGCGTCTCTTTGGTGTCCCGCCACTCGGCATACGGGATCGGCGGAAACAGCTCCATCGTCATCACCTGCCCTTCCCGCCCGGCACTCCTGACGGCCGGACGGGGCCTGGACGACCAGATGACCACGCCCGCCGGCAGACGGCACATCCTCGGACCCAAGAGGCCCAACCCCACCCATCCGGCGCGACCCGGCTCCGGTCTCCCCTGGGCCTCCTTGGCCTTCTTTCCCCTGCTCACACGGGGGTTAGCCGGACGTTAGCGGAGCGGCAGCTTCGCGATAGCGGCCCCGAGCAGAGTGGGTGACGTACCGAGGAGACATCGAACCGAAGTCCTGGGGGGACCGACATGAGCTCCAGCACCACCGTCCGCACCGCTCGCCGCCGCACCCTGCGCGTTGCCGCCGCGGCCCTGGTCGCCGCCGCCGGCCTCACCCTGACCGCCTGCTCCGGCGCGGACGCCGCCGGCACGAAGCCCGCGGCCCACACCGACAAGAGCGCGGCCGCCGCCGACTCCAGCGCCGCGGGCTGGTCCGGGCTGCAGAGCACCCACGCCAAGGCGGGCTCCGCCGCCGAGACCGGCACCAAGGCGGCGTCCTCGGTCCGCACCCAGCGCCTGGCGGACGGCATCAGCACGGCCGAGATCTCCAAGCTCGGCGACCAGCACTACCGCGCCAAGATCGTCGCCCGCGGTTCGGTCCTGGCCACGATGGAGACGAACAAGGGCGACGCCGGGCTCGACGCCAACGACATGTTCGTCACGCTCACGCTGGACGGCCAGGTCCACTCCTGGATGGGCGGCGGGCACCAGGGCCCGGGCACCTTCAAGCTCGCGGGCGGCTGGACGGCCAAGGTCACGAAGACCGGCGACGCCCGGTACCGCGCGCAGATCATCGGCCACGACGGCGTGGCCGCCACGCTGGAGGCGAACCAGCAGGACACCGGTGTCGACGCCAACGGCATCTACATCGTGCTCAGCGCCGGCGGCGTGATCAGCGCCCACGCGTAACCGCCCACCCGGCCCACTCACCCGTCCGCCTTCATCGTCCCCGTCGGCCGGCCCCCTCGGCCGAGGGGCCTCGGTACCGGCCCTGGACAGGGGCCGAGCACACCTCCGAGCGGGACCAGCCCGGAGCAGCAATGACAAGCAAGGAGAAGACCATGAAGTCGTGGCGTACCCGTGTCGGTGTCGGTCTCGCGGTCAGCGCCGCAGCGGTCGCGATTCCCCTGACCGCCACCACCGCCTCCGCCGCCCCGCCGCCCGGCGACGGCTGGGTCCCCGTCGGCGCCCTGAAGTACCCGTCGAAGGCGGCGTGCGAAGCGGCCGAACTCCCCCAGGCCCAGGCGAACGGCTACCACGAGGTGTGGTGCGACGACAGCGAGACGATCATGGCCATCTACAGCCGCTGACCGTTTCCCCCGGCGCGGACTCGTCCCACCGGCACCACGCCGAGAAGTCCGCTGCCCCGGTGCCTCACACCGGGGCAGCGGACTTTCCGCTTCACGGACCGTCATATCGACGCGCTTTCCCGGCCCGAGGCATCCGCCCCGGGGCCAACCGGCCAAGCGGGTCCATCGCTCACCCCACCACGGCCAACCCGTCACGTTCACCAGGGCGTCGCCGCGTTCTCGTCGGCGGAGGTCTCGCGGTGCCGGCTGCCCGTGCGGACCGGCGGCCGGCGGCGCACGGCGTGTGAGGGGTCTTCGCGCATGCGCGGGGTGGCCGTGGGCGAAGCCGGGAAGGTCTCGCACGAGGGCCCGTGGGGCCTGTGCGGGGTTGCGGCTCTGCGGGACCTCCCCGGAGGGAGGTTCCCGCAGGTCACCTGGATGCCGTGCGGTGGGGCGGGTGGGACTCGAACCCACGGCCGACGGATTATGAGTCCGCTGCTCTAACCGGCTGAGCTACCGCCCCCCACGGCGCGTCGCGCACATTTGTGCGCGCCGTCTGCCGCAGCATAGCCGCTCATACGATCTGTTGCCCGTGAGGGCTGCCGTCCGGCGACCACGCACGCCCAAGAGGACTTCGATCACGGGTCGTTCGGTTCCACGGCACAAGAAAAAGGACCCCTTCCGGGGTCCTCTTCTCTCTGCTCCCCCGACTGGACTCGAACCAGTAACCCTCCGGTTAACAGCCGAATGCTCTGCCAATTGAGCTACAGGGGACCGAGCTCCCCCGACTGGACTCGAACCAGTAACCTGCCGGTTAACAGCCGGCTGCTCTGCCAATTGAGCTACAGGGGATTGCTCTGTGTGCCTCGAATGCACTGCTGTCCGGGGCTCCGGACGGCGCGCGTTCGCTGCGACACATACATTAGCGCAAGCAGGGGGGTGCTCCGCCAATCGGTATCGCCTCAGGTCACCTCGGGTGATCTCCGGCCCCGGAGGGTAGGCGCGCGAGACAGCCAGACACTCGGGTGCGTACCGGCACCGGAGGGGTCCGACGACAGGAAGGGTGGAGCAATGCGCTACCGGCTCACGTTCATCGCGGGACTGGCCACGGGGTATGTGCTCGGCACACGGGCAGGCCGGGAACGGTACGAGCAGCTCCGCAAGACCGCCCAGCGGATCACGCAGAACCCGGCGGTCCGGAACACCGCGGAGTCCGCCGCGCTGACCGGGCGCGAGGCGGCGTCGAAGGCGCTCGGGACGGTGTCGGCGAAGGTCGGCGACCGGCTGCCCGGCTCGGTCGGCGACCGGGTCCGCTCACTGCGCGAGCGGCGCTCCCCCGACGAGGACGACTGGGGCACGAGCAACACCTGAGCCGGCCGTACCCGGGGGAAACCCTGAGGCTGCTCCTATGCGTCGTATGGGGCATCATCTGGGTCCATGGGGATAGTCGCCGGATTGGACAGTTCGTCCGAGAGCACACGGATCGTCGTCTGCGATGCCGACACGGGTGCCGTCGTCAGGCAGGGGTACGCACCGCACCCGGTCGAGAAGGGGCCCGAGGTCGACCCGCAGGCGTGGCTGATGTCACTCGGCGAGGCGGCGGGCCGCGGGCTGCTCGAAGGGGTGCAGGCGATCGGCGTCTCCGCGCAGCCGCACGGTCTGATCCCGCTGGACGTCGAGGGCAACCTCGTCCGCCCGGCGCTGGTGGGCAACGACAAGCGGGCGCAGAGCGCCGCCGCGGACCTGATCGACTCGCTGGGCGGGCGCAGCGCGTGGGCGCAGGCCGTCGGCGCGGTGCCCCAGGCGACCCACGCCATCACGAAGATGCGCTGGCTGGCGCGTACGGAGCCGGCGCACGCGGCCCGGATCGCGGAGATCATGCAGCCGCACGACTGGCTGGCGTGGCAGCTGCTGGGGCGCCCCGCGCGGCGTACGACGGACCGCGGCGGGGCCTCGGCGACCGGCTTCTGGTCGGCGGCGACCGAGACGTACCGGCCGGATCTGGTGGAGCTGGCGCTGGGCCATCAGGTGCGGCTGCCGGAGGTGCTGAGCCCGTCGGGGACGGCCGGCTTCACCCCTGAGGGGTTGCTGATCTCCGCCGGGACGGGCGAGACGATGGCCGCCGCGTTCGGGCTCGGCGTCGGCGTCGGCGACGCCGTGGTGTCGCTGGGCGCCTCGGGGTCGGTGTTCGGCATCCACCACGAGGCACTGGCGGACCCGACGGGCACGATCACCTCGTTCGCCGACGCGACCGGCCGGCATCTCCCGGTGGTGCACACCAGCAACGCCGTGCGGGTGCTGCGCGGCGCGGCGGAGATGCTGGGGACGGACCTGGAGGGGCTGTCCGAGCTGGCGCTGAAGTCGTCGCCCGGCGCGTACGGCATGGTGCTGTTGCCGTACCTGGAGGGTGAGCGGACGCCGCATCTGCCGCACACCGCCGGGTCGTTGCACGGGATGCGGCGGGAGAGCATGAAGCCGGAGCACATGGCGCGGGCGGCCGTGGAGGGCATGCTCTGCGGGCTCGCGGACGCGCTGGACGTGCTGCGCGGGCGGGGCGTGGCGGTGCGCCGGGTGTTCCTGCTGGGCGCGGCCGCCGAGCTGGGCGCCGTGCAGACGGTGGCGCCGGGGCTGTTCGGGGTGCCGGTCGTGGTGCCGCAGCCGGCCGACTACGCCGCGCTGGGCGCGGCGCGGCAGGCGGCCTGGGCGTGGGGTGTGGCGCACGGCACGCTCACCCCGGCCCCGGGCGCGGAGTCCGGCGCGGGCGGCGGAGCCGCATGGGTCGATCCGCCGCAGTGGCCGGCCGCCGCGAGCCAGGTCTTCGAGCCGGGCGAGGAGCTGCCGGTCGGCCAGGCCGTGCGCCAGCAGTACACGACGGTGCGCGACGAGATCCATCCCGGGGCGTTCCAGCGGTCGGGGTGACCGGAGCCGTCGGGGTGGTCGGAGCCGTCGGGGTGCGGTGCGGGGACGCGTGCTCGTTGGCCCATCCGCCCGGTGGCCCGGCCCGCCCCGCGTCCCGCCGGCCTCAGTCGAGGTAGCCGCGGAGCTGGTCGGCGAAGGCGTGGTCGCGGAGTTTGTTGAGGGTCTTGGACTCGATCTGCCGTATGCGTTCGCGGGTGACGCCGAAGATCCGGCCGATCTCCTCCAGGGTGCGGGGGCGGCCGTCGGCGAGGCCGTAGCGGAGCTGGACGACCTTGCGTTCGCGTTCGCCGAGGGTGGACAGGACCGCGTCGAGGTGCTCGCGGAGCAGCAGGAACGCGGCAGACTCGACGGGTGAGGTGGCGTCGCCGTCCTCGATGAGGTCGCCGAGGGCGACGTCCTCCTCCTCGCCGACGGGGGCGTGCAGCGAGACCGGTTCCTGGGCCAGCCGCAGGACCTCGCTGACGCGTTCCCCGGTCAGGTCGAGGTGGGCGGCGACCTCCTCGGGCGTCGGCTCGTAGCCGCGTTCCTGGAGCATCCGGCGCTGGACCCGCACCACGCGGTTGATCAGCTCGACGACATGGACCGGGACGCGGATGGTGCGGGCCTGGTCGGCGAGGGCGCGGGACATGGCCTGACGGATCCACCAGGTGGCGTAGGTGGAGAACTTGTAGCCGCGGGCGTAGTCGAACTTCTCGACCGCGCGGATCAGTCCGAGGTTTCCCTCCTGGACGAGGTCGAGCATGGTCAGGCCGCGGCCGACGTAGCGCTTGGCGACCGAGACCACCAGGCGCAGATTGGCCTCGATCAGGCGGCGTTTGGCCATCCGGCCCAGCACCACCAACTGGTCGAGGTCAAAGGCAAGTTGAGAGGAGAGGTCGGGGGTGTTGGCGAGCTTCTCCTCGGCGAAGAGACCTGCCTCGACGCGGCGGGCGAGCTCGACCTCCTCGGCGGCGGTGAGCAGCGGGATGCGGCCGATCTCGCGGAGGTACTGGCGGAAGAGGTCGGAGGAGGGGCTGCCCGTCTCGGGGCGCGGTGCCCGCTCCGGAATGATCTCCTCGACGATCATCTCGGCGGCGGGCGGGTCGGCCTGCTGCGGCACGGTGAGCGGATCGGGGTCCGGTTCCGCATCCGGTTCCGGATCAGGCTCCGTGACCGGCTCTGCTGCGGGCGGCGCGTCGGCGAGGGTCTGGGTCTGCACGGGGGCGACCTCCAGGGTGATCGCTGCTGAGGCGGCAGAAAGGTCGGGCACGGTTGCGGCCGAGCCGCCGTCCGTCCCGTCAAGAGCGGTTCCGCGGGGGATTCCGGTGCGGGGCGTCCGGGCCCGCCGCGCTCCGAGGACTCAGGCACCGCTCCTCAGTGTGGAGTACGACACAGTCCCGCCACGAGGGGCGTGCGACCACTTTTTGAGTCCGGTCCGTGACCGGACGGCTACCGCGGGGAGTGTCCGGAGGCGCTAAGAGGCCCTCGGAGACCTCCGAAGGCCCCCGAAGAACCCCGAAAGGCCCCGGGAGATCTCCTACAGGGCGGCGTAGCCGCGTTCGCGGAGCGACTGGCCGTACTGCTGGAGGACCCAGAGTTCGTTCTGCACGGCGGCGAGGTGCGCGGGGTCGGCGCGGGGGCCGAGGCGCTGGAGGGTGCCGCGGATCTCCGTGACGCGGTGGTTGACGGCGGCGAGGCGGACGGCGACCAACTGGACGCCGGCGTAGGCCTCGTCGGGGTCGCGGCGGGTGTGCAGCGGTTCGACGGCGAGTTCGGTGACCATGGCGCGGACGGTGTCGTCCGGGGCGGCCTCCCGCACCCGGGGGACGTACGCGCTGTCGTTGGCGCCGGCCGTGGCGCCGCCGGCCTCCTCGATGCACTGGCGGACCACCGCGTAGGGCGGGGCGGTGAACTCGTCGGCGCCGTACGCGTCGAAGGCCGGGGAGACCAGGTCGGGGCGCTGCAGCGCGAGCTTGAGCAGCTCTCGCTCGACGCGGTGGGCGGGGCTGCGGAGGTTGAGCGCCGGGCCGCGCGGGCCGGGCGCGGGGCGGGCCTGCTCGGCGGCGGGGGGCCGGCCGCGGCGCTGCTGACGGCCCTGGTCGGGGCCGCCGTCACGGCCGCGCTCACGGGCCCAGCGGGCGAGCTGGCTGACGCGCTTGACCACGAACTGGGTGTCCAGGATGCCGAGCATGCCGGCGAGCTGGACGGCGGACTCGTGCTGGATCGAGCTGTTCTTGATGTTCGCGACGATGGGGGCGGCCTCGTCGAGGGCGGCGGCGCGGCCGACGGTGGTGTCGAGGTTGTGCCGGGAGACGACATGGCGCAGCGCGAACTCGAAGAGCGGGGTGCGGGCCTCGACGAGGTCGGCGACGGCCGCGTCGCCCTTGGCGAGCCGCAGGTCGCAGGGGTCCATTCCGCCGGGGGTGATGGCGATGGAGGTCTCGGCGGCGAACTTCTGGTCGTCCTCGAAGGCGCGCAGGGCCGCCTTCTGGCCCGCGGCGTCGCCGTCGAAGGTGAAGACCACCTCGGAGCCGGCGTTGTCCATCAGCAGCCGGCGGAGGATCTTGATGTGGCCCTCGCCGAAGGACGTGCCGCAGGTGGCGATGGCGGTGGTGACACCGGCGAGGTGGCAGGCCATGACATCGGTGTAGCCCTCGACGACGACCGCGCGGTTGGTCTTGGCGATCTCCTTCTTGGCGAGGTCGATGCCGTAGAGGACCTGGGACTTGCGGTAGATGGGGGTCTCGGGGGTGTTGAGGTACTTGGGGCCGTTGTCGTCGTCGCGGAGCTTGCGGGCGCCGAAGCCGACGACCTCGCCGGCGATGTCGCGGATCGGCCACATCAGGCGGCCGCGGAAGCGGTCGATGGGGCCGCGGCGGCCCTCCTGGGCGAGGCCGGAGAGGACCAGTTCCTGGTCGCTGAAGCGGCGGCCGCGCAGGAAGCGGGTGAGGTGGTCCCAGCCGGCCGGGCTGTAGCCGACGCCGAAGTGCTGGGCGGCGGCCTGGTCGAAGCCGCGCTCGGCGAGGAACGCGCGGGCGATCTCGGCCTCGGGGCTGTCGAGCTGCTCGACGTAGAACTGGGCGGCGGCCTTGTGGGCCTCCACCAGGCGGGTGCGCTCGCCCTGCTGGCGGCCGGGGGTGTAGCCGCCCTCCTCGTAGCGCAGGGTGATGCCGGCCTGGGAGGCGAGCCGCTCGATGGTCTCGGCGAAGGAGAGGTGGTCGAGCTTCATGATGAAGTCGACGGTGTCGCCGCCCTCCTGGCAGCCGAAGCAGTGGTAGAGCCCCTTGGCCGGGCTGACGTGGAAGGACGGGGACTTCTCGTCGTGGAAGGGGCACAGGCCCTTGAGGTTGCCGCCGCCGGCGTTGCGGAGCTGGAGATACTCGGACACGACGGCGTCGATCGGGACCGCGTCCCGCACCGCCTTCACATCGTCATCGTTGATCCGTCCTGCCACGCGTGAATTCTACGGCCGGGGTCGGACACGTCCGGCCGCGAGCCGCCCGCGAACGCCGACGGCTTCCCCGGGCCACCGCCGCCCCGCCTACCCCATCAGCTCCACGAACCGTTCCACCCCCACGTTGCCGCCCGAGATGATCACGCCGATGCGGGGCGGCAGGGGGGTGACGCGTCCGGCGAGGAGGGCGGCGAGGGCGGTGGCGCCGCTGGGTTCGGTGACGATCTTGAGGCGTTCGAAGGCCAGCCGCATGGCCGCGCGGATCTCGTCGTCGCTGACCAGGACGACCGAGTCGAGCAGCCGGCGGTTGATGGCGAAGGTCAGCTCGCCGGGGGTCTCGGCGGCCTGGCCGTCGGCGATGGTGCGCGGCACGGGGACGGTGACGCGGTGGCCGGCGGCGAGCGAGCGGGCGGTGTCGTCGCCGGCCTCCGGCTCGACGCCGATCATCCGGATGCCGGGGACCAGCGCGGTGGCGGCGGTGGCCGCGCCGGCCATCAGCCCGCCCCCGCCGACCGGGACCAGCAGGGCGTCGAGCGGGCCGGTCTCCTCGATCAGCTCCAGGGCGGTGGTGCCCTGGCCGGCGATGATGTGCGGATGCTCGTAGGGCGGGATCAGGGCGAGGCCGCGTTCCTCGGCGAGCCGGCGGCCGATCGCGACCCGGTCGCCGGTGTAGCGGTCGTAGGGGACGATCTCGGCGCCGTATCCGGCGGTGGCGTCCCACTTGGACCGCGGGGTGTCCTCGGGCATCACGATGACGGCACGGCTGCCCAGCTCCCGGGCGGCCAGCGCGACGGCCTGGGCGTGGTTGCCGGAGGAGTAGGCGGCGACCCCGCGGGCCAGCTGCCGCGGGGAGAGCCGGGAGAGGGCGTTGTAGGCGCCGCGGAACTTGAAGGCGCCGATCCGCTGGAAGTTCTCGCACTTGAGGTGGACCTCGGCGCCGACCAGCGCGTCGAGCGTGCGGGAGCGCAGGACCGGGGTGCGGTGGGCCACGCCCGCCAGCCGCCGGGCGGCGTCCCGGACGTCGTCGAGGGTGACGGCCGGGACGTCGGTGCTGCCGGAGCCGGTGGGGCCGGTGGGGCTTGGCGTCATGGGCGCACGCTACGGGAGCAGTGCCGCCAGCGGAACCTCCGGATCGGCCAGCGCGGCGGGCTCCAACGGGGCACCGGAGCGGATCAGTTGCTGGATGGATTCGGCGACGTCCCAGACGTTGACGTTCATGCCGGCGAGCAGCCGGCCGTCCGCCGCCAGCCAGAAGGCGATGAACTCCCGCTTGGCGACATCGCCGCGGCAGACGACCTGGGCGTAGGAGCCGGGCGGGGCGTAGCCGGAGTACTCCATGCCGACGTCGTACTGGTCGGAGAAGAAGTACGGGACGCGGTCGTAGCTGATGTCCTGGCCGAGCATGGCGCGGGCGGCGGCCGGGCCGCCGTTGAGGGCGTTGGCCCAGTGCTCGACCCGCAGCCGGGTGTCCAGCAGGGGGTGGTCGGCGGCGGCGACGTCACCGGCGGCGTAGATGTAGGGGTCGGAGGTGCGCAGCGCCGCGTCGACGGCCACGCCGCCGCCGGTCTCCGGGGCGGCGAGGTCCAGCCCGGCCTGTTCGGCGAGCGCGGTGCGCGGGGCGGCGCCGATCGCGGCGAGCACGTCGTGGGCGGGGTGCTCCTCGCCGTCGTCGGTGCGCACGGCGAGCACCATGCCGTCCTGTCCGACGATCTCGGTGAAGCGGGCGCCGAAGTGGAAGCGCACGCCGTGTTCGCGGTGCAGGTCGGTGAACAGGCCGCCGAGTTCGGGGCCCAGGATGCCGTGCAGCGGGGTCGGGGCGGGCTCGACGACGGTCACCTCGGCGCCGTAGGAGCGGGCCGCCGCGGCGACCTCCAGGCCGATCCAGCCGGCGCCGGCGATCACGAGGTGGCCGTTGTCGCGGCCGAGGGAGGCCAGGACGCCGCGCAGCCGTTCGGCGTGGGCGAGGCGGCGCAGGTGGTGCACGCCGGCCAGGCCGGTGCCGGGGATGTCCAGGCGCCGCGGCTCGGCGCCGGTGGCCAGCAGCAGCTTGTCGTAGGCGATCAGGGTGCCGTCGCCGAGGCGGACGGTTCTGCCCTCGGGGTCGAGGCGGACGGCGGGCTGGCCGAGGTGCAGCTCGATGTGGGCCTGGGCGTACCAGGCGGGCTCGTGGACGAACACGCTGTCGCGCTCTTCCTTGCCGAGCAGGAACCCCTTGGAGAGCGGGGGGCGCTCGTACGGGTGGTCGCGCTCGTCACAGATGAGGATCACCCGGCCGGTGAAGCCCTCCGCGCGGAGCGTCTCCGCGGCCTTCGCGCCGGCCAGGCCACCCCCGACGATGACGAACGTCTGGTGTGCGTCGACCACTTGCTTCCTCCTCGTTGCGGTGCCGTACGTCCGCGTCCGCGTCCGTAAACGCCCCCCGGTGTCCCCCCGTCGTCTCCCCGATGGATGTGCTCGGTGCCGTCGGGGTTCCGTTCCCCGGTGCACGGGTGTCCCGTGCGCTGTGGTCAGGGTGCTGTGTGCGCTGTTGTCAGGGTGCTCCGTTCGAGAACGGTCGGGTTCGAGCGTCCCGCACGGAGCGTGAGGGGGGAAGAGGGGCTTCCCCCTAGGGTCACCCTCGGTCGTCCGTGCTGTGACCAGGGTGTCGGGTGAGACGGGCGTGCAGAGAACGGGCCGAGGTGTCGGTCAGGGCGGCGATCTGGTCGATGACGGCGCGCATGCGTGCGGTGTCGTCGGAGGCCGCGTCGAACAGTGAACGGAACTGCGGGTCAAGGCCGTCGGGGGCGCGGGCGAGCAGCGTGTCGGCCAGTTCGGCGATGACGACGCGCTGGTCGGCGCGGAGCGCTTCCTGGTCGGGACGCTGCATGACGTACCGGTCGGCGACCGCTTTCAAGACGGCGCATTCCAGCCGGGTTTCGGCCGGAACCACCAGCTCCGCCGCGTAGCGGGTGAGCCGCCCGGTGCCCCAGCGGGCCCGGGTCGCGCTCTCCGCCGCGAGACAGAAACGGCCGATCAGCTGGCTGGTGGCGTCCTTCAGCCGGGCCTGGGCGAGCGCGGAGCCGTCGTAGCCGTGCGGCCACCACTCCTGCTCCAGCAGGCGGTCCAGCGCCGCGGCCAGCTCCTCGGCGCCGGCGCCGGGCGCGTAGCGCTCACCGGCGACCGCGAAGATCTCGGCGCGTTCGGCGTCGGCGAGCAGGAGGTTGGGGTCGAGGTGTCCGGCGTGCAGCCCGTCCTCGACGTCGTGCACCGAGTACGCCACGTCGTCGGACCAGTCCATGACCTGCGCCTCGAAGCTCCGCGCCCCGTCGGGCGCGTCCTGCCGGAACCAGTCGAAGACCGGCAGGTCGTCCTCGTAGACGCCGAACTTCGGCGATCCGGGGTCGGTGGGATGCGCGCCGCGCGTCCAGGGGTACTTGGTGGCCGCGTCGAGGGCGGCGCGGCTGAGGTTCAGGCCGACGCTGACCGCCGAGCCGTCCGGGGCGGGCACGAACCGCTTGGGCTCCAGACGGGCCAGCAGCCGCAGGGACTGGGCGTTTCCCTCGAAGCCGCCGCAGGGCGCGGCGACGTCGTTGAGCGTCTGCTCGCCGTTGTGCCCGAAGGGCGGGTGGCCGAGGTCGTGCGCCAGGCAGGCGGTCTCGACCAGGTCCGGGTCGCAGCCGAGGGCGGCGCCGAGTTCCCGGCCGACCTGGGCGCACTCCAGGGAGTGGGTCAGGCGGGTGCGCGGGCTGGCGTCCCAGGCGGGGGTGTGCGCGCCCGGGGTGACGACCTGGGTCTTGCCGGCCAGCCGGCGCAGCGCGGCGGAGTGCAGCACCCGGGCGCGGTCGCGCTGGAAGGCGGTGCGTCCGGGCCGTTTGTCGGGCTCGGGGACCCAGCGCTCGGTGTCGGCCGTGGTGTAGCCGGGGATGGTCGGTGGTGTGCCCGTCATACCGCGACGGTAGCCGCCTCGGCGCTCTCCGGGTCGGATCCGGTACGCGTGAGGAGCGCCTGGTCGTAGCGGTGCAGCACGAGACGGGCCAGGGCGGGGTGGTCGCCCAGGGGTGCGGCGGCGGGCCCGGGGGCGGCGGCCGCGCACCGGGTGGCGAAGTGTCCGGGGGCGGTGAAGCAGGAGGCCACGGCGATGCGGTCGTGGCCGCGGTCGCGCAGCGCGGCGACCGCGTCGGGGACGGTGGGGTCCGCGGCGGAGGCGTAGGCGGGCAGGACGGGGGTGCCGCCGAGCCGGTCGGAGAGCAGCCGGGCGGTGTGCTCGGTGTCCCGGGCGGAACGCGGGGAGCGGGAGCCGGCGGCGGCCAGGACGACGGCGCCGCGCGGGCCGGGGGCGTCGGGGAATCCGGCTTCCAGGAGGCGGCCGTGCAGCGCCTCGGCGAGGAGGGCGTGCGGCCCGAGGGGTCCGGCGACCCGGCCGGTCAGGTGGGGTGCGCCGCGCAGCGCGGCGGGCAGGTCGTGGGTGACGTGGTGGCCCCGACCGAAGAGCAGCGGGACGAGGACGGCCGCGCCGTCCAGCCCGGCGAGGGTGTCGGCGAGCAGCGGGCCGTTCAGCTCGATGTGCCCGAGCCGTACCGGCAGACCGGGGCGCAGCGCGCGGACCCGGTCGAGCAGGGCCCGGACGGCGGGCAGGGCCCGGGGGTCGCGGCTGCCGTGGGCCACGGCGACGAGGGTGGGGGGCGGCGGCGCCGGGCGGTGGAAGCCGTGCAGCCGGACCCGGCCGAGCCGGGTGCCGAGCTGTGCGCTGATCTCGGCGGCGAGGTCTCCCGCGCCGAGGGGGCCGGGGAACGCGGAGGGCGGGTGCGGTATCGGCGCCGTCATGCGGTGAGCCTGGCAGCGGCTCGTTGCGGTGCCGTTTCCCCGCGGCGAACTCCGTGTTCCCTCCGGCTGCCACCGGGCCCGGCGGCGCGGACAGGGCGGGCGGAGAGGACCGGCGGACGGGGCGGACGGGGGAGCCCGCCCCGAGTGCCTGCCCTCTGCTTCCGGCCCGCGCCGCGCCCTACGCCCCGTGCGCGTCGACCTCCCGCAGGTACGCGGCGCGGTCCGCCTCGTCGAGGAAGGAGGCGCGGAAGGAGTTGCGGGCGAGGGTGCGCAGCGTCTCGGGGTCGAGGCCGAGGGCGTCGCGGACGGCGGTGAAGTTGTCGTCCGCGTAGCCGCCGAAGTAGGCCGGGTCGTCGGAGTTGACGGTCACCAGCAGTCCGGCGTCCAGCATGGCGGGCAGCGGGTGGTCGGCGAGGTCGTCGATGACCCGCAGGCGGACGTTGGACAGCGGGCAGACGGTGAGCGGCACCTGGTCGGCGACCAGGCGTGCCACCAGGCGCTCGTCCTCCAGGGAGCGCACCCCGTGGTCGATCCGGTCCACGCCGAGGACGTCCAGGGCCTCCCACACGTAGGCCGGCGGCCCCTCCTCGCCCGCGTGCGCCACGCACTTGAGGCCGGCCTCCCGGGCCAGCGCGAAGACCTCGGCGAACTTCGACGGCGGGTGGCCCACCTCGGCGGAGTCCAGGCCGACGGCGGTGATCTTGTCGAGGTGCGGGCGGGCCGCCTCGAACGTCGCCAGGGCGGATTCGGCGCTCTCGTCGCGCAGGAAGCACATGATCAGGCGGGTGCTGATGCCGTAGATCTCCCGGGCGCTGTCGAGGGCGCGGGCCAGGCCGTCGATGACGGTGCCGATCGGGACGCCGCGCGCGGTGTGCGCCTGCGGGTCGAAGAAGATCTCGGCGTGCCGGACGCCCTGCTCCTTCGCGCGGGCGAGGTAGGCGTGGGCCAGGTCGGCGAAGTCGTCCTCGGTGCGCAGCACGGCCATCAGCGCGTAGTAGAGGTTCAGGAAGGACTGCAGGTCGGTGAAGGAGTAGGCGCGGCGCAGCTCGTCCTCGGTGGCGTACGGCAGCGTGACGCCGTTGCGTGCGGCGAGCGCGAAAGCCAGCTCGGGCTCCAGGGTGCCCTCGATGTGCAGATGCAGCTCCGCCTTGGGCAGCGGGGCGGTTGCGGCGGAAGGGGAGGACGGGGAGGACGGGGAGGACGGGGAGGAAGCCACGCGGGTCACACCTGTTCTGCGGTACGGGAAGGGTTCTGCGGTACGGGAAGGGTTGCGGACGGCGGGTACGGGGCCTCGCCGGTGAACCGGAAGGGGCCCGTCCGGTGAGGAGCCGCCAGGCTATCGGGGCCGGTGGCCGGTGCCGCGGCGGCGCCCCTGGGCGGCCGCGCGCGAGTTCGTCCCGGCGGCGGGCGCGGTCAGCCGGCCGCGGCCCGCGACGCCGGCCAGTCGCCGCCCTCGATGGGGGTGCCGGTGGCGCGCAACCGCGCGGCGAGGCGGTCGGCGGCCAGGTAGACCCAGGCCCGTACGGTCCTGCCGTCCGCGCACACGGCCTCGGTGCACACCCGCTCGTAGACGTTCCGCGGGTCCCCGGGGGCGTAGTCCTCCAGCCGGTCCAGGGTCGCGCGGACCTCGTCGTAGTCGCTGTCGCGGGGCCGGACGAGGGTGCCGTGGACCACCGCCCCGGCGGGGCCCCGGGTCGCGTACGGGTACCCGGGCCCGTCGTAGAGCAACGCGCCGCCGATGTGCGCCGGTTCCTCGGCCGCCGTGCGGCCGCGCAGGGCCCAGGCGTGGTTGGCCTCGCCGGGGCGCAGCGTTCCGTAGACGAAGAACGGCAGCCGCTCGGGCTCGGTGGTCATGGCGTGCGTCCTCTCCGGGCCGGGTGCTCCCTCTGCCACGATGCCAGGCCGCCGCCGCAACCATCACGGCGCGGTGGGCGTCGCAGCCTGCGAGAGCGGTCACGACCGGCGTGGCCGGGAACGGGGGCACGGATGCCAGGGCGGGTACCGGGGCCGGTGCGGCGGGCATGGCGGCGCGCGGTGAACGGGGTGCGCCGGATACGGCTGCCCCGGACCCGGCGGGGCGGGCGCCGCGCCTTCCAGGCCGTCGTGGCCCTGACGGTGCTCGCGCTGGCGCCCGCGACCTGGATGAACGCGACCGCGGGCCCCCGGGTGCGCGGCGTCGCCGACGCCCCGGCCGCGCCGGTCGCCATCGTGTTCGGCGCGGGCCTGTGGAACGGCGCGCCCTCGCCGTACCTCGCCCACCGGCTGGACGCGGCCGCCGCGCTGTACGAGCGGGGCACCGTCCGCGCGGTCCTGGTCACCGGCGACAACAGCCGCCACGACTACGACGAGCCGGACGCGATGCGCGCCTATCTGCTGCGGCACGGCGTCCCGGGCCGCAGGATCGTCAGCGACTACGCGGGCTTCGACACCTGGGACTCCTGCAGCCGCGCGCACCGGGTCTTCGGCGTGGACCGGGCGGTGCTGGTCAGCCAGGGCTTCCACATCCGGCGCGCGCTGGCACTGTGCTCGGCGGCCGGGGTCGACTCCTACGGCGTCGGGGTGGCCGCGAAGCACGATGTGACCTGGGCGTACGGCGGTGTCCGGGAGATCTTCGCGGCCTCGAAGGCGGCGGCGGACGCGCTGCTGCGGCCCGATCCGCACTTCCTCGGGCCGCACGAGAAGGGGGTGGCGGAGGCGCTGCGCTAGCGGCCCCGCCACCCCTCGCGGCAGGCGCCGGCTACTCCTGGGACGCCCGGGCGTAGAGATCGAGGACCTTCTCCCCGAAGTACGGGCTGTAGGAGATCCGGTCGTTGTCCGGGCCCTTGGGGCCGCCGCCGTTGAGGCCGCCGATCACGCCGATGACGTGGCCGGTCCCGCTCTCCTCGTCGAAGTCGGTCAGCCAGGGGCTGCCGGAGGTGCCGCCGTAGAACCCGCCGCACTCCATGCGCAGTTCACGGGTGCCGGACAGCCGGCTGGTGCGGGTGGCGCAGCGTACGGCCCGGTCCTCGGGGTCGTTGTGGACCTTCGGGTAGCCGACGACGGTGACGTCATTGGTGTAACCGGGCGTCGGGGAGAGGGTGTTGCCGCCGGTGACCTCCTCGACGGTCTGGCCGTCCTCGCCGGGGGCGACGGTGGCGAAGGCGAAGTCGAGGTCCGCCCCGGCGCCGGTGGTGCCGCGGCCGGGGTAGGCGAAGCTGTCCTCGATCGCCCACACCCCGTACGGCTGCTTGTCGGTGCCGGAACGATACTGCGGTACGAACGCGGCCCGGGTGCCGGGATTGCAGTGCCCGGCGGTCAGGATCAGGTTGCCGTGCGGGCTGTGCACCACGCTGGCGGTGCAGTGGTGCGCGCGGGCGTCCCCGTCGACGGAGAACAGCACGCCCACGGACGGGATGCCGTCGAAGTGCCGTGCGGTGGCGGCGGACTTGGCGGCGGGGGCGGCCTTGGTCCCGGGCGCGGCGGCGGCCCGGTCCGAGGGGCCGCGTTCGGGGTCGGCCGGTGCGGCGGCCGCCATCCGGTCGGGCGTCCAGTAGGCGGCGGCGTCCCGGCTGGTCCAGTTGGTGTCGGGGTGGGGGGCGGGGCTCGGCCGGTCGCGGTGCGCCGCCGCGTGCGGGGTGTCCGGGGCGGCGTGGCCCACGGAGGCGAGGCTCAGGCACACCGCCGCACCGGCCACCGCGGACCCGGCCGCGATCCAGCGCCGCCGGGCCGGCCGCTTCTGCGCGTGCCGCGTCGTCGTGCCGCGCCCAGTGGTGTTGCGTTCCACGTCAGCTCGTCTCCTTCGCGACCCAGGACAGGTAGCCGGCGCCCCCGTGGGTGACCGGCGTGGCGATGATCTCGGGGGTGTCGTAGTCGTGCGCTTGCAGGAGGTAGGTCTCCAGGGCCTCGTAGCGCGCCCGGGTCGTCTTGAAGAGCACCTGCCACTCCTGGCCGGTCTCTATCGCGTCGTCCCAGCGGTAGACCGAGGTCACCGGGGCGCTGATCTGCGCGCAGGCGGCGAGTCTCCGCTCGATCGCGCCGCGCGCCAGGCCGGCGGCCCTGGTTTCGCTGTCGACGGTCGTCATGACGGTCAGGAACCGGGCGTCCGGCTGCCCGGTGGAGCCGGGCGGTGGGGTCGGGTCGGTCGGGTCGGTCACAGGTGCATCCTTCGCGGTGGGGGTCGGGAGGGATCGGGACAGACGGGACAGGGGCCCGCGCCGGGCGAGCAGGCGCGCTCGGCGGCCGCGGAACCGCTCCGCATCGTACGGACCGAGATGATCATCCCGTAAGGGACCGGCCCGCCCCGGCACCGGTATGCACCCGGACGCCGCCCCCTTCGCGGGCCGGCTCCCGGCCCGCGGGCGCGCTCCCCGGTTGCGTCCCCGGGCGCACCGGCAACGATGGAAAGGAAGCTCCGCCGCGTCCGCACGCGAAAGGCCGGCCTCATGGACGATCTCGATGCACTCGCCCGTCACCTGCTCGACGAGGCCATGACCTCCGCGCACGGACGCAGCGCCCACCTCTTCCTGCACGACGGCCCGCTGCGGCAGGCCGTGATCGCCCTGACCGCGGGCACCGAGCTGGACGAGCACAACACTCCCCCGGCCGCGAGCCTGCACGTCCTGCACGGCCGGGTCCGGCTGACCGGGCAGGGCGGCGGCCCGGAGCTGAAGGCCGGTCAGGTCGCCATGCTCCCGCGCGAACGGCACGGACTGCTGGCCCTGGAGAACGCGGCGGTGGTGCTGACGGCCGTCACGGGGGTCCCGCTGAGCGAGCGCCGCACGGCGGCCGCGGCGGCGACGCCGGGGTAGGACCGCGGCCGGGGGGTGGACCACGGCCGGGGGTGGACCACAGCCGGGCAGGTCGCGGCCGGGGCAGGTGGCGGCCGGGATTCCGAGTCTTCACGTTTTTGTGAAAGTTACGCATCGCGCTGGACCTGCCCGTTCCGGGCCCGGCGGCCGGCGACGCGAGGGTCGCGGCCGGCGCAGGAGCCCGCGCCCGCACTCCGGCTTCAGGCCGCCAGCCACTGGTCGTAGGCCAGCTTGCACAGCAGGGCGACGACCACGACCACCAGCACGCCCCGGACGAAGCCGGCGCCGCGCTTGAGGGCCATCCTGGCGCCCACCATGCCGCCGACCAGGTTGAACAGCGCCAGCAGGGCGCCGAGTTGCCACAGCACGGTGCCCTGGACCGCGAACATCGTCAGCGCGCCGATATTGGTGCAGACGTTGACGACCTTGGCGGTGGCCGACGAGGAGACCAGGTCCATGTGCAGGATCGCGGTGAGCGCGACGACGAGGAACGCGCCGGTCCCGGGCCCGATCAGGCCGTCGTAGAAGCCGATGCCCAGCCCCGCGACGAGGACGGCCGTCACCACCCGCCGGCGGGAGACCGGCCCCGACGGCGCGGGCGCGGTCCCGAAGGCCGGGCGGAACAGCAGGAAGGCGAGCACCCCCAGCAGGACGCCCATGATCAGCGGGCGCAGCACCTGGCTGTTGATCCCGGCCGCGAAGAACGCCCCGGCCAGCGAACCGCCCATCGCGGCGAGCCCGATCCGCAGCGCGGTGCGCACATCGATCGGGGCCTTGCGGACGTAGGTGACCGCGGCCGCGGTGGTGCCCACGATGGCGGTGGACTTGTTCGTTCCCAGGACGTACGCGACCGGGGTGTGCGGCAGGCCGACGAGCAGGGCGGGGAGCAGCAGCAGTCCGCCGCCGCCCACGACAGCGTCGATCCAGCCCGCCGCGAGGGCGGCCAGGCACAGCAGGGTCACGGTGAACAGCGATATGTCAGCGGGCACCGGTTGATCCTATGAACCGCGTCCCGCTCTACGCTCGGCATTGATCGATGCCGCACCCGGCTGTGATCGATGCCGCAACACCCGTATCCGGCGGGCCTGGTGATCGCGACGAAGGGCGGGGTGGTCCGCACCGGTCCGGACCGGTGGCACGTCGCCGGGCGGCCCGAAGACCTGCGCGCCATGTGCGAGGCGAGCCTGCGGCGGCTGCGCACCGACACCCTCGACCTCTACCAGCTGCACCGGCTCGACCCGCGGGTGCCGATGGCCGACCAGCTGGGCGCCCTGCGGGAACTCCAGGAGGCCGGAAAGATCCGCCACATCGGCCTGGACTCCGTCACCGCGGACGAACTGGCCCGCGCGCAGGACATCACCCCGATCGCCTCGGTGCAGAACCGCTACAACCTGCTGGACCGCGCCGCGGAGGACGTCCTGACGCTGTGCGAGCAGCACGGCACGGCGTTCCTGCCGTGGTTCCCGCTGGGCAACGGCGCGCTGACCGACGACGCGGGCACGGCACTCGCCGCGGTCGCCGCCCGGCACGACGCGACCCCCGGCCAGATCGCCCTGGCCTGGCTGCTGCACCGCTCCCCCGTCCTGTTCCCCACCCCCGGCACGAGCTCACCGGACCACCTCGACGAGAACCTGGCGGCGGCCGGCATCGCCCTCACGGAGGGGGACATGGCCCGGCTGGACGCCCTGGGGTAGCCCCGCCGCGAGGACGGCCGGGGCAGGACGCGGCGCGCGGGCCATCCTCACCGCTCCGCCTGGACCAGTTCCACGGCGCCGGTGCGGTCCGGGAGGCTGTACCCGGCCGGTGCGCGGTCGGGGGCGGGCGGAGCGGCCGGGGTGACCGTCCGGGACACCAGGGTGGCGGTGAGCGCGCTCGCCCCCAGCAGACAGGCGGCGAGCCGGCGGCGGGCCCGGAGGGTGACGGCCGGGACGGTGTGCGGTTTGCGGTGTCGTGCCATGGGGCGTCTTCCTTACGAGTGGGGGGACTATCGGGGATTGCGGGGCGCGTGAGGCGGGGTGGCGGGCCGCCCTCAGAACGTGAACTGCTCGGAGTGGATGCGGTTGGCCGGCACCCCGGCCCGTTCCAGGGCGGCGGCCGCGGCCCTGGACATCCCGGGCGGCCCGCACAGGTAGACGTCGTGTTCCACCAGGTCCGGGACGAGGTCGCGCAGGGCCCGGGGCGCCAGCGGGTCGAAGGGGCCGTCGGACGGGCCGAGGAGGTAGTGCAGCGCCGCGCCCCTGGCGGCGGCGATCCCCTCCAGCTCCTCGCGCAGCACCAACTGCGCGGCGTTGCCCGCCCGGTAGAGGAGCGTGAGGTCCCCAGGGCCGCCCGGCAGCGTCTCGAAGAGCGCGCGCATCGGGGTGATCCCGACACCGCCGGCGAGCAGCAGCACCTTGCGCCGGGTCCGCCGGTGCGCGGTCAGCGCGCCGAACGGGCCGGTGGCCAGCACCCGTACGCCCGGCCGCAGCCGGCGAATCCGGCGGGTGTGGTCGCCGCACGCCTTCACGGTGATCCGGAGCGTGTCGTCGCGCACCGGCGCGGAGAGCGAGAAGGGCAGCGCCGTCCGCCACAGCCGCCGGTGCAGGAACCGCCAGCGGAAGAACTGCCCCGGCTCGGCCCGCAGCGCGTCCAGGCCCACGCCCCGCATGACGACCGAGACCACATCCGGCCCCTCGATGCGCACCTCGGTGACCCGCAGGCCGTGCCGCAGCGCCTGGCGCACCGGCACGACCAGGCGGTACCAGACCAGCAGGGTGCCGACAGTGGTGTGCAGCAGGGTCCACACCCAGACGGCGACCGGGCCGCCGGCCAGATCCGGTCCTGACAGCTGGTGGGCGAAGGCGAGAGCGGCGCTCACGTAGGTCAGCAGGTGCACGCCGCGCCACGTCTCATGGCGCAGCCGCCTGCGGGCCGTACGGGCCGAGGTGACGCCGACGGCGGTCAGCAGCGCGGTGGCGATGGCGGCAGCGGCCAGGCCCGGGTAGCCCATCAGGCCGACGGCGGCGCGGAGGACATCGGTGCCGGTGTGGGCGGCGTAGCCGCACAGCGCGAAGACGGTGTGGGCGAGGCACAGGGTCAGGACATGGCGGCCGCCGAGCGCGTGCCAGCGGGCCAGCCGGTCGGCGCCGACGCCGTGTTCGACGGCCGGGACCCGGGCCATCAGCAGCAGCATCACCAGGATTCCGTAGCCCCCGAGCAGTCCGCTGAGGTGGGCCAGAGTGGCGAACAGCGCGTCGAGCCGCATCGACGGCTCGGCCTGCACCAGCCACAGGCCGACGACCAGCACCGCACCGCCGGCCAGCACCCGCCCCAGCACCACCGGTGTCAGGCGCAGCGGCGGCGCGGCCACCGGCGCCCTGCGCGCCGTCCCGCGCGGCGCCCTGCGCGGTGCCTTGCGCGGTGCCGTGCGCGGTGCCGTGCGCGGCGCGCGGACGGGCCTGGGCGGCAGGGGCCGGGGGTCGAGTCGCGAGTACAGCGGATGGGTGGGCGGTGGGTCGGCGGGTCCCGGAGTCGGGGCACCAGGACCGGGCGCGCCGCCCGGTGCGTACCCGTCGCTGAGGTCGGCCTGGATCGTCACGGCGTCGAAAATACGGCTGCCCGGACACCGGAAAGAGCAGGTCAAGCACTCTTCGCAGATCCTTAAGGCGGCCTTGAGGATCGGCTGACCGGGGGTTAAGAACCACGGCTTCCGGAGCCGCTCCGCGCGGCCAGGCGAGCGCCGCGGCTCTCCGCGACCCGGTGCACCTCCACGAGCGTCTCGGTCAACTCCACGGCCATCAGATGCAGTTCCCCGGCGGTCCACCGCCGCCCTTCCAGCACCCTTCGCGCCGCCTCGATCCGCTCGGCGGCCAGGCCGAGTTGCGCCGCCTCGATCTCGTCGGCGAGACGCGACACATACCCACTGCCGTCGCTCACGACGAAACACGGTTTGCCCTCCGGGGTCGACCACGGCAGCAGCCGCGCACCGGTCTCCCCCACCCCGCCCGTGCCGTCCGTGCCCGCTGCGTCCGCCATGCCGTCCACTCCGTCGCTCCGTGCTCGCGGCCACCCCTGATGTGTACCGGGTGTAGCCAATCGGTCACTCGGACAACGCAACGCGCAATAGAATGGGGGTGCTTGATCCGGCCTCGCTCAAGTCCGCGACCTGCCGCGATGCCGGCCTGCGTGCATATGACGAGAGGTCACCGCGTTGGACGAGACGACGCCGCCCGAGCACTTGAATCCCCTGCAGCGATTCGGCCGTGACATCAGACAGGTCCGGCTGGCCCGCAAGCTCACACAAAAACACCTGGGCAGGACCACCGGCTACTCCGAGGCATACGTCTGCAAGGTCGAGTCCGGCACCCTGCTGCCCAGACCCAGCCAGAAGTTCGCCACGGGCTGCGATCTCACCTTCGGGACGGGCGAGTTGTTCTCGGGCCTGCTGCAGAGGATCGACGAGGGGGATCACCCGAGCTGGTTCGTGCCGTACCTCAACCTGGAGCGGAAGGCTTCGCGGATTCTGACGTATGAGACGAACCTCGTGGCGGGCATCGTCCAGACAGAGGGCTATGCACGGTCCGTGTTCCGCGTATCCAACCCTCATGCGAGTGCCGAGGCTATCGAGGACAAGGTTGCCGCGCGACTACGACGGCGTGAGGTGTTCAAGCGGGACGCTCCACCGCACCTATGGGTAATCCTTCATGAGGCGTGCCTGCGAACCACGGTCGGTGGCGCCGAGGTCATGACCGGTCAGCTCGACTACCTGCTGTCGGTGGGCACATCACCACGCATCGAGCTCCAGGTCATGCCGTTCTCCGCGGGTATCCCCGCCACGTCCACGATGCCCTTCATCGTGCTGCGCTTTCCGAGTTCCCCGACGGTGTTGTACACGGAGACCCGGGCAGGAGCCCGGATGCACGGCTCCGAACAAGCGGTCGACGCGGCCCTGGACGACTATGATCTGCTCAGGGCGAATGCGTTGTCCCCGGACGAATCATTGCCCCTGATCAAGTCTCTGCTGAAGGAGTACCGAGCATGAGCCCCGACTTGGATCTCACCACCGCCACGTGGGTCAAGTCGTCCTACAGCGAGGGCAACGGCGGAGATTGCGTCGAGTTCTCCCGCGACTTCGCCTGGACCAAGTCGTCGTACAGCGAAGGCAACGGCGGGGCGTGCATCGAATTCTCCCGCGCCCTCACCGAGGCCCACGGCCTCGTCCCCGTCCGTGACTCCAAGAACCCGGACGGTCCGGCACTCGTGTTCCCGGCGGGTGGCTGGTCATCGTTCATCACGGCCGTAAAGGGCGGGGAGTTCACCGCCTGAGGCCCGGCGAAGCCTCCGCATGACCGGCCCCCGTCGTATGGCGGGGGCCGTCGTCGTTCCCGCGTACGGCCGGGGGGTCGGTACGCGCCGCCGACGCACGCTGCGCCATCCGGGCTAACCCGGTCGTCAACCGTAGCGCGGCGTCCCGCCGTTCCCTTCAATCGGTGCTACCGACGGTGGGGTGCCCATCCCCTGTCGGGGGACCATGGACGACTGCCGTCATGCGGCGGCTTCGTCATGTTCTTCAGGGCGCCCCCGACAGGTGTGCGCGCTCGGGCGGATCCCTGCCCTCCGGCGTGCAGCAGCTCCCCGCCTCCTTCGTGGAGCCTTCGAAAGGGGCTGTCCAACATGGCACTCGCTCTCACTCTCACTCCGTCCTCGGTCACGACGGGCCAGACCTTCCAAGCCGCTGTCACCGGTGCCGTAGCGGGAGAGCTGATCACCTTCACGTACGACGCGGCAGTCCCGCAGACCGCGGTCGCCGACCTCTCCGGCAATGCCAGCGTCACATTCACAGGGACCACGTCGGGCGTGGTGACGGCCGCCGGTGCCACCAGTGGAGCCGCCACCGCGACCGTGACCGTGACGACGGCGGCGAACTGTGTGGTCACGCTGGAGTCCACGCCCGCCAACCCGGCCCCCGGCCAGCCGGTGACCATCACCGCCACCGTGACCTGCGACGGCACCCCCGTCCAGGGAGCGACCGTCGTCTTCGCCACGACCAGCGGCTCCCTGGGCGTCGGCGTCACGACCGCGTTGGGGCAGGCCACCCTCACCACCAGCCTGCTGCCGGTCGGGCTCAACGTCGTGACGGCCACCGTGACCGCAGCGACCACCACTTGCACCTGCATCGGCGTCGCCGCCTCGGTCGACATCACCGTCACCGCGTTGTCGGACTGCGTGGTCACCGTGACCTCCTCGCCCGCCAACCCGACCGCGGGCCAGCCGGTGACCTTCACCGCCAGCGTCACCTGCAACGGGGCTCCGGTTGAGGGGGCGACGGTGCTCTTCGCGACCACCAGCGGCTCCCTAGGGGTCGGCGTCACGACCGCCGCGGGGCAAGCCACCCTCACGACGAACCTGTTGCCAGTGGGGCCCAACGTCGTGACGGCCACCGTGATCGCCGCCACCACCACCTGCACCTGCATCGGCATCGCCGCCTCGGTCAACGTGACCGTCACCGCGCCGCAGAACTGCGTGATCACGCTGACCTCCTCGCCGGCCAACCCGGCCGCCGGACAACCGGTCACCCTCACCGCCACCGTCACCTGCGGCGGCGCACCCGTATCCGGCGCGACCGTGCTCTTCGCCACCACCAGCGGCTCCCTCGGCGTCGGCATCACCTCCGCCGCAGGCACCGCCACCCTCACCACCAGCCTGCTGCCCGCCGGAGCCAACGTCGTCACCGCCACCGTGATCGCCGGCACCAGCACCTGCACCTGCATCGGCGTCTCCGCCACGGCAACCGTCAACGTCACCGCGCCGCAGAACTGCGCGATCACCCTGACCTCCTCGCCGGCCAACCCGGCCGCCGGACAACCGGTCACCCTCACCGCCACCGTCACCTGCGGCGGCGCACCGGTCAGCGGAGCGACCGTGCTCTTCACGACCACGAGCGGTTCCCTGGGGATCGGCACCACGAACGCCGCGGGCCAGGCCACCCTCACCACCAGCGCACTGCCCGCAGGCAGCAGCGTCGTCACCGCCACCGTGATCGCGGCCACCACCACCTGCACCTGCATCGGCACCGCCGCCACGGCAACCGTGAACGTCACCGCGCCGCAGAACTGCGCGATCACCCTGACCTCCACACCCGCCAACCCGGCCGCCGGCCAGCCGGTCACCCTCACCGCCACCGTCACCTGCAACGGCGCACCCGTCTCCGGCGCGACCGTGCTCTTCGCCACCACGAACGGGCCCCTGGGGGTCGGCGTCACGACCGCCGCGGGCACCGCCACCCTCACCACCAGCCTGCTGCCCGCCGGGGCCAACGTGGTCACGGCCACCGTGATCGCGGGCACCAGCACCTGCACCTGCGTCGGTGTGGCCGCCACGGCAACCGTGAACGTCGGAGCCGCGCGGAGGTGCGCCGTCACCCTGACGTCCAGCCCGGCCAACCCGGCCGCCGGGCAGCCGGTGACCCTCACCGCCACCGTCACCTGCAACGGCGTACCGGTCCCCGGCGCGGTCGTGCTGTTCAGCACCACCAGCGGACCGGTCGGCATCGGCCTCACCAACGCCTCCGGCCAGGCCACCGTCACCACCACCGCACTGCCCGCCGGCAGCACCGTCGTCACCGCCACCGTGCTCACCGCCAACTCCAGCTGCAACTGCGTCGGCGTCTCCGCGACGGCCACCGTGACCGTCGGGGCCGCGCCGCGCTGTGCCGTCACCGTGACGTCGTCGCCGGAGAAGCCGGCCGCCGGGCAGCCGGTGACCCTCACCGCCACCGTCACCTGCAACGGCGTACCGGTCCCCGGCGCGGTCGTGCTGTTCAGCACCACCAGCGGACCAGTCGGCATCGGCCTCACCAACGCCTCCGGCCAGGCCACCGTCACCACCACCGCACTGCCCGCCGGCAGCACCGTCGTCACCGCCACCGTGCTCACCGCCAGCCCCGGCTGCAACTGCGTCGGTGTCTTCGGGACCGTGACCGTGACCGTGGGTGCGGGCGGGGGGACGAGCCTCACGGCGCACCCCGCCTGCTACCGGATCAACACTCCCCCGCTGCCCTCGGCCTTCGCCACTGCCACGTTCAGCGCGAGTGGCGCGACCCCCGGCGCGACGGTCACCTTCCACCTGGACGGCGCCGCCGGCCCGGTGGCGTGCACCGCCGTCGCCGACGCGAGCGGGAACGCCAGCTGCACGGCCACCCTCACCGTCGGCCAGGTGCTGTTCACCAGCTACACCGCGACCAGCGGCGGCGCTTCGTCGTCCAGCACCCTGTCCATCTGCCTCACCTGACAGCTTGCCCCGGTTCGCGTACCGCGGCCGGAAACGCCGTACCGCAGCTCACCTGAACCGGTGTGACCGGCAAGGGAGTTCGTGAGCGGCCCGGCAGAACGGCCGGCTTAAAGGCCGGCTGAAAGCCCGACGAAACAGCCGGGAAACGGCCGTCCCCCGTAGTGCAAGTACGGGGGACGGCCGCCGGCCCCCAAGGATAGGCCCCGAGGGCACGGCGGTACGCCGGCCGGCCGGCGGGGCCGTAGACCCGTATCGCACCACGTCACAGAAGGAGCGGAACATGGGCTGCAATTGCGGCGGCGGTGCCCGCCCGACCGTCATCATCTACCAGCTGAACCTGCCCGACGGCACCGTGCGCCAGTACTACACCTGGCAGGAGGCCGACGCGGCCAACCAGCGCGCGGGCGGCATCGGCACCATCCTCGTCCTCAATCAGTGACGACCGGCCGGGTCCTTGCACGGTGACGGGGTGGATCTCATGAGCCTTGTGGTGTTTCTCCTTTCCCTCGGCGCGACGTGCCGCATCACCAGATTCCTGACGAAGGACACGCTCGCGGCGGGCTTCCGCTCCTGGGTGGCCGGCCGCTTCGGCGACGACTCCAAACCCGCCTACCTGGTCGGCTGCAGCTGGTGTTCGAGCATCTGGGTGGCCGCCGTCGTGGCCCCGCTCGCCCACTGGACCGGAGGGACGACCGGATTCCAGCTCACCGCGACCGCACTGTCCCTCTCCTACCTCGCCGGGCTGGCCTCCCGGTGGCTCGACTGAACCGGGCCGGTGAGGGGCGGGAGCCCGCGGGAGCACCCGCCCCCCGTCCCCCACGCCTACGCACCCTCCGCACCCTCCGCACCGACATCGAAGTGGATCAGCGGCTTGATGATTCCGTCCGCTTTCGAGGCCATGAGGGCGAAGGCACGCTCGATCTCGTCGAAGCCGAACTCGTGCGTGGTCATCGGCGTGGGGTCGACCTTCCCGGTCTCCAGCAGCCGGAAGATCCGCCGGAGCCACCCCCGGCCCCCACGGTTGAAGCCCGCGTAGACCTGCTTGTCGGACATGCCGTGGCCGAACGGCTCCAGGGGGATGCGCAGCGGCTCGTGCACCTCGCCGTGGTAGCCGACGTTGGAGATACGGCCTCCCGGCTTGGTGACCCGGAAGGCCGCCTCCCAGGTCTGCGGGGCGCCGAGCGCCTCGATGGCGGCGTCGACACCCTGGCCGTCCGTCAGCTCCATGATCCGCTCGACCGGATCGCACCGCGTGTGGTCGACGATCAGATCGGCGCCGAAGCGGCGGGCGAGTTCCTGACGGGCGGGCACGGACTCGACGGCGATGATCAGGCCCGCGCCGCGGAGCCGGCAGCCGATCGTCGCCGAGAGCCCCACCGCGCCCTGGGCGAAGACCGCCACGGTCTCACCGAGGGCGAGTTCCGCGTGCTCGGCGGCGACGAAGCCGGTGGAGAGCATGTCCGTGGCGTACAGGGCCTGGTGGTCGGAGAGCGACGCGGGGATCGGGGCCAGGTTGGCCCGGGCGTTGTTGACGAGGAAGTACTCGGCGAGATTCCCGTCCCGCTGTGTGGTGAACCTGGCACCGCCCAGCATCCGCCCCTGGCACTGCGAGGAGAACCCCCGCTGGCAGGACTCGCACTGGAAACAGGGCGTGACCCCGCCCACCGCGACCCGCTCCCCCACGGCCAGCCCCTCGACGGCCGAGCCCAGCGCGTGGACCACTCCGACCGCCTCGTGCCCCAGCGTCACATCCGGCGCGACCGGGATCGCGCCCCGCATGGTGTGCACATCGCTGGTGCACACCATGGCCGCGGTGGTCCGCACCACCACGTCGGTGGGTCCGGGTTCGGGGACCGGCTTCCCGATGACGCCGACCTCACCCACCCTCCGGAGAACAAAAGCCCGCATCCCCTCGGTCTTCCCGCGACGGCGGCCCGTCGATGGCGATGGCGTCATCTTCCGCCCGTTCGGCGGACCGGCCGGTGGTCACCAGTCGGTGGTCACCAGTCGGTGAGGTCGACGACGCGTGAGCAGTGCGGGTCGTCGGCGTCGGTGGTGGTGAGCCACTGCTCGTCGAGCAGCGACGGCAGGGCCGCCAGCAAGGCGGTGAGGGCGCCACCGGGGCGAACGTCGGCGGCGGTCATCCCGGGAAGAGCCTCCTCACTGGAGTCGAGGTAGAGGCGCAGGCGATCCGGGGCCAGGAACAGGAATCCGCACAGGCGCGCCTCGGGGCTCTCCTCGGTGGAGGGGGTGGTCAGGCAGCGAAGGAGCGTGAGGGTCCAGTCGTCGTGGGTGAACGGGGCCGGATCCACGGTCGTGGGATCCACGGTGATCAGGGTCATCCCCATGACGGAGCCGACCTTGTCGCCGGGATAGATGTGGGTGCCGGTGTGGACGGTGCGCAGGAGACCGGCGACGTCGTGCGGTGTGCGCAGCTCATCGTCCACGCGCAGAGGGATCTCGTAGGCGGTGAGCCGGTCGGTGGCGTACGCGTCCCTGTCCCCAAGGACCACGCGCACGGCGTCCCTCGTGGGAGGCGCCGGGAGGACACCCCGCACGTGCTGGTCCTCGATGAGGGGCGCGTAAACGTGGTGGAGCAACAGGCCCGTGATGTCGGCCTGCTGCTCCACGATCTCTTCGTGCTCGTCTGTCACTGATTTACCCAATTCAGGCACTTATGCATGCCCTTGCCGTAGGAGGTGATCACGCCGATCTTCTTACCCGCTCATGCCGGCACAGCAGCCAACCGCCCGCGCAAGAAGCCCTCTTAGAACTCTCTTAATCCCCCTGACTATTCACTGACGTATGAAACCCCACCTGCCCAAGACCACCGGGCGACGCCGGCGCGGTACCCGGGTCCTCGCTGTTTCCCTCGCGCTCGGCGCGACCGCCGTCGGACTCACCGGATGTGACAGTGCCTCGGCCGGCACCCTGGAGGGCAGTCGCCTCTCGCTTCCGGTCGCGGGTGGCACGGCCGTCGTCGACACCGCCTCGCTGGCCGTGAACGCGCGGACCGACGACGGGCGGCAGCTGGTGCTGTCGGCCGCGGCCGGCCGCGGGCTCGGGAAGCCGGGGCCGGTGACCCGTACGGCCGACGGGGCGCACTGGAGCTACCCCGGCAAGGGGTTGAAGGTGACGGCGAGTTCGGAGCGCGGGCGGCTGCGGATCAGGCTGCGGGCGGAGCGTGACGGGTCGGTGAGCTGGCCGGTGACCGGTACCGACCGGTCCGCCTCGGCCGTGCAGGTGCCGCGCGGCGAGGGGCTGGACATCCCGGTGAAGGACGCCTTCTGGAACGCCGGTCCCGAGAAGGGCGGGCTGGCCGGCAGCACCGTCGACATGGGCGAGGCCCTCTCGATGCCGCTGTGGGGCTACTCCCTGGGCAGGGCCGGCGGCAAGGGCGGGCACGGCGTCAGCTACCTCACCCCCACCGACCTCGGCACCTCGCTGACGTTCGCCTCCACCGGCGGCCGGCTGCGCACCACCGCCGAGCACGCCTTCGACGCCGGTGAGGGCACCCGCGACTACGAGGTCTCCTTCGCCCTGACCGACGGCAACCCGGTCGCCTCCGCCGCCGACTACCGCTCCTACCTCGCGCAGCACGGCCAACTCGGCCGCCTGCGCGAGAAGATCGAGCGGAACCCGGCCAACGGCAAGCTGCTCGGCGCGTTCCACGCCTATGTGTGGGGCGATGCGCGGACCGCCGCCGGGGTGGACAAGCTGAAGAAGCTGGGCGTGGACCGGATGTGGCTCGGTTACGACGCCGACTCCGACCCGATGAAGGCGCGGGCGGTGCGGGCCGCCGAGAAGGCGGGCTACCTCGTCGGCCCGTACGACACCTTCGACAACGGCCAGGACCCCAAGGGCGCCGACACCCCCACCTCCGTCTGGCCGGACCGGGTCTACCCCGACTTCTGCGTCCGCAAGGCCGACGGCACCCCGGAGACCGGCTTCCACGGCCGCGGCTGCTACCTCAGCTCGCGCGCCTTCGAGAAGGCCGAGCCGGCCAAGCACTACCTGGCCGACCGCACCCGCACGATGGTCGCCAACGGCGCGGACAGCTACTTCCTCGACGTGGACGCGACCGGAGAGGTGTTCCGCGACCACACCAAGGGCCACGAGATGACCAAGGCCGGCGACCGCACGAACCGCCTGGCGCGGATGCGGCGGCTGTCGGAGAACCTCGTCCTCGGCTCGGAGAGCGCCCAGGCGTGGGCCAACAAGGTGATCGCCTACAACCACGGCGCGCTCACCCCGGTCGACGACGGCCTGTGGAAGCTGGAGAAGGACCGGCAGACGTGGGGCGGCTACTACCCGGAGAAGGCTCCCGCCACCTTCTTCAAGCCGGTCCGGCTGCCCGGCCGGATGGCCACCGCCATGTACGACCCCACGTACCGCGCGCCGCTCTACGAGACCGCCCTGCACGGCTCGCTGGTCAACGTGGAGCGCTGGGAACTGTCGTACGACAAGCTGCCGGCCCAGAAGACCACCAGGGCACTGCTGGCGATGCTCTACAACACCCCGCTCAACTACGTCCTCGACGGCCCGACGATCGACAGGAACGGGCCCGAGCTGGCCGCCCTGCAGAAGTACTTCTCGCCGCTGCACCGCGCGGCGGGCACCGAGCAGCTGACCTCGTTCCGGTGGCTGACCGGCGACCGCACCGTCCAGCGGACGGTCTTCGGCAACAACAAGCTGACCGTGACCGCCAACTTCGGCACCAAGACCGTGGCCGGCCTGCCGGGCCGCTGCGTGGACGCCGAGCTGCCCGGCGACCAGCAGCCGCGACGGCTTTGTCCGGGGCGGTTGAGTGGCTGATACGGCAATGGGATGTGGAGCCCGCGGCCGCCTTGGCCACAGCGCTGGAGGTATGAGCGCGGACCGGGTGGTGATCGGCCGTGAGTCGTATGTCCCCGTTCCCCGGGGGACTACCGGGAGCGGTGCGCGGTAGGGGGTGAGAAGCCGCAGAGGCGGTATAACGCAGCAGGCTCCCGGGACTCGGTCCCGGGAGCCTGCTCTGCGACAACCGTTGGGCTGATGGGCTTCTCAGCGTTTCGTCCTGATCAGGCCGGAGCGTCGTGCTCCGCGGAGTTAGCCACCCTCGGCCCTTCGCCGTATTCCCGGCCGAGGCCGCAGTCCGGCGACGTCACACCCTCGCGAAGCCGGTCAGCGCTACTTACGCCCGGTCGCATGCCTCGCTTGCGTAGGGTTCCTTGACTCCGAGGTCCCAGAGCTCCGACCGGCAGGCACTGTCGCCCACCGGGCCCGTGGCACCTGACGCGACGCCACATGCCTTCTTCACCCACTTGCCGACCGTGTAGCCCTTCGAGGCCAGGTAGCTCTCGCACGCTCCCTGGGACGCCGAGGCGGGCGTCGCGAGAGCCACCGGCAGAGCGCCTACGATCAGGGTCAGAGATGCGGCGGCAGCCGTACGACGCAGCGCTCCGCCTCGGCGGTTCGTGCGGTTCTTGTCACGCATGGAAATTCCCCTCTTGTCATGCATGGAGCTTCCCCGAATTGATTCTTCCTCGCGCGGTTTCCTCACCGAATTCGTGCCGGTCATGCGCGAATTCGGCGCCGTTGAATGGATTGACGCCGACCCGAGAGAATTCACCGGAACCATCCGCATCGGCGATACGGTCCCTTAGCTATCGGCTGAAACTCTCGCAACTCGCAACCGCGTCAACGCACAGACAGCGAAAGATGATCATCGCATCAGGGCGTTGTCGGAGGCAAGCGGGAATTATCTGATGGCTTGAATTCGAGGTTTGATCCGATGAGTTACCACCCTCAAGGTGCGCCGGACCGGACAATCAACGGCGGCGACGGGAACCAGTCGCCGTACCCCCTGGGCGGGAGGTCGAGCGGGCGCTTCGGCGCGAGCAGACCGATCCCGCGTTGATCGATGTCGCCGGACAGGTGCGCCCGCGGGACCGCCGCCGCCCTCACACGGCGGCGGTCCCGCCGCTGAGGGCAGCGTTCCGCCCGGGAAACAGGGCAGATGCGGGCGGGTAACAGCCGCGCCGCAGGCTGACGGGCATGACCTCGATGCCGCCGCACCCCGATGCCACGCCGGACGCCGCCCCCGGCACCCCCACCCTCGTCCTCGTCGGCCACGGCATGGTCGGCCAGCGCTTCCTGGAGGAGCTGGCCGAGCGCGGTGTGACCGGGCGGGCACGGGTGGTCGTGCTGTGCGAGGAGCCCCGGCCGGCGTACGACCGCGTCCAGCTCACGTCGTACTTCGCCGGCCGCACCCCGGACGACCTGAGCCTGACCGATCCGGACTTCCTGGCCCGGCACGGCATCGAACTGCACCTCGGCGACCCGGCCGCGGCCGTGGACCGCGCGGCCCGCACGGTCACCGCCCGCAGCGGCCTGACCGTCCGCTACGACGCGCTGGTGCTGGCCACCGGCTCGTACCCGTTCGTGCCGCCGGTGCCGGGGAAGGACAGCGCGGGCTGTTTCGTCTACCGCACCATCGAGGACCTGCTCGCGATCGAGGAGTACGCGAAGAACGCCCGCACCGGTGTGGTGGTCGGCGGCGGGCTGCTCGGCCTGGAGGCGGCCGGGGCGCTCAAGGGGCTCGGGCTGCGCACCCACATCGTGGAGTTCAGCCCGCGGCTGATGGCCCTCCAGGTCGACGAGGGCGGCGGCCGGGCGCTGCGCCGCACCGTCGAGGGGATGGGGCTGGAGGTGCACACCGGCGTCGGCGGCAAGGAGATCGTCGCGGACGGGACGGGCGCGGTCACGGCCATGGGTCTGTCCGACGACTCCCGTATCGACACCGACCTCGTCGTCTTCTCGGCCGGTGTCCGCCCCCGCGACCAGCTCGCCCGGGACTGCGGGCTGCCGGTCGGCGAGCGGGGCGGCATCGCCGTCGACGAGCGCTGCCGCACCGACGACCCCGCCGTCTACGCGATCGGCGAGTGCGCGCTGGCCCCGGACGGCCGGGTCTACGGCCTGGTCGCCCCGGGCTACGACATGGCCCGGGTCGCGGCCGAGGCCCTCGCCGAGCGGTTCGTCCCCGGCCCCGGCACCGGGGCGGGCGCCGTCTTCACCGGCGCTGACCTGTCCACCAAGCTGAAGCTGCTCGGCGTGGACGTCGCGTCCTTCGGCGATGCGCACGGCACCACCGACGGCTGCCTGGACGTGGTCTACGCCGACTCCCGCAGCGGCGTCTACAAGAAGCTGGTGATCGGCGCCGCCGGGGAGCTGCTGGGCGGCGTACTGGTCGGGGACGCCGAGGCGTACGGGATGCTGCGGCCGCTGACCGGCACCGTTCCGCCGCTGGCACCCGAGCAGTTGGTGCTGCCCGCCGGGGTCGCGGCCGAGGGCGGCGGCGGGCTCGGCCCGTCCGCGCTGCCGGACGACGCGGTGCTGTGCAACTGCCACAACGTGACCAAGGGGACGGTACGGGCCGCGGTCACCGAGCACTCCTGCGGCACCCTCCCCGAGATCAAGAAGTGCACCAGGGCCGGTACCGGCTGCGGCAGTTGCGTGAAGTCGCTGACCGCCGTGATGAACGACGAGCTGGCCGCGTCCGGCGTCACCGTCGACACCGGCCTGTGCGGCTGCTTCGGGCACACCCGCGCCGAGCTCTACGAGATCGTGCGGACGCTGCGGCTGACGTCGTTCGCCGCGCTGCTGGACTCGCACGGCCGCCCGGAGGCCAGGAACGGCGAGGGCTGCGAGATCTGCAAGCCCACCGTCGGCTCGATCATCGCCTCCCTCGCGCCCAGCGTGGGCGCCGACGGCTATGTCCTCGACGGGGAGCAGGCCGCCCTCCAGGACACCAACGACCACTTCCTCGCCAACCTCCAGCGCAACGGCTCGTACTCGATCGTGCCGCGCGTCCCCGGCGGGGAGATCACGCCGGAGAAGCTGATCGTGATCGGCGAGGTGGCCCGCGACTTCGGCCTCTACACCAAGATCACCGGCGGTCAGCGGATCGACCTGTTCGGCGCCCGGGTCGACCAGCTCCCGCAGGTGTGGGCCCGGCTGGTGGCGGCCGGCTTCGAGTCGGGGCACGCGTACGGCAAGGCGCTGCGCACCGTGAAGTCGTGCGTGGGACAGACCTGGTGCCGCTACGGCGTGCAGGACTCGGTCCGGATGGCCATCGAACTGGAGCTGCGCTACCGGGGCCTGCGCTCCCCGCACAAGCTGAAGTCCGCGGTCTCCGGCTGTGCGCGGGAGTGCGCGGAGGCCCGGGGCAAGGACTTCGGCGTCATCGCCACCTCCCAGGGCTGGAACCTGTACGTGGGCGGAAACGGCGGCGCGGACCCGCGCCACGCCGACCTGCTCGCCCAGGACCTCGACGACACCGGGCTGATCCGCCTGATCGACCGCTTCCTGATGTTCTACATCCGCACCGCCGACCGCCTGGAGCGCACCTCCGCCTGGCTGGAGCGGATCGAGGGCGGCCTCGACCACGTACGGGACGTCGTCGTGCACGACTCCCTGGGGCTGTGCGACGAGCTGGAGACCCTGATGGCCGCCCATGTCACCCACTACCGCGACGAGTGGGCCGAGACCCTCGCCGACCCCGAACGGCTCGCCCGCTTCGTCTCGTTCGTCAACGCGCCCGACGCGCCGGACCCGTCGGTCCGCTTCGTACCGGAGCGCGACCAGGTCAAGCCGGATCTGACGCTGCTGGCCGGGCCGACCCTGCCCGTTCGCACCCTGGAAGGGACCTCCGTCTGATGACCACCGCACTCACTCCCCTCGCCCGCCCCGTCACCACCGCCCCGGCAGGCACCGCCGTCACGGTCGAGATCCGCTGCCCCCAGGGCTGGGTCCCGGTGTGCACCCTGGACGACCTCGCCCCGGGCCGCGGAGTCGCCGCCCTCCTCCCGGACGGCACCCAGGCCGCACTGTTCGTCGACCGCGCCGGCCGGGCGTACGCGATCGCCAACCGCGACCCGTTCACCGGCGCCCAGGTCCTCTCCCGCGGCCTGACCGGCTCGGCCGACGGCCGGGCGTTCGTGGCGTCACCGCTGCTCAAACAGCGTTTCGACCTGGCGTCGGGGGCCTGCCTGGACGACCCGTCGGTCTCGGTGCCGGCCTATCCCGTACGGACGCGGGGCGGGGCGGACGACGCCTGAGGGCCGACCGCTCCGACGAAAGAGCAACCCATTGGTTGCACCTCCTGCCGTCACGTGCAACCATCGAGTGGCACGTCAGGTATCGGATCAAGCGATCAGGTATCGGAAGGCACGGCAGGAGGAGCACCTCATGAGCACCGACAGCAATCAGGACAAGGACGGCGGCGCGGGGACGAGCGCGGCCTCGGGCTCGGGCTCGGGCAGCACCGATGACCGCATCGAGCGGGAGATCAGCATCGCCGCGCCCGTCGAGCGCGTGTGGGCCGTGCTCACCGAGCCGGAGCACGTCGGCTCGTGGTTCGGCCAGGGCGAGCCCGCACCCGTCGACCTGCGGCCGGGCGGGATCATGGAGCTCGACCACGGTGAGTACGGCCAGTTCCTGACCAAGATCGTGAAGGTGGACCCGCCGCACCACTTCTCGTACCGCTGGGCCAGCGCCCACCCCGGCGAGGTGGCGGTCGAGGGCAACTCCACCCTCGTCGAATTCACCCTCACCGAGGAGGGCGACGGCACCCACCTGCGCGTGGTGGAGAGCGGGTTCGCCGGCCTCCGCATCCCCGAGGACCGCAAGAAGACCGCCGGATACGAGAGCCACGCCGCGGGCTGGTCCGGCCAGGTGGAGAACATCCGGCGGTACGCGGAGCAGCTCGCGACATGAGGGGGGAGGAAGGCGGAGGCGTCACTGGTCGGGGCTCGGGGCCGGAGGCGGGCCGGGACTCGGGCTCGGCGTCGGGGGCCGGTCAGGGTTCCGGGTCGGACACCGGGTCGGACACCGTGGCGGAGGTGCTGTCCGCGCTGGCCGACCCGACCCGCCGCCGGATACTCGACGCCCTCGCCGCACACGGCGAGGCGACCGCCACGGTCCTGGCCACCGAACTGCCGGTCAGCCGCCAGGCCATCGTCAAACACCTCGGGGTCCTGGACCGGGCCGGCCTGGTCGCCGGCCACCGGGAAGGCAGGGAAGCGCGCTACCGGGTCATACCGGAGCGGCTGGGGGTCACCGCCCGCTGGATGGACCGGGTGGCCGCCGCCTGGGACACCCGCCTCTCGGCGATCAAGCGCCTCGCCGAGGAAGAGTGACCACCGGGCCCCTCCGGTCCCGGCCGCCCCGCCCACGTACCCTGGTCGCCCCCGTACGGAGGAGCACAGGCGTGACCCGGTGGAACACCAGCCACATCCCCGACCAGACCGGCCGCTCGGTGGTCATCACGGGTGCCAACAGCGGAATCGGCTACGCCACGGCACGTGAACTGGCCCGCCACGGCGCCCGCGTACTGCTGGCCTGCCGCAACCGGACCCGGGGCATGGCGGCCCTGGACCGACTGCGGTCCGAAGTCCCCACCGCCGAGGCCGAGTTCAGGGCCCTCGACCTGGCCGACCTGTCCTCCGTACGCGACTTCGCCGCCGCCCTCGACGACTTCGACGGCGAGCGCCTCGACCTGCTCATCAACAACGCGGGCGTGATGGCGCTGCCGTACCGGACCACCGCCGACGGCTTCGAGATGCAGTTCGGCACCAACCATCTCGGGCACTTCGCGCTGACCGGGCTGCTGCTGCCCAAGCTCCTGGCCACCCCCGGCGCCCGGGTGGTCACCGTCTCCAGCATGCTGCACGTCCTGGCCGACCTCGACTACGACGACCTCAACAGCGAGCGCTCCTACCGCCGCTGGGTCGCCTACGGCCGCTCCAAGAGCGCCAACCTCCTCTTCACCCACGAGCTGGCCCGGCGGCTGGCCGCGGCCGGCTCCCAGGTCGTCGCGGCCGCCGCGCACCCCGGGTACGCCGCCACCAACCTGGCGACGGCGGGCGTCCGGATGGAGGGCCGCACCTCCGCCGAGCGCATGGTCGACCTGGCCAACCGCGCGCTCGCCCAGTCCCCCGAGGGCGGCGCCCTGGGCACCCTCTGCGCGGCCACCGCCCCGCACATGCGGCCGGACTCCTTCCTCGGCCCGCGCAGCGGACTGCGCGGCGCGCCCCTCCAGTCCTTCCGCGCCCCCTGGACCAGGAAGGCCGCGAGCGGCGAACGCCTGTGGGCCGCCTCGGAGGAGCTCACCGGCGTCCACTACGACTTCTCCCGGCCGCCGACGGCACTCTGACCTGCGGCCGGGGACCCGGCGACCGGCGACGGTGATCGACGACCGACGAGCTACGACCGGCTGACCGGCTGACCGGCGACCGATGGAAGGGCAGAAGGGCAGCTCGTTCGGCCTCCCGGGTTCTCCCCTGCCCGCCCCTCGGCCTGTCCCCGCGTCAAGACCCCGTGAAGAACACCCCGCCGCCCGCCAAAGGGCCGCCAAGGCCCGGCGACGCGGCCGTTCGCGCCCCGCACGCTGAGCTGGTCCCGCACGGTGTTGCACGGAGGTACGACGACAGATGTCGATGGTTTCCCAGCCCGACGGCCGGCCCGAGGAACCCCCGGATACCGCCGGCGGCGGCGTCACCACCCGGCCGTACGGCTCCGCAACCGCCCCCATCCCCGCATCCGCCTCCCCTGCCGCCCCCGCCGCCGACGACCGCCACCGCCTCACCACCCTCCAGGGCCTGGCCGCCCTCTCCCTCGACGCCATGGCGTCCGTCGCCTACGGCCCCGAGTCGATCGTGCTGGTCCTGGCCGCGGCGGGCGCCCACGGCCTCGGCTTCACCCTCCCCGTCACGCTCGCCATCGCCGCGCTGCTGGCCGTCCTGGTCGCCTCGTACCGCCAGGTGATCGCCGCCTATCCCCACGGCGGCGGCTCGTACGCGGTGGCCAAGGCGCATCTCGGCCGCCGGGCAGCCCTGGTGGCCGCCGCCTCCCTCCTCCTGGACTACGTCCTCAATGTCGCGGTCTCCGTGACGGCCGGAGTGGCGGCCCTGACCTCGGCGTTCCCCGCGCTCTACGACGACCGGACGGCGATCTGCCTGGCGGTGCTGCTGCTGATCACCGGCATCAACCTGCGCGGCATCGTCGACTCGGCGAAGGCGTTCCTCCTCCCCACCGCCGTCTTCGTCACGGCCGTCCTGACGATGATCGTCGCCGGCCTCGTCCGCGACGCCCCCGCCTCCACCGTCACCGCCGACGGGCACCCCTCCGCCCTCGCCCCGAACGCCACCGCCGTCGGCGCGCTGCTCCTGCTCAAGGCGTTCGCGTCCGGCTGCTCGGCGCTGACGGGTGTCGAGGCGGTGGCCAACGCGGTGCCGTCCTTCCGCGCGCCGGCGGCCAGGCGCGCCCAGCGCACCGAGGTCGCGCTCGGCGCCCTGCTCGGCGTGATGCTGATCGGCCTGTCCGTACTGATCGGGCGCTTCCACCTCCAGCCGGTCGAGGGCGTCACCGTCCTCGCCCAGCTCGCGGACGCCTCCCTCGGCCACAACGCGGCCTTCTACGTGGTCCAGTTCGCCACCATGGTCCTCCTGGCACTCGCCGCGAACACCTCCTTCGGTGGGCTGCCCGTCCTGATGGGCCTGCTCGCCCGGGACCACTACCTGCCGCACGTCTTCGGCCTCAAGGCGGACCGTCAGGTCCACCGCCACGGCGTGCTGGCCCTCGCCGCCGTCGCCGCGGCCCTGCTGGCCGTCTCCGGCGGCGACGTGAACACGCTCGTCCCGCTGTTCGCCATCGGAGTCTTCGTCGGCTTCACGCTCTGCCAGATCGGCATGGTCCGGCACTGGCGCCTCGGCCGGTCCCCGGGGTGGCGCGGCAAGGCCCTGCTGAACGGTTTCGGCGCGCTGCTCACCGGCGTCTGCGCACTCGTCGTCACCGCCACCAAATTCACCGAGGGCGCCTGGCTCCTCGTCATCGCCCTGCCGCTGCTGGTCCTCGCCTTCGAAGCCGTGCACCGCGCCTACGCCCGTATCGGCGAGCGCCTCGGCCTGGGCCGCATCCCCGAAGCCCCGCACCGCGCCCCCTCCCTCGTCGTCGTCCCCGTCTCCCATCTGTCCCGGCTGACCTGCGAGGCCCTCAACGCGGCGGTGTCGCTGGGCGACGAGGTGGTGGCCGTGACCGTCACCCACGACGCACCCGAGGACCGCCCGGCGGCCGAGGCGCTGCGCCGCGACTGGGAACTGTGGAACCCCGGCGTGGAACTCCTCGAACTGCCCTCCGCCACCCGCTCCCTCGGCCGCCCCATCGCCGCCTGCGTCACCGGCCTGACGGCCCGCCGCCCCGCCACCCGCATCACCGTCCTGATCCCGGAGGCCGAACCCGCCCACCGCTGGCAGCGCCTGCTGCAGAACCGGCGCGGCGCGGTCGTCGCCCGCGCGGTACGCCGGGACACGGACGCCGTCATCTGCCGGCTGCGGTTCCGGCTGGAGCAGGGGGGACGGTCGTGAGGGGGCCGGGAGTGCGGGGGCCACCTCGTGCGGCGGAGTCGCTCACCGCCCGTGACACGGCACCCCTCGCGGTTACGCTCCGTTGTCAGTGGTGCGTCCTACCGTGAGGACATGAACTCCGTAAAGCCCGCCATGGATTTCGACGGTCACTGCGCCGCCCTCGTCGACCAGGCCGTACTGCTGGCGTCCTGCCTCACGGAGCAGGACGCCGACCTGACGACCACCGTCCCCTCCTGCCCCGACTGGAACCTCGCCCAACTGCTCCGGCATCTGGGCGAAGCCCATCGCTGGGTCGAGGAACTCGTCCGGACCCGGGCGACCGATCCCCCGCCCGACAACGCCCTCCGCGTCCTCCCCCGCGACACCCACCAGTCCCCCGCCGAGGTCGCCGCCTGGCTCACCGAAGGCGCCCGGCGCCTCGCGGACACGCTCCGCACCACGGGCCCGGACGTCCGGATCTGGACCCCGCTCCCCTCCGGCTCCCCGCGCTTCTTCGCCCGCCGCATGGCCCACGAGACGGTCATGCACCGGGCCGACGTCGCACTCGCCCTCGGCAGCGCCTTCACCGTCGACCACTCCGTCGCCCTCGACACCCTCGACGAGTGGATGGAACTCGGCTCGCTCCCCGAGATGTTCGACTTCCACCCGGACCGGCGCGAACTTCTCGGCCCCGGCCGCACCCTCCACTTCCACGCCACGGACACCCCGCCGGAAGCCGGCGCCGACTGGCTCGTCGACCTCACCGGCGACACCCTCGCCTGGCGCCGCGCCCAGGAACCGGCCGCCGTCTCCGTCCGCGCCCCCCTCACCGACCTCCTGCTCCTCATCTACGGCCGCACCCCCGCCGACGGCGACACCTTCGACATCACCGGCGACGCGGAACTGCTGGACTTCTGGCTGGCACGGGTGCTGTTCGGATGAGGGCGGGGGGACTATTCACGCGAGGACGGACGTACGGGGGACGACAGGAAGGCGGACGCACGGGGGACGACAGGAACCGGACCTACGGGAGAACGGGCGTACGGGAAGGACCGGCAGTGCATACGGGCACGCGGCCGACGACGTGGGGCGGTACGGCTTGCGCCCAGAGCAACAGCCCACCCGGCCCAGCCCCCGATGCGGCGGCCACCCGCCCGCCGGCGGCCCCGGACGCGAACCGATCGAGCCACCGCGGCGTGAGTTAGGTTGACCCCCACCCACAGGAACCAGCGCCGAGGAGACAGCACCATGACCGAATCCGAGCGGCCGGACAGCACCCCCGGCCTGCCGCCCACGCCCCCTCCGTTCCGCCCGCGACTCGGCCCGGAGCCCTTGCCGACGAACGAGGCCGAGGCGCTGGCGATCGGCCGGCAGCACTTCCCCGAGGTCGGCTCGCCCGGCGGCCCGTCCGCCCTGTTCGTCCACGAATTCGACATCGGCTACCTGGTCCACGCGAGCTGGCCGCGCCCCGAGGACCCCACCGCCCCGCCCGCGGAACTCGGCGGCAGCAACGTCGTCATCTCCAAGACCGACGGCGAGGTGACGTTCGTCCCCAACTTCCCCCCGGAGAGCGCGGTGGAGCTCTACCACCAGATACTCGACCGGAGGGCCTCCTGAGCCCTTCCCGGTCGGTGCTCCCTGGCCTGCGGAGACGGACGGACCCGGCTCCTGCACCTGGTGGGCTGTCAATACGGGAAGCTAAACTTTGGCCTGAAATCTCATTGGGCAGCCATTACCAACACGGGGGACGTCGTGGCCGGAGCTGGCGGATTCCAGACCGATGTGGAGAGCCTCAAAGCTGAGGGAACGAACTTCGTCAAGCTCGGCGAGGACTTCTACTCCTCGGTGGCGCGGCTGATGGACGGCCTGCACGCGCTGGGGGCAGGGCCGCCCAGCAACGGCAAGGAGCAGGCGCCGCCGGAGAAGTCGTTCGGCCAGCAGTTCATGAGCGGCCTGACGACGTTCGACAGCAAGGACGGCGCCCCGCCGTGGGGGGACGACGACCTCGGCGAGAAGTTCGGTGTCGTCTACGAAGGCGTGCGGGACGGCATGTACGAGTCGATGGGCCACCTCTCCTCGAAACTCCAGGAAATCGGCAAGGCGCTGACGTCGATGTCCAGGAACCATGCGGAGAACGAGGACTTCAACGACTCGCTGATGAAGCAGCACGTCAAGAACGAGCAGGCGTGGCAGGACCCGACGGCCCAGGACGACGCCGTCGTCCGCACGTCGTGGCGACCCGCACAGCACTGAACCTCGCGGCGACCCGCACAGCACTGAATTCCACCTGTCGGTCGCGAACACTCTGACGCGGTGGCCCTCCTGCGGGCCCCGCATCCGTCACACGCCTGAATGTACGTTTTTCACGGGGGAGCTCCATCGTGTCCGTCATGCTGCCGGATCCTCTTGAGTGGGTCCTGGAGATGCTCGGCTTCAACTGGCCGACCGCAGACGAAGACAAACTCATCGAATGCGCCCAGGTCTGGCGGACGTTCGCGGCGGAGGTCCAGGGACACCAGTCCCGCGGCAACACCTACGCGGGCAATGTGCTCGGGGAGAACTCCGGCGACGCCATCGAGGGCTTCAGCAAGGCATGGGACAAGTTCGCCGACGGTTCGGGCTATCTGAACGATGCCGCGGAGGCGGCCGAGGTCCTCGCCTTCACCTTCGAGGCCGCCGCCGCGCTGGTCATCGGCATGAAGGTCGCCGTCATCGTCCAGTTGGCGATCCTCGCCGCCGAAATCATCGCGGCGCAGGCCGCGGCCCCGTTCACCCTCGGACTGTCCGAGATCGGTGGCGCGGCCGCCACTCTGGCGACCCGCGAAATGGTCCGCAAGATCCTCAAGGAAGTCGCCAAGCAGGTCCTGGACGCCATCCTGGAGGCCGCCAAGGAACCGGTGATCTCCGCACTGGAGGCCATGGCCTCCGACCTGATCGCCCAGACCGTCAACCAGAACTTCGGCGCCCAGAACGGTTACAACGTCGGCCGGACCCTCAAGGAGGGCCAGAGCGCCGCCACCGACGCGATCAAGAACACCGGCGAATCCCTCGGCGAGAGCCTCCGCGACGGCGCCGGCCACCGCGCGGGCCACCGGGCCCGCGGCGGACTGGACCACGCGGCGGGACGCGGCGGCGAACACGGCGACGGCGGCGGGGACGACAGCAGCGGCTCCAGCAGCTCGGACAGCGACTCGGGCAGTGGATCGCGCAGCGGCAGCAGGGACGGCGGCGGGTCGGGGTCCGGCGACAGCTCCGGGTCCGGGTCCGGGTCCTCCGGGGATTCCGGAAGCAGCTCGTCCAACGGGTCGGGCTCCGACGGCGGCTCCGGGAGCACGTCCGACGGCGGCTCCGACAACGGCGGCACCTCCACCTCCAACGACTCCGGCGGCACCGGTACCGGCAACCGCGGCGGCTCGGACGGCGGCGGCTCCACCACCCACAGCCCCCGCGCCTCGGACAACGCCGGCACGGGTGCGGGAAGCGGGCCGGACAACGGCGGCGCGGGCACCAACCCGTCCTCCTCCGACAGCCCCTCCCACAACTCCGACCCCGCCCACCGCGTCCCCGACGCCCAGCCCCTGCCACCCCCGGACCAGCGCTCCCCCTTCGACGAGGGCTTCCAGGGCGGCAGCAGCAACGACAGCCCGTACGACGGGTCCCACACCCCCGACGGCGGACCCACCGCCGACGCCGGACACACCCCGGACTCGGACTCCACCGCGGATACGTCCCGCCCGTCCCCGGACCCCACGCCGGACGCGTCCCGCCCCGACGCGGACGCCCCGAGCACCCACCCCACCCCTGACGCGTCCCCTGCCCCCACCCCCGACAACACCCCGGACGCGGCCCGTCCCGACCCCGACTCGGTCAGCACCCAACCAGCGCCCGACCACACCCCCGACTTCGCCCGCCCGGACGCGGACGGCATCAGCACCCACCCGACGCCCGACCACACCCCCGAGGCAGCACGCCCCGACGCGGACTCGGTCAGCACCCAACCGGCCCACGACAACACCCCGGACGGTGCCCGCCCCGCCCCCGCACCCGACCAGTCCCCCCAGCACACCGGGCCTTCGCACCCGGACACACCCCAGGCAGGCGGCCCCGCACACCCCGACGCCGCCCAGCCGTCCCCGGCCCCCTCACAGGCCCCGGACCCCGTAGCCGGCAACCCGCCCTCCTACGGCGACAGCCCCCACAACGCCCCGGACGGCACCAGCAACGCCAACGGGAACGCCAACGGCACCCACACCGGGGACCACTCCGCCGGTGACACCTCAGCCGGTAACAACTCCGCCACCGGTGGCGGCCGTCCCTCGATGCCGCACGTCGGCGCCCCACCCCAGGGCGCCCCCGTACAGCACACCCCGTCGACCGGCCAGCCCATCCAGCAGCGTGACCCGGCACCGGGCGACCCCATGCCCACCGTCGACGACCCCGACGACACCACCGTCACCACCCAGTCCGCGGACACCGCGACCCTCCCGCCCCCCACCCAGCACGCCCCCGACGCCGGCACGTCCCCCACCACGCCCGGCCCCCAGCAGTCCCCGCCCAACAGCCCCCAGGCCAATGGCCCGATGATGACGGGCGCCGTGCCGCCCCAGGGCGGCCCCGGCACCACCACACCCCGCGGCACCACCACACCCCGCGGCGGCACCCCGCCCACCGGCAGCGGCACCACGTCCATCCGCCCGAGCGACCGCCGCCCCGACGGTTCCCAGGCCATCCGCGACGTCACCCAGCAGCCCGCCCCGGACCGCCCCGCCTACAACCCCCGCCTCGACGGCCCTCGCCGGGAAGAGACCTCCCGGCCCTACAACCCCCGCCTGGACGGCCCCCGCCGCGACGCCCCCGCCACACCTCCCGGCGACAACCGCCGCCCCGACGGCTCACAGATCGTCCACGACCACACCCAGCAGCCCACCCCCGAGCGCCCCCCGCACAACCCCCGCCTCGACGGGCCGGCTCCCCGCGACAACTCCCGCCCCGACGGCACCGACAACGGCCGGCCGGACTCCCCTCACCAGGACGACACCCGCCCGCCGGCCCCCGCCAACCCCAGCGGCGCCACCACCACACACCCGGACACCGCACAACAAACCGACCCCACCCGCGCGGCCCAGCCTCAGGCGAGCACCCCCCACCAGGCCCCGCCACACCCGGTCGCGGCAACCCCCGGCGCCCCGACCCCCAACTTCCCGCACCAGCAGCCGCAACAACAGCCCCAACACCAGGCACAGCCGCAGCCGCAGCCGCAGCCGCAGCCGCAACACCAGCAGACCCCGCAGCCCCACCAGCAGAACCCGCACCAGCCCACGCTGCAGAGCCAGGCACCCCCACAGCAGCACCCCCAACAGCAGACGCCCCAGAACCACCAGCCTCAACACCAACCGCAACACCAGCCACAGCCGCAGCACGTCCAGCAGCAGCACCCGGCTCCCCACCAGCAGCCCGCACCGCACCAACAGGGCCAGCACCCCGACCACACCCAGCCCATGCCGGACCACCAGCCCCAGCACGCAGCGCCGGTCCCGCAACCCCCGAACCTCCGGAGCCACACCGACGTACGCATCGGGCTCAACATCCAGCCACACGGCCTCTATTCGCCGTTCCCCCACGACCAACAGGCGCTGGAAGCGAGCTTCCCCCGGAACCCGGACGGCACGCCGCGTCCGTTCAACGACCCGTTCCAGCCCTGGGCGCAGCTCCAGAACGACGGCGGCATCGGCGTCCTCGGCCGTTCCAACAACTGCGCCGACTGCACCCGCTCCTTCATGGAGTCCTGGTACGGCAACCCGCAGGTGTCCTCGCCCCGCACCTACGACCCGGACGGCAACGGCGGCATCGACCGCCAGTCCGGCGAACGGAACGGCACCGCCAACATCCAGGACTACGCGGGCACCACGTTCCGCAACTCCGGCCCGAACTCCCAGGACGGCTACGCCCGAATAGCCGACGAGCTCCGCGAGGCCGGCCCCGGTGCCGCGGCAGCGGTCCTGGTCACCTGGCCGGACAAGCCCAACGGCGACCCCGGCGGCGCACACGTCTTCAACGCCGTCAACCACGACGGCCGCGTCGTGTGGGTCGACAGCCAGTCCGGCAAGGTCAGCGACCAGCCCATCAACACCCAGGCCAAAAACGTCTGGCACCTGGTCCTGGACGCCAACCGCAAGCCTTTCACCCCCGCCACGAACCAGAACCAAACCCCGCAACAAGGGCACCAGCAGAACCAGCCCCACAACCAACAACAGCAAGCCCAGCACCAGGCTCAGCAACAGGCACAGGCACAACAGCAGGCTCAGACCCAGCAGGCCCAGCAGCAAGCTCAGTCTCAGGCCCAAGCCCACGCCAACCAGCAAACACAACAGCACCAACAAAACCAGCAGAACCAGCAGAACCAGCAGAACCAGCAACAGGCTCACGCACAGCAGCAGGCGCAGGCTCAACAGCAGCCCCACCCATACGCCCAGCAGCCGCAACCGAGCCCCCACAACCAACAGCCACAGACTCAACAGCCCAGCCCGTACGCCCAGCCGCACCATCAGGCTCCGTACGTACAGCAGCAGCAGCAGCCGGGGCCATACCAGCAACCCCACCAGCAGCAGGCTCCGCACTCCCAGCAGCCAGGCCCGCAGCAACACCAACAGCAGCACAACCCGTACCAGCAGCAGCCGGCACCGCACGTCCAGCAGCCCAACCCCTACGCGCAACAGCCGCACCAACAGCCGACTCCCCACGCGCAGCAGCAGCAGCCGAGCCCGTACCAACATCACCACCAGCAGCCAAACCCCTACGCCCAGCCGCACCAACAGCAGCACCCGTACGCCCAGCAGCCGGTCCCGCATCAGCAACCCCACCAGCAGCAGGCCCCGTACGCCCAGCAGCCGGCTCCGCAGCAGCAGTCGCCCCACCCGCAGCAGAACCCCTACACCCAGCAACCACCGCAACACCAGCAGCAACAGCCGCACGCACAATCACCGCAGCCTGCTCCGCACCAGCCGCAGCCTGGGCCGCATCCCCAGCAGCCGAGCCCCTATGCGCCTCCGCAGCAGCCGTACACCCAGCAGCAGTCCCAGCCGAACCCGTACGCCCAGCACCAGCAGCAGGCCCCCCACTCCCAGCCGCCACTGCAACAAACGCCTCAGCAACAGCCCAGCCCGTACGCTCAGCCGCACCAACAGCAGGCTCCGTACGCCTCTCAGCCGTACCCACAGCAGGCTCCATACGCCCAGCAACCCAACCCGCAACAGCCGAGCCCTCAGCAGCAGTCGCCCTACGCGCAGCCGCAGCCCCACGCTCAGCAGCAGGCCCCCCAGACCCAACAACAGCCGCCGCAGCAGCAGGCGCCACACCAGCAAAATCCCCACCACCTGCAGCAACAGCAACAGCAACAGAGCCCTAACGCTCAACCGCACCAGCAGCAGCCCCACCACCAGCAGCCGTCCCAGGAACCGCCTGCCCAGGACAATCCGTCCGCCGGCGAAGAAGGCACCGCAACTCCGCAGGACAATGCGGAGAACCCCAACAGCCTGGGCGCGATCCGGAACGACCTCCAGCAGGACACCGGCGGCCTCCTCCCGCCCCACCCGCACGACCAACAACTGCTGGAGAACGCCCACCCGCGCAACCCCGACGGCACGCCGCAGCGCTTCGCCAACCCCTTCGACCCCTGGGGCCAGCTCCAGAACGACGGCGGCAACACCGTCCCGGGACGCAGCAACAACTGCGCCGACTGTTCCCGCTCCTTCCTGGAGACCTGGTACGGCAACCCGCAGGTCTCGGCTCCCCGCACGCCCGACACCGACGCAAACGGCAACCCGGACACCTGGTCTCCCGAGAACGACGCGAACGAGAACCAGATCCGCTGGAGCGGCGCCAGGCACACCTACGCCGGCCCGGGCAACGACCCCCACACTCCTGCCCGTATCGCCCACGACCTCCAGCAGGCCGGGCACGGAGCGGCAGCGATCGTCCAGGTCGACTGGCCCAACGACGGCGGCGGCCACGCCTTCAACGCCGTCAACCACCACGGCAAGATCATCTGGATCGACACCCAGACCGGACAGGTCAGCCACGACCCGATCCACATCGCCGACGCAGAGCACGTCTGGCACATCCCCCTCGACGCCAACCGCCAGCCCCTCCACGCCCACCAGGCCGTACCCAAGCCCGACCACGCCGCCCCCGACCAGCACCAGCCCGACGCCTCATCCACGCCCCACACCGACACCGACACCACGTCCGACGGTGCAACCGCCCCCCACACCGACACGGCGAACGACGGCTCTTCCCCCGATCACATCACTCCCGCCGATCCCACGACCGACGCACCGCCCGGCGACCAAGCCTTCCCCGATTCCGGCACCCCTCCGACCCACCAGTCCACGCCGCACCCCGAACAGCCCCCCGGCGATCAGCAGCAGTCCCCCCTCCCCCCGGGCGACCGCGAAAGCACACCCCACAACCGCAGCGCGCAAGCCTCCCATCACATCGCCAACGCGCTCCGCAACGACCACAACCCTCTGACCTACGGCAAGCCCCCGGCGGAATCGGCCGAGCACCAAGCGGCGACACAGCCCCCTCACCGTCAGGAATCGCAGCAGCCGACTTCGACCACGAACCAGGCCACCGACAATCAGGCAGGTCACGACCAGGGCGCCCATAGCCAAACCGACTCCAATGGCAGGCCCAGCCCGGACAGCAACAAGCCGCCGAGCCCGGCGGCTCCGGCGTCGCCTTCCGGCAGCAACCACGAGGGCCCGAACGAGCCGGAGCACAGCGAGCCACCCGCCGACCCGGCAGGAAGCGAGCCGGATCTGCCGACCGACGACGGCGGCCATCACGACGAGAGCGATGACCCTGCCGAGCGCTACAAGGCCCCATCGGCCAGTGATGTACCCGTTGAAGATCCGCCGAATTTCCCGGACCCAGTTGATCCCGGCGAGACCCCCAACACTCAGGATCTGGATTCCGAGGTGGAGGACAAGGCCCGCGGCGGCCTTGTCGAGCAGATCGACTTGGATGACACGGATCGGGTCGAAGTCGACAGCGACGGCCTGATCACCACCATCGACGGCAGAACCGTCAAGGAATACCTGCAGGAGCTGTCAGAGACTCGGGCGATCCGGCACGCCGAAATGCGGGAAGACGATGAGGGCCCCTGTTCGGCCCTGGCGATCGACCGGCGGACGGGAATGATCACCGAGGGCCTCAACGGCGCTCCGGACGACGTCATCGACCTCGAAAATCTCCACCCGCTACTGCGCGACAATTACTCGGGTCTTGCCGCCTGGATGCACCCCATCATGGAGGAAGAGAATAAGATCCGGATCGGAAACAAGATCGCACCGGATGGCACGGCGGAGCGGGATGAAAACGGAAAAGTAATCCCCAATTCGGAGATGGTCTACACTGGTCGAGCATACTTTGACGCACCCTTGCGGCATGCCGAGGTAAAGGCAGTTAACGAACTTCTTTGGGCTCGCCAGCGACAGCTGGAGAAGGACCGGCGCGCGGATCACGGAGAGGACTCCACGCCCCCGAAGCTGGGCCGCGAGGTGCTGAACGAAATGCGATTCGACCCGAGATGGATCGAAGATGCCAGGGTGAAGAAGGGAAAGAACAAGGGAAATATCATTCATCTTCCGGGCCAAACCGCCCCCGCCTGCCCCAACTGCCACGGTGTCCTCAGGGGCGTGCCGAGCTATGGGGGTCGCCAGCAGTACTCCATCGGCGACTACCGGCGCAAAGACGAATCAAATCAGATACCTCCCGCAACGGATTAATCATGCGCATCGAAGATGAAGACTCCTACCGGGACGACGACATGCGCGTCCACTACGAAGATGAGCCCTTCACCGGGGAGGTCGTCTATCGCGACAAGGAGGGCAAGGTAACCGGCCTCATCTCCTATATCGACGGTGTCCCGTCTGGGCCGCAGACCCGGTGGTACTCCGATGGGTCCAAGAAGAAGGAGGGCCAGACCAGATGGGGTATCGCCGTCGGAGATTGGCGGAAATGGCACCCGAACGGCCAACTGGCCGAACATTCCGTTTTCAATCTTCAGGGCAGGCGTGAGCGCCGCCAGCGGTGGGACAAGGACGGCAACCTCACGGAGGACAAGTCGTTTTCGACGTGATGTGCCGTCACTCCGTCCGGCCTGGAAGCACATTGGCCTGACGGGGGATTCACCAAGCAAGAGGCTAGCGAAGGACCTTTGCCTGCCCTGGCAAACCTGCAAAGCACCACGATTTGCCACCGACGCAGGGTGTCTGCAGCTTGGAGTTCTACTCGATGGACAGGTAGCAAGTTACCCGGTAAGAACCTCGCCGATCAGGAGACAACCCGCCATGCCCCAGGACAGCGCCACGCCGCCCTCCACCCCCGACGAAGCGCTCGCCATCGTCCGCAGCCGCTACGCCGAGCCCAAGCTGCCCGACGGTTCGCCAGCCCCGATGCACGTCCACGAATTCGATATCGGCTACCTCGTGTACGCCACGTTCCCCCGCACCCCGGACGCATCCGGCCGGCCCCAGCCCGCCCAGCCCGGCGGATCGAAGATCATCGTGGCCAAGGACACCGGCGAGACCGTCACCGTGCCCAACTTCCCCACCGAAGCGGCCATCGAGCTGTACCGCAAGCAGCGGCAGGCCAACACGTAGCGAGGGATTCGCCACGGCGATGCAGGTGGGGTCTGCGCTCTTTGCCTCGGCGCGGGCGGGTAGTGGGACTGTGGAATGCCGTATCGGTCACGATCTGCGGACCGTCCCGGCCGGTGCTGCGGACTGGGTGGATGCCGGCCACTGGCTGACGGCCTTCTGGCCGGCCTGTGTATGCCGGGAGAAGGGGCGTCTGAACGAGCTGTGCCAGGTTCCGGTATCGCTCCTGCGGGGTTCGGGCGCGGCATTCGACGCGTACCTCTACCACTGGGTGGAGGCCCTCCAGGGGTACTGGCTCCAGCAACCGCAGCTCGGCGACAAGTTGGTGGCCGCTGTGGACGGCACCGACCCCGACGTCATCCGGCACACCGAACCGGAAGGCGTCCTCCACCTGATGTACCCGCCGATGAACCTGCTGACCCAGCTGGTCCGCGGCGACGAGGACAAGTCTGCTTCCTCTGCCCCGCCTTCGAGGCGGCGCGCCCGGCCCCGCCCCGCCCCCTCACGTCACCTCATCCGCCAGCAGGTCCATCAGCAGTCCGTCCGCCCAGCCGCCCGTCCGGTAGTCGCGGCCGTAGGCGCGCATGATGCCGACGGGCTTGAAGCCGACCTTGCGGTAACTGCGGATGGCGGCGGTGTTGGCGGCGGCCGGGTCGATGGTCAGGCGGTGGTGGCCGCGCTCGCGGATCAGCCAGCGGGCCAGGGTGCGTACGGCGTCGGTGCCGAGGCCCTGGCCTTGCCGGTGTGCCGTCAGGAAGATGTCGATGCTTGCGTGACGGAATTCCGGGTCGGTCTCCTCGTCGAACTGGATCGCCCCGATGACCTCACCGGCGACGACGACCGCGAGCATGTCCCCGTAGTCGTCCGGCACCGACCACCAGGCCGCGACCTCCGGCTCCCGGACGATGCGGTCGAGCGTCTCGATGTCGGCGTCCGATGTCGGCCGGAGAACGACCGAGGCCCCGCGAAGCGGCTGCATACGGTCCGTGGGGTCCGTACGGCCCGTGCGATCCACACAACCCATGCGATCCGTGCGATCCATACGACCCCTGTGGTTCTCCCGGTTCATGCCCGCATTCTCCTGCCGGCCAAGCGCACGGGGACGAGGACGAGCCACCGCGGAACCGCCGGGACGGGCCTCCGGTTCCGCGCTCGCCTCCCGTCACGATTCCCGTCACGATCCCGCCTCCCCCGCCCCCTTTCGTCCAGATGCCATGCGCGCTTCACAGTCGTGCGGCAAAGTGGACGGTCGCACCGTCGGTGATCGACGATCACCGGGAGGTTACGAGCGCAGGGGGCGACGTGCCATGACGGAGATCGGCAGGCGGCGGCTGTTGGCGGCCGGTGGTGGGGTGGTCCTGGCCGCGGGGCTGGCGACGGCGTGTGGGTCCAACACCGGGCGGGGCGGCGGTGGTTCGGGGTCGGGGATCAGTCAGTGGTACCACCAGTACGGGGAGCCGGGGGTCGAGCGGGCCGTGAAGCGGTACGCCGCCGCGTACCGGAAGGCGGACGTCGCGGTGCAGTGGCGGCCCGGCGACTACGACCGGCAGACGGCGGCCGCCCTGCTCACGGACTCGGGGCCGGACGTCTTCGAGGTCAACGGGCCGCTGCTGGAGCAGATCCGGGGCGGACAGGTCGTCGATCTGACCGCCGAGGTGGAGCCGGCCAAGGACGACTTCCACCAGGCGGTGCTGGCGCCGAAGATCTGGCGGGACAAGATCTGGGGCATTCCGCAGGCCGTCGACATGCAGGTGCTGTACTACCGCAAGAGTCTGCTGAGGAAGGCCGGGGTGCGGCCGCCGCGGACGCTCGACGAGTTGGTGGACGGGGCGAAGAAGCTCAGCGGCAAGCAGACCAAGGGGCTGTTCCTGGGCAATGACGGCGGGGCCGGAGTGCTGGGCGGGACGCCGTTGTTCGCCGCCGGGCTGAGCCTGGTCACCCCGGAGGGCAAGGTCGGGTTCGACGATCCGGCGGCGGCCCGTGCGCTCGGCAAGATCCGGCAGCTGTACGCGGACAAGTCGCTGCTGCTCGGTGCGCCCACGGACTGGTCGGATCCGGCCGCCTTCATCCAGGGGCTGACCGCGATGCAGTGGTCGGGGCTGTGGGCGCTGCCGCAGATCAGGAAGGCGCTGGGGGACGACTTCGGGGTACTGCCGTTCCCGGAGGACGGGAGCGGAGGGAAGCCGTCCGTTCCGGTGGGGGCCTACGCCGCCGCGGTCAGCGCGCGGAGCCGGCGCAAGCAGGAGGCCAAGGCGTTCGCCAAGTGGCTGTGGGTGGACCGCGGCGACTTCCAGCAGGACTTCGCGCTGTCGTACGGCTTCCACATCCCGGCCCGGATCTCCCTGGCGAAGAAGGCGCGGCAGTTGCAGAGCGGGCCGGCGGCCGACGCGGTCCGGTTCTCGGCCGAGCACGGCTATGCCGAGCCGCTGTTGTGGACGACCGGGAGCCGTACCGCCTATCAGGACGCGCTGAGCCGGATCATCAAGGGCGGCGCCAACCCGGAGAGCGAGCTGAAGGCCGTGGTGCGCAAGGTCGGCGCCGAGCTCCAGCGGGTCAGGAAGCAGTGACGGCGGACGGGACCGAAAAGGCGGTCACAGAGACGGCCACAGAGACGGTCACAGAGGCGGTCACCGACGTACCGGCCCCGCGTGCCGTGGCGGCGCCGGGTGCCGGGCCCCGCTCGTTGGGCGCCCGGCTGCTCGGCCCGCAGCGGCGGAACCTCTGGTTCTGGCTCTTCGTCGGGCCGTTCGCGATCGGGCTGGGGCTGTTCACGTACGTGCCGCTGGCGTGGAGCGTCTACCTGAGCTTCTTCGACGCGCACAACACGGTGAGCCCGGCCGGCTCGGACTTCGTCGGGCTCGGCAACTACGGTGCGATGCTGGGCGATGCGGCCTTCCTCGGCAGCCTGGGCACGTTCGTGCTGTTCACGGCGTTCATCGTGCCGGCGACCTATGTGCTGTCGCTCGCGCTGGCGCTGATGGTGAACCGGCTGCGGTTCGCCCGGGCGTTCTTCCGCTCGGTGTTCTTCCTGCCGACGGCCTGCTCGTACGTGGTCGCGGCGGTGATCTGGAAGCTGTCGATCTTCAACGGGGTGCGGTTCGGGCTGGCCAACACCGTGCTGGGGTGGTTCGGCGCGGACCAGACCGCCTGGCTGTCGACGACCGACCCGCCCTGGTACTGGCTGGTCATCGTGACCGTACGGCTGTGGCTGCAGGCCGGGTTCTACATGATCCTCTTCCTGGCCGGGCTGCAGCGGATCTCGCCGCAGCTGTACGAGGCGGCGGCGGTGGACGGGGCACGGCCCGGCTGGCAGGTCCTCCGGCACATCACCCTGCCGCAGCTGCGGGCCACGTCCGTCGCGGTGGTGCTGCTGCTGGTGATCAACGCGTTCCAGGCGTTCGACGAGTTCTACAACCTGCTGAGCGATGCGCGCGGCTACCCGCCCTACGCCCGGCCCCCGTTGGTCTACCTGTACTACACGGCACTCGGACGGGACCAGAACCTCGGGCTGGGCAGCGCGGGCGCGGTGATCCTGGCACTGATCATCGCGGTGGCGACGGTCGTCCAGGCCCGCTGGTTCGGCCTCGGCCGCAAGGAGGAGTGAGCACCGATGCACGACGCGCTGACCAGGGCCGGGCGCGCACTGCGGCTCGCCCTGCTGATCGTCCTCGCGCTGCTGTTCCTCATCCCGTTCTACCTGCTGGTGCGGAACGGGCTGGCGACCGAGCGGGACATCACGGCCCCCGGCTGGACGCTCTTCCCGCACACGCTCCAGTGGTCGAACCTGACCGAGGTCTTCCGGGACCCGAACCTCCCCCTGGGCCGGACGCTGCTCAACTCCACGCTGATCGCGGTCTCGACGACCCTCGGTACGGTCCTGCTGGCGTCGCTGGCGGGCTACGGCCTGGCCCGCATCCCCTACCGGCGGGCCAATGTGGTCTTCTACGCGATCCTGGGGACGCTGATGGTCCCGGCGGCCGTGACGTTCGTGCCGAGCTTCGTGCTGGTGTCGTCGCTCGGCTGGATCTCCACGCTGCGCGGGCTGGTCATCCCGACGCTGTTCAGCGCGTTCGCCTGCTTCGTCTTCCGGCAGTATTTCCTGGGCTTCCCGAAGGAGCTGGAGGACGCGGCGCGGGTCGACGGGCTCGGCTACTGGCGGACGTACTGGCGCATCGTGGTGCCCAACGCCCGGCCGGTCTTCGCCGCCGTCGGCACCATCGTCTTCATCGGCGCCTGGAACGCGTTCCTGTGGCCGCTGGTGATCGGGCAGGACCAGGAGTCCTGGACGGTGCAGGTCGCGCTGTCGACGTTCACCACCGCGCAGAACCTCAATCTGCACGAGCTGTTCGTGGCCGCGGGGGTCTCGATCGTCCCGCTGGTGGTGGTCTTCCTGCTGCTCCAGCGGTACATCGTCGCGGGCGTGGAGCGCAGCGGGATCGACGACTGACGGCTGGGGAGCGATGAGGACCGGTGGATGGGGACCGGTGGACGGGGACCTATGGGGACCGGCGGATGGGGACCGACGGATTGAGCGCGCCCGCCCGAGCGGGTACGGTGCGTGGCATGAGCACGCACCCGACCTTCCGTGAGGTGGCACCGCGCGAGCGCGGCCCCCACGGCGAGTGCGCGCCCCGCGGCCTGAGCTTCCTGCGCCGCCGCGGCCGGGTGGGGTCTCCCCCGGCCCGCTGTCTCTGTACGGCCTGACGGCTTCACGCGCCGGCATTCGGCATTCGGCATTCGGCATTCGACGGCCGCTGGTTCCCGGGCCACAGCCGCGTACGCCGGCCCACCGCGGCCGCACGACGCTCCCGCCCCTCGCCCCTCGCTTCCACTCCCCTCCCCGCGCGCCACCTCCCGGTCCGCCCCCGCTCACCAGGAACACGGCCCCCGGCGCGCCCTCCCCTCCCGTCCCGCCGCCCCTTCAGGAGGACCAGTTGACGACGCTCGCCGATTCCGCGGCTCCCCCGGCCCCGGCCCCCGCCCTGCGCCCCCACCGCATCCCCGCCGACGGCCTGTACGAGGGCCACCGCGTCCTGCGCCGGACCCCCGAGGACTGGGACGACCGGCCGTACGAGCGCTTCGAGGTCGTGCCGCAGGCGGCCACCATCGGGGCCGAGATCCGGGGCCTGGACCTGTCCCGCCCGCTGTCCGACGGGCTGCGCGCGGAGCTGAACCGGGCGCTGCTGGAGTGGAAGGTGCTGTTCTTCCGCGGGCAGCATCTGAGCTCCGCGGCGCAGCGCGAATTCGCCCGTAATTGGGGTGAGCTGGAGAGCAACCCGTTGCTGGCGCGCGGCGATTCGAAGGATGTGGCGCGGTTCGACAAGGCGGCCGGCGGGGTCACGACGTTCGAGAACGTATGGCACACGGATGTCACGTTCCGGGAACGGCCGGCGCTGGGCGCGGTGTTGCAACTGCGGGAGGTCCCGCCCACGGGCGGGGACACGATGTGGGCCGATATGGCGGCGGCATACGACAATTTGCCGCCGGAAATCCGGGCACGGATCAATGACGCGCGGGCGGTGCACGACTATCTCCCGGGTTTCGCGCGCTTCTACTCCGCGGCTCAACTGGCGCCATTTCAGGAGGAGTTCCCTCCGGTTGAGCACCCGGTGGTGCGCCGGCACCCGGAGACCGGGCGGCGGATGCTGTTCGTCAACGCCTCCTTCACCACCCGGATCGTGGGCCTGGCGGAGGCGGAGAGCGACCGGCTGCTGCGGCTGTTGTTCCAGCAGGCGCAGGTGCCGGAGTTTCAGGTGCGGTGGCACTGGCGGGCGGGGGACCTCGCGTTCTGGGACAACCGCGCCACCCAGCACTACGCCGTGAACGACTACGGGCCGCACCGCCGGGTCGCCGAACGCGTCGCCATCGCGGGCGACCGGCCCCGCTGACGGATGGCCGCCCCGCGCAGCCGGCGCCCGTCGGGACGTATCGGGCGGGCACGGGGACGTCCCGGGACAGCGTCCGGACGTCCCCGGAGGACGGCAGACCGACCCCCGCACCCGGGCCACCCCCGACACGCGGCCCGAAGCACCCCGCGCGCCCGGAGACGTCCCCGGTGGCGCTCACGCCAGCCGTTCGTACGTCGCCGCCTCCGCCGGGCGGGCGCCGCGCAGCAGGGCCGCGCCCAGCGGGGTGAGGGTGTGCAGCACCGCGTTGCCCTGCCGCAGGGTGACCAGCAGGCCGGCGTCGCGGAGCACCGTCGCGTGCTGGCTGGCGGAGGCCAGCGACACATCGGCGCGGCGGGCGAGTTCGCTGGTGGTGCAGCCGACGCCGATGCCCTGGAGTATCGCGGAGCGGGTCTGGCCGACCAGCCGGCCGAGGGAACGTTCCGGCGGGACCTGCGGGGTCAGCCGCGGCGTGTGGTGTTCCACGGGGTAGACCAGCACCGGCGTCAGATCCGTGTTGTGGAAGGTGACCGGGGTGCGGCGGCAGAAGTACGACGGCAGCAGCAACAGCCCCCGGCCGCCGAGGTGGAGGTCGCGGTCCACCGGATAGTCGGCCTCCAGAACGGGCGGGCGCCAGCGCATCATCGGCGGGAGCGAGGCCAGCAGCCGGTCCGCGCCGCCGTCGAGCAGCGCCCTGCCGCGGGCGGCCCGGTCGGCCTCGATGCGGCTCTGGACGCGCGGCCAGTACGGGGCGACGGCCACCTCGTAGTAGCGCTGGAGGATGCCGGCCAGCCGGCCGAGGGCACGGGTGTCACCCTCGGCCATCTCCCGTATCCACGACGGGAACGGGCGGGTGGCCGTGGAGAGCCGGGCGAGTTCCTCGTGCAGCCGGGCGGCGGGCGTCTCGCGCAGCGCGGCGAGCGCGTCGGTCATGCCGAGGAGCCCTTCGGCGGGCGTCAGGAAATCGGGAAAATACCCGCGGGTGGGCACGAGCGGCGCCAGCAGTCGCGCTTCGCCATTCAACTTTCCGCGCGTTTCCGATCGCCATTTGCCGAACGCCGAATCGTCCCGGCGGTCGCGCAGGCGGTGAAAGCTTAAGACGGTCTCCCACAGTGCGTCCGGGCGTGCCGCAATGCGCACGCGGGCCAGATCGAGTCCACTGAAATGGACGCGTAACACCGAACCCCACCCCTGTGTTTGCTCCGTCGGCCCCCGGCACGCCTGAGTATGCACGCCAACACGCGCGGTCACCATGCCCTTTTGGCCAGACTTGAAAGTGGTCGCGCGACGGGGCAGGTCAGAGGAAAGCTTGTACTCAATTCGGCGGCGGCGCGAACGGACCGGGTTGCTCGATCCCGTGGGGGGTGATGGGCAACCACCCGGCCGCTCGCCAGCCCCGCTGAAGGCCGCCTTCCCGCGCCGACCGGGGTGGCGGCAGCTCCCGAGGGGGGAGTCCGGAGAAAGCGAGGGCGGCACCTCCGCACAGGTGCCGCCCTCGTTCCCCTGACCTGAGAAAAACCCGAACCGCGGGGGGCCGTGGGCGCCGCGGAGCCCGTGGGCACTGCGGCGGCACACCACTGGGACCGCGTACGGACGGGCCCGCATCCCTCGCTCGGATGCGGGCCCGCTTCGGTGCCTGGGGTCAGTGGGTGCCGCGGACCCCGCGCCGACGGCGCACGGCGAAGACCGCTCCGGTGCCCAGCAGCACGGCGCCGCCGCCGGCGAGGGCGAGCCGCGGCGCGGCGGGCGCCGCACCGGTGGTGGCGAGGCTGCCACCGGTGACGGCCGACGCCGGCTGCGCGGCGGAGGTGGGGTCGGCGGAGGTGGCGGAAGCGGCCTGCGCGGCCGCCTTCGGCTTCGGCTTCGGGCGGTCCTTGTCCTCGACCTTGCCGGGCTTCGCCTCGCCGGCCGTGCCGGGCTTGCTGCCGGCCGGGAGCACCGTGAAGTCATAGCGCTTCATGGGGCCGAGAACGCACGGGTTGTACGCGTCGGAGGCGTCTCCCGCGAAGAGGGCGAAGCCGTCGATGGCCGGGGCGGCCGCTTCGAGCGTCATCCGCATCTTCACATCGGTGCGGGCGCCGGGCTCCATGTCCTTGACGCCGGCGAGGTGGGAGGGGCTGTTGGGGTCCAGGTCGTGCCAGCCGGAGCCGTCGGCCCACCGCACCTTCATGAAGTGCTGCTCCTGGTCGGTGGAGTTCAGGCGGAAGAACACCAGCGGGTCCACGTTCAGCGTGCGGTCGGTGGCGTTGGCCACCGTGAAGGAGAAGTCGACCGTGGTCCCGGCGACCGCCTTCGAGGGCAGGCGGTTGGCGAGGACGGTCAGGCCCGGCACGCGTACGCAGTCGGTGGCAGCGGCGAGCGCCCGGTCGGCCGCGTCCTTGGCCTTGCGGGCGTCGGCCGAGGCGTTGCGGACCTTGTTCCACTCCCGCAGCGCCGCGACCCGGGCGTCGTCCCAGGCGTCCTGGGCCGTCCTGCGCTCGGCGTCCGCGTTCGTCTCCGCCTCGGCGGCGGTCCTGGCGCGGGCCTCGGCGGCGTCGAGCGCCTCCTGGGCCTTGGCCTTCCCGGCCTCGTCCGCGGCCCCGTCCAGTGCGGCCCTGGCGTCCGTGACGGCCTTGTCGGCGGCGGTCTTGTCGGCGGCGGCGGCCTTGGCCGCCCGGTCCGCGGCGAGGACGGCCGCCTTGAGCGGGTGGGAGTCCTTGTCCAGGGCGGCCATGGTGGCGTCGATCTTCTCGCGGCCGGCCTGCTCGGCGGCAACCGCGTCCTCGTACGCCTTCTTCGCGTCGTCGGCGGCCTTCTTCAGTTCCGCGTAGGTCGGCTTCTGCTGCGTCTGCGCCGGGGTCTTCGGGGCGGCGGAGGCAGCGCCCGCGGAGAGCAGGACCGCGGGCGCGGTCACGGCGGCGACAGCGGCGGTCGCGAGGGTACGGCGAAGGTTCACTGGAGACCTTTTCCTGGTCAGAGAAGGGAACCCGCCGCGTGGGCGTGGCGCTCAGGCGTGCGGGATGCCTGGGATCCTATGACCGGCATAGGGTTTAAGGGCCAGGAAATTACTGGGCACATGCGCCCCGCGACCGCGTCTCCCGGCGCGCAAATCGGGGCAATACCGAGCAGTTGCCCTCTTTGCCGCGGGCATTTCTGTGATCTAGCCAACGGGTCCCGACGGCCACCCTTCGCCCGGCCGCGACCGCCCTTCAACTGCACGACACCGGTGGGGCGTTGCGTCACCCCGGACCGGCAGGAGCACAGGGGCCGGCCAAAGACCGAGGGCGGCACCTCCGCACAGGTGCCGCCCTCGTCGGGGTTCCGGAGCCGACAAGCCGGGAGGCTGAGGGTTGGCCCCGTACCGCCGGCTCCGGTGGTGGTTTCAGGTCACCGCGGGCGCGCTCGGCGCCCGCGGTGACCGGTGGGGCCGGCGGTGAGGACCGGCCCCGGCGCGGTCAGCGGCTGTCGCTGCCCTTGGACTCCGCCGCCGCGCGGCCCGCCTCCAGCCGTGCGACCGGGATGCGGAACGGGGAGCAGGAGACGTAGTCCAGGCCCGCCTCGTGGAAGAAGTGGACGGACTCCGGGTCACCGCCGTGCTCGCCGCAGACGCCGAGCTTGAGATCCGGGCGGGTGGCCCGGCCGGCCGCGGCGGCGTTGCGGACCAGCGAGCCCACGCCGTCCTTGTCGATGGTCTCGAACGGGCTGACGCCGAAGATGCCCTTCTCCAGGTACGCGGTGAAGAAGCTGGCCTCGACGTCGTCGCGGCTGAAGCCCCAGACCGTCTGCGTGAGGTCGTTCGTACCGAAGGAGAAGAAGTCGGCGGACTCGGCGATCTGACCGGCCGTGAGGGCGGCGCGGGGCAGCTCGATCATCGTGCCGAGGGTGAGCTTGAGGCTGACGCCGTGGGCCTTCTCGACCTCGGCGATGACCTGCTCGGCCTCCTCGCGGACGATCTCCAGCTCCTGGACGGTGCCCACCAGCGGAATCATGATCTCCGCGCGCGGGTCGCCCTTGGCGTTCTTGCGCTCGGCCGCGGCCTCGGCGATCGCCCGTACCTGCATGGCGAACAGACCGGGGATGACGAGCCCGAGGCGGACGCCGCGCAGACCCAGCATCGGGTTCTGCTCGTGCAGCTTGTGCACGGCCTGGAGCAGGCGCAGGTCGTTCTCGTTGGCGTCCTTGCGGGCCTCGGCGAGCGCGACCCGGACCGACAGCTCGGTGATGTCGGGCAGGAACTCGTGCAGCGGCGGGTCCAGCAGCCGCACGGTCACCGGCAGGCCGTCCATCGACTCGAACAGCTCGATGAAGTCGGCCTTCTGGAGCGGCAGCAGCTGGCTGAGCGCGGCCTCCCGGTCGCTCTCGGTGTCGGCCAGGATGAGGCGCTCGACCATCTCGCGGCGCTCACCGAGGAACATGTGCTCGGTGCGGCACAGGCCGATGCCCTGCGCGCCGAACCGGCGGGCGCGGGCGGCGTCCTCGGCGTTGTCGGCGTTGGCCCGTACGCGCAGCCGGCGCACCCGGTCCGCGTACGCCATGATCCGGTGGACGGCCTTGACCAGCTCGTCGGCGTCCTCGGCGCCGGCGTGCATCCGGCCCTCGAAGTACTCCACGACCGGGGACGGCACGACCGGCACCTCACCGGCGTAGACCTTGCCGGTGGAGCCGTCGATGGAGACGACGTCGCCCTCTTCGATGACGGTGCCGTCGCTGGTCGTCAGCCGGCGGGACTTGGTGTCGACCTCCAGCTCCTCGGCGCCGCAGACACAGGTCTTGCCCATGCCCCGGGCGACGACGGCGGCGTGCGAGGTCTTGCCGCCGCGGGAGGTGAGGATGCCCTCGGCGGCGATCATGCCGTTGAGGTCGTCGGGGTTGGTCTCGCGGCGGATCAGGATGACCTTCTCGCCGGAGCGCGACCACTTGACGGCGGTGTACGAGTCGAAGACGGCCTTGCCGACCGCCGCGCCCGGGGAGGCGGCGATGCCGCGCCCGATCGTCTCGGACTTCGCGCCCAGGTCGAAGCGGGGGAACATCAGCTGCGCCAGCTGCGCGCCGTTGACCCGCTGGAGGGCCTCGGCCTCGTCGATCAGGCCCTGGTCGACGAGCTGGGTGGCGATCCGGAAGGCGGCACCGGCGGTGCGCTTGCCGACCCGGGTCTGCAGCATCCACAGCTTGCCGCGCTCGATGGTGAACTCGATGTCGCACAGGTCCTTGTAGTGCGTTTCGAGCGTCTCCATGATCTGCATCAGCTCGTCGTACGACGCCTTGTCGATGTTCTCGAGGTCGGCGAGCGGCACGGTGTTGCGGATACCGGCGACGACGTCCTCGCCCTGCGCGTTCTGCAGGTAGTCGCCGTAGACGCCCTGGTGGCCGCTGGCGGGGTCGCGGGTGAAGGCGACGCCGGTGCCGGAGTCGGGGCCGAGGTTGCCGAAGACCATGGAGCAGACGTTGACCGCGGTGCCGAGGTCGCCGGGGATGCGCTCCTGGCGGCGGTAGAGCTTGGCGCGGTCGGTGTTCCACGAGTCGAAGACCGCGCGCACGGCGAGGTCCATCTGCTCGCGCGGCTCCTGCGGGAAGTCGCGGCCGGTCTCCTTGGACACGATGTCCTTGAAGTGCGCGACCAGGCTCTTGAGGTCGGCGGCGTCGAGGTCGATGTCGACGCGGACGCCCTTGGCCTGCTTGGCCTCCTCCAGCGCCTCCTCGAAGAGCTCGCCGTCGACGCCCAGCACGGTCTTGCCGAACATCTGGATGAGGCGGCGGTAGGAGTCCCACGCGAAGCGCTCGTCGCCGGCCTGCGCGGCGAGGCCGGAAACCGACGCATCGGAGAGGCCGATGTTGAGGACCGTGTCCATCATGCCGGGCATGGAGAACTTCGCCCCGGAACGGACCGATACGAGCAGCGGGTCGTCGGCCTGGCCGAGCTTCTTGCCCATCTGCTGCTCAAGGGCGTCCAGGTGCTCGGAGACCTCGGCACGCAGTGCCGCGGGCTCGGTGCCGCTGTCGAGGTAGACCTTGCAGGCTTCGGTGGTGATCGTGAAGCCGGGCGGGACGGGAAGTCCCAGGTTGGTCATCTCGGCGAGGTTCGCACCCTTGCCGCCGAGGAGGTCCTTGAGCTCCTTGTTGCCCTCGGTGAAGTCGTAGACGAACTTCACGGACGAAGGCTGGGTTACGTGGGGATCTTGCGTTTCCGGCACGGCACTGACTCCTCGCCGACGGGCTGCCCTGACGGCGAGGAACATACCCAGATCGAAGGCGTATGGGTACGTCCACTTGGTCGACATACCCGTGTAACCAGTCGTCCGCCACCAGATCGAAAGTGATCATGTATTTGGCGGGTACTTCATTACCTGAATGCATCATTACACTGCGCACTCGAATTGCGCAGTTACGCCACTCAGAGCAATGGAAGACATCAAGAGTCGAACGCACTAGCGGTGGCACCCGGTGCCACCATTGGAGAGATGGAACCCCACACTCACTGCTCATCTGAGCGCAGCCCCTATCAGGGGTGGCGAGAATCACGCGCTCATGTGTGACCGGGTTCCATCATTTGGACCCTCCTCGACGGCTCTTCCTGCACTCGCTCCACCCCCTGAGCGAGGGTCGCGCCGACCGGAACGCGCACCCTCTCCCGCACAGCCGGAAGATCCACCCACAATCCGGCCACCCACGGCTCCGGGCGGCGTCGCACCTCCGTGTCAGGATCAGGCCATAGTTCCCGGGGGCCGGGAAGGCCACGTCGCCCTCCGACGTTCGTATACCGCTCGGCCGACAAGGCCGACACGGCCGACGACCGCCCGTCGAGCGCGTGGCCCCGCTCCGGCCCGTCCCGCAGCCCTCACGGCGAGGCGGCGTCCGTGACGTCCCGCCCCTCCGACCCCGTCGGCTGCGGTGTCCTGGCGCGGCGGCCGCTGCGGCGCGGGCGGGGGTCGTGGCCGTCCAGCAGTTCCAGGCGGCGGTCCGCGCCGCGGGTCTCGACCTGCGCCACGATCCGGCCCAGCAGGTCCGCGAGGTCCAGCGCCTCGTCGTCGCTGAGGCCCTGGGTGACGAAGACCTCTTCGGCGTTGAACTCCGGGAAGACCCGGCTCATCAGCCGCTCGCCCTCGGGGGTGAGCGCGAGCAGGGCGAGCCGCCCGTCGGCCGGGTGGACCCTGCGCTCCATCAGGCCGCGGGCCTGGAGGGTGCGGGCGACGCCGGTGAGCGTGCCCTTGGAGATGCCGGCCTCCTCGGCGACCCGGCGGGTCTCCGTCTCACCCCCGATCCACACCACCCAGAGCACCACGAAGGAGGTCCAGGTCAGCTCGGCGCCGCGCAGCACGGAGTTCTCGAAGTGCTGGCGTACGGCGGCCGCGGCGCGGTAGATGTTCGCGACCGCGGCCATCTGCTCGTGGCGGACCGGGGTGTCGCCGAGCTTGGCCCGGACGGCCTTCTCGGTGTCGTCGATGGAACGGTGGCCGCTCACCACGGCGTCTCCTCAGCGTCGTCCGCGATCCCGCCCGCCACGTGCCGGAGAGGGCCACGGGCCGTGCGGGTGTCCGCGGGCTGCCGCGGCGGCGCTCCCGCGTCTCGCGGGCGGTCCGGTACGCGCGCAACCCCGTACGGACTCAAACGGTAACGAGCGCCGGCCCCTTCGCCCGCGCTCGTCACCGCGACACGCCGACGGACCGCCCGCCCGCCGCACCCACGGGGAGCCCGGGCGGCTCGCCCGTGCCCCCCCTGCGCTGCCGTCTCGGAATCCGCCGCGGCCTCAGCCGCCCGACGTGTCCAGCTCCGCGTCCGCGTCCACGCCCGCGCAGTCGTAGGGGTCGTCGAGCCAGCCGTCCGGCAGGACGACGCGGTTGCGTCCTGAGGTGCGGCCGCGGGGGCCGTCCGCGCCCGTCGGCCACGGCTGGTCGAGGTCCAGCTCCGACAGCAGCGCGTCCAGCTCGTCGAGCGAGGAGGTCACCGCGAGGCTGCGGCGCATCTCGGAGCCGATGGAGAAGCCCTTGGTGTACCAGGCGACGTGCTTGCGGAAGTCGATCACTCCGCGCTTCTCGTCGCCGATCCACTCGCCGAGCAGGGTGGCGTGCCGCAGCATCACCGCGGCGACCTCCTTGAGCGTGGGCTGTGCGTACCCCTGGGAGCCGTCACCGCCGGTTCCCGTGCCCTCGAAGGCGGCGACCAGGTCGCCGAACAGCCACGGCCGCCCCAGGCAGCCGCGCCCCACGACCACCCCGTCGCAGCCGGTCTCGCGCATCATCCGCTTGGCGTCGTCGGCCGACCAGATGTCGCCGTTGCCGAGCACCGGGATCTCCGGGACGTGCTCCTTGAGGCGGGCGATGGCGTCCCAGTCGGCGGTGCCGCCGTAGTGCTGGGCCGCGGTCCGGCCGTGCAGGGCGATCGCGGTGATGCCCTCCTCGGCGGCGGTCCGTCCGGCGTCCAGGTAGGTGATGTGGTCGTCGTCGATGCCCTTGCGCATCTTCATCGTCACCGGCAGCGACCCGGCGTTCGCCACCGCCTCGCGCAGGATCGCGCGCAGCAGGTTCCGCTTGTACGGCAGCGCCGAGCCGCCGCCCTTGCGGGTCACCTTCGGGACCGGGCAGCCGAAGTTCAGGTCGATGTGGTCAGCGAGGTCCTCTTCCGCGATCATGCGGGCGGCCTTGCCGACGGTGTCCGGGTCGACGCCGTAGAGCTGGATCGAGCGCGGCTTCTCGGTCGCGTCGAAGTGGATCAGCTGCATGGTCTTCTCGTTGCGCTCGACCAGCGCCCGCGTCGTGATCATCTCGCTGACGAACAGGCCCTTGCCGCCGCTGAACTCCCGGCACAGCGTCCGGAACGGGGCATTGGTGATCCCGGCCATGGGCGCGAGGACCACGGGCGGCTGCACCGCGTGCGGACCGATCTGCAGCAGAGTCATGACGGCGATACCTTCGGCTTTCTTCGGCTTCCTTCGACCGGGCGGGCGCGGCGCTCACGGGCGGCCGGCCGCTGCGGTCTCCCATTGTCCCGCACCGCGCGAGCGGCCCCGCCAGGGCCACCGGCACGGGATCGTTGTAGCGTTCAACCATGCCTGAGCTCAGCCGTCGACGGCGTCTCCTGGTGCTGGCGATCTGCTGCATGAGCCTGCTGATCGTCAGCCTCGACAACACCATCCTCAACGTCGCCCTGCCGTCCATCCAGCACGAGCTGCACGCCTCGGTCTCCGGCATGCAGTGGACGATCGACGCCTACACCCTGGTCCTGGCGTCGCTGCTGATGCTGGCCGGCTCCACCGCCGACCGGCTCGGCCGGCGGCGGATCTTCCTGGTCGGCCTGGTGGTCTTCGCCGTCGGCTCGCTGCTGTGCAGCCTGGCTCCCGGCCTGGAGTGGCTGGTGGTCTTCCGGATGGTGCAGGCCGTCGGCGGCTCGATGCTCAACCCCGTCGCCATGTCGATCATCACCAACACCTTCACCGAACCGCGCGAGCGGGCGCGGGCGATCGGGGTGTGGGGCGGGGTCGTCGGCATCAGCATGGCGGCCGGGCCGGTGATCGGCGGGCTGCTGGTGCAGAGCGTCGGCTGGCGGTCGATCTTCTGGATCAACGTCCCGATCGGCGCGCTCGCGTTCTTCCTGACCCTGCGCTACGTCCCGGAGTCCCGGGCGCCGCGCCCGCGCCGCGTCGACCCGGTCGGCCAGCTGCTGGTGATCGCGCTGCTCGGCTCGCTGACGTACGCGATCATCGAGGCCCCGGGCGCCGGCTGGACGTCCCCCGAGATCCTGGCGTTCGTGCTGGTCGCGCTGGTGTCCCTGGCCGCGCTGGTCGCCTACGAGCGACGCCGCCCGGAACCCCTCATCGACCTGCGGTTCTTCCACAGCGCACCGTTCAGCGGGGCCACCGTCGTGGCGGTGTGCGCCTTCGCCGCGCTCGCCGGCTTCCTCTTCATCAACACGCTGTACCTGCAGAACATCCGTGGCCTGTCCGCTCTGGCCGCCGGTCTCTACATGCTGCCCATGGCCGGGATGACGCTGGTCTTCGCGCCGGTTTCGGGGCGGCTGGTCGGCAACCGGGGCCCCCGGCTGCCGCTGCTTCTGGCGGGGACGGCGATGGGGGCGAGCGGGCTGCTCTTCGCGGCGTTCGACGCCCAGGCCACGAACCCGCTGCTGTTCACCGGGTATGTCCTCTTCGGCATCGGGTTCGGCCTGGTCAACGCGCCGATCACCAACACCGCGGTGTCCGGGATGCCCCGCGCCCAGGCCGGGGTGGCCGCCGCCGTGGCCTCCACCAGCCGGCAGGTCGGGCAGTCATTGGGCGTCGCGGTGATCGGCGCCGTGCTGGCGGGCGGGGCACACGCCGCCGCCGGCGCGGGCGCCTTCGTCGCGGCCGCCCGCCCGGCGTGGTGGATCATCGCCGGCTGCGGCGCGGCCGTTCTGCTGCTCGGCGCCCTGACGACCGGCCGCTGGGCGAAGGCGACGGCCGCCCGCACGGCGACGCTGTTCGACGACGAGCCCCGGGGGCAGCGGGCGGCGGACGCGCGGTCGTAGGCCGTAGGGGCGGACCGGGCCGCGCGGGCGGAGACCGGCCGCTTCGTGCGGCAGCTTGATCGAAGACCGCCCGGGAATGATCTCCGGCTGGGAGGATCACCCCATGGCGACACCTCCCACCATCACGTACCTACGGGTGGCCGAGGTCCTCACCGGCCTCGGCATGATCACCCGGGAGACCGCGCGCGACGTCGTGGCCAGCTTCGGCGACCGCGCACACGGCGCGCTGCCCCTGCGGCAGCACATCGCCAGTGCCCTCGAAGCCTTCGGCGTGGCCGTCAGCATCCACGCCGACGACGTCGACTCCGCCGACTCGCACTACCCCTGGCTCCTGGAAGAAGCCGCGGCCCTCACCGGAGGGAAGGTCACCGTCGGCGCCTTCCGCTTCGACAGGGAGGACACGGACGACGCGGAGGCCGGCCGCGGAACGCTGTACTTCACGCGCAACGGCGAGGAACTCTCGTTCCTCATCGAGCAGGAGTCGAACGACTACCTCGACATGGACGCGGCCCGGGCCGCCGTCGAGGCGCTCAGCCCCGACGACGATCCCCGGTCCTTCCGCTGCGTCGACAACAGCAGGGAGAACCCCTTCGGCGGCAACGACGACATCGTGGTCCTGGCCACGGCCGAGCAGCGCGCGGGGCTCCAGCGCCACCTCGGCCTCACGTTCCGCGAACCCCGGTGACGGCGGAGGCCGGCCGGGACCCGGTCACCGGCCCGGCCCTCACGCCGTGACGAGCCCCGCCGCCTCCGCGGCCAGGCGCTCCAGCCGTTCGCGGGTCTGCTCGTCCACGGGCGTGTAGGAGATCAGCTTGGGGCCGGGGTTGGGGCCCGTCCACAGGCTCGTGGAGGACAGCTGCAGCACGCCCACCCGGGGGTGCCGGAAGAGTTTCACGGCGCTCATCGGGCGGATCACCTCGTGCTGCGCCCAGATCTCCCGGAACTCCGGCGACGCCTCCGTCAGCCGCGCGACCAGCGCCTTCCAGGCCGGTTCCGCGACGTGCTCGGCCATCGACGCCCGGAACTTGGCCGCCATCACCCGCATCGTGGCGTCCAGGTCGACCGTGCTCGCCCGCCACTCGGGGTGGGTGAACGCCAGCCACATGCAGTTGCGGTCCTCCTCGGGCAGCGCGTCGAGGTCGCACATCAGGCGGCCGTAGGTGGCGTTGTAGGCGAGGATGTCGAAGCGGCTGTTCTGGAGGACGGCGGGGAACGGCTCCAACTGGCACATCATCTGCCGCAGTTCGCGCGTGACGCCCCCGCACTCCCTGCCCGGCGTCGGGTCGGCCTCCCCGGCCAGCGCGAACAGATGGCTGCGCTCGGCGCGGTCGAGCAGCAGCGCACGCGCGACGGCGTCCAGGACCTGCGGCGACACGTGGATGTCCCGGGCCTGTTCGAGCCAGGTGTACCAGGTGACCCCGACGGCGCCCAGGTGCGCGACCTCCTCCCGGCGCAGCCCGGGGGTGCGACGGCGGCTGCCCCGGGGCAGCCCGACCTGCTCCGGCGTGATCCGCTCCCGCCGGCTGCGCAGGAAGGCGGCGAGTTCGGCCCGGCGGACGGCGTCGGCGCCCGGGGCGGTGCCGCGTCGCGGGGCGGCGCCACCGGGGCCTGTGGCAGTCTGCGTCGGGGTCGTGTCGGCGGTCATGCCTCCAGCGTGCCGCAGGCCGGACCCGGTTGCCAGGTAGCGCCGGTACCAGGATAAGAACACTCTGGTACCAGCTTGGGCGGTCGACGATCGTCGAGTCCGTGAGCGATACCCGAGCACAGACGACCACCGCGGAAGCCGCGGCCGCGACCCTTGAAGCCCAGGCGCCCCTCCCGGGCGCCGCCACGTCGGAGGCGGCGGCGACCGGCCCCACCGCCCCGCGACGCGAGCCGGCCACGACCGTGCTGACCCCGCTCGGCCTGCTGACCGTGCTGCTGGGCGCGGCCCTCCCGATGATCGACTTCTTTATCGTCAACGTCGCCCTGCCGACCATCGACCACGACCTGCACGCGGGGCCCGCGATGCTGGAGATGGTGGTGGCCGGCTACGGCGTCGCCTACGCCATGCTGCTGGTGCTCGGCGGCCGGCTCGGCGACATGATCGGCCGCCGGCGGCTGTTCCTGTGGGGCCTGGCCGCCTTCGGCATCACCTCGCTGGCCTGCGGTCTCGCACCGGACGCCGGGACGCTGGTGGCCGCCCGGGTCGCCCAGGGCGCCGCGGCAGCGCTGCTGCTGCCGCAGGTGCTGGCCACCATCCAGGCCACGACCACCGGCAAGCGGCGCGCCAAGGCGGTCAGCCTGTACGGCGGCACGGCCGGTGTCGCCAGCGCCGTCGGGCAGGTCCTCGGCGGCCTGCTGGTCTCCGTCGACCTGGCGGGCACCGGCTGGCGCGCGGTCTTCCTGGTGAACGTGCCGATCTCCGCCGCGGCCTGGCTGCTGGCCGCCCGTACGGTCCCCGAGACCCGCTCCCCGCACCCGAGCCGGGTGGACGGCGCCGGCACCGCGCTGCTCGCCGCGACGCTGATCTCCCTGCTGCTGCCGCTGACCGAGGGCCGGGCGGCGGGCTGGCCGGTGTGGTCGTGGGCCCTGCTGGCCGTCTTCCCGTTCGCCGCCGCCGCGTTCTTCCTCGTCGAGCACCGGGCCGAACGCGCGGGCCGCACCCCGCTCGTCCCGCCCTCGCTGCTGCGCATCCCCTCCGTGAACAGCGGACTCACCATGATCATCCCGTTCACGCTGGGCTTCGGCGGCTTTATGTTCGTGGTCGCCGTCGCGCTCCAGAACGGCCTGCACTACGGCCCGTTCGCGGCCGGACTGTCCCTGGCGCCGCTGTGCGTCACGTTCTTCTTCGCCTCGCTCGCGGGTCCGCGGCTGGTGCTGCGGTTCGGGCGGCGGGTGGTGGTCGCCGGTTCGCTGATCCAGGGCACCGGCCTGATCGCCCTGGCACTGACCGTGCACACGGGCTGGCCCGGGATATCGGTGGCCGGGCTCGCGTCGAGCATGGCGATCCTGGGCCTCGGGCAGGGAATGGTGCTGCCGGTGCTGATGCGCATCGTGCTGAGCGAACTGCCGGTCGCCCAGGCGGGCGTGGGCGGCGGCGTCATGGTCACCACTCAGCAGTCCGGCCTCGCCCTGGGCGTGGCCACCCTCGGCACCCTCTTCCTCGCGCTGCTGCCGACCCTCGGCATCCGCGACGCGATGCTCGCCGCCCTGCTGACGCAACTGGTGATCGTCGCGGGCACGACGCTGCTGGCGCTGCGCCTGCCGCGACGCCTGCGCTGAGCCGCCTCCGCCCGCGCACCTGCCCGCACCGGCCTCCGCCGGACCGCTCCGGTCCGCGCCGGCCTCCCGCCGACCTGGGCCGATCGCGGCCGACCGACACGGGGCGGACCGGGCGGGGGCGGGCACCGGGAGCGGGGAATGACGTGACGGCTGACAGATATTGAAATCTGTCAGTCGTCATGTCACAGTGGAGGCACGGCAGCCGTACACCCTTCACCTCTCACCCGTTCTTCAGGAGCACGCAGTGCAGACCCGCACCCTGGGCACCAGCGGCCCGCAGACCTCCGCCCTCGGCCTCGGCTGCATGGGCATGTCCGCCCTCTACGGCGACACCGACCGCGGCGAATCCCTCGCCACCGTCCACGCCGCCCTCGACGCGGGCATCACCCTGCTCGACACCGGCGACTTCTACGGCATGGGCCACAACGAACTGCTGATCAACGAGGCCCTGCGCACCGCCCCCGCGGCGGCCCGCGAAAGGGCTCAGCTCAGCGTCAAGTTCGGTGCCCTGCGCACCGTCGAAGGAGGCTTCACCGGCTATGACGGCCGGCCGCATGCGGTGAAGAACTTCGCCGCCTACTCCCTCCAGCGCCTCGGCGCCGACCACATCGACATCTACCGCATCGCCCGCGTCGATCCCGACGTCCCGATCGAGGAGACCGTCGGCGCCATCGCCGAACTCGTCGAGGCCGGGCACGTCCGGCACATCGGCCTCTCCGAGGTCGGCGCGGAGACCCTGCGCCGGGCCGCCGCCGTCGCCCCCATCTCCGACCTCCAGATCGAGTACTCCCTCATCTCCCGCGGCATCGAGGAGGCGATCCTGCCGACCGCCCGCGAGCTGGGCATCGGCGTCACCGCCTACGGCGTCCTGTCCCGCGGCCTGATCAGCGGCCACTTCAACCGCGACCGCAAGCTCGCCGCCAACGACTTCCGCGGCATGAGCCCGCGCTTCCAGGGCGAGAACCTCGACCGCAACCTCGACCTGGTGGACGCGCTGCGCAAGATCGCCGAGCAGAAGGGCGTCTCGGTCGCGCAGACCGCCATCGCCTGGGTGCTCTCCCGCGGCGAGGACATCGTCCCGCTGGTCGGCGCCCGCCGCCGCGACCGGCTGACCGAGGCCCTCGGCGCCCTGGACGTCGTCCTCGACGCCGACGATCTGGCCGCCATCGAAGGCGCCGTCCCGGCCGATGCCGCCGCCGGCGACCGTTACCCCTCCGACCAGATGGCCCACCTGGACAGCGAACGCTGACCGCGGGGGAAGCGTGACCACCGGAGCGGGTACGGGGCACGGCCAGGTACCGTCCGTAGGCCGGTGCACGCAGCCGTACATGCCCCCGGCGCACGGTTCCGGTGTGCGTGGGCCCGTCCGCCCGGGCACCCGGCACCTCCCGGGTGCCGGTCGGCACCGCTCGCCGGCCCCGCCCGCCCCGCTCTCCCGAAAGGCCGCCCCGCCCCATGCCGCCCGAGACGTTGACCCCAGAGCGCATCCTCGAAGCCACCGAGGAGGTGCTGCGCCGCTACGGCCCGGCCAAGGCCACGGTCGTGGACGTGGCGCGCGCCCTGGGCGTCAGTCATGGCAGCGTCTACCGCCACTTCCGTACCAAGGCGGCGCTGCGGGAGGCGGTCACGGAGCGCTGGCTGAACCGTACGAGCGAGGAGCTCTCGGTCATCGTCTCGGCGGAAGGGCCGGCTCCGGAGCGGCTGGACCGCTGGCTGACCGCCCTCTTCGAGGCCAAGCGGCACAAGGCCGGCGACGACCCCGAACTCTTCGCCACCTATATGACGTTGATCGGGGAGAGCGGCGGCGTGGTCGACCGGCACGTCACCGATCTCGAAGCCCAGCTCACGACCATCATCGAAGCCGGCGTGGACCAGGGCGCGTTCCGCACCCCCTCCCCCGCCACCACCGCCCGCGCCGTCTTCGACGCCACCGGCCGCTTCCACGACCCCTGCTACGCCCCCGAGTGGTCCCGCCCCGAGATCACCGCCGACTTCGAGGCCGTCCGCGACCTGGTGCTACGGGGCCTGCGCGGCTGAAACACCCAGCCGCACGCCCTCGCCCCTACGACGAGGTGCCCTTCGGGGAGCCGTCGCCCTCCCCGGAGCCGTCGTCCGTCGTTCTCCCCGTCCCCGACGGGTCCAGGACCGCGGCCGCCAGGCGGTCACGGAACCAACGGTGCCCCGGATCGGCCGAGTTGCGGGGGTGCCAGGCCATCCCGAGGTCGAGGGGGGCCAGGTCGAGAGGGACGGGGAAGGCCCGCAGGCCGAGTGCGGAGAGGGTGTCGGGGAGCCAGTCGGCGAGGGTGAGCGCCACGAGGTCGGTGTTCCGGGCGAGCAGCATCGCGCTCGTATGGCTGGGGACGACGACCGCGACGCGGCGCCGCAGCCCGCGTTCCGCGAGGGCGCTGTCGATGGGGCCGAGGCGTTTGCCGAGGCGGGAGACGCCGATGTGGTCGGCGGCGGCGAAACGGCGGGCGTCGATCCGCCCGTCGAAGAGGGGGTGGTCGCTGCGGGCGACGCCGACCATCGTCATCCGGGTGAGCGGCCGGGTCCGGATCTCCGGGTCCAGGTCTCCCAGGACGCCCAGTTCGATGTCCACCCAGCCCTGCCGCAGCGCCGGGCCGCCCTCCAGAGCCTCCGGCAGGAAGACCACGTCCACCTGCGGGGCCTCCCGGTGGATCTGTTCGGTCAAGGTCCCGGCCAGCCCCACCAGGAGCAGGTCGGCGGCCTGCACGGTGAAGGTGCGCTGCAGATGCGCGGCATCGAAACCCGCCCCGGGCCGCAGGACGTTGTCGCAGCCGCGCAGCAACACGCCCACCTCCTCGCGGAGTTCCAGGGCGCGCGGGGTCGGGACCATGCCCTGGCCCGCTCGGACCAGCAGCGGGTCGCCGACGGCGCGGCGGAGCCGGGCCAGGGTGCGGCTGACCGCCGCGGGCGACGTGCCGAGCCGCTCCGCCGCGCGGGTCACGCTGTTCTCCTGCAGCAGGGCGTCCAGGACACGCAACAGGTTGAGATCCATCGTCGGTCAGCGCTCCTGATCTGCATTTTTCCACCTGAGTCAACTATTCGATGCCAATCTTTGCATTGCCGCGCAATCGCTTCCCGCCGAGAGTGAGGGGGTCCGCGAAAGACACTCGCGCCCTGCGCGACGCGCATCGCGCCCGGCGCCACGCACCACACGCCGCACGCACCGCACGCAGGACACCGCGCGACATCCACCGCCCCACTGAAGGAGCCTCCTGTGCAGCAGTCCCCCCGCACCGGCCGAGAAGGCGATGTGCTGGCCGTGGTCAGCCAGAGCGGCCCGACCGTCTCGTTCTTCGACGCCGCCTCCGACCAGCACGTCGGCACGGTGGAAGTCCTCGCCGAGCCGCACGAGTTGTGCTTCGACCCGACACAGCGCCTGCTGTGGTGCGCCTCGGCGTACCACTCGGGCTACTACCACGCGAACAGCGGCCGGCGCACCGAACTGACCGTCATCGACCCCGACACCCGGCGCATCGTCGAGGTCGTCGACCTCGCCCCGGAACACGGGCCGCACGGACTGGCGCTGGACGCGGCACGCCGCCGCCTCTACGTCAGCGTGGAGGGCTCGGCGGACCGGCCCGGCGGGGTCGTGGTGATCGATACGGAGACCCGGCGGCCCCTGGGCCGGATCGACACGGACGCGCCCGGCCCGCACTGGTTCGCCATCGACCCGGCGGGAAAGACGGGTTTCGCCACCAACAAGGAGGCGCCGTTCGTGTCGGTCGTCGACCTCGAACGGGGCGTCCTCACCGGGAAGGCCGAGGTGCCGGGCAGTGAGGGGCTCGCGGTCTCCGCCGACGGTACGCGCGCCTTCGTCGCCTCGCCCTACGCCGGCACCGTCTCCGCCCCCGACGGGGAACGGCCGGCCACCGGGATCAGGGTCGTCGACGCCCGAACGGCGTCCGTCACCGACACCCTGTTCACGGACAACATCGTCATGCCGGTGCACCTGACGTCATCGGGAAAGCTGCTCGCGGGCGAGATGTGCATGACCGCGGACCCGGCGTCCGGGCCCGGCCGCCATGCGCCCGGACGCCTCACGGTGTTCTCCGCGGACACCCGCAAGCAACTGGGCACGCTGGAGGTGGGGCTCTTCCCGCTGACCATCACCTCGTCTCCCGACGGCCGGCTCGCGTATGTGGCCTGCGTCGTCTCGTCCACCGTCGACATCGTCGACCTGGAGACGCTGCAGGTCCTGACCCGGCTGGACATCGCCAAGCGTGGCGAGCCCGGCGCCCACGGCCTGGCGTACATCCCCCGGGCGGCCTGACCCAGCGCGACCTGACTCCGCGCGGCCTGACCACGAGCGGCCTGACCCGAGCGGCCCGGCCCCGGCGCGGGCGGCTCCTCAGGCCGCGCCCCCCGGACCGGCCGTGCCGTGCAGGAAGAGGGCCCAGGCCAGCGCGCCGAAGGCGGCGGTGTGGGCGAGCGCGCGGACGAGGTTCCAGGTCACCCACCGGCCCTCGAAACCGTCGCGTGCGGCTGCGAGCGGGCCGGACCGGTCGGCCGGGCCGCCGGGCCCACCGGAGGCGGCCGGTTCCCCGTCCGCCGGAGCGTTGTCGAGCGCGTTGTTGAGCGGGACGTTGACGCCACCGGTGACGAGGAAGCCCGCGAGGTACAGCACCAGGGCGGCCAGGATCCAGGGCAGGGCGACCCGGCCGTGCCCGTTCCAGGCCAGGACGGTGGCGAGGACGAGCAGGGGAACAGGCAGCAGGAAGGCGAGCAGGAACCAGCCGTTGACGATGGCCCGGTTGATGTTCTGCATGGCCTGCACGAAGGTGCGGTCGGCGGTACGGCCGAGGCCGGGCATCACCGCGTAGGCGAAGGCGGTGAACAGGCCGGCCATCAGGCCCGCGCCGAGCGTCGCGACGAGCAGCGTGGCGGTCTGCAGAGCCCGCACGGCTACCCGGCTCTCCGGTAGCTGCTGCCGTCCTTGGGCCGGGTCAGCAGGCCCGCCACGACGAGGTAGCGGCGCAGCGCCGAGCAGTCCTCGTGCACCGTCAACAACGCCTCGTTGACCTCGCGTTCGCTGTACTCCCGGTCCCGCTCGAACAGCGTCTCCGTGAGATGGACGAGCAACTGCTCGCGGCGGGCCGCCTTCCGCGGGATCGCCGTCAGCCGGCCCCGGGAGAAGAGGGCGGCCACCCCCTGTGAACCGCTCGGCCCTTGGTCAGTCATGCCGGCAGCCTCCCGCGCCGCCGCCTCCGGGCAACGCATTTTCCCTGGAGGCGGCGGCGTGGGGCCCCGGCTAGGGCCGGACGTAGGGCCGGGTCATGATCTCCATGTTGTGGCCGTCCGGGTCGTCGAAGTACGCGCCGCGACCGCCGAACAGGCGGTTGATCCGGCCGGGTTCGGTGTGGTGGGGGTCGGCGTAGTAGGTGACCCCCACCGCTTCCAGGCGGGCGATCATGCCGTCGAACTGCTCGTCGGGCACGAGGAACGCATAGTGCTGCGGCTGGACGGGCTCGTCACGCCGCTCGTAGTAGTCGAGCGTCACGCCGTTGCCGAGGTCGACGGGGAGGAACGGGCCGAACGGCGCGCCGACCGCCAATCCCAGTATCGCGGCGAGGAAGTCGGCCGACAGCCGCCGGTCCCTGGCGTAGACGGCGGTGTGGTTCAGCTGGACGGCGGTCGTCGGCGGTCCGGCCGCCTTCGGGTGCTGTGGTTCGTGCGACATGTGGGGTGGTGTCTCCGGGTCTCGGTATCCGCTGGGAGGGGCGCCGCATACGGGCGCTGCGCAGAAGACGCGGAAGAAGGGCGGGGCTCTGGCCCGCCTCGCGCTCACGCCGAGGCCGGGAACCCCACTCGTGCGTGGCCCAAGGCCGACCCGGCAGTCACCCGGCCGACCTTAGGGATCAACCCGGGCCGGGGCAACGCCTTTTCCGGCTCCTGCACCCCGGCGCACTCGGCCGACGTCCCCGCGACTTCAGCCCCCGGCCCCCTAGCCGCCCACCCCGAGGAAATGCAGCACCGCCAGCACCCGGCGGTGATCCGCGTCCGCCTTCGGCAGGTCCAGCTTGGCGAGGATGTTGTTGATGTGCTTGGCGACCGCGCTCTCGCTCACCACGAGCTGCGCGGCGATGCCCGCGTTGGAGCGCCCCTCCGCCATCAGGGCGAGCACCTCGCGTTCGCGGGCCGTCAGGCGCTCCACCGGATCGCTGGCGCGCCGCACCAGCAACTGGGCGACGACCTGCGGGTCCAGGGCGGTGCCGCCGGCCGCCACCCGGCGGAGCGCCTCGATGAACTCCTCGACGTCCGCGACCCGTTGTTTGAGCAGGTAGCCGACGCCGCTGGTGTTCGTCGCGAGCAGATCGGCCGCGTAGCGCTCCTCGACGTACTGGGAGAGGATCAGCACCTTGGTGGCGGGGTGCCCCCGGCGTATGGAGAGTGCGGCGCGCACGCCCTCGTCGGTGAAACCGGGCGGCATCCGGACGTCCACCACCGCGAGGTCGGGCCGGTGTTCCTCGACCACCGCCAGCAGCTCCTGCGCGTCCCCCGCCTCGGCCACCACCTCGAAGCCGGCCATCTCCACCACCTTGACCAGCCCGACCCGCAGCAGAACGGAGTCCTCGGCGATCACGGCACGTCTCACATCGGGCACGGCAGCTCCACGCTCATCATGGTCGGGCCCCCCACGGGGCTGCTCATCCGGAAGGTTCCGTCCACGGACCGCACGCGCTGGGCCAGGCCCTTCAGGCCGCTGCCCCCGGACGGATCGGCGCCGCCCGGACCGTCGTCGGCGATCACCACCCGCAGTATCTCGCCGAGCCGGGTGACCGTCACCTCCGCCCGGGTCGCCTCCCGTGCGTGCTTGGCGACGTTCGTCAGCGCCTCGGAGACGACGAAGTAGGCGACCGCCTCGACGGCCGGGGCCGTGCGCCGCGGCAGGTCGGGCGGCAGATCCACCCGCAGCCGTACGGGCAGCGGGGCGCGGGCGGCGAGCCCCGACAGCGCGGCGTCCAGGCCCAGTTCGTCGAGGACGGCCGGATGGAGCCCGCGCACCAGATTGTTCAGCTCCTCGATGGCGTCCTTCGCCTCGCGGTGTGCGGCATCGATGACCTGCCGGGCCTCCGGCGGCAGGTCCGTCAGGGTCGCCCTGGCCAGCCCGAGGTTCAACGCCAGGGACACCAGCCGCTGCTGCGCGCCGTCGTGCAGGTCGCGCTCGATGCGCCGGCGCTCGGCATCGGCGGCGTCCACCGCGCCGGCCCGGCTCTCGGTGAGGTCCTCGACCCGGCGTGCCAGTTCGTCGGAGCGGCTGACGCCCAGTACGGCGCGTCCGACCAGGATCTCCAGCCGGACGAGTCCGCCGGCCAGCGCCGGCACCGTGGCGAGCGCCGCCAGGCCGAGCACGGTGACGTAGGAGGCCGTGGTGGTGTAGCCGACGTGCGCGATCCGCCACGGGGCCGGCACCAGCCAGATCCACACCAGGACCAGCGAGGCCGCCAGGCCCGCCACCAGCAGTGCCAGCAGCAGGAGTTCCAGCAGCCCGAGCAGCGGACCGATCAGCAGGTGGTAGGCGAACTGCCGCTTGGCCTCCCTGAACCGCAGCCGCGGCAGCTCCACGCCGCACAGTGCCCGGAACCGCCAGCGCTGCGGCTCGGTCAGCCCCCAGCCCGCGACGATCTCCAGGGGAAGCGTGCACGCCAGCACCACCGGGGTGTCGGGGTCCGGGTCGAACGCGGTGCCGAGCGCCAGCATCACCACCCAGAAGTGCAGCAGCAGCGGGAGGAGATGGAGCGTCAGCCCGGCGGCCGTGAAGGCGATGTCACGGCGCAGGCGTACGAGAGCCCGGCGCAGCCGGGGCGGGACGGTCATGGTGTCACCGTATGGGGCCCTTCCCGCTGTGACCATGACAGCAATATCCGTGACGGGGGTGTAGCTGGTGCCACCTCATGTCGGACAGCCGCGTTACTGACGGTGGCCCGCGGAATCCGGAGTGTTGACGACGAGCCCGACGGCCGGGTTCACGACTCCGGAAGAGACCCGACCCATGACCCTCATCGCCTTCAACTCCCCCTTCGAAAGCGGGAGTTACTCCGCCGTCCGGGATGCCCGCGACACCGCCCGGCCCGGCAGGTCGCGGCGCCTGCCGGGCCGGATCCTGACCGGCGCCGGGCTCGCCCTCCTCCCCTGGCTCGGCTACCTCGCCGGTACGCTCCCGCCCGCCGAGGCCGCCGCCTGGGTCGCCCTCGACGCCCTGGAGGCGGCCGCCCTGCTCACGGCCGGCACCCGCCTGCTGCGCGCCGACCCCCGCCACCGCGCCCCTGCCCTCGCCGCGGCCGTCCTCCTCGTCGCCGACGCCTGCCTCGACCTCGCGACCGCCGCGCCCGGCGTGGAGCGGATCACCGCCCTGGCCATGGCCATCGGCGCGGAACTCCCGCTGGCGGCCCTGTGCGCGTACCTGGCGTCGCGGCCGGCGCGAGCGGCCCGCGACAGGGCCTAGGGGACGGCCGAACACTTCCCGTAGGGGACGCGAGGCCCCCCTTCGGGGCCACAACGCGGAGGCACGGAGCGGCATTCCCACTGCGTGGGGGCGCTGGGGAGCATTGCCGCAGCGCGGGGGTGCCGGGGAGAACTCCCGCAGCGCGGGGCCCGGAGAACGCGCGCCCTCCCCACCCCGCCGCCCCGCACACAGCACCACCAGCACACCACCGACGACCAGCCCCACCCCCACACACCAAAAGCGCCGACCGGGCCCGGAAAGAATCCGAACCCGGCCGGCGCTCAGGACCACACGCGGGGGAACCGCCCCACCACCGGACCAGCACCCCCACCCAAGGAACGGGCGCCGCCCCACCAAGGACGGACCCGCCCCCCTCGGCGGACTAGCAGCCCAGCAGTCGCGCGCCCAGGTACGCCTGGATCTGGTCCAGGCTGACCCGCTCCTGCTTCATGGTGTCGCGCTCGCGGACGGTCACCGCGTTGTCGTCGAGGGTGTCGAAGTCGACGGTGACGCAGAACGGCGTGCCGATCTCGTCCTGGCGGCGGTAGCGGCGGCCGATGGCGCCCGCGTCGTCGAACTCGATGTTCCAGTTCTTGCGCAGGTCCGTGGCCAGACCCTTCGCCTTCGGCGACAGCTGCGGGTTACGGGAGAGCGGCAGCACCGCGACCTTGACCGGCGCCAGGCGCGGGTCGAGCTGCATGACGGTGCGCTTCTCCATCTTGCCCTTGGCGTTGGGCGCCTCGTCCTCGATGTACGCGTCGAGCATGAAGGCGAGCATCGCGCGGTTCACACCGGCCGCCGGCTCGATGACGTACGGAGTCCAGCGCTCGCCGGCCTCCTGGTCGAAGTACGACAGGTCCTGGCCGGACGCCTTGGCGTGCGCGGACAGGTCGTAGTCGGTGCGGTTGGCCACGCCCTCCAGCTCGGAGAACTCGGTGCCGCCGAAGTTGAAGCGGTACTCGATGTCGGCGGTGCGCTTGGAGTAGTGCGAGAGCTTCTCGGCCGGGTGCTCGTACCAGCGGATGTTCTCCTCGCGGATGCCGAGGTCGCGGTACCAGTTCCACCGCTCGGCCATCCAGTACTCCTGCCACTGCTCGTCCTCGCCCGGCTTGACGAAGAACTCCATCTCCATCTGCTCGAACTCGCGGGTCCGGAAGATGAAGTTGCCGGGCGTGATCTCGTTGCGGAAGGACTTGCCCATCTGCGCGATGCCGAACGGGGGCTTCTTGCGGGAAGTCTGCTGCACCTGGGCGAAGTTGGTGAAGATGCCCTGGGCGGTCTCGGGGCGCAGGTAGGCGACCGAGGCGGTGTCCTGGGACGGGCCGAGGTGGGTGGAGAGCAGGCCGGAGAACTGCTTGGGCTCGGTGAAGCCGCCCTTGTTGCCGCAGTGCGGGCAGTTGATGTCCGCCATGCCGTTCTCGGGGAGCCGGCCGTGCTTGGCCTCGTACGCCTCTTCCAGGTGGTCGGCGCGGAAGCGCTTGTGGCAGGAGGTGCACTCGGTGAGCGGGTCGGTGAAGGTGGCGACGTGGCCGGACGCCTGCCACACCTCGGGGGCCAGGATCACCGACGAGTCGATACCGACCACGTCTTCGCGCGAGGTGACCATGGCGCGCCACCACTGGCGCTTGATGTTCTCCTTGAGCTCGACGCCCAGCGGACCGTAGTCCCAGGCAGCGCGGGAGCCGCCGTAGATCTCACTGCAGGGGTAGACGAAGCCACGGCGCTTGCTCAGGCTGACGATGGTATCGATCTTGTCGGCGGCCACGGTGCTCTCTTCATTACGACGACGAACGATGGATGGGCAGCGCCCTAGCGCCTCGCTGGGGGGTGGTGGTCGGGAGACGGGTGGGCGAATAGTTCAGGGTACCGGCGGCCGTACCCTCTGGATCAAATCGGTTCCGGCCCCGTTGTCGTCCCGCTCACACCGCCCCGACTGTTGTTGACAATCGTTTCCAACATTGTTGAAAATGAGTGTCATGAACATACGTCGTCGCATATCCACCGCGGCCCTCGCCGGGGTCTCGGCACTCGGCCTGCTGGCCCTCTCCGCCTGCTCCCCCGCCGGCGGGGCACGCACCGAGGACGGCAGGCTGCGCGTGACGGCGTCCTTCTACCCCATGGAGTTCCTCGCCCGGCAGATCGGCGGGAAGCACGTCGAGGTGACCGACCTCACCAAGCCGGGCGTCGAGCCGCACGACCTGGAGCTCACCCCGAAGCAGACCGGCCAGCTCGGCGACTCCGGCGCGATCGTCTACCTCAAGGGCCTGCAGCCCGCCGTGGACGACGCCGTGGCGCAGTCCGGCAACAAGCACGTCGCCGACGCCGCCGCGCTCACCTCCCTCGAAAAGCACGGCACCGAGGTCGACGGCCACCACCACACCACCGGCGACAACCACTCGCACTCCGAGGCCGAGGGCGGCGACGACCCGCACATCTGGCTGGACCCCGTGAAGTACGCCGAGGTCGCCCGGGGCGTCAACAAGACCCTCGCCAAGGCCGACCCGCACCACAGGGCCGACTTCCAGAAGAACACCGACGCCCTGGTGAAGCGGCTGGACGGGCTGGACAAGGAGTTCCGGGACGGGCTGAAGAAGCGGTCCTCGGACACCTTCCTCACCACCCACGCGGCCTTCGGCTACCTCGCCGAGCGCTACGGCCTGACCGAGGAGGCCATCAGCGGCCTCGACCCCGAGTCCGAGCCCAGCGCCCACCGCATCAGGGACCTGCACACCCTCGCCGCCCGGCACCACGTCTCCACCGTCTTCTTCGAGACGATCGCCAACCCGGCCACCGCGAAGACCCTCGCCGGCGACCTGCACCTGAAGACCGACGTCCTCGACCCGCTCGAAGGGATCAACGGCAAGTCCCGCGGAACCGACTACTTCGGGGTGCAGCGCGCCAACCTCGCCGCGCTCCAGAAGGCGCTCGGCAGCAAGTGACGGACACCGCACAGCACGTGACGGAGGTCACCATGAACCAGTCGCCCGCCCAGCCGGTCATCGACCTGCGCGGCGCCACCGCCTCGCTGGGCGCCCGCCCCGTGCTGCGCGGCGTCGACCTGACGGTGCACACCGGGGAGGTCGTCGCGCTGCTCGGCGCCAACGGCTCCGGCAAGTCCACCGCGGTCCGCTCCGTGATCGGCCAGGTGCCGCTCACCGGCGGCGAGCTGGCCCTCTTCGGGACCCCGTTCCGGCGCTTCCGGGACTGGGCCCGGGTCGGCTACGTCCCGCAGCGCACCACCGCGGCCGGCGGCGTCCCCGCCACCGTCCGCGAGGTCGTCACGGCCGGCCGGCTCGCCCGTACGAAGCTGGGCGTCCTGCGCAAGGCCGACCGGGCCGCGGTGCGCCGCGCCCTGGAGCTGGTCGGCATGGCGGACCGCGCCAAGGACTCCGTCAACGCGCTGTCCGGCGGGCAGCACCAGCGGGTGCTGATCGCCCGTGCGCTGGCCGGCGAACCGGAACTGCTGATCATGGACGAGCCGATGGCCGGCGTCGACCTGGCCAGCCAGGAGGTGCTCGCCTCCGCGCTGCGCGAGCAGGTCGGCCGCGGCACCACCGTCCTGCTCGTGCTGCACGAGCTGGGGCCGCTGGAGCCGCTGATCGACCGTGCGGTGGTGCTGCGGGACGGCTGTGTCGTCCACGACGGCGCGCCGCCCGAGGCCGTGGGCCAGCACGCGCTGCCCGGCCATGACCATGTCCACCCGCACGCCGACGTGGCGGCGGAACCGATCCGGACGGGGCTGCTGAGCTGATGGAGATCCTCGACTACGCCTTCATGCAGCGGGCCCTGATCGCCGCGCTGATCGTCGGCATCACCGCCCCCGCCATCGGCATCTACCTCGTCCAGCGCCGCCAGGCCCTGATGGGCGACGGTATCGGCCATGTCGCGCTGACCGGCGTCGGCCTCGGCTTCCTGCTCAACACCAGCCCGGTGTGGGTCGCCACCGCCGTGGCCATCGCCGGCTCCGTCGTCATGGAGCTGATCCGCTGGTACGGCCGCACGCGCGGCGACCTGGCTCTGGCCATGCTGTTCTACGGCGGCATGGCGGGCGGCGTGATGCTGATGAACCTCTCCGACGCCGGCTCCAACGCCAACCTCGGCACCTACCTCTTCGGCTCGATCACCACCGTCTCGTCGCAGGACATGACGACGATCTACGTGCTGGCCGCCCTGGTACTGGCGATCACGATCGGGCTGCGCCGCCAGCTGTTCGCCGTCTGCCAGGACGAGGAGTTCGCCCGGGTGACGGGCCTGCCGGTGCGGCTGCTCAACCTGCTGGTCGCGGTCACCGCCGCGGTCACCGTCACCGTCGCCATGCGCGTCGTGGGGCTGCTGCTGGTCAGCGCCCTGATGGTGATCCCGGTCGCGGCCGCCCAGCAGATCAGCCGCAGCTTCGCGGTCACCTTCGCGGTGGCCGTCGCCATCGGTGTCGCCGTCACTCTTACGGGCACCGCCACCTCGTACTACGTGGACGTGCCGTCCGGCGCCACGATCGTGCTGTTCGCCATCGGACTGTTCGTGGTCTTCACGGCGCTCGCCGCGCCGCTCGCGAAAAAGCGCGCCAGGGCTGCCGCGGAGGGCACCGAGGGGTGCACTCTGGAGGTACCCGGCAGCCGCACCGCCGCGGACGAGGTGAGCGTGGGCGGGTGAAGACGGGTAGAGATGTCCGGGAAGGCACTGTGCGATACGGAGCGAGGCGCGTAAGCGTTCCCCCGGTGGTCCGGTCATCACCTGGCACAATGGCGGGACGCACGTACAGGGGGAAGTCCTGACGTTCTAGGGAGGCAACGGTGGCGACGAGCGCGGGATCTCCGGTACGCGGCCGGTCGACGCGGCAGCGGACCGCGGTGTCGGCCGCACTCGACGAGGTCGACGAGTTCCGCAGTGCGCAGGAGCTGCACGACATGCTCAAGCACAAGGGCGACTCCGTCGGGCTGACCACCGTCTACCGGACGCTGCAGTCCCTCGCCGACGCCGGCGAGGTCGACGTACTGCGCACCAGCGAGGGCGAGGCGGTCTACCGCCGGTGCAGCACCGACGACCACCACCACCATCTGGTGTGCCGGGCCTGCGGCAAGGCCGTCGAGGTCGAGGGCCCCGCGGTGGAGAAGTGGGCCGACCAGATCGCCGCCGAGCACGGCTTCCGGGACGTCGCGCACACCATCGAGATCTTCGGGACCTGCGGGGAGTGCGCGGCGGCGCCGGCCGCGGAGAAGAAGTAGCCGAGAAGCAGCAGCGAACGGGCCGTCTCCCCACGGAGGCGGCCCTTTTGCGCGTCCGGCCCGCCCGGCCCGTCCGTCCGGGCCCCGGCTCCCGGTCCCGTCCCGGACCGCGCCGGCGGACGGTTCGGGGCCCTCGCGGACCGCGCCAGGGGATGACTGTCAGGTACACGCTGGTGCTAGCCTTGCCGCGGCAACAGCGTGGAGCCACACGCACACACGGGGGTAGAACATGGGCGTTCTCGGAGAACTCTGGGACGACGGCACGAAGCTGGTCGGCGACGCGGTCGAGATCGGCAAGGACGTCTTGATGGCGCCGGCCGAGATCGCCCACTGGGCGCTGACCCAGATGTTCGGCGGCGGCGAGGCCGACCTGCAGAAGATCGCGACCGAGCTGAAGACGCTCAGCACCGAGCTGGACGGCCTGACCAAGGAGATCAACTCCGCCCTCGGCCACCTCACGTGGCACGGCCCGGCCTCCGACGCCTTCGTCCGGGTCGCGCACGGCCGCGTCAAGGAGATGAACCAGATCTCCGACGACCTCTCCACGCTGAGCACGTCCGTCACCCGCCTGTCCCAGGTCTACTGACGGCGGTCCGCTGACGGCGGGCCCGCTGACGGCACCTCAGCCTTTCGCAGCCTCCTCGGGGCGCTGCGCCCACGGAACCGGCGTCCGCCGGGCTCCTCGTTCACCGGCTCCCTCTCCTCGGAGCCCGGGTCCTTCGCACCGCACCACCCGCCGCGCCGGGTGCTTTTCGCGGTTCACCACCACATCACGGGGGTTGTACGGATGGCAGGCGACACGTTCGGCGTGGAGACGGCGGAACTCGCCAAGATCCAGAAGGACTGGCTCTCGGTCAGCCGGCGGATGGTGGAGCTGAACCAGCGGCTCGGCGAGATCAAGGAAACGCTGATCACCGCGGCGGGCATCGACCTCGCGACCGCGCCGCTCGCCTCGCTCCCCGGCTTCGGCATCGCCTACCAGGTGCTCGCGGACGTCAAGGACATCGCCGAGGTGAGCGCGCGTCTGGAGGCGAGCAAGAAGAAGCTGCTCGACGAGCTGGCCGGCGACGCCGAGAAGATCAAGATGGTCAAGGCCGAGTACGAGGCCAATGAGAAGAAGATCGAGGACGCGCTCAAGAAGATCAAGGACCGGAAGAAGGACCACGACGCCCCGCACTCCCCCGGGCACACCGGCGGCGGCAGCACCGGCGGCGGCAACGGCGGCTCCTCCGGTGGCGGCGGGGGCGGCGGCGGTGGCGCCGCCGGTGGCAGTGGCGGCCCGGCCCCCGAGCAGGGGCACGGCGACGGCAAGTGGGAGACGAAGGGCGACTGGGACGCCTGGTCGCCGGGCAAGCACCACACGACCACCGGCGCTGGCGTCGAGACCGCGCCCGACACCTCCGGTCTGCCCGGCGAGCGCAAGGACATCATCGACCGCGCCCTGGAGCGGGTGAACCACCGCATCGGCTACAGCCAGTCGGCCACCACCAACGGCTACCGCGACGACTGCTCGGGCTTCGTCTCCGCCGCCTGGGGCCTGGAGCCGCCGGGCCTGAACACCTACGGCCTGATGGGCAACGACACCGCCCATGTGATCACCAAGGACGACCTGCAGCCGGGCGACGCGCTGATCGCCGGGGACCACACCGTCCTCTTCGGCGGCTGGGCCGACAAGGAGCACACCAAGTACATCGCCCTGGAGGACAACGGCTCCCAGGGCACCGTCTCGCACGTCATCCCGTACCCGTACTACTCCGGCGACGCCGCGCACGAAAGGTCGATCGGCAAGCCGTACGTGCCCTACCGCCGCAACGGCCTCTAGGACGCGTCCGACCCACCGGCCCCCGGGGCCGCGGCGCCCGGCACCGCGGCCCGCCCCGGGCCGGTCCCGGCGCGTCCGGGCCCGCACACGAGAGAGAACGCCTGCATGTTCACCCGCCGCCTGCTCGCCGCAGCCGCCGCCACCGCGGCGCTGGCCGCCCTCACCTCCTGCAAGGGCGAGGACCCCGCCGCCGCCCCGGAGACGCACGCCTCCGCCGCCGCGTCACCGCGGTCCACACCGACCGACGCGGAGAGCGCCCCGCCGACCGACGCGCCCACCGACGGCCCGTCCCCCGCGGCGTCCGCCTCCGAGCAGAAGGACCTGCCGATCGACCCGGAGCCGTCGTCCGACTGCACCCCGGCGCGGCTCGCCAAGGGGCACCGGATGGTGCAGGTCACCGGGGCACCGGCCGGGGGCCGGCTGTCCGCGAAAGAGGCGCGGTTCGCCTGCGACCCCAACGGCGGCGGATACGCGGGAGCCGGCAAGGCCGCCGCGTACCGGCTGGCCGCGGGCGCCACGGCCGAACTGACCACCAGCGCCACCGGCCACCGCACGGTCCCCCTCACCACGCTCGCCGGGCACCTCACCGCCTGCCTGAAGCACGACCGGGTCGAGCCGCCGCTCGCCTGCTCGGGAGACATCTACGAACTCACCCTGAACGGCTCCGGCGCCGTGACGCACCTCCGCGAGATCTGGCACTCCTGACGGGTCCCGGCAATACGGAAAGGCAGCACAGCAGGCAGCACGGAAGAGGGGCCGGCGGCGTCCGGACGAACGCCACCGGCCCCTCTTCACGCCTCCCGGCGCCTACGTCGCGGGCTGCTCCTCCGCCTCCGGGGCCGCCCCGAACCTGCGGTCCCGCTTCGCGTACTCCAGGCACGCCTGCCACAGGTTCCGCCGGTCGAAGTCCGGCCACAGGATGTCCTGGAACACCATCTCGGCGTACGCGCTCTGCCAGATCAGGTAATTCGAGGTCCGCTGCTCACCGGACGGCCGCACAAAGAGATCCACATCCGGCATGTCCGGGTAGTACATGTACTTCGCGACGGTCTTCTCGTTCACCTTCGACGGGTCCAGCTTTCCGGCCCGCACATCCGCCGCGATGGCCGCCGCCGCATCGGCGATCTCGGCCCGCCCGCCGTAATTCACGCAGAAATACAGCGTCATCGCGTCGTTGTTCTTGGTCTGCTCCTGGGCGATCTGGAGCTCCTGCACGACCGACTTCCACAGCTTCGGCATCCGCCCGACCCACCGGATACGAATACCCAGCGCGTCCATTTCGTCACGGCGCCGCCGGATCACATCGCGGTTGAAGTTCATCAGGAACTTCACCTCGTCGGGCGACCGCTTCCAGTTCTCCGTCGAGAAGGCGTACAGCGAAAGGTTCTTCACGCCCATTTCGATGCAGCCCTTGAGGACATCCATGACGACGCCCTCGCCGACCTTGTGGCCCTCGGTGCGCGGCAGCCCGCGCTCCTTGGCCCACCGGCCGTTGCCGTCCATGACGACCGCCACATGGTTGGGAACGAGCTCACCGGGGATCTTCGGCGGCCGCGCACCGGAAGGGTGCGGCTCGGGCGTCACGTACTCACGTCGATTACGGCCCAGAATCCCGCGTCGTGCCATGCGGCCCACGTCTCCTATGTGTCTTGAGGGCGTCTTGCCTTGAGGGGCGTATGTGTCTTGAAGGACGTATGTGTCTTGAGGTGGTCTTCGCTATTTCTCTACGTACCGGAGGGAACGCAGGCCCCGCTCCAGGTGCCAGTGCAGATACGCCGTGACGAGCCCGCTGCCCTCCCGGGCGTGGCGGGCCTCGCAGGCGTCCGCGGTCTCCCAGTCGCCGGTCAGCAGCGCGCTGAGGAGCCCGATGGCCTCAGAGGAGGGTACGACGCTCCCCGGCACCCGGCAGTCACCGCAGGTCACCCCGCCCGACGCGACCGAGAAGAACCGGTTCGGACCGGGCATCCCGCACCGCGCGCAGCTGTCGAAGCTGGGCGCGTAGCCGTTGACGGCGAGCGAGCGCAGCAGGAAGGCGTCCAGCACCAGATGCGGCTCGTGCTCGCCGCGGGCCAGCGTCCGCAGCCCCCCGACCAGCAGCAGGTACTGCTGCACGGCCGGCTCGCCCTCGTGGTCGGTGAACCGCTCGGCGGTCTCCAGCATGGCCGTCCCGGCCGTGTAGCGGGCGTAGTCCGTGACGATCCCGCCGCCGTACGCCGCGATCGTCTCGCTCTGCGTGCACAGCGGCAGCCCGCGCCCGATCAGCTCGCTGCCGCGCGCATAGAACTGCACGTCGACATGCGAGAACGGTTCCAGCCGCGCCCCGAACTTCGACTTCGTCCGCCGCACCCCGCGCGCCACCGCCCGGACCCGCCCGTGCCCCCGGGTCAGCAGCGTGATGATCCGGTCCGCCTCCCCCAGCTTCTGGGTGCGCAGCACGATGCCGTCGTCGCGGAACAGACTCATGGCGCCATTCTCGCGCATCGCGACGGAGCCACGGTCCTCCGGCCCGTCGCGGCACCCGGACCGTGCGCCGGCCCCGACTGCGGCCTTGTACCCGCCGTCAGCCCGCCGGGCATCGGCCAGCCGTCGGGCGGCGGTCGTCACGCTTCCCGTTTCCCCGATCCACTTCATCGCGTTCCCACCTTCCACGGTTTCACTGTTCGCATTCGGAGAGTGACGCTGCGCATCGGGGCGGCGCAAGGAAATGAGCTATACAGCTGCTTTGTATGAGAAGCGCGCAGGGAAGCTCGCAGAAGAAGGGCGAAGGAAAGGCAGTCCCGGCCGAGGCGCCGCCGACAACCGGGGCGGAAATAACGGGAGTCGGCCCCCCGCAGCTCAGGCCACTCGATGACGCCCCGCCAACTGCTCCACAAAGAGGCGGTATTGCGGGTGTGGCGTGGCCGATCCTGCCGTGAGTTCGCGGACGCGAGCGGCCTACGATCTGTCCGGGGGTCGCCGCACTGCCGCCGGAGGCGCCCCTGCCCCTGACCGGACCGGCGGTGGAGGGACTCCGACGATGCGCGAGCCCGGCCGGCCCGGCGCCCACCCTCCCCGCCGCCCCCTGGGCCGCCTTCGCCGAAGCCGTCAAAGACGGGCATCTCGGCGTCTCCTGAACGCTTTTCACCAGGCGTACACACCAGCCACACAAAGGCCCCGCCATCCCACTGGATGACGGGGCCACATCACGTTATCGTCCGGGGCATCGCGGGCGGAAGGCGACCTTCCACACTTCTCAGTCCCCCGTGGGAAGTGGCCCTCACGGCACGTCAACTGCCCGGTAGCATCCCGTGATGATCGGCAGCACAACGCCGTGATGGCCGGCCGACCCAGTCAGTACCCCAATTGAGGATCTCGATGACATCCATACCGGAGGCGCTGTTGTGGTGCCTCAGCGCAGGTACGGCCGCCGCCGTGGTCCTGGCGGCGCTCTCGATCCGGGCGCGCGGGCAGCGCGCGGACCTGAGATCACGCCTCTCCGCCGCTGAGGAACAGAACAGCGCCACGCTGCACAGCAATACGGAGCTGTCGGCCCGGCTGCGCGCCACCGAGGCCGAGATCCGGCACCTGGCCGGTACCCGGCTCCCCGACCTGACGCTGGCGCTGGCCCACCCGCACGTGCCCGTACCGGGGCTGATGGACGCCCGGTTCGCCGGGACGGAGACCGACCAGGCGCTGAACGCCGTACTGGAGCAGGTCAGCGACGCGATCACCAAGGAGCGGGCGCGGGTCGACGCCGCCGCCCAGTCCACCCTCCGCGGCGCGACCACCACCATCCAGGCGCTGCTCTACCGCCTCCAGACGGCGCTGCAGGACATGCAGCACCGCTACGACGACCCGAACGTCGCCCAGGACCTGCTGAACGCGGACTTCCTCAACGAGCAGGCGCTGCGGCGCATCCAGGCCACCGGTGTCGTCTGCGGCGCCTGGCCGGGGCTGACCCGCGAGGACTCCTACCTCGCCGAGCTGGTCGTCGGCGCCACCTCCCGGCTGCGCGGCTACGAGCGGGTGCAGGTCAGCAACCAGCTGCGCGACCCGATCGCCGTGGTGGCGCGGGCCGTGGAGCCGATCGCGATCGTGGTGACCGAGCTGCTGGCCAACGCGCTGCACCACTCGCACCGTGAACTGCCCGTCACCATCACCCTCCAGCAGGGCAACCGCGGCGCCTCGGTCATCGTCGACGACTACGGCGTCGGCATGCACGACGACGAGCTCAAGGCCGCGATGGAGCTGCTGTCGGGCGACGACGACCTGCTGCTCACCCAGCTCGGCGACCCGCCGCGGTCCGGGTTCGCGGCGGCCGGCCAGCTGGTGCGCCAGTACGGCTTCGGGGTGCACGTCGAGCCGTCGCCGTACGGCGGTGTGCGGGCGGTCGTGTACATCCCGGGTGACCCCCTCCTCACCGTCCTCGACGAGAGCGCCCAGCCGATGTCCGTGATGGCTCCCCTGCCGCACCGTTCCGCGGTGCCGGATCGTTCCTCCTCCGTCCTGCCCACCGGTTCCGCGACGCCGCCCCCGGCCGCCGCACAGCCCGCGCCCGCCGCGCAGCCCGCGCCCTCCTACGAGGCGCCCGTCCAGCAGGCCGAGGGCGAGCTGCCGCGCCGGCGCCGCCGCAAGCCCGTCTCCGAACTCGATGAGAGTGCCGAGCGCACCGCATCGCTTCCCCCGCGCTCCCCGGAGGAGACCGGATCCCGTTGGGCCGCGCTCCAGCGCGGTACCGAATCCGGCCGGGCAGCCGCCCAGTCAGAACCCCCTCGCAGTCCCGAAGGGAACGCACAGTCATGAACAGCCCCACCCGCCGCCGTGTCGCCGAGGACAAGTCCTGGGTGCTGGCGCCCCTGATGGAGTTGCCGCATGTTGTTCACGCAGCCGTGATCTCCGGCGACGGCTTCATCGAGGGCGCCTCGCCGGGCCTGCAGCGTGAGGCCGGCGAGGGCGTCGCCGCGATGATGTCCGCGCTCCAGGGTGCGGGCCGCGCCGTGACCGCGGCGTTCGCCGGGAAGGACGACGCCCGGCTGCGGCAGACGGTCATCGAGTCCGACGACGGCTTCGTCTTCGCGATACCCGCCGGCGAGAACACCTGCCTGGCGGTCTTCGCCGGTCCGGAGGTGAACATGGGCGTCGTCGCCCACCACATGCAGATCCAGGTCACGACCCTGGGCAACAAGGCCATGAACAGCCCGGCCCGGGACCTGGGCAACCCCGTATGACCCCCCGCCAGAGCAGCGGCAGGCGCCTCGTCCCGGCCTACCTGGCCACCGGCGGACGCGCCCAGCCAAGCCGCAACACCCTGGACCGGCTCACCCTGCTGCACAGCGTGGGCATGCCGATCACCAGCGAGGTACGCCCGGAGGAGCACCGCATCCTGGAGCTGCTGCAGCCCGGGGCGCTGTCTCTGGCCGAGGTCGCCGCCCACCTTCACCTGCCGGTGAGCGTGGTGAAGGTGCTGGTGGCCGACCTTGTCGACGCCGGGCGGCTGCACGCCCGGGTGCCCATTCCCGAAGCCGAGCAATTCGACCGACAGATCCTGGAGAGGGTTCTCGATGGACTCCGCTCTCTCAAGTCCTAGCGCCGACCCCGGCGCGAACACCGGCAGCATGTACCTCTCCGGCGAGAACCAGACACTGGTCAAGCTCCTGGTGGCGGGACCGTTCGGCGTCGGCAAGACGACGCTCATCCGCGCGCTGTCCGAAACGCCGCCGCTGCACACCGAAGAGGTCATGACCCAGACCGGCGCGATCGTCGACGATCTCGCCGGCGTCCGGGAAAAGACCACCACCACCGTCGCCATCGACTTCGGGCGGCTGACGCTGCCGGGGGACATGGTGCTGTACCTGTTCGGCACCCCCGGGCAGAAACGGTTCCGCCCCCTGTGGCAGGACATCGCCCGCGGCGCGCTGGGCGCCCTGGTCCTCGCCGACACCCGCCGGCTGGCGGACTCCTTCGAGGTGATGGACATCGTCGAGGAGGCCGGGCTGCGCTACGCGGTGGCGGTCAACACCTTCCCCGACGCGCCCCAGTACGACGTCGAAAAGCTCCGTGAGGCGCTCGATCTGCACCCCGAGACGCCGCTGGTGATGTGCGACGCCCGCGACCGGGAGCAGTCCGTCGACGCGCTGATCGCGCTCGTCGGGCACGTCCTGGCCCACACTCCCGAGGAGAACCCGAACCCGTGACTTCCCCGCACCAGCCGGGAGCCGCACCGCCACCGGGCTGCCCGGCACACGCCGCCCCCGCGCAGCAGTACCCGCCGGCGCAGCCCGACACCCAGACGCCGGTGAAGCTCTACGGACCGGACTTCGCCGCCGACCCGCACCGCTTCTACGCCCAGCTGCGGCAGTTCGGGGCGCTGGCCCCGGTCGAGATCGCCCCGGACGTGACCGCGATGCTGGTCACCGACTACCGGGCCGCCCTCGACCTGCTGCACGACGACGCCACCTGGTCGAAGGACTCGCGGGAGTGGATGACCACGGTCCCGCCGGACTCCCCCGTCATGCCGATGCTGATGTGGCGTCCCAACATCTTCTACGCCGACGGGCCCGCGCACGTCCGCTACCGGGACGTCGTCGTCGACAGCTTCAAGCTCGTCGAGCCGCACGAGCTGCGCGCCCGCGTCCACCACGCCGCGGACTCCCTGATCCAGCGCTTCGGCGCGCACGGCGAGGTCGACCTGATCGCCGACTACGCGCGGCTGATCCCGCTGCTGATGTTCAACAACCTCTTCGGGCTGCCGGATTCGTACAGCGACCGGCTGATCGCGGCCATCGGCGGCATGCTGGACGGCAACTCCCCCGAGGAGGCCGCCGCCGCCAACGAGGCGTACACCAGCTACATCATGGAGCTGGTCGGCGCGAAGAAGGCCCAGCGCGGGCCGGACCTGACCTCCTGGTTCATGGACCACCCGAACGCGCTCAACGACGAGGAACTGATCCACAACATCATCCTCACGATGGGCGCGGGCAACGAGCCGCTGGCCAACCTCATCGGCAACGCGCTGTCGCGGATGCTCTCCGACGACCGCTACTACAACACCCTCTCCGGCGGGGCGCTGACCGCGCACGACGCGCTCAACGAGGTCCTGTGGAACGACCCGCCGCTGGCCAACTACTCCGCCCACTACCCGGTCCGTGACGTCTTCTTCCACGGCACCTGGGTGCGCAGGGGGCAGCTGGTAATGGTGTCGTACGCGGCCGCCAACAGCCAGTTCGACACCACCGGGCAGGCGGGACCCGGCTCCGGGGGCGGCTCGCACCTGTCCTGGGCTGCGGGGCCGCACGCCTGCCCCGTGAAGCGGCACGCGCTGCTGATCGCCACCACCGCGATCGAGCGGCTCACCGCCTGGCTCTCCGACATCGAACTCGCCGTGGACGCGAGCGAGTTGCAGTGGCGCAACGGCGCGTTCCACCGGGCCCTCGCCGCGCTCCCGGCCCGGTTCACCCCCATCACCCCCGACCAGGCAGGAGCAACTCCGTGGCACAACAGGGACAGCGGCCCTACGTCATCGACCCGGCCGGAAGCGACATCCACGGAGAGGCCGCACGCCTCCGCGCGCTAGGCCCGCTCGCGCGCACCGAGCTGCCCGGCGGCATCGCGGCCTGGTCGGTCACCAGCCACACGCTCCTCAAGCAGCTGCTGACCGACGACCGGGTCTCCAAGAACCCCCGGGAGCACTGGCCGCTGTGGCAGCGCGACGACATCCGCGGCAGCTGGCTGCAGTCGTGGATCGGCGTCACCAACATGTTCACCGCGTACGGCCCCGACCACCGCCGGCTGCGCAAGCTGATCGCCCCGGCGTTCACCGCCCGCCGCACCGAGGCCATGCTGCCGCGCGTGGAGGCCATCGCCACGGCCCTCCTGGACGATCTCGCCGCGCACCCCGCGGGCGAGCCCGTGGACCTGCGTGCCCGCTTCAACCACCCGCTGCCCCTGCAGGTGATCTGCGAGCTGTTCGGCTTCCCCGAGGGCGCGCAGCGCGCCGAACTCGCCCGCCTCGTCGAGGCGATCATGGACACCACGGCCACCCCGGAGCAGGCCGCCGCCACCGGCGCGGCCGTCCACGGGCTGCTGTCCGATCTGGTCGCCGACAAGCGGGCGGACCCGGCCGACGACCTGACGAGCCTGCTGGTCTCCGCGCGGGACGACGAGGGCCGGCGGATGACCGAGCAGGAGCTGCTCGACACCCTCCTCCTCGTCATCGGCGCCGGTCACGAGACCACCGTGGACCTCCTCGGCAACGCCGTGCACGCCCTGCTCACCCACCCCGAGCAGCTCAAGCTGGTGCTCTCGGGGGAGGTGGCCTGGAACGACGTGATCGAGGAGACGCTGCGCTGGGCCCCCAGCATCGCCGCGCTCCCGCTCCGCTTCGCCGTGGCGGACATCGAGATCCCGGACGGACCCACCATCCGCAAGGGCGAGGCGATTCTCCCGGCGTACGCGGCGGCCGGCCGGGACGCCGCCTTCCACGGCGAGACGGCGGACGCCTTCGACATCCGGCGGCCCCGCCCGGAGCACCTGGCCTTCGGGCACGGCGTCCACCACTGCCTGGGCGCCCCGCTGGCCCGTATGGAGGCCCGGATCGCGCTCCCGGCCCTCTTCGCCCGCTTCCCCGGCCTCCGACTGGCCACACCGGGCGAGGAGTTGGAGCCCACCAGCGGCTTCATCTCGGGCGGCCTGCGCAGCCTGCCGGTGCGGCTGACGCCGGCCTGAACCGACCGGCCGTTTCGGGCAACCGGCCCCGTCACCCTGCTGTGGTGGCGGGGCCGTTCCGGTGGCCGCGCCGCCCGCCTCAGGAGGGGGTGCGGGCCGCCGCCAGCAGCCGGTTCGTCTCGGCGGGGCGGAGCATCAGGGCGTTGCCGACCGTGCTCAGCACCTCGCGCTCGGCGGGGGTGTAGGAGCCGTCGGCGAGGGCGATGCGGGCGCCCTGGAGGAGGACCGCCTCCCGGCCCGCGGGGGCGAGGTGCGGAGCGAGTGGCTCCAGCGCCTCGTGGAGCTCTATGGCCAGCGCGGTGCCGCACGGGTCCAGGCCCTGGGGGCCGCAGGGGCCGCCGGTGACCGCGTCGTAGGTGCCGGTCAGCCGGCCGGTGTCGGCGGCGAGGGCGGCGAGCAGGGTCAGCAGTTCGTCCTCGGAGCAGTCCGGGAAGCCGGCCGCGCGGACCGTGTCGACGGCGGTGTCGCGCACGGCGCGCGAGGACGTGCCGCCGGCGGCCAGCAGCGCGAGGGTGACGGTGTGGACGGCGTCCCTGAGCATCGCGGAGAAGCGGACGGTGGTGGGGTGGTCGAGGGCGTCCGGGCCGAAGCGGCCGTGGCAGGCCGAGCACTCCAGGACCGGGCCGGCGGCGCCGCGGGGCAGCAGCGGGACGCCGAGGAGGGTGAGGCGGCGGCGGCCGGTGCGGCGCAGGTAGTTGCGGTCCCCGCCGCAGTCCGGGCAGAAGAACTCGCCGTCGGCGACGGTGCGCCAGGACGTGCGCACGCCCGTCACACCCATCTTGCGCATCACGTCAGCCCTCCGTAACTACCCCGTAGCCGTCGAGGCACAGGAGGTACCCGTGGCCCCCTCGCCGTCTGGGACGTGATGTTAGCCACATACGTGATGTGGCGTCAGCACCTCGTACCGGACAACTGGCCGGATGCCGAAGGGCCCCGCGCCGCTCCCCGGGGGCGGCTCGGGGCCCCTGGGCGCCCTGCCGGGGCCCAGGGGCCGCCCGTTGGCCGAGGTCGTCGGCGGTACGGGGTCAGCGGCGGTCCGGCGGCGTCAGCCCTGCGGGCGTCAACCGCCCCGGGGGTGTACCCCCGTCGTGCTGGAGGACCTTGGCCACTTCCCGAGCCTGGTTGTCCAGACCGCGGGCGTTGGGGTGGACCAGGGTGCAGGCTTCGCCGGAGCCGGGGATGTCGTCGCACAGCTCGGTCGGCGGGTCGGTCTGGTCGCCGTCACCGGTGAGGTTGTCCCTGATGCCGTACATCCATTTGGCGTCCCCGCTCCGGCACACCCCGTGGCCGACGCTGGGCCCGTAGGTGTCGACGTAGGCCGCGTTCTGATGGCCGGAGTGCCGGCGCAGCAGGTCGTTCAGGCGCTGTTCGAGCCCGTCCAGCCAGGGCATGTCACCCTTCTTGACGCTGCCGAGCTGGTTCCAGTGCAGGAAGGTGCAGCCGGAGTTGTCGGGGACGATGGCCGGGTAGCCGACGACGGCGACCCGGGCGTGCGGCGCGGCCGCGTGGATCGCCCGCATCATGCGCCCGAAGTCGGCGTCGAGCTGCGCGAAGCGGTCGGCCAGCCAGGGCGCCCCGGCGCCGCTGCCGGTGTAGTGGTCGGTGCACGGCTTGCTCTTCAGGGGCTGGGTGAGGCCGAGTTCGAGGCACTTGGCCAGGATGGTCCCGAAGCCGAGGGAGTTGCCGCCGATGCCGACGGTGACGACGTCGGTGTCCGCGGACAGGGCCTCCAGCTGCGCCGGCAGCTCCGGCCAGCCCCCCTCGGGCGGGACCGTGGGCGGCCCGAGGATCTTGTCGGACGGCTGGGGCTCCAGGATCCCGTCGACGACCTCGGCCGCTCCGCAGGTCACGTCCCGCAGCCGGTAGCCGAACCGCTCCGCCACCTGATGGGGGTAGTTGCGGTAGGAGCGGCCGCAGCCGTCACTGTCGTCCCAGGGGCGGACGAACACCCCGGCGCTGTACGAGTCGCCGAGCGCCACGTACTCCGGCCGGTCCGCCGACCGGGCCGGGGCCCCGGACGCCGCCGGGGCGAACACGGAGGCCGCCACGGCGAGCGAGGCGACCGCCGCGACGGCGAGCCGGGAGAGTGCGGGCATGCGAAATCTGGTCATCTGCACGTCCTTGGGATCCGCGCCGTGGCCAGTCCGACCGGCGCCGGTCACCAAACGTACCGATTCACTCACTCACCGTTATCCTCGCAGCTCCCAAACCCCACCTTCAGGTGGCGGGGTCGCACAACGGCGCCCCCGCGGCCCGGTGCGAGCCGCGGGGGCGCCGAAGGGGCGGAGGTGCGTCAGCGGCCCGCGCGGTTGACGGCGGAGACCACGGCCTTCAGCGAGGCGCGCGTGGTGTTCGCGTCGATGCCGATGCCCCACAGGACCTTGTCGCCGATGGCGCACTCGATGTACGAGGCGGCCAGCGAGGAGGCACCCTCGCTCATGGTGTGCTCCTGGTAGTCCAGCAGCCGCGCGTCGACGTCGATGCCCTGCAGCGCGTCGAAGAACGCGGAGATCGGGCCGTTGCCGGTGCCGACCAGCACGGTCTCCGCGCCGTCCACCTCGGCCTCGACGGTCAGGGTGTCGACGCCGTCCTTGTCGGTGGTGGTCTGGCCGTTCCTGACCTGGATGCGGCCCCACGGGTTGTGCGGGTTGGGCAGGTACTCGTCCTGGAAGGCGGACCAGATGGCGGCCGGCGTGACCTCGCCGCCCTCGGCGTCGGTCTTCTCCTGGATGATCCGGGAGAACTCGATCTGCATCCGGCGCGGCAGTTCCAGCTTGTGGTCGTTCTTCAGGACGTAGGCGATACCGCCCTTGCCGGACTGCGAGTTGACGCGGATGACGGCCTCGTAGGAGCGGCCGACGTCCTTGGGGTCGATGGGCAGGTACGGGACCGCCCACTCGATGTCGTCCACGGTCTTGCCGGCGGCGGTGGCCTCGGCCTGCATGGCGTCGAAGCCCTTCTTGATGGCGTCCTGGTGGGAGCCGGAGAAGGCGGTGTAGACCAGATCGCCCGCGTAGGGGTGGCGCGGGTGGATCTCCATCTGGTTGCAGTACTCGCTGGTACGACGGATCTCGTCGATCTGCGAGAAGTCGATCTGCGGGTCGACGCCCTGGGAGAACAGGTTCATCCCCAGCGTCACCAGGTCGACGTTGCCGGTGCGCTCGCCCTGGCCGAACAGGCAGCCCTCGATGCGGTCGGCGCCCGCCATGATCGCCAGCTCGGCGGCGGCGACGGCGGTGCCGCGGTCGTTGTGCGGGTGTGCGGACAGGCATACGTGCTCACGCCGGGACAGGTTGCGCGCCATCCACTCGAAGCGGTCGGCGTGGGTGGAGGGCGTGGAGCGCTCGACGGTGGCCGGCAGGTTCAGGATGATCTCGCGGCCCTCTTCGGGCTGCCAGACGTCGCAGACCGCCTCGCAGACCTCCAGCGCGAAGTCCAGCTCGGTGTCGGTGAAGATCTCCGGGCTGTACTGGTAGCCGAAGATCGTCTCGTCGCCGAGGATCTTGTCGGCGTACTCCATGACCAGTCGGGTGCCGTCCACCGCGATCTGCTTGACCTGCTCCTTCGAGCCGCGGAAGACGACCCGGCGGAAGGTGGGCGCGGTGGCGTTGTACAGGTGCACCGTGGCGCGGCGGGCGCCGCGCAGCGACTCGACGGTGCGCTCGATCAGCTCCTCGCGGGCCTGCGTCAGGACGGAGATCGTCACGTCCTCGGGGATCGCGCCCTCTTCGATGATCGAGCGGACGAACGCGAAGTCCGTCTCGCCGGAGGACGGGAAGCCGACCTCGATCTCCTTGTAGCCCATGCGCACCAGCAGATCGAACATCTCGCGCTTGCGGGCCGGCGACATCGGGTCGATCAGCGCCTGGTTGCCGTCCCGCAGGTCGGTCGACAGCCAGCGGGGCGCGACGGTGATGCGGTTGTCCGGCCAGGTGCGGTCGGGGATGTCGACGGCCTCGTAGGGGCGGTACTTGTGGACCGGCATACCGGAGGGCCGCTGCAGCTGCGTCGCGTTGGTGACCGGGGTCGGCCGGCCGACGGCGTGATCTGCGGGGCTCGACGGATTCGTCATGGTGCGTGGGGCTCCTCGTATGTCCGCTGGGGTCCCCCTGCTCCTCGGGAGCCAGGGAGAGGCCGACGGGGCGAAAATCGCAACACCGGAACTCCGCGGGGAGGGGGTCGGCCTACGACTACAGGCCCTCGCCGCGGCAGCTAAGGAGAAGCAGCCCGAAACGCATGATGCACAGCACCTTAGCCGAGGTCCGCCCTGTCCGGCGGTCGCGTATCAGTATGCGGGACCGGACGCGCAGAGTTCCCCAAATGCGACCAACCACACTTTTTCGGGAATCTTGGACGCGGGGAGTGACAGCCGGATCACACAGTGCCACCGTTTGTGCATGGACCTCAACGACGCACAGTCAGATCCCGCCACCGGCCACACCCCGGTGTTCTGCACGATCATCCCGCCGCACATCCTCGACAACCTGGCGCAGTCGGACGACCCCGAGCGGCACGAACCCGCCCGCCGCACCCTGGAGCACGACCACGCGCGGCGCACCGAGCGCCGCGAGCTCGCCGCCCGCGGCGGGCTGACCCCGGGAGAGCCCGGCGCCTCCCCCGACAAGCCCAACCGCACCGTCTACGACGCCCGGCACCAGGAGAACCTTCCCGGTCACAAGGTGCGCGGGGAGAAGGACGGCCCCTCCAAAGACGCCTCGGTCAACCGCGCCCACACCGGCCTCGGCGCCACCTTCGAGCTCTACCTCAAGGTCTACGGCCGCAAGTCCATCGACGGCGCCGGCCTGCCGCTCAACGCCACCGTCCACTATGGCCGGAAGTACGACAACGCCTTCTGGGACGGCGAGCGGATGGTCTTCGGCGACGGCGACAACGACCTCTTCAAGGACTTCACCATCCCCGTCGACGTCATCGGCCACGAGCTGACCCACGGCGTCACCCAGTACACCGCCAACCTCACCTACGAGGGTCAGCCCGGCGCCCTCAACGAGTCCGTGTCCGACGTCTTCGGCGTACTGATCAAGCAGTACGCCCTCGGCCAGACCGCCGACCAGGCCGACTGGCTGATCGGCGCCGACCTCCTCGGCCCGAACGTCACCGGAAAGGCGCTGCGCTCGATGAAGGCCCCGGGCACCGCGTACGACGACGACGTCCTGGGCAAGGACCCGCAGCCCGCCACGATGAAGGGCTACGTCCGCACCACCGACGACAACGGCGGCGTCCACATCAACTCCGGCATCCCCAACCATGCCTTCTACCTCGCCGCCACCGCCCTCGGCGGCAAGGCGTGGGAGAAGGCCGGGCAGGTCTGGTACGACGTCCTGACCGGCGGCAAGCTCTCCAAGGACGCGCAGTTCGCCGACTTCGCCGCCCTCACCATCAAGGCCGCCCAGGCCCGCTTCGGCGCCGGCGCCGAGCACGAGGCCATGGTCAAGGCCTGGACCCAGGTCGGCGTGACCCCGAAGTAACGGCGCCACGAGGTCCGCGGTGCGGGCGCCGCCGGCAGGCGCGCCCGCACCGCGCGCGGTAAGCATGGACGTACGGGGTAGGAGTCCGTCGGAGGACGTCGGAGGAGTCCGTTATGCGCATTCACATTCACCGCACCGGCGGTTTCGCGGGCGTCGACCGCCGCGCCGAGGTCGACACCGCCGACCGCCCTGACGCCCGCGACTGGCAGTCCCTCGCCGAACGCGCCGTCGCCACCGCCCGCACCGAGCCCCCCGTCGGGGTACCGGACGGCTTCAGCTACCAGATCACCGTCGACGGCCACACGGTGTACTGCTCGGACCCACGCCTCACGGACGAGCAGCGCACGCTGATCACCAAGGTGATGAAGGAAGGGTCGTAGCCCGGGGCGGCCACCGCGCCCTCCGGTGGCCGGGCGGCCGTCCCAACTTCCCTTTCCAGCCCGCCCCTTGACACCGTTACCGCCGGTTACAAAGATCCGGCGCATGACGAGCGAACCGGTGCCCGCCCCGCTGCCCCGCTTCCCCCGTGACTTCGTGTGGGGGGTGTCCACGTCCGCCCCGCAGATCGAGGGGGCGGTGGCGGACGGCGGGCGGGGGCCCTCCGTGTGGGACGTCTTCGCGGCGCAGGACGGGCGGATCAAGGACGGGTCGAACGCCCGGGTGGCGACCGGCCACTACCACCGCTACCGCGAGGACGTGGAGCTGCTGGAGCGGCTCGGGGCCGGGGCGTACCGGTTCTCGGTGGCCTGGCCGCGGGTGGTGCCGGACGGGGACGGGGCGGTCAACGGGGCCGGGCTGGACTTCTACGACCGGCTGGTGGACGCGCTGCTGGCGGCGGGCGTCGCCCCGGTGCCGACGCTCTTCCACTGGGACACCCCGCAGGCACTGGAGGACCGCGGCGGGTGGCTCGTCCGGGAGACCGCCGAGCACTTCGCGGCGTACGCGGACGCGGTGGCGGCGCGGCTCGGGGACCGGGTGGCGCGCTGGATCACCCTCAACGAGCCGGCCGAAGTGACCTTGCTGGGCTACGGACTCGGGCAGCACGCGCCGGGGCGGCAGCTGCTGTTCGACGCGCTGCCGGCGGCGCACCACCAGCTGCTGGGGCACGGCCTGGCCGTACAGGCGCTGCGGGCCCGCGGCGCGACGGACATCGGGATCGCCAATTCGCACGGGCCGACCTGGACGGCGAGCGGCTCCGAGGCGGACATCGCGGCGGCCGGCCTCTACGACCTGCTGCTCAACCGGCTGTTCGCGGAGCCGGTGCTGCTGGGGCGGTACCCGGACGAGGAGCTGGCGGCGCTGCTGCCGGGGCCGGTCGCGGACGATCTCACGGTGATCGGGCAGTCGCTGGACTGGTACGGGATCAACTACTACCAGCCGACGCTGGTGGGCGCCCCGGGGGCGGACGGCGTGGGGGCGGCCGACTTCGGCGGGATCCGGCTGCCGCCCGAACTGCCCTTCGCACCCCGGGAGATCGAGGGATATCCGCGCACCGACTTCGGCTGGCCGGTGGTGCCGGAGGCGCTGACCGAGCTGCTGGTGTCGTTCCGGGAGCGGTACGGGGACCGGCTGCCGCCTGTGGTGATCACCGAGAACGGATGCTCATACGAGGGGATCGAGGACCGGGAGCGGATCGTGTTCCTGGACGGGCATCTGCGGGCGCTGCACGCGGCGATGGCGGCCGGGGTGGACGTGCGGGGCTACTTCGTGTGGTCGCTGATGGACAACTTCGAGTGGGCGGAGGGCTACGCCCGGCGGTTCGGGCTGGTGCACGTCGACTACGCGACGCTGGAGCGTACGCCCAAGTCCTCGTACCACTGGCTGCGGGACGTGCTGCGGGAGCAGGCCCGGGGATGAGCGGGCCGGCTCCCGAGGCGCTTGCGGAGCCGTCGCAGCGGGCCGGGCGGGCCTGGACGGCCGCGCTGTCGCTGGGCAACGGGGCGATCTGGGCCGGGTGGTACGGGCCCCTGCAGATCCTGCTCGCGCTGCAGGCCGCGCAGCTCGCGCCGCCGGGGACGGCGAAGGAGTCGGTGCTGGCGTGGGTGACCGGGGCGGGGGCCGTCGTCTCGATGGTGGCGAACCCGCTCTTCGGGGCGCTGTCGGACCGTACGGCCTCGCGGTTCGGGCGGCGCACGCCGTGGATCGCCGCGGGGGCCGCGGGCGGGGCGGGCGCGCTCGTCCTGCTGGCCGGGGCGGGCTCGGTGGGGATGATGGTGCTGGGATGGTGCCTGGTACAGCTCACCCTCAACGCGGCGTTCGCGGCGATCACCGCGGCGGTGCCCGACCGGGTGCCGCGCCGGCAGCGCGGGGCGGTGGGCGGCTGGCTGGGCGCCGCGCAGATCCTGGGCGTGGTGGCCGGGACGGGCCTGGCGACGGTGGCGGGCACCGTGGCCGCGGGCTATCTCGCCTGCGCCGGTTTCGTGGTGCTGGGCACCCTTCCGTACGTGCTGGCGCGGCGGGAGGCGGTGCTGCCGGCCGAGCGGCGCCCGGAGCTGAGCCTGCGGGCCCTGGTCGCCGGGTTCTGGATCAGTCCGCGCCGCCACCCCGATCTGGGCTGGGCGTGGCTGACCCGGTTCCTGATCAACCTCGGCAACGCGCTGGCCCTGCTGTACCTGCTGTACTACCTGCGCGATGTGCTGCACCGTCCCGACCCCGGCGGCGGGGTGCTGGTGCTGACCGCGGTCAACGGTGTGACCCTGCTGGGCACGGTCGTGGTCGGCGGGTTCTGGTCGGACCGGGTCGGGCGGCGGCAGCCGTTCGTGCTGTGGGCCGGGGTGATCATGACGGTGGCGACCGGGCTGCTGGCCGGGTGGCAGACCTGGCCGGGCGCGCTGTGCGCCGCGGCGCTGCTCGGGGTGGGGTTCGGCGTCTTCACCTCGGTCGACTTCGCACTGATGACGCAGGTGCTGCCGGCCGCCGCGCACCGCGGCAAGGACCTGGGCGTCATCAACATCGCCAACGCGCTGCCGCAGGTGGCCGCCCCCGCGCTGGCCGCGCCGGTCGTCCACCACCTCGGCGGCTACCGGATGCTGTACGCGCTGGCGGCGGCGGTCGGGCTGGTGGGAGCGCTGCTGGTGCGGCGGATACGGGGCGTGGCGTAGGGGCCGGTGCCCCGGCGTGTGTGTTCACCGGCATGCGGCGGGGGGGCTGCGCGCCCGCGTACGCAATGTGGGGTTCTCCACCGGCGCCCATGGTGATAACGCGGCCATTGACGGCCAGGGGGGTGTCCTGCGAAGGCCACGCCGGGCCAGGAGGACATCCAGCGGATTCAGGCGGTGTACGGGGCGCCGGTCCGGTGAATTCCGCCTGGCCGGCAATTTCCCGGCGCCACCGGGCCGGCCGGGCTCAGAAGCCCAGTTTGCGCAGCTGCTTCGGGTCGCGCTGCCAGTCCTTGGCGACCTTCACGTGCAGGTCCAGGAAGACCGGCGTGCCGAGCAGCGCCTCGATGTGCTTGCGCGACTTCGTGCCGACCTCCTTCAGGCGCTTGCCCTTCGGGCCGATGATGATCCCCTTCTGGCTGGGGCGCTCGATGTAGACATTCGCGTGGATGTCGAGGAGCGGCTTGTCGGCGGGACGGTCCGCCCGCGGCAGCATCTCCTCGACGACCACCGCGATGGAGTGCGGCAGTTCGTCGCGGACACCCTCCAGCGCGGCCTCGCGGATCAGCTCGGCGACCATGACCTGCTCGGGCTCGTCGGTGAGGTCGCCCTCGGGGTAGAGCGGCGGGCTCTCCGGGAGCATCGGCACCAGCAGATCGGCGAGCAGCGCCACCTGGGTGTCGCCGACCGCGGAGACCGGGATGATCTCGGCCCACTCGATGCCCAGCTCCTTGCCGAGCTGGTCGATGGCGATCAGCTGGGCGGCCAGCGCCTCGGAGTCGACCAGGTCGGTCTTGGTGACGATGGCGACCTTGGGGGTCTTCTTGATGTCGGCCAGTTCCGCGGCGATGTAGCGGTCGCCGGGGCCGATCTTCTGGTCGGCGGGCAGGCAGAAGCCGATCACGTCCACCTCGGACCAGGTGGTCCGCACGACGTCGTTCAGCCGCTCACCGAGCAGGGTGCGCGGCTTGTGCAGACCAGGGGTGTCGACGAGGACCAGCTGCGCCTCGGGGCGGTGCACGATGCCGCGGACCGTGTGGCGGGTGGTCTGCGGGCGGTTGGAGGTGATGGCCACCTTCGTGCCGACGAGAGCGTTCGTGAGGGTGGACTTGCCCGCGTTGGGGCGACCGACGAAGCAGGCGAAGCCCGCGCGGTGCGCGGCGGAGGACTCTGTACGAACGCTCATGGCGCCCATTCTCCCCGATCCCGGGCGCGCCTCCGACCACCCGGCCCCGGCACCCGGCCGACAGCGCGGGGCGGCCCGCCGGACTCCGGTGGCCGCCCCGTCCGCGGTCCGCGGCTCCGGCCGCTCAGGCCGGTGCGTCGCCCGCCGGGACGGTGCCGCGCAGGGTGCCGTCGAGGCCGGCGATCAGGACCGGCGTCGCGGGCCCGCCGAGGTCCCGTACGGCGGCGCGGTCCGCGTCGGCGGCGCGCTCGGCGTCGGTGACCACGGCCGCGGCCTCCAGGGAGGTGGCCCCGCTGGCGACGGCCATCGCCACGGCCGTCTGCAGTGCGCTGAGCTGCAGCGAGTCCAGGGCGACGGTGCCGGCGACATAGGTGCGGCCGGTCTCGTCGCGGACGGCGGCGCCCTCGGGCACGCCGTTACGGGCCCGCGCCGAACGCGCGAGCGTGATGATCTTGCGGTCTTCCGGGTCCAGCGGTGCGGCTTCGCTCATACGGGCGAGCATATGCGGCACGGCCGAGGAGAAGGGAAGGTGGCTGCCCCGGTCCCCCGCTCCGGGGCAGCCTGCGCGGCGAGATCGCTCTCGCCAGGTCCTCACCCATTGCGGCCGCCGTGTTCCCTGCGGCCGCCTGAAGATCTTTCCATGAGAGGCGCGGCGGGATCCAGGCCCACCGGACATGGCTTGCAGAACATTTCCGGTGCACTGGAGATGAGTAACGGCGCCGGGTGCGGTGCCGGGAACATTTCCGCGCCGCAGTGAATTACGCGGCGAATTCCGTGCGCGTTCAGCCGGCGGAGCGCCCGCCCGCCGAGGACTCCTCGGCCGCGGTCGCGCCCCGGGGGCGCACCGGCTCGCACAGCACCGTGATGATCTTGTTGCGGCGGCCGCCCGAGGACTCCGCGGTCAGCCGCAGCGCCTGCAGACCCGGGTCGGAGGCGTCGTCGGTGAGGTCGACCTCGGCGGTGGCACCGGCGATGGGCACCCGGCCGAGGAGCTTGGCGAGCAGGCCGCCGACGGTTTCGACGTCCTCGTCGTCCAGCTCGGCCAGGCCGTACAGCTCACCGAGGTCGCCGATGTCGAGCCGGGCGGTGACGCGGTAGCGGCCGTCGCCGAGATCCTCGACGGGCGGCAGTTCCCGGTCGTATTCGTCGGTGATCTCGCCGACGATCTCCTCCAGGATGTCCTCGATGGTGACAATTCCGGCGGTGCCGCCGTATTCGTCGATGACCACCGCGACATGATTGCGGTCCTGCTGCATTTCCCGCAGCAGATCGCCCGCATTCTTGGTGTCGGGGACGAATACGGCCGGACGCATGGCGGTGGAGACCAGCTCGTTCTCGGCGTCGCGGCTGATGTGGACCTTGCGGGCGAGGTCCTTGAGGTAGACCACGCCGACGACGTCGTCCTCGTTCTCGCCGGTCACCGGGATGCGCGAGAAGCCGGAGCGCAGGGCGAGGGTGAGCGCCTGGCGGATGGTCTTGAAGCGCTCGACGGAGATCAGGTCCGTGCGCGGCACCATCACCTCGCGCACGAGGGTGTCGCCGAGCTGGAAGACGGAGTGCACCATCCGGCGCTCCTCGTCCTCGATCAGCGACTCCTGCTCCGCGAGGTCGACCAGCGAGCGCAGCTCCGCCTCGGAGGCGAACGGGCCCTTGCGGAAGCCCTTGCCCGGGGTGAGGGCGTTGCCGAGGAGGATCAGCAGCTGCGGGACGGGGCCCATGACACGGGCCAGCGGCAGCAGGACGTAGGCGGCGGCGGTCGCGGTGTTCAGCGGGTGCTGGCGGCCGATGGTCCGCGGCGAGACGCCGACGGCCACATAGGAGACCAGCACCATCACGGCGATGGCGACGGTCAGCGCCTGCCACGTCTTGTCGAAGGAGCGCAGGCAGGCGTACGTCACCAGGACACCGGCCGCCATCTCGCAGCCGACCCGCACCAACAGGGCGACATTGAGGTAGCGGGTGGGGTCTGCGGCGACGGCGGCGAGCTTCGCGCTGCCGCGGCGGCCGGAGCGGACGGCCTCCTCGGCGCGGAAGCTGGTGGTCCGGGCCAGGCCCGCCTCCGCGCAGGCGGCGAGCCAGGCGATCACGACGAGCAGGACCGCGACCGCGATCAGCTGGGTGGTCATCGGGTGTCCCGTCAGGTCACGGTGGGGGCCGGCGAGGGGCCGGTCAGGCCCTGCTCGGTCCGCCAGCCGTCGATGATCGCCGCCTGCAGGCCGAACATCTCGGCCTTCTCGTCCGGCTCCTCGTGGTCGTAGCCGAGGAGGTGGAGCACGCCGTGGACGGTGAGCAGCTGGAGCTCCTCGTCCATGCTGTGCCCGGTCGGGGCCTCCTCGCCCTGCTTCTTGGCGACCTCGGGGCACAGCACGATGTCGCCGAGCAGCCCCTGCGGGGGCTCCTCGTCGTCCTTGGCCGGCGGACGCAGCTCGTCCATCGGGAAGGACATGACATCGGTCGGTCCCGGCAGGTCCATCCACTGCAGGTGGAGCTGCTCCATGGCCTCGGCGTCCACGACGATCACGGACAGCTCGGAGAGCGGATGGATGCGCATCCGGGCGACGGCGTAGCGGGCGACATCGAGGATGGCCTGCTCGTCGATGTCCGTGCCGGACTCGTTGTTGACGTCGATGGACATGGGGAGTTGCGTCTCGCTTCTGGTTGCTCGGCACGGGCCGGCCGGTGGTCCCGGCCGGCCGGGACTCACTTGCCGTTGCGGCTGTCGTACTTCTCGTAGGCGTCGACGATACGGCCGACCAGCTTGTGGCGGACCACGTCCTGGCTGGTGAGCAGGGAGAAATGCACATCGTCCACGCCGTCCAGGATCTCCCGGACCTGGCGCAGACCGCTCTTGGTGCCGCCGGGCAGGTCGACCTGGGTGACATCGCCGGTGATGACGATCTTCGAGTCGAAGCCGAGGCGGGTGAGGAACATCTTCATCTGCTCGGGGTTGGTGTTCTGCGCCTCGTCGAGAATGATGAACGCGTCGTTGAGCGTCCGGCCGCGCATGTACGCCAGCGGGGCGACCTCGATCGTGCCCGCGGCCATCAGGCGCGGGATGGAGTCGGGGTCGAGCATGTCGTGCAGCGCGTCGTAGAGCGGGCGCAGATACGGGTCGATCTTCTCGTAGAGGGTGCCGGGCAGGAAGCCGAGCCGCTCGCCGGCCTCGACCGCGGGGCGGGTCAGGATGATCCGGTTGACCTGCTTGGCCTGCAGCGCCTGCACGGCCTTGGCCATCGCCAGGTAGGTCTTGCCGGTGCCGGCCGGGCCGATGCCGAAGACCACGGTGTGCTCGTCGATGGCGTCGACGTAGCGCTTCTGGTTGAGGGTCTTGGGCCGGATCGTGCGGCCGCGGTTGGACAGGATGTTCTGGGTGAGCACCTCGGCGGGCGTCTCACTCACCGCTCCCTCGCCGTCCTCCGCCGCGCGCAACATGGCGATGGAGCGTTCCACTGCGTCCTCCGTCATCGGTTGTCCGGTGCGGAGCACCAGCATCATCTCGTCGAAAAGGCGCTGGACGAGGGCGACCTCCCCGGCGTCGCCGACAGCGCTGACTTCGTTGCCCCGGACATGGATGTCGGTCGCCGGGAAGGCTTTTTCGATCACGCGCAGAAGGGAGTCTCCGGATCCCAGGACCGTGACCATCGGGTGCTTGGCCGGGACGGTGAACTGGGCGCGCGCCTGCGGTTGCGTGGGTGTCTGCGTCATGGGGCGGCTCGGTGGCCTGCTCGACCCCCATCCTTTGCTCGTATGAGGTGCCTGCCTGCTCGCGACCTGCACCCGACTCCTTGGGATACAAGAGTACGACGGGGCACCGACAAGCCCGAGAGCTTTTCCCCCGGGCGGCCGCCGGAGCCCGCCCGGCCCGGCCCCGGCGCGCGCTCAGGCCGGGCGGCGGAAACCGAGGGTGGGCAGGGCGCGGGCCAGCGGCGCGGGCCGGTAGGCCGCGGGCAGCACCTCGTCCAGGAAGGCGTACTGGCGGCGCAGCGCGCCCGGCGCCCCCGCCTCGCAGGCCCGCACCTGCTGCCACCAGCCGGCGATCTCGGCCCACCCCGGCGCGGACAGCGAGCCGCCGAACTCCTGCACGGACAGTGCGGCGCTCAAGCCCGCGAAGGAGAGCCGGTCGGCGAGCGGCCAGTCGGCGAGCGTGCCGGTGACGAACCCGGCGACGAAGACGTCCCCGGCGCCCGTGGGGTCCAGCGCCTCCACGGCGATGGCCGGCACCTCGGCGCTCTCGCCGCTGCGCCCGTCCACCGCGTAGGCGCCCTCGGCACCCAGCGTGACCACCGCCAGCGGCACCCGGTCGGCGAGCTTGTGGGCGGCGTCGCGCGGGCAGTCCGTACGGGTGTAGCGCATCGCCTCCTCGGCGTTGGGCAAGAACGCCTCGCAGTGTTCGAGGTCGGCGAGGTCGGCCGGGTCCCAGCGGCCGGTGTCGTCCCAGCCCACGTCCGCGAAGATGCGGCTGCCGCGGCCGGCCGCACAGCCCAGCCAGCCCTCCCGGCGGCCCGGCACCAGCGAGGCGACGCAGGCGCGGGACGGCGGCGGACAGCCCGGGGCGTGCTTGCCGTCGAAGGCGAAGTCGGGCGGCGGCGCCTCGTGGCCGTGCGAGACCATCGTGCGCTCGCCCTCGTACGCCATGGAGACGGTCACCGGGGAGTGCCAGCCGGGGACGGTGCGCGACAGCGCCAGGTCGATGCCCTCGCCCTGTTCGAGCGCCTCCCAGCAGTACTCGCCGTAGTGGTCGTCGCCGAAGGCGGCGGCGAGCGAGGTGCGCAGGCCGAGCCGGGCCAGCGCGGTGGCCATGTTGGCGACGCCGCCGGGGCTGGAGCCCATGCCGCGGGCCCAGGACTCGGTGCCGCGGACCGGCGCGGAGTCCAGGCCGGTGAAGATGATGTCCAGGAACACCGTGCCGGTGAGGTAGACGTCGGTGCGCGGATCGCCGGGGGCGCGCACTCCGGCCAGCGGGTCGAGGGCCGCCGGTACTGCCGCCGGGCCCGGAAGGTCGTCGCGTCGGCTGCTCACCGTGCTCGCTCCTCTCGTATCGGCACGTGCCGCCAGTGTGCCTGATGCTGCGGTACGTTCCGCCCCATGAGGCTGACGATTCTGGGCGGGGGCGGCTTCCGGGTGCCGCTGGTCTACCGCGCGCTGCTGGACGACCCGGCTCCCGCCGTCTCCGAGGTGGTGCTGCACGACACCGATCCGCGCCGGGTGGCGGTGATCGCCGACGTGCTGGCACGGCTGGCGCGGGGGCATCCGGCTCCGGTGCCGGTACGGGTCGAGGAGCGGCTGGACGACGCGCTGGCCGGGGCCGGCTTCGTCTTCTCGGCGATCCGGGTGGGCGGCACGGCCGGGCGGGTGCGCGACGAGCGGATCCCGCTGTCCGAGGGGGTGCTCGGCCAGGAGACGGTCGGCGCGGGCGGCGTCCTCTACGGCCTGCGGACGGTTCCGGTGGCCCTGCACATCGCCGAGCGGGTCGCGGCGCTCGCCCCGGGGGCGTGGGTCATCAACTTCACCAACCCCGCGGGCACGGTCACCGAGGCGATGTCCCAGGTGCTCGGCGACCGTGTCATCGGGATCTGCGATTCGCCGGTGGGGCTGGTGCGGCGGGCGGCGCGGGCGGCCGGCGCGGACCCGGCGGCCCTCGCGGACCCGGCCCGCGCGGGCTACGACTACGTGGGGCTCAACCACCTCGGCTGGCTGCGGTCGTTGACGCTGGACGGCACCGATCTGCTGCCGGGCCTGCTCGCCGACGACCGGGCGCTGGGCTCCTTCGAGGAGGGCCGGCTCTTCGGCGCCGAGTGGCTGCGGGCCCTGGGCGCACTGCCCAACGAGTACCTGCACTACTACTACTTCCGCCGCGAGACCCTCGGCTCCGTACGGGACACCGGTCAGACCCGCGGCGAGTTCCTCGACCGGCAGCAGGGCGGCTTCTTCGAGCGGGCCGCGGCGGCCGGCGGCCCGGAGCGGGCGTACGCGCTGTGGGAGCGCACCCGGCTGGAGCGCGAGGAGACGTACATGGCGCACAGCCGGGAGGCGAGCGGCGGCTGGCAGCGCGACAGCCACGACCTGGAGGGCGGCGGCTACGACCGGGTGGCGCTGGCCCTGATGCACGCCATCACCGGCGACAGCGGGACCCGGCTGATCCTCAACGTCCGCAACGGGACGACGGTGCCGCAGCTGGCCCCGGACGCGATCGTGGAGACGGTGTGCGAGGTGACCGCGCAGGGCGCGCGGCCGCTGCCCTGCGCGCCGCTGCAGGACGCCCAGTTGGGGCTGATGCTCCAGGTCAAGGCGGTGGAGCGGGCGACCGTGGAGGCGGCCGTGTACAAGGACCGGGACGCCGCGCTGCGGGCGCTGGCGCTGCATCCGCTGGTGGACTCCCCCGCGGTGGCCGCCCGCATCCTGGAACGGGCGGCCGGGGAGGCGTGAGGCGACGGGCGGAATACCCTCCGCCCCCGCCGCGTTGTGGCCCGCAAGGGGCGCCCGCACCCCCTACGGGATCCGGCCGCCCCGCCCCTAATGGTCCGGCGCGGCACGGCCGGTGGCTCGCGCCCCTCAGTGGCCCCGCTTGATCCACTCCTCCAGGTGCGGGGCCTCCGCTTCGATCGTGGTCGCGTCGCCGTGGCCGGTGCGCACCTGTGTCCGCGGCGGCAGGGTCAGCAGCCGTTCCCGGATCGAGGCCACGATGGTCGGGAAGTCCGAGAAGGACCGGCCGGTGGCGCCGGGGCCGCCCTGGAAGAGGGTGTCGCCGGTGAAGACGGTGTCCAGCTCGGGGGCGTGGAGGCAGACCGCGCCGGGCGCGTGGCCCGGCGTGTGCAGCACGGTCAGGTCGGTGCCGGCGATGGTGAGCACCTGGCCGTCCGCCAGCTCCGCGTCCGGCGCGGTGTCCGGGTGGGTCATCTTCCACAGCGGCAGGTCGGCGGGGTGCAGATGGATCCGGGCGCCGGTGCGGGAGGCCAGTGCCGGGGCCGCGTCGATGTGGTCGTTGTGCCCGTGGGTGCAGACGATCGCGCGCAGCGTCCGGCCGCCGAGGGCTTCGAGGATGGCGTCGGCGTCATGGGCGGCGTCGATGACGATCGCCTCCTCGTCGTCGCCGACGATCCACACGTTGTTGTCGACGTCCCAGGTGCCGCCGTCGAGGGAGAAGGTGCCTGAGGTGACCAGGTGGTCGATGCGCGCCGCCATCAGAGCGTCACCACCGAACGCAGCACGTCGCCCGCGTGCATCCGCGCGAAGGCCCGCTCGACGTCGTCGATGCCGATGGTCTCCGTGACGAACGCCCCCAGGTCGATCCGGCCCTGCAGATGCAGGTCGACGAGCATCGGGAAGTCGCGGGAGGGCAGACAGTCGCCGTACCAGGAGGACTTGAGGGCGCCGCCGCGGCCGAAGACGTCCAGGAGGGGGAGTTCCAGGGTCATGTCGGGAGTGGGGACGCCGACGAGGACGACGGTGCCGGCCAGGTCGCGGGCGTAGAACGCCTGCCGGTAGGTCTCGGGGCGGCCGACCGCGTCGATGACGACGTCCGCGCCGAAACCGCCGGTCAGCTCGCGGACCGCCTCGACGGGGTCGGTGTCGCGGGAGTTGACGGTGTGGGTGGCGCCCATGGAACGCGCGGTCTCCAGCTTGCGGTCGTCGATGTCCACCGCGACGATCGTGGCCGCGCCGGCCAGCCGCGCGCCCACCACGGCCGCGTCGCCGACGCCGCCGCAGCCGATGACCGCGACCGAGTCGCCCCGCCCGACGCCGCCGGTGTTGAGGGCGGCGCCGATGCCCGCCATCACGCCGCAGCCCAGCAGCCCGGCCACCTCGGGCGCCACGCGGGGGTCGACCTTGGTGCACTGCCCGGAGGCGACCAGCGTCTTGTCGGCGAAGGCTCCGATGCCCAGCGCCGGGGTCAGCTCCGTGCCGTCCTTCAGCGTCATCTTCTGGCGGGCGTTGTGGGTGTCGAAGCAGTACTGGGGGCGGCCGCGCAGACAGGCGCGGCACTGGCCGCACACCGCACGCCAGTTGAGGACGACGAAGTCCCCCGGCGCGACGTCGGTGACCCCGGCGCCGACCGACTCCACCACGCCGGCCGCCTCGTGGCCGAGCAGGAACGGGAAGTCGTCGTTGATGCCGCCCTGCTTGTAGTGCAGGTCGGTGTGGCACACCCCGCACGCCTGGATCTTCACCACGGCCTCACCGGGGCCCGGATCCGGCACCAGGATGGTCTCCAGCCGGACCGGTTCGTTCTTCCCCGGCGCGATCACGCCGCGCACTTCCTGTGCCATCGGGACAGCCCCTTTCAAAGATCACGTACGGGACCACTGTGGCGCACCGCCACCGATCCGTGCCTCACCGTACGCGTGCCGGGCCACCGCGCACAGGACCACGGCCGGGTCCGTGACCCGCGGCCCGGGGCCGCCGACCGCGGGCCCGCCCGTGGCGTCCGCCGGGGGAGTCGGAGGGCGGGGGGCCCGCCGCGCGAGCGTCAAGAGCCCGCACCGCGCAAGCCTTTGCCAAGGGTTGAATCTTCGCGCGTAGATACCGAATTGAGGCTCTGTTAGACCTACTGAGGCCCACCCCCCTCTCCAAGGAGCCGCGCATGCCCCGCCCCGCCCGTTTCCGCCCCGCCCTCTCCCGGAGGGCCCGCCTCGGCGCCGCCGCGGTCACCGCTCTCGTCGCCGGCACGGCGGCCTTCGGCGCCGGCCAGGCCACCGCCGAGCACTCCGTGCCGCGCACCGACAAGGAGATACCCAACCTCACGCAGGTCCAGGACAAGATCAAGGCGTACTACGGGGACACGGTCACGGCGGACGGCGAGCACTACGCCTCCCCGCACAGCAACTACGCACGGCAGGTCCGCGGCATCGAGGCCAAGGCCCGCGGCTACCTGTCCAAGGCCCTCGCCCGGCACGACCGGACGGGCGGGAAGGGCAGGCCGGCGATCGTCCTCGACATCGACGACACCACCCTGCTCACCTACAACTACGAGCTCCAGGTCGGCTTCCACTTCACCGAGGAGAGCCAGGACAAGTACCTGGCGCACACCGACATGGACCCGGTCTTCGGCATGAACCGCCTGGTCGACTGGGCGCACGACAAGGGCGCCGAGGTCTTCTTCCTGACCGGCCGCAAGGAGGCGCAGCGCACCTGGAGCGTGCGCAACCTCAAGAACGCCGGCTACCACGTGGCGCTGGACCGCGGGCACGTCTTCCTGAAGGACAAGGAGCACCCGCCGGCCTACCTGCCCTGCGGCGCCACCTGCACGACCGTCGAGTACAAGTCGGGCACCCGCAAGCACATCGAGTCCCTCGGCTACGACGTCGTCGCCAACTTCGGGGACCAGTACAGCGATCTGAACGGCGGCGCCGGCGACCGGACGTTCAAGCTGCCGAACCCGATGTACTTCCTGCCGTAGGGGACGGCGCGCGCCCGGCGGACCGTCCTCCGCCGGGCGGTCAGCGCCGCTTGGGCACCGGCACCCGCATCAGGTCCCTGGCGATGGTCAGCTCGCCCGTGAAGCCCGCCGCGCGGGCCTGCCGCTCGAACTGCGCGGGGTCGTCGTAGCGCTGCGAGAAGTGCGTCAGCACGAGGTGCCGCACCCCAGCCGACGCCGCCACCCGCGCCGCCTGCCCGGCGGTCAAGTGCCCGTGGTCGGTGGCCAGTCGGACGTCCTCGTCCAGGAACGTCGACTCGATCACGAGCATGTCCGCGTCCTGCGCCAGCGCGTGGACGCCCTCGCACAGCCGGGTGTCCATGACGAACGCGAACCGCTGGCCGGGGCGCACCTCGCTGACCTCGTCGAGGGTGACGCCGTTCAGCTCGCCGAGCTGCCGCAGGCGCCCCACGTCCGGTCCGGCGATGCCGTGCGCCGCCAGCCGCTCCGGCAGCATCCGGCGCCCGTCCGGCTCGACGAGGCGGTAGCCGTACGACTCGACGGGGTGGGAGAGCCGGTGCGTCTCCAGAACGTACGACGCCGAGCGCTCCAGCTCGCCGTCGACCGCCACCGGCCGCTCGACCAGCCGGACCGTCTCCCGGTATGCGGTGGCGTACCGCAGCCGGTCGAAGAAGTGCTGGCCACTGGCCGGGTAGTGGGCCGTGACCGGGTGCGGCACCCGGTCGAGGTTGATCCGCTGGATCACCCCGGCCAGGCCCAGCGAGTGGTCGCCGTGGAAGTGCGTGACGCAGATCCGGTGGAGGTCGTGCGCGGCGACGCCGGCCCGCAGCATCTGACGCTGGGTCCCCTCGCCGGGGTCGAAGAGCAGCCCCTGGCCGTCCCAGAGCAGCACATAGCCGTTGTGGTTGCGGTGCCGCGTGGGGACCTGGCTCGCGGTGCCCAGGACCACCAGTTCACGTACGGACACGCGCGGTCAGCCGGGGGGCCACTGGAGGCCGCGGCCGCCGAGTACGTGCAGATGGGCGTGGAAGACGGTCTGGCCCGCGCCGGCGCCGGTGTTGAAGACGACCCGGTAGCCCCGGTCCTCGACCTTGTCCTCGGCGGCGACCTCGCGCGACTCGCGCAGTATGTCGGCGATGACCTGCGGTTCGGCGGCGGCCAGGCTCGCCGCGTCCGGGTAGTGCACCTTGGGGATCACCAGGACGTGCGTGGGCGCCTGGGGGTTGATGTCGCGGAACGCGACCGTGGTGTCGGTCTCCCGGACGATGGTCGCCGGCACCTCCCCCGCCACGATCTTGCAGAACAGGCAGTCGGCCTGCGGTTCTCCCGCCACCGGTGGCACCTCCCGGGTCGTTTGCCGCGCGCACGGTGCGCACGGCCTCGGATGCTACCGGGCGGCCCGTACCCCGGGGCCCACCCCACCCCACGCCGCGCGGCCGCCACGGCCCGCCGGCCGCGCATCGGCACCCCGGCCCTCTAAGCTGGCCGGTGATCGCTTACGCCCACCACCGGGAGTCGTGCACCATGGCCACCACGCGCACCGCCAAGACCCACTGGGAAGGCAACCTCATGGAGGGCAAGGGCACCGTCGCCCTGGAGTCCTCCAAGGTCGGTACCTACGACGTGAACTGGCCCGCCCGCGCGGAGCAGCCGAACGGCACCACCAGCCCCGAGGAGCTCATCGCGGCGGCCCACTCGTCCTGCTACTCGATGGCCTTCTCGCACGGCCTGGCGGGCAAGGGGTACACCGTCGAGACCCTGGACACCCGCGCCGATGTCACCTTCCAGCCCGGTGAGGGCATCACCGGCATCGTGCTGACCGTCAAGGCCCGCGTCCCGGGCCTGTCCGAGGAGGACTTCCAGGCGGCGGCCCAGGACGCCAAGGCCAACTGCCCGGTGAGCCAGGCGCTCGCGGGCGTCAAGAACATCACGCTGGCGGCCGAGCTGGTCTGACCGGAGCACCGGGACCGGCCTCCCGCCGTCCGCCCTGTGGCGGGCGGCGGGAGTCCGGCGAGCCCCGCTAGCTCCAGCGCCCCGTGCGCCCCAGCAGCAGCGCCGTGGCCGCCGTGCCCGCCGTGGAGGTGCGCAGCACGCTCGGCCCCAGGCGGTAGGGTCCGGCGCCCGCCTCGGCGAAGAGGGCGAGCTCCTCCGGGGAGACCCCGCCCTCCGGCCCGACGACCAGCACGATCCGGCCCTCGGCGGGGAGTGCGGCGGTGGCGAGGGGGGTGCTGCCCTCCTCATGGAGGACGGCGGCGAAGTCGGCGTCGGCGAGCAGCGCGGCCACCTGCTTGGTGGTCAGCGGATCGGCGACCTCGGGGAAGGTCAGCCGGCGCGACTGCTTGCCCGCCTCACGGGCCGTGGCCCGCCATTTGCCCAGCGACTTGGCCGCCCGCTCGCCCTTCCACTGCGTCACACAACGCGCCGCCGCCCAGGGCACGATGGCATCCACGCCGGTCTCGGTCATCGTCTCCACGGCCAGCTCGCCGCGGTCGCCCTTGGGCAGCGCCTGGACGACGGTGATCGTGGGCCGCGGCGGCGCCTCGGTGCGCAGCTCCGCGACGGCGACGGTGAGCCGGTCCTTGCCCTCGGCTGCGGCGACCGTGCCGAGCGCGCCGGTGCCACGACCGTCCGTCAGGACGACCTCCTCGCCGGCCCGCAGCCGGCGCACCGACACCGCGTGCCGGCCCTCGGGGCCGTCCAGGGTCACGGTGGCGCCGGCCCGTACGTCCGCGAGCGAGTCGACGAGGAAGACCGGGGCGGTCATGCGGCACCGCCCCGGCGGCCCAACGCGGCACGCGCCGCGTCGAGTTCGACCGCCAGTACCTCCACGAGCCGCCCGGCGGGCAGCTCCCGCGCCAGCCGGTGCCCCTGCCCCGCCCACAGGTTCATGCCCTGCGCGTCGCCCGCCTTGGCCGCGGCCTTGCGCACGGTCGAGGTGAGGTAGTGGACGGCGGGGTAGGCGGCCGGGGCGTACGGGCCGTGCTCGCGCAGGAAGCGGTTGACCAGCCCGCGGGCCGGCCGCCCGGAGAACGCCCGGGTCAACTCGGTATGCGTGAACAGGGGGTTGGTCAACGCCTGCTTGTGCAGCGGGTTGGCGCCCGATTCGGGGGTGGCCAGGAAGGCCGTGCCCAGCTGCGCCATGCTCGCCCCGGCGGCCAGCACCGACGCGATCTGCGCCCCGCGCATCAGCCCGCCCGCGGCGATCACCGGGATCTGCACGGCCTCGCGCACCTGGCCGAGCAGCGCCAGCAGGCCCAGCCCCGAGCCGGTGCCGTCCGCGTGCGGATCGTCCCGGTGGGTGCCCTGGTGGCCGCCGGCCTCCACGCCCTGCACGCACACCGCGTCGGCGCCCGACCACTGCGCGGCCTGTGCCTCGGCGGCGGTGGTGACCGTGACGACGGTGTATGTGCCGACCTTGGCGAAGGCATCGAGGACGGTGCGCGAGGGGCAGCCGAAGGTGAAGGAGACCACCGGCACCGGGTCGTCCCGCAGGATCGCGAGCTTGGCCTCGTAGCCGTCGTCGATGGGCCCGTCGGTGTCACCGAGTTCGGTCTCGTACCAGGCCGCCTCGCCCGCGAGTTGCTCGCGGTAGACCTCGACGACGGAGCTGTCGGCGAGCGACGGCTGCGGCATGAACAGGTTGACGCCGAAGGGCCGGTCGGTCAGCGACCGCAGCTGTTTGATCTCCTGGTACATGCCGTCGGCGGTCTTGTAGCCGGCGGCGAGGAAGCCCAGACCGCCGGCGCCGCAGACGGCGGCGGCCAGCTCGGGACCCGAGCCGCCTCCCGCCATCGGGGCCTGCACGATCGGGTAGCGGCAGAGATCGGTCGGTGCGGTGGGCATGAGCACATCGTGTCACGCCCACCGGCCCGCTCCGAACCGGGGCCGAGGCCGCCGCGCCGGGCCCGGGCGACCGCTGCGTCCCCGGGCCCACCTGGGGCTATCGCCCGTTGAAGGCGTCCTTCAGCCGCGAGAAGAGACCCTGCTGTCCCGGCTGGAACTGCCCCGTGGGCCGCTCCTCGCCGCGCAGCTTGGCCAGCCGCCGCAGCAGCTCCTCCTGGTCGGCGTCGAGCTTGGACGGCGTCATCACCTCGACGTGCACGATGAGGTCGCCCCGGCCGCCGCCGCGCAGGTGGGTCACGCCGCGCTGGTGCAGCGGGATCGACTGGCCGGACTGGGTACCGGGCCGGACGTCGATCTCCTCCACCCCGTCCAGCGTCTCCAGCGGGCACTTCGTGCCCAGCGCCGCCGCCGTCATCGGGATGGTGACCGTACAGTGCAGGTCGTCGCCACGCCGCTGGAAGACCGGGTGCGCCACCTCGTGGATCTCCACGTAGAGGTCGCCGGCGGGTCCGCCGCCGGGGCCGACCTCGCCCTCCCCCGCGAGCTGGATGCGGGTGCCGTTGTCGACACCGGCCGGGATCTTGACGGTCAGCGTGCGGCGGGAGCGGATCCGGCCGTCGCCGGCGCACTCGGGGCACGGGGTCGGCACGACCGTGCCGAAGCCCTGGCACTGCGGGCAGGGCCGCGACGTCATGACCTGGCCGAGGAAGGACCGGGTGACCTGCGAGACCTCACCGCGGCCGCGGCACATGTCGCAGGTCTGCGCCGAGGTGCCGGGCGCCGCGCCCTCACCGGTGCAGGTGGTGCAGACGACGGCGGTGTCGACCTGGATGTCCTTGGTCGTGCCGAAGGCCGCTTCGTTCAGCTCGATGTCGAGCCGGATCATGGCGTCCTGCCCGCGGCGGGTGCGCGAGCGCGGACCGCGCTGCGACGCGGTGCCGAAGAAGGCGTCCATGATGTCGGAGAAGTTGCCGAAGCCCGCGCCGAAGCCGCCCGCGCCCTGGCCGCCGTTGGCCTGCGAGAGGGGGTCCCCGCCGAGGTCGTAGACCTGCTTCTTCTGCGGGTCCGACAGCACCTCGTAAGCGGCGTTGATCTCCTTGAACCGCTCCTGGGTCTTGGGGTCCGGATTGACGTCCGGGTGCAGCTCGCGCGCCAGCCGGCGGAAGGCCTTCTTGATCTGGTCCTGCGAGGCGTCGCGGCCGACACCGAGGACCGAGTAGTAATCCGTGGCCACTTACGACTCCGCGAGGATTTGTCCGACGTAACGTGCCACTGCGCGTACCGCTCCCATCGTTCCGGGGTAGTCCATGCGGGTCGGTCCGACCACGCCGAGTTTGGCGACTGCCTCGTCGCCCGAACCGTAGCCGACCGTGACGACCGATGTGGACGCCAGGCCTTCGTGGGCATTCTCATGCCCGATGCGTACGGTCATGCCCGAGTCCTTGGCCTCCCCGAGCAGCTTGAGCATCACCACATGCTCCTCGAGGGCCTCCAGCACCGGCCGGATCGTCAGCGGGAAGTCGTGACCGAAGCGGGTGAGATTGGCGGTGCCGCCGATCATCAGCCGTTCCTCGGTCTCTTCCACCAGAGTTTCCAGCAACACCGACAGCACTGTCGAGACCGTGCCGCGGTCGTCCTGCTCGAAGGACTCCGGGAGATCCTGCACCAACTGCGGCACATCCGCGAACCGGCGGCCGACGACCCTGCTGTTGAGCCGCGCCCGCAGATCCGCCAGGGACGTCTCGCCGAACGGCGCCTGGCAGTCGATGAGCCGCTGTTCGACCCGCCCGGTGTCCGTGATCAGGACGAGCATCAGCCGGGCCGGGGCCAGGGCCAGCAGCTCGACGTGCCGGACCGTGGACCGGGTCAGGGACGGGTACTGGACGACGGCGACCTGCCGGGTCAGCTGCGCCAGCAGCCGGACGGTGCGGCCGACCACGTCGTCGAGGTCGACGGCGCCGTCCAGGAAGTTCTGGATCGCCCGCCGCTCCGGGCTGGACAGCGGCTTGACGCCGGCCAGCTTGTCGACGAAGAGGCGGTAGCCCTTGTCGGTCGGGATCCGCCCGGCGCTGGTGTGCGGCTGGGCGATGAACCCCTCGTCCTCCAGGGCCGCCATGTCGTTGCGGATGGTGGCCGGGGAGACCCCGAGCCGATGGCGTTCGGTGAGCGCCTTGGAGCCGACCGGCTCCTCCGTCCCGACATAGTCCTGGACGATGGCACGCAGCACCTCCAGCCTGCGTTCACTGAGCATCCCGCGCACCTCCAGTCCGGCCGTCCGCCGTCTCGTCTCCCCTGGCACTCACCCGGGCCGAGTGCCAGACCTTGAGCCAGTGTACGGCCGGGTAGCACGGGCGCGGCAAGGGCCGCCGCACGGAGCACCCGCCCGATGACCGTGTTCGGCCGATCTGTCGGGCAACGCTATCGCGATGGCGCTAGCGTCTCGGTATGCACAGTGCTTGGGAAGAGGCGGGTTGGGAACGACTCGGTGACGGTGTCGCCAGGCGCCGGATGCCGGGCTGGGACGAGACGATCGGGGTGATCGCCGGCAGTACCGGAGTCATGATCGTCGACACCGGCGCGACCCTGCGCGACGGCGCGGACCTGCGCCGGACGATCCGCGGTGTGCTGGGCCGGGAAGTGACGCATGTCGCGCTCACCCACCCGCATTTCGATCATGTCCTGGGCACGGCGGCCTTCGCGGGCGTCGAGGTGTTCGGCGCGGCCGGCCTCGGCGAGCTGCTGCGCCGCGGCAAGGACGAGCTGCGCCACGACGCGGTGCGGCAGGGGGTCGCGCCCGCCGCCGCCGCGGAGGCCGCCGACCTGCTCGTCGCCCCGCACCACCAGGTGCACGGCCAGCTGACCGTCGAACTCGGCGACCGGCAGGTGCTGCTCGCCAACGTCGGCCCCGGGCACACCGCCCACGACCTGGCCGTCCTGGTGCCGGGCCGGCACGGCGAGCCGGAGATCGTCTTCTGCGGCGACCTGGTCGAGGAGTCCGGCGAGCCCCAGGCGGGCCCCGACGCGCTGCCCCAGCGGTGGCCCGGCGCGCTGGACCGGCTGCTGGCCCTAGGCGGCGAGGACGCGCGGTACGTTCCCGGGCACGGTGCCGTGGTGGACGCCGCCTTCGTCCGTACCCAACGCGACGCCCTCGCGGCCCGCTTCGGCGTCGCGCCGTCCTGACGCCGCCCCGGCCGCCCGTCCCTCACTCCGCGCCCCCTCTCCCCGAAACAGAAGCAGGCCCATGCAGAGCAAGCGCTACAGCCCCGACCTGACCCCGCCCTGGAAGAAGCAGCGCCCCGCCCCCGAGGTGCCGGCCGACCCGGATCTGGTCGTCGAGGAGGTCACCACGGGCTTCTGCGGCGCCGTGATCCGCTGCGAGAAGACGGCCGAGGGCCCGACGGTCACCCTGGAGGACCGCTTCGGCAAGCACCGGGTCTTCCCGATGACCCCGCGCGGTTTCCTCCTGGAGGGCAAGGCCGTCACCCTCGTACGCCCCCAGGGCCGCCCGGCGCCGGGCGGCCCGGCCCGTACGGCCTCCGGCTCGCTCGCCGTGCCCGGCGCCCGCGCGCGGGTCGCCCGCGCCGGGCGCATCTATGTGGAGGGCCGGCACGACGCCGAGCTGGTGGAGCGGGTGTGGGGCGACGACCTGCGCATCGAGGGCGTCGTCGTGGAGTACCTGGAGGGCATCGACGACCTGCCGGCGATCGTCCGCGGCTTCGCCCCCGGCCCGGACGCCCGCCTCGGCGTCCTCGTCGACCACCTCGTGCCCGGTTCGAAGGAGTCGCGCATCGCGGCCGGGGTGACCGGGGACCACGCCCTGGTGGTGGGCCACCCCTACATCGACATCTGGGAGGCCGTGAAGCCGTCCTCGGTCGGCATCGCGGCCTGGCCGTCCGTCCCGCACGGCCAGGACTGGAAGACGGGCGTGTGCCGGGCACTGGGCTGGCCGGAGAACACCGGCGCCGCCTGGCAGCGCATCCTGTCCTGCGTGCGCTCCTACAAGGACCTGGAGCCGGCGCTGCTGGGGCGGGTGGAGGAGCTGATCGACTTCGTCACGGCCGGCGGTGGCGGGTGACGGCGGGAAGGGTGCCGAACCGGGAGGTGTCCAGCGTGATGCCGAGGGCGTCGACGCGGAGAGAAACACCGAACGGGACGGTGCGCCGAACCTCGTAGTCGGCGTCCTCTCCCGCGCCGCACGGCTCCGTCAGCAGGACACAGCGGGCGTCGTACGGGTCGATGATCAGGTACGCGGGGACGGCCCCTGCGGCGTAGACGGAGCGCTTCAGGCCGTAGTCGCGGTCGGCGCTGCGCAGGGACACCACCTCGAGCAACAGGGTCACGTCCGAAGCGGGGACGAGCCATCCGCAGCCGTCGGGCCGTTCGCGCTCCATCACCACGAGATCGGGCTGCGGCTTGCTGACGTCCCCCGGGAACGAGACGTGCAGCGTCGCGAACCTGTGCCAGCGGTCGTGCGGAATCTGGCCCACCACGTCGCTGACGATCCTGTTGTGGACGATATCCGTCCCGCCGGTCAGCAGAATCTCCCGGCGCAGGAGCTCCGCCCGCAGCCCCTCCGGCGGCTCGAACGCCGCGAAGTACTCCTCGATGTGCTGATCGTGCACCGTGACCAACCGCCCAACTGCCCTTGCCTGCCGGGGTATTGCCTGCAGCCTAGGGACGGCGTGGCCGGGTGGGCCGGGTCTCCGGGTGAGATCCCCCGACCGAGTGATCAGTCCACCAGATCCCGCACCACCGCGTCCGCCAGCAACCGTCCGCGGAGGGTCAGGACGGCCCGCCCCGCCTCGTACGGGCCGGGCTCCAGCAGGCCGTCGGCCAGTGCGCGGGAGGCCGCCCGGGCGCCCGCCGGGGCGAGGATGTCCAGGGGGCAGCCGTCCGCGAGGCGGAGTTCGAGGAGGATGCGTTCGACGCGGCGGTCCTCGTCCGAGAGGAGTTCGCGGCCGGCGCCCGGGGAGCGGCCCTCGGTGAGGGCCTGGGCGTAGGCGCCGGGGTGTTTGACGTTCCACCAGCGGACGCCGCCGACGTGGCTGTGGGCGCCGGGGCCCGCGCCCCACCAGTCGGCGCCGGTCCAGTACAGCTCGTTGTGGCGGCAGCGGGCGGCGTCGGTGGTGGCCCAGTTCGAGACCTCGTACCAGCGGAAACCGGCCGCGGCGAGGCGTTCGTCGGCGATGAGGTAACGGTCGGCGTGCACGTCGTCGTCGGTCATCGGGACCTCGCCGCGGCGGATCCGGCGGGCCAGCTGGGTGCCCTCCTCGACGATCAGGGCGTAGGCGGAGACGTGGTCGGGGCCGGCCCCGATCGCGGCGTCCAGGGAGGCGCGCCAGTCGTCGTCGGTCTCGCCGGGGGTGCCGTAGATCAGGTCGAGGTTGACGTGCGCGAAGCCGGCCGCGCGGGCCTCGGCGACGCAGGCCTCGGGGCGGCCGGGGGTGTGCGTGCGGTCGAGGATCTTCAGGACGTGCTGCCGGGCGCTCTGCATGCCGAAGGAGACCCGGTTGAAGCCGCCCGCGAGCAGCTCGTCGAGGTAGCGGGGGTCGACGGACTCCGGGTTGGCCTCGGTGGTGATCTCCGCCCCCGGTGCGAGGCCGAACTCCTCGCGGATCGCGGCCAGCATCCGGCCGAGGTCCGCGGCGGGCAGCAGGGTCGGGGTGCCGCCGCCGACGAAGACCGTCTCGACGGGGCGCGGGTCGTCGCCGAGCACCTTGCGGGCCAGCCGGATCTCGTCCACGACGGTGTCGGCGTAGGTGTCGCGGGAGGCCAGGGCGCCGCCGGAGCCGCGCAGCTCGCTCGCGGTGTAGGTGTTGAAGTCGCAGTAGCCGCAGCGGGTCGCGCAGTACGGCACGTGCAGGTAGAAGCCGAGGGGCCGGCCGGCGGCGGCCGCCGGGGTGTGACCGGGCAGCGCCCCGTCCTCGGGCATCGGCTCACCATCGGGCAGTGCGGAAGGCATGGGAACCATTGTCCGTCATGGCGGGGCGGTGCCGGTCCGGGCGCGGTGTGCCCTGCGGCACCCCGGGCCTGCGGCACCCCGGGCCTGCGGCACCCCGGGACTACGGCACCCCCGGCCCGGCCGCCTGGAGGACCAGCAGGGCCAGGTCGTCGTCGGGCGGGACCGGGCCGAAGGCGTGGACGGTGTTGCGGATGTGGTCGGCGAGGTCGGTGGCGCTCAGGCCGGCGCCCCCGGCGAGGGTGGTGGCCAGGCCGTCCTCGTCGTCGAAGAGCCGCCGTCCCGAGCGCCGCTCGGTCACCCCGTCGGTGACGCACAGAAGCGTTTCCCCGGGGCGGAGGTCGAACGATTCGCTGACATACGCCGCGTCCTCCACCACCCCCAGCAGCATCTGCGGTGCCGCGACAATCCGGACCGTGCCGTCCGTGCCCAGGACCAGCGGCAGCGGGTGGCCGGCGCTGGCGAGGGTGCAGCGGGCGCCGCCGGCGCCGCCGGGGTACGGGACGATCTCGCCGTAGAGCAGGGACAGGAAGCGGGCCTGTTCGCCCTCCTCGCGGATCTCGACCGGCGCCTCCGCCCCCGCGCCGGCCGCCGCCACCGCCGCCGCGACCGCCGCGACCGAGTCCGCGGCCTCCCGCGCCATGGTCTTGTTGAGCCGGTCGAGCACAGCGGCCACCCCGAAGCCGTCCCGGGCCAGCAGCCGCAGCACCGGGCGCGCCAGCCCGGTCACCGCGGCCGCCTCGGGCCCGCTGCCGCAGACGTCGCCGAGGGCGAAGCACCAGCGGCCGTCCCCGGCGTCGAACAGGTCCCAGAAGTCGCCGCCCGCCCAGGCGCCCTCGCGCGGCTCGTAGACCACCGCCGACTCGACGCCGGGCACCTGCGCCCGTCCCCGCGGCAGCAGCCTGCGCTGCAGGACCTGGCTGATGCGCTCCTGGCGGCTGTAGGCGCGGGCGGTGGCGACGGCGCGGGCGACCCGGCGGCCCAGGTCCTCGATCAGCCCGACCACCTCGTCGGGGAAGCGCACCAGCCCGCCCCGGCCGAGCAGCAGGGTGCCGAGACGGCGGCCGCCGGCGACCAGGGGGCAGGCGAGGGCGGCGCCGCCCGGCCCGTACCCGCCCGGTTCGTAGGGCCAGGGCCAGGGGACCGCGCCGGGGGCGCCGCTGGGCGGGCCGCCGTCGGGCAGGTCCGGCGGCTGCTTCTCCAGCGCCGTGCGCAGCGCGTCGATCCGGTTCTCCGAGGTGTGCCAGACCCGGGCGAGCCGCTGTTCCTCGCCGTCCGGCGCGATGCCCCGGCCGGGCGCGCCGCTGTCGCCGTCGTAGAGCCACACCGCGCACCATTCGGCGAGCCGCGGCACGATCAGCTGGGCGGCGAGCGCGGCGACCTGGTCGGCGTCGAGCTGGCCGGAGAGCAGGTCGGATGCCTCGGCGAGGAAGGAGAGGGCGCCGTTGCCGGCCCGGTCGGTCTCGTGGTCCGGCGGGGCGGACCGGCGCGGGGCCGGGGCGAGGAGTTCGGCGGCGCGCAGTCCGCGCTGCAGCAGCCGGCCGTCGAAGGCGGGCTCCGGGTCGGTCCCGGCGCCGTCCCGGTCGGCCAGGGGCAGCCGGAACCAGACGGTCTTCATGGCCCGGCGGTAGGTGACGCCCCAGGATTCGGCGACGGCGCTGATCAGCTGGAGGCCGTGGCCGCCGTCCTCGGCGGCGTCGTCGTGGGCGCGGACCGGCTGGGCGGGGTGGTGGTCGGAGACCTCGATGAGGAGGCCCGGGCCGGGTGCGCCGTCGGGGCCCGCGCCGGGGGCGTGCGCGTACGGCGCCGGGTACGGCTCCCCGCTCCGGCTCCGGTAGGGCCCGCCGCTCCGGCCGCCGCGGGACTCCGCGCCCGGCTCGCGCTCCGGCTCCAGCCGGCAGCGCAGCTCGACGGTGGTGCCTGCGTGCACCACCGCGTTCGTCACCAACTCGCTGACCAGCAGCACCGCTTCGTCCCCGAGCCGGCCCGACAGGGCGTCCGCGCCGGGCAGCTCCTGGCCGGACCAGTCGGCGAACGCGGCCCGGACGAAGCGGCGGGCGGCGGCAGCGGCCTGCGGGTCACCGGGCAGGCTGGCCCGGCGGGAACGGGCCGCGGCCCCCTCGGCAGGTGCGGCCGCGGGCCCGCCACAGGACCCGGCCGGCCTCGCCCTGCGCATCGCCGTGACGTCGTCGTCCCGTGGAGACGAAGTGGTCGTCCGCATTGAGCAACTCCCGAGCAGCTCCGCTACAGCGCCGGATGCGCCGACGACCAGAGTGACAGAACGAGCGCACCCATAAGCACTGAGTCACAGAAGTGGGTGGTCACAGCCGTCAATTCGGCTGACGCACCGCGGGAGTTGGCCGACGCGCGCCGAGCCCCGCCGGGGGCCGTACGGACCGCCTCAGGGGGCGGCCGCGACTCCCCCGCCGGGCGGCCGCCGTCACCCGTACGGGCGCGGCAGCACGGCGCGACGACAGGGCGCGCGGCGGCAGGGAGTGCGCCGCCCCACGCCCTGCCGCCGCGCCCTCGCGACTACGCCTCGCGCGTGCCCGCGTACATCTCGTCGAGCAGGTCCTTGAACGTCCGCTCCACCACCGGCCGCTTGACCTTGAGGCTCGGGGTCACCTCGCCGTGCTCGATGTCCAGGTCACGCGGCAGCAGCCGGAACTTGCGGATCTGCTGCCAGCGCTGCAGCCCCTCGTTGACCCGCTCGACATAGCCGTCGATCAGCTCGCGGACCTGCTCGGTCGCGACGACCTCGGCGTACGGCTTGCCCGCCAGGCCGTGTTCGGCGGCCCAGCTCAGGATCGTCGGCTCGTCGAGGGCGATCAGCGCGGTGCAGAAGTTCCGGTTGGCGCCGTGCACCAGCACGTTGGAGACGAACGGACAGACCGCCTTGAACTGGCCCTCGACCTCGGCGGGCGCGATGTACTTGCCGCCCGAGGTCTTGATCAGGTCCTTCTTGCGGTCGGTGATCCGCAGATAGCCGTCCGGGGAGAGCTCCCCGATGTCACCGGTGTGGAACCAGCCGTCCGCCTCCAGGACCTCGGCGGTCTTGTCCGGCAGGCCGTGGTAGCCCTGCATGATGCCGGGGCCGCGCAGCAGGATCTCGCCGTCCTCGGCGATCCGCACCTCGGTGCCGGGCAGCGGCTTGCCGACCGTTCCGGTGCGGTAGGCCTCGCCGGGGTTGACGAAGCTGGCGGCGCTGGACTCCGTCAGGCCGTAGCCCTCCAGGATGTGGATCCCGGCGCCGGAGAAGAAGTAGCCGATCTCCGGGGAGAGCGCGGCCGAGCCGGAGACCGCGGCGCGCAGCCGGCCGCCGAAGGCGTCCCGCAGCTTGGCGTAGACGAGGGCGTCGGCGATCCGGTGCTTGGCGCCGAGCGCGAACGGCACCGAGGCGGTGCCGGTGCGGCGGAAGTTGTCCTGCGAGACCTTGGCGTACTCGCGGGCCACCTCGGCCGCCCACTGGAAGATCTTGTACTTGGCGCCGCCGCCCTGCCGGGCCTTGGCCGCGACCCCGTTGTAGACCTTCTCGAAGATCCGCGGCACGGCCGCCATGTAGGTGGGCCGGACCACCGGCAGATTCTCGATGATCTTGTCGACCCGGCCGTCGACCGCGATCACATGGCCGGCCGCGATCTGGCCCGCGGTGAGCACCTTGCCGAAGACGTGCGCCAGCGGCAGCCAGAGGTACTGCACGTCCTCCTCGGTGACCATGCCCGTCGCCGGGATGGCCCGTGCCATGTACGCCCAGCAGTCGTGCGGCAGCTGCACGCCCTTGGGGCGGCCGGTGGTCCCGGAGGTGTAGATCAGCGTGGCCAGCTGGTCGGCGCGCAGCGCGGCGACCCGCTCCGTGACGCAGTCCGGGTGGTCCTGGAGATAGGCGGTGCCGCGCTTCTCCAGCTCGGCCAGGGTGAGCACCCAGCCCTCCGGGTCGCCCTCGGCGGGCTCCGCGCCGGCCTCGTCGATGACGACGACATGCGCCAGGTCGGGCAGCTCGGCGCGCCGCTCGCGCGCCTTGGCGAGCTGTCCGGCGTCCTCCGCGATCAGCACCCGGCTGCCGGAGTCGGCCAGGATGTAGGCGGTCTCCTCGGCGTTGGTGCTGGGGTAGACCGTGGTGGTGGCCGCGCCCGAGCAGAGCACGCCGAGGTCGGCGAGGATCCACTCGACGCGGGTGTTGGCGGCCAGCGCCACCCGCTCCTCGGGCAGGATGCCGAGCGCCATGAGGCCGGCGGCCACGGCGTAGACCCGCTCGGCGGCCTGGGCCCAGCTGATCGCCTTCCAGTCGTCCGCCCCCTGCCCCGAGGCCGGGGGGACCGGATAGCGATAGGCCTCGATGTCGGGCGTGGCCTCGACCCGCTCCAGGAACAGGTGCGCCACGGAAGGCGGCCGGTTTTCGATCAGCGTGTGGGTGTCCGTCACGGCGTCCTCCGGGGCCCGCTTCGATGCTGGTGACTCGTGAGTAACCTTTGAGCAGTGATCAGACTAGAGCGCGATCCGCCCCCACGTAAGGGGCTACGACCTACTGGTTGAGGATGTGACCCGTGCGATAGGTGTAGGTAGCACGCGCAATGTCCGATAGGGCGCTGCGGCGAGCGCCCGCGGCGGACCGCCGGGGACCGGGGACCGGACCGGGCGGCAGCCGTGCTCCGGAGGAAAGCCGACAGGGCGCCGGCCCCCGCTCCGGGGACCCGCGCCCTGCCTCGCGCGTTCTTCCGCTTGCGCGTCTTCCTACTTCTTCGACTTCGCGTCGCCGTCGGAGTCCGAGGACAGCACCGCGATGAAGGCCTCCTGCGGGACCTCCACGCTGCCGACCATCTTCATCCGCTTCTTGCCTTCCTTCTGCTTCTCCAGCAGCTTCCGCTTACGGGAGATGTCACCGCCGTAGCACTTGGCGAGGACGTCCTTGCGGATGGCGCGGACCGTCTCCCGGGCGATGACCCGGCTGCCGATGGCGGCCTGGATCGGCACCTCGAAGCTCTGCCGCGGGATCAGCTCGCGCAGCTTGGCGACCAGGCGGACGCCGTACGCGTACGCCTTGTCCTTGTGGCAGATCGCGGAGAACGCGTCGACCTTGTCGCCGTGCAGCAGGATGTCGACCTTCACCAGGTCGGCGACCTGCTCGCCGGTGGGCTCGTAGTCCAGCGAGGCATAGCCGCGGGTCTTGGACTTGAGCTGGTCGAAGAAGTCGAAGACGACCTCGGCGAGCGGGAGGGTGTAGCGGATCTCGACGCGGTCCTCGGAGAGGTAGTCCATGCCGAGGAGGTTGCCGCGGCGGTTCTGGCACAGCTCCATGATCGCGCCGATGAACTCGCTGGGCGCCAGGATCGTGGCCCGGACGACCGGCTCGTGCACCTTGTCGATCTTGCCGGTCGGGAACTCGCTCGGGTTGGTGACCTCGTGCTCGGTCCCGTCCTCCATGTCGACGCGGTAGACCACGTTCGGCGCGGTGGCGATCAGATCGAGGTTGAACTCGCGCTCCAGGCGCTCGCGGATGACCTCCAGGTGCAGCAGGCCGAGGAAGCCGACGCGGAAGCCGAAGCCCAGGGCCGCGGAGGTCTCCGGCTCGTAGACGAGCGCGGCGTCGTTGAGCTGCAGTTTGTCCAGCGCGTCGCGCAGCTCGGGGTAGTCCGAGCCGTCCAGGGGGTACAGCCCCGAGAACACCATCGGCTTGGGGTCCTTGTAGCCGCCCAGCGGCTCCTCGGCGCCCTTGTTCAGCTGGGTGATCGTGTCACCCACCTTGGACTGCCGGACGTCCTTCACGCCGGTGATCAGGTAGCCGACCTCGCCGACGGACAGCCCGTCGGCCGCCTTCATCTCCGGGGAGTTCGTGCCGATCTCCAGCAGCTCGTGCGCGGCGCCGGTCGACATCATCCGGATGCGCTCGCGCTTGCCGAGCGTGCCGTCGACGACCTTCACGTAGGTCACGACGCCGCGGTAGGCGTCGTAGACCGAGTCGAAGATCATCGCGCGGGCGGGGGCGTCCTTGACGCCGACCGGGGCCGGCACCTCGCGGACGACCTTGTCCAGCAGCTCGGCCACGCCGACGCCGGTCTTGGCGGAGACCCGCAGCACGTCCTCGGGCTCGCAGCCGACCAGGTTGGCCAGCTCGGCGGCGAACTTCTCGGGCTGGGCGGCCGGCAGGTCGATCTTGTTGAGGACGGGGATGATCGTGAGGTCGTGCTCCATCGCCAGGTACAGGTTGGCGAGGGTCTGGGCCTCGATGCCCTGAGCGGCGTCGACCAGGAGGATGCAGCCCTCGCACGCGGCGAGCGAGCGCGAGACCTCGTAGGTGAAGTCGACGTGGCCCGGGGTGTCGATCATGTTCAGGATGTGGGTCGTGCCACTTCCCTCTTCACCCTCGGTGGGGGCCCAGGGCAGACGGACCGCCTGGGACTTGATCGTGATGCCGCGCTCGCGCTCGATGTCCATGCGGTCGAGGTACTGCGCGCGCATCTGCCGCTGGTCGACGACACCGGTGATCTGGAGCATCCGGTCGGCGAGCGTCGACTTGCCGTGGTCGATGTGCGCGATGATGCAGAAGTTACGGAGGAGGGCCGGATCGGTACGGCTCGGCTCCGGCACGTTCGTAGGGGTCGCGGGCACGCAGGGTCCATTCAGTGAACGCGGGTAGGCGGGACTCGGGTATGTGACGTCACCCCCATCGTCCCATGAGCGAGGGGCCCGGTCCGGTTTGGGCGGGGCGAGGCGGGAGCGGGGGGTTCTCGGGGGCTTGTCGGGGAGCTTGTCGGGGGGGCTTGTCAGGGAGCTTTGCGGGGGTGCGGGCGGGGGTGCCGTGGGCCTCTGGGGCGGGGGGACGGCTATGGGGCGGGGGCTCTGCCGCATCCGGGCGCGGTGTCTCTGAGGATGTGCCTCTGGGATGGGGGCGCTGGTGGTGGGGGCGGGCGGACCGTGGGCGAGGAGGGCCGGGCGGGGGCGTCCGGTCCGGTTTGGGCGGGCGTAGACCCTGCTGGTAGCCTGGTCCACTGCGCTTCGTGCCCTCTCTCGTACGAGGCGCAACTCGAAACTCCAACGAACCTGAAAAGGCTCTTTCGTGGCGAACATCAAGTCCCAGATGAAGCGGATCAAGACCAACGAGAAGGCTCGTCAGCGCAACAAGGCTGTCAAGTCCACTCTGAAGACCGCGATCCGTCGCACCCGCGAGGCCGTGGAGGCCGGTGACCTGCAGAAGGCCACCACCGCCCAGGCCGAGGCTGCCAAGAAGCTCGACAAGGCCGTCAGCAAGGGTGTCATCCACAAGAACGCCGCCGCCAACAAGAAGTCGGCGCTGGCGAAGAAGGTCGCGGCCCTCAAGGCCTGACCTTCCCCCCGGAGAAGGCCATCGCTCCTCCAGGCGTGGTCCTCCTCCACCCACCGCAACACCTGCACCACCTCTGTCGGCAGGGGTCCAGCGGCCCCTCTCTCCGCTCCCTGACCGATGCACCACCGCGCCGCACACGGCCTGCGTTCGCCACGCGGGTGCGGCGCACCCGGCCACTCGGCGTACACCTCCGACCAGGCCGCAACAGCTTGATCCGAGGCCCCGCCTCGCCCCTTCCCCGGGGCGAGGCGGGGCTTTTGTTCGTGGGGTGGGGGCGGGGCGGATTTCTCCGTGGCGCTTCGCCGCGCGGCGACTGCGTGCGGGTTCTCCGGACTCTCCGTGGCGTTCTCCATGGCGTTCTCTGTGGGGTTCCCCATGGGGTTTTGTTGCTGTGAATTACTGCCGGGGATTTCCGGTCGCCTTGTATTGCCGTGGCGGGTGGCGGGTGACGGTTGACCTTTCGTGGGACTTTTGGGGCAGGGGCTATAACAGGGGTCATTGCGGCGAGGGTCTTTGTCGATTTCCGTTTGAAATTGCGCGTGGAGTTGCGGACGACGACCCGTTGCGGCGGCGCATTCCTAGCCGGTCCGGTAGAGCGACGGCCGACCGGCGGTGGCCTCGACCCGGAGGCCGCATGAGCCTTCCGCCCTGGTGCGGAAGCTGCGCGGGCCGACGGATGGGACCAGGCAGGAGGCCCGTACGACCTGCCTCCCGGGGAATTCATCGCCGCAGAGCCGGGTTCGCATTCCGCGCGGTCCGCTACGCTGCCGCCATGTCGCATTCGGGGGACCAAAACAATCCGTACTCCCAGCCGCAGCCCCACCCCTACGGCCAGGTGCCCGCACCCCAGAATCCGGTGCCGCCACAGCAGAATCCCTACGCACAACAGAGCATTCCGCAGGGGCAGGCCGGCGGATACGGCTATCCGGCACCCGGCGTACCCGCCCCTCCCCCGGGGCCACCCGCCGGAGCCCCCGTCACAGCACCCGGTGGTGGCGCGGGCCGCGGCGTGTCCGGCTGGCTCTGGGCCCTCGGCGGAGTGGTCGCCGCGTCCGCGATCTGGGGCTCGGTGCTGTTCGCCACCGGAGGCTTTTCCTCGGAACCCAGCCCCGACCTCGCGGGCTACGCCTACACCGGCGATCTGTGCGCGGACACCTCGTTGACCCCCTTCGAGAACGCCCACTTCAGGACCAAGGCGAACACCGGAACCACCTCGAAGGACGCCAACCCGCAGCACAGCGGCGCCCAGCTCGCCTCCCTGGACACGATGACGTGCAACGTCTCGTTCGATCAGGACGGCACGAGCAGCTCCGGCTACTCCTCGACCTGGCTCTACAGCACCGCCACGCTGCACCGGAAGACCGACCCGACGCCCGAGTTCGCGGACACCTACCGCTCGTACGAGAAGCAGGACACCTCTGTCGCCTACCGCGTCGAGACCGTGCCGGGCCTCGGCGACGAGGCCTATCTGGTGACCCGCCAGGACGACGCCAGCACGAGCAACAGCTCGTATGTGATCCTCGGCGTCCGCGACGGCTGGCTGACCTACCAGTCGACCTGGTCGAGCTACACATCGAGCAGCAGCGGCAGCACCAGCAATCAGCCCACAGCCACCGAAGTGGCGACGATGCTCAAGACCAGCGCCACGGAGACACTCAAGCGCCTGCAGAACTCACGGTCACAGTGAGGCCGGTGGGTTGCGGGAGGCCGATCGGTCCGTCGGGGCCGAGCGGTCCGGTGAGACCGGGCGGTCGGGTGTAGCCGGCCGGTCAGGTGGGGCGTGTGAAGCCGACTGCTCCGGTGGGGGTGTGAGGCCGACCGCTCCGGTGGGGCCAACCTGTTCGCTGGGGCCGGTCGGTCGGTGAAGCCGGTCGGTCAGGTGAGCCCGAGCGCGCCGCCGGGAGCGACCGGCTCGCTGGTGCCTCGGACCGCCGTGGCGGCTTGCGGCGTGCCCCGCTGAGGTCGGGCTTCGCTGAGGTCGGGCTTCGCGCCATGGAGAGCCGCGGCCGTCGATGCCACGGCCGTTGGCGGACGCGACCGCTGATGCCGTGGCCGTTGATGCCGTGGTTGTCGGCCGGCGCGGCCGTTGACCGCTGCGGCGGGTGGCTCTTCACCCGGCTGCGGCGACGGACGGACGCCGACGCGACGGACGGCCAGCGCCCCCATCGGCCCGGTCATCGTCAACGTCGGCCGTTGAACCGCTGATCGCGCTGAGATTGCCTACGTGGGCCGCCGCACAATGAACCATCCGACAACGGCTAGCAGCCACGCTCGTCCATCACGCCGAAGTCGGTGCCCCACAGCGGCCGTCCTGCCCACACTGCGCCCGCCCCGGCCCCCGCCCCGGCGCTACCGCGTCACCGCGAGCGGGCCGCGCGAGCAATCGCCACGACGGCCTTCTCCAGGGCGTACTCCGGATCGTCACCGCCGCCCTTCACCCCGGCGTCGGCCGCCGCCACCGCGCGCAGCGCCGTGGCCACGCCGTCCGCCGACCAGCCGCGCATCTGCTGCCGCACCCGGTCGATCTTCCAGGGCGGCATGCCCAAATCGCGGGCGAGGTCGCCGGGACGGGCGCCGCGCGGGGCGGAGGCCAGCTTGCCGATGGCGCGGACGCCCTGGGCGAGTGCGCTGGTGATCATGACGGGGGCGACGCCGGTGGCGATCGCCCAGCGGAGGGCCTCCAGCGCCTCGGCGGCCCGGCCCTCGACGGCACGGTCCGCGACGGTGAAGCTCGACGCCTCGGCCCGCCCCGTGTAGTAGCGCGCGACGACGGCCTCGTCGATGGTGCCCTCGACGTCGGCGGCGAGCTGCGAGCAGGCCGAGGCCAGCTCACGCAGATCGCTGCCGATCGCGTCGACCAGCGACTGGCAGGCCTCGGGCGTCGCCGAACGCCCCGTCGCACGGAACTCGCCCCGTACGAAGGCCAGCCGGTCGGCCGGCTTGGTCATCTTGGGGCAGGCCACTTCCCGCGCCCCGGCCTTGCGGGCCGCGTCCAGCAGGCCCTTCCCCTTGGCGCCGCCGGCGTGCAGCAGCACCAGCGTGATCTCCTCTGCGGGCGAGCCGAGATACGCCTTGACGTCCTTGATGGTGTCCGCGGAGAGATCCTGGGCGGAGCGCACCACGACGACCTTGCGCTCCGCGAAGAGCGAGGGGCTGGTCAGCTCGGCCAAGGTGCCGGGCTGGAGCTGTTCGGGAGTGAGGTCGCGCACATCGGTGTCCGCATCCGCCGCCCGGGCAGCCGCCACCACCTGCTGCACCGCGCGGTCCAGCAGCAGGTCCTCCTGGCCCACCGCGATCGTGACGGGGGCGAGCGGGTCGTCTTGAGCTGTCTTCCTGGCCATCGCGTCCAGCATCCCACGCCCCACTGACAGCCCCGCCCGGCCCAACCCGCCCCAGCTCAGCGTCCCCGCCCGGCCCGCGCCGGGACACCTTGCCGGACCGGAGCGTCTGCAGCACTCGGGCCCCCGCCCCACCGGGGCCCCTGCCGGTTCGGAGCATCCTCCCCCTGTCGGACAATGGCGGGGTGAATGACGCTGCCCCACACCCACCACACGTACGACATGTACTGGTACTGCCCGACCGCGACGCCGCGGAGGAGGTGGCCGAGGCCCTGACCGAACGCTTCGGGGTCGCCGAGGAGCCCCAGCTCGTACGGGACGCCCTGGCCGGTGAGGACGACGCCGAGGACGCCCAGTGGCTGGTGGTGGTCGAAGACCGGGACGCCGCCCACGACCCCGCGCAACTGGACGACCTCGCGGCCGAGTACGAGGGCTGGCGCGAGTCCGAGTAACGCCGGGCCGCGGCGGCTGCGAAACCCACGGGGCTGCCGGAGCCACCGGGCCTGCGGAATCCACGGGCCTCCGGAGCCACGGAGCTGCGGAAGCCACAGCACTGCCGGGGCTACGGGGCTGCGGAAGCCACAGGGCTGACGGGGCTGCGGGGCCCACAGGTCTACCAGGGCTGCGGGGCCGAGTTCCGCTACCGGGCGCCCGTACCCCGCCAGGCCGCGCCGACCTCGGGCTCCCGCTCCAGAACAATCCCGAAGTGCTCCCGGTACACGGCGAGAACCTCGTCCCCGCCCACCTGACGCTCCTCCCGTGCACCGTCCGCCCCGGTGGTCACGAGCGTGCGCCCGGTGAGCGTCACCCGTCCGGTCCCGGTCAGCCGTGAGCACACCAGGGACTGGGTGAAGTGCGACTTGGGCGAGGTCCGGTGCCACCAGCATCCGGCCTCGAAATCCGCGTAGGCACGCGGCCGTTGTTCAAGCCGGTACTGCGGTTCGCCGTCCCGCAGGATGTCGAGGTCTCCCTCGCCCGTCTCCTCGATCCGGAACACCCCAGCAGGATCGGCCTGCTCGGCACGGTTGTCCCAGCGCAGCGGAAAGTGGCTGTTCCTGCCGAAGCCGATGTCCGCGAGCCACGGTCCGCTCGGCGTCTGTACGCGCAGTGCGAGGTGGTCGTACGGAATCCCGAGACCGTCCGCGCCGAACACACGGGCGGCGAGCAGCTCGACCTCGTATCCGAGCGCACCCAGGAGCAGGGCGAAAGCACCGTTGAGCTCGTAGCAGAAGCCGCCCCGCCGGGCGCGGACGATCTTGTCCAGCACCGGCTGTTCCGCGAGCACGATCTCTTCACCGAGGTGGACGGACAGGTTCTCGAAGGGGACGGAACGCAGGTGAGCGAGGTGCAGCGCCCGTAGCGCCCCGGCGTCGGGCGACGTGGGGCGGGTCGCACCGATCCGGGCGAGGTAGGCGTCAGCGGCAGCGGCATCCATCAGAGGGGGATCCTTTCCGAGGCGAACCGGCGACGGTTCCGTTCCGTTGCCGAGGCGAGGTGGCGGCCATCAGGCCGGCGGTGGTCTGCGCGGCCAACCCACGTCGCCAGGGCGGCCTCCAGGCCGGTCTGCAGGCCAGTCGCCAGGCCGGCTCGTCCCTGCGCATCGCTGTGGTGAGGCCGCACGGCCACCCGTACTTCCTCCCGGACACCCCGGCACCAACTCCGCGCCGACGAATCTCGAAACACCGGAAGGCGTCTTCGGCGCCCTCGAACGCGCGACGACGTTCCCGAGGGTGATCCGCTCCGGCAGTCGTGCCAGCCGGACACCGGCCCGCGTGCCGGGAGTTGAGCGCACGATCCCGGCTCGGGCCGGCGCCTGCCGTCGCTCGTCCAAGCCGATCGCCGACAACCGGCACGAGGCAGCCGGCCGAGCGGTGGACAGCGGCCCGTCCCCGTCGAGCCCGGCCGGCGTCAGGCAGCAGAGCACGCCCCACCCGACGCCTGCCCTCACTCATCCTCACCTTCTGGAGTCTATAGAGCAGGGGTTAGGCGCCTCCGTGGTCCGGAACAGGCGTATCCGAGGTTGTGGCTCGCCGACAGCGGCCGACAGCAGGCGGACTGCCGGCGGACTTGCCGGCAGCGGCCATCAGCAGGCGGACCGCGGGAACAGGCCCCCGAGCACCGACGGCCGGGCCCGCGTATCCCGACTCGGCGGGCGAGCGGTCGCCAGCCACCGGCCCGCCGACATCCACCTGGGCGGCGTCCGACTCCGGGGCGTCCGACTCGGCGGCATCCGAACCGGCGGCGTCCGAACCGACCACCACCTGCTGGACGACTACCGACTCGGCGACCGTCGGCCGGACGTCCCTCGGCCGGACGGGGCCGGGCTCTCCGGTCGTCGGCCGGGCCGGGCCGGGAGCGATGGCCGTTGACCGTTGCCGACAGCCGAGCCGTGGTGCCGAGGATCGCAATCGATCCGTCGGTGTCCGTCCTGAGCACTCGGGCGCCCTGGGCGCGCAGCGCCGCGATGGTGCGGGGCGCCGGATGGCCGTACGGATTGCCCGTACCGCAGGAGATCAATGCCAGGCGTGGCGCCAGCCGATGCAGCAGCGGTGGGTCCTGGTAGGCGGAGCCATGGTGTGCCACCTTCAGGACATCGACGTCGCCCAGCTCCGGGTGAGCCGCCAACAGCGCGCGCTGTGCGGGTGGTTCGAGGTCGCCCAGCAGCAGGAGGGTCAGCCCGCCTGTACGGACGAGCAAGGTCACGCTGGCGTCGTTGGGGCCGTCGAGGGCGTCGGGATCGGCCGGTGGGCTGTCGGGGGCGGTGGGGTCTCCGGGGCTGCCGGGGCTCGGGAGGTCAGGCGACGTGGGTGGAACGGGCGGAGCCGGCGGCCACAGAACCTCCCAGGTGAGAGGGCCCAGGCGCCGCCGCTCCCCCGGTTCGGCGCGGACGATCGGCACCCGGGCCGCCGCAGCCGTACCGCGCACGAACTGCGCCTGCCCCGGGGGATCCTGCAGCGTCGTAGTCTCGATCGCACCGACCGCACGGCCACGGAGCGCCCCCGGGAGCCCGTCCACATGGTCTGCGTGGAAGTGGGTCAGTACGAGGAGCGGGATACGGCGGATGCCCAGGTCGGTGAGGCAGCGGTCGATGGCGTGGGGCTCGGGCCCGGTGTCCACCACCAGCGCCGTACCGTCCCCGGCCGCCAGCACCAGACCGTCGCCCTGCCCCACATCACAGACCACGGCCCGCCACCCCGGCGGCGGCCAGCCGGTGAGGACACGGGTGAACGGGGCGGGGCGGCACACCGCCAGGATCACAGCCAGCGCACACAGCACGCACAGCCAGGGACGCCGGAGCACCCTTCGGACGACCGGCACCACGGCCACCGTGGCAGCCGCCAGCATCAGCCCGCCGGCCCAGCCGTCCGGCCAGTCGAATTCCGCCCCGGGCAGCGCCGCCCCCGTACGGGCGACACCGGCGATCCACACGGCCGGCCAGCCCGCGCACCACGCCAGCCCCTGGGCGACCGGCATCGCGACCGGGGCGAGGGCGAGGGCAGCGAAGCCCAGCACCGTCGCGGGGGCCACGGCCACTTCGGCCAGCAGGTTGCAGGGCACCGCGACCAGGCCCACCCGGGCCGCCAGCACGGCGACCACCGGCGCACAGACCGCCTGGGCGGCGGCCGCTGCGGCGATCACCTCGGCGATCCGGGGCGGCACCCGGCGCCGTTGAAGGGCGGCGCTCCAGCGCGGCGCGAGCAGCAGGAGCGCACCGGTCGCCAGCACGGACAGCAGAAAGCCATAACTACGGGCGAGCCAAGGGTCGTAGAGCACCAGCAACAGGACCGCGGCGGCGAGGGCGGGGAGCAGCGAGCGGCGGCGTCCGGTCCCGATCGCCAGCAGGGTGATCAGGCCGCAGGCGGCGGCCCGCAGCACGCTCGGGTCCGGGCGGCACACCACGACGAAGGCGAGCGCGAGCGTGCCGCCGATGAGGGCCGTGCCGCGCAGCGACAGGCCCAGGCGTGGTGCCAGCCCTCGGCGCTCGGCACGCGTGGCGAGGTGGGGCGGCCCGATCAACAGGGCGAGCACAATGGTCAGATTGCTGCCGGAGACGGCCAGCAGATGCGTCAGATCACTGGCACGAAAGGCGTCGTCGAGGTCCGGCGGCACGCGCGAGGTGTCCCCCACCACGAGTCCGGGCAACAGGGCTCGGGCATCGGGACGCAGCCCGTCGGTGGCCTCCCGCAGTCCGGCGCGCAGGTGTCCGGCCAGCCGCTGGAGGGATGACGGCGCACCGGCTCCGACCGGCGGCTCGGTGCCGGTGACCCGGAGCACGGCGGCAACCTGGTCGGCCGACGACAGGGGCGGTGCCGCATGCGCCGCCACCCGGATACGCGTCGAGGGCAACAGCCCGCGCCATGCCGACGAGAGCCCTCCGCGAGCCTCGGAACCATGCTGTTGGCCGCCTTCCGTGCCACGTGCTTCGTCACCCCCTCCGTGCTGTTGCACGACCACCAGCACCGGGGTGCGTACGGCGGTGACCGCACCGTCCGGCGCCGTGACCCGGACGGCGTCGGCCGTGAACACCAGTACCGGCGGGGTCCGTTGCGATCCGCGCACCTTGGGCCGGGTCAACCGTGGGTCGCCGGTCACCACCAGCTCCGCCTTCACCGTTGCGTAGCGCTCCGCCAGATCCGGCAGCGGTCCGCGCCGCACGTCCGACGCATGCAGCGCCGCGGACGCGGCCCCCGCCACGGCGCACAGCAGCACCGCGGCCAGGGCCAGGAACGCCCCGGAGGACCAGCGACGGGGCGAGCGGGGACGGAGGCGGAGCAGCCCCGGCCGGGCGGTGTCGGGCCGCTCGTCCCCCTCCGGAGCACACTGCTCCGCCCTGCGCCGGACCACCGCCATCCGCCACGCGACCAGCGCAAGCGCCACTGCCACGCCGCAGACCGCCGCCACTCCCCCACCGGGGGCGCCCAGGCTGATCACCGCGCCCGCCCAGGCGGCCAGCGCGGGCCCGACGAGCCGCAGATCGGCCGGGCCCTCCTGATGGGGGTCCGAGGAGCCGTGGGGCGACGGCGCCGTGGCGTGCACGGTGGTGCGGGCACCGGTCATGGCTGCACCAGGGGACGCAGATCGGCGAAGCGGCGGTCACCGATACCGGTCACCTGACGGAGCTGGTCCACCGAAGTGAACCCGCCGTGCTGAGTGCGGAATTCGACGATGTGCCGGGCCAGGACGGGACCCACTCCGGGGAGCGAGTCGAGCTGCTGCTCGCTCGCCGTACTGAGGCTGACCGGTCCGGCCGGGCCGCCTCCGGCACCCGGCGACCCGCTTCCCGGCCCGTCGGCCCCCGAACCGGCAGTGCCGGCAGAGCCCCCGCCACCGCCTGCGCCAGCCCCGCCCCCGACCACGATCTGTTCGCCGTCGGTCAGCAGGCGGGCCCGGTTCAGCCCACCGGTGCTCGCTCCGCGCAGCACCCCGCCCGCGGCCTGCAGGGCGTCGATCACCCGCGACCCCGGCGGCATCCGGTGAATTCCCGGGTGCCGGACCTTGCCCGTGACGTCGACGACCAGCTGCCGCCCCGCACCGCCCGGCGGGCCGTGCGGCGGCCCGGCGGCGGACGACGAGGGCAGAGACGGTGAGTGCGGCGCGCGGTCGGCTGCCGCCGGGGGCCGTTCGGCCGCCGGTGCCCGTACCGGTTCGGGTCGTCCGGTCCAGAAGTGCTGCACGGCGAATCCCACGGCCAGCACAAGCACCAGGACCAGTGCGGCGAGCGCCTTCGGGTCGGTGCCGCACCGTAACTGCACCCAGAGCGGCAGCCGTTCGCGTACGGCGAGCCACATCCGCTCCCGTCGGCCCGCGTCCGGCGGATCGTGCCCCGGGGGCGGCGGACCACCCCCGGATGCGGCCACCGACCCCGTGCTCCCGGGCCCACCCGGGCCCAGGCCCGCGCCCGCATCCGTACCCGTGTCACCGAAGATCGCCGCCATCCGAGCCCGCGCCCGCTCGCGCTCCCACTCCCGCCGCCCCGCCACACCGGATGGCGCCGCGGAACCAACGGAGGCCGAGAGAGCAGGGGCAGTCGAAGGGGCAGCAGAACCGGGGGAGGCAGGGGAATCCAAGGGATCGGAGCGATCAGGCGGACCGTCCAGCGCCGCAGCAAAGCCGAACCCCGGGGAGCCCGAGGCGGAGGCCGAGGCCGAGCCCGCGGAGGCCGGAGGCCCGAAGGAAGCCCCCACCAGCGGCGCCCCCGGCAGGCCCAACAAAGCCCCCGGCCAGCCGGCCAAAGCCACCGGCAAACCCGACGAAGACGAAGACGAAGGAACAGAAGCAACTGACGAGGCCGGAACGACCCCCCAGTCAGATCGGGACGAGTTCATACCGCCCGACGCTAAGCACCTCGCGCAGATCTCGCCGAGCGGCCGCAATTCCGGTGGACAGAGCCCCAGTTGTGGACAACTCCGTCACCCACAGGGCCATCGCCCGCCCCTCTCACCGCGACGAAACCACGACCCCCAACAGCCCCGGCCCCGTGTGTGCGCCGATCACCGCGCCCACCTCGCTCACCAGCAACTCGTTGAGCCCCGGCACCCGCTCCCTGAGCCGCTGGGCCAGGGCATCCGCACGCTCCGCCGCGTCGAGATGGTGGACCGCGATATCGACCTGGCCCTCGCCCGCCCGCTCCGCGGCGATCTCCTCGAGCCGTGCGATGGCCTTGGAGGCGGTACGCACCTTCTCCAGCAGCTCGATCCGTCCGTCGGCCAGCTGGAGGAGCGGTTTGACGGCGAGCGCGGAGCCCAGCAGCGCCTGGGCCGTGCCGATGCGTCCGCCCCGGCGCAGGTAGTCGAGGGTGTCGACGTAGAAGTAGGCGGAGGTGGCAGCGGCACGCTTCTCCGCGGCGGCCACCGCTTCGTCGATGTTTCCGCCCGCCTCCGCCGTCTCCGCGGCGGCGAGGGCGCAGAAGCCGAGGGCCATCGCGACCATCCCGGTGTCCACGACGTGCACGGGCACCGGCGCCTCCTTGGCCGCCAGTACTGCCGCGTCGTACGTCCCGGAGATCTCCGAGGAGAGGTGGAGCGAGACGATGCCGCTCGCGCCGGCCGCGGCGACCTTGCGGTAGGTGTCCGCGAAGACCGTGGGGCTGGGCCGGGAGGTCGTCACGGCACGGCGCTTCTGGAGCGCCTGGGCGACGGATCTCGCGGAGATCTCGGTGCCCTCTTCCAGGGCCTGGTCCCCCAGGACGACGGTCAGCGGAACGGCCGTGATGCGGTGACGCTCGATCGCCGACCGCGGCAAGTAGGCCGTGGAATCGGTGACGATCGCGACATGGCGGGACATGAATGGGAGGTTATCCGGGGATCCGGACGCCGCACAGTGCGGGCCCCTCCCCAAGATCTTCCAGGTTTCCCCAAGGCTCTGCCAAGAGGGCCCCGGAAGCGGCCGTCCCTGCTCCCGGATACGCGTACCCGTGCGGACCACGCCCGGCTCCGCCTCACCCGGCTCCACGCTGCCCGTCTCTGGCGTCGCCGCCTCTCCCCCGTTGCCGTCTCTCCCCCCGGGGGCCCCGCCCCGCCCCCACCCACCCCTCTCCTCCCCCGCGGCCCTACGGCCTCATATGGGAGGCCCTACGGCCTCATGGGGGCGTGGCCTCCGTCCGTGGGCGTGCCCTCCGTCCGCCGGGGTGCCTTCTGCCACGGGTAGGCCGGCTGGGTGCGCGGGTCCCGGGCGGTGACCGCCGGCGGGTCCTCGGCGGCCGGGCTGCCGGAGTGGCCGCCCCCGGCCGCGTCCCGGCCCCGCCGGCTGCCCGCGTCCCGGGTGCCCTCCGTGGCACGCGCCCGGGGCTGCTCGCCCGCAGGGGGGCTTACGGGCTCCCGCAACGGGTCCGCGGCGTCGTCGACCCGGGTCCAGTGGCGCAGCGCCCCCGCCTCGACGTCGATCTGGTCGCTCAGCGACGCCAGGTCGTCCTCCGCGAACTTGCGGGCGCGGTCGCGGGCGGCCCAGCGCAGCGACTCCGCGGAATGCGTGATCCGTTCCAGGCGCTCCCGTAGCTCCGGGAGGCGGGCGGCGCTGGTGGCCCGGTCGGGCTCGCGTTCGAGCCGCTTCAGCTCGTCGTCCAGCTCATGGCCGTGGGCGCTCAGGCGCTCGAAGAGCCCGATCGCCTCCTTGAGGGAGGCGTCGTCGGCGGATCCGCCGTAGAGCACGTCCTGGGTGGCGCGCATGGACGTACGCAGTGAGAGCCGCAGCTGTGCGAGTTCGCCGACCACGCCGGGCTGGGCGAACTGCCGGGCGCGCAGGCCGGTGTCCTCGACGGTTCTGCGGGCCTGGGCGACCGTGCGGTCGACGCCGCGTTTGGCCGCCTTCACCGCCTTGACCGTGACGAACACTCCTGCCAGGACGAACAGCACGAACAACAGCCCGAGGATGGCGGCAGCGGCTTCCATGGGCTCTCCCCAGAGGTGTCGGCGGCGCCGGTTGTCTCGCCCGCGCCCTGTATCTCCACGGTAAACGGCCAGGGCAGGTCACGGGTTCCTGACGAACCCCCAACCTGCCCTTAAGGGAAACCACCCATGGCGGCGGAGCGACCCCGACCGCCGGGCCCGGAACCGGAACCGTCCCCGACCGCCAGGCCCAGCCCCGGAACCGACTGCCAGGCCCGGGCCCGGAACCGTCCCCGGCCACCGGCCCGGGGCCCGGCACCAGCCCCATCAGCCGCCCTGCACAGCTCCGGGCCGCCTCGCTCGCCTGCTCCGCGACCCGCCCCGCACCGCCCTAGGCCGGAACGATGTTCACCAGCTTCGGCGCCCGGACGATGACCTTCCGGATGCCCGCGCCGTTCAGCGCCGCGACCACGGCGGGCTCGGCCAGCGCCGTCGCCTCCAGGTCCGCGTCGGAGATCGACGGGGCGACCTCCAGGCGGGCCTTGACCTTGCCCTTGATCTGCACGACGCAGGTCACGGTCTCGTCGACGACGTACGCCGGGTCGGCCACCGGGAAGTCCGCGTGCACCACGGTGTCCGTGTGGCCCAGCTTGCGCCACAGCTCCTCGGCGATGTGCGGCGCCAGCGGGGCGATCAGCAGCACCAGCCGCTCCGCGACCGTGCGCGCGACGGGGCCGCCCGCCTTGGTCAGGTGGTTGTTCAGCTCGGTCACCTTGGCGATGGCGGTGTTGAAGCGCAGGTTCGCCAGGTCCTGGGTGACGCCGTCGATCGCCTTGTGCAGGGCCCGCAGCGTGGCCTCGTCCGGCTCGGTGTCGACGACGGTGACCTCGCCGGTCGTCTCGTCGACGACGTTGCGCCACAGCCGCTGCAGCAGGCGGTACTGGCCGACGACGGCCCGGGTGTCCCACGGCCGCGACACGTCCAGCGGGCCCATCGCCATCTCGTACAGGCGCAGGGTGTCCGCGCCGTACTCCGCGCAGATCTCGTCGGGGGTGACGGCGTTCTTCAGGGACTTGCCCATCTTGCCCAGGACGCGGCTGACCTTCTCGCCCTGGTAGTAGTAGCCGCCGTCGCGCTCCTCGACCTCGGCGGCCGGGACGGCGATGCCGCGGCTGTCCCGGTAGACGAAGGCCTGGATCATGCCCTGGTTGTACAGCTTGTGGAACGGCTCGGAGGACGAGACGTGTCCCAGGTCGTGCAGCACCTTGGACCAGAAGCGCGCGTACAGCAGGTGCAGTACGGCGTGCTCCTGGCCGCCCACGTACAGGTCGACGCCGCCGGCCGGCTGCCCCTCGCGCGGGCCCATCCAGTACTGCTCGGTCTCCGGGTCGACCAGCGCGTCGCCGTTGTGGGGGTCCAGGTAGCGCATCTCGTACCAGCACGAACCCGCCCAGTTGGGCATGGTGTTGGTCTCGCGGCGGTAGCGCTTGATGCCGTTGCCGTCGCCCAGGTCCAGGTCGACGTGGACCCAGTCCTCGTTGCGGGACAGCGGGGTCTCCGGCTGGGTGTCGGCGTCGTCCGGGTCGAAGGTGCGCGGGGAGTAGTCCTCGACCTCGGGCAGCTCCAGCGGCAGCATCGACTCGGGCAGGGCGTGCGCCACACCGTCTTCGTCGTAGACGATCGGGAACGGCTCGCCCCAGTAGCGCTGCCGGCTGAACAGCCAGTCCCGCAGCCGGAAGTTGACGGTGCCCTCGCCGATGCCCTCGGCGGCCAGCCAGTCGGTGATCTTCGCCTTGGCCTCGGTCACTCCCAGGCCGTCCAGCGAGACCGCCGCGCCCGACGAGTTGACGATCTTGGCGTCGTACGAGGCGAAGGCGTCGTCCCAGGTGGACGGGTCGGTGCCGCGGTCGTCCGACGGCTCGACCACACAGCCCATCGGCAGCTCGAAGGCGCGGGCGAAGGCGAAGTCACGGCTGTCGTGCGCGGGCACGGCCATGATCGCGCCGGTGCCGTAGCCCATCAGGACGTAGTCGGCGATGAAGACCGGGACCTGCGCGCCGCTGACCGGGTTGGTCGCGAAGGCGCCGGTGAAGACGCCGGTCTTGTCCTTGGCCTCGGCCTGCCGCTCGACGTCCGACTTGGAGGCGGCCTGCTTGCGGTAGGCGGCGACGGCGTCGGCCGGGGTGGCGTGCCCGCCGGTCCAGACGTCGTGGGTGCCCTCGGGCCAGGCCTCCGGGACGATCGAACCGGTGCCGGTGCCGTTGTCGGAGCCGGCGACCAGCGGGTGCTCGGGCGCCAGCACCATGTAGGTGGCGCCGAACAGGGTGTCCTGGCGGGTGGTGAAGACGGTGATCTTCTCGTCGCCCACCGGGAAGTCGACGCGGGCGCCCTCGGAGCGGCCGATCCAGTTGCGCTGCTGCAGCTTGATGGCCTCCGGCCAGTCCAGCGCGTCCAGGTCGTTCAGCAGCCGGTCGGCGTAGGCGGTGATGCGCATGTTCCACTGGCGCAGCTTGGCCTTGAAGACCGGGTAGTTGCCGCGCTCGGAGCGGCCGTCGGCGGTGACCTCCTCGTTGGCCAGTACGGTGCCCAGGCCGGGGCACCAGTTGACCGGCGCGTCGGAGGCGTACGCCAGGCGGTACTCGCCCAGGATGTTGGCGCGCTCGATGGGGCTCAGGGCGCTCCAGTCCCGGCCGTCCGGGGTCGGGCGGGTTCCGGCCTCGAACTGGGCGACCAGGGTGTCGATCGGGCGGGCCGCGTCCGCCTCCGGGTCGTACCAGGAGTTGAAGATCTGCAGGAAGATCCACTGGGTCCACTTGTAGTACGCCGGGTCGATCGTCTCGACCGAACGGCGCTGGTCGTGGCCCAGGCCCAGGCGGCGCAGCTGGCGCCGCATGTTCACGATGTTGGCCTCGGTGGAGACCCGCGGGTGGGTGCCGGTCTGGACGGCGTACTGCTCGGCGGGCAGGCCGAAGGCGTCGAAGCCCAGGGTGTGCAGGACGTTGTGGCCCGTCATGCGCTGGTGGCGGGCGTAGACGTCGGTGGCGATGAACCCCAGGGGGTGGCCGACGTGCAGGCCCGCGCCCGACGGGTACGGGAACATGTCCATGATGAACTTCTTGGGGCGGGCCGCGACCGCGGCGTCGCCGGCCAGCTCACCGCTGGGGTTCGGGGCCTCATAGGTCCCGTCGGTCTCCCAGAAGTCCTGCCAGCGTGCCTCGATGTCGGCGGCCAGCGCGGCCGTATAGCGGTGCGGCGCTGCCACCTCGGCAGCGGTGGTCGTCTCGCTCATCGTCCTCAAAGCTCCATCGATCGTCTCTGCCTGCGGAAACGCGCCACAATCCGGCACGCCGGAAACAAAAAGGCCCCTCGCACAGGAGGGGACGCCGCGCCGATTCCGACGGGATCTGGGATCCGTCGGCACTGATCAGCGCGGCCCGCTAAGCAGAAGGCGTACGGCACGCATGGCGTCAGGGTACCGCAGGGCGTACGGGGCCCGCGCCGAGGATTCCCCCGACGCGGGCCCCGCCCCCGTGACTCCGTGCCCCTGCCGCCGCCCCCACCGGGTCACGTGCGGTGCGGGGAGGCGGCGCCGCGCCCCGGTGTCAGGGGCGGTAGGAGCTCACATATCCGGCGCCCGGCGAGCCCACGCCGGTGACGTCGTCGTAGCCGACGCCCGCGTGCAGCGAGCTGTCCTTGCCCAGGCTGCGCAGCGAGGTCGTGGTGCCCTTGCCGGCGTCGGCGCCGTTGACGTAGTCGACGCGGACGACGGCCAGGTCACGGCCGGCGCCCAGCGGGTGGTCGGTGACGTCGTGGTAGGCGGCGGTGCCGTAGCGCTGGTAGATGCCGGGGTTGGCGAAGCCGATGGCGACGCCGTGCCGGGCCTGCTGGGCGAGCGCCTGGACGCCCGCGATCACCGGCGCGGCCAGCGAGGTGCCGCCGATGCGGTACTCGTCGTAGCCGAGCTTGCCGTCCGGCAGGGTCTGGGTCTGGCCGACGAGGAAGCCGGTGTTGGGGTCGGCGACCGCGGCGATGTCCGGGACGGTGCGCATGGCACCGCCGCCGTTCGCCTTCGCCAGCCCGTCCGGGACGATGCCGCGCTGGTAGAAGGGCTGCGCGACGGACTTGCTGGTGCCGCCGCCGGCGCCGCCGTTGAAGGCCCCGGGGAAGCCGGTCCAGTCGTTGCCGTCCTTGGAGAGCGGCGCCTTCAGGGTGCCCCAGCCGGTCTCCCACTGGTACGCGTCGTGCTTGCCGACGGCCAGGGAGGTGCCGCCGACCGCGGTCACCCAGGCGGAGTTCGCCGGGGTGTCGACCTGCTTGGTGCCGGTCTTGGCGACCTCGTCGCCGTTGTCGCCCGAGGAGAAGTAGAAGCCGATGCCCTGCACCGCGCCCTGCTGGAAGAGCTGGTCGTAGGCGGCGGCCACGTCCGGGGTCTCGTTCGCCTCGATGTCGCCCCAGGAGTTGGAGACGATGTCGGCGAGGTGCCCGTCGACGACCTTGCCGAGCGAGTCGAGCAGGTCGTCGTCCATGCAGGAGGCGCCGCCGACGTAGACGATGTCGGAGTCGGGGGCGACCGCGTGGACGGCCTCGACGTCGAGGGTCTCCTCGCCGTACCAGCCGGCCGCGCCGCAGTCCTCGATGTGCGTGTAGTCCTTGGGCAGCACCTGGGAGAGCTGGCCGCGGCGGTAGCGGGGGTCACCGTTGCGGGCGGCGTACTTGTCCGCGTCCTGCGCGATGGTCGGCGAGGCGTAGGCGTCGGTGATCGCGACGGTGACGTGCTTGCCGGTCCACTTCTTCGCCCCGTAGGCGGCGCGCAGCTGCTTGCCGGTGTAGCCCTTGATCGCGTACGGCGCCTTGCCCCCGTAGGCGGACGGCAGCGTCTTGTCGGTCCGGGAGCCGTAGTACGACGAGAACGGGCCGGAGTTGCGGAAGACGCCCTCCGGCGGCGGCAGTTCGCTTGAGTGGTGCTTGGCGAGGCGCGGCGCGTTGTTCAGGCCGGTGACCGTCAGCACCGCGTCGGCCAGCGGGGCGGGCGCGGAGGCGGTGGTCGACGGGGCGTGGTAGATGTGCCCGCCCTTGCGGTAGTTGTGCAGGTCGGTGGCGAAGGCCCGCTCGGCGGCGGCCGCGTCGCCGTGGACCGTGACATACCGGTTGGTGGTGCCGGTGACCGTCAGGCCGGACTTCTTCAGCCAGTCGGTCACCTTGGCTATCTGGTCGTGCGTGGCGCCGAAGCGGGCACGCACCTGGGCGGGGCTCAGGTACTTCCCGTACGTGGCGGAGTGCGGGTCCGACACCGCCCTGGCGTAGTCGGCGAGCCCCTTGGCGTCGCGGCCGGCCAGGTAGACGCGGGCGGTGACGGCCGCGGAGGCGGCGGTGTCGCCCTGGTCGGCCTGCCGGGTGGCCCACAGGGGCTTGGTGCCCTGCAGCGCGTGCCGTCCGCCGTCGTGGCCCGCGGCGTCGGCGGCGGGCGCGCCGAGCGCGAGCGCGCCGGCGACCAGCGGCAGCGTCGCTGCCCAGGCCAGACCGGCGCGGGCGCGCGGTGATCTGGTGCGGCTGGATCTCATGTAACCCCCTGCTGTGGCGATGCGGTGCGGGGTGCCGCGCTGCGCCGGGGCGCACGCGCACGGCACCGCACACGCGGTGAATGCGCGGGATGTGACGTTCACGCGATGCGCCACTCTTTCGGTGAACCGTTCATGTCAGGGACATGCGATCACCAAGAAGAGCCCAAGGAATGGCAAGGACTGACCAGGAACGAACAGAGAGCGAACACTCAACTCACCACAACGGACGCCCCACTGACCGGATATCAGCGCAATACGGGCGGAACTCCCGCCGGGCCCGGAACTCCAGGGCGAGCAGCCCCGGAGGCACACGACGAAGCGGGCCGTCCGTATCGGACGACCCGCTTCGTTCACTGTGGAGCTAAGGAGAATTGAACTCCTGACCTCCTGCATGCCATGCAGGCGCTCTACCAACTGAGCTATAGCCCCGTATTCTGTTTCCCGCCCCGGTTCCCCGCTGCGGCATCGCCTACATTACACGGACCTCCCCGGCTTCTGCCAAATCCTGCCCGGGGCCCCCGGCGCGACCCACGGTACTGTCGGCACGCCGTGCCCGATTCGTCCTGGGGAGCCGTACGCCGTGACCGCGCTGGAGCTGGACGCGCCCACCGACCCCCGCGGCACCCGCTCCGGCCGGGGCCTCCTCCGCAGGCACCCCACCCGCGCGGCGGCGCTCGCCTGCCTGGTCTCGTTCGCGGCCTTCTGGACCGTGCAGCGCCTCGCCCAGGTGACGATGCTCGACCTCATGGTCTACCGGGCCGAGGGCCTCACCGTCCGCACCGGCGGGTCCCTCTACGACATGGTGGCGACCTCGGCGCACCTGCCCAACACCTACCCGCCCTTCGCCGCGCTGCTGTTCACCCCGCTCACCCTCGTCGGCGTCCCGGCGATGCGCACCCTGGCCACCGCCGGCAACCTCCTGCTGCTCCTCGCCGTCGTCCACCTCTCGCTGCGCCTGGTGGGCCGGCCCCGGCGGCTCCCCGGCCCCGCCGCGACGCTGGCGCTCTCGGCGCTGCTGGTGTGGTGCGAGCCGGTGTGGACGACGCTGCGCTACGGCCAGATCAACCTTCTGCTCACCGCCCTCGTCCTGTGGGACCTGACCCGCAGGGACACCCAGCGGCTCGCGGGCCTCGGCATCGGCATCGCGGCCGGCCTCAAACTCACCCCGGCGCTGTTCGCCGTGCTCCTCGCGCTGGCCGGGGCCGTCCGGGCCGGGCAGCTGCTCCGCTCCGGCACGGGGCCGCGCGGCGCCTGGAACCCCTGGCTGCGGCAGGCCTGCGTCGCCACCGGCGCCTTCCTGGCCACCGTCGTCCTCGCCGCGCTGGTGCTGCCGCGCGACTCGCACCGCTTCTGGACCGGGATCGTCTTCGCCGCCGACCGGGTCGGCGAGGTGGAGATCACCGCGAACCAGTCGCTGCGCGGCGCCCTCGCCCGGCTGCTGCACACCCACGATCCGGGCCTCGTCTGGGCCGTGGCCGCCGCGCTGACCGTGATCCTCGGCCTGACCCTGGCGGTCCGGTCGCTGCTGTACGGGCAGCGCGCCTGGGCGGCTGTCGCCTGCGCGGCCACCGCCCTCCTGGTCAGCCCGATCTCCTGGTCCCACCACTGGGTGTGGGGCGTGCCGATGCTGATCCTGCTCGGCTCCGAGGCGCTGCACCGGACCGGCCCCGCCGCCCGCCGCTGGTGGACCGCGACCGTCGCGCTGGGCCTGTGCTTCGGCTCCTTCGCGCTGTGGTGGGTGCCGCACCGCTGGCACCACCACGAGGAACTGCACCAGAACGGCGTCCAGATGCTGCTCTCCGACGTCTATCCGCTCGCCGGCCTGGCCCTGCTGGCACTGACCGCCGCCCGGCTGTGGCGGCGCGGCAGGCGGCCGGGAAAGAACAACGGGCCCCGGACGGCCGCCGCGGCCGGCCGGGGCGCCTGAACGGCCGCCCGCGCCGCGGGACGACCCGGCGGCCCTCGCGCCCCCGGCCCAACGCCGCCCGCGCCTCCGGCAGTTCCGCCACGCGCCGGCCGGCCCCGTCTTCGCCGGGGAGGGCCCCGCTCAGGCCGAGGCGAACGAGTAGAACCGCTTCAGCGTGCAGTGTTCGTCCAGCAGCCGTCCGTAGATCGGCTCCCCGTCGAGCTCCCGGTAGGTCTCGATGGGGTCGCCCTTTATGACGAGGGCGCGGGCGCATTCCTCGCACCAGTACTGGTAGTCGGTGTTGACCGGTTCCATGTCGCGGACGATCGGCGTACCGCTGCCGCACCAGTCGCATTTCCTGCTGTGGGCGCCCATCCATCAGCTCCAACTGTGGCCGCAGGCCGGACAAACGAAGGAGATGCCCCCGTGGTCCCCCGGCATCTGTGCCACAGGGGAGGAGCCGCAGGGCGGGCACTGCGGCGCAGCGCCGTCGTCGCCGGCGGCCGCGGGGAGGGGAGCATCAACGGGGCAGGTGAAGCGGAGCGCACGCGCCGAAAGCCGGTCATCGCCCTGCGCCTCGGCCACTTCGAGCAGGTCGTCGACCTCCTCGAGGATGCTCGTGGGCATCGCGTTGTCTCCTCCCCTGCCGGCGCCGTCCGATTCTGCCACGGACCACGGGCCGGGTCAGGCCCGCCTTCTCGCCATCCCGGCAAGCCTCCCATGCGCGTGCCAACGGGACTTGCCCGACGGCGGCGCGGGGCGGCCCCGCGCGGACCGGGGGCACACGGCGCCCCGCCCGTACACGGACTCCGCGCCGGCACCGCTCCCCCGCGAAGACGGCGAGCGCGTACACGCAAAAGATCCCGCCTCCGTCTGGAGGCGGGATCTTCCGGGTTGTGGAGCTAAGGAGAATTGAACTCCTGACCTCCTGCATGCCATGCAGGCGCTCTACCAACTGAGCTATAGCCCCGGGTCTTGTTCCGCTCCTCCGGGTTTCCCCCGGCGGCGCCGCGAACAAGAAGAACTTTAGCCTGCGACCTGCCCAGATGTGAAATCCGGGTCGGCCGGACGCCTCCGACGGGGTCAGTCGTCGTCGCCGAGCACCGGCTCCGGGAGGGTGCCGGCGTTGTGCTCCAGCAGGCGCCAGCCCCGCGCGCCCTCGCCCAGCACGGACCAGCAGCAGTTCGACAGGCCGCCCAGGCCCTCCCAGTGGTGGGCCTCCAGGCCGAGCAGCCGCCCGATGGTGGTGCGGATGGTGCCGCCGTGGCTGACGACGACCAGGGTGCCGTCGTCGGGCAGCTTGTCGGCGTGGGCCAGGACGACGGGCGCGGCCCGGTCGGCGACCTCGGTCTCCAGTTCGCCGCCACCGCGCCGCACCGGCTCACCGCGCTTCCAGGCGGTGTACTGCTCGCCGTGGCGCGCGAGGATCTCGTCGTGCGTCAGGCCCTGCCAGGAGCCCGCGTAGGTCTCCCGCAGGGCCGCGTCGTGCGTGACCTCTAGGCGGGTGAGCGCGGCCAGCTCGCTCGCGGTGGTCGCGGCCCGCTGGAGGTCGGAGGCGATGATGACGTCCGGCCGCAGGGCGGCGAGGAGGCGGGCGGCGCGGCGCGCCTGGCCGCGGCCCTCCTCGGTCAGCTCGATGTCCGTCGACCCCTGGAAGCGGCGCTCCAGGTTCCACGCCGTCTGGCCGTGGCGCCAGAGGACGATGCGGCGGCCCCGGCCGCCCGTGGTGCCGTTCAGCGCAGCTCTCCGTCCTGCTCGCCCGCCGTGGCCTCGGCGTGCTCGGCGGCCTTGCCGCGGGTGGCCTTGGCCTCCTCGGGGAGATCGATCTCGGGGCAGTCCTTCCACAGGCGCTCGAGGGCGTAGAAGACCCGCTCCTCGCTGTGCTGGACGTGCACCACGATGTCGACGTAGTCCAGCAGGACCCAGCGGGCCTCGCGGTCGCCCTCGCGGCGGACCGGCTTGGCGCCGAGGTCCTTGTTGAGGCGTTCCTCGATCTCGTCGACGATCGACTTGACCTGGCGGTCGCTGGGCGCCGAGGCCAGCAGGAAGGCGTCGGTGATCGAGAGGACGTCGCTGACGTCGTACGCGATGATGTCGTGCGCGAGCTTGTCGGCCGCGGCCTGCGCGGCGGCGTTGATGAGCTCGAGGGAACGGTCCGTGGCGGTCACAAGCGGCTTTCCGGGTCGAGGGCAGCCTCTCCGGCCGGGCAGGGGCGGCTGGCTCACTGCTGAGCCGCGGCGCGGGCCGCAGTCCCCATGGGCGACCGGATCGGCGGTCAAGTACCCCTCAAGGGTCTCACGGACCACCGACACTCCCGACTGGGTTTTCGAACCGGCCGGTCGGTTGCGGTGTCCGGGCTGGTCAGCGCCGGGGCGAGCGGGCGCCCGGCCCCGGCCGGTGGGGACCGACCGGGCCGGGCGCGCCGCCCGTCAGCCCTTGAAGTCCTGTCCCAGGACCACGGTGATGTCGGCGTTCGAGGCGCTCTTGCCCTGCCTGACCACGCCCCCGGGCAGGCCCAGGGTCTTGGCGACCTCGGCGGCCCTGGCCTTCTGCGCGGCGTCCTCGTAGGTGATCCGGGAGGTGGCGGCCGCGCCGGTGATGCCCGCGTCGACGAAGCTGTAGCCGCCGTTGAGCAGCGCCACCTGCGCCTTGTTCGTGGCGCCCTTGGTGCCGGTGGCGTTGCGGACGGCGACCCGGGCGGTCGCGTCGGGGGCGGTCTTCTTGACCGTGCCGCCGAGCACGTCCTTGACCACACCGGCCGCCGTGGCCTGGCTGAGCGTGCCGTTGGCCTGTACGGGCAGCAGGGCCGTGCGGTAGGCGCCGGTCTTCGCCAGCTCCGCCCGCTGCGCCAGCGAGCTGCCCAGCTGGCCCTCGGTGAGCGGCGGGTCGAGCACCTGCAGCAGCGACTTCACGGTGGCGGTGGCGCCGTCGGCGTCGCTGGAGACCTTCTTCAGGGTCGCCTGCATGACCTGGCCGAACCGCTGGAGCTGCCGGGTCTGGGGCTCGCCCGGCGCCTGGTAGGTGGCGTAGGCGACGGCGGCCTGGCCGCCCAGGTCCTGGGCCCGGCCCTGCTTGACGACCGGGGAGGCGCCCTTCTTGGCGCCGGGCACGGTGGCGTCGGTGTCGAGCGTGATCCCGCCCACCGTCTCGACGAGGTTCTCCAGGTAGGGGGTGTCCAGCCGCCAGCTGGCCTTGAGGTCGGCGCCCAGGAGGCTGTTGAGGGAGTCGCGGGTCGGCTCGGTGCCGTCGTCCTTGACGGACTTGCCGAGGGTGGTGCTGCTGCCGTCGTCCTTGGGGACGACGAGGCTGTTGGGCAGCAGGACGGTGGTGCCCTTGTGGGTGGTCTCGTTGTCCACCAGCAGCGCCGTGGAGCTGCTGCCCGTCCTGGTGTCCCGGAGGTGGACCACGAGGACGTCGCGCTTCTGTCCGGCGGCGGCCGCCGGGCCCGCGGCGGGACCGGCCAGGCCGGGCAGCTTACCCGCCCACCACAGGTAGCCCGCGCCGCCGGCGACCAGCAGGGCCAGCACGACGGACAGCGCGACGATCCGGCTGCGGCCGCGCCGCTTGGCCTCCTCGCGCCGCTCGGTGCGGCTCTCGGTGAACTTCAGCCAGTCGATGACGTCTTCGGAGTCCTCGTCCGGCTCCTCGATGAAGGAGAACTGATCGGTGCGGTACTCCTCGCCCTCGCCGGGGGAACCGGGCGGGCCGCCCGGTTCCTGCTCCGCGCTCTCCTCGGCCGGGGCGCGGCGCCGGCCCGTCGGCCGGGGCCGCGCGTCGCCCTGCGGGGCGGGCTCGTCGTAGCGGGGCTGGTCCGCGTAGGAGGTCTGCTCGTAGGGGGACTGCTGGGCCTGCTGCGGGATCCACTCCTGCTGGTGCGGCTGCTGCTGGGGTGCCTGCTGCGGCTCGGGCCGGGCGTAGGGGTCGTACTGCTGGGGGTAGCCGTGGCGGTCCTGCACCTGGGGGCGGCCGTAGGCGTCGTAGCCGTACTCCGGCTGCCCCGGGTACGTCCCGTGCCCGTGCTGCCCCTGCGGCGCCTGGCCGCCGCCCTGTTGGCCGCCGTAGGGGTCGTAGCCCTCGTAGCCGGACGGGGCGGTCTGCTGCCCGTAGGCGTCGTAGTGCTGCTCGTACGACGGCTGTGCGGCGTCGCCGTACACCGGCTGCCCGTAGGCGTCGTAGGTGTAGCCGGCCTGCCCCTGCCGCTCCTGGGCATAGGGGTCGTGGGCATACGGGTCCTGCGGCCCGTACGGATCGTGTCGGTCGCTCACCGGTGCCCCTTTCCGTCAGCCCCGTCAGCGGTCGTTGCGGTACAGCTGTTTTTTGTCGATGTAGCGCACCACACCGTCCGGCACCAGGTACCAGACCGGATCCCCCTGGGCGACGCGCGCCCGGCAGTCGGTCGAGGAGATGGCCAGCGCCGGCACCTCGACCAGGGACACCGCCCCCGCGGGCAGCCCGGGGTCCGCGAGGACGTGGCCGGGCCGGGTCACCCCGATGAAGTGGGCGAGCGAGACCAGCTCCGCGGCGTCGTGCCAGGTCAGGATCTGGCTGAGCGCGTCGGCGCCGGTGATGAAGAACAGATCCGCGTCACGGTGCTCCGCACGAAGGTCACGCAGCGTGTCTATCGTGTACGTCTTGCCGCCGCGGTCGATGTCGATCCGGCTGACGGAGAACTGCGGGTTCGACGCGGTCGCGATGACCGTCATCAGATACCGGTCCTCGGCCGGGGACACCAGCTTGTGGCTCTTCTGCCACGGCTGTCCGGTCGGCACGAAGACGACCTCGTCGAGGTGGAACTGGCTGGCCACCTCGCTGGCGGCGACCAGGTGTCCGTGGTGGATCGGGTCGAACGTCCCGCCCATCACTCCGAGTCGCCGCTTCACGGGCCCTGTGTGCTCTCCCATGCGTGCAGACCCTACTGGGCGCCGCGCGATGCCGGGGTCCGGGTGCCGGGCTCAGCGGTCCCGGTTGAAACGGGTGGTGATCCAGAGCAGGAGGAGCAGGACAATCAGGGCGCCGCCGCCGGTCACGAAGGGGCTCAGGCTGGCGTGACCGCCCTCGTGTCCGGGCTCGGCGGCGAGGGAAACCAGGGACTGTGCGGTGGTGTGCAGGCTCATCGTCAGCAGGACCAATCCGGGCTGGGGCGGGCAGAGACTTCCACCACATCGTAAGCGCCGCCTCACCCCGGGCTCACGCCGACTCCGTCCCCGGGCCCCGGGAGAGGCCCCGCGGCCTCAGTCCTGGCCGTAGCCGCGCAGCAGGAACCAGGCGAGCAGGCCGGCGCCCACGAAGCCGGCGATGATCACGGTGCGCAGGATCCATCCGGGTCCGCCGTCCCTGGCGGTCTCCTGGGCTGCGGCGAGCAGCACGCTCGGATACGGCATGACGGTGCGCTCCCTCGGGTACGGCCCGCGCGGTGATCTGGGCGGGTCTGTGCGGTCATCGGTGCGATCGCCAGCGTACGCCCGAGCATCCAATCCTCTGTCAGCGGCGTCCTCTAGTCTGAATCACACGCAGTCGAACAGGGGGAGGCCCCAATGACGGAGAGCCCAGGCGGCAGCGCGAACGTACCGAGCCGGGACCGGCGGCGGTTCCCCGGCATCTCGTCGCGGTCGTACGAACACCCGGCGGACCGCTCGGCGCTGGTGGCACTGCGCAAGCTGAGCGGGTTCGACACCGTCTTCAAGACGCTCAGCGGCCTGTTGCCGGAGCGCAGCCTGCGGCTGCTGTTCCTGTCGGACTCGGTGCGGGTGGGCGAGCAGCAGTTCGCGCACCTCCACGACATGCTGCGCGACGCCTGCTACATCCTGGACCTGGAGAAGGTCCCGCCGATGTACGTCAACCAGGACCCGCAGCCCAACGCCATGTGCATCGGGCTGGACGAGCCGATCATCGTGGTGACGACCGGCCTGGTCGAGCTGCTCGACGAGGAGGAGATGCGGGCGGTCATCGGCCACGAGGTCGGCCACGCGCTGTCCGGGCACGCCGTCTACCGCACCATCCTGCTGTTCCTGACGAACCTGGCGATGAAGGTCGCCTGGATCCCGCTGGGCAACGTCGCGATCATGGCGATCGTGACGGCGCTGCGCGAGTGGTTCCGCAAGTCGGAGCTGTCGGCGGACCGTGCCGGGCTGCTCGTCGGGCAGGACCTGCAGGCGTCGATGCGCGGGCTGATGAAGCTGGCCGGCGGCAACCACCTGCACGAGATGAACGTCGACGCCTTCCTGAAGCAGGCCGACGAGTACGAGGCGGGCGGCGACCTGCGCGACTCCGTGCTGAAGATCCTCAACCTGCTGCCGCGCAGCCACCCGTTCACGACCGTGCGGGCGGCCGAGCTGAAGAAGTGGGCGGCCAGCCGCGACTACCAGCGGATCATGGACGGCCACTACCCGCGCCGGGACGACGACAAGGACACCTCGGTCTCCGACTCGTTCCGGGACTCCGCCGCCCACTACGCCGACTCGGTGCGCAACAGCAAGGACCCGCTGATGGGCCTGGTGCGCGACATCGCGGGCGGCGCGGGCGACCTGGGCGGCAAGCTGCGCGACACGGTCTTCCGCCCCGGCGGACGCCCCGACGGCGGCGGCAACGGCACGGGCGGAGCCGGCCGTCCGGAGGGCTCCTGACGTCCGGAGGGCTCCCGACTAACGCAGGGGGTGGCTCGGCTTCGGCTGGGCGGAGGACGCCAGCTCACCGCAGAGCGAGGGGTTGGCGCGGTCCCTGGCGTAGGGGTCGGTGCCCGTGGGGCGGTCCTGGCCGGCGTGCTGTCCCGCGAACAGCGGGCGCAGCGCGTCGGCGGGCCGCGACGAGCAGGCCAGCGGCCCGGCCTGCAGGCTGCTCTGCACGACCTCCAGGCGGTGGTCGTTGAGGTTCTCCCGGCTCAGCCGGAAGTGCACCTCGCGCCGCACGGTGACCAGCGAGGCGGCGCCCGGGGTGGGCTTGCCGACGCCCTGGCCCGGGCCGGTGTGCGGCGCGCCGGGGGCGGGCCGGACGGCGTAGACGAAGGTGTAGTCGGCGGTGACGTCGAGCGCGTCCGGGCTCAACTCCGAAGCGGCGAGCGTGCCGTTGACCCGTACGCTCCGGTCGGCGAGCCGGGTCTGCTGCGGGTCGAAGCGGACCAGCCAGCCGGTGGCCGCGTCGCGGCCGTTGTCGTCGGGGCGCGCCAGGCTGCGGTCGAACTGGTCGAGTTGGCCGGTGTCGAGCAGCAGCCGTACGGGCCGTACGGACCGGCCGGTGAGGGTGCCCGGGTCCAGCGAGGACCGTACGAGGTAGTCCTTCGCGATGGTCAGGGCGGAGACGATCTGGCCGTCGGAGAAGTGCTCGGTGCGGACGACGGCGGGCAGATTGATGCCCGCGGCGCCGATCCGGTAGTTGGCCGCGGGGCTGTGGGCGAAGAGGTCGGCGGGCGTCGCGCCCGGTACCGCCCCGGCCGGCGCGAGCGGCACCACCGCGGACCGCAGCGGCTGCGCCCGGACGGTCTCCGGGGTCTTGTAGGGGTGGCGGATGCCCATGTAGACGGCGGTGCCGAAGGCGAGCACGATCAGCAGCACCAGCAGGACGGCCTGCCGGGAGCCACCCAGCCGCATCCACGCGTGCCGGGTCCGCACGGCCGGCGAGTGGTGCTCGCCCAGCCGCTCGTCGGCGGAGAACTCCTGCAGTCGCGCAGCCCGGACGAACGATTCGTCGAAGACGACGGATCGGTACTCGTCCTCACCGCCTCCCGGGGCGCCGTTGGGCGTCCCTTCGGGAGGGTCACCAGGCCCGGTCATACAACAAGAGTAGGTCCGCCGGGGCGAACGTAAACGCCGGGGCCGCGGGCAACTTCGCCGCCGGACCGCGTTTCGAAAGCCCGTTTTGCGGGCACGGCGCCCCGCCGTCAGTCCGGCCTGGGCACCGCCGAGAACGACGGGCGCAGGGGCTCGGCCGACGGCAGCGACGGCAGGCCGGGGCGCGCCGTGCGGACGCTGTCCACCCCGCTGGTGGTGGGGGCGTCCACGCCGCTGGACGTGGGCGCCGGTGCCGGGCTCTGGTTCCGGCCCGAGGAGCCGCGGTAGACGGCGCTGAAGGCCAGCGCGACCAGCCCGATGCCCATCACCACGGCCAGCACCCAGGCGACCGGGCGGTGCCAGCGGGTGCTGCTGCGGTAGGGCCGCAGCGCGCCGCCGTAGGGGCCGTACGGGCCGTAGGGCGGGTATTCGCCCAGCTCGCCGTCGTCGTACTCGGCGTAGTCGGTGTACCCGTCGTAGCCGTCCCCGGGGGCGCGGCGGGGGCCGCGGGGGCCGGGCTCGTCCCCGTCGTCGCCCTCGGGGCCGAATCCGGGGCCGGAGCGGGCCGCCTCGGCCTCGGCCCGCGCCTCGGCGGCGGCCAGCATGCGCTCGACCGCCGAGGGTTCGTGGATCTGTGCGGACCGGACGAATTCCTCGTCGAAGACCACGGAGGCGAATTCTTCGTCCGCGTTTCCGTGGCTCCCGTGGTGGTGCTCGTCGGGCTCTTCACCGTCCGGGAACGGCTTGCCCCCCACGTCGTCCGGCACCCGTCCAGGTTAGCCCCGGGCCGTCGTTTTGGGCAGGGAGAACGGGGAATCCGGGGGACGCTTCAGCGGGTGTGGCCGTCGCCCGTGAGGATGTACTTGGTGGAGGTCAGCTCCGGCAGTCCCATGGGGCCGCGGGCGTGCAGCTTCTGCGTCGAGATGCCGATCTCCGCGCCGAAGCCGAACTGGCCGCCGTCGGTGAAGCGGGTCGAGGCGTTGACCGCGACGGTGGTGGAATCGACCAACTGGGTGAAGCGGCGGGCGGCGGCCTGGGACGTGGTGACGATCGCCTCGGTGTGGCCGGAGGTCCAGCGGCGGATGTGCGCCACCGCCGCGTCCAGGTCGGGCACCACGGCGGCCGCGATGTCGTAGGAGAGGTACTCCGTCGCCCAGTCCTCGTCGGTGGCGGGGGCGACCAGCCCGGGGCCGGCCTGCTGCCAGGCGGCGTCGCCGTGCACGATCACGCCGGCCTGGGTGAGCGCCTCCAGGGCGCGCGGCAGGAACTTCTCGGCGATCCCGGCGTGCACCAGCACCGTCTCGGCGGCGTTGCAGACGCTGGGCCGCTGGGCCTTGGAGTTGACCAGGATGTCGACGGCCATGTCGAGGTCGGCGGCCTCGTCGACGTAGACGTGGCAGTTGCCGGTGCCGGTCTCGATCACCGGGACGGTGGACTCCTCGACGACCGTACGGATCAGGGACGCGCCGCCGCGCGGGATCAGCACATCGACCAGGCCGCGGGCGCGCATCAGCTCGCGCACCGAGTCGCGGCTCTCGCCGGGCACCAGCTGCACCGCGTCGGCGGGCAGCCCGGCGCTCTGGACGGCGTCGCGCAGCACCTCGACCAGGGCGCTGTTGGAGGCGTAGGCGGAGGACGAGCCGCGCAGCAGCACCGCGTTGCCGGACTTCAGGCACAGGGCGGCGGCGTCCACCGTCACATTCGGCCGGGCCTCGTAGATGATCCCGATCACACCGAGCGGGACCCGGACCTGCCGCAGGTCGAGGCCGTTGGGCAGGGTCGAGCCGCGCACCACCTCGCCGACCGGGTCGGGCAGCGCCACGACCTGGCGGACGTCGGCGGCGATGGCCGCGATCCGCTCGGGGGTGAGGGTGAGCCGGTCCACGATCGACTCGGCGGTGCCCGCGGCCCGTGCCCTGGCGATGTCCTCGGCGTTGGCGGCGACCAGCTCGCCGGTCCGCTCCACCAGGGCGTCGGCGATGGCGTGCAGCGCTGCGTCACGGGCCGTACGCGGCAGCGGCGCCAGGACGGCGGCGGCCTCCCGCGCGCGGCGGGCGGTCTCGAGGACGGGCGAGGTGTGCGATGCGCTGCTGGTCATGGCCGCAGCCTAACGGGGCGGCGGGCCGCGGCCACGCGGTATCTCACAGCGCGGGACGCCGGCGACCGAGGGTCAGAAGGGGTGGACGCCGACCGGGGAGGCCGGTGGCGGACCGTAACCCTCCGCGACGCGCTGGTGGTACGTCTCGCGGTCGATGACCTCCAGGCCGACGATCTCCCACGGCGGCAGCTTGGCCGTCGAGCGGTGCTCGCCCCACAGCCGCAGCGCGACCGCCGCGGCGTCGTGCAGGTCCCGGGCCTCCTCCCAGTAGCGGATCTCGGCGTGGTCGTTGGCGTAGCGGCTGGTCAGCAGGAAGGGGTGGTCGTGGGCGAGCTGCTCCAGCGCCCGCCGGACCTCCTTGAGCGGGGCCTCGGCGCCCGAGACGCTGAGGGTGATGTGCCACAGCCGGGAGGTCTCGCGGCGCCCGCCCTCGGGGCCGTGCCGCGCCGTCCCGTCCGGCCGGGCACCGCGGTCGTCCGGCAGGACGGTGTCCTCGCCGGTGCCGACGCTGGTCAGCGCGCGCTCCGCCGTCCCTCGGGGCGGCGCCCCTGGGCGCCCTCGTCTCACCGGCGGCCTCCTGTGATGCGAATCGCTCCGCCCTCGAAGGTGCGGAGCCGTCGTACGTCGGCGGGTGCGCTCGCGCGCTGCGGGCGCCGCTCCCCACGGCGCCCCCGCAACAAAGTTGACCAGCCCGCGGCCCGTCGCGGGGCGTTTTCACCAAGGTCTGTACGGAAAGGCTGGTCTCCGCACCGCGCGGCGGCGAGTGTGCACGGACCGTGACGACGGCCGGCCGGCGGGCGCCGTCAGGGGTGCAGCAGCACCAGATCGTCGCGGTGCACGACCTCCCGCTCGTAGGCGGGGCCCAGCTCACGGGCGAGATCGCGGGTCGAACGCCCCATCAATCGGGGGATTTCCCTGGCATCGAAATTGACGAGGCCCCGGGCCACCGCGCGGCCCTCGGCGTCCCGCAGCTCGACCGGGTCACCGGCGGAGAACTCGCCGTCGACGGAGGCGATGCCGGCCGGCAGCAGGGAGGAGCGCCGCTCGACGACGGCCCGCACCGCCCCGTCGTCCAGGACCAGGGCGCCGCGCGGCGTGGAGGCGTGCGCGAGCCACAGCAGCCGGTCGGCGGAGCGGCGACCGGTGCGCAGGAAGTGGGTGCCGGTCATCCCGCCCGCCAGCGCCTCGGCGGCGTGCACGGCGGAGGTCAGGACGACCGGGATGCCGGCCGCGGCCGCGATCCGGGCCGCCTCGACCTTGGTGACCATGCCGCCGGTGCCGACGCCGGCCTTGCCCGCGCTGCCGATGGAGACGCCCTCCAGGTCCCCGGGCCCGCGCACCTCCGCTATCCGGGAGGTGCCGGGGGCGGACGGGTCGCCGTCGTAGAGGCCGTCCACGTCCGAGAGCAGGATCAGCAGGTCGGCGCGGACGAGGTGGGCGACCAGGGCCGCCAGGCGGTCGTTGTCGCCGAACCGGATCTCGTCGGTGGCGACGGTGTCGTTCTCGTTCACGATCGGTACGGCGCCCATGGCCAGCAGCTGGTCGAGGGTCCGGTAGGCGTTGCGGTAGTGGGCCCGGCGGCTGGTGTCGTCGGAGGTCAGCAGCACCTGGCCGACGCGGCGGCCGTAGCGGGCGAAGGACGCGGTGTAGCGGGCGACCAGCAGGCCCTGTCCGACGCTGGCGGCGGCCTGCTGCCGGGCCAGGTCGCGGGGCCGTCGTTCGAGGCCCAGGGGGGCCAGGCCCGCCGCGATGGCTCCGGAGGAGACCAGCACGATCTCCTTGTCCTGGTGCTTGGCCAGCACGTCCACCAGCGCGTCCACGCGGTCCGCGTCCAGTCCCCCGGCGGCCGTGGTCAGCGAGGACGAGCCGACCTTCACCACGATCCGGCGAGCGTCCTTCACGTCCTGCCTTGCGCCTGCCACCTGCATACCCCTGTGCTTGCCGATCCCACCGCCGTACGGGGGACTGCCGTCCGGCCCGCACCACGGCCCTACGGGCGCAATCTACGGCAGGCCGGCCCCGCGGCGCTTCGTGATATCGCCTGGCGGACGCCCCGCGGACCCCCGTCCGGGGCCCGGGCCCCCTGTCACGGCGCGCCGGAAAGGGCGCAGAATGGGGCCCGGAGTTCCTGGCTTTTTCTCCCCTATACGGTTTTCCTTTAGACGGAAGCCGAGGCCAAGAGGTTGCGTTCGATTGGTCCGCTTTCGCGGTGATGAGAGCCACAGCAGATTGTCACCAAGGCCAACAAGGTCATACGGTCGGGTGTCCATCGGTCCCGTATCGCCGCTCCGGCGGCGTCGCAGCGCGGGACCCGGCCGCCCCCCTCGGCCTCCCCTTTGACCTTTCGTGCTGCCAGGAGCCCTCCCCCGTGCCTTCCGCCGGAATCGCCCCCCGCCGAGCCGTCCAGCTCGCGGCACTCCTCGCGATGATGGTCGCGTTCACCGCCCAGTTGGTCGGTGCGCTGCTGCCCGTCATCCCGCTGTTCATCGCCGCATCCGTGGTCAACCTCGGTCTCGACCTGGTCCTCCAGCACAAGCAGCCCGGCCTGCTCGCGGTGCTCGGGCGGATCCGGTTCGACGTCACGGTGCGCCAGTTGCTGCGCGACATGCTGATACTGGTCGGCCTGCTGCACATCGACGGCATCAACCCGCTCGAGGAGCAGGCGCCGCTCACCATCACGCTGCTGCTCTTCTACGGCACCCACTTCGTGTGCCAGGCGGTCGCGGTGCTGGTCCGCCGGACCCGCAGCCTGCCGTTCGTGACCCGCAACATCGACGCCAGCGCGCTGCGGCTGTCCGACGCCCCGCCGCGCATCCTCTCCCGCCAGACGGGCCGGCGCCTGCTGCGCTTCTCGGTGCCGACCACCACCGGCATGATGCTCACCGCGATCACCACCGACGCGTTCTGGGGCGGCGTCGGCCTCGCCGTCTCCCTGGCCCTCTCCGCCGGCGGCACCCTCTACCTGGGCGCCTGGCTGCTGCCCAAGAAGCGGGTGGCCGGCGAGAAGCAGGCACTGGAGTGGCTGGACAACTGGCTGACGGAGTACCAGCCGACGGTCGGCATGTACTTCTCCGGCGGTTCCTCCTCCGCCTACCAGGCCAACATGTGGCTGAGCACCCTGGCCTCCCTGGACGGCAACCCGATCATCGTGCTCCGCGAGCGCTTCATGGTGCAGAAGATCGAGGCCACGGACGTGCCGATCGTCTGCATCCCCAAGGTCGCCAACCTGATGCGCCTGGAGCACTCCACGCTCAAGGTCCTGCTGCACCCGGCGAACTCCGGCAAGACCTCGCAGATCCTGCGCATCCCCTCCATCAAGCACGCCTTCACCAACCACGGCGAGAGCGACAAGCTGTCCTCCTGCAACCCGTACGCCAAGGCGTACGACGAGGTGTGGGTGGCGGGCCCGGCGGCCCGTGACCGCTACCAGCTCGCCGACATCGGCGTCGAGGACAAGGACGTCATCGAGGTCGGCCGCCCCCAGCTGGCCCCGATCCAGCCGTACGCGGGCGCCCCGGCCGACCGGATGACGACCGTGCTGTACGCCCCGACCTGGGAGGGCTGGGACGGCAACCCGGGCAACACCTCGGTGATCCTGGCGGGCGAGAACATCGTCCGCGAGCTGCTCGCCGACGAGAACGTGCGGCTGCTGTACAAGCCGCACCCGATGACCGGTTCCGTGGACCCGCGCGCGGGCGCCGCCAACACCCGCATCCAGGCGATGATCGCGGAGGCCAACACCCGGCGCGGCGGGGCGCGTCCCGGCCCGGAGGCCGCCGCCGAACTGGCCCGCCGTACCGAGGAGCTCAACGCGCTGACCACCTCCGCGTTCCGCAAGAGCGCGGACGAGCTGGAGCGGATGCGGCTGCAGGGCACTCCCCAGGAGGGCCGCGCGGCCGCCGTGGACGCGGCCGTCACCGCCTGGGAGGCGGCGTACTGGAATTCGTTCCCCGAGTGGGAGCACCGCGTCATCACCACCGCCCGCCCCGGCATCTTCAGCTGCTTCAACCAGGCCGACGTGCTGATCAGCGATGTCTCCAGCGTCGTCTCGGACTACCTCAGCAGCGAGAAGCCGTACGCGGTCGCCAACACCTCGGGGATGACCGAGGACGACTTCCGCGCGAACTTCCCGACGGTGCGGGCGGCGACGATCCTCACGCCCGCGGCGGACGGCGTGGCCGGCCTGCTCGACGCGGTCCGCGACCCGCGGCAGGACACCCTGGCCGCGGAGCGGGCCGAGCTCAAGGAGCACCTGCTGGGCCCGTCGGACCCGCCGTCGTCGGTCCGCTTCAACCAGGCCGCGCTGGATCTGGCCGCGAAGGCCGACGAGCGGCGCGTCCGGATGGAGAACCGGCTGTCCGGTATCCCCGGCCAGCGCTCCCAGGAGGACGTGGACGCCTCCGAGACGGCCGGGCAGGAGTCCAACGGCGCCTCGGACACCACGGCCACCGTCTAGGCCGCAGCGGGCCGCTCACGGCCTCGCGGCGCGACACAGCAACGGGGAAGGCCCCCGGGAGTTCTCCTCCCGGGGGCCTTCCCCGTTGGCGTGTGCGTGCCCCCGCCGCGGGGCGGCCGGGCGGCCCGGCGGACCGTCAGAAGGGCCGGAAGCCGTCGTACTCCTGGTCGGCCTCGTCCCGTGCCAGGTCGCGGTCCTTGCGGCGCTGCGCGGCCGGCCGGGGCGCCTCCATGCGGTGGTCCTCGCCGCGCCGTCCCAGCATCTCCGCGCCGGCCGCCATCATCGGCTCCCAGTCGAAGACGACCGCGTTGTCCTCGGGGCCGATGGCGATGCCGTCGCCCGCGTGCGCGCCCGCCTTGCGCAGCTCGTCCTCGACGCCGAGACGGTTGAGGCGGTCGGCGAGGTAGCCGACGGCCTCGTCGTTGTTGAAGTCGGTCTGGCGGACCCAGCGTTCGGGCTTCTCGCCGCGCACGCGGAAGAAGTTCTCGCCCTCCGCGGTGATCGTGAAGCCGGCGTCGTCGACGGCCTGGGGCCGGATGACGATACGGGTGGCCTCCTGCACGGGCTTGGCGGCGCGGGCCTTGGCGACCACGTCGGCGAGCGCGTAGGACAGCTCCTTCAGACCCGTGTGGGCGGCCGCGGAGACCTCGAACACGCGGTAGCCGCGCGCCTCCAGGTCGGGGCGCACCAGGTCGGCGAGGTCCTTGCCGTCCGGCACGTCGATCTTGTTGAGGACGACCATCCGGGGCCGGTTCTCCAGGCCGCCGTACTGCGTGAGCTCCTCCTCGATGACGTCGAGGTCGGAGGCCGGGTCGCGGTCGGACTCCAGCGTCGCGGTGTCCAGGACGTGCACCAGCACCTCGCAGCGCTCGACGTGCCGCAGGAACTCCAGGCCCAGGCCCTTGCCCTGGCTCGCGCCGGGGATCAGGCCGGGGACGTCCGCGATGGTGTAGACGGTCGAACCGGCGGTCACCACACCGAGGTTGGGCACCAGGGTGGTGAACGGGTAGTCGGCGATCTTGGGCTTGGCGGCGGAGAGCACCGAGATCAGCGAGGACTTGCCGGCGCTCGGGTAGCCGACCAGCGCGACGTCCGCGACGGTCTTGAGCTCCAGCACGATGTCGCGGGCCTCGCCGGGCTCGCCCAGCAGCGCGAAACCGGGAGCCTTGCGGCGGGCGGAGGCCAGCGCGGCGTTGCCGAGGCCGCCGCGGCCGCCCTGGCCGGCGACGAAGGTGGTGCCCCGGCCGACGAGGTCGGCGAGCACATTGCCCGCGCGGTCCAGGACGACGGTGCCGTCGGGGACCGGCAGGACCAGGTCTTGGCCGTTCTTGCCGGAGCGGTTGTCGCCCGCGCCCGGTGCGCCGTTGGTGGCCTTGCGGTGCGGGTGGTGGTGGTAGTCGAGAAGCGTGGTGACGTCCGGGTCGACGACCAGGATCACATCGCCGCCGCGGCCGCCGTTGCCGCCGTCCGGGCCGCCGAGCGGCTTGAACTTCTCCCGCATCACGGAGGCCACGCCGTGGCCTCCGTTACCCGCGGCGACGTGCAGCTCGACGCGGTCCACGAAGGTGGTCATGGTGGGGGTGCCTCCAGGTAACTACGGGTGTGTCGCTGTGCTGCGCGCATGTCTGGGGCAGCGCGCACTGTCTGTACTAACACGCAAGGGCGGACCGGCCTTCCCGCTCGCGCGGGAGAAGGCGGTCCGCCCCTGAGTGCTGCTGATGCTGAGCTATCGCTCGGTCAGGCCGGAATTACTCGGCGACCGGAACGATGTTCACGACCTTGCGGCCACGGTGGGTGCCGAACTGCACCGCACCGGCAGCGAGGGCGAACAGGGTGTCGTCGCCGCCGCGGCCGACGCCCGTGCCGGGGTGGAAGTGGGTGCCACGCTGGCGGACCAGGATCTCACCGGCGAGGACGGCCTGACCGCCGAAGCGCTTCACGCCGAGCCGCTGAGCATTGGAATCGCGACCGTTCCGAGTGGACGATGCGCCCTTCTTGTGTGCCATGTCTCCTCAGTCCCTTACTTCGCCGGAGCGTCGATGCCGGTGATCTTCAGCGCCGTGTGGAGCTGGCGGTGGCCGATCCGCTTCTTGTAACCGGTCTTGTTCTTGTACTTCTGGATCCGGATCTTGTCGCCCTTGTGGTGGTCGACGACCTCGCCCTGGACCTTCACGCCCGCCAGGACCCACGGGTCGCTGGTGACCGAGTCGCCGTCGACGACCAGCAGCGTCGAGAGCTCGACGGTGTCGCCGACCTTGCTGGTGGAAATACGGTCAACCTCGATGACGTCGCCAACAGCAACCTTCTGCTGGCGTCCGCCGGTGCGCACGATCGCGTACACGCGGAACTCTCTTTCGCTAGAAACGGATCCTCTGATGCCAGCCGCTCACACGGGCTCGGGATAGGGCCCGTGGAATCCGAAGGACGAGCGGCCTCCCTCGGCGGACCGAGAGGTGTGTGCTCAGGGGTTTGGTGTCACAGACACCGACGGTCAAGGTTACGGGGCCTTGACCAGGGGGTCAAACCGGCCCCGGACCGCCGCGACGGTCCGGGACCCGGCCCTGCTGTCCGGGCCTCCGGCGGTGCCCCGGGTGCGACACCCGGGGCACCGCCGGAGCGGCTTACGCCGCGCCCTCGGCCACCGACGACTCCTCGGCGGCAGCGGTCTTCTTGGCCGTCGCCTTCTTGGTCGTCGCCTTCTTGGTGGCGGTCTTCTTCGCCGTGGCCTTCTTGGCGGTGGTGGTCTTCTTCGCAGCCGTCTTCTTGGCCGTGGTCTTCTTCGCCGCGGTCTTCTTGGCGGTGGCCTTCTTGGCCGTCGCCTTCTTCGCGGTCTTCTTGGCCGCGGGCTCCGCCTCCGCCTCGGCGCCCTCGGCGGGCTCCGGGACCTCGGCCGGCTCCGGCTCGGCGACCGGCTCGGCCACCGGGGCCGACTCGGCCGGCACCACGATCTCCGCGGCCTCCCCGGCAGCCTTGGGGGCACCCGCAGGAGCGGTCGCCTTACGGGTCGCCCGGCGGCGTGGACGGGCCGGTACGGGCTCCGCGGCGGGCGCCTCGGCGACCGGCTCCGGGGCCTCGGCCGGCTCCGGCTCGGCGACCGGCTCGGCCACCGGGGCCGACTCGGCCGGCACCACGATCTCCGCGGCCTCCTCAGCGGCCTTGGGCGCGCCCGCCGGAGCGGACACCTTCCGGCTCGCCCGGCGGCGGCCCCGGCCGCGCCCGGCAGCCGCCTCGGCCTCGGCCGGGCTGCTGAACCACTCGTCGGTCCCGTCCACCGCGGGCTGCAGCTCGGCCTCCGTCACGGGGGCGGGCTCCAGTTCGGGGGCACCGCCGTCCGGCGTCGGCTCGGCGGCCTCGGCCTCGTGGACGTGCGGCTCGGGCTGGGTGCCCTTGCCCTTCTTCTTGCGCTTGCCACCGCCGCCGGCCGTCGTCGGCTGGTCCATGTGGACGATGACGCCGCGGCCGTTGCAGTGCACACACGACTCGGAGAAGGACTCCAGCAGACCCTGGCCGACCCGCTTGCGGGTCATCTGGACCAGGCCGAGCGAGGTGACCTCGGCGACCTGGTGCTTCGTACGGTCCCGGCCCAGGCACTCCAGCATCCGCCGCAGCACCAGGTCCCGGTTGGACTCCAGCACCATGTCGATGAAGTCGATGACGACAATGCCGCCGAGGTCGCGCAGCCGCAGCTGGCGCACGATCTCCTCGGCCGCCTCCAGGTTGTTCCTGGTGACGGTCTCCTCGAGATTGCCGCCCTGACCGGTGAACTTCCCGGTGTTGACGTCGATCACGACCATCGCTTCGGTCTTGTCGATCACCAGCGAACCGCCGCTGGGCAGCCAGACCTTGCGGTCCAGCGCCTTCATCAGCTGCTCGTCGATGCGGTACGTCGCGAAGACGTCGACGTCCGAAGTCCACTTCTGCAGCCGGTCGGTGAGGTCCGGGGCGACGTGCGCGACATAGCCGTGGATGGTCTTCCAGGCGTCGTCACCGCTGACGATGACCTTGGAGAAGTCTTCGTTGAAGATGTCGCGGACGACCCGGACGGTCATGTCCGGCTCGCCGTAGAGCAGCGAGGGGGAGCTGGTGGAGGCGGCCTTCGCCTTCTTCTGGATCTCCTCCCACTGCGCCTGCAGCCGCTGGACGTCGCGCGCCAGCTCGTCCTCGCTCGCACCCTCGGCGGCGGTGCGCACGATGACGCCCGCGTCCTCGGGGACGATCTTCTTGAGGATCTGCTTGAGCCGCGCCCGCTCGGTGTCGGGCAGCTTGCGGCTGATGCCGGTCATCGAGCCCTCGGGCACGTACACCAGGTAGCGGCCGGGGAGCGAGACCTGGCTGGTGAGCCGGGCGCCCTTGTGGCCGATCGGGTCCTTGGTGACCTGCACCAGCACGGACTGGCCGGACTTCAGCGCGGTCTCGATGCGGCGCGGGCCGTTGGCCATGCCGAGCGCCTCGAAGTTGACCTCACCGGCGTACAGCACGGCGTTGCGGCCCTTGCCGATGTCGACGAAGGCGGCCTCCATCGACGGCAGGACGTTCTGCACCTTGCCGAGGTAGACATTGCCGACGTACGAGGTCGCCTGCTCCTTGTTGACGAAGTGCTCGACGAGCACGTTGTCCTCGAGGACGCCGATCTGCGTGCGCTCGCCGCTCTGGCGGACGACCATCACCCGCTCGACGGCCTCGCGGCGCGCGAGGAACTCCGCCTCGGTGATGATCGGCACCCGGCGGCGGCCCTGCTCGCGGCCCTCCCGGCGGCGCTGCTTCTTGGCCTCAAGGCGCGTCGACCCCTTGATCGACTGCACCTCGTCGGCGCTGGTGCTCTCGTCCTTCTTGCGGGGCTCGCGGACCTTGACGACCGTGCGCTCCGGGTCGTCGGCGCCGCCGGTGCCCTCCTCGCCCGCGTCACCGGTACGACGGCGGCGGCGACGGCGACGGCGGCTGCTGCTGGAGCCGCCGCCCGGCTGCTCGTCGGCCTCGTCCTCCGCCTCGGGCTGCTCGTCGGCCTCCTCGGGCTCGGCCTGCGCGCTCTCCCGCTCCTCGGCACCGCGGCCCTCGGCGGGCTGCTCGTCGGCGCCCTCGGCGGCCTCACCGCGACGGCGGCGACGGCCACCACGGCGGCGGCGGCGCGAGGGACGGTCGCCGGACTCGTCCTCGCCCTGGCCGCCCTCGGCCTGCGCGGTCTCCGGCTCGGCCACCGCTTCGGCTTCCTCGGCCACCGGCTCCGCCACGGGGGCGGCGGTCACCTGCTCCGGCTCGGCCGGGGCGCCACGACGGCGACGGCGGCGCGCGGCGGCGGGCTGCTCCTCCACGGCCGGCTCGGCGGCGGTCTCCTCCTGGCGCGCCGCGGCAGCGGCCGCGGCCGCGGTCTCCGGCGTCTGGAACATCGGCTCGGTGAAGACCGGAGCCTGGAAGACGGCCGTCGGCGGCCGCTGCGCCCGGCGGCGGCCGCGCTGCGGCGCCTCCTGGGCGGGCTCCTCCTCGGCGCGGGGCGCCTCGGCGGCGGGCTGCTCGGCGGGGCGCTCGCCACGGCGGCGCGCCCGGCGGCGGGGGGCCTCGGCGGCCGCGTCCTCGGCGGCGGGGGCCGGCTCGGCCACCGGCGCCTCGGCCTCGGCCTCCTCGGCCTCCTCGGCTTCCGCGGTCACCTGCGGGGCGCCCGAGGGCGCGGTGACCTTACGGGTGGCACGGCGACGCGCCCGGGGCGGCTTGGCGTCCTCGGCGGGGGCCGGGGCCTCCTCCTCGGCGGCGGCGGGCGCGGCGCTCTCGGCGGCCGGCGCGGTGGTCTCGGCGGCGGCCTCCTCGGCGGCGTCCGGCTGCGGGGCACCGGCCGGAGCGGTGACCTTGCGGGTCGCGCGGCGGCGGGTACGGCGCGGTGCGGCGTCCTCGGTCTCGGCGGCGGCCGGGGCCTCCACCGGGGCCGGGGCCTCCGGGGCGGGCTGCGCGGCGGGCGCGGTCTCCTCGGCGGCGGTCTCCTGGACGGCCTCGGGCTGCGGGGTACCGGCCGGAGCGGTGACCTTGCGGGTCGCGCGGCGGCGGGTACGGCGCGGCGCGGCGTCCTCGGCCTGCGGCACCTCGGCGGGCGTCTCCGCGGCGGGCGCGGGGGCCTCGGCGGCGGGTTCGGCGGGGGCCTCGGCCGGCTCGGCGTCGGCGGGCTGCGGGGCGCCGGCCGGGGCGGTGACCTTACGGGTCGCGCGGCGGCGGGTACGGGCGGGCTTCGCCTCGTCCCCGGTGGTGACCGCGGAGGCGGTGGTCTCCTCGTCGAGGGCCGGATCGGCCGCGGCCGCGGTCTCGGTGCTCACCACCTCTTCGGCGACGCCGCCGGCCACCGGAGGACCGGCCGGCCGGGAGGCCGCACGGCGCCGGCGGCGCGGCGGCAGGGTGTCGCTGGGTGAGTGGTTGTCGTCGGCGCCACGGTCCTGGGACGGCGTGGAGCGGGTGGGCTCAATGGGCTCGAGCATGCGGGCGGTTCTCCCGTCACGCTCCCGGGCGCCGCGCCTGGTTCCGGCCCGCGGTCCGCGTGATGAGCGCGGTCCCGCTGTCCGGGGCGTGGGCGCCGCACGGGAGCTGTCGTCTCGCTCGCCGGTCCCCGTAGGGCGGTGACCGGCGAAAGTCTCCTGGTCAGTGCGCCTGCCGGACCGGGGTGGCTCCCTGGCTGATCGGCGACGCGACGACGGCGGTCCTACGCAGTACCGTCCCCGGCTGCCGGGGAGGCCCCGCTCGTCGCCTTCGCGGCACTCAGCCCGGCGGCCGTGGGTGGGGCGGCCGTGGCAGCGTCGCGGTCGGGCACGAGCGGGTCGGTCACCGCGCCGGTCTCCTCATCGAGCAGCCCCTGCGCCAGCCTGGTCACCGCTGCGGGGACCGGCGGCGCCAGGTCGGCCGTAGCTCGGAGGCCGGACAGGACGTCGTCGGGTCGAACGGCAGGTGTCAGATGCCGAACAACCAGCCGCAGTATCGCACAGGCTTTGCCGTCGGGCCTATCGCTGTCGCGGCCGGCGGCCTCCAGACGCGCCACGGCGGCGCGCGCGTCGAAGGTGCGGATGCCGTTCTTCGTCCGCCGCTCGACCAGCACCTCGTCGGCGGCGAGGAACGCCTCGACGGCGCGCGCGGCCTCCGGGGCCTCGACGCCGTCGAGCCGGATCTCCCACACCGAGGCCTGCAGCCGGTCGGCCAGGCCGCTGGTGCGGGCCTCGACCGCGTCGGTCACATCGAGCCCGTCGGGCAGCGACTCGTCGAGGAGGGTGCGCAGGACGTCCGGGTCGCGGCGTTCGGCGAGCTGGATCTCCAGATACTCGGCCTCGCTGCCCGTACCGGTCGGGGCGGCGTTGGCGTACGACACCTTGGGGTGCGGGGTGAAGCCCGCGGAATAGGCCATGGGGACCTCGGCGCGGCGCAGCGCCCGCTCGAAAGCGCGCTGGAAGTCGCGGTGGCTGGTGAACCGGAGGCGGCCGCGCTTGGTGTAGCGCAGTCGGATGCGCTGCACCGCCGGTGCGGGCGGCGGGCCTTCGGGCTGTCGCTTGCCCAGTGTCGTTCAGTCCTTCGTGAGTGCGGTCGTACTGCTACCTAGAGTACGTGTCCCGGGCGCCCGCGGTTCCCGCCGGGGGCGGGCGGCCGGAACCCGCCGCGGCTCCTCGGGGGCGCCGAACAGTGCCCGCCGGATCTCCCCGCGGGTCTGCCGCACGGTCTCGCGGGCGCTGCGCAGCGCCTGCCGGACCGGTCGCCAGACGCCGTCGCGTATGCCGTGCCCGAGCGGGGTGAGCACGGTGCGGTAGGTCCGGCGCAGCGGTTCGACGACGAGCCACCGCAGCACCGCGGCGAGGAACCGGCCGACGGCACGGGAGACGATGCCGGCGGCGCGCCAGCAGTGCCCGAGCGCCGCCCCGGTCTCGCGCACCACCACCGTCACCACCGCGGCCAGCAGCCGTCCTGCGGGCGCCAGCACATACCGCCACAGGGTGACCAGCGGCACGATCACGAGCCATCGCACGAGGGCGGCCAGCACGGTGCCGGTGCCGCGCACCAGCCAGGCGATGCCCCGTCCGCACGGCGCCAGCACGTGGGCGTACAGCCACTGGGCGGGGACCACGACGAGGTGGCGGGCCAGCCACACCAGGGCCGCGCCGGCCGCCCGGCCGACGGGCACCAGGACGTACCGCCACAGGGCCACCCACGGCCGGACGAACACCGCGCCGCCCAGCCACAGCAGGGCCGCGCCCAGGCCGCGCAGCAGCCAGGAGAGGCCGTGCCCCAGGGGCGTGAAAACCTGCGCGTACAACCACCGGACGGGGACCACGAGCAGGTACCGCACCAGCCAGGCCGCCGCCCTGCCGGTTCCCCGGCCCGCCGGGGCGAGGACGGCGCGCCACAGCCACCCCAGCGGGGCGAGCACCAGCGTGCGCCAGGTCCAGCCGAGCGGGAGCACGACGAGGGTGCGCCAGGCCCAGGCGACCGGCACCACCACGAGGGTGCGCCAGGCCCAGGCCACGGGGCGGACCACGAGGGTGTGCCACAGCCGGGCGAGGCCGCGTCCGAGGGGGCGCAGCACGCTGCGGTCGACGGCCCGGCCGGCCGCGGTCAGCGCGTCCCACACCAGGCGCACCGGCACCACGAGTACCAGCACCACGATCCGCACCGGAATCCGGACCACTTGGGTCACACAGCCCTCGCCCGGCTCGTACCGGGCGGGCACCTGCCGGTCCGTCCCCGTGTGTTCCCGCTCCATTCCCGTTCCCCCGTACGTCCGTCCTCGTCCTGCCGCGTCCCGGGACCGCCGCCCCGGATGCGCGCCGGCGCTCCCCGCCCCCTCCGGGCGGGCCGGTTCCGCTACCGCCCGGCGGCGGTGGCGGGCGCGTGGATCCAGTAGCGCAGCTTCTCGTCCCGCCGGTCCTCGAAGATCCCGCCGCAGGACTCGATGACCTTACGCGAGCCGGTGTTGGTGTCGTCGCAGGTGACCAGCACCGGGTCGATGCCCAGTTCGTGATGGGCGACCGGGAGGGCGGCGCGCAGCATCGCGGTGGCGTGGCCCTGGCGGCGCGCGCCGGGGCGCACGGCATAGCCGATGTGGCCGCCGTAGTGGAGGAGTTCGTCGGTGAGGCGGTGGCGGAACGTGACCCGCCCCAGGTAGACGCCGTCCGCCACCCACCACCGGGTCGTCACGGGGACCACGCCGTCGGCGCGTTCCACCGGTGCCGCGTCCCCTACCGTGCCGACGTACGCGGCGAACCCCTCGGCGGTCGGCCAGCGGCCGGCCCAGGTCCGCAGCTCCCGGGCGAGGCCGGAGTGCGGTACGTGCTCGGTGCCGTCGGCGCGGAACTCCGCCATCGCGGCGAGGAAGGAGGCGTGGACGGCGACGGTGGGGGCGATGAGCTGAGGCGGCATCACCCCATTGTGCGGGAACGCACCGCGGCCCGGCCCCCAGATGCGGGGGCCGGGCCGAAGGGGCGTACGGGAAGGGCTACTTGACGACGGACAGCGGCAGCAGCTTCTTGCCGGTCGGGCCGATCTGGATCTCGGTGTCCATCTGCGGGCAGACGCCGCAGTCGAAGCACGGGGTCCAGCGGCAGTCCTCGACCTCGGTCTCGTCGAGGGCGTCCTGCCAGTCCTCCCAGAGCCAGTCCTTGTCGAGGCCGGAGTCCAGGTGGTCCCAGGGCAGGACCTCCTCGTACTCCCGCTCGCGGGTGGTGTACCAGGCGACGTCCACGCCGAAGCCGGGCAGCGTCTCCTCGGCGGCCTTCATCCAGCGGTCGTACGAGAAGTGCTCGCGCCAGCCGTCGAAGCGGCCGCCGCCCTCGTAGACGGCGCGGATGACCGAGCCGACGCGGCGGTCGCCGCGCGAGAGCAGGCCCTCGACGATGCCGGGCTTGCCGTCGTGGTAGCGGAAGCCGATGGAGCGGCCGTACTTCTTGTCGCCGCGGATCTTGTCCCGGAGCTTTTCGAGCCGGGCGTCCGTCTCCTCGGCCGACAGCTGCGGCGCCCACTGGAACGGGGTGTGCGGCTTGGGCACGAAACCGCCGATGGAGACCGTGCAGCGGATGTCGTTCTGCCCGGAGACCTTGCGGCCCTCGGCGATGACCTTGACCGCCATGTCGCCGATCTGCAGCACGTCCTCGTCGGTCTCGGTCGGCAGACCGCACATGAAGTACAGCTTCACCTGCCGCCAGCCGTTGCCGTAGGCCGTCGAGACGGTCCTGATCAGGTCCTCTTCGGAGACCATCTTGTTGATGACCTTGCGCATCCGCTCGGAGCCGCCCTCGGGCGCGAAGGTCAGACCGGAGCGACGGCCGTTGCGCGTCAGCTCGTTGGCGAGGTCGACGTTGAAGGCGTCGACCCGGGTCGACGGCAGCGACAGGCCGATCTTGTCTTCCTCGTACCGGTCGGCGAGCCCCTTGGCGATGTCACCGATCTCGGTGTGGTCCGCGGAGGACAGCGACAACAGGCCGACCTCCTCGAATCCCGTGGCCTTCAGGCCCTTGTCCACCATGTCGCCGATGCCGGTGATGCTTCGCTCCCGTACGGGGCGCGTGATCATGCCGGCCTGGCAGAAACGGCAGCCGCGGGTGCAGCCACGGAAGATCTCGACCGACATCCGCTCGTGGACGGTCTCGGCCAGGGGGACGAGCGGCTGCTTGGGGTAGGGCCACTCGTCCAGGTCCATGACGGTGTGCTTGGACACCCGCCACGGGACGCCGGAGCGGTTCGGCACGACGCGGGAGATCCGTCCGTCGGCGAGGTACTCGACGTCGTAGAACTTGGGGACGTAGACGCTGCCGGTCTTCGCGAGGCGCAGCAGCAGCTCGTCGCGGCCGCCGGGCCGGTCCTCGGCCTTCCAGGCGCGGATGATCTCGGTGATCTCCAGCACCGCCTGCTCGCCGTCGCCCACGACCGCGCAGTCCAGGAAGTCCGCGATCGGCTCGGGGTTGAAGGCCGCGTGGCCGCCCGCCAGGACGATCGGGTGGTCCTCGGTGCGGTCCTTGGCCTCCATCGGGATGCCGGCGAGGTCCAGGGCCGTGAGGAGGTTGGTGTATCCCAGCTCCGTGGAGAAGGAGACCCCGAGCACGTCGAAGGCGCCGACGGGGCGGTGCGCGTCGACCGTGAACTGCGGGACGTGGTGCTCGCGCATCAGCGCTTCGAGGTCCGGCCACACGCTGTACGTGCGCTCGGCGAGCACGCCCTCGCGTTCGTTGAGGACCTCGTAGAGGATCATGACGCCCTGGTTGGGCAGACCGACCTCGTAGGCGTCCGGGTACATGAGCGCCCACCGCACGTCACAGGAGTCCCAGTCCTTGACGGTGGAGTTCAGCTCACCGCCGACGTACTGAATGGGCTTCTGCACATGCGGGAGCAGGGCCTCGAGCTGCGGGAAGACCGACTCGGCAGACATCTCGAACCTTCGTGAGCTGGCAGGGGGCGACTCTCAAGCGTAACCGCTCGCGGGCACCCCCCTCGCACGGCGGCCGGCGGGCCGCGGCAAGGGCCCGCCGGGGGCCGGCGCACGCGCTCTGCCTTCCGCCGGGCCGCGTGCCGGTGTGCCGGGGCGCGGCGGCGGGCCGGCGCGCGCCGTCACGCCCGGAGCGCGTCCCGGTGCTTGCGCCGGGAGACCTTCTGCCACAGGCCCGGCAGCTCCCGCTCGCGGTCCGCCGCGCGGGCCTCCTCGCGCCCGTACAGCAGCCCGAAGGTGAAGCCGCCCTCGCCGGCCTGGTGCGCCTGGGTGGCCAGCTCGCGCAGCGCGCCGCGCGCCACCACGCTGTCCTGGTGGTCGCCCAGCAGCTGCTGCACCCGCTTGATCCGCTTGGCGAACGCCTTCGCCGGCCCGCCGAGCGCCGGTCGGGCGGCCTCCGCCGCGTACCGCGCCCGCTTGGCGGCCTTGCGGGCGCCGTGCAGCGCCTCGTCCCGCTCCCGCCCGGCCGGTGCCGCCAGCGCGGCCTCCACCCGGCGGGCCAGCCGCCGGTAGTCCTTCAGCACGGCCGCGGCCGTGATCCCGGGCGCCGGGCGATCGGCGGCCGGGCGCAGCGGCGGCGCCTCCAGGAGGGCGTGCAGGCTCTTCAGCAGCGCCAGATAGCGAGACCCGTCCAATACGGCGAGCACCTCCTGGCGCGAGCCGGCCCGCCGCCGCTCGGACCAGATGCGCAGCCGGGCGGGCACCGGGCCGAGCCGCAGCGGCCGGGGCACCTCGGCCAGCGCGCCCTGCAGCCGTTCGGTCAGCACCTCGCGGTCCCGGTCGATCCCCAACTCCGCGGCCAGCCACTTGAGTTCGAGGCCGAGGGGCAGCGTGACCGCGCGGTCGAGCACCGTGGTGTACGAGCGGAAGACGCTGCGCAGCCGGCGGGTGGCGACCCGCATCCGGTGCACCGCGTCGGGCAGGTCCCGCCGCACCGCCGGGTCCAGCTCGACGATCACCCGCACCTGTTCGCGGACGTACCGGAGCACCACGTCGGCGGCGGTGGGCCCGGCCTTCTTCCCGGCGCCCTTGGCCTTGCCCTTGCCCTCCCCCTTGCCTTTGACCTTCCCCCCGCGCTTCCCGGCGCCTCGGGGTCGCGGGGTGTGCGGCCGTGCGCCCGGGGGCGCGGGCCGGTCGCGGTCCAGACCCGTCTCGGCCAGCGCCCGCGCCAGTTTGGACTCCGCGACGGCGGGACGCGCCCCCGCCGCGACCAGCGCCCGGCCGACCTCGTCCAGCAGCGCCGCATCGCCGCCCCCGAGCAGCTCCACCTCGATCTCGCGCCAGCGGACCTCGGCCGGCCCCGAGCCGGCCTTCCCCGCCCGGCGGGCGCGGACCTCGTCGACCGCGAGCTCCGCGAGCGGCGCCCCCGCGGCGTCCTTGAGCACCCGGACCGTGCGCCGCGTCCGCAGCCGTACGAGCGGGACGGGCTCCCGGTCCAGCACCCGCGACCGGACGAGGGCGGTCAGCTCCGGGGGCGGCTCCTCGGACAGCGGGGCCCGCACCTCGTCCCGCACTCCGGGCGCGACCGGCAGCTTCAGGTGCCAGCCCGCGTCCTTGCCGCCGGTGCGCCGGCGCAGCGTGATGCGGGCGGCGGCGAGGCGCTGGTCAGGGGTGTCGTAGTAGAGGGCGTCGAGCTCCTCGGCCCCGGCCTTCCCCACCGTGGCGACCCGGCCGGCGCCGGCCAGGTCGGGCAGGTGCGCGTCGTCGTCGACCTCGTACTTCCGCTCGATCTCCCGCACGGTGTCCGCCATGCATCGAGGCTAGCCACCCGCCCCCGCCGGGGCCACCCGCCCGACCGGGGAACTCCGCGCGACGGGATGCCCGGAGCGGGTGGCACCCACCGCACACGATGACTTACGCTGCGTGATGAAACGAATACGCAGAGTGCGGAGCCGAACCGGCGCCCACTCGACCCCTCGGGGAGGGAGACCCCCGTGCACCCCTCGACCGCATCCGTCACCCGGTCGCCCATCCGCGTCCCGGCAGGCGCCCGCCCGTACGTCCTTGCCGCACCGAGCACTCCCCGGGCCCCGAAGACGGCCCGCGACTTCGTCCGCGCCGTGCTCCGCCGCGGCCCGCTCGCCCCGCTCCTGGACACCGCCGTGCTGCTCACGTCGGAGGCGGTGACCCGCGCCCATCTGCACACCCCGCGCACCGCCGACATCCGGCTGCGGCTGCTGACCGCCGGGCACGGCCTGCGGATCAGCGTGCACGACGACGCACCGGTCCGGATTCCGCGCCCCGGCTCCGCGGCCGGCGAGCCGCAGGGCGACTACGGGCTGCTGCTGACCGGCCGGCTCGCCGACGACTGGGGCACCACCCCGCCCGGGGACCTGCCCCGGTCCACCACCCTCTGGTTCGAACTGCGCCTCCCGGCCGCGGCGTGAGCGCGGGCGGGGACGGCGCACGGGCGTCGCGGGCGGGGCGCCGGCGTCAGCGCGAGGCCGACAGGGGGCGCTGTACGCGGATCGACTGCAGCAGCCCGATCGCGATCCAGACCGCGAACATCGACGTGCCGCCGTAGGAGACGAACGGCAGGGGAAGGCCGGTGACGGGCATGATGCCCAGGGTCATCCCGATGTTCTCGAAGGACTGGAAGGCGAACCACGCGATGATGCCGGCGGCGACGATCGTGCCGTAGAGCTCGGTCGACTCGCGCGCGATCCGGCAGGCCCGCCACATCACGACGCCGAGCAGCACGATGATCAGGCCCGCCCCCAGGAAGCCGAGTTCCTCACCGGCGACGGTGAAGATGAAGTCCGTCTGCTGTTCGGGGACGAACTGGCCGGTGGTCTGGCTGCCGTGGAAGAGGCCGGAGCCGGTCAGTCCGCCGCCGCCGATCGCGATCCGGGCCTGGTTGGTGTTGTAGCCGACACCGGCAGGGTCGAGGCTCGGGTTGGCGAACGCGGCGAAGCGGGCGATCTGGTAGGCGTCCAGCAGTCCGAGCTGCCAGATCGCGACACAGCCCACGACGCCGGTGCCGGCCAGCCCGAGGATCCAGCGGTTGGAGGCGCCGGAGGAGAGCAGGACGCCCAGGATGACGGCGCCCAGCACCATCACCGAGCCGAGGTCCGGCATCAGCATGATCACGGCGACGGGGACGGCGGCCAGCGCGAGGGCCTGGACGACGGTCCGGTGGCCGGGGTGCGGGCGGTCGCCCGCGTCGACCCGGGAGGCCAGGATCATCGCCATGCCGAGCGTGATGGTGATCTTCGCGAACTCGGCGGGCTGGAGCGAGAAGCCGCCGGGGATCGCGAGCCAGGAGCGCGATCCGTTGATGGTGGCGCCCAGGGGCGTCAGCACCAGCAGCGCCAGCACCACCGACAGGCCGTAGAGGATCGGGACCGCGCCGCGGAGCGTGCGGTGCCCGAGCCAGATCGTGCCGGCGGTCAGCGCCAGGCCGATGCCGAGGTTCAGCAGATGGTGCAGGAAGTAGTAGTACTCGTCGCCGTGGTTGAGCTCGGTGCGGTTGCGGGTGGCGGAGAAGACCAGCAGCGAGCCGATCAGCGAGAGCACCAGGCAGGACAGCAGCAGTATCCAGTCCAGCTTGCGCAGCACCGAATCGCGCGCCGTCAGCTTGCCCCAGGTGCCGAGCTCGGGGGTGTAGCGCCGGATCGAGAACGCCCGGGAGGTATGGCTGGTCGTCACTGTGGGCTCTCCGATGCGGACGGCGACGGCGACGGCGGGACGTACGGCTTGATGGGCTGAGCCTGGATGGTCCCGTCACCCTCGATCTTGGGGAGCGAGCCCTGGGGCTTCGGCAGCAGGGCGGCCTTCGGGTTGATCCCCCCCTTCTCGTCGACTCCGTACAGGGCGTTGTAGATGTTGCGCACGGCCGGACCGGAGGCGCCGGAGCCGGTACCACCCTGAGCGATCGTCATGACGATCGTGTAGTCCTTGGTGTACGTCGCGAACCACGAGGTGGTCTGCTTGCCGTAGACCTCGGCGGTACCGGTCTTGGCGTGCATCGGAATCTTGTCCTGCGGCCAGCCCTGGAAGCGCCAGGCGGCGGTACCGCGGGTGGCCACACCGGCCAGCGCGGAGTCGATCTGCCGCAGCGTCTTGGGGCTGTCGGGCAGCTTGCCGTGGGACGTGGGCTTGATCTGCTGCACCCGCTTGCCGTCGGGGCTGACGATCGCCTTGCCGACGGTCGGGTTGTAGAGGGTGCCGCCGTTGGCGATCGCGCCGTAGATGGTCGCCATCTGGATCGGGGTGACGAGGGTGTCGCCCTGGCCGATCGCGTAGTTGATGGAGTCGTAGGCGTGCAGCTTCATGCCTTCGAGGCAGCCCTCACGGGCGAGCTTGGTGCCGAAGTCCTTCTTCTTGGGCCAGGCCTTGGCCTGCTCGCACCAGCCGGCCTTGTTGGCCTTCCAGAAGTCGGTCTTCCACTTGCGGTCGGGGACCCGGCCGGTGACCTCATTGGGGAGGTCGATGCCGGTCTCCTTGCCCAGGCCGAACTGGTGGGCGGTGCGGTAGAACCAGTCCTTGGGGTTCTTCTTGGGCTTGTCCCCGCCGTCCTTCTTCCACTCGTCGTGCGAGAGCCGGTAGAAGACGGTGTCGCAGGAGACCTCCAGCGCCCGGCCGAGGCTGATGTCGCCGTGGCCCTCGCCCTCGAAGTTCTTGAAGACCTGGCCGCCGATGCTGTACGAGCTGGTGCAGGGGTAGTGGCCGTTGAAGTCGTAGCCCGCGTTGATCGCGGCCGTGGTCGAGATGACCTTGAAGATCGAGCCGGGGGCGGCCTGTCCCTGGATGGCGCGGTTGAGCAGCGGGTAGTTGGAGTCCTTGCCGGTGAGGTGGGCGTAGTCCTTGCCGGAGATGCCACCGACCCAGGCGTTGGGGTCGTAGGCGGGGTTGGAGGCCATCGCCACCACCCGGCCGGTCTTGGCCTCCATCACGACCACGGCGCCCGAGTCGGCCTTGTAGTTGGTGCCGGTGTTCTTGTCGTGCACCTTGCGGGCGTCCTTCATGGCCTGTTCGAGCTGCTTCTCCGCTATGGCCTGGACCCTCGCGTCGATGCTGGTGACGACGCTCGCGCCGCCCTGGCCCTTCTCGCTGTCGGCCCGGCCGATGACCCGGCCGAGGTTGTCGACCTCGTAGCGGGTGACGGCGGCCTTGCCCCGCAGGTAGCGGTCGTAGGTCCGCTCCAGACCGGACCGGCCGATCTGGTCGGAGCGCAGGAACGGCGAGCTGGTGTCCTTGGCCTTGTTGATCTCCTCGTCGGTCACCGGCGAGAGATAGCCGAGCACCTGGGCGGTGTTGGCGTTGCCGGGCTCGGCGTAGCGGCGCACGGCGGTGGGCTCGGCGCTGATGCCGGGGAAGTCCTCGGAGCGCTCCCGGATCTGGAGGGCCTGCTGGGTGGTGGCCTCGTCGGTGATCGGGATCGGCTGGTACGGCGAGCCGTTCCAGCACGGCTGCGGCGTCTTGGCGTCGCACAGCCGGACCTTGTTGCGGATCTCCTTCTCGGACATGCCGAGCACGTCGGCCAGCCGGCCGAGCACGGCCTTGCCGTCGTCCTTCATCTTCAGCAGTTCGGTACGGCTCGCGGAGACGACCAGACGGGTCTGGTTGTCGGCCAGCGGCACCCCGCGCGCGTCGAGGATGGAGCCGCGGGTGGCGGGCTCGATGACCTGCTGGACGTGGTTGTTCTTCGCCTCGGTGGCGTACTCCTGGCCGTTGCGGATCTGCAGATACCACAGCCGCCCGCCGAGGGTCAGCAGCAGGGAGAAGACCAGGATCTGGATCGCGATGAGCCGGACGCCGACCCGGGAGGTCCGGGTTTCCGGGAGATTACTCATGGCGCGCAGCGCCTCCACGAGGGGTGGTGGTCGGGAGAGGGGAGGGCGTCACAGTCGCTTGACCCCCTTGATGCGGCCCACCTTGTCGCGGGCCGACTTGCCGAGCAGACTGCCGCGCTGGCTGCCGATGCCCGTCCCCGTGCGCAGGGACTTCATGGCGCCGCGGCTGGCCTTCAGGCCCGTGCCGGTGGTGAGCCAGCCGTAGCCCGCGTCGCGGCTGCCGCCGGCCCCGCTGGTACTGCTCGAACCGTCACCGGTCAGCAGATCGCCCTCGGTTCTGCGCGCCAGCGCCATCACCAACGGCACCGTGAACGGGGCCAGCAGCAGGTCGTAGAGGGTGGCACTGAGCACCAGCCCGACGATGCCGACGTGCCGGGCGGCGGTGTCGCCGACCAGCGCGCCGACGCCGGCGTACATCAGCGTGGAGCCGACGGCCGCGCCGAGGACGACGATCAGCGGCAGCGTCGCCGAACGGTGCTGGCCGGAGTCCGGCTTGGTCAGGCCCGCGACGTAGCCGATGACGCAGAGCACCAGCGCATAGCGGCCGATGGCGTGGTCGGAGGGCGGGGCGAGGTCGGCCAGCAGCCCGGCGAAGAACCCGACCAGGGCGCCGCCGACATGGCCGTAGACCAGCGCCAGACCGAGCACGACGAGCAGCAGCAGATCCGGTACCGCGCCGGGAAGCTGGAGTCTGGCGAGCATGGTGACCTGGATGACGAGGGCGACGACCACCAGCGGGGCCGAGAGCAGGATCCGGTTGATGCGCATCGGTCAGCTCCTGGGGGAGGCGCTCGCGGAGGGGGTGGCCGTGACGGTGACCGTCGGCGTCGGCTTGGGCTTCGCGGGCGCGGGCGGCAGCACGGTGTCGCGCGGGTCCTCGCGGGGCGGCGCGACGACCACGCCGACGATGTCGAGCTGGGAGAAGGACACGAAGGGCCGCACCTGGAGGTTGCGGGTCAGATCGCCGTTGGACGGCTCGACCCGGACGACCCGGCCGACGGGCACGCCGGGCACGAACGGCTTGTCCCGGCTGGAGCCGAAGGTGACCAGGCGGTCGCCCCGCTTGATGTTGGCCTTGCCGTTGAGGAGCTGGACGCGCAGCGAGCGGACGCCCTGCCCGTTGGCGAAGCCGATCTCGTTGGTCTTCTCCATGCGGGTGCCGACGGTGAAGTCGGGGTCGGCGGCCAGCAGCACGGTGGAGGTGTCGGCGCCGACGGTGGTGACCCGGCCGACCAGACCGTCGCCGTTGAGCACGGTCATGTCGCGGGCGATGCCGTCGCGGCGGCCGGCGTCGATGGTGATGGTCCAGGAGAAGCCCTGGGCCGAGCCGATGGCGATGACCTGGGCGCCCTTGATGCCGTACTGGCCGGTGCCGGCGATCTTGAGGATCTTGTCCAGCTGGGCGGCACGGCTGCGGTTGCGGTCGGAGGAGCCGAGCTTGGCCTTCAGCGCCTCGTTCTGGTGCTCCAGCCTGGTGATCCGGTCGTGCCGGCTGCCGGAGTCCCGCACGGCGCCGATGGCGTTGCCGACCGGATTGACGACGCGGGCGACGCCGCTCTCGACGGGGCCGAAGGCGGAGGCGGCGACCTGCCGGGCACCGTCGAGCGGGGACTGTTCGCCGCCGCGGATATCGACCGTGATCAGCGCGAACGCGATCGCGACCAGCAGCACCAGCAGCAGCCGGCTCTCTCGTGTGTCCCTCACGTGCGGCGGCCGTGTCCTTCCTCGTAGGACCGGCCGGCTGCGGGCCCCGCCGGTCTCGTTCGGGAGTTGTTGTGCCTGTGTGACGGTGCCCGGGTGATGGAGCGTCAGCGCACCGTGTCTGTCGGGGTGTTGTGCCTGTATACCAGCGGCCGGGCGGACCCGGCCGCCGGCGCCGGGGTTCCCGGGCGCCGCGGACGCCGTTCGACGGCCGCGGCGCGGACCGGGACCCGGGCCGTGCTACCTGCGCGGCTGGGAGTCGAGGACCTGCTGGAGCGCCTCGAACTCCTCGACGCACTTGCCGGAACCGAGCGCGACGGAGTCGAGCGGGTCCTCGGCGATGTGGATCGGCATACCGGTCTCGCGGCGCAGCCGCTCGTCGAGGCCGCGGAGCAGGGCGCCGCCTCCGGTGAGCACGATGCCGCGGTCCATGACGTCACCGGACAGCTCCGGCGGGCACTTGTCGAGCGTCGTCTTGACCGCGTCGACGATGGAGTTGACCGGCTCCTCGATGGCCTTGCGGACCTCGGCGGCCGAGATCACGACGGTCTTCGGCAGGCCGGAGACCAGGTCACGGCCGCGGATCTCGGTGTGCTCGTCCTGTTCGAGGTCGTACGCCGAGCCGATGGTGATCTTGATGCTCTCGGCGGTGCGCTCGCCCAGCAGAAGGCTGTACTCCTTCTTGATGTGCTGGATGATCGCGTTGTCGAGCTCGTCGCCGGCCACCCGGATGGACTGCGCGGTGACGATGCCGCCGAGCGAGATGACCGCGACCTCGGTCGTGCCGCCGCCGATGTCCACGACCATGTTGCCGGTGGCCTCGTGGACCGGCAGGCCGGAGCCGATCGCCGCGGCCATCGGCTCCTCGATGATGTGGACCTGGCGCGCGCCGGCCTGGGTGGAGGCCTCGATGACCGCGCGGCGCTCCACTCCGGTGATGCCGGAGGGGACACACACCACGACCCGCGGGCGGGCCAGATAGCGCCGCTTGTGGATCTTGAGGATGAAGTAGCGGAGCATCCGCTCGGTGATCTCGAAATCGGCGATCACGCCGTCTTTCAGGGGCCGTACGGCGACGATGTTGCCGGGCGTGCGCCCGATCATCTTCTTCGCCTCAGCACCCACCGCGAGAATGCCGCCGGTGTTGGTGTTGATGGCCACGACCGACGGCTCGTTGAGGACGATGCCGCGGCCCCTGACGTACACCAGCGTGTTGGCGGTCCCGAGGTCGACAGCCATGTCACGGCCGATGAACGACATGTTGTTCCCCATGAGGATACGTCTGGCCTTCCCAACTGGAGCGAATGCTTACTGGAGGTCGGCAGGAGGTGATGCGCTGTGCGGCGCGGAAGTCTCCATCGTAGTTCGTAGTGCGCCCACTCGAACACGTCGGGAGGCTGTTCCGCCATTGTCAGCCGTACACGCACCCGCCCCCCTTAATGGTGACGTCGTGTCGCGATGATGCGTTCCCCCGATCGTGTCGTATACACCAAAGGGCGACCGATGATTTTTTCGGTCGCCCCTGGTCACGAGGGGTGTACAGCTGATGACTCGTCAGGAAATGCCGGGAAAGAAAATCTTGATCTCGCGCTCGGCGGACTCTTCGGAATCCGACGCATGGATCAGATTCTCCCGGGTGATCGTTCCGAAGTCCCCACGAATGGACCCACCCGGTGCGGCAATCGGGTCAGTCGGACCGGCGAGCATCCGCACGCCTTCGATCACCCGCTCGCCCTCGACGACCATCGAGACCACCGGACCGGAGGACATGAAGGCGACCAGCGGCTCGTAGAACGGCTTGCCGACGTGCTCGGCGTAGTGCTGCTCCAGAAGGGCACGGTCCAGGCTGCGCAGCTCCAGCGCGGTGATCGTCCAGCCGGCCTTCCGCTCGATACGGCCGATGATCTCGCCGATCAGGCCGCGCGTGACGGCGTCGGGCTTGAGAAGGACGAGGGTGCGCTGGCTCACGGAGAAACTCCCTGGATATGAACAACGGGTCAGCGGGTGAACTGAGGCTACATGGGTGACCGGGCCGTCAGCGGCCCCGCCCCCGGTCTGCGGACACCGGCCGTCCGGGGGCCGCGCGGACGGCCGCTAGACGGCCTCGCCCGACGCCTCGGCCTGCGCGGCCCAACGGGCCTTCGCCTCATCGATCTTGCGGCCGAAGTGGACCGACGCCCACCACAGGGCCGCGAAGACCACGCCCAGGAAGAACATCGTCGGCACCACGAAACCGCCGGCGATCAGGGCGATCTGCAACGCCCAGCCGAGCTGGACACCACCCGGACGGGTCAGCATCCCGCACAGCGCGAGGCACAGCAGCATCGCGACGCCGCTGACCGTCCAGACCGTGGCCGCCGGCAGATCGGTCATCTGCATCGCGACCAGGCCCGCGAAGCCGATCACGAAGAATTCGCCTATCAGGGTGCTCGCACACAGCGTGCGCATGGTCAGCCCCTCCCCATCAGCAGCCGGGCCTCGCCGACCGTGATCACCGAGCCGGTCACCAGGACACCCGCTCCGGAGAACTCGCCCTCCTCCTCGGCGAGGGTGATCGCCGCCTCCAGGGCGTCGTCCAGCCGCGGCTCGACCTGGACCCGCTCCGCGCCGAAGACCTCGACGGCGACGGCCGCCAGCTCGTCCGGGTCCATCGCACGATGGCTGGAATTACGCGTCACCACGACCTCGGCGAAGATCGGCTCGAACGCCTCCAGGAAGCCGCGCACGTCCTTGTCCCCGCTGGCCCCGACGACGCCCACCAGCCGGCTGAAGCCGAACGCCTCGGTGACCGCCTCGGCCGTCGCCCGCGCGCCCGCGGGGTTGTGCGCCGCGTCCAGCACGACCGTCGGGCTGCGCCGCACGACCTCCATCCGGCCGGGCGAGCTGACGGCGGCGAACGCGGAGCGGACGGTGTCGATGTCCAGGGTGCGGGCGTGGTCCGAGCCGACGCCGAAGAACGCCTCGACCGCGGCGAGCGCCACCGCGGCGTTGTGCGCCTGGTGGGCGCCGTAGAGCGGCAGGAAGATCTCGGGGTACTCGCCGCCCAGCCCGCGCAGGGTCAGCATCTGCCCGCCGACCGCGACCTCGCGGCTGAGCACGCCGAACTCCATGCCCTCACGGGCGACCGTGGCGTCCACCTCGACCGCGCGCTTGAGCATCACCGACGCCGCGTCCACCGGCTGCTGGGCCAGCACGACCGTGGCGTCCTTCTTGATGATCCCGGACTTCTCGCCGGCGATCTCCTCGGGCGTCTCCCCCAGCCGGTCGGTGTGGTCCAGCGAGATCGGGGTGACCACGGCGACATCGCCGTCGATGACGTTCGTCGCGTCCCAGGTGCCGCCCATGCCGACCTCGACGACCGCGACGTCCACGGGGCTGTCGGCGAAGGCGGCGTACGCCATGGCCGTGAGCACCTCGAAGAACGACAGGCGGTACTCCTGCTGGGCGTCGACCATCTCGACGTACGGGGCGATGTCCCGGTACGTCTCGATGAAGCGCTCGGCGGAGATCGGGGCGGCGTCCAGGCTGATCCGCTCGGTGATCGACTGGACGTGCGGGCTGGTGTAGCGGCCGGTGCGCAGGTCGAAGGCGGACAGCAGGGCCTCGATCATGCGGGCGGTGCTGGTCTTGCCGTTGGTGCCGGTGATGTGGATGGAGGGGTAGGCGCGCTGGGGTTCGCCGAGGATGTCCAGCAGCGCCGCGATGCGCTGCACCGACGGGTCGAGCTTGGTCTCGCCCCAGCGGCCGGCCAGCTCGTCCTCGACGGCGCGCAGCGCACGGTCGACCTCGGGATCGGCCGGCCGGGCGGGGATCCCGTCCCCCTGCGGCGGCCCGGCCTGGGCGCGCAGGGTCCGGCTGCCGGCCTCGATCACCGCAAGATCCGGGTCACGGTCGGTCTCCGCCTCGACCAGTTCGTCGAAGGCTTCGTTCGGGTCGGGGTCGTCGTTCTGGGGGCGCTCGCTCACGCCGACCAGTCTACGAGGCACGTGTGACAGCGGTGCGCTGCGCCGCCCCTCCCGGGGCACCGCCCGCGCCCGGGGGCCCGGCCGGCGGGCGACCGGCCCGCCGGAGCCCGCCGTACGCCGGAGCCGCCCCCTACCCCAGTGCCGCCTTCATCATGGCCCGCGCGGTCGGGGCCGCCAGGCCGTTGCCGGAGACCTCGTTGCGGGCGGCGTGCCCGTCCTCGACCATCACGGCCACCGCCACCTGGTGCCCCTTACCGTCCTCGGCGTACGAGACGAACCAGGCGTAGGGCGTACCGCTGTTGTCGACGCCGTGCTGGGCGGTGCCCGTCTTGCCGCCGACGGTCAGTCCGCCGATCTTCGCGCCGGACCCGGTGCCCTTGTCCACGACCGTCTGCATGGCCGACCGCAGCTGCTGTGCCGTGCGCGCCGACATGGTCCGGCCGTCGCGGTACGTCCGCGGCCCGAAGTCCTGGACGGTGTTGCCGCCGCCGTCGGTGAGCTTGTCGACCAGCTGCGGGGCCTTGAGCTCGCCGCCGTTCGCGATGGCCGCGGAGACCATCGCCATCTGCAGCGGCGTCGCCTGGTCGTCGAACTGGCCGATGCCGGACAGCGCGGTCTGGGCCTCGTCCATGTCCGAGGGATAGACGCTCTTGCCGGCCCGCACCGGGGTGTCCACCTTGTCGTCGTTGAAGCCGAACTTCTCGGCCTGCGCCTTCACCTTGTCCTTGCCCAGGTCGACGGCCATCTTCGCGAAGACGGTGTTGCAGGAGTACTGGAGCGCGGTGCGGATGTCCGCGTTCTTGCAGGGCGCGGCGCGGTTCTCGTTGGTGAGCTTGGTGCGGGTGTGCGGGAGGGTGTACGGGTCGGGGCTGTCGGTGGGCTCGTCCACCGAGGAGTACAGGCCGTTCTCCAGCGCGGCCGCGGCGACCACCAGCTTGAAGGTGGAGCCGGGCGGCAGCGGCTGCCGCAGCGCCCGGTTGACCTCGGGGTGCTCCGCGTCACCGGACATCTTCTTCCAGGCCCTCTGGTCGGCCCCCGAGGAGCCCGAGAACTTCCCCGGGTCGTACGACGGGGTGCTGACCATGCCCAGGACGCGCCCCGTGGCCGGGTCCATGGCGACGGCGGCGCCCTTCTTGCCGGCCAGCGCCCGGTAGCCGGCCTTCTGGACCGCGGGGTCGATGGTGGTGGCCACGTCGCCGCCCTTGGCCCGGGTGCGGGTCAGCGCGTCGGCGGGGCTCTGCAGCCGGCTGTCGGAGCCGTCGAGGAGGTCGCCGTAGAGGCTCTCCAGCTGGTTGCTGCCGTAGATCTGCGAGGTGAAGCCGGTGACCGGGGCGTAGAGCGGGCCGTCCTTGTAGGTCCGCTTGTACTTGAGCGTGGAGTCGGTGGCGGCGGAGCCGGTCACGGGCTCCCCGCCGACGAGGATGTTGCCCAGCGGCGCCGCGTACTTGCCGATCGTCACCCGCGGATTGTGCGGGTCCTCCTTGTAGTCGCCGGCCTTCGCGCCCTGGATCCAGGTGGCCCAGCCCATCAGCGCGACGATCAGGGACAGGCAGAAGATCGCGGCCCGGCGCAGGGGCTTGTTCATGGGTCGCGGCTCCTCGGTGGGGGGCGTGCGGTGGCACCGGAACTCCGGCATTCCGGTCCACCGTGCCCCGGCCACATGAGAGAGCGATGAGAACGGACGGATCCACCGTCCCGGGACAACTTCCCGCCGCCTTTCGCCCTCTTCCACGGCGGGCTGTGGTCTCCCCCGATGATCACCACGAGGCAGGACGCGGGACGGCAGGAGCTGAGGACGGGTGCCGGCAATCGGTCAGCGGACGCATCTGATACTGCTCACCGCCTGGACGGTGCTGTGGTTCGTCGTCGTCGAGCCGCACGGCGGCTTCTCCTGGCACTACCTGCGTACCGGCGGCGAACTGATCTACCAGGGCGGCGCGGGCGACGGCTCCGGCGGGCTGAACCTCTACGCCCACCACCCCGAGCTCCAGATGGGCCCGCTCAGCTTCCTGGCCGCGGGCCTGTTCAACCCCTTCCCCGAGGCCACCGGGCAGTTCCTGGCCGCGGCCCTGATGTCGCTGCTCGGCCTGGTCATCGTGGTGCTGGCGGGCCGCAGCGCCGCCTTCCACTTCCTGGGCACCGGCACCAACCACCAGCGGCTGCGGCAGCGCGTACTGATCGCCGGGCTGGCCTTCATCCCGATGTGGACCGAGGTCGCGGTCCGCTTCGGGCATCTCGACGACGTCCTGGCGCTGTTCTTCACCGCCCTCGCGGTCCGCGCCCTCACCCGCGGCAACGCCGCCCTCACCGGCGCCTGCCTGGCCCTGGCGATGGACTCCAAGCCCACCGCGCTGGCCTTCGTCCCGCTGCTGCTGGCACTGCCGAGGGAGAAGTGGCCGCGCGCCGCCCTGTGGTGCGCGGGGCTGGTCGCGGTCGCCTGGCTGCCGTTCTTCCTCGGCGACCCGCAGTCCTTCGCCGCGGCGAAGTTCGCCATCCCCAACCATCCAGCGTCCGCCCTGCGCTGGCTGGGCGTCGGCGACCCCGAGACCCCTTCCTGGGACCGCCCGGCCCAGGCGGCCCTCGGCCTGGCGCTGGGCGCGATCGCCGTCCGGCGGGGCCGCTGGGCGGCGGTCGTGCTGCTCGGCGCCAACGCCCGCATCGTCCTCGACCCCAGCGTCTACACGTACTACACCGCGTCCGTGCTGCTCGGCACCCTGCTGTGGGACGTCATCGGCCAGCGCCGGCTGGTCCCCTGGTGGAGCTGGCTGGCCCTGCTGATCCTCTACGGCAGTGTCTTCGCGGTGCCCGACGATGCCGCCCGCGGCCTGATCCGCCTGGCGTTCGTGGCCGTCTCGACGGCGTATGTGCTGCTCTGGCCGGTGCGCGAGCGGGGCCGGCGGGGGCCGGGACGGCGCAGGCCCCCCGCCCGTACGGACGAGGGGCCTGCGCAGGGCGCTCCCGGGGACGGCCCGGGGCCCGCGGCTACGCCGTGGGCAGGGCCGCCAGCTGCGCGGTGATCCGGACGATGTCCGCCTCCGCGGCCTCCAGCCGGCCGCGGATCTTGTCCACGACCTTCTCCGGCGCCTTGGCGAGGAACGCCTCGTTGCCGAGCTTGGCGGTGGCCTGCGCCTTCTCCTTCTCGGCGGCGCCCAGGTCCTTCGTCAGCCGCTTGCGCTCGGCCTCGACGTCGATGGCACCGGACAGGTCCAGCGCGACCGTGACACCCGCGACCGGCAGCGACGCGGTGGCGCTGAAGCCCTCACCGGCCGGCTGCAGCCGCAGCAGCGAGCGCATCGCGGCCTCGTGGGGCGCCAGCGCCGTGCCGGACAGCTCCAGCCGGGCGGGGACCTTCTGGCCCGGCTGCAGACCCTGGTCGGAGCGGAAGCGGCGGACCTCGGTCACGACCTGCTGGACGGTCTCGATCTCCCGCTCGGCGGCCGCGTCCCGGAAGCCGGAGTCCTTCGGCCAGTCGGCGATCACGACCGACTCACCGCCGGTCAGCGTCGTCCACAGGGCCTCGGTGACGAACGGCACGATCGGGTGCAGCAGCCGCAGCGTGACGTCCAGGACCTCGCCCAGCACCCGGCGCGAGACCTCGGCGGCCGGGCCGCCCGCCATGAACGTCGTCTTGGACAGCTCGACGTACCAGTCGAAGACCTCGTCCCAGGCGAAGTGGAAGAGGGTGTCCGACAACTTCGCGAACTGGTAGTCGTCGTAGTACGCGTCGACCTCGGCGACGACCGAGTTCAGCCGGGACAGGATCCACCGGTCGGTCGCCGACAGCTGCTCGGCGGGCGGGAGGTCGCCCTCGACCGTCGCGCCGTTCATCAGCGCGAAGCGGGTGGCGTTCCAGATCTTGTTGGCGAAGTTCCGGGAGCCCTGGACCCAGTCCTCGCCGATCGGGACGTCGACGCCGGGGTTGGCGCCGCGGGCCAGGGTGAAGCGGACGGCGTCGGAGCCGTACGCGTCCATCCAGTCCAGCGGATTGACCGCGTTGCCGAAGGACTTCGACATCTTCTTGCCGAACTGGTCGCGGACCATGCCGTGCAGCGCGATGGTGTGGAACGGCGGGGTGCCGTCCATCGCGTACAGCCCGAACATCATCATCCGGGCGACCCAGAAGAAGAGGATGTCGTAGCCGGTGACCAGGACGGAGTTCGGGTAGAACTTCCCGACGCTGGGCGTCTGCTCGGGCCAGCCGAGCGTGGAGAACGGCCACAGTCCGGAGGAGAACCAGGTGTCGAGGACGTCGGTGTCCTGCGTCCAGCCCTCGCCGGTGGGCGCCTCGTCGTCCGGTCCGACGCAGACGACCTCGCCGTTCGGCCCGTACCAGACCGGGATGCGGTGGCCCCACCACAGCTGCCGCGAGATGCACCAGTCGTGGAGGTTGTCGACCCAGCCGAAGTAGCGGGACTCCATCTCCTTGGGGTGGATCGCGACCCTGCCGTCACGGACCGCGTCGCCCGCGGCCTGCGCCAGCGGGCCGACCTTGACCCACCACTGCATCGACAGCCGCGGCTCGATGGTGGTCTTGCAGCGCGAGCAGTGCCCGACGGAGTGGGTGTACGGGCGCTTCTCGGCGACGATCCGGCCCTCGGCGCGCAGCGCGCCGACGATCGCGGAGCGGGCCTCGAAGCGGTCCAGGCCCTGGAAGGGACCGTGGGCCGTGATCACGCCGCGCTCGTCGAGGACGGCGAGGTTGGGCAGGTCGTGCCGGCGGCCGATCTCGAAGTCGTTGGGGTCGTGGGCCGGGGTGACCTTGACCGCGCCGGTGCCGAACTCCGGGTCGACGTGCTCGTCGGCGACGACCGGGATACGGCGGCCGGTGAGCGGCAACTCGATCTCGGTACCGACGAGATGGGCGTAGCGCTCGTCCTCGGGGTGGACGGCGACGGCGGTGTCGCCGAGCATCGTCTCGGCGCGGGTGGTGGCGACGACGATCGACGTGTCGCCCTCGCCGTACCGGATCGAGACCAGCTCGCCGTCGTCGTCCTGGTACTCGACCTCGATGTCCGAGATGGCGGTCAGACAGCGCGGGCACCAGTTGATGATGCGCTCGGCGCGGTAGATCAGCTCGTCGTCGTAGAGGCGCTTGAAGATCGTCTGGACGGCCTTGGACAGGCCCTCGTCCATGGTGAAGCGCTCACGGGACCAGGCGACGCCGTCGCCCAGGCGCCGCATCTGGCCCGAGATCTGGCCGCCGGACTCGTTCTTCCACTGCCAGACCCGCTCGACGAACGCCTCACGGCCCAGGTCGTGCCGGGAGAGGCCCTCCTTGGCGAGCTCGCGCTCGACGACGTTCTGGGTCGCGATACCGGCGTGGTCCATGCCCGGCTGCCAGAGCGTCTCGTGGCCCTGCATGCGCTTGCGGCGGGTGAGCGCGTCGATCAGCGTGTGCTCGAAGGCGTGCCCCAGGTGCAGGGAGCCGGTGACGTTCGGCGGCGGGATGACGACGGTGTACGGCGGCTTGTCGCTCTTCTCGTCCGCCTCGAAGTAACCCCGCTCTACCCAGCGCTCGTACAGCGGCCCCTCTACATCGGCCGGCGTGTACTGAGTCGGCAGTTCGGGGGCGCTGTGGTTGCTCTGCTGAGTGTTCTCGGTCACGACGCACAGTGTACGGGCGCGGATGTAGCAGCTTCGAATCGGTTTCGCCCCCGGGGCAACGGTTGTCGGCGGCGTCGTACAGGATGTCGGGAGCGTATAAACATCACGCAGCACTCAACTGGCTTCAGTTGTCACGAGGGGAACCGCTCCATGAGCTTCAACCAGCCGCCTCCCGGCCCGTACGGCCAGCAGCCCGCGCAGCCCGGCCCGTACGGCCAGCCGCCGCAGCCGCAGGCCCCGCAGCCGGGGTACGGCTACCCGCAGCAGGGCGGCCAGGTGCCTGGACAGCAACAGGGCTACGGCTACCCGCAGCAGGCCCCCGCGCAGGGCTACGGCTACCCCCAGCAGGGCGCCCAGGCAGGCTACGGCCAGCAGGCTCCCTACGGCGGCCAGCAGACCCCCTACGGCATGATCCCCCAGGGCGCCCCCGAGACCGGCGGCAACGGCAAGAAGATCGGCCTGATCGTCGGCGCGGTCGCGGTCGTCGCCGCGATCGGCGTGGGCGCGTACTTCGCCTTCGGCTCGGGCGGGGATGTGAAGCCGTACACGATGGTCCTGCCGGGCAGCCTGCTGAACGGTGAGTACACCAAGGCGGCCGACGGCGGAGCCGGCGGTTCCAAGCCCCTCGCCGACGACAAGGAAGCCAAGGCGATGGGCATCACCAACGGCACCTCGGTCAACGCGAGCTACCAGAAGTCCAAGACGGACAAGATCAGTGTCGGCGGCGTCTACGGCGACATCGCGGACCCGTCCGGAGCCGTGGACAAGATGTTCGCCAAGCTCGACGAGAGCCAGAAGCAGAGCGAGTCCAAGGCCAAGGTGGAGACGGTCACGCCGGTCACCACCTACTCGCCGGAGGGCTTCGACGGCGAGGTCATGAAGTGCAAGGCCTACAAGGTCTCCTTCACCGCCGGGACCATCACCGCGTCCGGCGGGATGAGCGTCTGCATCTGGGGCGACTCCAGCGCGGTGGGCGTGGTCCTGAACCAGGCGGTCCCCACCCCGAGCGCCCCGTCGGCCCAGGCCGCCACCGCCGAACAGCTCTCCGAGAAGACCGCGAAGATCCGCGACGAGGTCCGCAAGGAGAAGTAGCCCCGCCGGGCGGCCCGAGGGCCGCGCCGCCGGTGACCGGCCGCGCAACAGAGCCGCCCGGCAGCGTGATGCGCTGCCGGGCGGCTCTCGTCATGCGTCGCGGGCGCCTATGCGCTCTTCTCCTGGGGTTCTCCCGACTCACCGCGGCCCCGCGGGACCAGGGTCGGGTTCACGTTCGAGTGGACGACGTCCTCGGTGATGACGACGCGGGCCACGTCCTTGCGGGACGGGATCTCGTACATCACCGCCTGGAGGACCTCCTCCATGATGGCGCGCAGACCGCGGGCGCCGGTGCCGCGCAGGATGGCCTGGTCGGCGATGGCCTCCAGGGCCGGGCGGTCGAAGTCCAGCTCGACACCGTCGAGTTCGAAGAGGCGCTTGTACTGCTTGACGAGCGCGTTGCGCGGCTCGACCAGGATCTGCAGCAGGGCCTCGCGGTCGAGGTTGTGGACCGAGGTGAGGACGGGGAGGCGGCCGATGAACTCCGGGATCATCCCGAACTTCACCAGGTCCTCCGGCATGACGTCCTGGAGCTGGTCCTTGGACTCGATCTCGCGCTTGGAGCGGATCGTGGCGCCGAAGCCGATGCCCTTGGCGCCGGACCGGGCCTCGATGATCTTCTCCAGGCCGGCGAAGGCACCGCCGACGATGAAGAGGACGTTGGTGGTGTCGATCTGGATGAATTCCTGGTGCGGGTGCTTGCGGCCGCCCTGGGGCGGCACGGAGGCGGTGGTGCCCTCCAGGATCTTCAGCAGCGCCTGCTGGACGCCCTCGCCGGAGACGTCGCGGGTGATCGACGGGTTCTCGCTCTTCCGGGCGACCTTGTCGATCTCGTCGATGTAGATGATGCCGGTCTCGGCCTTCTTGATGTCGAAGTCCGCGGCCTGGATCAGCTTGAGGAGGATGTTCTCGACGTCCTCGCCGACGTAGCCGGCCTCCGTCAGCGCCGTGGCGTCGGCGAAGGCGAAGGGGACGTTCAGCATCCGGGCGAGGGTCTGCGCGAGCAGCGTCTTGCCGGAGCCGGTGGGGCCGAGCAGCAGGATGTTGGACTTGGCGAGCTCGATGCCCTCGTCGCCGCGGCCGGGGCCGTTCTCGCCCGCCTGCACCCGCTTGTAGTGGTTGTAGACGGCCACCGAGAGGGCCTTCTTGGCGGGATCCTGGCCGACGACGTAGCCGTTCAGGAACTCGTAGATCTCCCGCGGCTTGGGGAGCTCCTCCCACCGCACCTCGGAGGTCTCGGCGAGCTCCTCCTCGATGATTTCGTTGCAGAGGTCGATGCACTCGTCGCAGATGTACACACCAGGTCCCGCGATGAGCTTCTTCACCTGCTTCTGACTCTTTCCGCAGAATGAGCACTTGAGCAGGTCGCCGCCGTCACCGATGCGTGCCACGAGGTGCTTCCCCTTCGCCTGGGATCCGCATTGCTCCGCGGACCCGGGTGCTTGCCTATCGACGGTACCTTGCCGGGCCCCCCGTACGGGCCCCCCTTGGACCGACTCGGTTCACTCGTTCCGAATCCGGTCCAAGGGGGCAACGCTCCGGCTCACTTCGCGAAGATCGTCAGCCGATCGAGACGGACGACTTGCGGGTCGAGACGATCTGGTCGACCAGACCGTACGCCAGCGACTCCTCGGCGGTCAGGATCTTGTCACGCTCGATGTCGTCACGGATCTTCTCGACCGGCGTGGAGGAGTGCTTGGCCAGCAGGTCCTCCAGCTGCGAACGCATCCGCAGGATCTCGTTGGCGGCGATCTCCAGGTCGGAGACCTGGCCGCGGCCGGTCTCGCTGTAGGGCTGGTGGATCAGCACCCGGGCGTTGGGCAGCGCCATCCGCTTGCCGGGGGTGCCGGCGGCGAGCAGCACGGCCGCGGCGGAGGCCGCCTGGCCCATGCAGACCGTCTGGATGTCCGGCTTCACGAACTGCATCGTGTCGTAGATGGCCGTGAGCGCCGTGAAGGAGCCGCCGGGGCTGTTGATGTAGATCGAGATGTCCCGGTCCGGGTCCATCGACTCCAGGCACAGCAGCTGCGCCATGACGTCGTTGGCCGAGGCGTCGTCGATCTGCACGCCGAGGAAGATCACGCGCTCCTCGAACAGCTTCGCGTACGGGTCGTACTCGCGCACGCCCTGCGAGGTGCGCTCGACGAAGCGCGGGACGATGTAGCGGGACTCGGCGCGCGGGCCGGAAAACTCGGACTCCGCGCCCTGCGAGAGGCCGCTGCCGGGGAAGTTGTTCATCGTGGTGTTCACCGTCCTGGTGGCGATCAAGTGGGCTGGGGGGCTGTAGGGCGAGTGGTACGGGGCTCAGGCCCCGGTGCCGCCCCCGCCCGGAACGCCGGCGGCGGAGGTCATCACGTCGTCGATCAGGCCGTACTCCTTGGCCTCATCGGCGGAGAACCAGCGGTCGCGGTCCGAGTCCTGGGTGATCCGCTCGACGGTCTGACCGGTGTGGAAGGCGGTCAGCTCCGCCATCCGCTTCTTGGTGTGCAGCAGCCGCTCGGCGTGGATCTTGATGTCCGACGCGGAGCCCGCCAGGCCCGCGGAGGGCTGGTGGATGAGGATCTCGGCGTTCGGCAGCGCGAAGCGCTTGCCGGGGGTGCCGGCGCTCAGCAGGAACTGTCCCATGGAGGCGGCGAGGCCCATCGCGATCGTCACCACGTCGTTCTTGATGTACTGCATGGTGTCGTAGATCGCCAGCCCGGCCGAGATCGAGCCGCCCGGGGAGTTGATGTAGAGGAAGATGTCCTTGTCCGGGTCCGCGGCGAGGAGAAGCAGCTGCGCGGTGATCTTGTTGGCGATGTCGTCGTCGACCGGCTGGCCGAGGAAGATGATCCGCTCGCCGAGCAGCCGGTTGTAGACCTGGTCGCCGAGGCCACCGAAGGTCGGCTCAGCGGCGGCGGAAGGCATCGGGATCGTCACGTGTCCACCTGCTCGTTGTCGGACGGCTCCAGGCCGTCTCAGCGTCGTCTGCCGGGGCGTGGGGAGGCGGCGCCGTGTGTGGGCCCGGCGCGGTTTCAGGGACTCCCCTGCCCTCGTATCTACGGACCCTAACGCGCAGGTCGGACAACGCCATCCCGCATCGATAACTGTTCGCTGTGAGCGCAGGCTCACGGGGCGGTACGACCACGGGCCCGAACACGCGGACGTGCGTGTTCGGGCCCGTGGTCAGAGAGCTGCGCGCAGGCGCAGGGCGGCGTCCGGGGCTCAGGCCTCGGGCTTCTCCTCCGCGCCGGCCTCGGCCTCGGCGGCCTCGCCGGCCTCGACCGTCTCGGCGGTCTCGTCCTCGTCGTCGAGGTCGACGACCTCGCCGTTGGTGTCCTTGACCGTGGCGGCCTCGACGACGACCGCGAGGGCCTTGCCGCGGGCGACCTCACCGACGAGCATCGGCACCTGGCCGCCCTCGACGACGGCCTGGGCGAACTGGTCGGGGGACATGCCGGAGGACTGCGCGCGGCGCATGAGGTGCTCGGTGAGCTCCTCCTGGCTGACGTTCAGCTTCTCCTTGTTGACCAGCTCGTCCAGGATGAACTGGGTCTTGATGCCCTTCTCGGCCTGCTCCTTGGTCTCGGCGTCGAACTCCTCCTCGCTCTTGCCCTGGATCTCCAGGTACTTCGCGAGGTCGAGGCCCATCTGCGCGAGCTGGTGGTTCTCCAGGTTGTGCTTGCGGGTCTGGATCTCGTCCGCGAGCAGCTTCTCCGGCATCGGCACCTCGACGAGCTTGAGCAGCTCGTCCAGGACCTTCTCCTGCGCCTGGGTGGCCTGGTCGTACTTCTTCATCTGCGCGAGGCGCTTGCGGCTGTCCGCCTTGAGCTCCTCGAGGGTGTCGAACTCGCTCGCCAGCTGGGCGAAGTCGTCGTCCAGCTCGGGCAGTTCGCGGGACTTGACCTCGGTGACCTCGACGGTGACCTCGGCCTCCTTGCCCTCGGCGGAGCCGCCCTTGAGCTCGGAGGTGAAGGTCGCGCTGTTGCCGGCCTCCACGCCGGTGACGGCCTCGTCGATGCCGTCGAGGAGCTCGCCGGAGCCGACGGTGTAGGTCACGCCCTGGGCGACGCCGTCCTCCAGGACCTCGCCGTCCACCTTGGCCTCGAGGTTCAGCGTCAGGACGTCGCCGTCCTGGGCCGCGCGCTCGACCGGGCTGGTCGTCGCGAAGCGCTCACGCAGCTGCTCGACGGACTTGTCGACGTCCTCGTCCGACACCTCCACGGCGTCGACCTCGACCTCGATGCCGGAGTAGTCCGGGATCTCGAGGGCGGGGCGGATGTCGACCTCGGCGGTGAAGGCCAGCAGCTCGCCGTCCTTCAGCTCGGTGATGTCGACCTCGGGCTGGCCGAGGACGTTCAGCTCACCCTCGTTGACCGCCTCGGTGTAGAACTTCGGGAGCGCGTCGTTGACGGCCTCCTCCAGCACGGCGCCACGGCCGAACCGCTGGTCGATGACCCGGGCCGGGATCTTGCCCTGGCGGAAGCCCTTCACCGTGACCTGCTGGTTGATCTTCTTGTACGCCGCGTCGAGGCTGGGCTTGAGCTCCTCGAAGGGCACCTCGACAGTGAGCCGAACCCGAGTCGGGTTCAGGGTCTCCACGGCGCTCTTCACGGTTCGGTCTCCTTGGGGCTGACTTCTGGGGTTCTGCATGGGATCCGCCGGTTCCCGGCTGATCCGGGTCCGGCCGATCACGCCCGGTACACAGACACACGGGCACGCAGCTTGCATAGTAACCGCAAGGAGGATGACGCCCACAACGCGATCATGGATGGCCGCCGATCCTGCGGCGCTGCCGGGCGGGCCGGGGTTCCGCCCGGCGGCGTACTGCCGGGCTGACCTGCTGGTCGGGGTGGCCGGATTCGAACCGACGACCTTCCGCTCCCAAAGCGGACGCGCTACCAAGCTGCGCCACACCCCGTCGGTGCGACACGTAGGGTACATGGCCGCACGCGCTGCGGCTGCCAGTTATCGGGATGCCCCGGAGCGGCGCGCGGGCGCGGACGGGCCGGGAACACGGTCCGCGCGAAGGGGATGTGCGGCACACCGCCGCGACCCGCTAGGATGCACTGCGTGCCGAGGTCCTGCGACCTGTGGCGCTCGCGGGCGTAGCTCAATGGTAGAGCCCTAGTCTTCCAAACTAGCTACGCGGGTTCGATTCCCGTCGCCCGCTCTTCCGAGGAAACCCCGGGCTGGTGGCCTGGGGTTTTCCGCGTTCCGGGCCGGATCGCCGGGTGCCCGCGCACCTCTTCGCCCCGGGGCCGCGGCCCCATAGGGTGGCCGCATGGAGATCTGGCTCAATCCCGCGTGCTCCAAGTGCCGTTCGGCCGTGGAGATCCTCGACGAAGAGGGCGCCCGGTACACCGTGCGCCGGTATCTGGAGGATCCGCCGGACGCCGAGGACCTGCGCGGCGTGCTGGCGCGACTGGGCCTGGAGCCCTGGGACATCACCCGGACCCAGGAGGCCGAGGCCGGGGAGCTGGGCCTCGCGGAGTGGGAGCGCACCGACGCCGCGCGCGAGCGGTGGATCGCGGCGCTGGCGGCACATCCCCGGCTGATCCAGCGGCCGATCATCACCGCGGACGACGGTTCGGCGCTGGTGGGGCGGAGCGAGGAAGCCGTACGCGAGGCCGTGGCGCGGGCCGGGGGCGAAGGGGCCTCGGACGGCTGAGCCCGGTACGGCGCCCGGCACGGGGGCGGCGGGCGGCGGGCCGCCTAGAAGGTGATGTGGTTGATGGTGTCCGCAATCGAGTTGAGGAACCGGTTGATGGACGGCGCCATGCCCGTGGAGGCGAGGAAGAAGCCGAACAGTATGGCGACGAACGCCGGCCCCGCCTTGATCGACTTCCCTCTGATCAGGACGATCAGAATGATCCCCAACAGCAGCACCACTGACAGCGAAAGAGCCACACTGATCACACCCTCGGTCGGAACGCCTCACCGGCCCGGGGCATGCCGCGCACACCCCCTGCACCATCGTGCCACCAACTCCATGCCCACTGCAGGCCGGTGACGAATCATCGGCCAACGCTTTGCCCGATTCCGGCCGGTGGGGCCGCGGGGCCGCGGCAGGGTGACGCGAGGGGCGCGAGGGTGACGGCCGGGGCGGGGTGCGGAGCCGCCGCGACGATCCCGTGCGACGGTGCCCGGCGGCCGGCCGGAGGGGATGCGCGGGCCGGAGCGGCCGGCGCATTCCCCCCGGCCGGCGCGATACCGGATTCCACATCCGAGACGGCGTCAGGTTTCCCGGCACGGCTCCGATAATTCGCGCGGATCATTTCCGGCCGCATTCTGATCATTTTCCGGCCTGCGGGAATTTCTCTTCCGTGGCATCCGTCACTGCCTCGATGGGCGCGATCGAGGCTTATTAGCATTAGGACATAAGACTAAGGAATCGGACATTCCCCCTGAGTCGTTTGCGGGGGATAGAGCCCGATTTGGGGGGACGTACGACCATGAACCGGACATTCCTGGGGAGGGGTTTTCCGGGTTCTCCCCGGTGATTGCGGATTTTATCCGGGGCCCGTCCGCGGCGGAACCCGAGGAAAAAGAGGAATGCGTCCCGTGCGGTTTTACGCATTCGCCGGCCGCCGCTATCGTGCCTCCAATGTTTCCCGCTGCGCCGACACCGCGACCCGAACTTCCCGCTGCCCGGGCGGCGGAGGGCACCGACCGGCCGCAGTCCGCGGACCGGCCGTCCGGCGCCGAGGGCGCGGCGGCACCCGCGCCGAAGAGTGGTGGCCGCAACGCGTTCTTCGACAACGCGAAGTACCTGGCCATCGTGCTGGTGGCGATGGGGCACGCCTGGGAACCGCTGACCGACGGCAGCCGCGCCGCCGAGGCGCTCTACATGACCGTCTACACCTTCCACATGCCGGCCTTCATCATCATCTCCGGCTACTTCTCGCGCAGTTTCGACATGCGCAAGGACCGGCTGCAGCGGCTGGTCACCGGCGTCGCCGTGCCCTATGTCCTCTTCGAGACCGCCTACGCGTTCTTCAAGCGCTGGGCGGACGACGACCCCGGGCACCCCATCAGCCTGCTGGACCCGTGGTTCCTGACGTGGTTCCTGGTGGCCCTGTTCATCTGGCGGCTGACCACCCCGCTGTGGAAGGTCGTGCGCTGGCCGATCCCGCTCGCGGTGGCCATCGCCGTCCTCGCGTCCGTCTCCCCGGACATCGGCGACGACCTGGACCTCCAGCGGGTGCTGCAGTTCCTGCCGTTCTTCGTCCTGGGACTGTCGCTGCGGCCCGAGCACTTCGCGATGGTCCAGCGGCGGGCGGTGCGGATCGCGTCCCTGCCCGTCTTCGCGTGTGCGCTGGTGATGGCCTACTGGGCGGCGCCCCGGATGAGCTCGGCGTGGTTCTACCACCGGGACAGCGCCCAGGAACTGGGCACCACCTGGTGGATCGGCGCGGTGATGACGCTGGCGCTCTTCGGCTGCTCGATCGTGATGACGGCCTGCTTCTTCTCCTGGGTGCCGACGCGGCGGACGTGGTTCACGGTGCTCGGCGCGGGGACGCTGTACGGCTATCTGCTGCACGGCTTCCTGGCCAAGGGCTCGCGGTTCTGGGGCTGGTTCGACGACTACCAGTGGCTGCACTCGCCGCTCGGCGAGGTCGCGGTCACGCTGATCGCGGCGGCCATCGTGACGGCCCTGTGCACCCCGCCGGTCCGCCGGATGTTCCGTTTCGCGATGGAGCCGACGATGGCCTGGGCGTTCCGGAAGGACCCGGCCGACTCCGCGCGGGCCCGCGTCGGCGCCTGAGCACGCGGCGCCCGCGCCCGATATCGGCTTCCCCGCCGGGCCGGAAGAGTCCGGCCCGGCGTCCGCGTCACGCGTCCCGGCAGATCAGCAGCAGCGCGCGGTCGTCGTTGACGTCCTTGGCGACGGCCTCGATCAGGTGCCAGGCGGCCCCGGCGAAACCGCTGGCGACATAGCGGTCGGCCTCGCCGGTGAGGCGGTCGATGCCCTCGGCGATGTCGCGGTCGGCGGCCTCGACCAGGCCGTCGGTGAACAGCATCAGCACGTCGCCGGGCCGCAGCGTCCCCTTGACCGGGTCGAACTGGGCGCCGTCGTAGACGCCGAGCAGCGGCCCCTCCCCCGGCTTCTCCTCCCAGCGGCCGCTGCCGGCGCTGAGCTGGAGGGCCGGCAGGTGGCCGGCGGAGAGGAGTTCGTAGTCGCCGGACTCCAGGTCGAGGACGAGGTGCACGGAGGTCGCGAACCCCTCGTCCCAGTCCTGGCGCAGCAGGTAGCCGTTGGCGGCGGGCAGGAAGGCGTGCGGCGGCAGCGAGCCGAGCAGGCCGCCGAAGGCGCCGGACAGCAGCAGCGCGCGGGAGGCCGCGTCCATGCCCTTGCCGGAGACGTCCGTCAGCACCACTTCGAGGATGTCGCCGCCGTGGGTGCGGGAGGCCACCACGAAGTCGCCGGAGAAGGACTGGCCGCCGGCCGGGCGCAGCGCCATCTCGTGGTGCCAGCCCTCGGGCAGCCGCGGCAGTTCGCTCTGGACGCGGATCCGTTCGCGCAGGTCGAAGAGCATCGTGCCGCCGCGCCGCCAGGGCACGCCGACCCGGCTGCGGAACTGCGCGATCAGCAGGCCGAAGAGCCCGACCGCGGCGACGACCAGGACCGTGCCCGGGGTGATCCGGTCCGGCCCCTCGTCGTACGGGCCGAACAGGGCGGCCTCGACGACCAGGGCGGTCGCGGACGCGCCGTAGAGGACCAGGAGGTTGGCCGGGCGCAGCAGCAGGCCGCCGGCGATGACCGGAAGGACCAGTGCCGCCGGGGCGATCCATTCGGGCCACCACAGGGTGCCCGCGGCGATGGCGGGTATGGCCAGGAGGAGGACGGCGAGGGCGAAGCGGTCGGAGCCCTCGCCGCGGAAGTAGTCGACCCCGGCCTTGCGCACGCCGACGCGGGCCCGGTGCAGACCTTTGTGCATCCGGGCCGTCAGGGGTTTTGTGCCCTGGCCGCTTGTCATAGCTCTGGGACCTTATCCACCCGTTCGGCGGCGCGTCGATTCGCCGCACGTCGCCCCGGAGAATAGCCGGGAAACACCGTTCGAAATGCGGTCGCGCGGGCGGAGAGCGCCCTGCTAGGCATGGGCCATGGCAAGCGAATTGCGGACATTGCGGGACGCCGAGTGGGACGACTGGTCCGACGCGCTGGACCGGGCGTTCGGCGGGGTGCCGCCGTCCCGGGAGAACCGTGCGCTCCGGCGGGCCCTCACCGAGGTCGAACGGGGTCTGGCCATCTGGGACGACGGGGACTGTGTCGGCACGGCGGGGGCGTTCTCCTTCGGGCTGACGGTGCCGGGCGGGGCCGAGGTGCCGGTGGCCGGGGTGACGGCGGTGAGCGTGCGCGCCACGCACCGCCGCCGCGGCCTGCTGCGGTCGATGATGCGGCGGCAGCTGGGGGACGTGCGCGAGCGCGGGGAGCCGCTGGCGGTGCTGACCGCCTCCGAGCCGGCGATCTACGGCCGGTTCGGCTACGGGCCCGCGACCCAGGACATGGAGCTGTCCGTGGACACCGTGCGGCTGCCCGCCCCCGACCTGCCCGGCGTGGAGGACGTACGGCTGCGGCTGGTCGATCCGGCGGCCGCGGTGGCCGACTGCGAGCGGGTCTACGCCCGCCTGGTGCCCGGCCGTCCCGGGATGCTGGCCCGGCGGCCCGGCTGGGAGCGGCTCCCCGTGCTGGACGAGCCGGGCAGGCGGGACGGGGCGGGGGTGCTGCAGTGCGTGGTGGCCGAGGCGGCGGGCGAGGTGGTGGGGTACGCGCGCTTCGCGGTGAAGCCGTCGCACGACCATGCCGGGCCGACGGGCACGGTGCTGGTCCGGGACGTCGAGGCGCTGGACCCGGTGGGGTACGCGGCGCTGTGGGGCTTCCTGTTCGGGATCGACCTGACGACGTCGGTGTCGGTGCCCGGCCGGCCGGTGGACGACGCGCTGCCGCACCTCGTACCGGACATGCGGCGGTGCGGCATCCGGCTGGAGGAGTCGTTGTTCGTCCGCCCGGTGGAGGTGGGCGCGGCGCTGGCGGCAAGGACGTACCGGACGCCGGTGGACGTGGTGCTGGCGGTATCGGACCCGTTCTGCCCCTGGAACGAGGGGCGTTGGCGGCTGTCCGGCGACGCGGAGGGCGCGGTCTGCGAGCGGACCACGGCGCCGGCCGGCCTGGCGCTGTCCGTACGGGAGCTGGGGTCGGCCTATCTGGGCGGGTTCGCGCTGTCCGCGCTGGCGGCGGCGGGGCGGGTGCGCGAGCTGCGGCCCGGTGCGCTGACGGCGGCCTCGCGGGCGTTCGGGTCGGAGGTGGCGCCCTGGCTGCCGCACGGGTTCTGAGGGCCGGCCCGGCCCGCCCCCGCGGTCAGCCGCCGGTGGACGGCTGGCAGCCCGGGCACCAGAAGAGGTTGCGGGCGGCGAGCCCCGCGGTACGGATCCCGGCGCCGCAGATGTGGCAGCCCTGGCGGTCGCGGCGGTAGACGTACACCTCGCCGCCGTGGTCGTCGACCCGCAGCGGGCGGCCCATCGCCTCCGGCAGGTGCTCCGGGCGGACGGTGTCGATCCGGTTGTGCCGGACGCCCTCGGCCATCAGGAACACCAGGTCCGCCCAGATCGCGTCCCACTCGCCGCGGGTGAGGTCGCGGCCGGGGCGGTAGGGGTCGATGCCGTGGCGGAAGAGGACCTCGGCACGGTAGACGTTGCCGACCCCGGCGATGATCTTCTGGTCGAGCAGCAGCGCCGCGATCGTCGTGCGGCTGCGGGAGATCCGCTGCCAGGCGCGGGTGCCGTCGTCGTCGGGGCGCAGCGGGTCGGGGCCCAGCCGGTCGTGTATCGCGTGCTTCTCGTCGTCGGTGATCAGTGCGCAGGTGGTGGGGCCGCGCAGGTCCGCGTAGGCGGACGGACTGGCGAGCCGGAGGCGCACCGTGTCGGTGGGCGGCGGGGCGGGGGCCGTGCCGAAGCCGAGCTTGCCGAACAGGCCGAGGTGGACGTGGATCCAGCGGTCCTGGTCGAAGCCGAGGAAGAGGTGTTTGCCGTGCGCCTCGGCGCTCGTCATGACCTGGCCGTCGACGAGCGCCGCGCCGTCCGCGAACTTCCCCTGGGGGCTGCTCGCCCGTACGGGTGCGCCCTCGAAGCGGGAGCGGTGGTCCAGGGCGAGGCGGTGGATCGTATGCCCCTCGGGCACGGGTGTCCTCCAGTGGGCGCGCCCGCCCTCCCCGGTGTCCGGGGCGAGCGGGCGGCGGAGCGGGCGGGGGTCAGCCCTGCGGGTGGTGGGCGGGGACGGGCGGCAGTTCGCCGGTGGTCTCGTAGGCCGAGAGCATGTCGATGCGGCGGGTGTGCCGCTCCTCACCCGAGTAGGGGGTGGCGAGGAAGACCTCGATGAAGCGGGTCGCCTCCTCCTGGGTGTGCATCCGGCCGCCCACGGAGATGACGTTGGCGTTGTTGTGCTCGCGGCCGAGCTTGGCGGTCTCCTCGCTCCAGGCCAGTGCGGCCCGTACGCCCTTGACCTTGTTGGCGGCGATCTGCTCGCCGTTGCCGGAGCCGCCGATCACGATGCCGAGGCCGTCCGGGTCGGCGGCGGTCCGCTCCGCGGCGCGCAGGCAGAACGGCGGGTAGTCGTCCTGGGCGTCGTAGATGTGGGGACCGCAGTCGACGGGCTCGTGGCCGTGGGCCTTGAGCCACTCGACGAGGTGGTTCTTGAGGTCGAAGCCGGCATGGTCGGAGCCGAGGTACACGCGCATGCGATGAGTGTGACACGGGCGGGACCGGGTAGGCGCCGCCGGGTTGTCCCGGGGCAGCACCCGGCGGCGTGCACAGAAAGCCACCCCCCACCTTCTGTACGCAAGCACATCACCCAACCCCCCAGGGTTTCACACAACAATCCGGCGTCAGACCTTCCAATCCACGGTTAACGAAGATCTAATGCGGGGGATCCATCCGCGAACCACGAAGGACGGTGCACATGGGCGCGCACCTTCCCCCGAGCTCTCAGGGAGCAGGGGGCACCCCCACCACCACAGCGGTCCCCGGTGACCTCGGCGGCGGAGTGACCGGGGCGCAGTCGCAGGACGGGCTGCAGGCAGGACTCAAGAACCGCCATCTGTCGATGATCGCCATCGGAGGTGTCATCGGCGCCGGCCTGTTCGTCGGCTCCGGCGCCGGTATCGCGGCCGCCGGGCCCGGCATTCTGCTCTCCTACGCGCTGACCGGCCTGCTGGTCGTGCTGGTCATGCGGATGCTGGGCGAGATGGCCGCGGCCTCCCCCACCTCCGGTTCCTTCTCCGCCTACGCGGACCGGGCGCTGGGCCGCTGGGCCGGCTTCACCATCGGCTGGCTGTACTGGTTCTTCTGGTCGGTCGTGCTGGCCGTCGAGGCGACCGCGGCCGCCTCGATCCTCACCGGCTGGGTCCCGGCCGTCCCGCAGTGGGCCTGGGCGCTGCTGGTGATGATCGTGCTGACCGGCACGAACCTGATCTCGGTCGGGTCGTTCGGCGAGTTCGAGTTCTGGTTCGCCGGGATCAAGGTCGTCGCGATCGTCGTCTTCATCGTGGTCGGCGCGCTGGCGATATTCGGGCTGCCGCCCGGCGACGCCCCGGTCGGCACGGAGAACCTGACCGGGCACGGCGGGTTCCTGCCGCACGGTCCCGGCGCGATCCTCTCCGGCATGCTGCTGGTGGTCTTCTCCTTCATGGGCAGCGAGATCGTCACGCTGGCGGCGAGCGAGGCACCGAACCCGGTGCAGGCCGTCCGCAAGGCCGTCAACAGCGTCATCTGGCGGATCGCGCTCTTCTACCTCGGCTCGATCGCGGTGATCGTGACGCTGCTGCCGTGGAACGCCAAGGCGGTGGAGAAGAGCCCGTACGTGGCCGTGCTGGAGTCGCTGGACATCCCGTACGCGGGCACCGTGATGGACGTCGTGGTGCTGACCGCGGTGCTGTCCTGTCTGAACTCCGGGCTCTACACCGCCTCCCGGATGGCGTTCTCGCTCGGGCAGCGCGGCGACGCGCCGAAGTCGTTCGCCACCGTCAACAAGGGCGGGGTGCCGGCGGTCGCGATCTGGGCGTCGGTCACCTTCGGCTTCGTGGCGACGATCTTCAGCTACACCTCGAAGGACACGATCTTCCAGTTCCTGCTGAACTCGTCGGGCGCGGTGGCGCTGTTCGTGTGGCTGGTCATCTGCTTCTCGCAGCTGCGGATGCGCCGGACCATCGAGCGGGAGACGCCGGAGCGGCTGACGGTGCGGATGTGGCTCTACCCGTGGCTGACGTACGCGACGATCGCGCTGATCGTCTTCGTCATCGGCTACATGTTCTACAACCCGGACGGGCGCCAGCAGATGGTGCTGTCGGTGGTCGCGGCCGTGGTGGTGCTGGCGGTCGGGCTGGTCCTGGACCGGCGGCGGCCGCGGACGGCCGTGGCGGACGGGGCGGACGCCCCGGGCGCCGGCGTCTGACGGACCGGGCCCGGCCCCTTCTTCGTCTCGCGGTGCGCCCGCGGCGTGCGGTCCGCTCAGCCGCGGCGGCCGGCCAGCTTCCAGGCGGTGGGCAGCGCGCCCATGGCCAGCGCGGCCTTGAGGGCGTCGCCGATCAGGAACGGGACGAGGCCGGCGGCGACGGCCTGGCCGAGGGACATGCCGGTGCTCAGCGCCAGGTAGGGGACACCGACGGCGTAGATCAGGGCCGTGCCCGCGGCCATGGTGGCGGCGGTGCGCAGCATCCCGCGGTCGCCGCCGCGGCGGGCCAGCGCGCCCACGACGGTGGCGGCGAGCAGCATGCCCATGATGTAGCCGAAGGTGGCCCCGCCCGCGCCCGAGGCACCGCCGGCGAACCAGGGCAGGCCCGCCATGCCCGCCAGGGCGTACAGCGCCAGCGACAGCAGACCGCGGCCCGCGCCGAGCGAGGCGCCGACCAGGAGGGCGGCGAAGGTCTGGCCGGTGACCGGGACCGGGGAGCCGGGGACCGGGACGGCTATCTGCGCCGCGATGCCGGTGAGCGCGGCGCCGCCGAGCACCAGCGCGGCGTCACGGACGCGGGCGCGGGAGGCGGTGGCGGCCGGCAGCAGGTCGGCGAGGACGGTGCCGGGGCGGTACAGAGCGGCGGTGCTCATCGGGACTCCGCGGGTGTGAGAGGGATGGGACGGACGCGTTGACGTTAGTCCAGCGGGCCACTGGAGATCATCGTGTGGCGGCGACAAAGCCGGGGTGGCCCGCTTGGAGAGTTCCGAACAACCGCCAGAATGCCCGGCCCCGGCGGGCCGCGGGACGTCCTCGCAGGTCACGTGACGCTCATCACGGCCCTGGCCGCGTCCGGACGCCGGTTTTGTGGTAGCGCGCGACATGCGGCGACACTGGGCGCGCCCCGCGGTGACCTGTGGAGTTCCCCCAACCCGCCGGCGGCCCCGCCGCCCCGGCCCTTGCGAGAGTACGAGCCCATGCACGACGCACCGACCACCGCCGTCGAGCCCTCCCCGGGGACGGTCACCGAAGGGAAAGAGCCGCTGTCCGCGGGCCTCAAGCAGCGTCATCTGACGATGCTGGGCCTGGGCGGGGTGATCGGCGCGGGCCTGTTCGTGGGCTCCGGCGCCGGCATCGCGGTGGCCGGTCCCGGGATCGTGCTGTCGTATCTGATCGCGGGGACGCTGGCCACGCTGGTCATGCGGATGCTCGGCGAGATGTCGGCGGCGATACCGGCCTCCGGCGCGTTCTCGGTGCACGCGGAGCGGGCGCTGGGGCGCTGGGCCGGGTTCAGCGTCGGCTGGCTGTACTGGTTCCTGCTGGTCGTGGTGCTCGCCGTGGAGGCGACCGGCGCGGCGCAGATAGCCAACGGCTGGGTGCCGGGGGTGCCGCAGTGGGGCTGGGTGCTGATATTCATGATCGTCTTCACCGCCGCCAACCTGACCGCGGTGAAGAACTTCGGCGAGTTCGAGTTCTGGTTCGCGACCCTGAAGGTCACCGCGATCGTGCTGTTCCTCGCGCTGAGCCTGCTGGCGGTCTTCGGGATGCTGCCGGACACCGAGCCCGTGGGGCTGACGAACCTCACCGGACAGGGCGGCTTCCTGCCGCACGGCTGGTCCGGGGTGGTCTCCGGGGTCCTCGCGGTGGTGTTCGCCTTCGGCGGCCTGGAGGTCGTCACCATCGCCGCGGCCGAGTCGGACGACCCGGCGCGCGCGGTGGGCCGGGCGGTGCGCAGCGCGGTGTGGCGGATCCTCTTCTTCTACGTCGGCTCGATGCTGGTCATCGTGACCCTGCTGCCCTGGTCGTCGATGCAGCCGGGCAAGAGCCCCTACGTCGCGGTGCTGGACAGCATCGGCGTGCCGGGCGCCGGCCAGATCATGAACATCGTGGTGTTCGTGGCGCTGCTCTCCGCGCTGAACGCCAACCTCTACGGCTCGTCGCGGATGGTCTTCTCGCTGGCCCAGCGGGGCGAGGCACCGCGGGCGCTGCTGAAGGTGTCCCAAGGGGGGTCCCCCCGCTCGAGCGAGGCCGAGAGTGGGGGAGGCGTGCCGCGCCGGGCGGTGCTCGCCTCGGTGGCCTTCGGCTTCGTCTCCGTGCTGCTGAATCTGGAATGGCCGGATTCGGTCTTCCTCTACATGCTCAACGCGGTCGGCGCGGTGCTGCTCTTCGTCTGGGGCCTGATCGCCGTCTCCCAGCTGCGGCTGCGGCCGCGGATCGCCCGCGAGGCGCCCGGCAAGCTGACCCTGCCGATGTGGGGCTTCCCCTATCTGACCTGGGCGTCGCTGGTGGCGATGGGCGGTGTGCTGGTGCTGATGCTGACCGACGACACGGCCCGGCCGCAGCTTCTGTGGTCGGCCGGGGCGACCGCCGTGGTGCTGCTCGTCGCGGGCGTCCGGGCGCTGCGGGAGCGCCGCGCGCGCCGCTGAGACCCGGTGTCGCAGACATCACCCCGCGTCACAATCGACAACAGAACGAACACCGACAGTCGCGATCACGTCTGAATACCGAACATTCGCTGCACGACTGTTGCCCTGAGCGGACAGCGGCGCTCAAACTGAGCCCGCTTTGCCGAGGACCCCGGATCCAGCCGTCGGCAGGCCCCGCGCGATCCGCCCGCCCCGGTGGGGGTCCGGGGGCCCGACAGCACCGTCGCACCGGTCGCGGCCCGGGGAGAACGCAGTAACGCCTTGCTCCGCTCTCACCTACTGGGACAGGTACGACATGAATCGGACACCCTCGTCCGCCGCACCCGCGCGCGAGCACGGCGACGCGGTCCAGGGCGCCGGCCCCGGCAGCGATTCCACGCTGTCCAACGGCCTCAAGCAGCGCCACCTCTCGATGATCGCCCTGGGCGGGGTGATCGGCGCGGGCCTGTTCGTCGGCTCCCGCGCCGGCATCGCGGCGGCCGGACCGTCGATCGTGCTCGCCTACGCCGTCTCCGGCGCGCTGGTCATGCTGATCATGCGGATGCTCGGCGAGATGGCCGCGGCGAACCCGGCCTCCGGCTCCTTCTCCGTGCACGCCGAGCGCTCCATAGGCTCCTGGGCCGGGTTCACGGCGGGCTGGATGTTCACCGCGCTGCTGTGCGTGGCGGTGGCCGCCGAGGCGCTGGGCGCCGCGGACGTGATGGTGCAGTGGTTCCCCGCCAGCCAGCCGTGGATGTGGGTCCTGCTGTTCATGGTGATCTTCACCGGCACCAACCTCACCGCGGTCTCCAACTTCGGCGAGTTCGAGTTCTGGTTCGCCGCGCTGAAGGTCGCGGCGATCGGCGTCTTCCTGGTCCTGGGCGTGCTGGCCATCCTCGGCCTGCTGCCCGGCACCCAGGCCCCGGGCGCCTCGCACCTCACCGGTGACGGCGGCTTCCTCCCCAAGGGCGTCGACGGGCTGATGGTCGGCCTGCTGGCCTCGGTGTTCGCCTACGGCGGCCTGGAGACGGTGACGATCGCGGCCGCCGAGTCCAAGGACCCGGTGCGCGGCGTGGCCCGCGCGGTGCGCACCGCGATGTGGCGCATCGCCCTCTTCTACGTCGGCTCGATGGCGGTCATCGTCACCGTCATCCCCTGGAGCGCCCCCTCCATCGCCAAGAGCGGCCCGTACGTGGCGGTCCTGGACTACCTGAAGATCCCGGCGGCCGGCCAGATCATGAACGTGGTCATCCTGGTCGCGCTGCTCTCCGCGGTGAACGCCAACCTCTACGGCTCCTCGCGGATGGCCTACTCCCTCATCTCCCGCGGCCAGGGCCCGGCGTTCCTCGGCAAGGTCAGCGGCGGCGTCCCGCGCCGCGCCGTCCTGCTGTGCTCCGCCTTCGGCTTCCTCGCGGTCGTCTTCAGCTTCCTGTGGCCCACCACGGTCTTCCAGTGGCTGCTGAACATGGTCGGCGCGGCCGTCCTGGTGGTGTGGGGCTTCATCGCCACCGCCCAGCTGCGGATGCGCCGGACGCTGGAGCGCGAGGCGCCCGAGAAGCTCGTGGTGAAGATGTGGGCCTTCCCGGTCCTGACCTGGGTGGCGCTGGCGGGCATTGTCGCCGTGCTGCTGCTGATGCTGCGCGACGAGAGCCAGCGGATCCAGCTGCTGTTCACCGGCGGCTTCGGCGTGGTGCTGGCCGTGATCGGCCTCGTCCGGCAGCGGTCGCTGGGCAGGGGCGCGGGCCCGGCCGGGCAGTAGCGCTCCCCCACTCCCCCGAGGCGGGGCGGGACCTCCTACCGGGGTCCCGCCCCGCCTCCGTCTTTGGGACCAGGCCGTCCACCGCAACCGGCCGGTGATCACTCCTGCTGATAGCGTGCTCCTGCACATGGATTGCAACTACTGCTCATCAGCAGCTTGGAGGCGGGATCGGCATGGCCACCTACACACTTCCTGAACTTCCGTACGACTACTCGGCGCTGGCACCGGTCATCAGCCCCGAGATCATCGAGCTGCACCACGACAAGCACCACGCGGCGTACGTGAAGGGCGCGAACGACACCCTGGAGCAGCTCGCCGAGGCCCGTGACAAGGAAGCGTGGGGCAACATCAACGGCCTGGAGAAGAACCTCGCGTTCCACCTCTCCGGCCACATCCTGCACAGCATCTACTGGCACAACATGACCGGTGACGGCGGCGGCGAGCCGCACGAGAAGGACGGCGTGGGCGAGCTGGCCGACGCCATCGCCGAGAGCTTCGGCTCGTACGCCGGTTTCAAGGCGCAGCTGACCAAGGCCGCGGCCACCACCCAGGGCTCCGGCTGGGGCGTGCTGGCCTACGAGCCGGTCAGCGGCCGCCTGGTCGTCGAGCAGGTCTACGACCACCAGGGCAACGTCGGGCAGGGCTCCGTCCCGATCCTGGTCTTCGACGCCTGGGAGCACGCCTTCTACCTGCAGTACAAGAACCAGAAGGTGGACTTCATCGAGGCCATGTGGCAGGTCGTGAACTGGCAGGACGTCGCCAAGCGGTACGCGTCCGCCAAGGAGCGCGCCAACAACCTGCTGCTGGTGCCGTAACGCACGGTCCCCCGTCGTCCTGCCTCGTGATCGTCTTCTCACCCTTCACCTGGCAGGCGGAATGACGGAGCGCCCCCGCACGTCCGATACGTGCGGGGGCGCTCCCATGTGCCCGTGCGACCGGGATCAGTCGAAGACGGGCCCCTGGGTCCGGGTCCGCTTGATCTCGTAGAAGCCGGGGATGGACGCCACCGTCAGCGTGCCGTCCCACAGCTTGGCGGCCTCCTCGCCCTTGGGGGCCGGGGTGACCACCGGGCCGAAGAAGGCGATCTGCTCGCCGTCGTGACCCGGCACGGCGATCACGGGGGTGCCGACCTCCTGGCCGACCAGGTCGATGCCCGCCTTGTGGGAGGCGCGCAGCTCGGCGTCGTAGGTGTCCTTCTCGGCGTACGCGAGCAGGTCGGCGGGCAGGCCCGCGTCGTCCAGGGCGGCGGCGATGCTCTCCGGGGTCACCCCGAGGCCCTCGTTGTGGATGCGGGTGCCGAGCGCGGTGTAGAGCCTGCCCACGGCCTCGTCGCCGTGCAGCTGCTGGGCGGCGATCACCACCCGGACCGGGCCCCATGCCTTGCCGCCGGGGCGCATGTTCTCGGCGTACTCCGCGGGGAGCTCGTCGAGCCGGTTCTCGTTGAGCACCGCCAGGCTCATCACGTGCCAGCGCACCTCGACCGGGCGGACCTTCTCGACCTCCAGCATCCAGCGGGAGGTCATCCAGGCCCAGGGGCACAGCGGGTCGAACCAGAAGTCTGCGGGGGTCTTCGCGGGGTCGGACACGGGGTCTCCTTCTGAGAGCGCGGCTGCGTCGGCAGGCGGTGCCGTTCTGTGGAAGGTTCAACCGACGGGGGGCGTGCCATGATTCCCGTTGTTCGATATTCGATACGAGGACGAGGGAGTCACGTCGTGCCAGGTGAGAATCTGTCCCGGGACGAGGCGCGCGAGCGGGGCCGGCTGCTGAGCGTCGACGCGTACGACGTGGCGCTGGACGTCCGCTCCGCGGTCGCCTCCGGTACGGCCGCGGAGACCTTCCGCTCCCTGACCACCCTGCGCTTCTCCTGTGCCGAGCCCGGCGCCTCGACCTTCGCCGACCTGCTGGCGCCCGCGGTCACCTCCGTCACCCTCAACGGCCGGGAGCTGGACCCCGCCGAGGTCTTCGACGGCACCCGGATCACGCTGGACGCGCTGGCCGCGCAGAACACCCTCGTCGTCGACGCCCGGTGCGCCTACAGCCGGACCGGTGAGGGCCTGCACCGCTTCGTGGACCCCGAGGACGGCGAGGTCTACCTCTACACCCAGTACGAGCCGGCCGACTCCCGCCGGGTCTTCGTCAACTTCGAACAGCCCGACCTGAAGGCCCCGTTCACCTTCGAGGTGACCGCCCCCGAGGGCTGGCGGGTGCTCAGCAACGGGGTGCAGGAGGGCCCGTCCGAGGGCGGGCGGCACCGCTTCGCCACCACCGAGCCGATCTCGACGTACATCACGGCCGTGGTCGCCGGCCCGTACCACTACGTCTCCGACAGCTACCGGCGCGCCTTCGACGACGGGACCGAGCTGGAGATCCCGCTGGGCGCGCTGTGCCGCAAGGGCCTGGCGAAGCACTTCGACGCGGACGACATCTTCACCGTCACCAAGCAGGGCCTGGACTTCTTCCACGACCACTTCGACTTCCCCTACCCCTTCGGGAAGTACGACCAGGCCTTCGTCCCGGAGTACAACCTCGGGGCGATGGAGAACCCGGGCTGCGTCACCTTCCGCGAGGAGTTCGTCTTCCGCGGGAAGGTGACCGAGGCGTCCTACGAGAGCCGGGCCAACGTCATCCTGCACGAGATGGCGCACATGTGGTTCGGGGACCTGGTCACCATGCAGTGGTGGGACGACCTGTGGCTCAAGGAGTCCTACGCGGACTTCATGGGGGCCTTCGCGCTGGTGGGCGCGACGCGCTTCACCGACGGCTGGATCACCTTCGCCAACCGCCGCAAGTCCTGGGCCTACCGCGCCGACCAGCTGCCCTCCACCCACCCGGTCACCGCCGACATCCGGGACCTGGAGGACGCCAAGCTCAACTTCGACGGCATCACCTACGCCAAGGGCGCGGCCGTCCTCAAGCAACTGGTGGCGTACGTGGGGCAGGACGCCTTCCTGGAGGGCGCCCGGCGCTACTTCAAGCGGCACGCCTACGGCAACACCCGGCTGACGGACCTGCTGGCGGTGCTGGAGGAGACCTCGGGCCGGGACCTGGCGGCCTGGTCGCGGGCCTGGCTGGAGACCGCGGGCGTCAACTCCCTGACCCCGCAGGTCACCTACGACGCCCAGGACCGGATCACCGAGCTGGGCATCCTCCAGGAGGCGGCCCCCTCCCACCCGCAGCTGCGGCCGCACCGGGTCGCGGTCGGCCTGTACCGGCGGCAGGATGCGGACTCGGCGCTGGTGCGCTACGCCCGCGCCGAGGTGGACGTCTCCGGGCCGCGGACCACCGTGCCCGAGCTGGCCGGCCTCGAACGGCCCGAGCTGGTGCTGGTCAACGACGAGGACCTGACGTACGCCAAGGTCCGGTTCGACGAGGGCTCGCTGGCCACCCTGCGGGCCCGGCTCGGCGACCTGACCGACCCGATGGCGCGGGCGGTGTGCTGGGCCGCGCTGTGGGGCCTGACCCGCGACGGGCTGATGCCGGCCCGCGACTACCTCGACCTGGTGCGCCGGTTCGCCGGCCGGGAGACCGACATCGGGGTGCTGCAGTCGCTGCACGCCCAGGCCCAGACGGCGCTGGAGCAGTACTCCGCGCCGGAGGGCCGGGAGCGGGCCGCCCGGGAGCTGGCCGAGGCCGCCCTGCACGAGCTGCGGCTCGCCGACCCCGGCAGCGGCCACCAGCTCGCCTGGGCCCGGCATTTCAGCGCCGTCGCCACCACCCCCGCCGACCTCCAGCTGCTCCAGGGCCTGCTGGACGGCACGGCGAAGATCGACGGTCTGGACGTGGACCAGGAGCTGCGCTGGACGGTCCTGGAGCCGCTCGCGGCGCACGGCGTCGCGGACGAGGCCGTGATCGCCGCCGAGCTGGCCCGCGACAACACCGCCTCCGGCCGGCGCCACCAGGTGCGCTGCCTGGCCGCCCGCCCCTCGGCCGAGGTCAAGGAGCAGGCGTGGGCGCGGGTCGTGGAGTCCGACGTGCTCTCCAACGCCCTGGTGGAGGCGACGGTCGCCGGGTTCGCGCAGTTCGGGCAGACGGAGCTGCTGGCCCCGTACCTGCCGCGCTACTTCGGGGCGCTCGAACGGGTGTGGCGGGAGCGGTCCATCGAGATCGCGATGGACGTGGTGCACGGGCTCTTCCCCGCCTGGCTGGTGGAGCGGGCCACCCTGGACGCCGCGGACGGCTGGCTGGACGGGCACCCGCAGGCGGCGCCCGCGCTGCGCCGGCTGGTGCTGGAGAAGCGGGACGATCTGGCGCGGGCGCTGCGGGCACAGGCTTGTGACGAGGCGGCCGGGCCGAGGCCGTAACCCCCGGGGCGACCAGCCCCGTTTCGGCAGTCGAACGCCCGTACTTTAGTACAGGGTTGTCCGGTTTGTGGCACGGGCGTGTAACAGCGGTTAGGGGGCGGAGCGGGCGCGGGAATCGAGGTGACATGAACCACGACACCCCGCTCTCCCCCCTCCCCCTCCGTCACCTCTCCGAGGCGCAGTGCCGGGTGATGACCACCCGTCAGCTGCGGGAGCACGGCGTCCCGTCCGCCGAGACCACCGAACGCTGCCGCGCCGGCGGCCCCTGGCAGCAACTGCTCCCCGGCATCTACCTGCTGCACGCGGGACCTCCCACCAGCGAGGAACGGCTGCACGCGGCCCTGCTGTACGCCAGCCACCGGGGCCCCGCGGTACCCCGGCAGGGCTCCGAGTCCGCGGACGCCCCCGAGGCGATGATCACCGGCCTGGCGGCGCTCGCCCTGCACGGCTTCACCGAGGCACCCCCGCTGCTCGCCCTGGACCGCATCGAGGTGCTGGTGGCCCGTACCCGGCGGCTGCGCTCGACCGGCTTCACCCGGATCGTGCGGACCGTGGAGCTGCCCGTCGCGCAGGAGATCACCGGGGTGCCGGCCGCGCCGGTGCCGCGCGCGGTGGCGGACGCGGTCGCCTCGCTGACCGATGCCGCGACGGTGCGCCGGCTGCTGACCGAGGCGGTGCGCGGCGGGCACTGCGAGGCGACGTCGGTGGTGCGGGAGCTGAGCCGGGCCCGGCTGCTGACCCGGCCGCACGTGGTGGACGCGGTGGACACCCTGCTGGCCGAGGGCCGGGCGCTGGCCGAGCAGCGGCTCTACGCGATGGTGCGCGCCCACGGACTGCCCGACCCGCTGTGGAACGTCGAGCTGCGGCTGCCGGGCGGGCCGCACCTGGGCGGCGTGGACGCCTTCTGGCCGGAGCACGCGGTGGCCCTGGAGATCGACACCCGGGCGCCGCGCCCCGAGGAGGACCCGCTGCAGTCGCCGTTCTTCCACAAGCGCGAGCACCTGGAGCGGCTGGGCATCACCGTCGTCCGCTGCCTGCCGCGCACCCTGCGCACGTCCCCCGAGCAGCAGGCCGCGGTGATCCGTACGGCCCTGATGGCGGCGGGCGACCGGGAGCCGAGCGCGTATGTGGTGGTGCTGCCGCGCTAGGGAGCCGGCTCCCCGGGCCCGTCAGCGCCGCTTGAGCAGCAGCTCGACGTTGCGGTCCCCGGCGGTGCCCGCCAGGTCCGTACGGGCCTTGGGGGCGTTGAAGGACAGCTCGCGGTAGAGGGCCGCCAGCCCGGTCTGCGAGAGGTCGTCGAAGTCCGTGCGGTGCGGGGCGGCCGACTCGATCAGGGTGGTGAACAGCGACAGCGTGCCGTCGTGGTTGTCCACCAGCTCGATGACCCGGGCCAGCTGCGGGAAGTCGATGTGCGAGGCGGTGGAGATCTCCCAGAAGCCGTCGTGCGCGAGGATCTCGTTCTTGTGGCTGTGGCCGTTGATCCAGCCGACGACCGAGGGGTGCGCGGACAGCACCTCCACCAGTTCGGCGCCGGTGTGCCGGCGCTCGTGCGGGTGGGCCGGGTCGGTCCTGGTGTTGTTCATCGTCTTGCTGGTGTGGTGGCTGAAGACCAGCACATGGGCCTTCTCCCCCTTCTCGTTCCCCTTGAGCGTCCGCTCCAGCCAGCGCAGCTGGGCGTCGCCGACCGAGCCGGTGTAGTGGCCGCCGGGGTCGGTGGTGTCCAGGCTGATCCCGAGGACGTCGTCGGAGATCCGGAAGGTGTAGTACAGCCGGTTCGCCGCGAGGTCGGCGGAGGTGTAGCCGTGGCCGTGCGGGCCGGGGCCGGTGTGCGCCGGGTCGAGGTGGGCGCGCAGGTACTCGGCCCGGGTGAAGGGGGCGCGCCGCTCGTCGGGGGTGACCTGCCGGGTCTGCTTGGCGTGCGAGGTCAGCAGCCGCTTGAAGTCCGCGCCCCGCGGGTCGAGGCCGTCCTTGACCGCCTTCCAGACCTTGGCGGCCTCGGCGGCGGGCAGCGTCTCCAGCTTGCGGTCGCCGGTGGCGAACTCGGCCCAGAAGGGGTCGCCGGGGGCGTAGCACCCGCCGGGCAGCGAGTCGTGGTTGCCGACCGTCGAGTACCAGGGCAGCCGCAGCCCCGGGCTGTGGACGGTGCGGATCGCGGCGTCGAGGAACCCGTCCAGCCGCGGGAAGCCCACCTGCTTGTCGGCGTCGCGCAGCGCGCTCTCCGGCTGCCAGTACAGCTTCAGGCCGCTGTCCTGGACGCCTTCGTAGCGGCGCGGGTCGCCGGAGTTCGGGGTGATCCGGCCGCCGCTCATGGCGGTCAGGAACCACTCCAGCTCCAGCTTGGAGTTGTTGTCGGTGTTGTCGCCGGTGGTCATCACGAACGACAGCGGGGCGCCGGTGGCGGGTCCGCCGGGCAGCGCGTTGACCCGCTCGATCAGCGACACGACCCCGGCCACCGACAGCGCCTCCTGCGGCCGCCAGGCGCTGGCGGTCTCGGCGCGCAGGTACTCGTAGCGCAGCGGACTCTGCACGTCGACCAGGTGCAGGTCGGTGAACTGCACGAACGACGCCAGCGCGGTGCGCCGCCCGTCGCGCCCGCCGTGCGCCGCGGCGAGGTCGGAGCGGACCACCCGCTTCCAGGCGGGGCCGTCGGTGAGCCGGCGGTAGCCCCCGCTGCCGCGCGGCGCGGACACCCCGGCGAGGGTGGTGCCCCGGGTGTACGGGGTGCGCGGGACGGCCGGGGCCTGTACCGGGGCGGGCGCGGCCGGGGCCGGGCCGGAGGTGACGGTGGCGGCCTGGGCCTGCCGGTCCGGGCCGACGCCGAAGGCGAGCCCGAGCCCGGTGGCGGCGCCGGCCGCTCCGGTGGCGGTGAGGAACGTACGGCGGTCGAAGGTGGCGGCGGACCGTATACGGGACATACGCGGGCTCCCCGGGTGCGAACACGAAGGCGGCCGGGCAGCACAACTGCCCTGTCACCTCGGATGGTTGGCATCGGGGGTGACCGGTGCGTGAACGCCACCGCAACGCGGAGAACCCATCACCGCACGAGGATCTGCCGGTCACCTGCCGGCCACGGAGCCCTGCCCGGCGGTGCGGCCGGCGGTCACCGGCTGTTCATCCCCCGGGGTAGCCGGACCCGCTCCGGGGGCCGCGCGGGTCCGCGCCGGCCAGGCCCCGTACGCACCGTGAGCACGCCGGCGCGCTACGCGCCGGTACGGCCTCCCGACCCGCCACGGAAGGGAACGGATTGGACAACGCGACGGGTATCACACACATGATGGAGGCACTACTGAGCAGGTGTCCCGAGCAGACACCCATGTCAGGCCAGAAAGAAGGAGTCCCATGAGGATCGGAATCGTCGGAGCCACCGGACAGGTCGGCGGCGTGGTGCGAGGCATCCTCGCCGAGCGGAACTTCCCGGTCGAGCAGCTGCGGCTGTTCGCTTCGGCCCGGTCCGCCGGACGTACCCTGCCCTGGCAGGACACCGAGATCACGGTCGAGGACGCGGCCACCGCCGACTACTCGGCGCTGGACATCGTGATCTTCTCGGCGGGCGGCGCCACGTCCAAGGCGCTGGCCGAGAAGGTCGCCGACGCCGGCCCGGTCGTGATCGACAACTCCTCGGCCTGGCGCCGCGACCCCCAGGTCCCGCTGGTCGTCTCCGAGGTCAACCCCTCGGCGATCACCGACCGGCCCAAGGGCATCATCGCCAACCCGAACTGCACCACCATGGCGGCGATGCCCGTGCTGCGCCCGCTGCACGAGGAGGCCGGCCTGGTCTCCCTGGTCGTCGCCACCTACCAGGCGGTCTCCGGCAGCGGTCTGGCCGGCGTGGAGGAGCTGGACGGCCAGGTCCGCAAGGCCGTCGAGCAGGACGCCACCAAGCTGACGCACGACGGCGCGGCCGTGGAGTTCCCCGAGCCGGACAAGTACGTCCGCCCGATCGCCTTCAACGTGCTGCCGATGGCCGGCTCGATCGTCGACGACGGTCTGAACGAGACCGACGAGGAGCAGAAGCTCCGCCACGAGAGCCGCAAGATCCTGGAGATCCCGGAGCTGAAGGTGTCCGGCACCTGCGTCCGCGTCCCGGTCTTCACCGGCCACTCGCTGCAGGTCAACGCCCGCTTCGCGCGGCCGATCAGCCCGGCCCGTGCCCAGGAGCTGCTGGCCGGCGCCCCCGGCGTCACCCTCTCGGACGTCCCCACCCCGCTCCAGGCCGCCGGCCAGGACGCGTCCTTCGTGGGCCGGATCCGCGAGGACGAGACCGCCGAGAACGGCCTGGCGCTGTTCGTCTCCAACGACAACCTCCGCAAGGGCGCGGCGCTGAACGCCGTCCAGATCGCGGAGCTGGTCGCCGCGGAGCTGCGCGGCTGACCCCGGCCCCCGGAACACGGCGGGTGCCCCGGCGGAGTCTCCGCGGGGGCACCCGCCGTTTCGGCTTCCGGGCGCCCCGGCTAGCGGACCGGCCGGACCTCGAAGTGGAAGCAGCCGTACTCCACGGCCCGTACGTGCACCAGCGCCGTGTCCGGGTCGGCGAACGCCTCCGCGAGGGCGGCGTCGAACGCGGCCTGCGCGTCCTCGGACACCTCCAGCAGGCGGCCGCCGATGATCTGCCCCCGGGCGTTGTAGCGGCGCAGCACCCGCAGCGCACCGGCCCGCAGCGCGGGGTACCGGCCGGCCGCGCCGTCCGGCCCGCCGCACGCCTCGGCGTGGATGAACACCGGCCCCTGCTCGTCGTACGCCCCGGGCGCCGCCCCGGTCCCCGCCGCCCAGCGGCGCAGCGGCGCGTACGAGACCAGCGCCACCCGCTCGCCGGCCCGGACCTCGCGCAGACAGCAGCGCAGCGGCGCCCCGACGGCGTCCTGCGGCACCCCGTCCTCCCGGGCGGTGAACGGTTCGGCGGGCCGTCCGGCGTCGTCGGTGACCCGCAGCTCCTCCAGTGCGGTGCCGGGGATGGCGAGAGCGGTGTGGCCGGTGGTGTGCGGGCGGGCCGGGTACACGGTGTGGGTCGTCATGCCTCCAGGGTCGGCGTCGCGGGCGCGCGGTGCTGGCGGGAATCGGACGCCGCGCTGCGGGCGGCGCCCGTGCCGCGGGCGCGAAGCCGGGCGGCGCCCGATCCCCGGCTGGCCACGATCAAGGGGCCCGTGCCGTGGAAGGATGACGCGAACGCCGCATACGAGGACGCTTACGAGGAGATGACCTGGTGCCTGGCACGAATCTGACCCGCGAAGAGGCACAGCAGCGGGCGCGCCTGCTGACCGTGGACGCGTATGAGATCGATCTCGACCTCTCCGGCGCGCAGGAAGGGGGTACCCCGGGCGACGACGGGAACGGGGGCGGCACCTACCGGTCGGTGACGACGGTGCGGTTCGACGTCGCCGAGGCGGGCGCGGACTCCTTCATCGACCTGGTCGCGCCGGCCGTGCACGAGGTGCTGCTCAACGGCGAGGCGCTGGACGCGGACGCGGTGTTCCAGGACTCGCGGATCGCGCTGTCCGGACTGCGGGCCGGCCGCAACGAGCTGCGGGTGGTCGCGGACTGCGCCTACACCAACACCGGTGAGGGACTGCACCGCTTTGTCGACCCGGTGGACCAGCAGGCCTACCTCTACACGCAGTTCGAGGTGCCGGACGCGCGGCGGGTGTTCGCCTCGTTCGAGCAGCCGGACCTGAAGGCGACGTTCCAGTTCACCGTGAAGGCCCCCGAGGGCTGGACGGTGATCTCCAACTCGCCGACGCCCGAACCGGCCGGCACCATCTGGCGGTTCGAGCCCACCCCGCGGATCTCGACGTACGTCACCGCGCTGATCGTGGGTCCGTACCACAGCGTGCACAGCACCTACGAGAAGGACGGGCGGACGGTGCCGCTGGGCATCTACTGCCGGCCGTCGCTGGCCGAGCACCTGGACGCGGAGGAGATCTTCGCGGTCACCCGGCAGGGCTTCGACTGGTTCCAGGAGAAGTTCGACTACGCCTACCCCTTCGAGAAGTACGACCAGCTCTTCGTGCCGGAGTTCAACGCCGGCGCGATGGAGAACGCGGGCGCGGTGACCATCCGCGACCAGTACGTCTTCCGCTCGAAGGTGACGGACGCGGCCTACGAGGTGCGCGCGGAGACGATCCTGCACGAGCTGGCGCACATGTGGTTCGGCGACCTGGTCACCATGGAGTGGTGGAACGACCTGTGGCTGAACGAGTCGTTCGCCACCTACACCTCCATCGCCTGCCAGGCGTACGCCCCGGGCTCGAAGTGGCCGCACTCGTGGACCACGTTCGCCAACTCCATGAAGACCTGGGCCTACCGGCAGGACCAGCTGCCGTCCACCCACCCGATCATGGCCGAGATCAACGACCTCGACGACGTCCTGGTCAACTTCGACGGCATCACCTACGCCAAGGGCGCCAGCGTCCTCAAGCAGCTGGTCGCCTACGTCGGCACGGACGAGTTCTTCCAGGGCGTCCAGGCGTACTTCAAGGCGCACGCCTACGGCAACACCCGGCTGTCGGACCTGCTCGGCGCGCTGGAGGAGACCAGCGGGCGGGACCTGAAGACCTGGTCGAAGAAGTGGCTGGAGACGGCCGGGATCAACATCCTGCGGCCGGAGATCGAGGTGGACGCCGACGGCGTCATCACCTCCTTCGCCGTCCGGCAGGAGGCCCCGGCACTGCCGGCCGGCGCCAAGGGCGAGCCCGTGCTGCGGCCGCACCGGATCGCGGTCGGCGCCTACGACCTCCAGGACGGCAAGCTGGTGCGCACCCGGCGGATCGAGCTGGACGTGGACGGGGAGCTGACCCCCGTGCCGCAGCTGACGGGCGAGCGGCGGCCCGCCGTGCTGCTCCTCAACGACGACGACCTGTCGTACGCCAAGGTCCGGCTGGACGAGGAGTCGCTGAGGACCGTCACCGAGCACCTCGGCGACTTCACCGAGTCGCTGCCGCGCGCCCTGTCGTGGGCGTCGGCCTGGGACATGACGCGGGACGGCGAACTGGCCACCCGCGACTACCTGTCGCTGGTGCTGTCCGGCATCGGCAAGGAGTCGGACATCGGCGTCGTCCAGTCGCTGCACCGCCAGGTGAAGCTGGCGCTGGACCTGTACGCGGCCCCGGACTGGCGCGAGACGGGCCTGGCGGCCTGGACGGCGGCGGCGCTGGAGCAGCTGCGGGCGGCCGAGCCGGGCAGCGACCACCAGCTGGCCTGGGCCCGCGCGTTCGCCGCCGCGGCCCGTACCGACGAGCAACTGGACCTGCTGCAGGGCCTGCTGGAGGGCACGCAGGAGCTCTCCGGGCTCGCCGTCGACACCGAGCTGCGCTGGTCGCTGCTGCACCGGCTGGCCGCCACCGGCCGGGCGGACGAGAAGGCCATCGCGGCGGAGCTGGACCGGGACAAGACCTCGGCGGGCGAGCGGTACGCGGCCACGTGCCGCGCGGCGCGTCCCACGGCGGAGGCGAAGGCCGAGGCCTGGGCGTCCGTGGTGGAGTCCGACCGGCTCCCCAACTCCACTCAGGAGGCCGTCATCGGCGGCTTCGTCCAGACCGACCAGCGGGAGCTGCTGGCGCCCTACACCGCGAAGTACTTCGACGCGGTGAAGGACATCTGGAACGCCCGCAGCCACGAGATGGCGCAGCAGATCGCGGTGGGCCTCTACCCGGCGCTGCAGGTCTCCCAGGAGACGCTGGACGCCACGGACGCCTGGCTGGCGTCGGCCGAGCCCAGCGCGGCGCTGCGCCGGCTGATGACGGAGTCGCGCGCGGGCATCGAGCGGGCGCTGAAGGCGCAGGCCGCGGACGCGGCGGCCTGACCGTCCCCCGTGGCGGGTCCGCCCTCGCGGAACCCGCCCGGCCCCTCGGGGCTCCCGCCGTGGCGGCGGGAGCCCCTTTCGCCGCCACGGCCCGTGGGGGCGCCCGGCGGACGGGAGCCGGTCTCGTCCGTACGCCGGGGCGCGCCGGTGTCCGCCGGGCCCCGGCCCCTCCCGCGGGGCCCGGCGGAAGAGGGGGTGCGGCTCAGCCGCCGAGGGCGGTGAAGCGGCTGCCGAGGGCTTCGCGGCCCGCCGCGGTGAGTTCGCCGTGCAGACGCAGCCGTGCCAGGCCGCCGTCGGGGAAGACGTCCAGCCGTACGTGGGTGGCCGTCACGGCCGCCGGCAGCCGGAAGCGGTGCGGGGTGTCGGGCTGGAGCCTGGTCTTCGGCAGGATCTCGAACCAGCCGGCCTCGTCGGACGGGTCGCCATTGCACCCGGACAGGGCGGCCCAGCCCGCGGAGTTGCCCTTGAGGTAGGCGGTGTCGATCTCCACGGCGCGGATCTCGCCCTGGGCGGCGAGCCGGAAGCGGACCCAGTCGTTCGTGCCCCGCACCCGGCGGCGGCGGTTCTCCCAGCCGTCGTCCATCTTGCGGGACAGGTCGGGCCGGATGAGCTGGGTGGGCGAGGAGTAGAAGCGGTCGGAGGCGTCCTCGACGGTGCCGCCGTGCAGCACCGACACCAGGTCGAGGGTGCCGAGCGCGTCGAGCCACTCCGGGTCCGGCACGACCTCGCCGTGGACCCTCAGGCGGGCTATGCCCCCGTCGGGGTGCTGCTTGAGCCGGAGGTGGGTGAAGCGGCGCTCCACGGTGACCGCGAAGCCGTTGGCGGCATGGCCGCGGACGGGCGTGCGCGGGACCAGCTCCTCCCACTTCACCCCGTCGGCGAGCAGCTCCTCGGGGCCGGGGCTGCCGGGGAGCGCGGTGGCCTCGACGGTGATCTGCTGGGGGTAGTTGCCCCGGAAGTGGGCGGTGTCGACGATCACGCCGCGGATCACGCCGGGGGCGGCGAGGCGGATCAGCGCCCAGTCGTGCTCGTCGTCGGCCGGGAAGGGGTGGTCGCCGTCGGCGCCGCGGCGGCGCCGGGTCTCCCAGCCGTCCATGATCTTGCCCTTGTGGCCGAAGTGCTCGGGGTCGAAGACCGCCGGGGTGGGCTTCAGCAGGTTCTCGCGCTCGGCGAAGAACTCGTCGTTCGCGGCGATCACCCCGGCGCCGAGGCGGCGGTCGGCGAGGTCGACGAGCGAGGTGAAGGGGAAGTCGCCGCCGCGGTAGTCGGCGTAGGGGTCTCCGCCGCCGTACGGGTTCGCGTCGTTGGCGTGCGGATCGGTGGCGTGGGCGGCCGGTTCGGCGGTCATCGTGGCCTTTCGACGAGGTGAACGGTGCGGACCCCTCCACGGTCGCAGCGCCCACCCCTCAGGTCCATCGAAAGTTTTTGAGGAATACGTTCAGCTGGGCTGAACGGTCGGGTCTCCCGGCGCCTGGGCGGCGGCCGCCTGCCGCAGCGCGGCGAGCACCCGCGCCAGGCCCGGCGCGGCCTCGGAGCCGCGGCGGACGGCGGCGACCACATGACGGCGCGGCTGGTCGGCGTCCAGGACCCGCACCGCCACTCCGCGGCCCCCGCCCCGTACGCCGCCCTCCGCCGCCCCGCGCCCGGCGGCCAGCCCGCCGGCCAGCGCCATCCGGGGCACCAGCGCCACACCCATGCCCGCCGCGACCATCGCCCAGATCGCGCTCCAGTCGGCGGCGGCGTGCGCCTGCTCGGGCACGAACCCGGCGTTCTCACAGGCGGCGGTGGTGATCTGCGACCAGGGGCCGCTGCTGCCGAAGATCCAGGGCTCGCCCGCGAGGTCGGCCAGCCGCAGCCCCGGCTCGCCGGCCCGCGGATGGCCGGCCGGCAGCGCCACGTCCAGCGGGTCGGCGAGCAGCGCGACCCGGCTGAACTTGGGGTCGCGCGGGGTGGGGGCGTGCGCGGCCAGCGACAGCGCCAGATCGACGCTGCCCTCGGCCAGCAGCTCGTACGCCGCCTCGGCCTCCGCCTCCCGTACGACGACCGACAGCCCCGGGTGGCTGGCGCGCAGACCCTGGACGGCCGGGACCACCAGGGCGGGGATGGCCGTGGAGAAGGCGCCGACCCGCACCTGGCCGGCCTCGCCCTGGAGGTAGCCGAGCAGGTCCGCGTCCGCACGCTCCAGCTGGGCGAAGACCGCCTCGGCGTGCCGCAGCACCAGCTGCGCGGCGTCGGTCAGCCGGACCCGCCGGCCCTGCGCCTCCAGCAGCGTGACCCCGAGCGTCTTGGCCAGCCCGGTCAGCTGCTGGGAGACCGCCGAGGGCGTCATGTGCAGCGCCTCGGCGGTCGCGGTGACCGTGCCCAGCTCGTGGAGGGTGCGCAGGATGCGCAGCTTCTTGAGATCCCAGTCGGCCATGCGGGCAGCGTACGCACCCGCCGGCCCGGTCACCCGCCCGCAGGCTGCGGCCCCTGGGAGGGCCCGCCGGGTCAGGCGCGGCGGTTGGCCTCGCGGCGGGCGAGGATGGCGGCCTGGCGCTCGTCGAACTTCCGCGCCTGGCCGTCCAGGCCGTCCATGAACAGCCCCAGCTCCTCCTGCGCGGCCAGCCCGGCCGGACCCAGCCCGCCGATCTCCAGCACCTTCAGGAAGCGCAGCACCGGCTGCAGCACGTCGTCGTGGTGGATCCGCAGGTTGTAGATCCCGCCTATCGCCATCCGCGCGGCGGACCGCTCGAAGCCGGGCATGCCGTGGCCGGGCATCCGGAAGCCGGTGACGACGTCGCGCACCGCGCACATGGTCTGGTCCGGCGCCATCTCGAAGGCCGCGCCCAGGAGGTTGCGGTAGAAGACCATGTGGAGGTTCTCGTCGGTGGCGATCCGGGCCAGCATCCGGTCGCAGACCGGGTCGCCGGAGTGGTGGCCGGTGTTGCGGTGCGAGATGCGGGTGGCCAGCTCCTGGAAGGCGACGTACGCCACCGAGTGCAGCATGCTGTGCGCGTTGTCGGACTCGAAGCCCTCCGACATGTGGGCCATGCGGAAGCGCTCCAGCTCGTCCGGGTCGACGGCGCGGCTGGTGAGGAGGTAGTCGCGCATCACGATGCCGTGCCGGCCCTCCTCGGCGGTCCAGCGGTGCACCCAGGTGCCCCAGGCGCCGTCGCGGCCGAAGAGGGTGGCGATCTCGTGGTGGTAGCTGGGGAGGTTGTCCTCGGTGAGGAGGTTGACCACGAGGGCGATCCGGCCGATGTCGCTGACCTTGGACTGCTCGGGCTCCCAGGCGTCGCCGTCCAGCGGCCCGGGGAAGTTGCGCCCGTCGCTCCAGGGCACGTACTCGTGCGGCATCCAGTCCTTGGCGACCTTCAGGTGGCGGTCGAGTTCCTTCTCGACGACCTCTTCGAGCGCGTAGAGCAGCTGAGCGTCGCTCCAGGCGGCCTGGCCGAGCTCTCCGTTATGGCGGGCGGGGGCGATGGTCACGGGGGAACTCCTGGGGACGATGACCTACGGGTCCGTAGGTTTGACCTACGGCTGCGTAGGTTACGTCATCGTAGGTTAGGGCCGGTTAAACACCTCCCCCCGAGCAAACCGGCCGAAAAGCCCTCGATAGCCGCCCCGCAACCCCTTTTCCACCTGCGGAAATATCCGGGTACGACAAAGGGCGCCCCTCGGTTCTGTCACCGATGGGCGCCCGGTCCGGGACGCTTTTCGACATGACGAAGGGCGCCCCGCGGTCCTGTGACCGCGAGGCGCCCCGAAGGCGTCACTGGTGCCCGGCGTCAGCCCTTGGAGCCGGCCTGCTTGCGGGACTTGTCGCCGGCGACGACCAGTCCGGCGATGACGAGGAAGAGCACGATGGGTGCAGCGACATAGAGGCCGAGCGTGGCGATCACGCTCAGACCCGGACCCGGGTCGTCACCATCGTCGCGGGTGAGCGCAAACGCGGGGGACGACATCAGCAGCATCAGCGCGGTGCCGGCGGTGATGGTTCCGGCGCGCAGGACATTCTTATTGACCTTGTTGCTCACGAAGTCAACGTATCGGACGCCCCCGCGCCCCGCGCGCCCGGGGTCGCACAACCGGCGGCCCCGGCCGGACGCGGCCACCACCGGCCGTCGGACACTTCGCGCATCAGCGCGTGCAGACGGGGCGAGGCGGCCAGTTCCTCCAGGGTGCGCGGACGGCCGTCGGGGCCGGCGAGCGGGAGCCGCCAGTTCGGGTACTCCTGCCAGGTCCCGGGGAGGTTCTGCGGGCGCCGGTCCCCCACCGCGTCGGGCAGCCAGACGCCCACCATCCGCGCCGGGGTCCGCAGCAGGAAGCGGTGCACGGCCTTGACCGCCGCCTCCTCGTCGGCCACCCCTTCGGGCAGCAGGCCGCGCCGCACCAACTCCCGCAGCCATTCGGTGCGTTCGCACCGGGCGCGGGAGCGCTCCCGCTCCGGCGGCCCGGCCAGCAGCCCGAGCCGTTCGCGCAGGGCGACGTCCTCACCGGTCAACCGGGCCGCGGTGGGCGGCAGATCGTGGGTGGTGACGGTGGCCAGACAGGCACCGCGCCACTCCTCGGGCGCCAGGATGCGGGCGGCGGGGGCGGGGGCGGGCTTCGGGGCGGGATCCGGGGCGGGCTCGGAGGCCGGCTTCGGGACGCGGGCCGGGGCCCGGTCCCCGGCGGGATCCGAGGCGGCTTCCGGGCCGGCCTCCCCGCCCCGTCCGCCCGTTTCCCCGCCCGGCCCGCCGGCCTCCCCGCCCCCGTAGTCCCGCTCGAACCACAGCACCGACGTCCCCAGGACGCCCCGTTCGGCGAGCGCGCCGCGGACGCCCGGTTCGACGGTGCCCAGGTCCTCGCCGATCACCGCGGCGCTAGCCCGGTGCGCCTCCAGGGCGAGCACCGAGAGCATCGCCTCACCGTCATAGCGCACATAGGCGCCCTCCGTCGGCGGCCGGCCCTCCGGGACCCACCACAGCCGGAACAGCCCCATCACATGGTCGATACGCAGCGCCCCGGCGTGCCGCAGCATGCCGCGCAGCAGGTCCCGGTAGGGGGCGTACCCGGCGGCGGCCAGCGCGTCCGGACGCCAGGGCGGCAGCCCCCAGTCCTGGCCGCGGGAGTTGAAGGCGTCCGGCGGCGCCCCGACGGACATCCCGGCGGCGAAGGCGTCCTGCTGCGCCCAGGTGTCGGCACCGGAGGGGTGGACGCCGACGGCGAGGTCGTGCACCAGCCCGACTTCCATCCCGGCCTCCCGCGCGCTGCGCTGGGCGTCGGCCAGTTGCTGGTCGGTGAGCCAGGCGAGCCGGCTGTGGAAGTCGATCCGGTCCAGCAGCCGCGGCCGCAGCCGGGCCGTGGCCGGGGAGCGCGGGTCGCTCAGCCCGTCGGGCCAGCCGCGCCAGTCGGGGCCGTGCCGCTCGGCGAGCGCGCACCAGGTGGCGTGGTCCTCCAGAGCCTGTCCCTGCTCGGCGAGGAAGTCGCAGTACGCGGCCCGGCGGCCCGGGGTCAGCGGGATGGTCCCCACCAGCTCCAGGGCCTCGCGTTTGAGCGCCCAGACCGCGTCCCGGTCGATCAGCGCGCCCCCGTCGAGCACCCCGTCGCGCAGCTCCCGGGCCCGCGCGGCGAGTTCGTCGGCCCGTAATCGCGCGGCGCCGGTGAGCCGGGCGTACTCCGGGATGTGCTCGATGCGCAGATGGACCGGGTCGGGGAAGCGGCGCGAGGAGGGGCGGTAGGGCGAGGGGTCGGTGGGCGGGCCGGGGACGGCCGCGTGCAGCGGGTTGAGCTGGAGGAAGCCGGTGCCCAGCGCGCGCCCGGACCAGGCGGCGAGGTCGGCGAGGTCCCCCAGGTCGCCCATGCCCCAGGACTGCCGGGACAGGAGGGAGTAGAGCTGCACCAGGAAGCCGTGGCTGCGGCCGGGCGGCGCGGGCACCCGGTCGGGCGCGACGATCAGCCGGGCGCGGGCGCCGCGGCCGTCGGGGGCGGCGGCGTGCAGCGCGTGGATGCCGAGGGGCAGCCGGGCCAGGGCCGCGAGATCGGAAGCCGCCGGGCCTTCCGCGGTGGCCCCGCCCTCGGTCTCGACCCGCAGGACGGTGCCTTCGGGGAGAGGGGCGAGGTCGGGCGGGCGGCCCGGTCGGGCGACGACGGTGGGGGGAAGCAGGGCGCGGGCCGCGCGGTCCTCGTGCGCGGCCAGGGCGCTGCGGACGGCCTGCGGCGTGGAGGCGTCGACCCCCAGTGCGGCGAGCACGGCGACGACGGTGTCACCGGCGACCTGGACGCTCCTGCCCGGCGAGGGCTCGTAGGAGGTGGCGATGCCGTGCAGCCGGGCGAGCCGCGCGCGGCCCATGGGTCCTCAGACCTCCATGGACTCCGTACCCAGGCCGGCGGCTGTCGGCTCGCTGGTCAGCGGCAGCTCGGCGGAGATCGGGACCTCGCTGGTCAGCGGGGCGGCGTCGGCGAGCGGGGGCTCGCTGGTCAGGGGCGGCTCGACGAAGCTGAAGGAGCCGGAGCCGTCCAGGCCGGAATCGGGGTCGGACACCCCGTCGAAGATGTCGGACTCCATCGTCGCACCTCCCGGTTTGGAGGACAGGGCGTCGAGGAGCAGCTGAGCGGATGCGGCCACGAGGGCCTCCCGTTCATCGGTAATGGGACACGTTGGCCCTACCCACTCGACACGATCGCAGACGTATCTGCTCACGAAACGTGTCCCACGTCACATTATCCCCCACGCAGGCGATTTCACTGCGCGGAGCCCCGGAGGGCGTACAGAACGCCGGGAAGCGGGGCCCGGGGACGGAATTCCTGCGGACCGGGAACCACCCCGGGACGGCTCTCGGCACCGCCTGGGAAGGGGGTCGCCGGCCCGCTCGCCGAGGGGCCGGCGACAGGGCCGCGGCCGACCGTCCAGGACCCGCCATCGCCTTGTTGACACCCGAACCGCCACAATGGTGGGCTCACGGCCGAAGGTCTGCCCGAACGGGCATCGGCGGGGTAAATCGGGGCGCCGGTGCGGACCGGCGGGTGATGGACGGGGACGAGGAGCAGCCGTGCGAGGCCGGGGCGGATGGAGCGTCGGAAGTATCGGTAGGAGCGGCAGGGGGACCGGCTCGGGTGCGCGGGCGCGGGTGGCGGGGACCACCGCGCTGGCCGCCGCGGTCATCGGGGGTCTGCTCGGCGGGGTGCCCAGCGCCCAGGCGGCGCCCGCCGACCACACCGTCGGCGCCGCCCCCGACCAGCCGGACCGGCCGGCCGGCGCCGGGCGGCTGCCCGCCGTCTGGCCGCGCCCGCAGTCGATGCGGGAGCTCGGCACCGCCGTGCCGCTGGGCGAACAGGCGACCCTGGTGGCCGCCCCGGACACCGACCCCTACACGCTGGACGTGCTGCGCGACCTGCTGCGGGACGCCGGAGTGCGCACCGTGCGGCAGGTGGCGCCCGGCGACCGGCTGCCCGCGGCCGGGCCGGTGATCCGGGTCGGCGGCGAGCAGGCCGCGGACGCCCTGCGGGCGCTGCGGGCACCGGCCCGCGGCGACCTGCCCGCCGGCGGCTACCGCCTGGCCGTGGGCCAGGTCGCGGGCCGGGACACCGTCGCCCTGGACGGCGTCGGCCCCGACGGCCTCTTCCACGGGGCGCAGACGCTGCGGCAGCTGGTCACCGACGGCACGGAAGGGTCCTCCCGGACCGGCTCCGGGGGCGGTTCCGGCCGGGGCGGCGGGCGGCGGACCGGCCGTCAGCTGGCCTCGGTCGCCGTACGCGACTGGCCCGGCACCGCTGTGCGCGGCACCACCGAGGGCTTCTTCGGGCAGCCCTGGAGCCAGGCCCAGCGGCTCGCCCAGCTGGACTTCATGGGCCGCACCAAGCAGAACCACTACCTGTACGCGCCGGGGGACGACCCGTACCGCCAGGCGCGGTGGCGCGACCCCTACCCGGCCGACCAGCGCGCCGGCTTCCGTGCGCTGGCCGAGCGGGCCCGCGCCAACCACGTCACGCTGGGCTGGGCCGTCGCCCCGGGCCAGGCGATGTGCCTGTCGTCCGAGGAGGACCTGCGGGCGCTGCGGCGCAAGGTGGACGCGATGTGGGCGCTGGGCGTGCGCTCCTTCCAGCTGCAGTTCCAGGACGTCAGCTACAGCGAGTGGCACTGCGACGCCGACGCGGACGCGTTCGGCTCCGGCCCCCGGGCCGCCGCCGAGGCGCAGGCCAAGGTCGCCAACGCGCTCGCCGCGCACCTGGCGCGGCGCCACCCGCAGGCCCCGGCGCTCTCGCTGATGCCGACCGAGTACTACCAGGACGGCACGACGGCCTACCGCCGGGCGCTGTCCGACGCGCTCGGCGACCGGGTCGAGGTGGCCTGGACCGGCGTGGGCGTGGTCCCGCGGACCATCACCGGCGGCGAGCTGTCCACCGCCCGCCAGGCGTTCGGCCACTCCCTGGTCACCATGGACAACTACCCGGTCAACGACTACGCCCAGGACCGGATCTTCCTCGGCGCCTACCGCGGCAGGGAACCGGCCGTCGCCACCGGCTCCACGGCGCTGCTCGCCAACGCCATGGAACAGCCCCTCGCCTCGCGCATCCCGCTGTTCACGGCCGCCGACTACGCCTGGAACCCGCGCGACTACCATCCCGACCGGTCCTGGGACGCGGCCGTCGACGATCTGGCGGGCGGCGACGCGCGAGGCCGTGCCGCGCTGCGCGCGCTGGCCGGCAACGCCTCCTCCTCGCTGCTGGACCGGACCGAGTCGGGGTATCTGCGACCACTGATCGACCGCTTCTGGAAGGCCCGTGAGACGGCCGTCAACCACGGCCGGCCCGGCCGGGACCCGGACCTCGCCAAAGCGGCCGAGGCGCTGCGGGCCGCGTTCCGCACCATGAGCACGGTGCCCCGCGACCTGCGCCCGGACCTGGCCACCGAGATCCGTCCGTGGGCCGAGCAGCTGGCCCGCTACGGCAGCGCCGGCGAGCAGGCCGTCGACACGCTCATGGCGCAGGCCCATGGCGACGGCGACGCGGCCTGGTCGGCCCAGCGCGCGGTGCAGCGGCTGCGCACGGAGTGCGCGCACAGCCCGGCGACGGTCGGCAAGGGCGTGCTGGCGCCGTTCCTCCAGCGGGCGATGACCGAGGCCGACGCCTGGACCGGCGCCCGCCGGGACACCCCCCGGCCCGACGGCGGCGCCGGCACGACGTCCCTGACCGTCCCCTTCCAGCGCACCCGCCCGCTGGCCGCGGTGACCGCCCTGACCGACCCGGGCCCGTCCGCGGGCGCCGTCTCCGTCGAGGCGCACGTCCCGGGCGAGGGCTGGCGCCGCCTCGACCGCCTCTCCCCCACCGGCTGGACCGAGTCGAAGACCCCCGGGCTGCGCGCCGACGCGGTACGGCTGACCTGGGCGAAGGGCGCGGACGCCCCGGCCGTGCACGCCGTCACGCCCTGGTTCGACGACACCCCGGCCGCCGGCCTCGAACTGTCCCGCAAGGAGGCGGACGCCCAGACCGGCGGCAGCGCCACGGTCGACGCCCTGGTCTACTCCCGCCGCCCCGGCGACGTCCGCGGGAAGCTGTCGGTCAAGGCGCCCAAGGGCTTCACGGTGCACGCCCCCGCGAAGGTCACCGCGCCGCGCGGCGGCACGGCCACGGTCCGGATCACCGTCGACGTCCCCGAGGACGCCCCGTCGGGGACGTACGGGATCCCGGTGGAGATCGGCGGCGCGGAGCAGACGCTGACGGTGCGGACGTACCCGCGCACCGGCGGCAGGGACCTGGCGCGCGGCACCGTCGCCACCTCTTCCGGGGACGAGACCGCCGGCTTCCCGGCGTCGGCGGCCACCGACGGCGACCCCGCGACCCGCTGGTCCTCCCCCGCCGAGGACGGCGCCTGGCTGCAGTTCGCGCTGGCCCGCCCGACCCGCCTCGGCCGGGTCGTCCTGAACTGGCAGGACGCCTACGCCGCCCGCTACCGCATCCAGGTCTCGGCGGACGGCCGCAGCTGGCGCACCGCGGCCACGGTCCGGGACGGCAAGGGCGGCCGCGAATCCATCAGGATGGACGCCAAGGACGCCCGGTTCGTCCGTGTCCAGGGCGACAAGCGGGCCACCCGCTTCGGCTACTCGCTGTGGTCGGTGGAGGCGTACGCGGTCGCGGGACAGGGGCCGGACGACGCCGACCGGACGCCGGCGGACCCGGACCACGGGCCGGACGGCACGGACCGGGGGCCGGCCGGGAAGGGCGACGGCCCGGGCGGCAGGAACGGCTCCGGGCCGGCCGGGAAGGGGAAGGGGCCCGAGCAGTCGGGCGCGGGCCACGACTGAGGGCAGGCGCCCACCGGGGCGCGCGGGCGGCCCCCTCGGGACAACGGGCTGCCGTCGTGGGCGCCGCGGGACCCTCGTCGCCGCGGCGCGCGGCCACGGGGCGAGGGTCCGGCGGCGTCCGCCCCGGCCGGAGCGGGACGTCCCCTGGAGCCCGGGACGTCCGGCACCACCGTCGAAGACGCAGAAACCCGGACCTACGCCGATACGGCGTCGATCCGGGCCAGGGCGTCATCCGCGCCGTACGGCTGCAAATACGGCAGCCAGCGCGGGTCACGATGGCCCGTACCGATGATCCGCCACGCCAGTCCGGACGGCGGGGCGGGCTGATGCCGCAGCCGCCAGCCGATCTCGGCGACATGGCGGTCGGCCTTGACGTGGTTGCAGCGCCGGCAGGCGGCGACGACGTTCTCCCAGGTGTGCTGACCTCCGCGGCTGCGCGGGATGACGTGGTCGACGCTGGTTGCGACGCCACCGCAGTACATACAGCGCCCGCCGTCACGGGCGAACAGCGCCCGGCGGGTCAGGGGCACGGGGCCGCGAAAGGGCACCCGCACGAACCGCTTCAAGCGGACCACGCTCGGAGCGGGTATGACATGGGTCGCACTGTGCATCAGGGCGCCGGACTCCTCGAGGCTGACAGCCTTCTCATTGAGGACGAGGATGAGCGCGCGGCGGAGCGGTACGACGCCGAGCGGCTCGTACGACGCGTTGAGGACCAGGACATGCGGCACGGGTGCCTCCTTGTACGCCGGCGGCGCGTGGCTCGCGCCGGGACGATCTCCCCACAGTGTCCCCCGGTGCCTGGTGAGAGCGCCACCATGACCGAGTAACGGGTCGGAGGTGTTTTCCACCACACACCAGCACGTCCGTCCGGAACCGGGCTCATTCCGGCCTCCGCACAACTATCCGACTCGAACAAGGGCGCGGACCGCTCCCGTTGCCCCGTTAGTGTGGTTGGTCTGCCCGGTTTCTCGGGGTCCCGCCGAGGCCCGGGTCTGCTGTCCCACACGGAAGGTTCGACTGTGTTCTGGTCCGCTTCGCCGGCCGCCGGCGCGCACCTGCGCGCCGCCACGCCCGGCTCATCCGGCCCGACGTCGCTCGACGACGCCACGGACAAGGCCACCAACGCCGCCGGCTGGGTGCAGGAGAACTGGGGGACGTGGCTCACGTCCGGCCTGCAGATCTTGCTCATCATCGTGATCGCGGTGGTGCTGCGGCATGTGATCCGCCGCACGATCACCAAGCTCATCGAGCGGATGAACCGCACCGTGGCCGCCGCCCAGGGCACCGCGCTGGGCGGTCTGCTCGTGAACGCCGAGAGACGCCGGCAGCGCTCCGAGGCCATCGGCTCGGTGCTGCGCAGCGTCGCCTCGTTCGTGATCATGGGTACCGCCGCGCTGACGGTGCTCTCCGTCCTGAAGATCAACCTGGCGCCGCTGCTGGCCAGTGCCGGTGTGGCCGGTGTCGCCATCGGTTTCGGCGCCCGCAACCTCGTCACCGACTTCCTCTCCGGCGTCTTCATGATCCTGGAGGACCAGTACGGCGTCGGCGACGAGATCGACGCCGGGGTGGCCACCGGCACGGTCATCGAGGTCGGCCTGCGCGTCACCAAGCTGCGCGGCCCCAACGGCGCGATCTGGTACATCCGCAACGGCGAGGTCAAGCGGATCGGCAACCTCAGCCAGGGCTGGTCCACCGCCGCCGTCGACGTGGTGATCGCCGCCGACCAGGACCTGGAGCGCGCCCGCGAGACCATCACCTCCGCCGGCGAGGAGATGTCCAAGTCCGAGCCCTGGAACGAGCAGCTGTGGGAAGGCGTGGAGGTCCTGGGCCTCAGCGAGGTGCACCTCGACACGGTCACCATCAGCGTTTCGGCCAAAACCATGCCCGGCAAGGCCCCCGGCGTGGAACGCGAACTGCGCTGGCGCATCAAGCGCGCCCTCGACGCCGCCGGCGTCCACCTCGCCCCCCGCCCGGCCCCCGAGGAAGAGGATGAGGAGGCCGCCGACCCCACCGCCGCCATGTCCGCCCCCTCCGCCCTCAACAACCCCCTCTCCCCCCAGTCCATGGCCACCAACCCGATCGCGGCGCCGTCGAAGATGGGGAAGTAGCACCCCGCCACGCCGCACCGCCGTGACGCCCCGGGCCTCGCTCGCCGAGCCCGGGGCGTCACGCGTCGCCGTCCCTGTGACGGGGCGCCGGACGCCCCTGTCCGGCGAGTGGCGGGCGGGCAGGAGCCCCGCGGACCGCCGCGAAGTCGCTCCGCTCGCCCCATTGACGCGCCCCCGCCCGCCCCCTACCTTCCTGTGGAGTTATTGGAAGGTTTGTTAACAGATGAGCGGTCCGTGGGGCCGCCGGTGGGCGGGGTGGGGCATGGGTGCGGGGCAGGGTGTGCGGGGGGTGCCGGGGACGCCGCGGGTGTTGCGGGCCATGAACGACCGGGCCGCGCTCGATCTGCTGGTGGCGCGGGGGCCGTTGACCCGTACGCAGATCGGGGAGCTGACCGGGCTGTCGAAGCCCACCGCCTCGCAGGTGCTGGCGCGGCTGGAGGCGGCGGGGCTGGTGCGGTCGGCCGGGAACGTGACCGGGCGGCCGGGACCCAGTGCGCGGCTCTACGGGATCGATCCGGCGGCGGCGCACGTCGCCGCGCTGACCGTCGACCGGCAGGGGGTCACCGCCGCCCTCGCCGACCTCACCGGGCAGGTGCTCGGGCAGGAGCGGGTCGGCACCGGCGACGCGGCCCAGGACGCGCCGCAGCGGACGACGCGGCTGGTCGCGCGGGCCTTCGACGGGGCACTGACCCGGGCCGGGCTGGCCCGCGAGCAGGTGCACGGGGCGGTGATCGGCACGCCCGGCGCGCTGGACCCGCGGACCGGGCGGCTGCGCTACGCGCCGCACCTGCCGGGCTGGCACTCGCGGGCGCTCAAGGAGGAGCTGACGGAGGTGCTGGGCACGCCGGTCACCATCGAGAACGACGTGAATCTGGCGGCGGTCGCCGAGCAGTACGAGGGGGCGGCGCAGGGCGTCGGCGACTTCGTGCTGGTGTGGGTCGACGAGGGGGTCGGCGCCGCCATCGTGCTGGACGGCCGGCTGCTGCGCGGGACCACCGGGGGCGCGGGCGAGATCGGCTATATGCCGCTGCCCGGTGCCCCGTTGTCCCGGGGCGGCGACCGCAGCGCCGCGCGGCCGGACGCCGGCGGCGGCTTCCAGCGGCTCGTCGGGGCGCCGAGCGTGCTCGCGCTGGCCCGGGAGCACGGGGACCCGCGGGTCCGTACGGTCGCCGGGGCGCTGGCGCGGGACGAGGTCCGGGCGGAGGTCGCACGGCGGCTGGCGACCGGGATCGCGGCGGTGGTCGCGGTGGTCGACCCACGGCTGGTGGTGCTCTGCGGCGAGGTCGCCCACGCCGGCGGGGAAGCGCTGCGCGCCCTGGTCGAGGAGGAGTTCACCGGCCTCGCGCTGCCCCGCCCCGCGCTGCGCCTGAGCGAGGTCGACGGCCCGCCGATCCTCATCGGCGCCCTGCGGACCGCCCTCGCGCAGGCGCGCGACGCGGTGTTCCCCACGGGGTGAGGGGGCCTCGCCGCGACGCCGCCCGCCCGCGGCGCCGTGCACGCTCGTTGTCCGCTTCGCACAGAAGGTCTTCGTCGAAGGCGTCACGCTCACCGGAGTGAAGGGCTGATCCGTATGCCGGCTTTCCAGGGACGTACCGCGCACCCCGGCTTCAAGCTCGCCGTGGTCGGCGGCGGCTCGACCTACACCCCCGAACTCGTCGACGGTTTCGCGCGGTTGCGGGACGTCCTGCCGCTCGCGGAGCTCGTCCTGATCGACCCGGCGGCGGACCGGCTGGAGCTGGTGGGCGGCCTGGCCCGGCGGATCTTCGCCCGGCAGGGGCATCCGGGCCGGATCTCCTGGACCGCGGACCTGGACGCCGGCGTGGACGGCGCGGACGCCGTGCTGCTGCAACTGCGCGTCGGCGGCCAGGCCGCCCGCCACCAGGACGAGACCTGGCCGCTGGAGTGCGGCTGCGTCGGCCAGGAGACCACCGGCGCCGGCGGCCTCGCCAAGGCGCTGCGCACGGTCCCGGTCGCCCTGGACATCGCCGAACGGGTGCGCCGGCGCACCCCCCGGGCCTGGATCGTCGACTTCACCAACCCCGTCGGCATCGTCACCCGCGCGCTCCTCGCCCACGGCCACCACGCCGTCGGGCTGTGCAACGTCGCCATCGGCTTCCAGCGCAGGTTCGCCGCGCTGCTGGGCGTCCCGCCCGGCGAGGTCGAGCTGGAGCACGTCGGCCTCAACCACCTCACCTGGGAGCGGGCCGTGCGCGTCGGGGGCGAGGACGTGCTGCCCCGGCTGCTGACGGAACACGGCGACGCCCTCGCCGACCACCTGCGCCTGCCCCGCGCGCTCCTCGACCGCCTCGGCGCCGTCCCCTCCTCCTACCTGCGCTACTACTACCAACACGACGCGGTCGTCGCGGAGTCGCGCGGCAGACCCTCCCGGGCCGAGGAGGTCGCCGCCCTCGAACGGCGGCTCCTGGAGCAGTACGGCGATCCGGCGCTCGACGAGAAGCCGGAGCTGCTGTCGCGGCGCGGCGGCGCCTTCTACTCGGAGGCCGCGGTGGCGCTCACCGCGTCCCTCCTGCGGGACACCGGGGACACCCAGGTCGTCAACACCCTCAACCGCGGCACCCTGCCGTTCCTGCCCGACGACGCGGTCATCGAGGTGCCGGCGACCGTGGACGCCACAGGTGCGACGCCGCTCCCCGTGCGCCCCCTCGAACCGCTGTACGCCGGGCTGGTCGCCCACGTCACCGCCTACGAACACCTCGCCCTGGAGGCCGCGCTGTGGGGCAGGGGCGGCCGGCGGGCGGACCGGGCCGGCGGGCGCGACGCCGTGTTCTCCGCGCTCCTCGCGCACCCCCTCATCGGCCAGACCGACCGCGCCGGCCGGCTCACCGACCAGCTGCTCGCGCACAACCGGGAGCACCTGGCGTGGGCCTGACGGGCAGGGCGCTCGCCGTCGACGCGGGCAACAGCAAAACCGACGTGGCGCTGGTGGCCGCGGACGGCGAGGTGCTCGGCACGGCACGCGGCGGCGGCTTCCGGCCGCCGGTGGCAGGCGTCGGCCCCGCGGTCGACGTCCTGGCGCCGCTGGTGCGGTCGGTCCTGGCCGGGGCCGGACACACCGGCCCCGTCGACCGCCTCTCCGCCTTCCTCGCCAACGCCGACCTCCCCGTGGAGGAGGCCGCCCTCACCGCCGAGATCGCGGGCCGCGGATGGGCGCGCACGGTGCACGTCCGCAACGACACCTTCGCGCTGCTGCGGGCCGGGCTGCCGGACGACGGGGAGCGGGTGGGCGTCGCCGTGGTGTGCGGGGCGGGCATCAACTGCGCGGGGACCGGCCGCGCGGGGGCCACCGCGCGCTTCCCCGCCCTCGGGAGGCTCTCCGGGGACTGGGGCGGCGGCGCGTTCCTCGCCGACGAGGCGCTGTGGTGCGCGGCCCGTGCCGAGGACGGCCGCGGCGCGCCGACCGGGCTGGCCACGGCCCTGCCCGCGCACTTCGGCCTGACCACCGTGGCGGAGCTGACCGAGGCCCTGCACCTGCGGTCCCTGCCCGGCCACCGCCGCCACGAGCTGACGCCGCTCCTCTTCGCCGTCGCGGACTCCGGCGACGCCGTCGCCCGCGCCCTCGTGGCCCGCCAGGCGGAGGAGATCGCCCTGCTGGCCGGCGTCGCCCTGGACCGGCTCGGCCTCCTCGGCGCCCCGGTCCCCGTGGTGCTGGGCGGCGGGGTCCTGGCGGCCCGGCACCCCCTCCTCGACGACCAGGTCACCCGGCTCCTCGCCGAACGCGCCCCCGGGGCCCGCCCCCTTGTGGTGACCGCCCCGCCGGTCCTGGGCGCGGCCCTGGACACCCTGGACCGGGCGGGGGCGGAGCCGGGGGCCTATCGGCGGTTGAGGCGGGCGTGGGAGTGACAGGTCGCCTTCGGGAAGGGCCCCTCTGCCCGGTCCTGCCTCAGTCCTCCCCGGGAAGCGCCAGGTCCCGTACGTGCCCGGCGAGGAGGAGGACCGCGGCGTCCACGGCGGCCTGCGGGTCGCGGGCGCGGATGGCGTCGGTGAGGCGGGAGTGCGGGTCGTCGGGAGCGGCGGTGGCGGTGTCCAGGCAGGCGGCGCGCCGGAGTTCCTCGCGCAGGGCCGCGCTCAGGGAGCGGTAGATGTCGGCGAGGACGGGGTTGTCGCTCGCCTCGGCGACCAGGACGTGGAACTCCGCGTCGGCGGCGGTGAACGCCTCGTCGTCCTGCGCGGCGAGGGCCGCCCTGCGGCGGGTCAGCGCGGCCTCGATCCCGGCGAGCTGGGCGTCGGTGCGGTGCTTGGCGGCCTGGCGGGCGGCGACCACGTCGAGGCCCTGGCGGACCTGGGTGACATGGCTGAGCTCGGCGCGTTCGAGGCGGCGGCGCAGGGCGACCGCGCTGTCGTCGTCGGAGATCACGAAGGTGCCGTCGCCCTGCCGGGGCTCCAGGAGGCCGGAGTGCACCAGGGAGCGGACGGCCTCGCGGACCGAGGCGCGGCTGACGCCGAGGGTGTCGGAGAGCGCGCTCTCGGGCGGGATGCGGCTGCCCACCGGCCAGGTGCCGTTCACGATCTGGGCGCGGATCTCGTCGGTCGCGGTCTCCACGAGCGACACCCTGCCCTTGCGGACCGACTGCACGAGCTCACTCCCCCTCCGGCGCGGTGTCCGGTATCCGGTCTCACCTGATGTCTGACGACTTGCCGCCCACTGTAGTGCGGGCCCCGGTGGCGGCGGCCCCGCGAGCCCCGGCCCTGGGGAGCGTCCGCCCCGGTGGCGGGACAGGCCCGCCGGATCGCGATCCGAACAAGATCGGGGCAATCGCGGTGTGTGCCCCGGCGGCTGCGGACATACTGCTGCCCATGCACCAGTCCTCCGTGTGAGCGCTCCCTGCGCCGGGCACGGGGGCCGGTACCGAAGTCAGCGCCCAGGGGGAGGTTCCGTGTCGATCAGCAGCGCCTCACCGCCGGCCACGGGGCGCAGGACGGCCTGGGCCGAGGGGCTGGACGAACTGCGGGCCGCGGCGCGCACGGAGCCGGGCCGTCTGCGGGTGATCGGCGCCGTACTGGCCCTGCTGGTGGTGGTGTTCGGGGCGGTGACGGCCTGGCAGGTCACGAACCGGGCGGCGGCCGCCGACGACGTCGTGGAGCACAGCCAGCCGCTGACCGCGGACGCGGCGAGCATCTACCGCTCGCTGGCGGACGCCGACACGACGGCCGCGGCCGGCTTCCTGGCCGGCCGCAAGGAGAACGGGGCGATCCGCGACCGCTATGCCGCCGACCTCTCCACCGCATCCGCGCTGCTGGTCAAGGCGGCCGCCAACAGCGGTGGTTCGCCCGCGGCACGCGCGCAGATCGCCCGGCTCAACAGCGGGCTGCCCCGCTACACGGGCCTGGTGGAGACGGCGCGGGCCAACAACCGGCAGGGGCTGCCGCTGGGCGGCGCGTACCTGCGGTACGCCAACGAGCAGATGCGGACGGAACTCCTCCCCGCCGCACGCGCGTTGTACGACGCGGAGACGGACCGGCTGACGGCGGACTACCGCGCGGCCGGGTCCCGGCCGTGGCTCGCGACGGGGGCGGGGGTGGTGGCGATCGGCGCGCTGGGGTGGGCGCAGCGGCGGCACTACCGGCGCACCAATCGGGTGTTCAACCGCGGCCTGGTGGCGGCGACGGCCGCGTCCGCCGTGGTGTTGGTGTGGCTGGTGGCGGGGCATACGGTGGCGCGTACGGGCCTGACGGGTTCGTACGAGCACGGTGCCCGGTCGCTGCGGGTGCTCAACGAGGCGCGGATCGACGCGCTGCGGGCGCGCGGGGACGAGAACCTCACGCTGGTGGCGCGCGGTGCGGTGCTGACCGGGAGCGGGCAGGATTTCTACGAGGCCGGTTTCCGGTCCGGGATGGCGGATCTGGCGGGCGGGGGCGAGCACGGCGATGCGGGGCCGGGGAGCAGGCTGGGCGCGGCACTGGCGCTGGCGGACGACGAGGCCGGGCGGCGTCCGGTGCGCGAGGCGCTGACCGGGGTGCGGCAGTGGCAGGAGCGGCACGGCGCGGCGCGGGCGGCGGACGACAAGGGCGACTACGAGTGGGCGCTGGCCAAGGTGATCGGCCCCGAGGGGTCCACCGGCGAGTCCTTCGACCGGGTGGCCGCCGGGCTGCAGCGGGCGCTGGTGCACGAGCAGGCGGAGTTCCGGTCGGCGGCGGACGCCGGGCGGGCGGCGCTGGGCGGCCTCGCGGTGGGAGCCGCGGTGCTGGCGGCGGCGGGAGCGGTGGGCGCGGTGCTGGGGATCGGCCGCAGGCTGGCGGAGTACCGGTGACGGGGTCCGGTGGGAGAGGGATGCGGGTGCGCGCGCGTGGCCTGGTGAATCTGCGGGCCGTGCTGGCACCGGTCGCCTCCGGGATGGGGGTGATGGCCGCGGCCGCCGCCGTCCTGGTGCCGGCGCTGGGCGGCGACGCCGCGCGGGACGCGCCCGGTCCCGGCCGGGTCCCCCCTCCGGCGGCGACGCACCGGGCGTACGTCCCGGGAGCGGCGCAGGCCGCGCCGGCTTCCGCGCCGTGCACGGCGCGCACCGCCGCGGAGAGCCTGCGCCCCTCCTCGGAGGACGGCGCGGCGGTGAAGCGGATCAAGGAGAGGGGCCAGCTGGTCGTCGGGGTGGACCAGAACACCTACCGGTGGGGGTACCGCGATCCGGCCACCGGCGAGCTGGAGGGCTTCGACATCGACCTGGCGCGGGCGATAGCCGAGGACATCCTCGGGCCGCGTCCGCCCGTGGTCTTCAAGGCGGTGCCCACCAACCAGCGGATCCCGGCGCTGCGGAAGCGCTCGGTCGACATGGTGGTGCGGACGATGACGGTCAACTGCGTGCGCAAGCAGCAGGTGGCGTTCTCGACCTCGTACTTCCAGGCGGGCCAGCAGGTGCTGGCCCCGGTCTCCTCGGCGGTCACGGCGTACGACGATTCGCTGCGCGGCAAACGCGTGTGCACGGCGGCGGGTTCGACCGGCGAGACCGCGCTGAGGGCGCGGCCGCACGGCGCGAAGGTGCTGACGGTGCCCAATCAACTCGACTGTCTGGTGCGGCTGCAGCTGGGCCGGGCGGACGCGGTGGTCACGGACAGCGCGCTGGCGGCGGCGCAGGCGGCACAGGATCCGGCAGTGGAGCTCAAGGGCAAGCCCTTCACGGACGAGTCCTATGGCGTGGCGATGAACAAGGACGACACGGATCTGGTGCGGCGGGTGAACAAGGTCCTGGACGACTACCGCGGCGGCGGCGCCAAGAGCCCCTGGATGCGGGCCTACCGCACCTGGCTGCGGGCCGACCTGCCGGGCATATCGGGGCCGCCTTCGCCGCAGTACAGCGACTGATCGCTCCAAGGAGCGGACCACCCCCGCCGAACGCCCCGGGAGGCCCCGATGCCGTCACTATGGAACAGGACGTGGGAGGAGCAGCGAGCAGCGGCCGCCCGGCCGCGCCGAACGCCGTGCACCGTACACGAAGTGGAAAGGTGATCGATGGGGGTCCCTGGATCCTTCCCCGGCCCTGCGGGGCGGCCCGATGCCCCGGTGCTGGACCGGGAGGAGGTGGACCGCGCCCTGGCGCGGCTCGGTGCCGAGTACGAGGCGATCGAGACATCACTGCTCGCGTTGCAGGACCACGCGGGGCGCCGGCTGCTGGAGGGCGCCGGCGTGACCGGGCGCACCAAGGAGCGCTGGGCCGAGGCGGAGCGGTCCATCACGGTCCTGTGGACGCTGTTCGACGCGTACACGGCGGCGCTGGAGAGCGCGCGTGAGCTGCGGGCGCGGCGGCGCCGGCCGTCGCCGGAGGACCTGGCGGAGCTGACCGAACTGCTGCACGGCGACGGGGTGACGGTGCCGGAGGCGGCCGCGGCCGGCATCGACGCCCCCGGGTCTCCGGCGCCGTCGGGCGAACGGTTCAGCCTGGAGGGGCTCGTCGAGCGGATGAACGGGCTGTACGCCCGGTCGCTGGACGTCATCGTCGCCGCCGACGCGGTCTGGTCGACGCTGCCCGCCCGGATAGACCTGCTCTCCGCCGAGCTGCAGCGGACGCGTTCGCTGGCGCACTCGGTGGGCGTGCGCCCCGGTGAGCACCCGGCGGGCGACGACCTGGAGCGGATCACGGACGAACTGGTGCGGCTGCGGGCCGAGGTGATCGCGGATCCGCTGGCGTACTGGGTGTCGTCGTCGACGGGGAGTTCGGCGCCGGGCGGGGGCCGTCCGGACACCGGGCGCTACGACCGCGCGGCCCGTGCGCTGGAGGACATCCGGCGGGAGGTGGCGGCGGTCCTCGACGTCCGGCAGGACGCGGAGCGGCGGCTGATGCAGCTGCGGGACGTGCTGTCGCGGGCGGACCGCACGCTGACCGAGGCGCGGCAGGCCCGCGGCGAGGTGCTGGCGAAGATCGCCGCGTCGGAGGTGCCGGCGGTCAGCGGCCCGTCGACGGCGCTGCACGAACAGCTGGCGGCGGCCGCCGACTACCGCAGGCGGGCGCAGTGGCACCGGCTGTCGCCGCTGCTGGAGAGCCTGGAGGAGCGGGCCGAGGACGAACTCCTGCGGGCCCGCGAGTCGTTGACCGCGGTGACGGCGCCGCTGGCGGTGCGGGCCGAGCTGCGCGGCCGCCTCGACGCGTACCGCGCGAAGCTCGCACGTCACGGTTTGGCGGAGGATCCGCTGCTGACCGAGCGGTACGACGTCGGGCGGCGGATGCTGTGGAGTGCGCCGTGCGATCTGCGCGCGGCCGAGCAGGCGGTGTGGCGCTATCAGCAGGCGGCGGCGGAGGCGTTGGCGGTGCAGCGGGAGGGCAGGGGGGATTCGTGACGGAGCGGGCCGACGAGCGCTGCCAGCGGCGGGAGTGCGCGGGCAGCTACGAGGATGTCGGCGGCGGTGAGCTGTACTGCGACCTGTGCGGGCTGGCGCCGGTGGTCTCGCCGGACGGCCTGGTGTCGTCGCCGCCCACCGGGCTGACCGGCCGGGCGCTCGCCGACGAGGCGACGGACCGGGCATTCGCCGGTGCCGCGGCGGACCGCGAGGCGGCGGGCGCGCTGCTGACGGTGCCCTCGCCCGCCCCCGGTTCCGGCGCCGGCACGCCGACCGCGCGCCCCTCGGCGTCGCGCCGCTCGGTGCCCGGACGGCTGTCGCAGGGCACGTCCGGCGAGGCGGCGGTGTCGCTGCGCGGGGCGGGCAGCGGCTCGTCGTCCGCGGCGGCGCGGGGGCGCCTGGGCGCGGGGCTGGTGACGGTGCCGGAGGTGCCGCGGCCCGATCCGCGGACGGCGGTGCTGGCGGACCCGGAGGTCCCGGAGCGCAAGCGGTTCTGCAGCCGCGCGGACTGCCGGGCTCCGGTGGGCCGGGCGCGCGGCGAGGAGCCGGGCCGCACGGAAGGGTTCTGCGCCAAGTGCGGCCACCCGTACAGCTTCGTGCCCAAGCTGCGGCCCGGCGACATGGTGCACGGCCAGTACGAGGTCGTGGGCTGTCTGGCGCACGGCGGGCTCGGCTGGATCTACCTCGCGACGGACCACGCGGTCTCCGACCGGTGGGTGGTGCTCAAGGGGCTGCTGGACACCGGCGACGAGGAGGCGCTGGCGGTGGCGATGTCCGAGCGGCGCTTCCTCGCCGAGATCGAGCACGCCAACATCGTGCGGATCTACAACTTCGTGGAGCACCTCGACCGGGCGACGGGCAGCCTCGACGGCTACATCGTCATGGAGTACGTCGGCGGCAAGTCGCTCAAGGAACTCGCCAACGACCGGCGCACGCCCCGGGGCAGGCGCGATCCGCTGCCGGTCGAACAGGCCTGCGCGTACGGCATCGAGGCGCTGGAGGCGCTCGGCCACCTCCACCGCCGCGGCTACCTCTACTGCGACTTCAAGGTCGACAACGCCATCCAGCAGCACGACCGGCTCAAGCTGATCGACATGGGCGCGGTGCGCAGGATGGACGACCACGAGAGCCCGATCTACGGCACGATCGGCTACCAGGCGCCGGAGGTCGCCGCGCTGGGCCCGTCCGTCGCCTCCGACCTCTACACCGTCGCGCGCACCCTCGCGGTCCTCACCTTCGACTTCCAGGGCTACACCAACGTCTTCGCGGACTCCCTGCCCGACCCCGACCACATCGAGGTGTTCCGCACCTACGAGTCGTTCTACCGGCTGCTGGTGCGCGCCACGGACCCGGACCGGGGGCGCAGGTTCGCCTCGGCGGAGGAGATGGCCGAGCAGCTGACGGGCGTGCTGCGGGAGGTGGTGGCGCTCCAGTCGGGCGAGCCGCGGCCCGCGCTGTCCCCGCTGTTCGGGCCCGAACTGCGGGTGGTCGACACGGAGCTGACGGCCCCCGCGGAGGGCGACAGTTCGCGGCTGGGCGCGCGGGGCGCCGGGCCGGCGCGCCGGGCGGAGCCGGCCCCCGGCGGCCCCGCGCTGCTCCCGCTGGACGTCGCCGGCGCCGCCCTGGCCCTGCCGGTGCCGCGGGTCGACCCGGGCGATCCGCACGCCGAGCTGCTGGCCGGGCTGCTGGCCGCCCCGCCCGCCGACCTGCTGGGTGCCCTGCGCTCGGCGCCCGTCGACTCCCTGGAGGTCCGGCTGCGCGCGCTGCGCGCCCATCTGGAGACGGGCGACGGCGCGGCGGCGCGGCGGGTGCTGGCGGAGATCGCCGCGGCGCCCGCCGAGGAGTGGGCCTCCGCCCGCCGGGGCGGCGACGAGCCCGACGCCTGGGGCGCGGACTGGCGGGTGGTGTGGCACCGCGGCGTGGTGGCGCTGTGGGGCGGCGACCGCGAGAGCGCCGCGATGGCGTTCGACGCGGTGTACGACGCGTTCCCCGGTGAGCCGGCGCCGAAGCTGGCGCTGGGGATCTGCGCGGAGCTGCTGGGGCAGTTGGACAACGCGGTGGAGTACTACCGCCTGGTGTGGGCGACCGACCGCAGCTATGTCAGCGCGGCGTTCGGGCTGGCGCGGGTGCGGCTGACGGCGGGCGAGCGCGCGGGCGCGGTCGAGGCGCTGGAGTCCGTCCCGGAGTCGTCCATCCACTACATAGCGGCGCGGATCGCGGCGGTCCGCGCCCGGCTGCGGGACCGGCCGCCCCGCGATCCGCTGCTGGTGGATCTGCACGCGGCCGCCGAACAGGTCGAGGCGCTCGCGGACTTCGGTCTGGACGCCGAACGAAGGGAACAACTCACCACCGAAGTACTGGGCAGCGCCCTGGACTGGGTACTCTCCGGTAGCCACGGTGCCGGGCCGGACGGCGCGGCGGCCGTGGACGAGCGGGGCTCGTTGCTCGGCAGCCCGCTGGACGAGCGTGGTCTGCGGTTCGGCCTGGAGGGGTCGTACCGCCTGCTGGCACGGCTGGCGCAGCGTGGTGAGAAAAGGATCGAACTGGTGGAACGGGCCAACCGCTTCCGCCCCAGGACGTGGGTGTGACATGGGTGTGACTGGGCCGTCCCGGTGTCCGGGCTGTGACGAACCGCTGAACGCGGGAGACAACTTCTGCGGGCGGTGCGGCGCCGAGCTCCTGGCGCCCGCCGCGCCGCCGGCGTACGGCGCCCCGCCCGCGCCCGGCGCCGTACCGCCCCCGCCGCCGCTGCCGCCGTCGCCCCCCGGGCCGCCCGGCCCGCCGCCGCCGGACCCGCAGGCCCGCCTCCCGTACGGCGACCCGGCCGCGCCGTCCGGCCATGTCCCGCCGCCGCCCGGCCATGCGCCCGCGGTGCCCGGCCCGGCCACGGCCGCCGCACCACCGCCCGCCGACCCGCGCGTCGCCGGGTACGAGGCGGTGGCCGACGCGGCGGCGGCCGACGCGGCAGCCGCCGGGTCCGGCGCCCCGGCCACGGAGGAGGCCGCGCCCGCTCCGGCAGCCGACGCGCCCGCCGGCACCCCCGCCCACGGCACCGCCCTGTGCGCCGTCTGCCGGTCCGGCGCGGTGGGGCCGGACGGCTACTGCGAGCGCTGCGGCCACGCCCGGCCCCGCGAACGCGACCACATGGAGCGCGCGTTGGCGGGTGTCGCGGCGGTCAGCGACCTCGGCCACCGGCACCACCGCAACGAGGACTTCTTCGCGCTGCGCTCCGCCACCCTCCCGGACGGCAGCCCCGCCGTGGTCGCGGTGGTCTGCGACGGCGTCTCCTCGGCGACCCGCCCCGACGAGGCGTCGGCGGCGGCGTCCGAGGCCGCCGGCGAGGCACTCCAGGCGTCGCTGCCGCACGGCACCCACCCCCAGCAGGCCATGCACGAGGCGATCCTCGCGGCCTCCTCCGCGGTCGACGCGCTGGCCGCCGACCCCGCCGCCGCCCATGACGAGCACCACCGGCAGAACGCCCCCGCCTGCACCTTCGTCGGCGCGGTGGTCGGCGGCGGACTGCTGACCGTCGGCTGGGTCGGCGACAGCCGCGTCTACTGGATCCCCGACGACCGCACGGCGCCGCCCGCCCGGCTCACCGAGGACGACTCCTGGGCCGCCCAGATGGTCGCCAACAACCTGATGTCGGAGGCCGAGGCGAACGCCGACGAGCGGGCGCACGCCATCACCGGCTGGCTCGGCGCGGACGCCTACGAGGTCGAGCCGCACACCGCCACGTTCAAGCCGGACGGTCCCGGTGTCGTGGTGGTGTGCACCGACGGGCTGTGGAACTACGCGGAGTCCGCGGAGCAGATGGCCGCGGTGCTGCCGCACGACGCGCCCGCCCACCCCCTCGACAGCGCCCGCACCCTGGTCACCCACGCCCTCGACGGCGGCGGGCACGACAACGTCACGGTGGCACTGGTGCCGTTCCCCGCCCCCGCGGGGCAGGCCGCACCGGCCTGACCGGCCCAGCACCGGACACGCCGGACACCGGCGGGGCGCGCGGCACATCGGACGCCCCGCCGGCGAGGAACGGCGCGTCAGGGGCGGGAAGCCGGCGCTCCCCGCCCCGTCCACGGAAAACAGCACCACGCACCGCGCACCCGATCGACCGGTTACGGCGTCCCGAGGAGCGAACGGATGGCCCACCTCACCAAGTCCCGTGTGCCGCGCTTCCGTGCCGAGGTGCACCAGAACCCGTATCTGCCCGAGGGCGGACGCGAGGTGCACGCCATCGTCACGATCACCGCGACCGGGGGCGGGACGACCGGCGGCCGTCCGGTCCCCGCGGCGGGCACCGGCGGACCGGACGCCGCCGTGGTGATCATGGTGGACTGCTCCGGGTCGATGGACCGTCCGCCGGCGAAGATGCACGGCGCCCGCGAGGCGACGGCCGCCGCCATCGACACCCTGCGTGACGGGGTCGGCTTCGCGGTGGTGGCCGGAACCCATCGTGCCGCCGAGATCTTCCCCGGCGGCGGCCGGCTGGCCGTGGCCGGCGCGGCCACCCGTACGCGCGCGAAGGAGGCCCTGCGGCGGCTGAACGCGGGCGGCGGCACGGCCATCGGGAGCTGGCTGCGGCTCACCGGCCGGCTGCTGTCGTCCGCCGACGCCTGCATCCGGCACGCCCTCCTGCTCACCGACGGCCGCAACGAGCACGAGTCGCCCGAGGACCTGCGCGCCGCCCTGGACGCCTGCGGCGGCGCGTTCACCTGCGACGCCCGCGGTGTCGGCACGGACTGGGAGGTCAAGGAGGTCACCGGCATCGCCTCGGCGCTGCTCGGCACGGCCGACATCGTCGCCGATCCGGCGGGCCTCGCCGCCGACTTCACCCGGCTGATGGAGAAGGCGATGGCCAAGGGGATCGCCGGCGTCGCCCTGCGGCTGTGGACCCCGCTGGGCGCCGAGACCGTCTTCGTCCGGCAAGTGGCGCCCACCGTGGCGGACTTGACCGGCGCGCGGCAGGACTCCGGTCCGCGGTCGGGGGACTATCCGACCGGCTCCTGGGGCGACGAGTCCCGCGACTACCACCTCTGCCTGCGGGTCCCGGCCGCCGCCGTCGGCCGGGAGATGCTCGCCGGCCGGGTCACCCTGATCGCCTCCGCGCCGGACGGCCTCCCCGCGCCCGACGGCCCGCCGCGGCCGCTGTCCCAGGGGCTGGTACGCGCCGTGTGGACGGACGATGTGGCGGTTTCCACAGCGATCGATCCGCAGGTCGCGCACTACACAGGACAGGCGGAACTCTCCCATGTCATCCAACAGGGACTTGATGCGCGCAAGTCGGGCGATACCGCCGACGCCCTCGCGAAACTGGGCCGCGCGGTACAGCTGGCCGGTGCCTCGGGGAACGAGGAGACTGCGAAACTCCTTGCGAAGGTGGTGGACGTCGTCGATGCGGCGACCGGTACTGTGCGACTGAAGGCGAAGGTCGCCGAGGCGGACGAGATGACTCTCGGGACGCGCTCGACGAGAACCGTTCGCGTGAAGAAATAGCCACGATCAGTACCGAGCAGTACCACCGCAGACATTCGGTACGGAGGGGGAAGAACCGACATGCCTACCTGCCCGAGCGGCCACCAGTCGGTGGCCGAAGACTGGTGCGAGGTGTGCGGCCAGCGGATGGCGGGCGCTGTCCCCCCGCCGCCCTCCCTGCCTGCAGGTTTTCTCAACGCACCGCCGAGCCAGCCCACCGGGCAGCCCGGCCCGCCGCCCGGTCAGGCAGGTCCGCCTCCGGGTCAGCCCGGCCCGCCCCCGGGTCAGGCCGGACCGCCGCCCGGCTTCGGCGGCCCCGGCCCCGGCGCCCCGGACAACCAGGGCGGCCAGGGCGGTTACGGCTTCCCGCCCCCCGCGCCCGGCCCGCAGGGCGGCCCCGGAACCCAGGGCGGCCAGGACGGCTACGGCTTCCCCCCGCCCGCGCCCGGCCCGGGTCCGCAGGGCAATCAGGGCGGCTACGGCTTCCCGCCGCCCGCACCGGGCCCCCAGGGCGGCCCCGCGCCGTCCGGAGCGCCCGAGACGTGCCCGCAGTGCGGTACGCCGCGTGAGTCGATGGCGCCGTTCTGTGAGGGGTGCCGCTACAACTTCCTCACCAACTCCCCGACGTCCTACGCCCCGCCGGCCCAGCAGCCGGGCCCGCAGGGCGGTCAGGGCGGCTACGGTTTCCCGCCGCCCGCGCCCGGCCCCCAGGGCGACCAGGACGGCCAGGGCGGCTACGGCTTTCCCCCGCCCGCACCCGGCCCCCAGGGCGGCCAGGACGGCTACGGTTTCCCGCCGCCGCAGCAGCCCCAGCCCCCGCAGCAGCACGGCATGCCCCCCGGCGGCCCCGGCGGCTTCCCCGGCATGCCGGGCCCCGGCCCGTCCGGTCAGCCGGGCCCGCCGCCGCAGCAGGGTGACGACTGGACGCTGAACCCGCCGAGCGCCCAGCCCGGTCCCCCGCCGATGGCCCCCGCGCCGCCCGGCCCGGGCCCGCAGGCCCCGTACGAGCAGCAGCCCTCGCCGTTCCCGCCGCAGCAGCAGCAGCCGTTCGAGCAGCAGCCGCCGGCTCCGTTCGAGCAGCAGCCGATGCCGCCGCAGCAGCCCGGCCCCGACCAGCAGTGGAACGGCGGGCCCGGCCAGGGTCCCGCCGCGCCGCCGCAGGGTCCGTCGCCGGTCGTCGGCGACGGCTGGGTGGTGGCGATCGCGCCGGACCGCGAGTACTTCATGGCGATGATGGGCCGCAGCGGCCCGGAGGCGGCGGGGCTCAACCTGCCCTCGTACTCCCCCGAGCAGGTGCTCCCGCTCGCCAACGGCCAGATCGCGGTCGGCCGCCGCCGGAACAGCACCGGCGAGGCCCCGGACATCGATCTGGGCAGCGCGCCGGAGGACCCGGGCGTCTCGCACCAGCACGCGCTGCTGGTGCAGCAGCAGGACGGCAGTTGGGCCGTGGTGGACCAGAACTCCACCAACGGAACGACGATCAACCTGGCCGAGGACCCCATCCAGCCGTACGTGCCGGTGCCGCTCCATGACGGCGACCGGGTGCACGTCGGTGCCTGGACGACGCTGACCGTCCGCCGCGGCTGACCGCCGCCGAGGGCCCGCGACCCCGGGGCGTGACCAACCGGTCACGCCCCGGCCGCATTTCCGGCCCCGCCGCCCCTCGCGTCCTACGACCGAAGTCCTCAGCCGGTGCGTCTGCCACCATGGACGGGTGAACAAGATTCCACGCGGCACGCTCGAGGAGCAGACCTTCTACGAACAGGTCGGTGGCGAGGAGACCTTCCGGCGCCTGGTGCACCGCTTCTACCAGGGAGTCGCCGAGGACCCGCTGCTGCGGCCGATGTACCCGGAGGAGGACCTGGGCCCGGCCGAGGAGCGGCTCGCGCTCTTCCTCATGCAGTACTGGGGCGGCCCCCGTACGTACAGCGACGGCCGAGGCCACCCCCGGCTGCGGATGCGGCACGCCCCCTTCACCGTCGACCGGGCCGCCCACGACGCCTGGCTGCGCCACATGCGGGACGCGGTGGACTCCCTCGACCTCTCCGAGGCCCACGCGACGCAGCTGTGGAACTACCTGACGTACGCGGCCGCCTCGATGGTCAACACCGCGGACTGATCAGCACGACGGACCGAGCTGCGCCGCGGACCGGGTGATGCCGCGGGCCGGGTGACGCGGTGGACTGGGCGACGCCGCGGGGCGAGGACTCTCCGGCCCCGTCCCGTCCCGGCACGGCCGGTCCGCGACCGGCCGCCCGCCGCCTCGTCGTCAGGCCGGCGTCACCGTGAGACCGGACAGCCCGGCCGGGCCCCCGGTCCGTACGGCAACCGACCCGTACGGGGTGCTCAGGCGCAGCCAGCCGCCCGCCGACAGCAGGCTCAGCGGCTGGGGCTGCCGGTGCGCGGGGGCGGCGGCTCCGGGAGACGTACCGCCCCCCACGAGCGCGGCGGCGCGCGCCGGGCGCAGAAAGCCCAGGGACTGCGCGGCATGGGCGGCGCGCAGCGGAAGGTGGGTGTCGCCCAGGGTCCGCGACCAGATCTCCCGGCCGATACGGTCCCGTTCGGCGCGGGTGCGGTGCTGCGGCGGCAACGCCTCGTCCCGGGCGCGGAATTCGGCCACCGCGGCAGCCACGGTGCGTACCAGCGCCTCGGGGGCGGGCAGCCCCGGCACCCGCTGCCAGCCGCCGCGCGGCGGCAGCAGCCCGGTCCACGGCGGGCCCGTGACCGCGGCCGGCACGGTCACCGCGCCGGCCGGCTCCTCGATGCCGTCGAGGAGTTCACCGGCCGAGACGGTGGTGTCCAGGGCGCTGTCCTCGGCGAGCCGGGCGGTGCGGATCGCCAGCACCTCGAAGGACGGCGGGCGGCCGAACACGGCGAGCACCCCGCCGCCGGCCTGGAGACGCACCGCGGCGGCCTTGTCGTAGTGGATCAGCCGGGCGAGGAAGGCGGCGAGGTCCGCCGCCTCCCCCGCGTCGGCGAGGTGCAGCGCCGTCATACCGCGACGGCCCCCTCCTGGCGCGACGCGTCGTCCAGGTACTCCTTGAGGATCGCCTTCTCCTCCGCGGTGAGGCGGCGGGGGCGCTCCTCGGTGAAGTTGTACGGCACGACGACCGTCGAGGCCCGCAGGTAGAGGGTGTCCTCGTCCTTGACCTCGTAGCCGACCGTCATCGACGCGGCGCTGATCTTCGTCACCCACAGCTCGACGGCCACCGGCTCGGGCCGGTGGACCAGCGGCCGCACATAGTCGATCTCGTGCCGGGCGACGACCGAGCCGCCCGTGAACGACGGGCTGCCGTCCCCCGGCGCCAGCCGGCGCATGAAGTCGATCCGCGCCTCTTCGAGGTAGCGGACGAACACCGCGTTGTTGACGTGGCCGAACGCGTCCATGTCCGACCAGCGCAGGGGGCAGGAGTAGAGGTGACGCACGGCGGTCAGCCCCGGGTCAGCTTCTTGTACGTGGCGCGGTGCGGACGGGCCGCGTCCGCACCGAGGCGCTCGACCTTGTTCTTCTCGTACGACTCGAAGTTGCCCTCGAACCAGAACCACTTGGACTCGCCCTCGTACGCCAGGATGTGCGTGGCGACGCGGTCGAGGAACCAGCGGTCGTGGGAGACGACCACGGCGCAGCCCGGGAACTCCAGGAGCGCGTTCTCCAGCGAGGACAGGGTCTCGACGTCGAGGTCGTTGGTCGGCTCGTCGAGGAGCAGCAGGTTGCCGCCCTGCTTGAGGGTGAGCGCCAGGTTGAGGCGGTTGCGCTCACCGCCGGAGAGCACCCCGGCCGGCTTCTGCTGGTCCGGGCCCTTGAAGCCGAACGCCGAGACGTAGGCGCGCGAGGGCATCTCGACCTGGCCGACGTTGATGTAGTCCAGCTCGTCGGAGACCACGGCCCACAGGGTCTTCTTGGGGTCGATGTTCTCGCGGCTCTGGTCGACGTAGGAGATCTTGACGGTCTCGCCGACCTTGATGTCGCCGGAGTCCGGGGTCTCCAGGCCCTGGAGCATCTTGAACAGCGTGGTCTTGCCGGCGCCGTTCGGGCCGATGACGCCGACGATGCCGTTGCGCGGCAGCGTGAAGCTCAGGTTCTCGATCAGGACCTTCTCGCCGAAGGCCTTGTTGAGCTTGTCGACCTCGACGACGACGTTGCCCAGGCGCGGGCCCGGCGGGATCTGGATCTCCTCGAAGTCCAGCTTCCGCATCTTGTCGGCCTCGGCCGCCATCTCCTCGTAACGGGCCAGTCGCGACTTGGACTTGGCCTGCCGCCCCTTGGCGTTGGAGCGCACCCACTCCAGCTCTTCCTTGAGGCGCTTGGCGCGCTTGGCGTCCTTCTGACCCTCGACCTTGAGACGGGTCTCCTTGGTCTCCAGGTACTTGGAGTAGTTGCCCTCGTAGCCGTGCAGGCGGCCGCGGTCGACCTCGCAGATCCACTGGGCGACGTGGTCGAGGAAGTACCGGTCGTGGGTGACGGCGACGACGGTGCCGGGGTACTTCGCGAGGTGCTGCTCCAGCCACTGCACGGACTCGGCGTCCAGGTGGTTGGTGGGCTCGTCGAGGAGCAGCAGGTCGGGGGCCTCCAGCAGCAGCTTGCAGAGGGCGACACGGCGCTTCTCACCACCGGAGAGGTTGGTGACCGGCCAGTCGCCGGGCGGGCAGCCGAGCGCGTCCATGGCCTGCTCCAGCTGGGTGTCCAGGTCCCACGCGTTGGCGTGGTCGAGGTCCTCCTGGAGCTTGCCCATCTCCTCCATGAGCTCGTCGGAGTAGTCGGTCGCCATCAGCTCGGCGACCTCGTTGAAGCGGTGGAGCTTGCCCATGATCTCGGCGGCGCCGTCCTGCACGTTCTGCAGCACGGTCTTCGACTCGTCCAGCGGCGGCTCCTGCATGAGCATGCCGACGGTGTAGCCCGGGGAGAGGAACGCGTCGCCGTTCGACGGCTGCTCGAGACCGGCCATGATCTTCAGCACCGTGGACTTACCGGCGCCGTTGGGACCCACGACACCGATCTTTGCGCCGGGCAGGAAGCTCAGCGTCACGTCATCGAGGATGACCTTGTCGCCGTGCGCCTTGCGCGCCTTGCGCATCGTGTAGATGTACTCAGCCAAGAGAAACCGTCCGGCAGATTGGATCGATCAGGGTCTGTGCGGCACCGCCCCGGCCCGTCGTGCGACGGATCCGAGGGAGGGCAGATACACCCCATCTTGCCGTACGCCTGTGCTCTGGCGGAAACGAGTAGGTCAGAGCAGCCCTGTTCAGCACCGGCCCGCCACGACCCGGTGTCCGCTTGGTCGCCGTCTGTCAGCGTTGGTCACCGCGGAGCGGGGGGCACGGCGCCGGGAGGGCGCACCGCTGAGTGGCCGCCGGACGCCGACGGCCCCGGAGCGTCGGTGCGCTCCGGGGCCGCTGGGGGTTTGCCGCTCGGCGGCCGCTCGCTCACCCGGGGTGGGCGAGCGGCCGCCGGTGGTCACCGTGCGCCGGTGGTGCCGGCCGGTCCGGCCGGGTGCCGCCGGGAACCGGTTCGCACCGGGCGCCGCGTGTCCTTATGCGGTGGTGCCGGTCTTCTTCTTACGGAGGAAGAACACCGCGCCGCCGCCGACCACGACGAGGACGACCGCGATGCCCGCGATCACCGGGGTGGCGCTGCTGGAACCGGTCTCGGCGAGGTCGCCGCCCTTGTCGCCGCCCGTGCTGCCGCCGACCGAGGCCGGGCTCGGCTTGCTGGAGGGCTTGCCGCCGCCGCTGCCGGCGGTCTTGCAGTCCAGGACGCCGGAGAAGGACTTCTTGAAGCCGCCCTCACCCTTGATGGTGATGTTGTACGGCTGGTCCTCGGCCACCGGCACGGTCACGGTCTGCGACTTGCCCGGGGCGATCTCGTACTGCTTGCCGGAGAGCTGGAAGCGGAACGCCTCATCGCCCTTGTTGGCCGCCGTGACGTCCACGCCGCCCTTGGCGCAGTTCTTCTCGGCGGTGATCGCCGGGATGGCGCCCTGCTTCTTCCAGGAGACGGACGCGGCCGCGGAGACCGTGGACTCGCTGGAGCCGGCCAGGATCTGGGTCTGGCTCTTGGCGTGCTCACCGATACCGGTGAAGGCACGGCCGACCGGGACCTTGGTGGCGGCCTGCGCGGTCAGCGAGGTGCTGCCGTCGGCGGCGCCCTTCGGCACGTCGAAGAACAGCTGGGTGCCGTTGGCCGCGCTGGTGACCGGCTTGCCGTCCTTGCCGACGACCTTCACACCGGCCGGCGCACCGGCGGCCGGGGAGATCGTGACGCTGTCGGCATTGGTGTGCACGGTGACCGGGCCGAGCTTGCCGCCGGACTTGCCGGAGACGGCCGGCGGGTCCAGCGTCAGCGACGCCTGGGGCTCGCCGACGTTCTGCGCGCTCTTCTCCAGGTAGTCGGCGAGCTTCTCGGCCGCCGGGTCGACCGCGTCCACCTTGACGTGGTCGGAGAAGCGCCAGATCGCGACCTGGGTGCCGGCCGCGGCGGTCTTCTCGGTGAGGTTGCCGGCGCCGGCCTTGGTCGCGAGCGCGGCCAGGTCGTTCACCTGCGGGTAGGAGTTCTGCAGAATCCAGCGGATCTTGCCCGCGTCCCCGTTGTTGTGCAGCGACGAGGCGCTCCAGGGCACTTCCTGGTACTTGGCCTGCTGCTGCGTCGGGTTGTGGATGTCGATGCAGTACGTCTGGAGCGTGCCGCCGTTGTCGACCGCCATCTCGAAGAGGCCGGCGCCGACGCGCTGGTCCCCTCCGTCGTTGTGCACGACCGCCTGGTCGAACGTCTTCAGACCGCCGAGCGTGGCGGTGGCACCCCCATGGGTGGGGGTCGCGTCATCCGCCGCGGCAGTGCCCGCGGTGGCTATCGCACCCGCCGCGACCAGGCCCGAGGCCACGACCGCGGCGGCAAGGCGAGCTGCGCCCCGCCTCTTCATCGAAAGCATGAATTTCCCCTCTGGGCGAGGCGGTCGAGTGGGAGAGGATGCCTCGCCGGAAAGATCCCAAAGAACTCAACAGCCGAACACGTCAGCCCCCGTGAGTACTTGTCGGATCTTATGGAGCAGGCGCATCAGGGTCCCCAGTAATGGCATCCCATAAGCGATCCGAATCGCAATCGTTACCGATACCGGGCACCCTGACCTGGCATTATCGACAAATCGCCGGGGCTTATCAGGGCATAGCTACCTTCTCGGGCGAAGAGGGTGCGGTCGAGGTCGGCGGAACGGCAGCGTCCGGCGGCTCGGACGGTGGCGAAATCACGCCGGCGAACGGCCTCTTGGGAGGCGTGGGCGGCTTCGCGGAGGTCTTCCGCTCCGCTCCTGCCGCCGCTGCTTCCGCCGCTGCTTCCGCTGCTCCCGCCCCTTCCTCCGCCCTCGCCACCCCATCCGGCGGCGCTGTGCGTCCTGTCCCGGCTTCGCCCTCTGTCACCGGTGAACTGGCGGCGGTCGGCGGGGAGTCCGCGGCGTCCGGCGGTGAACCCGCGTCGGCGGGCGGCGACTCGTCCACCGGCACCGTCCCTTCCGTGCGGGGCGGCCGGACGACTCTCCGGAACGCCGCGGTGCCGCGCGCGAGATCGTGGCCGATCGCCACGGCGTCGACCTCCGCCGAGAACCAGCGCTGCCCGCCCCGCTCCGGGGGTGATTCCCCTTCCCGCAGCCGCAAGCGCCCCTGGACGACCAGTGGTTCCCCCACCGCCACCGACGCCGCGACGTTGTCGGCGAGCGCGCGCCACGACCGGACCGTGTAGAAACTCGTCCCCCCGTCGGTCCAGCGCTCCTGCGCCCGGTCCCACCGGCGGGACGTCGTGGCCAGCCGGAACCTGGCCACCGTCACTCCCGCCGTCGTCTGCCGGTGCTCCACCGCCGTCGCGGCATTCCCCACCAGCGTCACCATCGTGTCGTACACGGACATCCGCCTCCCCCGCGTCAGGCGCTCGCTCCTGCCATGTGCCGCTCGCGCCGCGTTGACCTCATGCTGCACGGTTGCGGCAGGCGCCGCCGCAGCATGTGGACGGGTGGCCGGCTGTGGAAAACCCGGCCACCCGGGAGGGGGAATCCGCCCTCACCCATCCCGCTGTCGGGCAACTGCCGGTCGGGGTCGGGGGTCGGGGGTCGGGGGTCGAATCCAAGCGTCGGCGTCGGGCGTCAGGCGTCGGGGTCGGGCGCCAAGCGTCGGGGGCCGGGCGTGAAGTGCCGCCCGACCGCAGGTCACAAGTCCGGCGACCGAGGACCGCGAGTCGGGCGACCGCCGATCAGACATCGGACGGCCGCCCGCCCCCCCGCACCTCAGCTGCCCGACGCCACCGCGTACTGCTCCCGTACCTCGCGGTAGCGCAACAGCTCGGCGGCGACCGGTTCCAGGACTCGTGCCCGTCCGCACCCGGCCGCCGCGCTCCGCAGCCGCCGTTCGGCGTCCTGCCCGTAACGCCTGGCCGGGCCGCGTGCCACCACCCGGCACAGCCAGGTCAGCGCCGGCCCGCCCACCGCGCCGAGCAGCACGGGCAGCAGCCCCGAGATCCAGGCCGCCGCCCCGCCCGCGCCCGTGACCGCGCCCAGCAGCCAGAGCAGGCCGACGACTTGGAGCACGCACAGCATTCCCTGGAGCCAGGCGGCCACCGTCCACCAGCGCGGTTTCACGGCCGGTCCGCCCCGCAGCGACTCCTCGGCGTCCGCCGCCACCTTGTCCAACGCCTCCGGCAGCCCGTACGCGCCCCGGTCCGCCGCCTCCCGCACCGCCTGGGCCCAGGGTGCCGGCAAGCCGTGCGCCGCGTCACCGGCCACCGTGCGTACGGCCTGCTCCACCACGGGCCGCGCCGCCGCCCGCCCGTCCACCGCCGGTTCGCTCCCCTCGACCGCGCTGCCGGACGCGCCGGCGGCCGACGGCAGATGCCCCGAGCCCGCCTGCCTCCCGACCGATCCCCGCCACCTGCCGCCACGCCGTGGAACTGCCCGGCCGGCACCGGGACGACCCACACCCGCCGCACCGGTCCCGCCCCTCCGCGCATCCGACTGACCGGCGCCGGTCCCACACACCTCGGCCCGCCCGGCCCCGGTGCCGCGCACCTCCGCTCTCCCCGTCCCCGTCCGCCCCGCACAGCCCCATCCGTCGGCGCCCTGCCCGCCATGTGCCGGTCCGGCACCCGTCGCCCCTCCCCCGAGAGCCCCCGCGCCGGTCACCGCCCCGGAGCCGCCGGCCCGCCACCGGCTCCCCCGCCACCCCCGCATCCGCGCCCACGGCGACCCGTACGCGTGCTCCGCGTACCGCAGCCAATCGCGTTCCGCCGCGCGCCCGGTGGCCACCGCCCCGACCGCCTCCGCCAACCGGTCGTCGAACTCGGCCCGCGCCTGTTCGGTCAGCCCGACCCGGCTCTGCGCCACGTACACGGACCGCAGCCGTTCGGCCGCCGCGTCCACGTCCGCCGCCAGCCGCCGGTCCGCGGCGCCCCGCTCCGCGACGAACTGGCCGAGCGCCTCCCGCAGTTCGCCGACTCCCTTGCCGGTGGCGGCGGACAGCGCGAGCACCGCCGCCCCGGGCTCCCCGTGCTCGCCGAGCGCGAGCCCGTCCTCGTCCAGGAGCCGGCGCAGATCGTCCACGACCTGGTCGGCGGCGTCGCCGGGCAGCCGGTCCACCTGGTTGAGGACGACGAACATGACCTCGGCGTAGCCCGCCAGCGGCCGCAGATACCGCTCGTGCAGCACCGCGTCCGCGTACTTCTCCGGATCCACCACCCAGATCACCGCGTCCACCAGCTCCAGCATCCGGTCCACCTGGGCGCGGTGCTCGGTGGCGGAGGAGTCGTGGTCGGGCAGGTCGATCAGGATGAGTCCGTGCAGCTCGGAGCTGCCGTCCGCCGGGGCGTGCCGCCGGTGCGCGGGCACTCCCAGCCGGTGCAGCAGCCCCTCGGCGCCGGCCCGGCCGCCCGGCCAGACACAGGCCACGGGCTCCGCGGTCGTCGGCCGCCGCGGCCCGACCTGCGAACGGTTCGCCCCGGCCAGCGCGTTGAACAGCGACGACTTACCGCTGCCGGTCGCCCCCGCGATGGCGACGACGGTGTGCTCGCCGGACAGCCGGTAGCGCTCGTCCGCCGTCTCCAGCACCCGCCCCGCGCCCTCCAGCGCCCGCCCGTCCAGCCGGGACCGGGACAGCGCGATCAACTCCCGCAGGGCATCCAGCCGCCCGCGCAGACCGCCCACCACGGCCCGCCGGCCACCGTCGGCGACCCACCGGTATCCGCCCATGCCCCCGCTTCCCTCCGCCTCCACCGGTGAACGCGGCTGCACCATCGCCTCACCACGGAACACCCCCCGCGACGCCCCCGGCGCCCGCGTCCCCGACACCACATGGGCCCCACCCGACGACGCCACACCCGCCGCCACGGGCGCCTCGCCCCGCTCCTCACTCCCCGCCTGCCGCACCACGGCCCGGGGCGCCCCCACGTCCCGCGCCCGCCGCGCGATCAACCCGTCATCCCACGTCCCACCGGCCACCACCGCCCGCCCCGCCGGCTCCTCCAGCACCCCCCTCTCCCGCTCTCCTCCGACTTCCCCCTGCCCACCAAGCCCCCAAGCCCCTCAAGCCCCCGGCCTCTCCGCCCCCACCCACTTCCCCGGCCCCCACCGGCACCGACGCCGCACCCCCAACGCCCTCCACCGACGCCACGCATTCCCCTGCCCTCTCCCCCGCCCTCTCCCCGGCCTCCAGCCCCTTCCTCAGCCCCACCCCGTCCCCGGAACCAACCGCCGCCCCCGAACCAACCGCCTCCCCCAAACCAATCGCCCCCTCGACACCAGCCACCGCCTCAGCACCAGCCACCGCCTCGGAATCGCTCACCCCGACACCTCCTCCTTCTCCATCTGCCGCTCCCGCTCCACAGCCCGTTCCATGGCCCGCTCCCGCGCCCGCTCCTCCTCGTCCCGCCGACGTCTGCGCTCCTCCACCTCCCCCGGCCTCCCCGTCTGCCGCTCCCTCTGCAGTACGGACAGCGCGGCGATCAGCTCCGCCTGCTGGTCCAGTGGCACGGTCAGCTGGTCCAGCGGCGCCAGGCGCCGTTCACGTTCCCCGTCGAGCGCGCGCTCCACGTACGTGGCCAGCAGCCGGGCGCCCCGGTCGCAGAGCCGCAGCGCGGTCTGGGCCCCCAGGAGGTCGGCGAGGTTCTCGCCCGCCGTACGGGCCCGCCGGCCGCCGAGCAGGGCCGTGGCCAACAGCGCCGCCGACTCCTCCGGTTCCACCGACCCCGCCCGTTCACCGGCCTGCCCCGCGCGGGCCTCCCGGGTCTCCTCCTCGGCCAGCTCCTCCAGGCAGCGCCGCCAGCGCCGGACGATCACCCCGAGCCGGCCGGCCGCGCCCGCGGCGGCCGCCAGCGAGACCTCGGCCGCCGCGGGATCGCGCCGCCAGCTCTCCGCGGCCCGCTCGTCGGCCTCCTCCACGGCACAGGTCAGCAGCGAGGCCAGCCCGTGGGTCAGCGCGTCGAGCAGCTCGTCGGAGCGGCCGTCGAGCCCGTGGTCACGCCAGTGCGCCCGCGCGTCCCCGGACAGCACCTCACCGGCCGCGACCTCCTGCCGTACCCGCTCCGCGGCCCGTTCGTACGCCTCCTCGACCCGCCCGGCCAGCCGCAGCGCCGCGGCGTGCTGCGCGGCGGCGGCCCCCGCCAGCGCGGGCAGCCTGCTGCGCAGCGACGCGATCACTCCGGCGGCCGTACGGTCCGCGGCGGCGGTACGGGCGACGGGGTCCTGGGCGTGCCGCTCCAGCCAGTCCCGCAGCGCCGCCACGGCGGTGGCGGGCAGCAGGCCGCTGCCGCCGCCGGCCGATTCGGGCAGCTCGGGAATGGTGAACCGCGGCACATGGCCGAGGCCGGCCCGCTGGAGGAGTTCCGCGTACCGCCCGGAGATGTCCGTGGCGATCTGATGCGGCACCCGGTCCAGCACGGTCACCAGCGTGACGTCGTACTCCTTCGCGGTGCGCAGCAGATGCCAGGGCACCGCGTCCGCGTACCGGGCCGCCGTGGTGACGAGCACCCACACGTCCGCGGCGCAGATCAGCTCCGCGGCCAGCTCCCGGTTGCGCGCGACCAGCGAATCGATGTCCGGGGCGTCCAGCAACGCCAGCCCGCTGGGCAACGCCCGGTCCGTCTCGATCCGCACCGTGAACAGCCCCGCCTCGCTCCCGCCCCCCACCGCAGGGCCCGAGCCCGGTGGCCCGTCCGGACCCGCGCCACCGCCGCCGCCCGCACCGCCGTACGGCCCTCCGCCGTACGCCCCTCCGCCGCCGAACGCCCCACGCGCCCCACCGGGCGCCGTCCCGCCCGCGCCGTGCCTGCCGTAGTCGCCCCGGCCCAGGCCGTCTCCGGCCGCCGGGTATCCGCCCTCGCCGCCGTCGTCCTGCTCGGGGACCCACACCCGGGCGAGCTGCGGCAGGACCCGTGGCCCGGCGAACCAGTGGAGGTCGTCGGGATGGCAGACCAGCACCGGCGTCCGCGTCGTCGGCCGCAGCACCCCCGCCTCCGAGACCCGCCGCCCCACCAGGGAATTCACCAGCGTGGACTTGCCCGCCCCGGTCGACCCGCCGATCACCGCGAGCAGCGGGGCCTGCGGCGAGCGCAAGCGTGGAATCACATAGTCGTCCAGCTGGGCCAGCAGCTCGGCCCGGTTGCGCCGGGCCCGGGCAGCGCCCCGGAGTGGCAGGGGAAAGCGTGCGGCGTCGACGCGGTCGCGCAGAACGGACAGTGCGTCGATCAGCCGGGGTCGTACGTCCAAGGTCGCCACATGTGCAGAATGCCCAATTTCGTTAGGTTTTTGAAGCGTATAACCCCTCGTGCGCGCCGCGAGAACCCTCACAGAACGGGACGAGTGACGCACGGGACGCTCGCGACAAGCGAGGCACAGGCATAACGAGTGCACAACACCCGCCGCACGAGGCGTCAAAAGCGGTGCAGGATTCGTACCTGCCTGCGATTATCGGGACCGCTTCACCGAACCTCCACAACGTGCCACGGAGGTGAAGCAACCGGGACGAGGCACCCGGACCTCTATCCTTGACCGCGGTCCGTGATCCACGCCCACACCCGGCCCCCGTAGCTCAGTGGATAGAGCAGGTGCCTTCTAAGCACTTGGCCGCAGGTTCGAGTCCTGCCGGGGGCGCTCCGCAAGACCCTCCCTCGGGAGGGTCTTTTTGCTGGTCAAAGCCCATTCCCAGTGCGCGGCGCAGGGCCGGACGCGCCCCTCGACGGGGGTGAGGCACGTCCGACGGTGTCCGGCTGAAACCGGGCTTCTGCGGGTGGCGGCGGAGAATACGCGGAGAAGTTCTCAGGCCCCCGAGGCTGCCGGATCCGCCAGCTCCCCCGCCTCCTCGATCCTGCGCTCAGGTCATCGAGCTGCCCGTCGATGCAGCGGGTCTACGTGGCCAGTAGCACCGGGGACACTGTTGCCCGCCCACTCGGCCACGGTCGCGGCCGAAACGCCGGCGTTGAGCCAGTTGGTCCGGGGTGGGAACAGCAGCCCGAGCACTCCGCCATCGGCGACAGATGACGGAGCCAGCAAGCGTGCCACCCCACTCACCCTGGAACAGTCGGTCGCCTGACGTCAGGCCCTCCGCCTCGACGGCGCGGTACGCCGCGGGCATCGCCGTCGGCTCGCCCCTTCAGCCCGCGCTCCTCGTGGACTTCGCCGACGTCCGTCCACTGCCGCCCCACCTCGGGGCGTGCAGCGTGGAAGAGAAGCTTCCCCACATAGGTAGCGTCCTCAAGCCCTGTGCCGCTGCCGCAACTCGGTGGCCCTTCCTGCAGACGTCCGCCAACGGCTGCATGGAACGGTAGAGATCAGTGCGGAGCTTTTGCCTGACAGGGCTTGTGGCCTGCACCAACTAACCGGACAGCTCCGAGCACGACTGTTTGGGCAGTCCGGTCGCGTGACGAGCAAAAGCGGCGTGATGGGCGCGCCTCGCCTCCTCCACCACTTCACGAGCTTCTGGCGTCACCTCTCCCTTGTGCACAAGCCAAAGGAAGTTCATTAAGTGGGTTCGGTACTCTCGGAAGGCTGCGTTCACCGACAAGTAGCAGTGGCGCTTGCGGTCCAGCTCGGCAACTTGCTGCTCTCGGACCCACTGAGCTGCCTCGACCTGCTGTTGACTCTCGAAGTGCTCTCTTTGTACACGGCCCATCAGCCGTTGCGACAAGACAGGAGCGCTGAGCGTGCCCGCTACACCGACTATCGCCGCAGTCAGTCCGCAGGATGCTTGCGAAACGCCGTGAAGTAACGGCGGGAAGTGGCTGAATTGACGTTTCCAACGCCTGGCTTCACCAACAAGGCTGTGGGTACCTAGAGGCGCAGAAAATCCTGTATCGCTTTGATATCTGCCTGGTCCTTCTCTCGGTCGGACCTGCGCTTCCAGGCGAGAACCGCGGAGAGCGGGCAGAAAGGAATACCTTGAATCAACTCGGCACCGTCGATCAACTCATCAGCATCGACCGTGCCCGGCAACCAGCGATCAAAAACCTCGATGCCACCGCCGAAGATCACAACACGCAGTCCGTGGCCAGAAGGTGGCGGCATCGGCTCGGCAATATCCGTGGCAATCTTCCAGGCTTCGCCCCGCGCGACTACGTCCAGGTCAGTCACCTCGTCCCTGAGGCCATGCGCGAGGAGGGGGCCGCTGCCTGCTACCACGTAGTCCGACGGGGGCAACCTAAGGGAAAGCAGCTTGTGGACAAGTGGGTGCCCCCTGAGCTCCAAGACAACCTCCTACAAGATGGGCAACCCGATCGCTGAACGCGCAGCCATACTCATAGCTGCTGAAGCGATGACACTGCCCAGCGTACCGACGAGGAAATATTTGGAAGCGTGATTAACGTGGTCGACAGGAGCACGCGCCAGGGCCTTGGCCGCCAGCACGAGCGCAGCAGCTTCGGGCTGGCCTGCAGCGAGGAAGACAAATAAGACCCCACGCTCGAAGAGCCCAATACTCCTGCCACCACTCGCTACCAGAGCCTCAGCAGCCGTCTTTGCCGGCCCCGGCTGCAGCTGGCGCACCTCCTCCTTGACCGGGTCAGTCGCGGCCTTGACCACCGAGCCACCCCCGAAGACCGCCAAGAGCAAGGCGGATGTCATCACGATGGCCTTATCACTCAACAACAACTGGGCGACAAGGGTCACTATCGTGGCACCTGCCACCCACACGGCAGTTACCGCCGCGATTGCCAGCAGGATCACACCCAGCTTCTTATTGATGGTCGCCCGCCCACTGGTCACGGGGGTGAAGATGGAGACGCTGGCGAACAGCGCGTGGTGCGAGCCATATACCAACGACAGCCCTAATGCCATGAGTACGGATACACCGAGTGCCCCCAATGCCTTGGCGTCATCTCTGTACGGCGCGATGGCGCATGCACCATATGCGAGCGAGAACACGAGCGCCAGGCGCGGGCGGTTGGAGAACCACTCCCGTTCCCATGAGACCGCCAACGGTGCTGCGAGACCGAAGAAGACCCGAGCCGTCTCCAAGCTCTCCCCCTCACTCAACCGAAGCCAACAATGACGTCCGCGTGAGCCTGCGATCCTAGCCAACCACGCTTATAAAAACCTAAGTTGATACGTCGCCGCTGGGCGGCGACTCCCCCGCAACGATCGCCATGCCTACTTCCCAGTGAGAGGCAACTGAGTGGACCGACTCTGCGAACGGTGAAGTGCAGCAGGCCTAGCTCAGGAACCTCCGCGACGGCACGTCGCGGCATACCCTCCGGACCTGTGTGGCAGGTTTGGACCTGCCTGCCCCAGCCGTCCGACTATCCGGTTGAAGCTGTGGCCTGTGGAAACGACCCGGACAGCCCTGGGCGCGACGTGTCCGGGCTGCGCGGTTACAGATGGGCTGCAACCATGGGATGGCTTTTTGCTGGTCAGGGGTGCTTGTCGGCGGTGGCGTACAGACAGGGCCCACCGTGGGCGGGCTGTTGTCGCCGGTCAGCCTGGGGCGAGGGATTGGGTGGAGGGATGGGCGCATGACCGGTGGGGCGGGGATCGGTCGGGTCAGGTTTGGTAGGCGGTTCGTGCGATCTTGGTGAAGGAGCGGATCAAGGGGTTGGTGTCGTCGGCTTTCCAGGCCGCTACCACCCGGCTCGGGGGCATGTCGGTCAGGGGGACCGTGGTCAGGGGCTCGGGGAGGTCGTGTCCGAGGGGGGCCAGGCCGACCGTGCTGTTCCAGAGCACGGCCTGGAGGCATTCCTGGACGACGCGCACCACGGGGCCCTCGCGTGGAGTGCCGCCGTTCCAGTACGACTGCCAGATCGGGTCCGTTCCCTCGGGGAACTGGAACCAGCGGCGGTCGGCCAGGTCGGCCAGGTTCAGGTGGTCGCGACGGGCCAGCGGGTCGTCGGCACGCAGTACCGCGCCGACCGGGTCGGCGCGCAGTTCGCGCACCGTCAGGGCGGTGTCGTCGAACGGCGCACGGGTCAGGGCGACGTCGACCAGTCCGGCGCGGAGTCCGCAGGTCGGGTCGGTCAGGTCGGTGTCGCGGATGTGGATGTCGACGCCGGGGTGGGTTCGGCGGAAGGCGGCCGCGAGCCTGGTGTTGCCGGGGTCGGTGCCGTCGCCCAGGATGCCGATGGTGAGGGACGAGGCGCCGGCCGCCGCGGACACGCGGACACGGAGGCGCTCGGCCTGGTCGAGCAGGGCCCGCGCTTCGTCGAGCAGCACCGCCCCCACCGGGGTGAGCGTGACGCCGGCGGGCGAGCGGGCGAAGAGCGGGGCGCCGGTCTCCGACTCCAGTTGCTTGATCGCCCGGCTCAGCGGCGGCTGGCTCATGTGCAGTCGGGCGGCGGCGCGGCCGAAGTGGAGTTCCTCGGCGACCGCCACGAAGTAGCGCAGGGTGCGTAGCTCCACGCTGCAACGATACCCGTGAGGTATCGGCGTGGCGGAACAGGTCTTGGACAGTCACCGGGCCCTGACGGTGCACTCGGAGCATGACCGACGAAGCGAAGAGCAATCAGAAGAGTGATCAATCGCAGGCCGTCCCCAACGCATCGGTGGCCGGCCCCGGCGTATCCGTGGTCGGGCCCGAGGACGGCGAGGTGATCGTCATGGGTACCACGCGTATGCGGGTCCTCGAAGACGGCAGTCACACCGGGCATCGCCTGGGGATGGCCGAGTCCGTTCTCGCACCGCACACCCCCGGCCCCCCGCAGCACCGCCACGCGCGGCACGACGAGGGCTTCTATGTCATCTCCGGCACGGTGCGGTTCACCGTCGGGGACGAGGAGCACGAAGCGACCGCGGGCACGTTCGTGATGGTCCCGCGCGGCGCCCCGCACACCTTCGCCAACCTGACCGGCCAACCCGCCGTCATGCTCAGCACGTTCACCCCGGACCTGTATGTGCAGTACTTCCGGGACCTCCGGAGCATGGCCGCCGACGGCCGGCCGCTGACGCCCCGGGACACCATCGCCACGATGAGCCGCTACGCCACCGAGCCCGCTTCCGAATTCGCCTGAAGCAGGTGGGGCGGCGCGCCCCGGCCGCCGCCACCGGACGGGCGCGGGTCGGGCGCTCCCGGCTCCCGGCGTCCGGTCGTTCGCTCACGCTCACGTGCCGGTTCCGGGTGTGCGCAACCCAGGAACCGGCGGGTCATCCGTCAGCGGTGACCAGGAAGGGACCTCATGACCATCGCCTACTGGATCGTCGCCGGGCTGCTCGCCTCGTTCTCTCTCTACTCGGGTGTGGTCAAGGTGGTCCGCAGCCCCGATCTGCTGCGCCCGATGATGGCGTGGGTGGACCGTGTACCGCTCCCGGTCGTCAGGGCGCTGGGAACGGTCGAAGTTCTGGGCGCCGTCGGGCTGTTGCTGCCGCCGGCGGCCGGCCTCGCGCCCTGGCTGGCCCCGGCCGCGGCCGTCGGGTTCGTACTCCTGCAGATCGGGGCGATCACCGTGCACCTGACCGGCCGGGACCGCCGGATCGGGCTCAACGTCGGGCTCCTCGCCGCGGCGGCTGCGGCCCTCTGGGCGGCCGCCGGTTGGCTGTGAGGGGGGAGGGCCGGGCCCCCGGCCGGCGGGTGCCTGCGTCCGCGGACATCCGCGTCGCCGGCGCCGTCGCCAGCGCCGTCGCCAGTGGCTTCGGCGTCGGCGTCGGAGTCGCCAGCGGCTTCAGCTCCGACATCGGCGTCGGCTCCGGCTCCGGCTCCGGCTCCGGCTCCGGCTCCAGCAGAAAGCGGACTTTCTCGGTACCGCGTCAGCGGGACAGGTCCCCTCCGGGCGGGGAACGGTCAGCGGTAGAAGATGGGCATGATGGCCTTGCTGTCGTCGCACCACACCTCGTGGTACCCGTTCGCCTGGGCGCTCGGGAGTTCCTTCGCTTCGCACTCGCCCTTCGAGGGGTACCGCTCGGCGCCGATCGGGACCCAGCCTTCGCCGGGGGGCGGGGCGGCGGAGGCGGTGGTGGCGGTCAGGGGGACGGCGACCGCTGCCGTACAGACGGCAAGACCGACGCCGATTCGGGTGCGCCACGACTTCATGGTGGTCTCCTTGTTCCTCTTCGACGAACCGAGCCGGTCGGGCTCAGAGGTGCCCTGGGCTCACGCCCAGGGCGGCACCGAGGTGGTCAGCCGATCGGGTTGACGAAGGTGCCCGGGTGGGTGGCGCTGCGCTGGTCGACGAGCGTGCCCCAGGGCCACTGGATGGTGATCGACTTGGTCTCGTTGGGCGGGGTGACGTCCGCGTAGGCGGGCTGGTAGAAGCCCTCTTCTTCCTTGGTCATGGCGACGTTGATCGTGAAGTCGGTGCTGTCACCGGGCTGCAGGGTGATCGAGCCGTACTTCTTCGACGAGCGGGCCAGCGCCCAGCGCTCGCCGCCGTTCTCGGACTTGAGGTCCACGCCCGGGAAGCCGCCGATCTTGCAGGCGCGGCCGCCCTTGTTGGTCAGAACGACGCTGGTGGTCGTCGCTCCCTCCGCGTCCGGGTCCGGGGCCGCGTCGCCGCCCGTGGCGAACGCCGCCTTCAGGCCGGAGGTGTGGCACCGCTCGATGCCCCCGCTCGCACCGGAACCGCCCGCGGCCTGCCCGCCGCCCGCCGACTGCTTGCCCGCGGCGCCCGACTTGGCCCCCGGCTTGGCACCGGCGTCCGCCTGGGTACCGGAGCCACCCGCCTGGGCGCCGGAACCCTGTGCTCCGCCGGAGGAGTTCGCGCCGCCGGTCTCCGCGGCGGCCGCGCCCGAGTCCGTACGGCCCGCGGGCTTCGCGCCGGCGGCGTCCGAGCCGGAGCAGGCCGTCAGCGTGAGGCCGGCGGCGGCGGTCAGAGCTGCGGCGGCCAGGCGCAGAGTGCGGCGGCGACGGGCGGTGCGGGCAGTGGTCTGGGCGCTCATGACGGGGTCCCCCGGGGCAGTCGGTGTCGTTGTTTCCTCGGTACGTCACCCACTCTGGTCGGGGGCACTATCGCTCACCTGCCGCGCCGCTAACGTCCGGCTAACACGGGTGAGATGGAGGAGATGGCTGGTGAGAAGGCTGGTGAGAGGGCTGGTGACACGGGCAGCGAGAGGGGCGGGAGGACGCCCCGGGGTCGTCCTCCCGCCCGATGCGCCCGGCGCGGCCGATGCGGCCAGTCCGTCCGGTGCGCCCGCTGCGGCCGCCCTCACCCCTCCGTCGCCACCACCGCAGGCCGTGGGGTGAGGTGTCCGCCCCGGTGGAGGCCCGCCATGGCCGCGGCGCAGAGGAGGCCCGTGGCCGCCAGGGTGAGCCAGGGGAGCCAGGCCACGCCGGCGTCGAACGACCGGCGACCGAGGCCGGAATGCGCCCCTCGCGAGGCCCTCGCCCCTATGCTTCTACACACGTGTAGAAGCACCCCGACCGGCCGCTGAGCTGCGCGCTCTTCGCACCCGGCCCGGCCGGCCGGCAGTTGGCGATCCGCACGTACCGACGCACACGTACCAATGAAGGAGTGAACGCCACGATGGTGTTCAAGCGGCTGCTCGGCTCACTCGGCGTGGGCGGACCCACGGTCGACACGGTCCTGGACCCCGGCCCGGTGCTCCCCGGCGGGACCCTGAGCGGACAGGTCCATCTCAAGGGCGGCGACCGCGACGTCACGATCGAGCACATCGGCCTGGAGCTGGTGGCGCACGTCGAGGCGGAGCACGACGACGGGGAGGCCGAGGGCACGGTCGTCTTCGACCGGTTCGGGGCCGGCGGGAGCTTCCGCCTCGCCGCCGGTGAACTGCGCAGCGTGCCCTTCGGGCTGACGGTGCCGTGGGAGACGCCGATCACCGAGCTGCACGGCCAGAGCCTGGGCATCGTCCTGGGGGTGCGCACCGACCTCGCGGTGGCGGGCGCGAAGGACAAGGGCGACATCGACCCGCTGGCCGTCCGTCCCCTGCCCGCGCAGGAAGCCGTCCTCGAAGCGCTCGGGCAGCTCGGGTTCGGCTTCCGGTCGGCGGACCTGGAGCTGGGCCGCATCGGCGGCACCGGCCAGCAACTGCCCTTCTACCAGGAGATCGAACTCTCCCCGTCAGCGCAGTACGCGCACCAGGTCAACGAGATCGAGCTGACCTTCCTCGCGGGTCCGGGCGGGCTGGAGGTGGTCCTGGAGGCCGACAAGCGTGGCGGCTTCTTCTCCGGCGGCCACGACGCGGTCAACCGCTTCACCGTCGGCCACCACGGCGTCGAGCACGTCGACTGGAACGCCGAGGTCGACTCCTGGATCCGCAGCCTGGTCGAACACCGCGCCTCCTACGGGCACGGCTCGTACGACCACGGCGCGCACGGACACGTCCCGCACCCCGGCGGCCACTACGGGCACGGCGACCCCTACGCCGGGCACGGCAGCACCGCCCACAAGGACGCGCACGGCCACGGCGACGGCCACGGGCACCGCTCCGGGCCCGGCATGGGCACGGCCATCGCGGCCGGTGCGGCGGGGGTCGCCGTCGGCGTGGTCGGCGGCATGGTCGCCGCCGAAGTCGTCGACGAGGTGGGCGACTTCTTCGAGGGCGACGACGAGGACGACGGCGACGACGACTGACGCGGCCGGGCCGCCCAGGTGGCCCCGGCCCCCGGTACCCGCCGAGGAGGCGTGACGGTCCGGGCCGCCTTCCCGGTCGGCCCGGACCGCGCCACACCGGCGCGGGCGCGTTCTCCCGTCCCCCTAACAGCGTGGTCGGCGGGGGCGCAAGAGCGGGCGCGGCGTATGTCAGAAGCTGCCAAAGAGCGTCTCCGGCGCACGTGTTCATGAGGTGATGAGGGTCGTCGGCGTCCGGGCCTCCCGCGCGCGGGCCGGACGCGCCGCGGCGCGGCGGACCGGTGCGGACGCGGGCCCGGAGCCGCCGGGAAACACCCGTCCGGCACCGCCGCGACGCGGACTCGGGCGGGTGCCGTTCGAGCCGGCCGGCGGATGACGACCGAGTGTATGGAGAGCTCTCATGCCCACTGGCACGCCGCGGCGCGGTCGCCCACGCCGCGGGATCCTGGCCGTGCTCCTGCTTCTGGCCTCCGCCTGGGGGCTGTTGCTGGGCGGCGCGGGTACGGCGTCCGCGCACGCCAAGGTGTCCAGTACCGCTCCGGCGGAGGGCGCGATCGTCAAAACCGCGCCGAAGACGGTCGCGATCACCTTCTCCGAGACCATGTCGCTGCCCGATCAGCCCCTGCGCGTCTTCGCGCCGGACGGCAAGCGGGTGCGCACCGGGCCGGCGGGGTGGGCCCCGGACGACCACGCCACGATCCGCGCGGCGCTGCCCGACGGCCTGGCCAAGGGCACCTACACGGTGTCGTGGCGAGCGGTGTCGGCGGACAGCCACCCGATCTCCGGGGCGTTCGCCTTCTCCATCGGAAAGGCGAGCCCCCACCGTGCCGTCGTGCCGACGGACTCTCCGGCGGGCGAGGTGACGGGGGCGCTGTACGGCGTGGCGCGCGGGACGACCTACGCGGGCTACGCGCTCATGGTGGGCGTGGCCGCCTTCGCCGTCCTGTGCCTCCCCCGGGGCATGAACCTCCGGCCGCTGCGCCGGCTCATGGGCACCGGCTGGGGGCTGCTGCTGGCGTCCACGGTCACCCAACTGCTGCTGCGGGCACCGTACGAGTCCGGAAGCGGACCGGGGGGCGCGCTGGACGTGTCGGCCCTCCGCAACACCCTGATCAGCGACACCGGGCAGTTCCTGACGGCACGGGTGGCGCTCCTGCTCGGCACCTGGCTGCTGTGGAACTTCCTCGGGCAGCGGCTGAGCGGCGATCTCGCCGGCGGACCACGGAAGGCCGTCCTCGCCGTCGGCGCCGTCATCGCCGCCGCGGTCGCCGGCACCTGGTCGCTGGCGGAGCACGCCTCGGTGGGGCCGCAGGTGGCCCTGGCCGTGCCGGTGTCCGTGGTGCATTCCGTCGCGATGGCCGTATGGCTCGGCGGGCTGGCCGCGCTGCTCGTCGCGCTGCGGCGGGCCGCCGCGGAGGACGACGGCGTGGACGCCGTCGCCGCCCGCTTCTCGCGGCTGGCCTTCGGCGCGGTGGCGGCCCTCGTCCTCACGGGGATCTACCAGTCGTGGCGGCAGGTGGGTTCCTGGCACGCCCTCGGATCCACCCTCTACGGCAAGGTGTTGCTCGCCAAGGTGGGCGCCGTCCTGCTCATGCTGCTCGCGGCCGGGCTCTCCCGCCGGTGGACGCGGAACCTGCGCCCCCTCGCCCCGCGTGCCGACATCGAGCGGGACCGGACGCCCGAAGTCCACCTGGTCGCGGTCCCGTCGGGGGCCCGCTCGGCGGTCCGCTCGGGCGCCTCGGTGGAGGCCGGACCGGTGGATGTCGCTTCGGCCGAGGCCCTGTCGGCCGACGAGGATGCCCACACGTCGGAGGCAGGCGGCACGTCGGGCGGAGTCGGCGCGGCCCCCGCCCGCCTCTCCCTCGCGTCGCACACCGTGCCCCGCGACGCCGAGACGCCCGCCCGCCGCGCCCTGCGCCGCTCCGTTGCCGTGGAGACGGCCGTCAGCGGCATCGTCCTGGCCCTCACCGCGCTGCTCACCGGCACCGACCCCGGGCGCAACGACAGCCGCCCGGCCCCGGCAGGGGTGTCCCCCGCGTCCGCGGGCGAGCGGGCCGCGGCCTTCGCCGACATCCCCTTCGACACCGGCGCCCCGAAGGGCCGCGGCAAGGGAAAGGTCGCCGTCACCGTGGACCCGGCCACCACCGGCACGAACGCCCTGAACGCGCTGGTGCGTACGCCCGACGGCGGGGTGGCCGTCGTGCCGGAGCTCAAGGTGACCCTCACGCTCCCCGGAAAGGGCCTCGGCCCCCTTCCCGTGAAGATGAAGAAGATCGGCGGCTACTGGGCGGCGGAGGACTTCGAGATCCCGTTCCCCGGGAAGTGGAAGGTGACCGTCACCGTACGCACCAGCGACACCGAGCAGGACACCGAGACCGCGCCACTGGAGATCGGCTGACGCGGGTTCCCGTCCGCCGGGCCGCGGGGCGGGGGTGTCAGGCGAGGTCGAGGAGTTGTTCGTAGAAGCCGCCGAAGCCCCGGGCGCGGTCGACGAGGTGGAGTTCGAGGATCCAGTGGGAGGTGCGGCCCGCGCGGTCCGTGCGGCGCAGGGGCGAGGTGTTCTCCGGGGTGATGTAGGAGTCGGCCTTGGCGCCGTCGTTGGTCTCGTGGGGGAACTCGCCGACCAGGTGGCCGGAGTGCCAGATGCCGATGCTCCAGCCGGCGGCCGTGGCGAGGCGGTCCACCTCGGCGTACAGCTCACGGCCGGTGAGGTCCGGGTGGGCGGCGAAGTGGGCGCGGCCGGCGTCGAAGATGCGCGGCAGGTCGTCCTTGAGGCGGTGCTTGTGCGGGTCGTCGCCGAAGACGTAGGTGCGGCCGAAGTCCGCCTCGTACTCCTCGAAGATCGGGCCGAAGTCGGCGAAGGCGATGTCGTCGGGGCCGATGACCCGGTCCGGCGGGTTGTCCCGGTACGGCCGGAGGGTGTTGGGCCCGGAGCGGATGATCCGCTTGTGCCAGTGCTTGGTGGTGCCGAACATGTCGTTGGCCAGGTCGCGGATCAGGTCGCTGACCTCGCGCTCGCCCCGGCCGGGCGCCACCAGTCCGCGCCTCTCGGTCTCGGCGAACAGCGCGACGGCCTTCTCCTGGGCCGCGATCAGCCCCTCGGCCCGCCGGGATTCCGGCACCTTCGGTGTCCCGTCCGCGTCCGGTGTCTCGTCTGTCACGAGGTCTTCCCTCCCGTGGTGGCGGGCGCACCGCCGTGGCCGGCGCGAGGCGGCGTTTCGGGGCGGCCGCCCGGACGCGGTGCGCGTTCGCGGTCGATCATCGTCCGGCCGGGTGCGCCGGGGCAAGCAGGTTCGCTCCGCACGTAAGCGTGGAGGCACGAGGCAGGTGTGGGCGCGGAGGTGCGCCCGCCCCCCTGCTGAGCGCTGTCGCCACCTCCAATTCCGGCCGTCACTTCCGCCATGCAGTTTGGGTGATGGACCAGGCAATCACCAGGTGATTGTCGAATTCCTGCCGCAGATGCAGGATGGGAGTGCCGAGGCCGCGGATGTTCTCCTGATTCCTGCTCACGAGGCGAGGCAAGGCCGATGACCACACGAACCGAGGACGGCAGCGCGGGCGACGTCGACTACGGCGCGATCGGCTCCGGGTACGCCTCCTTCCGCCGGCCGGACGCGCGCATCGCCCGGTTCATCGCCGGTTCCCTGGGCGACTGCCGCACGGTCCTCAACGTCGGCGCCGGCGCCGGGTCGTACGAGGCCGCGGTGCCCGCGGTGACGGCGGTCGAGCCCTCGGAGTCGATGCGCGCCCAGCGGCCGGCGCGGCTCGCGCGGGCGATCGACGCCGTCGCGGAGGACCTGCCGTTCCCCGACGGGGCGTTCGACGGGGCGATGACGCTCTTCAGCGTGCACCAGTGGTCCGACGCCGGGGCCGGGCTGCGCGAGATGCGCCGCGTGACCCGCGGGCCGGTCGTCCTGCTCACCTGCGATCCCGCCCTGGTACGGGACTTCTGGCTGTACCGGTACGCGCCCGAGGTCCTCGACACCGAGGCCCGCCGCTATCCGCCCGTCGGCCGGCTGACCGCCGCGCTGGGCGGCACCTGCACGGTCCGGTCCGTGCCCATCCCCCTCGGCTGCACGGACGGTTTCAACGAGGCGTACTACGGGCGCCCCGAGATGCTGCTCGATCCGGCGGCCCGTCAGGCGTGTTCGGCCTGGAGCTTCGTCGACGACCGCGTCCGCGAACACTTCGACGCGGCCTTGCGCCAGGATCTGGGGTCCGGCGCCTGGGACCGGGAGTTCGGCCATCTGCGCAGGCAGCCGGCGTACGAAGGGGCGCTCGTCATCGTTCGCGCGACGCCCTGAGGGGCGGCGGAGGGGGACGGCCGGGAGCGGGACGCCGCCGGCCCCTCAGACCGTCTCGACGGCCGTGCCCGGCCCCAGGGCCACCAGGACGCCGGCGGCGGTGCGCTCCATCGCCGTGTGCACGCGGGGGCGGCGCAGCCAGGTCAGCATGCGGGCCGCGAACACCGTGACCAGCGTCAGCCACCCGGCGGCGATGGCGGCGTCGATGGCCCCGAAGAGCAGGGTCGTGGCGAGCGCCGCGTGGCCGTCGGGGAGGAACTGCGGGACCACCGAGACGAAGAAGACGCCCACCTTGGGGTTGAGCAGGCAGCTCAACAGCCCCTGCCGGAAGGCCCGCCCGGCGGCCGGGGCCGGCTCCGCTCCCTCGCCGGGCGCCCCGGGCCCGGCCGGTGCGCCGCGGCGGTGGGCCCACAGGCTCTGCACGCCCAGGAACACCAGGTAGGCGGCGCCGGCCAGGCGGGGCCCTCCCGCGCGCTCCGGGCCGCGCCGTTGTGCGCGGTGCGGAGGGGCGGGCGCCGGTGGGGCCGCGGGAGCGCGGACGGGTGCCGGGCGCAAGTGGGCGACGGCTGGAGCCCCTTGGTGCGCCTGCGCTACTGCGCGCCACGCCCAGGCGGCTACTTGACTTTGGTCATCGCGATTCAGTCCCGCTTGTTGGGTATTGACTGTTCCATCCCGTTCTCTCTGGATATGCCAACGTGAACCGTTGGCGGCATGTGCTTGGAGGCGATCCATGGCCGCCCGACCACTCGTCGCGCGTCAGACCAACCAGCGACTGCGGTCCCTCATCCAGGAAGCCTCGCTGTCCAACTCCGCTCTGGCCCGCCAGGTGAACGTCCTGGGAGAGGCACAGGGTCTGGATCTGCGGTACGACAAGACGTCCGTGAGCCGGTGGCTGGGCGGTCAGCGGCCACGCGGCCGGGTGCCCGCCATCATCGCCGAGGCACTGAGCGGCAGGCTGGGCCGCACGGTCTCGACGGAAGAGATCGGCATGGCCAACGGCAACAGCGTGACCTGCGGGGTGGGGCTCCACTTCGCGGCGACCGTCGAGGACGCGCTGGAGCAGGTCCGTGAACTATGGCACATGGACGCCGAATCCCGGGGGCTTTTGTCCCGTTCCGCCATGACCGCCTCGGCGCTGGTGGAGCCCAGCAGGGACTGGCTGATCAGCTCCCCCGACCCGCAGGTGGCACGCGACGGGCGGTCGGGGCCGCGGGTGGGCACGGCCGACGTGGAGCTGGTCCGGGCGACCACCCAGGCGCTGGCCGAACTCGACCACCGGGTCGGCAGCGGATATGTGCGGCCGGTGGTGGTCTCGTGCCTGAGCAGCGTGCTGTCCGGGCTGATGGACGGGAGCTACGGCGAGACCACGGGGCGGCAACTGTTCGCCGCGGCGGCCCGGTTGACGGAGTTCGCCGGGTACACCGCCCTGGACACCGGGCAGGCGGGCCTGGCGCAGCGCTACTACATCCAGGCGCTGCGGCTCGCGCAGGCCGCCGACGACCGCTGCTACGGCGGCTATGTGCTGGCGGCCGGCCTGAGCCGTCTCGCCGTCGGCGCCGGCTGCGCCAGGGAGGCGGTGCAGCTGGCGCGGGCCGCCCAGGAGGGCACCCGGGGGCGGGCCCCGCTGGCGGCCCAGGCCCTGTTCTACGCGGCCGAGGCCCGCGGCTACGCCATGCTCGGGGACGCCCGGATGTGCAAAATACTGGCGGACAAGGCCACGGACGCGATGGCGCATGCCGTCCCGGGGGACGGCCCGGAGTGGATCGCGCACTTCGACCGCGCCTACCTGGCGGACGAACTGGCCCACTGCTACCGGGATCTCCAGCAGCCGCGTCCGGCCGCGCGCCGGGCCGAGGAAGCGCTCGCCCGGCATCCGCGGACCCGGGTGCGCCGCCGCACCCTCGATCTGCTGCTGCTCGCCTGCGTGCTGGCGCAGGCCGGCGACGTCGAGGAGGCGTGCCGGGCGGGGGCGCAGGCGGTGGCGTTGCTCAGCCGGCTGCGGTCGGCGCTCGGCGAGCGGTACCTGCAGAACTTCCGGGACGAGCTGCGGCCGTACGCGGAGGCCCAGCCGGTGCGCGAGTTCGACGCCCTGGTGCAGGAGAGCGGGGTGCGGGTGCCCCGGTGACGCGGGTCCGGGACGCGCGGGACCGCCGGCCGTACGGGTGCCGACGGCCGGGTGGCCGTCCGGTCCCGCGGGGAGGTGCGGGCCGGTGCCTGCGCGGCCGTCGGCGGCGGGGTGCCACCCCGGAGGGTGGGGGCAGCGGCGGATGCGTGCCGGTCGCCGGTGGCGGTCCGGCCGGCCGCTCGTGGTGGGTCCGGTGTCACGGCGTCATGGGGTGCGGCACGCCGGCCGCCAGGGGTATCGCCGCCCACACCGTGCAGCTGTCGTCGTCCTCGGTCCTGCGGCCCCACCGCGAGGAGGAACCGGCGACCAGCGCCAGGCCGCGACCGTACTCCTGGCTCTGGCCGGCGCTGCGCATCAGGGGAACGGACGCGGTGCCCCCGCGGTCGTGCACCTCGATGTGCAGCAGGCTCTCCGACCGCCATATCCGGCAGGTGACACGCCGTCCCGCGGAATACTGGACGGCATTGGTGAAAAGCTCCGATATGACGAGCAACACCGGATAGCGTGTGTCGTCGTCATCGATTCCCTGTCCGTCGAGCCAGGCGCGGGCCAGGTTCCGGCAGACCGGCACCGCCCGCCGTACGGCCGGCAGACGAAATGTCACGCGCTGCGCGGAGCGCCAGCAGTCGGCGGGAATCAAGGAATTTCTTTCCCGGGGCCAGCTCACGATGTGCCGGGCGGTCACCATGACGTCGGCCGAATGCGTGGTGGTGGGTAACATGCGACTACCCCTTTCAGACGTGCCTCATGGACCTCGATGCCGCTCTCGCCTCATGAAGCACGGCCAGCGCCATCGCTCGAACTGTCCTGGCGGCGGCCCTCGCAGTGCGCCGCGTCGCCCCCCGGTGCGTACCGGGCCGCTTTCCGACCTTCACTTTCCCTGATAATTCAAGCAGTTCGGGAGTGCGGCCGGGAAGGCGCACGGTGCGGCGGCGGGAGCGGGCGGGGCATTTCGCGACGCGAAATACTATGACCATAAAAAAACGGTTGCGCATTACCGGTGGGATAATTACCGGTAATGCGCGGCAAGGGGCCGGAGTTGCGGCGGCAAGAATTTACCAGACATTGCGGCAGTTCGGAATTGCGGCATCCGTTTGTGGCGGGCGGGCCGGGCCGGCCCCGGAGCCTCCTGCCGATCCCCGCGGGCGCGCACGCGGACGCCCGGCGGGCTGGTGGGCAGCCCGCCGGGCGTGTGCGGTCCCCGGGGTCCCGGGGCTAGTTCGCCGTCAGTTCCAGGCCCAGGTGCTCGGCGATGCCGGCGGCGAGCGCGGCCAGGGTCGGGTGGTCCCAGACGAAGTTCCTCGGCAGGGAGATGCCGAAGGAGCGGTCGATGCGGACGCGCAGCTCCATCGTCAGGAGGGAGTCGAAGCCCAGGGACTTCAGCGGCGTCTGCGGGTCGAGCGCGCTCTCCCCCAGCCGCAGCACGTCACGGACGTGTCCGGCCAGGTGCTCCTCCAGCGCCGCCCTCCGGGCCAGGCCGGGCGGCAGTGCGGCGAGCCGGGCGCGCATGTCGTCGCTCTCCTCCTCGGGCGGCGCGGTCGCCTCCGGCGGTGCCTGGCCCGACACCCCGCTGAAGAACGGGAGATGCCGGCCGGCGGACGGGATCCAGGTGTCCGGCGGGCCGGGGAGCACCCCGGTCTGCACCTTCCGGCGGGCCAGCAGCGTCCGCAGGGCCGCCAGGCCGTGGTCGGTGGGGATGGTGCGGTATCCGCGGCGGCTGAAGTCGGTGGCGACACCGATCTCGCCCCACGGGCCCCAGTTGACCGCGACGGTGGGCAGCCCCTGGCCGGAGCGCCAGGCCGCGAACCCGTCGAGCCAGGAGTTCGCCGCCGCGTAGGCGCCCTGGCCGGGGTTGCCCAGCAGGGAGGCCATCGAGGAGAACGCGGCGAACCAGTCCAGCGGATGGTCCCGGGTGGCGTGGTGGAGGTGCCAGGCGCCGACGACCTTCGGCAGCCAGACCCGTTCCAGCTGGTCGTCCCGCACATTGGTGATCACGGCGTCGTCCAGGACCATGGCGCAGTGCACCACGCCGCGGAGCCGGAACCCGTCGCCCACCGCGGTGGACACCAGCCGCCGGGAGACGTCCGGGTCGGCGATGTCGCCCAGGACGACCGACACCTTCGCGGTCCTGCCGATCACCGTGGCGAGCGTCTGCGCGACGTCGGGCTCCGGGGCGCTGCGGCCGTTGAGCACCACATGCCCGGCGCCGTGTGCCGCGAGCCATTTCGCCGTGGCCAGGCCGAGTCCGCGCAGCCCGCCGGTGACGATGTAGGCGCCGCCCTCCTCCACCGGCATGTCCATCTCGGGCAGCACCGCGGGCGCTTCGCCCTCGCCGGGCACGGTCAGCACCAGCTTGCCGATGTGGTCGGCGGCCGCCATGGTGCGGAAGGCCGTGGTGGCCTCCGCGAGCGGGAACTCGGTGCAGTGCAGGGGCTTGAGCCGCCCCTCCTCGAACGCGCCGAGCACCTCCTTCCACACCGTGGCGAAGGTGTCGGGGCGGTTGCGGTGCAGCTCGATCAGGTCGACGGTGCTCAGGGTGACGTTGTGCCGCAGCGGCAGCATCCCCAGTGGGGCGTCCGCCATGATGTCGCGCACCCCCAGCTCCACGAACCGGCCGAAGGGGCGCAGCGTCTCCAGGCCGGTGCGGATGGCCGCGCCGGACAGCGAGTTGAGGACCACGTCGACGCCCTCGCCGTTCGTCGCCTCGCGGGTGCGTTCGCCGAACTCCAGCGTGCGGGAGTCCATGACGTGGCGGATGCCCATGCTCCGCAGGAAGCGGCGCTTGTCCTCGCTGCCGGCCGTGGCCAGCACCTCGGCGCCCAGCATCCGGGCCACCGCGATCGCCGCCAGCCCGGTGCCGCCGGTCGCGGAGTGGATCAGCACCCGCTCGCCGGCGGACAGCCGGGCCACCGAGCGCAGCGCGTACCAGGCGGTCAGGAAGGCGATCGGCAGCCCGGCCGCGGCGACCGGTTCGATGCCGAACGGGATGGGGGCGACCGCGTCGGCGGGGAGCGTCAGGTACGACCCGAACGCCCCGCCGCGCAGATCGACGGCGATCACCTCGTCCCCGGCCTGCGGCCGTTCCACCCCGGCGCCGACCGCGCTGACCACACCGGAGCACTCGAACCCGATCCGGTAGCGGACGTCCAGGTCGCCGGGGAGCAGGCCCATGGCGGTGAGCACGTCGCGGAAGTTCAGGCCGGCCGCGGTGACCCGCACCTCGACCTCGCCGGGCCCCGGTGCCCGCCGGCCGGTGGCGGCGTACTCCAGGCTCGACAGGTCGCCCAGCCGGCTCGCGCGCAGCCGGAAGCCGTCCTCGCCGTGGCGCACCGTGCAGGGGGTGGCGGCCCGGTCCTGCCCGTCGCCGGGCGCGGCGTGTGCCAGACGGGCGACGTGCCGGCCGCCCGCGCGCAGGGCGACCTCGTCGTCGTCCGCGTCGGCCAGGAGCTCCAGGGCCACCTCCTCGGGGTCGGCGTCGTGCGGGTCGGCGTCCACCAGCACCGGCCGGATCTCGGGGTGTTCGAGCGCGGCGACCCGCAGCAGTCCGCGCACCGCGGTCTGCCCGAGGTCGACCTCGTCGGACGGCAGCACCCCGCGGGCGCCCCGCGTGACGACGTACAGGCGCGGGGACGAGGAGGTGGCGGCGATCGCCTGGACGGCGCCGAGCAGCCGGCGGGTGCGCCACAGGGACTGCACGGTCGGCTCCCCGCCCTGGGCCCGTCCGCACACCAGCACCACCGCGCGCGGGGTTTCGAGGGTGGCGGCCAGGCGGCCGGTGAGGGCGTCGCGGAACCCGCCGAGGGAGGTGTCGTCCAGCGGACGGTCCCAGACCACGGTGCGGGCGCAGCGGGAGCGCAGCGCGGCGGCCAGCGCCTGGGCCGAGCCGTCCGCCTCGCCGACGACGACCCAGCTGCCCGGTGCCCGGCCGCCGTCCGGCGCCGCGCGGGGCGCGGACCGCCAGGCGATGTCCAGGAGCCAGTCGTCGACCTCCGGGGTGTCGCGCTTGGCCCGCCGGGCGAAGCGCAGTCCGTTGACGAGGAGGACCACGGCGCCGCTGTCGTCCAGGAGGCGCACATTGGCCACGATGGCCTCCGGGGTGATCTCGCTGACGTGCGCGTGGCAGTACACCGCGGTCGTGGGATCGGCCAGGACGCGCACCGCCTGCATGCCCACCGGCAGCACCAGCGCCGGGTCGTCCTCGTTGACCAGCGGCGCGACGGCGAGCTGGGCGCACAGGTCGAGGAGGACGGGGTGGACCGGCAGGCCCGGTGGCGGGGTGCTCGCCCGGGGCGGCACCGCGACCCTGGCCCAGAAGCTGTCGTTGTGGCGGCCGGCGTGCAGGTCGAGGACGCCGGTGAACGCCGGGCCGTGCTCCAGGCCGCGCCGCCGCAGGCTCTCGTAGAGCGCGGCCGGGTCCAGCGGCAGCGGGTGGCGCTGGCTCATCGCGTCGACGGATCTCGGCCGCAGGTCGGGCCGTACGCTCAGCCGGTGCAGCACGGCGTCGGCCTGCACCTCCCAGTCGCCCTGCTCGTTGCGGGCGAGGATCTCGCAGTGCGCCCGGTCCGGTGCGGTCATCGTGACGGCGGTGGAGATCTCGGTGTCCGCGCCGAGCCGCAGCAGCTGGGTGAAGTGGACGTCGGTGACCTCCACTTCGTGCGGTGCCGCGCCGAAGACCTCGCAGGCCGCGGCGAGCGCCAGCCCGCAGTGCGCGGCGCCCGGGAGGACCGCGTTGCCGTGCACCCGGTGGTCGGCGAGCCAGGGCAGCGCGTCGGTGCCGGCGTCGGCGCGCCAGCAGTGCCGCGCGGGCTCGCCGGGGAACTCGGTGTGGTGGCCGGGCAGCTGGGCCCGGGGGGCCTCGGGGGCCGGCTCGGGCGGGGCGACGGCGTCGGCCCAGTGGTGGCGGCGGTCGAAGGTGACGGTGGGGGCGTCCACGAGGCTGCCCTCGCCGTACAGGCGCCGCCAGTCCACCGGCACGGCGGCGCAGTGCAGCGCGGCGAGCTGGGTGCGGAAGGTGGCCTGCTCGTCCTCCTCGCGGCGCAGCGTGGGCAGCACGACCGGCTCGGCGACGAGTCCGGCCAGGCTCCGCTCGACGGAGTGGGTGACCACGGGGTGCGGCGAGACCTCGGTGTAGACCACGTGCCGGTCGGCGGCCGCGGCCGCCACCGCCTCGGCGAAGCGCACCGGGCGGCGCAGGTTGTCGCACCAGTAGTCGGCGTCGAAGGCCGGCGTCTCACCGGGCTCGACGACCGTCGAGTAGAACGGCACCTTGGGCGAGCGCGGATCCAGACCGGCCAGGGCCGAGCGCAGGGCCGGCAACACCGGGTCCACCAGCGGGCAGTGCGAGGCGACGTCCACGGCGATCGGGAAGACCGGGACCTTCCGGGCCTCCCAGGCGGCGGCCAGCCGGCTCACCTCCGTGGTCCGCCCGGCCACGACGGTGGAGTCGGGCGCGGACAGGACGGCGACCGACACGGTGTCGGCCGCGCTGTCCGCGAGTTCCGCCCGCACCGTCTCGGCGTCCAGGCCGACGCTCAGCATGCTGCCGGAGCCCGCGAGGTCACTCAGCAGCCCGGAGCGCCGGCAGATCACCCGGACCCCGTCGGCCAGCGTCAGCGCCCCGGCCACCACCGCCGCCGCGACCTCGCCCATCGAGTGCCCGATGACCGCGGCGGGTTCGACGCCGTACGAGCGCCAGGTGGCGGCGAGGGCGATCTGCAGCGCGAACAGGACCGGCTGCACGGTGCCGCAGCCGTGGACCGGCTGACCGCGCCGCACCACGTCGAGGACCGCGACCTCGCTCTGGGCCCGGATGAGTTCGTCGACCTCGGTCAGCGCGTCGAGGAAGGCCGGCTCGGTCGCGAGCAGCCCGCGCCCCATGCCGGGCCACTGGGAGCCCTGGCCGGAGAACACCCAGACGGGCTGCCGCTCCACGGCGGCGCCCACGGCGCCGGTCACGACCGCCGGGTGCCGCTGTCCGGACGCGAAGGACCGCAGGGCGGCGAGGAGTTCGCGGCGGCCGGAGGCCACCACGCCGAGCCGCCCGTGGCCGGCGCAGCGGCGGAGGGCGAGGGTGTGCGCGAGGTCGCGCAGCGGCACGTTCGCGCCGTCGCCCTCCATCCAGTCCGCGAGCCGGCCGGCCGCGGCGGGCAGCACGTCGGGCGAGCCGGCCGGCACGAGGAAGACCTCGGAGGTCCCCCGGGGCGGCCGGCCGGTGTCCCGGTGCCGGGCGGCCGGGCGTTCCGGGGCCTGTTCCAGCAGGACGTGGGCGTTGGTCCCCGAGAAGCCGAAGGAGGACACCGCGGCCAGCCGGGTGGGCGTGCGCAGCGGCCAGGAGGACAGCTCCGTGGGGACGAAGAAGCGGGTGCCGGCCGCGGAGATGGCCGGGTTCCAGCGCTGGAAGTGCAGGTTGGCGGGGATGGTGCCGCGTTGCAGGCACAGCACGCTCTTGATCAGCCCGGTGATGCCGGCGGCCGGTTCGAGGTGCCCGACGTTGGTCTTCACGGACGTGAGGGCGCAGCGGCCCGGTCCGTTGCCGTAGACCTCGGCGAGGCTGGCGAACTCGATCGGGTCGCCCACCGGGGTGCCGGTGCCGTGGGCCTCGACCATGCCCACGTCCCGCGGGTCGACGCCGGCCTCGGCCAGCGCCTCCTGGTAGAGGGCCGCCTGGGCGGTCACCGACGGGGCGGCCAGCCCTTCGGACGAGCCGTCCTGGTTGGTGGCCGAGCCGCGCAGCACCGCGAGGACCCGGTCACCGTCCCGTACGGCGTCGGAGAGACGTTTCAGCACCACGACGCCGCAGCCCTCGCCGCGGACGAAACCGTCCGCCCCGGCGTCGAAGGTCCGGCAGCGCCCGCCGGCCGACAGCATGCCCATCCTGGCGAAGGAGCGGGTGATGCGCGGCTGGAAGCTGAGGGTGACGCCGCCGGCGAGTGCGAGGTCGCACTCCCCCGCGGTCAGCGCCCGGCGTGCCATGTGCACGGCCACCAGCGAGGAGGAGCAGGCGGTGTCCAGCGCCACGCACGGGCCCTGCAGTCCGAGCAGGTAGGAGATCCGGCCGGCGGCCACACAGTGGCCGTTGGTCAGGATCGACCCCTCCAGCTCCTGGGGCTGCCCGGCCAGCCGGTCCATGTAGTCGCTGTAACTGATGCCGGCGAAGACGGCCGTCGGGGTGCCGTTCATCCGGTCCGGTGGCAGGCCGGCGTGTTCCAGGGCCTCCCAGGTGACTTCCAGCAGCAGGCGGTGCTGGGGGTCGAGGACGTCGGCCTCCCGGCCCGAGACGCCGAAGAAGGCGGCGTCGAACCCGGCGACCTCGCGCAGGAATCCGCCCTGGCGGGGGGTCGGCGCCCGGCTCCCCGGCCCCGGGGAGCCGGGGGAGTCCTCCGGGACGAGGCGGCGGCGCTCCGCGGGCAGTTCGCCCACCGCGTCCCGCTCCTCGACCAGCAGCCGCCACAGGGCCGCGGGCGAGTCGGTGTCGCCGGGCAGCCGGCAGCCCATGCCGATCACGGCGATCTGCTCTGTCTCGTGGGTGGGTCGCATCTCGGCTGTCGAGCCGTGCATGTCGTTGCTCATCGGGGCTCCGTACGTGGGAGGTGATCTGCCCGTGGTCACACGGCTTCCGGACTGCCGAGGAGAATGGCGTTCTTCACGCCGCCGACCTGGTAGTTGAAGCTCAGCGCGTAGTCGAAGTCGAGCGGCCGCGTCCGCACGCCGGGGACCGGGTCGAAGGGGAGCCCCTCGGCCGGCTGCTCGCAGTTGGCGGTGGGGCAGACCTGCCCGCGCTCCATCATCATCAGCGTCATGGCGACGCCCAGGCAGCCGGCCGGTGCGCCGTTGTGGCCGAAGCAGCCCTCCTGGGACGTCACCAGCACGTCGCTCTCGGGCCCGTACAGCTCCTTGATGGCGTTCGCCTCGAAGGCGGTGACGATGACGTTGCCGTCGCTGCCGCCGTGGACGTACGGCACATCGCTGATCCGCCGGCGGTCGCCGAGGCAGCGGCGGACGGCGCTGACGAGTTCCGCGCCGGTCTCGTCGCAGGCGAGGGGGTTGGCCAGCCCGTCGCGGGTCATGGCGGTGGCCAGCACCTGGCCGTAGACGTGCGCCCCGCGCCGGGCCGCGTGCTCCCGGCTCTCCATGATCACGGTGGCGGCGCCCTCGCCGTGGTTGATGCAGTCCGCCCGGCGGTCGTAGGGCCGCATCAGGGAGGTGAAGGACGGCAGCAGCTCCGGCATGTCGGTGGTGCGGAGGGCGTCGTAGGTCTGCTGGGCCCCGCTCAGCAGCCGCTGGATGTTCTGGATGAGGTGGACGTTGAAGACGTCGACCCCGGTCACCACGGCGATGTCGACCTCGCCGCGGGCGATCAGCCGCCGGGCGTTGCCGATCTGGACGGCGGACGAGGCGCAGCCGCACGAGACGGTGTAGCAGGGGCCGTTGGACTGTGTCAGCGCCGCCTGCACCAGGGCGACGTCGGAGGGTGTCACGGCCTGCTGCGCCGCGACGAACAATTCCATCGCGTCCGGCGCGGAGGTCTTTCCGGGATCGGCACCGAGCACCGAGAGATAGCTCTCGACATTCGAGTCGACGCCCCCGCGTCCGACCAGAATTGCGGCTTCTCCCAGGGCGCCGCCGCAGAATGTCAGCCCGGCGTCGGCGGTGGCCTCCGCCATCGCCACCAGACCGAAACGGTGTGCCGAGGTGTAATGCTGGGAGAAGAACGGGGGGACGTCCGGGAGGCGTTCGTCGAACATCTCCTGGGTGAGTTCGACGGAGCCGTAGTAGACCTCGTCGCGCTTGAGGCAGGACCGGCCGTTGGAGACGACGTCCCACATGTCGTCGGCGGTGAAGACCGGTTCCGTGCCACCGGGCAGGCAGAATCCGACGCCGGTCACCACCACGTCCCGGCCGCCGCCTCGGCTTTCGTCTTTTCCAGATTCTCGGTTCACGACAGGACTCCGTCCTTCACGAGGTTCCACATGGTTGTTCTCCTCTGCGCATCGCTTTCTTCTTCGGGACGCACAGCACCTATTCGGCGATTTGTGTGCGGTAACACCAGCGATAGACCGGGACCGGGTCTCCGCCCAAGTCCGCGTACTCGCCGTAGAATTCGAAACGCTCGTACCCGTTGCCCCGCAGGATCCTTATCGGATCGCTCGCGTTGTCGCGCGCATGCTGCGGCAGGCCATTTCCCTCCGGCCCGTCGACGAGGATCACCATTTTTCGTTGCGCCATGCTGTCCTCCGGTGTTCTGTACCCGTGGGATTTCTGGGGAGGCTTCGGATGTGGTCGGGGGAACCCGGGTGCGGCTCACCGCGGGTGCGGCGGCCTGGGCAGGCCCGGGTCCGGGCTGCCGTGGGAAAGGGCCGGGTCCGGCCCGGGGCGCGGTGGAAGGGTGGCGTGGCCGGCCTCAGTGGGCCGGACGTGCCCCGTGGAGGAAGACGGGCAGGGGGGCGCCGGCGGGGCGGGGAGCCGTGGACGGGGTGCCGCCCGGGACCGTTGGGGCCGCGGGGACGGCGGGGGCGGGATGCGGCTCCCGCGGGGCGGCCTGCGCGGTGCCGTACGGGAGCCGTGCGCGCCGCGCGCCGTCCCCGTCGCGGGGGCCACGGTGCGGGCGGCTGCGGAACGGTGCCGGGAGCCGCGCACAGCGGCGGGCCGCGGGAAGCACATGATCCGCGGCGGCGGGCACGGACAGGGTGCCGGGCGCCGGGACCGTGCGGGTCGCATCGCCGCCGGACCGGGCAAGTGCCTGGGATGTCGTGGTGAGGGCCGGGGTCAAGGCGCGTAGACCGCAGACCCAGCGAAGGATGGAAATGATTCGCATGACGCCCCCTGACCGAATGTGGGGGCCGATCAGCCGGTGCCGACGAATCGACACCGGCTGACGGATCCAAAACCCTCTACCGGGGACGCCCATACGGCATCTCGGTCTGACCGCAACCAGGCGCTGGGCCGGGCCAACGGGTAGGCCAGGTGCCGCTCCCCGGAGAGGATGGGCGGCCCACCGGTTGGATGCGACTAGTTATCCATGCGGCTCGGCGAGCTACAACAGTCAACCGATAAGGCCACCCGTTCGGAGCAGCGCGAAATGAAGGAACTCGTACCAACTTGCGCAATGGCCTGAGGAGATGCCTTTATTCCACTCATGACTGATGAAGCGTTTGATTGCTCGCTGCTCCTGCCCGGTCACGCAGAAGAACCGTGCGCCGCAGCGAGCTCGTCGCTTGTCATTCTTGTGCGCGGAACGCGGCGACAACGGACGTTTCGCCAATAGGAACCGGCAGCGACCGGGACCGACCGGACACCGGAAGTCTCTACGGCATCGGCAAACGCCCCGCGCCGCATGCACAACTCCTCTCCCCCATAACCCAGTTGAAGAAGATTTCCATATTCTACTGAACGGGCGGCAGAGTCGCGGGCGGCCGCCGGCACGGGTCCGCCCCCCGGCGGAGAGTCCGGTCTTTTCCGCCGATCAGGCCGTCCGTTGTCCCGCCCTCGGCGGACAGCGCGCCAAAGCGCTCCGCGCCGGGGACCGCAGTTCACCGCACCGTCCACGGGCAGGAAGTCCGCGCGATTCCCCGGCGCCGGTTTCACGCCCAAGAGCGAATCACGCCATCAGTACCGGAACAGCCGAATAACTCCTCAGCAGACAAGGGTGATTCGATAATGAACAAAAACACGGGGTGCCCGACTCCGGAGGAGGCCGGCATCCCCACGATGTCGCTCGCCGACTACGGGGAACGGCGGTGGCCGGCGGCGATGCACGGCCTGGAGGAGCTGACCATGTCCCCCTACCGGGCCGGGTGGCGGCTGCGGGTCGTGCCCAGCATCGGCCACGTCCGCGTCCGGGACGTCACCCGCCGCGTCGTCAACCGCGCGCTGCACTGCTGGATCGCCGACGAGTGCGGCCTGTCGACGGTGAAGAACAGCCTCGCCGTCCTCGTCCGGGTCCTGGAACAGGCCGTACGGGACGGGGTGCTGGACGCCAATCCGGCGCGGGTGGCCGGCTGGCAGCAGGAGTACCAGCGCGCGCAGAGCGAACGCGCCACGCCCAGGACGCTGGCCCTGCCGGACGAGCAGGCGCTGGAGCGGCTGGCGACCACCCTCGTCCAGCGGTCGTCGGACGGCTACGAGGGCTGGGGCGACATCGTCCGGTTCGCCGCCTGGACCGGTACCCGCTTCAGCGAGGTGTCCGCCCTGCAGGCCCAGGACATCGACATCAGCACCTGGACCTGGCAGGTCCAGCGCCTCACCGTGTCCGGGCCCGGGGGCCTGGACGACCGCGCCTGCCGGGGCAGGCACCACCGGGTGGTGCCGCTGCGCCCCGCCGCCCGCGAACTGGCGGCCGCCCGGCTGGAGGCGGCGCGGCACACGCCCGTGGCCCGGCTGTTCACCGGACCGCACCGCCGGCGGTTCACCGCCGCGGTGCTGCGGGACACCACCCGCTGGGACGATGTGGTGGCCGAACTCGGACACGAGCACCTCCGGCGCCAGGACCTGCGTCACACGGGCCTGACCTGGATGGCGGACGCCGGGCTTCCGCTGCCATTGCTGTGCGGCGCCGCCGGGCGCCCTCCGCAGGAGGCCCGGGGGTACCTGCCCCCCGACCGGCCCGTGAGGCCGGCGGAGCGCCCCGGGGAGCCACCGGTGAGTTCGGCCCCCGCCCGTACGACGGGCGGGGGCCGAACCGCTTTCCGGCGTCCCCCCGCGGGGTGACGGCGACGGGTGGCCCGGGCGGGTCCGGGCGGGCCGGGTGCGGCCCGCCGACCCCGGCCGGGCGCCGGGCCGTCACCCCGGAGGGCGGGCCGTCACAGGTAGGTGAACGACCCGGCGTTGGCGCTGCCGGCCGGCGTCTGGACGCTGACCTGCACGGTCGTGCCGACCGTGCCCGGCGGGACGGTACCGGTCAGGGACGTGCCGCCCGCGTTGACCACCACGCCGGTGGCCGGCGCGGCCCCGAAGAGCACGGTCGCCCCGAGGAGACCGGTCCCGACGATGGTGAAGGAGGCGCCCGCCGCCGCCGAGGACGGCGAGACCGTTCCGGTGACCGTCGGCGGCGCCGCCAGGTAGGTGTAGCCGCCGGGGACGGTCGTGGTGCCGCCCGGGGTCGTCACCACGACCGGGACGTTGCCCCCGGCGGGCGGTCCCGCCGGGGTGACGCCGAACAGGATGCTGCCCGAGGGGTCGGTGCCCACGACGGTGGCGGCGTTGCCCCCGATGGTGACGCTCGCGCCCTGGAGACCGGAGCCGGCGATGAGGAAGGACGTGCCGCCCGCGACCGGGCCCGAGCCGGGAGTGATGGCCGCGGCCGTCGGCGGGACGGGCGCCACGTACACGTAAGACGCCGGGTTGCTGGTCCCGCTGGGGGTGGTGACGGTGACCTGCACGGCGCCGGCGGCGTGTGCGGGGGCCAGGACCGTCACGGTCAGCCCCAGCGGGTCCTGCGCGACGATGGTCGCCGTCGACGTCCCGAAGAGGACGCTGGTGGCACCGCCGAGGCCGAGCCCGACCAGCTGGACGGTGTTGCCGCCCGCGGGCGGCCCCGAGCTCGGCACGACGCCGAGCAGCACGGGCGCGAAGGGCAGGGCCGGCAGGGCGGGTTGGATGGTGGGTGTGGACATGGAGTCCTCCTGCGGTGTGAGCTCGCTGCTGCCGGGCCCGCCCGTGACGGACTTGGCGCACACGCCGGGGCCCGGGCACTGGCAGCAGCCGGCCGGACAGGAGGACGGCCCGGACGGCGCACGGTGGCCGGTCGCACCCGGGGCGGGGAGGGGGCCGTCGTGCGGCCGGCCGTCCTTCGGGCCCCACAGCGAAGAGGGCTGGAGGGTGGGCCGACTGCTGAAGCCCGAGGGGGATGGACGGCCGCCGACCAGGCCCCACCAGTAACCCAGAAGAGGTGACGGCGGGCAATCAGGTTGACGCCGGAACACTCGTCCGGCTCAGCGTGCGGACCGGCCCGTTCACCACCGGGCGCGGACCGCGGCGGCGCTTCGCGCCGGGTAGTCCTCCAGCGCGAGGGCGGCGGATATGTCGTGGCCCTGCTGCAGCATGGCGGCGACGGCGGAGGGGGAGTTCAGGGCGGCGTTGCGGGCGTCCATGGCGTCCCGGGTGGCCGGGGCGAGGAAGGCGCCGGCGCCGCGGCCGCCCTCCTGGCACTGCGTCACATAGGGGCGGAGCCGGTCTTCGTAGCGGACGAAGGCCGTGCGGTGGTCGTCCCCGGCGAGGGCGAGTTCACCGGCGAGGACATAGGCGCCGATGACCGCGGAGCCGGTGCCCATGCCGCCGACCGTGGCGCCGTGGGCGGCGTCGCCCAGGAGCGCGATCCGGCCCGTGGACCACCTCGGGACGTCGGCCCGGCTGATGGAGTCGAAGTAGAGCTCGCCGGCCTGCCCGAGGGTGGCGAGGAGTTCCGGCGTCCGCCAGCCGGCGCCGTCGAAGGCCCGCGCTATGGCCCGCTTCCGGGTCCGCGGATCGCGCCGGTCGTGGGCGAACTCCTCCTCGGAGGCGAAGACGCAGAACGCCTCGCCCCCGTAGCCCGGCTCCCCGGCGCGGCGGGGCGTGCGGCCGACGGTGACCAGGCGGCCGGGTTCGCCGTAGCCGACCGGGCGGGCGGCGAGGTCCCCGGCGTCTTCGGGGAGGTCCCAGGCGGCGACGTAGTACCCGAGGTGGCGGACGAAGTCCCGCTCGGGGCCGAAGGCGAGCCGGCGCACGGTGGAGTGCAGACCGTCGGCGCCGATCACGAGGTCGAAGGTGCGCGGCGCGTTCCGCTCGAAGGTGACCTGGACGCCATCGGCGGTCTGGGCGAGGGAGGCGATGGAGTCGCCGAAGAGGTACTCGGGAAGCCGCCCGGGGAGGTGCTCGGGCGCGCCGGGGCCGCCGGGCGCAGGCCCGGGAGCGTGCGGGGTCAGGCTGTGTTCGTAGAGGATGCGGGACAGGTCGGAGCGGAGTATCTCGACCTCGCCGCCCGTGAATTCGGGCGGCAGAGCGGCCAGCGGGCGGCCCTGGGCGTCGATGAAGGTGAGCGGGTCACCGCCGCCCGTGCTGTGCTGCCTGATCGCGTCCAGGACGCCCATCCGCTCCAGCACCGTCAGCTGCGCCGCCCCGCGGAAGTCGACCGCGAAGCCGCCGCGGCGCAGGGCGGGCGCCACCTCGATCACGGTGACCTCGAAGCCGTAGCGGCCGAGCCAGTAGGCAAGCGCCGGGCCCGCCACGCTCGCGCCGGAGATCAGAACCGAGCGCCCCCGCGCCGCCGTTCGCGACTGCTCCTGGCCGGGCTCCTGGCCGGACCCGACGGCGTCCCCGCACTCCCTTGCCGTTCCGTACGTCATCACACACTCCCCCATGGCCCGCCGCACGGGCCTCGATCGTCGTACCGACACAAGAAACTGTATCCGCCGGACACGGATTTGTATACCCCGGACACAGTTTTAGGATGCGGGGATGGCGGCAGACGACGGCAGGCGCAGCGTGTTCGGTGATCAGGCGGGGAGTGTCGAGGTGCTGTGGGGCGGGCGGGAGCGTCCCAGCCGCGGCCCCAAACCGGCGCTGAGCCTGGAGCGGATCACGCGCACGGCCATGGCCCTCGCCGACGCCGGCGGGCTCGGGGCGGTCTCCATGCAACGGGTCGCGGCCGAGCTCGACTTCACCAAGATGTCCCTGTACCGCTATGTGCCGGGGAAGGGCGAGCTGGTCGCGCTGATGATCGACACGGCGCTGGGCGAGCCGCCGGCCGCGGCGGAGCCCGCGGCATCCGGCCGGGACGGGAGCGGGTGGCGGGCGGCGCTGCGCGCCTGGGCCGGGGCGCTCGCGGCGGTCTACCACCGCCACCCCTGGCTGCTGGAGACCGCCGTCGGCCCCCGCGTGATGGGCCCGCACGAACTCGGCTGGACCGACCGCGCCCTCGCCGCGCTCGCCGGCACCGGCCTGACCGGCGCCGAGCGGCTCGACGCCGTGGTCGTGGTGACCGGCCATGTCCGCACCCTCGCCCAGGTGTCGGCGCCGACGGGGCCGGGCGGCGCGCGGGCCACGGGGCCGGAGGAGGCCATGAGCGCGGCGCTGAACGAGCTGCTCGCCGGCCGCGCCGACCGCTTCCCCGCGGTCGCCGCGGCCCTCGCCGACAGCGGCGGCGCCTCCCGCGACCAGGCCTGGGAGTTCGGCCTGGAGCGGATCCTGGACGGCCTGGAGTCCTATACGGGCAGGGCGGGCACGTCCTAGCTAGGCCGCGGTCCCGGGCAGGGAGCCCAGCCAGTCGGTCAGCAGGCGGTTGACCTCCTCGGGGCGTTCCTGCTGGACCCAGTGGCCGCAGCCGTCGAGGATGTGGGAGGCGGACAGGCCCGGGAGGGTGTGCGGGAACGCCTTGATGGCGTCGGCCATCCAGTTGGTGGGGGCGTCGTGCTCCCCGCCGATGAAGAGCGACGGCTGCCGCAGCGGCGCGCCGTCCCAGGCCGCGAGGTCCTCCCAGTCCCGGTCGACGTTGCGGTAGCGGTTGAGGCCGCCGGTCAGGCCGGTGCGCTCGAACTCGCCCGCGTAGAAGTCGAGATCGGCCTCGGCCAGCCAGGGCAGCGGCAGGGGGAGCTTCTCGGGGAAGCGGTCGGAGAGCTTGCCGCCCGGGGCGACCGAGAAGTGCGCCACGTGGTCCTGGGCGGAGCCGGGGCGCGCGGCGTCCTGCTTGGCGTCGCCCGAGGCCACGACGTAGAACCCGGCGATCCAGTCGCGGACACCGGGCTCGATCTCCGCCTCCGCCCGGCCCGGCTCCTGGAAGTAGTTGATGTAGAACTCGCCCCCGCCGCCGAGCCGCGCGAACGCCTCGGTGGGCCGGATGCCGCCGCGGGGCGCGTACGGGACGCTCAGCAGGGCCACGGCGGTGAACACATCGGGCCGCAGCAGCGCCGTGTTGGCGGCGATGGGCGAGCCCCAGTCGTGGCCCACGATGATCGCGGTCTCCTCGCCGAGGGCACGCACCACCGCGACGTTGTCGGCGACATGGGCGAGCATCCGGTAGGCCGCCACGTCACGGGGCTTCGAGGAACGCCCGTAGCCCCGTACGTCGATGGCGACCGCCCGGTAGCCCGCTGCGGCGAGCGCGGGGAGCTGGTGGCGCCAGGAGTACCAGGACTCGGGGAAGCCGTGGACCATCAGGACGAGGGGTCCGCTGCCCTGCTCCACGAGGTGGATACGGCCGCCGGGGACCTCGACCGTGCGGTGGACCGCCTCCGGCAGCGGGCCGGCCGGCGGCCGCGGCACCGGGGCGGCCGGGGAAGCGGGGGGTGTGGACGGCGTGTTGGCGGACTGCGGCATGCATCCTCCTCGGGGAGTGCGGCGGCGCCGGTGGTGGCGATGCCTGCGGGCGGCGGCCACGGGCGCGCGGGCCCCGGTCCGGCGCGGCCCGCGGTCCCCGCGACCGCTCCCCCACGATCACGGCGGTGTCCCACCGCGCGCAAGGGATCTTGCCGGAACGGCAAACCGGCCGGACGCGGGACCCCGCGCCCCGGCCGCTTCCTACAACCGCACCGTCCGCCTCGGTTGTTCCTTCGCGCCCGTCAGCAGGCCGTGCAGGGAGGCGAATTCGTCGACGCACTTGGCGGTGCCGTTGACCACGCAGTCCAGGGGATCGTCGGCGACCGTCACCGGGACGCCGGTCTCCTGGCGCAGCCGGTGGTCCAGGCCGCGGAGCAGGGCGCCGCCGCCGGTGAGGGCGATCCCCCGCTCGACGATGTCGCCGGACAGCTCCGGGGGGCATTCGTCGAGGGTGCGGTGCACGGCGCGGACGATCGCGTCGACCGGCTCGGCCAGCGCGTCGCGGATCTCCTCCTCGCTGATCTCCTGGACCCGGGGCAGGCCGTTGACGTGGTCGCGGCCGCGGACCGTGTAGGAGAAGGGGCGGTCGGGTGCGCCGTCCTCGTCGAGGTCGACCGGGGTCCAGACCGCCGAGCCGATGGCTATCTTGATGTCCTCGGCGGTGCGCTCGCCGATGGCCAGGGAGTGCTGCTTCTTGATGTGGGCGGCGACGGCGGCGTCCAGGGCGTCGCCGGCGACCCGTACGGACTGGGCGGTGACCAGCCCGCCCATGGAGATGACGGCGACCTCGGTGGTGCCGCCGCCGATGTCCACCACCATGCAGCCGACCGGCTCGTCCACCGGGAGCCCGGCGCCGATCGCGGCGGCCATCGGCTCCTCGATGAGGTGCACTTCGCGGGCGCCGGCGCTCCGGGCGGAGTCGATGACCGCGCGCCGCTCGACGCCGGTGACGCCGGAGGGGACGCAGATGACCACCCGGGGCCGGGAGAACCGGCGGCTGGGCAGGGCCTTCTTCATCAGGGCGCGCAGCATCCGCTCGGCGGCGTCGAAGTCGGCGATGACGCCGTCGCGCAGCGGGCGCATCGCGGTGATGCCGGAGGGGGTGCGGCCGATGGTCCGCTTGGCGTCCGCGCCCACGGCGATGACGTCACCGGCGGCGTTGACCGCGACGACGGAGGGTTCGTTCAGCACCACGCCCTTGCCGCGGGCGTACACCAGGGTGTTGGCCGTGCCGAGGTCGATGCCTATGTCGTACGTACCGGACGAAGTGCTGGGCGCCATGGGGATTTCGTGTGCTCTCTCGCGACAAAGTGGGATCCTGGGACATTGCCCCGCAGACAACCCCATGGGCGAGCAATGGCGTTCATTGCGGGCAATCAATAAGACTACTCAGGGCCCGGAATGGTTCCCTCCCCCCGGCCCCGCGCGGCATCGCGGCCGCCCTCCCCGGGGTCCGTGCGCGGCTCCCGGGACAGCGCCTCCGCCAGGTCGTCGAGGGCGTCGAGCTGCAGGTCCGCCACGCGCAGGGCGACACCGCGGCTCTCGTCCTCCGCGTCCCACCTCTCCCATACGGCGCGCAGGTCGCTCCAGTTCAACTCGCCGCGCTCGCGTACGGCGCGGGTGGCCTCCTCCAGGGAGGCGCGCAGCTCGAAGGCGAACGCGGTGGCACCGGGCGAGGCCGCGGCGTCCCGCTCCGGGAGGTGCACCTCCAGGATCATCGTGACCCGGCCCATCGTGGCGAGCGCGGTACTGGCCGCGTTCGCCGAGGCGAGCGACAGGCCGCGGTGGCGCACCGGTTCCTTCTCGGCGCGGGCCTCGCTCTCCTCCCAGGCGGCACGGGCCGCGCGGGAGTCCAGCAGGGCGTCGCGGACCTGCCGGGGGCGGCGCTCGGCGGGCTGCGCGTACAGGTCGAACACGGCCAGCGCGTACTGCCCGTTGGCCGCCAGCCACTCGGCGAGCCGGTCGCGGAGCTTGGGGGTCTCCCAGGCGGGGAACAGCGCGTACGACAGCATCGCGAGCAGCCCGCCGAGGAGGGTGAGCACCAGGCGTTCCTGGACGGTCTGCTCCCAGCCCGCGCCGGCGATGCCGAGCAGGAAGACGACGTAGGCCGCCACGCACGCCGAGGTCACCGAGAAGCCGGTGCGCATCAGCAGGTACATCAGCCCCGCGCAGACCACGGCGAGCCCGGCGCTGACGTAGGTGCCCGGGTGCGCCAGGGCCATCAGCGCGCCCGCGACGGTGACGCCGACGAGAGTGCCGAGGAAGCGGGCGATGCCGCGGGAGTAGGTCTGGGCGAAGTCGGGGCGCATCACCACGACGGAGGCCAGCGGCGCCCAGTAGCCGTGGCCGAACGGCAGGACGGTGCCCAGCAGATAGCCGGCGCAGGCGACCGCGGAGACCCGCAGGGCGTGCCGGAGGACGTGCGAGGACCAGCGGGCCTCGCGGTGCAGCGAGCGCAGCGCGCCCGGCACCAGCCGGGGCACGCTGGGGCGCAGCAGATGGCCGCGCTCGGCCTCGGTGGTGGGGCGGGTGGCCCGGACCGGCTCGTCGGTGAGCTCGACGGCGTCGGCGAGGAGCGAGATCAGCCGGTAGGCGGAGCGCCGGGCCGCCCCGTGCAGCATCGGGCCGGTGGCGGGGACTTCGAGGGTGGCCATCGCCTCGGGGGGCAGCCGGACCGGCCGGGCGTGCCGTACGGCGTGGGCGACGGCGTCCAGGACGGTGGCCGCGGCGCCCAGCAGGTCGCGGGCCCGGTCGCGTTCGGGCCCTTCCAGCGGGGCGCCGACGACCGGGTCGGCGAGGGAGGCGAGGACCGGCCGGACGCGTTCGGCGAGCCCCCGGGGGCCGTGCAGCTGGACGGGGCGGCGCCGGGCCTGACGGGGGGTCACGGCGGAGGCGAGGCGGGCGTCCATCAGGGGAGAGGGGTCGAACGGGGCGACCGGGTCGTGCCGCAGCCGCCGGGCGTAGTCCGCCTCGTCGGCGAGCGCGTCGGCGAGCGCGTCGCGCTGGGTGCCCCAGGGGCGGACCGGGAGGAGCACGATGAGCGTGGCCTGGACGAGGCCGCCGAAGAAGATCAGGGCGGCGTGTGCCAGCGCGCCGAGGACGGACGTCGGCAGGGTGACGGTGACCAGCATGATCGCCACGGTCTGGGTGCCGATCAGCCCGGCGACCGGGCCGATCGCCCAGGCCATCCCGGCCAGCAGGGTCCAGCCGGCCAGCAGCAGGACGAAGGCGACGAGGTGGGCGGCGGCCAGATAGCCGAGGAAGGTGGAGACCGCCAGCGCGCCGGCGACGGCCAGGGCGAGCACCGGGCGCGGCCGCATGCTGCGCTGGAAGGTGACGATGCCCGAGGAGAACGCGCCGAAGGCGGAGGAGACCGCGAGGGACGGGTCGCCGCGCCACAGGCACAGGCCGATGACGAGGGCGACGCCGGCCGTGCCGCGGAGGGCGATCAGCGGGGTGAGCTTGGTCCGCTCGATGGTCACCCCCGAGCGAGCGGCTTCCTTGAGCGCGCGCGACCAGGTCATAGCGAGAGGATACGGGCCGGGCAGGGACGTTCCGGACCGCCGCGGGCACGGCGTCCGGGCGCGCCCCGCCGCCCCGCCACCGGGAAAATCCTGGTAAACCCCCCTTCCCGTGGACGTAAAGCACCCCAGGTCACGAAGGGGATGCCGGGATTCCGCGCGGCGGTGCGACCAAGGCGACACCCCCGGACGGAAACCGCCGCCCGCCATGGCGCCCTCTAGCCGGTCAGCCGGGAGTGCTCCCGGGTTTCGGCAAGGAGAAGGCCCCGTGCGCAAAGCCCTGTTCCGTCCGGTGATCGCGCTGATCGCCCTGACCGTCCTCGCCTGTACGGCCGGCTGCGGCACCGGCGCCTCCCCGGCCTCCCCCGTACGGTTCGGCGGCCCCCGGGCGGGCGCCGCCCTGCATGCCGTGCCCCCGGGGAAGCGGTCGCTGGTGCAGTGGCCCACCCACCCCATCAGCTTCACCGAGGAGAGCCGGGTCGGCGGGGCCGGCCGCGACACCCCGATCGGCGTGACCACCCTGCACGGCCCGAAGTCGGGCTTCACCGGCAAGGTGTGGGTGTGGGCGCCGCCGGAGTACTACGAGAAGCGCAACGCCCACAAGGGCTTCCCGGTGATGGAGGCGCTGCCCGGCTCGTACGGCTTCCCCGTCAACTACTGGACAGGCTCCGACCTCAAGCTGGAGGAGAACCTCGCCCAGTGGTCGCGGGACGGCAGCAGCCTGCCGTTCATCGTCGTCATGCCGGTGCTCAACCCCGACGACAAGCAGTACTACGACGGCAGCGACATACCGGGCCGGCCCAAGATCGGCACCTGGCTCAGCCAGGACGTGCCCGACCTCGTACGGCAGAACTTCCGCACCCTCAGGACCCGGGACGCCTGGGCCATCATGGGCTCCTCCTCGGGCGGCTTCGCGGCCCTGAAGAACGTCCTCCAGCACCCGGACGCGTTCAAGGTGGCGATCCCCAACGGGCCCGACATCGTGCCCGACTCACCGCTGTGGAACGGCCACGCCCGCCAGGAGCGGGAGAACAACCCCGAGGTGCTCGCCCGCCGGCTGATCGCCCGCGGCGGACCGCCGGTCTACCTCGCCTTCCAGGACGGCTCCCGGGAGAACACCGTGCTGCCGAAGGTACGGAACTTCATCGCCCGCTACGGGCACGGCCCCGTGCACACCCGGCTGCAGGTCGTCCCGGACGGCACGCACAGCGCGGCGACCTATGTGCAGGGCCTGGGCGAGGGCACGATGCGGTGGGTCAGCGCCCGCATGCAGGGGCCGACCGCCTGACCGCCGGGCCCCGGGCCGGCCACCGCGGCCGGGCCGGGGCACCACCGGACCACGGCCCGGCACCGCGCCGGCCCGTCAGGACACCACGTCCTTGCGCGCGAACCCCCGGAACGCCAGCGCGCACAGCACCAGCGCGTACGACACCGACACCGCCGCCCCCTGCACCATCCCGGCCCACTCCATCCGCGGCTGCAGGGCGTCCACCCAGGCGTACTGCCAGTGGGCGGGCAGCACCTCGCGCCAGGTGCCGAGCGCGGTGACCTGGTCGAGGACGTTGCCGACGATGGTCAGCCCGACGGCGCCGCCGACCGCGCCCAGCGGCGCGTCGGTCACCGTCGACAGCCAGAACGCCAGGGCCGCGGTGACCAGCTGGCTCACGAAGAGGTAGCCGACCACGACCGCCAGCCGCGGCAGCGCCGCCTGCGCGGACAGCGCGCCGCCGGTGGGCAGTTGCAGCGGGCCCCAGCCGTACGCCGCGGTGCCCGCGCCCAGCGCCACCAGCGGCAGCAGCACCATCGCCGCGGCGCTGAACAGCAGCCCGACGGTGAGCTTGCTCAGCAGCAGCCGGGCCCGCAGGACCGGCGCGGCCAGCAGGTACCGCAGCGAGGACCAGCTCGCCTCGGACGCGACCGTGTCACCGCAGAACAGGGCCACCGGCACCACCAGCACGAAGCCCGCGGAGACGAACAGGGCGGTGGCGGCGAAGTTCCCGCCGGAGGCGGTCGCGGCGTCCATCAGGGTGACCCGGCCGTTGCCGCGCCCGTGCGGGCCGCCGCCCAGCTCGAACGCGGCGACCAGCACCAACGGCAGCAGCGCCAGGGTCGCGGCGATCACCAGGGTGCGGCGGCGCCGCAGCTGGCGGCGGGCCTCGACGCGCAGCGGGAGGGTGCGGCGCGGGCGGTACCCCGGCGCCCGCGCGGTGTCCTGTGCGGTCATCGGTCCCCTCCGATCAGGGTGAGGAAGGCGTCCTCCAGGCGTCGGTGCGGCCCGATGCGGTCCACGGCGACCTCCAGCCGGAGGAGTTCGGCGAGCAGGTGGGTGGTGGTGGCCCCGTCCAGCCGGACCAGGAGGCCGCCGTCGGCCCGTACCGCCGAGGCGACGCCCGGCAGCGCGCCGATCTTCTCCACCACGGCGTCGCCGACCGGCTCCGCGGCGCCGACCAGGACGGTGTCGCCGGAGCCGGTGATCTCGTCGACCGGCCCGGCCCGCACCAGCCGGCCGCGGTCCATGACGACCAGGTGCGTGGCGCTCTGCTCGACCTCGGACAGCAGATGGCTGGAGACGATGACGGTCCGTCCGGCGGCGGCGTAGCGGATCATCACCTCGCGCATCTCCCGGATCTGCGGCGGGTCGAGCCCGTTGGTCGGCTCGTCGAGGATCAGCAGGTCCGGCAGGCCGAGCATGGCCTGGGCGATCGCGAGCCGCTGCCGCATGCCCTGGGAGTAGGTGCGGACGGCGCGCTGGAGGGCGTCGCCGAGACCGGCGATCTCCAGCGCCTCGTCGAGGTGCGCGTCGGCGGCCGGACGGCCGGTCGCCTGCCAGTACAGCTCCAGGTTGGCGCGGCCGGACAGATGCGGCAGGAAACCGGCGCCCTCGACGAACGCGCCGACCCGCGACAGCACCTCGGCGCCCGGCCGGACCGCCTGCCCGAAGATCCGGATCTCCCCCGCGTCGGGCGTGATCAGCCCCATCAGCATGCGCAGGGTGGTGGTCTTGCCGGCGCCGTTGGGCCCCAGCAGCCCGAGCACCTGCCCCCGCTCGACGCGGAAGCCGAGATCCTGGACGGCGTAGCGGTCGGCGGACTTCGCGTAGCGCTTGCTCAGGCCGCTGATCCGCAGCGGGACCTCGGCGAGCGCCGGGTCGGGGGCGGGCGCCGCGGCCCTGCGACGGGCGGTGAGCAGCAGCAGCGCGGCCACCACCGCGGCCGCCGCGGGCAGCTGCCAGGTCCACGCCGGCAACGGGGTGGCGGCGCTGCGCACCTGGGGCGCGGTGGGCACGTTCAGGGCGCCGCCCTCCAGCGCGACGTGGTAGGTGGCGGGTTCGGCCGGCGAGGCGTAGCCCAGGTCGGTGGCGGAGAGCACCAGCCGCAGCCGGTGGCCGGCCGCCAGCTCGTGGTCGACGGCCGGCAGGTGCAGCCGCACCGTCCGGCCGTCGTGGGCGTCCTTGACGCGGTAGGGCGTGACGAGCTGGGACGGCAGCACCTGGCGGCGGCCGTCCGGGGCGACGTCGTAGACCTTGGCGAAGAGCACCGCGTCCCGGGAACTGGAGCGCACGTGAACGGTGGCGGTGGGGCTGCCGGTGAGGTGGACGGGGGTGCGCAGCGGCGCCGAGAGGAAGGCCGCGTACTGGCCGGGGAAGTCCACGGACAGGCCGCCGGCGCCCATCGAGGAGAGGTCGCCGAGCGCGCCGACACCGGGCACCGCGGAGATCGCGGGCGGTCCGGCGCCGGCCGGGTTGCTGAAGGTCTGGGGGCGGCCCGCGAGCCGGACCCGCCGGGGGTCGTTGTCCAGGCCCGGGTAGCGGCCCCCGCTCGCGCCGCGAAGCCGCGCCGCGCCGTCGGTGGAGTCCACGCCCCCGGTGCGGCTGATCCGGAACGCGGGCCCGGTGGCGGCGTGCGCGTCGCCCTTCAGATAGCGGTCGAACCAGTCCTTGGTACGGGCCTCCAGGCGGCCGAGTTCGCGGTCGCCGCCGTCGTGCCCGCCGGCGATCCAGTCGACGTCGACGGGGGCGCCGTTCTTGCGGATCGCCCGCTGCATGGCGTCGGCCTGGCCGAGCGGGAACAGCGAATCGGTCTGGCCCTGCATGATCAGGGTCGGCACCTTGATGCGGTCGCCGACGGCGGCGGGGCTGCGGGCCTCCAGGAGCCGGCGGGCCGCCTCGTCGGGCCGGCCCTTCTCGGCGACCCGCTCGTACGTCCGGCACAGCTCCGGCTCGAACCGCACACAGCCGCCGGGCGCCGAGGGGGAGGCGGTCGGCGAGCCGGTGGTGCCCGCCGGGCCGGTGGTGAAGAAGATCCCCGCCCACAGCTTCTTGAAGACCCCGTGGGGGAAGAGGGCGTCGGCGAGGTTCCAGTAGGTGATCTGCGGGGCGATGGCGTCCACGCGCCGGTCGTAGCCGGCCGCCAGCAGCGAGATCGCGCCGCCGTAGGAGCCGCCGGCGACGCCCACCCGGGGGTCGCCGGCCTTGTCGAGCCGCACCTCGGGGCGCTTCGCCAGCCAGTCGATCAGCCGGCGGACGTCGGCGACCTCGCCGTGCGGGTCGTTGAGCCCGATCTTCCCGGTGGACCGGCCGAAGCCGCGCGCCGACCAGGTCAGCACGGCGTAGCCGTCCCGGGCCAGCTTCTCGGCCTGGGGGCGGAGGGTGTCCTTGGTGGCGCCGAAGCCGTGGGCGAGCAGCACCGCGGGCCGCCGCCGCGCGGGGCTGCCGGCCGTGAAGTAGGAGGTGTCGATCCGCACCCGCTTCGCGCTGCCCGGCCGGTCGGGCATGGTCATCACCCGGTCGGCGCGGTGGACGGCGGGCGCGGCGTCCGAGGAGGCGGCCGCCCAGGTGCCGCCTCCTATGAGGACGGCAAGTGCGCCCGCCGCGGCGTACAGGCGGCGGGCGCGCGGTCTGAGTCCTCGGAGATCCATACCGTGAATCCTAGGGACGGGCCGCGGCGGGCGGCCGGTACCCCGGGGCGACCCCGGCGGCCGCCCCGGGGAGTAGGGTGCGCGCTCTTCTCCCGCGGCCGCGGCACGCCGGCGGACCCGCCCGTGACCTGCGCGTCTCAGTACTGCGGCGGCCCGAACCCGCCCTGCGGGGGCGCCGGGGTGCCGGGCGGCATCGGCGGGATGCCGGGCGGCGGCACCGGCGGACCGCCGGCCGGGGGCACCGGGCCGGCCGGCGGCTGCCAGGCCGGCGGGGTCTGCGGGCCGGGCTGCGGAGCGGGAAAACCGGGCTGCGGGGCCTGCGGGGCCGGGAAGCCCGGCTGCGCGCCCGCCGGCCCGGCCTGCGGCCCGAATCCGGGCGCGGCGAACTGCGGGCCCGGCGCCGGCGGGAACCAGGCGGGAGCGACCGGCTCACCGCGGGCCATCAGGAACAGCAGGGCCGGCGAGCCGAACAGGTCGAGCAGCAGCCCGAGGTCACCGATCACGGTCAGCCCCGGCGTGGCGCCGGCCAGCGAGAACAGCGAGCCGTTGCCGGCCGTCCCGATCACCGACACCAGGGCGCCGGGCAGCGTCACGATCGCCAGCCCGAAGGCCAGCCCGCGGGCCGCCGGGCCCCGCATCACACTGCTCAGCCCGGCCACCACCGTCAGCACCAGGAAGAACACCGCCGACCAGCCCGGGGCCAGGGCCAGCAGCGAGCCGAGGACGCCCTTGCCGAGGTAGAACATGGTGAACGAGCCGGTACCGCCCTGGACCAGCAGGTACACCTGCCAGGCCAGGTTGCACAGCACCATCGCCCCGAGCAGCAGCGCGGCCACCACCGAGGCCGTGCGGGCCGGCCGCATCGGCGGATCGCTGGGGGTGCGGCGCGGCCAAGAGCGCATCCCGGCGAGCAGCACGAGGCCGGCGGGCAGCGTCAGCAGGAACAGCAGCACGCTGCCGATGAAGACGCCCTCGAAGGTCGTGGAGCTGTTGTCGGCGTGCAGGAACCAGCGGTTGTCGTCCGTGTGGGTGCCGGTGCTGATGGCGGCCTGCAGGGCGGTGGCGAAGGTGAGGGTGGTGGCGACGGCCAGCAGTCCGCCCGCCACCCGCTGCCCGGCGAAGGCCGCGAACACCGCCGCCAACTGGACCGCGGCCAGGCCCACATGGAAGGGGACGGTGACCTGGTCGGTGGCGCCGCGGTGCTGGAAGGTCCAGGACTCCCAGAGCCCGCCGGGGCCGGACTCGCCGAGGTCCACGATCAGCCAGTAGGCCGTGAACAGGAAGAACAGCAGGCAGAAGATCCCGCCGGTGATACGGGCGCCCTTGGCGAGCGCCATGGATTGCGGCATTACGTCCCCCGGTTGTCGGTGCTGCGCGAGGCAGCACCGTAGCAACGCGCGGGCCGGCGCCCTCCCACCGGACCGGCGCCCTCCGCCCCGGGCGGCCGCCGCCTCCGGAACACGGCGGACCCCCGGCCGGCGGGTGCCGGCCGGGGGTCCGTCGAAGGCCCCGTCAGTGGTTGCTGGGGAAGCCCAGGTTGATGCCGCCGTCCGACGGGTCGGGCCAGCGGGTGGTGACGACCTTGCCGCGGGTGTAGAAGTGCACCCCGTCGTTGCCGTAGATGTGGTGGTCGCCGAAGAGCGAGTCCTTCCAGCCGCCGAAGGAGTGGTAGCCCACCGGCACCGGGATCGGCACGTTCACGCCGACCATGCCGGCCTCGACCTCCATCTGGAAGCGGCGGGCCGCGCCGCCGTCCCGGGTGAAGATCGCGGTGCCGTTGCCCCACGGCGAGCTGTTCATCAGCGCGATGGCCTCGTCGTAGGTGTCGACGCGGACCACGGACAGCACCGGGCCGAAGATCTCGTCACGGTAGGCGTCCATCTCGGGCGTGACGTGGTCCAGCAGCGAGATGCCGATCCAGTGGCCGTCCTCGTAGCCCTCGACGGTGTAGCCGGTGCCGTCGATGACGACGTCGGCGCCCTGGGCCGCGGCGCCCGTGACGTACGAGGCGACCTTGTCGCGGTGGACCTTGGTGATCAGCGGGCCCATCTCGGAGGCCGGGTCGTCGCCGGGGCCGATCCGCAGCTTGTCCGCACGCTCCTTGATCTTGCCGATCAGCGGGTCGGCGGTCTCGCCGACGGCCACCACGACGGAGATCGCCATGCAGCGCTCGCCGGCCGAGCCGTACGCCGCGTTGATCGCGGAGTCCGCGGCCAGGTCGAGGTCGGCGTCCGGCAGGACCAGCATGTGGTTCTTGGCGCCGCCCAGCGCCTGCACCCGCTTGCCGTTGGCGGTGCCGGTGGTGTGGATGTAGCGGGCGATGGGGGTGGAGCCGACGAAGGAGACCGCCGCGATGTCCGGGTGCTCCAGGATGGCGTCGACGGCCACCTTGTCGCCGTTGACGACGTTCAGCACACCGTCGGGCAGCCCCGCCTCGGCGGCCAGCTCCGCCAGCTTGAACGCGGCGCCGGGCACCTTCTCGCTCGGCTTGAGCACGAACGTGTTGCCGCAGGCGACGGCGAGCGGGAACATCCACATCGGCACCATCGCCGGGAAGTTGAACGGCGTGATGCCGGCGACCACCCCGAGGGACTGGCGGATCGCCGCCACGTCCACCCGGGTGGAGACCTGGGTGGACAGCTCGCCCTTCAGCTTCTCGGGAATGCCGCAGGCCAGCTCGATGATCTCCAGACCGCGGGCGACCTCGCCGAGCGCGTCGGAGTGCACCTTGCCGTGCTCGGCGGTGATCAGCCGGGCGATCTCCTCGCGGTGCGCGTCGACCAGCTCGCGGTACTTGAACAGCACCGAGGTGCGCTTGGCCAGGGAGCTGGTGCCCCAGGTCCGGAAGGCTTCCTTCGCCGCGCGGACGGCGGCGTCGACCTCGTCGGCCGAGGCGAAGGCGACCTGCTTCTCCTGGGCGCCGGTGGCCGGGTTGTAGACCGGGCCGAAGTTGCCGGAGACGCCCTCGACGGGCTTCCCGCCGATCCAGTGGCTGATGGTCTTCATGCGGAGGGCCTTTCTGGGTGACGACTTCGAGCGGAGTCAGAGGTGGCGGCGCCGCCCGGCGGCCTGCCGGTCGTACGCCTCACGAGCGGCCACCGCCGCCGGACGTGTCGCGGTCTCGGCAACAGGAACATCCCACCAGGCCTGGGCCTCCGGCGCGCCCGGCACAGTGTCGGCCGTTTCGGTCTCGACATAGACACATGTGGGCCGGTTCGCGCCCCGCGCCTCGGCGAGCGCCGCCCGCAGCTCACCGACGGTGGCCGCGCGCAGCACCCGCATGCCCAGCGACGCGGCGTTGGCCGCGAGATCGACCGGCAGCGGCGCCCCGGTGTACGTGCCGTCCGCGGCGCGGAAGCGGTAGTCGGTGCCGAAGCGCTCACCGCCGGTGGCCCCGGACAGCCCGCCGATCGAGGCGTAGCCGTGGTTCTGGACGAGGACGACGTTGATGTGGATGCCCTCCTGGACCGCGGTGACCAGTTCGGTGGGGTTCATCAGATACGTACCGTCGCCGACCAGCGCCCACACCGGCCGGTCGGGGGCGGCGAGCCGGACCCCGATCGCGGCGGGGATCTCGTAGCCCATGCAGGAGTAGCCGTATTCGAGGTGGTACTGCCTGCGGGACCGGGAGCGCCAGAGTTTGTGCAGGTCACCGGGGAGCGACCCGGCCGCGTTGATGATCACGTCGGTGTCGTCGACGACGGCGTCCAGCGCGCCGAGCACCTGGGTCTGCGAGGGCCGCGCCGACGGGTCCGCGGCCCCGTACGCGGCGTCCACCCGCCGCTCCCAGCCGGCCTTCGCCTCCCGGTAGGCGGCCTCGTACTCGGCGTCGACGCGCTCGCCGGACAGCTCCTTCGCCAGCGCCTCCAGCCCGGCGCGGGCGTCGGCGACCAGAGACAGGCCGCCCAGCTTGTGGGCGTCGAAGGACGCGATGTTGAGGTTGACGAAGCGGACGCCGGGCGCGGCGAACAGGGTCGAGGAAGCGGTGGTGAAGTCGGTGTAGCGGGTGCCGACGCCCAGCACCACATCGGCCTCGCGGGCGAGGGCGTCGGCGGTGGCGGTGCCGGTGTGGCCGATGCCGCCCACGTCGGCCGGGTGGTCGTGGCGCAGCGAGCCCTTGCCGGCCTGGGTGGACGCGACCGGGATGCCGGTGGCGTCGGCGAACGCGCACAGCGCGTCCTCGGCCTCACTGTGATGGACCCCGCCGCCCGCGACGACCAGGGGCCGGCGGGCGCCGCGCAGGACCCGCACCGCCTCGGCGAGGGCGTCGGCGTCGGGGGCGGGCCTGGGCACCCGCCAGACCCGGTCGGCGAAGAACTCCTCCGGCCAGTCGTACGCCTCCGCCTGCACGTCCTGCGGCAGCGCGAGGGTGACGGCCCCGGTGTCGACGGGGTCGGTCAGCACCCGCATGGCCTGCAGGGCCGCGGGGATCAGCGCCTCGGGCCGGGTGACCCGGTCGAAGTAGCGGGACACCGGCCGCAGCGCGTCGTTGACCGAGACATCGCCGGCGGAGGGCACTTCGAGCTGCTGGAGGACGGGGTCGGCGGGCCGGGTCGCGAAGACGTCGCCGGGCAGCAGCAGGACCGGGAGCCGGTTGACGGTGGCGAGCGCGGCGCCGGTGACGAGGTTGGTGGCGCCGGGCCCGATGGAGGTGGTGACGGCCTGCGCGGCGAGCCGGTCACGCTGCCGGGCGTAGCCGACCGCGGCGTGCACCATGGCCTGTTCGTTGCGGCCCTGCAGATAGGGCAGCACCGGGGGCCCGGGGGTTGCCCCCTGGTGGGACGCGGCGCCGGACTCCAGCAGCGCCTGGCCGATGCCGGCGACGTTGCCGTGGCCGAAGATGCCCCAGCAGGCGTTGATCAGGCGGTGCCGGCGGCCGTCCCGCTCGGTGTACTGGTGGGCGAGGAACTCGACCAGGGCCTGGGCGACCGTCAGCCGGCGCGTCGTCACAGCGTTCATCGGGCGTCTCCTGCGGGTGCTTCGTAGAGGGGGAGGCGGGGGTCGACGGGCTGCTCGGGCCAGGTGGAGCGGATCCAGCCGTGGTCGGGGTGATCGCAGATCAGCCACTCACGGGTCTCGCCGGGCCCGGCCATCACATTGAGGTAGTACAGGGCGTGTCCGGGCGCCGCGATCGACGGACCGTGCCAGCCGTCGGGGATCAGGACCGCGTCACCGCTGCGGACCTCGGCCAGCACATCGGTGCCGCGGCCGCGCCCCGAGGGCGTCACACGCTGGTAGCCGACGCCCTCGGTGCCGTGGGCGGGCTCGACCTCGAAGTAGTAGATCTCCTCCAGCTCGGACTCCTCACCGGGCCGGCACTCGTCGTGCTTGTGCGGCGGATAGGAGGACCAGTTGCCGCCGGGGGTGAGCACCTCCACCGCGATCAGCCGGTCGCACTCGAAGGTGCCCGCGGCGCCGAAGTTGTTCACCTGGCGGGAGCAGTTGCCGGTGCCGCGCAGCTCCACCGGCACGTCGGACGCGGCGCCGTAGCGGGCGGGGAGCCGGCGCTCGCAGCGGGCGCCGGTGAGCGCGAAGCGGCCGCCGGCGCCGCTCGCGACCTGCACATGGGCGTCGCGCGGTACGTACGCGAAGTCGCTGACCCCGCTGAACACGCTCTCCCTGCCGGTCAGTTCGAACACCTCACCGTCGTCGGTGAGCACCGTGCAGCCGCCGGACAGCGGCAGCACGATCCACTCGCTGTCGCCGGTCGCGAAGGAGTGCCGGCCACCGGGCGGCAGATCGAGGACGCGCAGCGAGGAGTACCCCCAGCCCGCCCGCTCGGGGTCGATGTCCAGCACGTACGGGCCGTCGGCCGCCGCCGCGGCCGTCAGGTGGAATTCAGTGCTCATATCTCGAGTCTCCTGCGGAAATCGCGGTGTTCACAGCAGGCCGACGGCGGTGTCCACGGCGGCCGCGACATCGCCGTCGGCCGGGTAGAGCAGCGAACGGCCGACGACCAGGCCCTGCACCGTCGGCAGCCGCAGCGCCTTGCGCCACTTCTCGTAGGCGGCCTCCTGCTCCCGGACGGTGCCGCCGATATCGCCGCCGAGCAGCACGGTCGGCAGGGTGGTGGTCTCGCAGACCCGGGCCATGGCGTCCGGGTCGTCGGTGACCGGCAGCTTCAGCCAGGTGTAGGCGGAGGTGCCGCCGAGGCCGGAGGCGATGGCCACCGAGCGGGTCACGGCCTCGGCGCTGAGGTCGTTGCGGACCGCGCCTTCTGTCCGTGAGGAGAGGAACGGCTCCACGAAGACGGGCAGGTGCCGCTCGGCCATCGCGTCGATCGCGCGGGCGGTGGCCTCCAGGGTGGTCAGCGAACCGGGGTCGCTGTAGTCGATGCGCAGCAGCAGCTTGCCGGCGTCGAAGCGGAGCCGGACCAGGTCCTGGGGGCGGTGGCCGGTGAACCGGTCGTCCATCTCGAAGGCGGCACCCGCGATGCCGCCGCGGTTCATGGAGCCCATCACCACCTTCTCCTCCAGGGCCCCGAGCAGCAGCAGGTCCTCCAGGATGTCGGCGGTGGCGAGCACCCCGTCCACGCCGGGCCGGGACAGCGCCAGAACCAGCCGTTCCAGCAGATCGAGGCGGTTGGCCATGGCGAGCCGCCGGTCCCCGACGGCCAGCGCGCCGCGCGCCGGATGATCGGCCGCGATGATCATCAGCCGCCCGCTGTCGCCGAGCAGCGGCCGCCGGGTGCGGCGCGCGGCGGCCTCCGCGACGGCTTCGGGATGCCGGGCCCGGAGCGTCGCGAGGTCACTGATCCGAGGGTTCAAGACTCAACTCACCTTCTGGGGAGCACGGGCGGGGAGGGGATGGGGTGAGGGGCGGGGCGGCTGCTGGGGTCGGGTGGCCGAGGGGGATCTGTGACCGAGGGGGCCGGGTGGCCGACGGGGCCGGGTGCCGTAACGGCGTGGTGGCCGTGACGGCGGGTGGCCGTGACGGCGGGGTGGCCGGGGGCGAGGGTGGCCGGCGGGACGAGGAGGGTGGGGCGGTCACGGCCATGGGGGTCACCGTTCCGCGAGGAACGCCTCGACCTCGTCGGCCGTCGGCATCGCGGAGGAGCAGGCGAGGCGCGAGGCGACGAGGGCGCCGGCCGCGTTGGCGTAGCGCATCATCGGCTCCAGGTCCCAGCCGGCCAGCAGACCGTGGCAGAGCGAACCGCCGAAGGAGTCGCCGGCGCCCAGGCCGTTGACGACCTCGACGGGGGTGGGCGGGACCTCGGCGGTGCGGCCGTCGCGGTGCACGGCGAGCACGCCCTTGGGGCCCTGCTTGATGACGGCGAGCTCCACGCCCATGTCCAGCAGCGCCCGGGCGCAGGCGGCGGGATCGCGCAGCCCGGTGGCGACCTCGGCCTCGTCGACATTGCCGACGGCCACGGTGGCGTACCGGAGGGCGGCTTCGTAATGCGGGCGGGCGGCCGCCATCGCCGCGGCACCGCTCGCGCCGCCGTCCCCGGAGGCCCCGCCCTCGCCGCCCCAGAACATCGGCCGCCAGTCGAGGTCGAAGACGGTCGGGCCGGATTTGGCGCGGGCCTCCAGCGCGGCGAGGGTCGCGGTGCGGCTGGGCTCCTCGCACAGCCCCGTGCCGGTGATCCAGAAGATCCGGGCCGCCGCGATCGCGTCCCGGTCCAGCTCCTCGGGGTGGATGACCAGGTCAGGAGCCTTGGGGCGGCGGTAGAAGTAGAGCGGGAAGTCGTCCGGCGGAAAAATCTCGCAGAAGGTGACCGGCGTCGGATAGGCGTCGACGGGGGTCACCCAGCGGTCGTCCACCCCGAAGTCGCGCAGTGCCTGGTGGAGGTAGTCGCCGAACGGGTCGTTCCCGGTACGGCTGATGACCGCGCTCCGCCGGCCGAGCCGGGCCGCGGCGACCGCCACATTGGTGGCCGACCCCCCGAGGAACTTCCCGAACGTCTCCACCTGCGCCAGCGACACACCGGTCTGCAGCGGATAGATGTCGACTCCGATGCGCCCCATGGTGATCAGGTCGTACGGCTCGGTCATGTGCGCCCCTTCGGGTCGGCCGGCGCGGCGGGTTCGACAGGTTCGGCTCCGAGGAAAGGTCTAACGGGGACAGCCAGACCCTGTCAACAATTTGTCCTTACATACTGACGTCAGGCAGAACTACCCGCCCGAAGCCCTCACCCCCTCCCGGAAGAAGGCTTCCCCGACGACCTCGACGACCTAGACCGCCGCCCCCTCCCGCAAGCCACCCCACGCCACAAAGTCCTTAAGTCCTTATGTCAGGACGAAGTCTTGACACCCCTCGGGGCGGCAGAGAGGCTGTGCCCCACGAACCGCCCCAACGACCCGCCCCAGCGCCTCCCGGTCACCGCCGACCGGCGAGAGGAGAGCCGCAGCATGTCCGTTCCCCATGCCGCCCCGCCCGTCCTGGACCGCCTCCGCGTCGGTTCCGCCCCCGACTCCTGGGGAGTCTGGTTCCCCGACGACGACCAGCAGGTCCCCTGGCAGCGCTTCCTGGACGAGGTCGCCGAGGCCGGCTACGAGTGGATCGAACTCGGCCCGTACGGCTACCTGCCCACCGACCCCGCCGTCCTGCACGACGAGATCGCCCGCCGCAGCCTGCGGGTCTCAGCCGGCACGATCTTCACCTCGCTGCACCACGGCCCGTCCGTATGGGACAAGACCTGGGCGCACGTCTCCGAGGTCGCCACCCTCACTCAGGCGATGGACGCGAAGCACCTCGTCGTCATCCCGTCCTTCTGGCGGGACGACAAGACCGCCGAGGAGATCGAGCCGCGCGAGCTGACCGTGGAGCAGTGGAAGCACCTGACCACCGGCATGGAGCGGCTGGGCAAGCGGGTGCGGGACGAGTTCGGGCTGGACATCGTGGTCCACCCGCACGCCGACACCCACATCGACACCGAGGAGCACGTCGAGCGGTTCCTGCACGCCACCGACTCCGGCCTGGTCAACCTCTGCCTGGACACCGGCCATTACGCGTACTGCGGCGGCGACAGCGTCAAGCTCATCCGCACCTACGGCGAGCGGATCGGCTACCTCCACCTCAAGCAGGTCGACCCGGACATCCTCGGCGACGTGGTCGCCAAGGGCACCCCGTTCGGGCCGGCCGTCAGGCAGGGCGTGATGTGCGAACCGCCGCTCGGCGTGCCCGCGCTGCCGCCCGTCCTGCAGGCCGCCCAGGAACTGGACGTCGACCTCTTCGCCATCGTCGAGCAGGACATGTACCCCTGTCCGCCCGACCAGCCGTTCCCCATCGCCGAGCGCACCCGCCGCTTCCTGCGCTCCTGCGGCGCCTGAGCCGGTCGCCGCCACGCCGGCCCCGCTTGCGATCCGCGCCTTGATGCGGGCGCCCCGTGCAGGTATGTCTCGCACAGGAATGTCTCGCATGCGGATGCCTCACGACGCCTCCTCACACCCCGGCAACGATTACTGAGCGTAATCGGTTCCCAGCGTACATCACACTCCGTAGCACGTAAGGACTTGAGGACGACATGACTTCGCACGAAACGCTCGGTGTGGCGGTCATCGGCACCGGCCGGATGGGCGCCGACCACGTACGCCGGATCAACGAGGTGATCAGCGGGGCCCGGGTGGCGGCCGTGGTCGACATCGACGCGGACCGCATCAAGCGCCTCGCCGACGGCATCACCGGGTGCACGCCGTACACGGACCCGGCCGCCGCCCTGGACGACCCCGCGGTGGACGCCGTGCTGATCGCCTCGCCCGGGCCCGCGCACGAGGCGGCGCTGCTGGCGGCCTTCGCGCGGGATCTGCCCGTGCTGTGCGAGAAGCCGCTGACGCCGGACGCCGCCTCCGCGCTGCGGGTCCTGGAGGCCGAGCAGGCGCTGGGGCACCGCCGCGTCCAGGTCGGTTTCATGCGCCGTTACGACGCGGACTACCGCTCCCTCAAGTCCCTCCTGGAGCAGGGCGCCCACGGCCGTCCGCTGATGCTGCACAACAAGCACCGCAACGCCGACACCCCGCCCGGCTTCACCAACGCGATGATGATCAACGACTCGGTGGTGCACGAGATCGATGTGACGCGCTGGCTGCTGGAGGAGGAGATCACCGCGGTCCGGGTGCTGCGCCCGGCCCCCACGGGCAACGCCCCGGAGGGCCTCAGCGACCCGCAGCTGGTCCTGTTCGAGACCGCCGGCGGCCAGGTCGTGGACACCGAGATCTTCGTCAACTGCGGCTTCGGCTACCAGGTCGGCTGCGAGGCGGTCTGCGAGAACGGCACCGCCCGCATCGGTGACGACCACGGCGTGTTCAGCAATGCCGCGGGCCGCTGGGGCGGCGCCGTTCCGCCCGGTTTCGTGGAGCGCTTCGAGGAGGCCTACGACCGGCAGGTGCAGCACTGGGTGAACGCCACCCGGCGCGGCGAGGTAGAGGGCCCCAGCTGCTGGGACGGTTACGCCGCGGCCGCGGTGTGCGAGGCGGGCGTACGGGCCCAGACCACCGGCGAACGGGTCCCCGTCGAACTGATCGAGCGGCCGGCGTTGTACCGCTAGAGGGCACCCCCGTCGCAGTTCAAGAGTCCGCCCCCTGAACCCCGTCCCCCGAAAGGCGCCCGCGCCTCTGACCTCCCGCGCCCGCGAGCACCCGAGCCGCCGCGCCCCCGCACCGAGAGGCCCGCCGCACCGACGGCTCGCCCCGCTGAACGGCCCGTTCCACCGAAAGGCCCCGCACCATGTACGTCGCCCCCGCCGCCGGCCGGCTCCGCGCCGACCGCATATCCCTGGGCCCGGCGCCCGCCCGACGCTCCCCGGCTCCTGGCTCTCCGGCCCGCCGCTCTCCGGCGCCGCCGACACCGGCCCCGGCCGCGGGGTCGTCCCGCGCGGCGTGCCGGAGCTGACGATGGCGGCTCCGACCAGCCAGGTGGCGTCCGCCGGCCCGCGCGAGAGCGTGCGGGCCCGCGGCGCCAAGCGCTTCATCGTCGGCATCGCTGCCATAGCCGCCCTCGGCGGCGCCCTGTTCGGCTACGACACCGGAGTGATCTCCGGGGCCCTGCCCTTCATGGAGGACCACTTCGGCCTCACCTCCCTCGGGGAGGGCGTCATCACCAGCGCGCTGCTGATCGGCGCGGCCTTCGGTTCGCTGATCGGCGGCCGGATGTCCGATGCGCTGGGCCGGCGCAACGCGCTGCTGTGGGCGGGCATCGTGTTCATCGGCGGCGCGCTGGCCGTCGCGCTCTCCCCGGGCGTGGCGTTCATGACCGCGGCGCGCTTCGTCCTCGGGCTCGCCGTCGGCAGCGCCTCCGTCATCACCCCGCTGTACCTGTCCGAGATCGCGCCCCCGCACATCCGCGGCCGGCTGGTCTCCTTCAACTCGCTGATGATCGTCAGCGGTCAGCTGCTCGCCTACCTCATCAACGCCGTTCTGGCGCACTGGGCGGCCTGGCGCTGGATGCTGGGCCTGGCGGCACTGCCCGCCGTGGCGCTGTTCGTCGGGCTGTTCTTCCTGCCCGACACGCCGCGCTGGTACATCAGCAAGGGCCGACCGGACGACGCGGCGCGGGTGTTGCACCGTACGCTGCCGGCCGAGGACGTCCCCGCCGAGCTGGCCCGTATCGATCACGCCCGCGCCCTGGAGGCCGACGCCCGGCGCGGCGCCTGGCAGCAGTTGCGCACGCCGTGGGTGCGGCGGCTGCTGCTGGTCGGGATCGGTCTGGCGGCCGTGCAGCAGATCACGGGGGTCAACGCCGTCGTCTACTTCGCGCCCAAGATCCTGGCGTCGACGGGACTGGGCACCGGCGCCTCGATCACCGCCACCATCGCGGTCGGCGCGGTCTCCGTCCTGGCCACCGCGATCGGGATGTCCCTGATCGACCGGGTCGGCCGGCGGCCGATGCTGCTGTGGGGCCTGACCGGTATGGCCGGCTCGCTGGCCCTGCTGGGCGCCGCCTTCCGCCTGCCGCACTCCCCCGCCGTCAGCGCCCTCGTCCTCGGCCTGATGGTGCTCTACATGGCGTTCATGCAGGCCACCCTCAACACCGGGGTCTGGCTGCTGCTCGCCGAGATGTTCCCGCTCAAGGTGCGCGGACTGGCCATGGGCGCCGCGGTGTTCATGATGTGGCTGGTCAACTTCGGGGTGGCGCTCGCCTTTCCGCTGCTGCTCGACGCGGTCGGGGCCGGCACCACGTTCTGGTTCTTCGGCCTGATGTGCGTGCTGTCCCTGGTGTTCTGCAAGCGGTTCGCCCCGGAGACGAAGGGGCTGGCGCTGGAGGATCTGGAGCACGAGCTGCGCAGGGCGGCGACGACGAGCGGGAGTTGACGGCGGGCCGGGGCCGGACAAGGCAAGGCAAGGCAAGGCAAGCGAACCGTATGCCGTCGCGCGGCAATTGCTCCGGATTCGCCGGAACCACGCAGCGCTCCCCCGGCGTCACAGCGGGTGGAATCACATCCAACGCATCCAACGGGGGAAACGGTGGAATTCGTGAATGCCCATGCTCTCAGCCGTGCCGTCCAGCGCACGGCCGTCCTGACCGCCACCGCCGGGCTGCTGACCGCCGGACTGCTCACCGGCCCGGCGTCCGCCGCCGGTCCGGCCGCCGCCCGGCCCGGCACACTCGCCGCCTGCGCCTACTACAACGGAACCGCCCTCACGGTCCACGGTCAGCGCGGTGACCGCGTCTCGCAGGTGCAGTGCCTGCTGGCGAACCGCCGCTATCTCCCGTGGCGGGACGTGACCGGGTACTTCGGTCCGAAGACCCTGGCCGCGGTGAAGAAGTTCCAGTCCCGGCACCATCTGACCGCCAACGGCAAGGTCGGCAAGAAGACCTGGCGGGCGCTGTACGCCTGAGCCGCGGCGGGCATGTACGTGTGGCGGGCCGGTTCCCAGCGGGGGAACCGGCCCGCCACACGGCTTTTCGCACCGCGTCCCCGGACAGGGCACGGCCTTCCGGGCCTTTCGGGCCTTTCGAGGGGCGGGGCCTGCCACCCGGGCGGCGCCATCGGCGGACCGTCCCGCCCCCGTCACAGCCATCCGCCCCGCGTCACGGCTGTCACCGTTACGCGGGGCTTCCGTCACAGCCGATCAACAGCCCCTCCCCCATGGTTACTCGGTGTCGTTGTCCAGGCACAGGGTGAGTGATCACCAGGCCGTACGCAGCCCCCTGCCGGCTCCCCCGGGCCGATCCTGCGTACGGCGCCCAGGAGGTGGCAGAGATGACCGACCGCAAGCTCTGGTCGTACAAGGAGATCGCCGCGCACATCCAGGTGCAGCCGGACACCGTGCGCTCGTACCGCAAGCACGGGCTGCTGCCCGAACCGGATCTGGTGGAGGGCGGAAAACCGTACTGGTTCGCCGACACGGTCAGAGCGTGGGTGGCGCAGCGGCCGGGCCAACGCGGCCGGCGCTGAGAGCCACCGGAACCGGTCCGGGCCCCGCCGCCCGGGCGACGCCGCGGACCGGGCGCCGGGGCACGGACGGCACCCACCCGTCAGGTCCCCGGCGCCGCGATCCCGGCTCTACGATCGAGGTATGCCCCGGACGTCCCCAGCAGCGGCGCCCGCCCGGATCGCGGTGATCGGCGGCGGCGCGATCGGCGGCTACACGGCCGCCCTCGCACGGTGGGCCGGCCTCGACGTCACGCTGTGCGTCCGCAGCCCGCTGGCGGGTCTGAGCGTCGAGAGCGGTGGGGAGGTCCGGCCCGCGGCGGTGCGTATCGTCACCGATCCGGCGCAGGTGGGGCCGGTCGACTGGGTGCTGCTGACCACCAAGGCGCAGGACACCGCGGGCGCCGAGGGCTGGCTGCGGCGGCTGTGCGGCCGGGACACCGCCGTCGCGGTGCTGCAGAACGGCATCGGCCAGGAGGAGCGCGTCGCTCCGCTCGTCCCCCGGGGCACCCGCATCCTGCCCACCGTGGTCTACATCTCGGCGGAGCGCACCGCTCCGGGCCGGATCCTGCACCACGTCGCCAGCGAACTGCACGTACCCGAGGGCCCGTTGGCCGACCGGTTCGCCGCCCTGCTGGACGGCAGCGGGCTGCGGGTGCACCGCGTGCCCGACTTCACGACGGCCGCTTGGCGGAAGTTGTTCACCAATCTCGCGGCCAACCCGGTCACGGCACTTCTCCAGCAGCGGATCGGGATCTTCGCCGATCCGGAGATGGCCGCGCTCACCCGCGATCTGCTGCGCGAGGCGGCCGTCGTCGCGCGCGCCGAGGGCGCGGACATCGGTGAGGCGGACATCGCCAGGACCTTGGAGCTCTACGCCACCGCCCCGCGCGACGGCGGCTCCTCGATGCTCTACGACCGCATGGCGGGCCGCCCCATGGAGCATGAGTTCCTCACCGGCGCGGTGGTCAGGGCCGGTGAACGGCACGGTATCGCCACCCCGTTGAACCGGATGCTGCTGACCCTGCTGCGCGCGGTGGACCGCGAACTGCGGGACGGGAAGGCGTAGAGACGTGGGAGCACAGGGCAGCGGGCCGGGGCCGGCGCCCGCCCCCGCGTGGTTCAGGTGGGGCGGGGTGCTGCCGTCGAGCCTCTGATCTCCAGTTCCGGGGTGACGAGTTGCTGCCCGGCCGGGGCGTCCGGGCGCTCCATACGGTCGAGGAGGCAGCGGGCCGCCCGTCGGCCGACTTCGTGGCTGGCGTTGTTCACCGAGTTCAGCCAGAGGTGGCGGATGCGGGCGAGGTAGGTGTTGTCGTAGCCGACGAGGGAGAGGTCGGCGGGGACGGCCAGGCCCAGTTCCTGGGCGGCGGACAGCGCGCCGACGCCGGAGATGTCGTTGAACGCGAAGAGGGCGGTGGGGCGTCCGGTGGCGGGGCGCCCGGTGCCGCGCGCCGGGGTGAGCAGCCGGACGGCCGCGCGGTAGCCGCCCTCCTCGGTCCCGTCGCCGCTCTCCACCACGGCGGTCGGCGTCAGGCCGTGGGCGCGTACGGCGGCCTCGAAGCCGCGGCGGCGCAGCTCGCCGACGATTCCCTGGCCGGCGATATGGGCGATCCGGCGGTGGCCGAGGCCGATGAGGTGCTCGGTGGCGAGCCGGGCGCCGCGCTCGTCGTCGTTGGCGACGAGGTCGACGCGCGGCAGCCGGGGTTCGTGGTTGCCCGCGACGACGATGGGCAGCCGCGCGGCGACCTCGGCGAGCCCCTCGGTGTCCGGGAGGGTGCCGACGACGACGATGCCGTCGACCCGCAGCTCCTGGAAGGTGCGGGCGAAGTCCTGGCCGGCCCGGCGGTCCAGCCGGGCGTCGATCATCAGCATCCGCAGGCCGTGCGCCTGCAGCAGGGAGTTCAGGCCGTCGAGGACCTCGACGAACCAGGGGTTGCGCATATCGTGCAGCAGCACGCCGACGGTGTGGGTGCGGCGTGCGACGAGGCTGCGGGCCGCGGCGTTCGGGCGGTAGCCCAGCTCCTCGATGGCCGCCAGTACGGCCTGCCGCCGGGCGTCGCCGACCCGTGGCGAGCCCTGCAACACCAGCGAGACCAGGGACTTGGAGACGCCCGCCCGCGCGGCGACGCTGCGGATCGTCGGATGCCGGTCCGCGGGGGGCTCCGCGGGCGGTTGTCCGGACCGCGCACCCGGCTGCTCATTGGACCGTTCCATGGACGCCGATCCTCGCAGCGGGCCGGATCGGCGTCAACGCCCGCACACGCCCCGCCCGCGCGCCCTGCCAGTGCGCCCCTGCTCGACGCCTACGAACGGTTGACATGCGGACATCAGGACATGCAGGGTGCCCGTGACGGTGAGCGTTGGACCGTTCCAAAGGTGCGGGTGCGCGCGTCCGCACGTCCCTCCCGGAGAGGAACCGAGGCATGAAGATCGGCCTGATCGGCACCGGGCGCATCGGCGCGTTCCACGCCCGCACCCTGCTGGGCGTCCCGGGCGTCACCGACCTCGTCGTCGCCGACGCGGACACCGCACGCGCCGCGTCCCTGGCCACGGCCCTGGGCGTACGGTCCGCCGCGAGCATCGGGGAGTTGTACGCGGACGGCCTCGACGGCGTGGTGATCACCGCCGCGACCAGTGCGCACGCCGCGCTGCTCCATCAGGCCCTGGACGCCGGGGTGCCGGTGTTCTGCGAGAAGCCGGTGGCGCTGGACGTCCCGGGCACGGTCGCCGTGGTGGAACGGGCGCAGGCCGGGTCGGTGCCGGTGCAGATCGGTTTCCAGCGCCGCTTCGACGCGGGCTACCTCGCCGCCCGCGAGGCGCTGCGCTCCGGCGAGCTGGGCTGGCTGCACACCCTGCGCGCCTGCACCAGCGACCGTACGCCGCCGCCCGCGGCGTACATCCCCACCTCCGGCGGGCTGTTCCGGGACTGCGGCATCCACGACTTCGACATCCTGCGCTGGCTCACCGGCCGCGAGGTGGTCTCGGTCTTCGCACAGGGCGCCAACCGGGGCGCGCCCTTCTTCGCCGACGGCGACGACGTGGACACCTGCGCGGCGCTGCTGCGCTTCGACGACGACACCCTGGCCACCGTCACGGCCACCCGCTACAACGGGGCCGGCCACGATGTCCGGCTGGAGGTGTGCGGCTCCGAGGGCGCCCGCTTCGTCGGGCTCGACGACCGGGCCCCGCTGCCGTCCGCCGAGGCGAAGCTGTCGTGGCGGCGGGCCGCCGATCCGTACGCGACGTTCATGGAGCGCTTCCACGACGCCTACGTCACCGAGCTGGGCGTCTTCGCCGAGGTCGCGGCGGGGCGGGCACCGAGCCCGTGCTCGCCCGCCGAGGCACTGGAGGCGCTCTACGTCGCCGAGGCGTGCGAGCGTTCCCGGCGCACCGGCGAGCCGGTAGCCGTCGCGGACGTCCGGGCCCCGTCCGGGAGCCCGACCCCGCGCGGGTGAGCCGTTCCCGGGCGGGTGAGCCGTCCCCGGGCCGGGAGCCCGGCCCCACGCAGGTGAGCCGTCCGATCCGGGAGCCCGCGTTGCGGCAGACGGCGTTGGGCGCGGCGTGGTCGGCCGAGGGGAAGGCGTGCAGCGAGCGGTAGCGGCCCCCGGCCCCGGCCGCCGCGATGACCCGGCGCGCCGCCGCCACGGCGATGCCCCGGCCCTGGAACTCCGGCAGCACGCCCCCGGCGTCATGTCCGCACTGCAGGGCCGCCCACTGGCAATCGCGCCGGCACCGGCGCCGCCGCCATGGCCGAGGCCCGGCCGCCGCGCCCCTCGCCCCACCCGTCGCCCGGCGGCTCCTGGCCCCGGGCTCCACCGCCCCCGCCGGCGGTACCGCTGCCCTCGCCCCCGCCGTCCTCCTCCGGCGGGTCGTGCAGGGCGCGGCGGCGGGTGGCCCACTGGATCGCGGTGCCGACGGCGGCGACCGCGCAGGAGACGCCGAAGCCGAGGGCGACGGCGTAGAGGGGGCGGCCGGTGGTGGCGGCGCCCAGGTAGCCGAGGCCGACCGAGTAGGTGGCCCAGGTCGCCTCGGCGACGGCGGCGCCGAGCGCGTATCTGCGCAGCGGGTAGCGCAGGACCCCGGAGGCCAGGGCGCCGACGATGCGGCCGCTGGGCAGGAACCGTATGACGATGACGAAGGGCAGGCCGTAGCGCTGGATGCGGTGGGAGGTCCAGGCCAGCAGGGCGCGGCGGCGGGGGTTGCGGCGCATCCAGGTGCGTACGGGTCCGCCGAAGCGCCGTGCGGCGAGGTACATGAGGAGGTCCCCGAGCAGGGCGCTGCCCCCGACGACCACGAGGACGAGGGGGAGGAACACCTCACCCCGGGAGGCGAGTACTCCGGTCGTGACAAGGAGGGCGGAGTTGGGGATCAGTGGTGGCAGCGTGGTGAGCACCAGCAGGCCGTAGAGGGCGAGTACGTCCATACGGCCGCCTCCTCGGATCCGCCCCGAGCCCGTCATCCCCAGGCTGACGCGTGGTGGGGCGTGCGGCAACGTGGTGGGCGCGCCCCGGATGCTGGATTGATACCCCCTAGGGGTATAGAGTGCCGAGGGTCGGGAGCCGGCGGCAGCCGCCGGAGGCACTCACGGCACGCCGCGACTCCCCGGCGCGTGGCACCACACGGAACACATCGGCACCACAAGGAGAATCCCCCATGGCCGAGAACAGCTCCTGCTGCACCCCCGAAGGCTCCTGCCACTCCGGCGGCACCGACGTCCAGGTCGGCGAGGTGACCACCACCTACCGGGTCACCGGCATGACCTGCGGCCACTGCGAGGGGGCGGTGTCGTCCGAGATCGGCGAGCTCGCCGGGGTGAGTTCGGTGCAGGCGGTCGCGGCCACCGGCCTGGTGACCGTCACGTCCAAGGCGCCGCTGGACGAGGACGCGGTGCGGGCGGCCGTCGACGAGGCCGGTTACGAGCTCGTGGGGCAGGCGGCCTGAGGCGCGGACCCCGGCCCGGCAGTTGCACGCGGCCCGTGCTCGAAAAATTTCACACGGCCCTTACAACTGACACAACACCCATACCCGGGGGCCTCGATCTGCAAATCGGGGCCCTTGACCGCATTCGCCCCTATATGGCAAGAGACCCAGATCACACTCATGGGAACGTAACCATTGAGGGGGGTCGTGAGTCTAACCGGGCAGTGCAGGCACCCCGGCGGGGCTTGCACTGCAACAGCCGTGCAGATCTTGGGGGATCGTGCCCGGCTACGCGTGGCCGGGGCGACGCGCCCGGGGAGCTTTGAGCGGCCCTCCCGAATGTGCGCGTCCCGGCAGATCGCGGTGCAACCCGGAACGCCCGGACGGATCCCGTGGGGGGAATCCAACCGGGACAAGGGGAAGCGCCCCGCGCTCTGGACCCGTGGGGGGATCCGGAGGCGGGGCGCTTTCTCGTTTCTGCGGGAGGCTGCCCTCGGAAGGGGTCAGCGCTCCTCGACCGGCACGAAGTCGCGCTCGACGACGCCGGTGTAGATCTGCCGCGGGCGGCCGATGCGGGAACCGGGCTCCTTGATCATCTCGTGCCACTGGGCGATCCAGCCGGGCAGCCGGCCGAGCGCGAAGAGCACGGTGAACATCTCGGTCGGGAAGCCCATGGCCCGGTAGATCAGGCCGGTGTAGAAGTCGACGTTCGGGTAGAGCTTGCGCTCGACGAAGTAGTCGTCGGAGAGCGCGTGCTCCTCCAGCTTGAGGGCGATGTCCAGCAGCTCGTCGGACTTGCCGAGCGCGGAGAGGACGTCGTGCGCCGCCGCCTTGATGATCTTCGCCCGGGGGTCGAAGTTCTTGTAGACGCGGTGCCCGAAGCCCATGAGCTTCACGCCGTCTTCCTTGTTCTTCACCTTGCGGATGAAGGAGTCGACGTCGCCGCCGCTGGCCTGGATGCCCTCCAGCATCTCCAGCACGGACTGGTTGGCGCCGCCGTGCAGGGGGCCCCACAGGGCGTTGATGCCGGCCGAGATCGAGGCGAAGAGGTTCGCCTGCGAGGACCCGACCAGGCGGACCGTGGAGGTGGAGCAGTTCTGCTCGTGGTCGGCGTGCAGGATCAGCAGCTTGTCGAGGGCGCTGACCACCACCGGGTCGAGGTCGTAGTCCGCCGCGGGCACCGAGAAGGTCATGCGCAGGAAGTTCTCGACGTACCCGAGGTCGTTGCTCGGGTAGACGACCGGGTGGCCGACCGACTTCTTGTACGCGTAGGCCGCGATCGTCGGGAGCTTGGCCAGCAGCCGGATCGTGGAGATGTGGCGCTGCTGCTCGTCGAACGGGTTGTGGCTGTCCTGGTAGAAGGTCGACAGCGCGCTGACGACCGAGGACAGCATCGCCATCGGGTGGGCGTCCCGGGGGAAGCCGTCGTAGAAGCGCTTGACGTCCTCGTGGAGCAGGGTGTGGTACGTGATGTCCTGCTTGAAGTTCGCCAGCTCATCGACGGTGGGCAGCTCACCGTTGATGAGGAGGTACGCGGTCTCGACGAACGTGCTGCGCTCTGCGAGCTGCTCGATCGGGTACCCGCGGTAACGAAGAATCCCGTTCTCACCGTCGAGATAGGTGATCGCGGATTTGTACGCCGCGGTGTTGCCGTAACCGGAATCCAGGGTCACCAGACCGGTCTGGGCGCGCAGCTTCGAGATATCGAAGCCCTTGTCGCCAACAGTGCTGTCGACGACCGGGTAGCTGTATTCGCCGTCCCCGTAACGCAGTACTACAGAGTTGTCGCTCACGTCATCCCTCACCGACGTTGTGCCTCTTCTTCGAGGTGCCCTGACTGCCTATACCTTCCCCCATTTGGGCCTTGGTTGTGCACTCGGGGTCGGCCATAGGGCCTGTCTGCGGCACTCAGTGCCGCCTGAGTGCCCATCCTGCCCCCCTTCGCCCCGAATGGGAAAGAGGGGTGACCTCTCACATCGCACCGGCGAGCCGGTGATCGAGCGCCGTACACCGCCGACCGGCGGATACCGTGCGGACGGCCTGCCCCAACGCCTTGCGGGAGCCGACCAGCACCACCAAGCGCTTTGCCCGGGTCACTGCGGTATACAGCAAATTGCGCTGCAGCATCATCCAGGCACTGGTGGTGACCGGAATCACCACCGCTGGGTACTCACTACCCTGCGAGCGGTGGATCGTCACGGCATAGGCGTGGGCGAGTTCGTCGAGTTCGTCGAAGTCGTAGGGGACCTCCTCGTCCTCGTCGGTGCGCACGGTCAGCCGCTGCTCGTCGGAGTCCAGGGCGGTGACCACGCCGACCGTGCCGTTGAAGACGCCGTTGCGGCCTTTTTCGTAGTTGTTCCTGATCTGCGTGACCTTGTCGCCGACGCGGAAGACCCGGCCGCCGAAGCGGCGCTCGGGAAGATCGGGGCGGGCGGGGGTGACGGCCTGCTGGAGCAGGCCGTTCAGGGCGCCCGCACCGGCCGGGCCGCGGTGCATCGGGGTGAGGACCTGGACGTCCCGGCGCGGGTCGAGGCCGAACTTCGCGGGGATCCGGCGGGCCGCGACGTCCACCGCCAGCCGTCCGGCCTCCTCGGCGTCCTCCTCGGCGAACAGGAAGAAGTCCGACAGCCCGGTCGTCAGCGGCGGGACGCCGGAGTTGATGCGGTGGGCGTTGGTGACCACCCCGGACTGCTGGGCCTGCCGGAAGATCCGGGTCAGCCGGACCGCCGGCACCGGGCCGGAGCCGTCGAGCAGATCGCGCAGCACCTCGCCCGCGCCGACCGACGGCAGCTGGTCGACGTCCCCGACGAGCAGCAGGTGGGCGCCCGGCGGCACCGCCTTGACCAGCTTGTTGGCGAGCAGCAGGTCCAGCATCGAGGCCTCGTCGACGACCACCAGATCGGCGTCCAGCGGCCGGTCGGCGTCGTAGGCGGCGTCCCCGCCGGGCTTGAGTTCCAGGAGGCGGTGGACCGTGGACGCCTCGGCGCCGGTCAGCTCCGAGAGCCGCTTGGCCGCCCGGCCCGTGGGCGCCGCCAGCGCCACCGTGGCCTTCTTGGCGCGGGCCAGTTCGACGACGGACCGGACGGTGAAGGACTTGCCGCAGCCCGGCCCGCCGGTGAGCACCGCGACCTTCTCGGTCAGCGCCAGCCGCACCGCCTGCTGCTGCTCGGGGGCCAGCTCGGCGCCCGTGCGCCGCGCCAGCCAGGCCAGCGCCCGGTCCCAGTCGACGTCCTGGAAGGCCGGCATCCGGTCTTCGCCGGTGCGCAGCAGCCGGGTCAGCCGGCCGGCCAGGGAGATCTCGGCGCGGTGGAAGGGCACCAGGTAGACGGCGGTGACCGGCGGCGCGCCCTCCGCGTCGCCGGGCACCTGCTCGCGCACCACGCCCTCCGGGTCGGCGGCCAGCTCGCCCAGACAGTCGATGACCAGGCCGGTGTCCACCTGGAGCAACTTCACCGCGTCGGCGATCAGTTGCTCCTCGGGCAGGAAGCAGTGGCCCTGGTCCGTGGACTGCGACAGCGCGTACTGCAGGCCCGCCTTGACGCGGTCGGGGCTGTCGTGCGGGATGCCCACCGACTGCGCGATGCGGTCGGCGGTCAGGAAGCCGATGCCCCAGACGTCGGCGGCCAGGCGGTAGGGCTGATTGCGGACGACGGAGATGGAGGCGTCGCCGTACTTCTTGTAGATCCGCACGGCGATGGAGGTGGAGACACCGACGCCCTGGAGGAAGACCATGACCTCCTTGATGGCCTTCTGTTCCTCCCAGGCGGCGCCGATCATCTTCGTGCGCTTGGGGCCCAGGCCCGGCACCTCCACCAGACGTGCGGGGGTGGTCTCGATGATGTCGAGGGTGTCCGTGCCGAAGTGTTCGACGATGCGGTCGGCGATCCGCGGGCCGATGCCCTTGATCAGGCCGGAGCCCAGATAGCGGCGGATGCCCTGGATGGTGGCGGGCAGGACGGTGGTGTAGTTCTCGACGGTGAACTGCTTGCCGTACTGGGGGTGGGAGCCCCAGCGGCCCTCCATGCGCAGCGATTCGCCCGGCTGCGCCCCGAGCAGCGCGCCGACGACGGTCAGCAGGTCGCCCGCGCCGCGGCCGGTGTCGACCCGTGCGACGGTGTAGCCGTTCTCCTCGTTGGCGTAGGTGATCCGCTCCAGGACCCCTTCGACCACGGCTGCGTTGACCATGGAACGACCGTACCGCCGGGGTCCGACAACGCGCCGGGAGGCCGGGCTCCGGATGCCGTCGGCCCGAGCTCCCCTCGAGGGGCCCGTCCGATGGTCGGGCCCCTCGATTCCCCCTCCACGCCGGTCCCGGGTCCCCCCCGGGCCCCTCCCCTTCGGGACCGGCGTCAGCTATGACCTTTGTGGAGGGCCAACGGTTGCGCGCATCCGCTGAGTTGTTTCTCCGGCACGGGCTGTGCACGGCGTCCCGCCGTGCGCCGCGGGCCGCGTCCCGTCGGGCGCCCCGCGACTCGTCGTGCGGGTGCGGGCCGCGCCCCGTCCCGTCAGGCGACGTGGGTGCGGAAGCGGTCCACGACCTCGGCCAGCACGTCCGCGCCGTCGCGGGCCCACAGCGCCGGGTGGAAGATCTCGACCTCGACCGGCCCCCGGTAGCCGGCCGCCTCGACGCGTTCGCGGAACCACCGCAGGTCCACCGCGCCGTCCCCCAACTGCCCGCGCCCCAGCAGGGCGCCCTCGGGCAGCGGGGTGATCCAGTCGGCGAGCTGGAAGGCGGCGATCCGGGACCCGGCCCCGCCTGTGCCGCCGGCGCGGGCGATCTGGGTGCCGACGGTGTCGTCCCACCACAGGTGGTAGGTGTCGACGACCACGCCCACCTGTCCGGCGGGGAACCGCTCGGCGAGGTCGAGGGCCTGGGCGAGGGTGGAGACCACGCAGCGGTCCGCGGCGTACATGGGGTGCAGGGGTTCCAGGGCCAGCCGGACGCCCCGCTGCCCGGCGTAGGGGCCCAGTACGGCCAGTGCCTCGGCGACCCGCTCCCGGGCGCCCGTGAGGTCCCGGCTGCCGGGCGGCAGGCCGCCGGCGACCAGGACCAGGGTGTCGGTCCCGAGGGCGGCCGCCTCGTCGACGGCCGCCCGGTTGTCGTCCAGGGCGGCCGCCCGCCCGGCCGGGTCCGGAGCGGTGAGGAAGCCGCCCCGGCACAGGCTGGTGACCCGCAGCCCGGCGTCCCGCAGGAGCCGGGCGGCCGCGGCCACCCCGTACTCCCGCACCGGGGCGCGCCACAGGCCCACGCCCCGTACACCGGCCCGGGCGCAGCCGTCGGCCAGTTCGGGCAGCGACCACTGCCGGACGGTCTGCTGGTTGAGGCTGAGCCGGTCGAGGAGGCCCGGGGCGGCGTCGTTCACGCGTCCCCCGCCCCGTGGCCGGCGAGCAGCCGGCGCATCCGGTGGGCGGCGAGTTCCGGGTCGGGGAACAGGCCGAGCCGGTCGGCGAGTTGGTGGGCGCGCCGCAGGTGGGGCAGGGAGCGGGCCGACTGCAGGCCGCCGACCATGGCGAAGTGGGACTGGTGGCCCGCCAGCCAGGCCAGCAGGACGATGCCGGTCCTGTAGTGGCGGGTGGGTGCCTCGAAGAGGTGCCGGGCGAGCGCGACGGTGGGGTCCAGGGCGGCCCGGAACCCCGCGGTGTCCCCGCCGTCCAGGAGGCGCACGGCAGCGGCGGCGAGGGGGGCGAGCGGGTCGAAGACGCCCAGCAGGGCGTGGCTGGCGCCGTGCTCGTCGCCGGCGATCAGCTCCGGGTAGTGGAAGTCGTCGCCGGTGTAGCAGCGCACGGCCGGCGGCAGCCGGCGGCGCAGTGCCACCTCCCGGGCGGGGTCCAGCAGGGAGACCTTGACGCCGTCCACCTTTCCGGGGTGGTCGGCGACGATCGCGAGGAGGGTCTCGGTGGCGGCGTCCGGGTCGACGCTGCCCCAGTAGCCCGCCAGCGCCGGGTCGAACACCGGCCCCAGCCAGTGCAGGATCACCGGCCGGGCGGCCTGGCGCAGGAGGTGGCAGTAGAGGGCGCGGTAGTCCTCCGGGCCGGTGGCGGCCGCGGCGAGCTGACGGGACGCCATCAGGACGGGACGGGCACCGGCGTCCTCGACGAGCCCGAGCTGCTCCTCGTAGGCGCCGCGGATGCGGTCCAAGGAGGTTTCGTGCGGCGCCAGTTGGTCGGTTCCGGCGCCGCAGGCGAGCAGGCCGCCGACGGTCCTGGCCTCGGCGGCGGAGCGCCGGATCAGCTCGGCCGCGGCGGGCCAGTCCAGGCCCGCGCCGCGCTGCGCGGTGTCCATCGCCTCGGCCACGCCCAGGCCGTGCGCCCACAGGTGGTGCCGGAAGGCGAGGGTGGCGTCCCAGTCGACGGCGGCCGGGCCGTCCGGGGTGGTGGTGTGGGGGTCGGCGACCACATGGGCGGCGGCGAGGACCGTACGGGAGCGCGACGGGGGGTGTGCGGGGACCGGGCGGGCGCCGGGGGCGGCGTCCGGCGCGGAGGGGGCGGTGCGGGCTGCCGCGGGAGGCGTCCCGGGGGCCGAGGGGTCCGCCGCGGGGTCCTGGGGCGCGGTCACCGGCCCGGCTCCGGTACGGCCAGGCGGCGGCCCTCCGCCGAGGACCGGCGGGCCAGTTCGGCGAGGCGCACGCCCCGGGCGCCCGCCGCCAGGTCCCAGCGCCAGGGCTCGTCGCGGACGACGTGCCGCAGGAACAGCTCCCACTGCACCTTGAACGCGTTGTCGAAGACGGCGTTGTCGGGGACCTCGTGCCACTGCGCGCGGAACGGCTCGGAGGCCGGCAGGTCGGGGTTCCAGACCGGTTTGGGGGTGTGGGCGCGGTGCTGGACGCGGCAGTGGCGCGGGCCCGCGACGGCCGAGCCCTCGGTGCCGTCGACCTGGAACTCGACGAGTTCGTCGCGGTGCACCCGGACCGCCCAGGAGGAGTTGATCTGCGCGACGATGCCGCCGGCCAGTCCGAAGATGCCGTAGGCGGCGTCGTCGGCGGTGGCCGCGTACGGGGTGCCCGACTCGTCCCAGCGGCGCGGGAGGTGGGTGGCCAGGTGCGCCTGGACGGACTCGACCGGCCCGAACAGCTCGTGCAGGACGTACTCCCAGTGCGGGAACATGTCGGCCGCGATGCCGCCGCCGTCCTCGGCGCGGTAGTTCCAGGAGGGGCGCTGCGCCTCCTGCCAGTCGCCCTCGAAGACCCAGTAGCCGAACTCGCCCCGTACGGACAGGACGCGGCCGAAGAAGCCGCCCTCGACGAGGCGGCGGAGCTTGCGCAGGCCGGGCAGGAAGAGCTTGTCCTGGACGACGCCGTTCTTGACGCCCGCCTCCCGGGCCAGCCGGGCCAGCTCCAGCGCGCCCGCGAGGCTGCTCGCGGTGGGCTTCTCGACGTAGAGGTGCTTTCCGGCGGCGATGGCCTTCTTCACGGCCTCCTCGCGGGCGGCGGTGATCTGGGCGTCGAAGTAGACGCCGATGGTGTCGTCGCCCAGGACGGCGTCGAGGTCGCGGCTCCAGTGCTCCAGGCCGTGCCGTTCGGCCAGGGCCCGCAGCTTGGGCGCGCTGCGGCCGACGAGCACCGGTTCGGGCCAGATCACCGTGCCGTCGGCCAGGGCGAGACCGCCCTGTTCCCGCAGGGCGAGGAGGGAGCGGACCAGGTGCTGTCGCTGTCCCATGCGCCCGGTCACGCCGTTCATGGCGATGCGTACGGTCGTGCGTGTCACGGCCCCGGCCCCTCTCGCGCACAGCAGGTGGCAGTCCCGCTCCAGTAAGCGCCTTCCGGGCGGCGGGCGCCAGACCGCGTGGCGGGACACGAACACAGGGGCGGGCGCGGCGGCGGGCAAGGGGACGGGTGCCGGCGCGGGAGGGGGAGGCGCGGATGGCACGAAAGAGGGATGTGCGGAGCGGGCCGGCGGGCTTACTCTTGACTCAGTCAAAGGTGAGGGGTCGGCCATGACCGCCAGGACGCCATCCGATGCACCATCCGACACGCCATCCGCCACACCGCCCGACGGCCCGCGCGCGGCACCGCCCGGCGCCCCGGAGGACGTCCGTGAGCTGCGCAGATTCAACCGCTTCTATACGAACCTGATCGGTGCCCTCGACTACGGGCGGCATCTGTACACCCCGTTCACCCTCACCGAGGCCCGGGTGCTCTACGAGGTCGCCCACCAGTCACGGGTGGACGCCGCCGACCTGCGCGCCTCGCTGTCGCTGGACGCCGGGTACCTCAGCCGGCTGCTCGGCCGGTTCGAGGACCGCGAGCTGATCACCCGCGGCCGGTCCGAGCAGGATCCCCGGCGGCAGCGCATCACCCTGACCGAGGGCGGCCGGGAGGCGGCCGGGCTGCTGGAGGAGCGTTCCCAGGACGCCGCGGGGTCGCTGCTGCGGCCGCTGCCGGCCGCCGACCGCGCCCGCCTGGTGGACGCGATGCGCACCATCCGCGTCCTGCTCGGCGAGGACGGGCCACAGCCCGGAGAGGGGGCGAGGCGGCCGCCCGGGGACCGCGCGCCGGAGCTCTCGCTGCGCACGTCCGGGCCCGGGGACCTCGGCTGGATGGTGGAGCGCAACGCCGCCCTCTACGCCGCCGAGTACGGCTTCGACCTCAGCTACGAGGCGCTGGTGGCCCGGATCGTCGCGGAGTACGCCGAGGACTTCGACCCGCGCTGGGACCGCACCTGGATAGCCGAGCTGGGCGGCGAGCGCGTGGGCGCGGTGATGTGCGTACGGGACGGCAGGCCGGGGGTCGCCCGGCTGCGGCTGCTGCTGGTGGAGCCGGCCGCCCGCGGCCACGGCGCCGGCCGCCGGCTCGTCGACACCTGCGTGGAGTTCGCGCGGGAGGCCGGCTACGGCGAGATGGTGCTGTGGACCAACTCCGTCCTCGGCGCGGCCCGCGCCCTCTACCAGCGGGCCGGCTTCGAGCTGGTCTCCGAGTCGCCGCACCACAGCTTCGGACAGGACCTGATCGGCCAGGACTGGCGGCGGACGCTGTGACGGGGCAGCCGGCGCTGCGACGGGGCGGGTGGCGCTGCGAGAAGCGGCTGACGCCGTGACGAGGGCCGGCGCCGTGACGGGGCGGGTGCCCCTGCGACGGAGGCTGACGCCGTGACAGGGCGGACGCTGCAGAAGAGGCGGCTGACGCCGTGCGGAGTCGGCCGACGCCGCGAAGGGCCGGGTGACGGTGGGGCCGGGAAGGCGATGAAAACGAACAGACCGGGAAGGACCGGAAGGACAGCTACGACGTAGCCGTACGGGCGACACGAAGGAGCGCAGGCATGGCCACCACGGACCGCACGGACGACAGGTCCCCCGCGACGCGCTTCGCGTTCTCGACCCTCGGGGTGCCGGGGATGCCGGTGGCCGAGGTGCTGCGGCTGGCCGCGGACACCGGGTATCAGGGGGTGGAGCTGCGGGCGCATCCGGAGGAGCCCGTGCATCCGCTGCTCGGGGCGGGGGAACGGGCCGCGGTGCGGCGGCAGTTCGCGGACGCCGGGGTGGAGATCCTCGCCGTCGCCGGATACACGCAGGTCGCGGCCGCCCGGGACGCGGCGGGCGAGGAGGAGCTGGCGCGGGAGCTGGCCGGGCTGGTGGACCTCGCCGCGGACCTGGGGGCGCCGTACGTCCGGGTGTTCCCCGGCGGCGGGGAGCGCCCGGCGGCGGAGGCCGACGCGGACGCCGCCCGCCGGCTCGCGGCGGTGGCGCCGCGGGCGGCCGGACGGGGCGTCCGGGTCCTGCTGGAGACCCATGACTCGCACCGCACCGGCGCGGCCGCCGCCCGGGTGCTCGGCCTGGTGGGCCACCGCCGGGTCGGGGCGCTGTGGGACGTGCTGCACAGCTGGCTCGGCGGCGAGGAGCCCGTCGACACCCATGCCGCGCTCGCCCCGCATCTGGGCTATGTGCAGGTCAAGGACGTCGCCTCGGCCGAGGACCGCACCCCCCTGCCGCTCGGTGCCGGCACCCTCCCGCTGGCGGCCGCCCTGGGCACCCTCGGCCGGGAGCCCGCGGACGCCCACGGCCCGGTGCCCGCCCCCGAGGGCACCTACGACCAGGGATCGGGGGGCTGGCTGTGCTGGGAGTACGAGAAGCGCTGGTACCCGGAGGCGGCCGACCTCCCCGCCCTCCTGGCCCCGGGCCGCGCCCACCTCCAGCAGCTCCTCGGCCGGGCCGCCGCCTCCTGATCCCGGGGCGCGCCCGACGCCCCATCACATATCCCCGCCCGCCGCGCAATACCTGGGCGCCACCGCGCACGGAGTCATTGACCGACAATAGTTTTCCGGCTATCCGTGTCTCCTTGGAAGTTTCCTTCACCGAGTCGAGGAAGCCCTCCGGAAGGAGCGCACATGCCCTCCCGACGTACCCTCCTGACCACCACCGCCGCCGCCGCTGCTGCCGCCGCCGCGGGCACCGCAGCCGCGCCCGCCGTCGGCGCCCAGCCCTCCCCCGCCGGCTCCCCCGCCCCCTCCGCCGCGACCCGGGCCCGGCTGCGCCGCCTCATCTCCCGTATGTCGCCGGAGGAAAAGGCGGGCCAGCTCTTCGTCATGCGGATCTACGGGCACTCCGCCACCGACCCCGACCCGGCCGATGCCGCCGCCAACCAGCAGGAGATCGGCGTCGCCAACGCCGCCGAACTGATCGCCAAATACCACGTCGGCGGCATCATCTACTTCGGCTGGGCGCACAACACCCAGGACCCGCACCAGATCGCCGACCTGTCCAACGGCATCCAGAAGGCCGCCGCCGCCCAGCGCGTCCCCGTCCCGCTGCTGATCTCCACGGACCAGGAACACGGCATAGTGGCCCGGGTCGGCGCGCCCGCGACGCTCTTCCCCGGGGCGATGGCACTCGGCGCGGGCGGCTCCCGCGACGACGCCCGCACGGCCGCCGCCCTCGCCGGTCAGGAGCTGTACGCGATGGGCATCCGGCAGGACTACGCGCCGGACGCCGATGTCAACGTCAACCCCGCCAACCCGGTCATCGGCGTCCGGTCCTTCGGCGCGGACCCGCAGGCCGTGGCCCGTATGGTCGCCGCCGAGGTGAAGGGCTATCAGGGCGCCGGGATCGCCTCCTGCGCCAAGCACTTCCCCGGGCACGGCGACACCGACACCGACAGCCACGTCGGGCTGCCGTACATCCACCACAGCGTCGAGGAGTGGGAGCGGCTGGACGCGCCGCCCTTCAAGGCCGCGATCGCCGCCGGGATCGATTCGATCATGACGGCGCACATCGTGGTGCCGGCCTTCGACCCGAGCGAGGACCCGGCCACCCTCTCCCGGCCGATCCTCACCGGCATCCTGCGCGAACGCCTCGGCTACGACGGCGTGGTGGTGACCGACTCCCTCGGCATGGAGGGCGTCCGGAAGAAGTACGGCGACGCCCGGGTGCCGGTGCTCGCCCTCAAGGCCGGTGTCGACCAGCTGCTGAACCCGCCGAACCTCGCCGTGGCGCACGCCGCGGTCCTCACCGCGCTGCGGGACGGCGAGCTGACCGAGCGGGAGATCGACGCCAAGCTCATGCGCATCCTGCTGCTCAAGGAGAGACGCGGGCTGTTCACGGACCCGTACACCACCCACCGCGCGGTGGACCGGGTCGTCGGCGTCCGCGGTCACCTCGACGCCGCGGACCGGATCGCGGACCGCACCACCACGCTGCTGCGCAACGACGGCGGGATCCTGCCGCTGTCCCGGCGGCGGGAGCGCCGGGTGCTGGTGGCGGGCGTCGACGCGGCCGCGCCGTCCGGGACCGGCGGACCGCCCACCACCGTCCTGGCGAGGACCCTCACCGCACTGGGCTTCACGGCCACCGCGCTCTCCACGGGCACGGCGCCGTCCCAGCGGGCGATCGACGAGGCGGTGGCGGCGCTCGGCGAGCGGGACGCGGCGGTGGTGGCGACGTACAACGTGACCGCGGACTCGCGGCAGCGGGCGCTGGTCGCCGCGCTGCTGGCCACGGGCAAGCCGGTGGTGCAGCTGGCGGTCCGCAACCCGTACGACATCGCCCAGTTGGACGGCGTCAAGGCGGCCCTGGCGAGCTACTCGTGGACGGATGTCGAGCTGCGGGCGGCGGCCCGGGTGATCGCCGGCCGGCGCGACCCGGCGGGCCGGCTGCCCGTCGCGATACCGCGCGCCGACGCCCCGGCACAGGAGCTCTACCGGATCGGCCACGGCCTGACGTACTGACCGGCGGACGGACCCGGCGCGCTCCCCCTGTCCCCGGGGAGCGCGCCGTTCCGCATCACCGCACCACGACCGCCCGGCACTTGGGCCCGGCGTCGACGCACGGCCTCGCGCCTTCACCACTTCACGGCCTCACGGCCTCACGGCCTCACGGCCTCACGGCCTCACGGCCTCACGGCCTCACGGCCTCAGCATCGGCATCCGCCGGACCTCCTGCTTGTCCAGCTGCTTGTCGTACGGCGCCGGCGACGTGGCCCGGCCGCCGGGGGCCTGGACGCCGGCCCAGTCCAGGAGTTCGGCGGTGGCCTTGGTGCGGTCGGCCTCCGGCAGCTTCGCGATGTTCGAGCCGTGGTTGCCGCCGGGCACGGTGAAGACATACGAGTCCCGGGCGCCCCTGCCGACCTCGAAGTGCTCCGAACTCCACGGGTCCCACTGGCCGTTGACGAACATCATCCGGTGGGCGTGGTGGCGCACCCAGTGGTCGATGTCGGGCATGGCGCGCTTGTCGAAGCGCATCGGGATGTCCTTCGGCACGAACGACCGGGAGTTGTTGATCCCGGGGTACTTCAGCAGGCCGGCCAGCTGCGGGTAGCGGTAGCCGGGCTCGCCGAGCTGGGTGCCCGCCTGGTAGTAGTACGGCGTGTACGGCTCCATGCCCTGGTCGGTGTAGCTGTCGAAGCCGCCGACCTTGTCCATCCACTTCCACAGGTCGTCGGTGGAGACGCTCGGCTTGGGCACCTCGGCGCATGCCGTCTCGGCCGGCTGGTACTGCCAGAACCCGAACACCAGGTCCGTGACCATGACCTCATAGGCCCGGTCGGCGCTGCCGACGGTCTTGAAGGTCTGCTTCTCCTTGTCGGCCCATGCCTGGAAGCGGGCGACCATCTCCTTGCGGCGCACCAGCGCCTCGCGCTCGATGGCGGCGAGGTCGGCGCGGCACTGGGCGGTGCCGACGGTCTTGAAGAACCGGTCGTACGCCGAGTCCTCGTCGTTGCGCACGTCGTTGGGCGCGACGTAGGCGACGGTGCCGTTCATGTCGTGCGGGTGGAAGCGGCGGTAGTACGTCGCCGTCATGCCGCCCTTGCTGCCGCCGGTGTCGATCCAGTTCTTGTCGTAGATCCGGTGCAGCGCGGTGAAGAGGCGGTGCTGGTCGTCGGCGGCCTGCCGGATGTCCAGCTTCTTCCAGTCGGTGGGCGAGGGCCGCGACGGGGTGAAGTAGCGGTACTCCAGGGACACCTGGTTGCCGTCGATGATCTTGGTGGGTTCGCTGCGGGACGGCGTGGTGTTGACGTTGTAGCCGGAGGTGAAGAACACCGTCGGGCGGTCGACCGACTTGTGCAGCAGGGTCAGCCGCTGCTGGAAGGTCCCCTTCGACGGGTGCCGGTGGTCGATCGGCTGGGTGTAGTTCAGGACGAAGAAGCGGTAGCCGTCGACCGGCTTCTCCTCGATGAGGCTCATGCCCCGGATCGACAGGATCCGGTCCTTGATGTCCCCGGTCTTCGGCTCGGCGGCGGTGGCCGCCCCCGCCGGCGCGCTGCCGGCTCCCGCCGTGCCTATGAGCACCGCGAGCGACAGCAGCCATCTGGTGGCCTTGCGCATGCACCCTCCCCTTGGGATAGCAAAGGTCGGGCTGAACCTATCGGCGCGGGGAGGGCGCCACCAGACCCCGGCACGCTTCGGCGGGTCGGCGGGGCGCCGCCCGGCGGCACTGCGGTACCGCCGGACGGGCCCCGCACGGCACGGGCCGGTGCCTCAGGCCGCGAGTTCCTCCTCCTCGCCGGTGAACGTGCGCCACAGCTCCGCGTAGCGGCCGTCGCGGGCCAGCAGTTGGGCGTGGCTGCCGTCCTCGGCGATCCGGCCGCGGTCGAGCACCACCACGCGGTCCGCGCGGGCCGCGGTGGTCAGGCGGTGGGCGACGACGAGGGTGGTGCGGCGTCCGACGAGGCGGTCGGTGGCCTGGTTGACGACCGCTTCGGTGGCCAGGTCCAGGGCGGCGGTGGCCTCGTCGAGCAACAGCACGTCCGGGTCGACGAGTTCGGCGCGGGCGAGCGCCAGCAGCTGGCGCTGGCCGGCCGAGAGGTTGCGGCCGCGCTCGGCGATCTCGTGGAGGTAGCCGCCGTCGAGGGTGGCGATCATCGCGTGGGCGCCGACGGCGCGCGCGGCGGCCTCCACCTCGGCGTCGGTGGCGTCCGGGCGGCCGTAGGCGATGGCGTCGCGGACGGTGCCGGCGAAGAGGTAGGACTCCTGGGGGACCACGCCGATGCGGCGGCGGTAGGCGGTCAGGTCCAGCTCGCGCAGGTCGGTGCCGTCGACGCGGACGGCGCCCGCCGACGGGTCGTAGAACCGGGCGACCAGCTTGACCAGGGTGGACTTGCCGGCGCCGGTCTCGCCGACGAAGGCCACGGTCTGGCCGGCCGGGATGGTCAGGTCGACGTCGGCCAGGGCCGGCTCGTCGCCCCCGCCGTAGTGGAAGTGCACCCCGTCGAAGGTGATGTCGCCGCGCAGCGCGGGCACCTCGCGGGGCCGGTCGGCCTCCGGGGTGGTGGTCGGCTCGCGCAGCAGCTCCTGGATGCGGCCGAGGGAGACGGACGCCTGCTGGTAGCCGTCGAAGACCTGGGAGAGCTGCTGGACGGGGGCGAAGAACAGGTCGATGTAGAGCAGGTAGGCGACCAGCGCGCCGGCGGTGAGGGTGTGCGAACCGACCCGGTCGGCGCCGACGATCAGCACCAGCGCCGCGGCCACCGACGACAGCAGCTGGACGAACGGGAAGTAGACGGAGATCAGGAACTGGCCGCGCACCCGGGCCCGGCGGTAGGCGTCGCTGCGGGCGGCGAACCGCTCGGTGCCGCGGCCCTCGCGCCGGAACGCCTGGACGATCCGCAGCCCGGCGACGCTCTCCTGGAGGTCGCCGTTGACCACGCTGATCCGCTCGCGGGCCAGCTCGTACGCCTTCACGCTCTGCTTGCGGAAGAAGTAGGTGCCGATGATCAGCGGCGGGAGGGTGGCGAAGACGACCAGGGCCAGCTGGAGGTCGATGGCCAGCAGGGCGACGAGTATGCCGAAGAAGGTGAGCATCGAGACCAGGGCGGTGACCAGGCCGGTCTGCAGGAACGTCGACAGGGCGTCCACGTCGGTGGTCATCCTGGTCATGATCTTGCCGGTCAGCTCGCGCTCGTAGTAGTCGAGGCCGAGGCGCTGGAGCTGCGCGAAGATCTTGAGGCGGAGGGAGTAGAGGACCCGCTCGCCGATGCGTCCGGTCATGCGGTTGCCGCCGATCTGCGCGGCCCACTGCGCCAGCACGACGACCAGGGCGATCCCGGCGGCGGTCCAGACGCCGATCAGCGCGCCGCGCCGGACGCCCTCGTCGATGCCCTGCCGGATCAGGACCGGCAGCAGCAGTCCGGCCAGCGCGTCCAGGGCGACCAGCGCCAGCGCGAAGGCCAGCGGGCCGCCGAAGCCGTGCAGCAGCCGGCGCAGTCCGTAGGAGCGCTCGGGGCGCACGGCCTGCTCCTCGTCGACGTCCGGGGTGTCCGTCGCGGGCGGCAGGGCGGCGACCTGGGCGAGGAGTTCGGGGGTGGCGGGGAGGCCGGCCATGGCGGCGCCGATGCCGGGCCCGGCCGCGACGGCCGCGCGGGCCGCCATCCCGGCCCCGCCCGCCTCGGCCTCCTGCTCCCGGCGGACCCACAGCTCGGGGGTGACGGTGCCGCCCGGCCGGGAGCGGCCCGCCGCGCCGTCGGCCCCGTCCCCGGGTCCGTCGCCGTCCGCTGCCGCGTCCTCCTCCAGCACCTCGGCCGCGAACTCGCCGTCGAGGAGCCCGGCCAGCTCGCCCGCCGGGTCGCGCTCGACGCCGCCCAGCTCCTCCGGGTCGGTCAGCAGCCTGCGGTAGAGGGGACAGCGGTCGGCCAGCTCCTCCTGGGTGCCGATGTCGACCAGCCGCCCGCCGTCGAGGACGGCGACCCGGTCGGCGAGGGCGAGGGTGGAGGCGCGGTGGGCGATGAGCAGGGTGGTGCGGCCGGCCATGACGCCGCGCAGCGCCTCGTGGATCTCGTGCTCGACCCGGGCGTCGACCGCGGAGGTCGCGTCGTCCAGGACCAGCAGGCGGGGGTCGGTGAGGATGGCGCGGGCCAGGGCGACGCGCTGCCGCTGGCCGCCGGACAGGGTCAGCCCCTGCTCGCCGACCTTGGTGTCGTAGCCCTGGGGCAGCTCGGATATGAAGCCGTCGGCCTGGGCGGCGCGGGCCGCGGCGCGCACCTGCTCGTCGGTGGCGTCCGGGTTGCCGTAGGCGATGTTGTCGCGCACGGAGTCGGAGAACAGGAAGCTGGCCTCGGGCACCAGGCCGATGGCGGCCCGCAGCGAGGGAAGGGTCAGGTCGCGCACGTCGTGGCCGCCGACCAGCACCCGGCCCGCGGAGACGTCGTAGAAGCGGGGCAGCAGCAGCGAGACGGTGGACTTGCCGCTGCCGGAGGTGCCGACCACGGCGACCGTCTCACCGGCCTCGATGCGCAGCGAGAAGTCGTCGAGGACGGGGCGGAGGGGGCGGCCGGGACGGTCGCCGGTCGCGGCCGCCGCGGGCCCGTCGGTGGCCGGGGCGTCCCCGTCGGGCCCGTCACCGCGGCCGGCGCCGTCGCCGTCGTGCAGCGGCGCGTAGCCGAAGGTCACCCGGTCGAAGACGACCGTGGCCGGGGCGTCGGCGGGCAGCTCGTGCGCGTCCGGCCGCTCCGTGATGGACGGCTCGGTGTCGATCAGCTCGTAGACCCGCTCCACACCGGCCCGCGCCTGCTGGCCGACGGTCAGCATCATCGCCAGCATCCGCACCGGGCCGACCAGCTGCGCGAGGTAGGTGGAGAAGGCGACGAAGGTGCCGAGGGTGACCTGTCCCTGGGTGGCCATCCAGCCGCCGAGGGCCAGCATCGCGACCTGGCCGAGGGCCGGTACGGCCTGCAGCGCGGGGGTGTAGCGGGCGTTGAGCCGGACCGTGCGCAGCCGGCCGGCGAACAGCCGGCGGCTGACCTCGCGCAGCTTGCCGGTCTCCTGTTCCTCCTGCCCGAAGCCCTTGACGACCCGGACGCCGGAGACCGCGCCGTCCACCACCCCGGCGACGGCGGCGGCCTGCCCCTGGGCGTACCAGGTGGCGGGGAAGAGCCGGGCACGGCTGCGCTGGGCGATGAACCACAGGGCGGGGGCGACGGCCAGCGCGATGACGGTGAGCATCGGCGAGAGCACCGCCATCACGACCAGCGAGATCACGAACAGCAGGACGTTCCCGATCATCATCGGGAGCATGAACAGCAGGCCCTGGATCAGCTGGAGGTCGCTGGTGGCGCGGCCGACGACCTGGCCGGTGCTCAGCTCGTCCTGGCGCCGCCCGTCGAGCCGGGAGATCGCGCCGAACATCCTCGTCCGCAGGTCGTGCTGGGCGTCCAGGGCGAGCCGGCCGCCGTAGAAGCGGCGGATGTAGGTGAGGACGTAGACCGCGACCGCGGCGACGACCAGCAGGGCGGCCCAGGGGGCGAGGGCGCGCTCGTGCCTGACGATGACGTCGTCGATGATCAGCTTCGGTACGAGGGGCACCAGGGCCAGCACGGCCATCCCGGCGAGCGAGGACCCGAGGGCGAGCAGCACGTCCTTCCGGTACTGCCAGCAGTCGCGGACCAGCCGCCTCGCCCAGCCCACTCGCTTGCTTTCCGTCCCCGCCACCCGGTGCCTCCCGCGCCTCGACACTTGACGCCTGGCACCAACACCGCGGGGGCCGGATTTCATCCCGCCGCAACAATCCACCGGCCGGGGCGGTGCTCCCCGCCCGGTGTCCGCACGTGGGACGGCCCCCTCCCGGGTGGTCCGGAAGGGGGCCGTCCGTGCGGTCCGGACGGGGCCGTCCGCGCCGGTGTTCCGGGCGGGCTACTTCACCCGCTCCACCGTCAGCTCCGAGATCCCCGGATGCGGCTTCGGCTTGCCGTCCTTGCCCTTGGCCCGGTCACCGTGCACCACGACCCGTACGTACCGGGCCGGCGTCTTTCCCGCGTATCCGGTCCCCGACCAGTGCTTTCCGTCCCGGGAGACCTGCACGTTGGAGGACTTCGGCTCGGTCGCGTTCCAGTGCGGGGTGATCTGGCCGACGCGGGTGGTCCGGCCGAGGTCGACGGTGAGGGTGCCGTCCGCGGCGTTCGGCACCCAGGCGGTGGTGGCGTTGCCGTCCACGGCGGCGCCCGCGTACAGGCCGGGCTCCTCGGAGGTGGCCTCGGCCGAGGTGCAGCGGGCCGCGTTCGAGGTCGCCGCGAGGTCCGGGCGGCGGGTCTTCAGGACGGCCGGCACCCCCCGGCTGACGATCTTGTCGCCCTCCGGTGTCTCGATCCGCATCGGCGCACCGGCGGTCAGCCGCACGGTGGTCTGGTGCGCGCCGATCGCGATGTCGTAGGTCCGGCCCTGCCAGTGCAGGCCGCGCAGGGTGACGCCCCGGGACAGCTGCGGCGGCAGCATCGGGTCGAGGCGTACCGCGTTCTCCCGCAGCCGCAGCCCGGTCAGCCCGTGGGTGAAGGTCTGCAGGAAGCCGCCCTTGCCGGTGAGGAAGTCCTGTGCGGGCTTGCCGGCGTGCGGGTCCGAGGCGCCGGCCTTGTCGCCGCGCGCCTCGGAGAACTGGTCGAAGGGCCCGCGGACGAACGGCTGGATGGACCGCATCAGGTAGGTGTACGTCGAGCAGCCGGGCTCGCCGATCCCGGCCGCGTCGATGGCGTGCACCGAGTCCGTCATGGCCGGGCCGTCCGGGTCGGTGTGCCCGGCGTAGAAGTCCAGCGTGCGGGCCGCCCGGGTCTGCGACATGGGCCATTCCAGCGGGTACATCAGCAGCACGGTGTCGGCCTGCTTGATGGTGGTGCCCTTGTACCCGGCGTACTGCTCGAAGATCTTCTTCTTGCTGTCGTAGGGGATGCGCAGCTTGTCGGCGATGGTGTTCCAGGAGGCCGGGGCCTTCTGGCCGAGGATCGCGGCGACGCGGGTGGCGTGCCGCAGCGCGGTGGCCGCGCCGGCGTTGGTGAAGACACCGTCGTCGACGCCGTTGCTGTACTCGTCCGGGCCGGCGACGTTCTTGACGGAGTAGCTGCCGTCGGCGTTGTGGGTGGCCCGGGAGGCCCAGAATTCGGCGATGCCCTTGAGGACCGGCCAGCCGCGGGACTTCAGCCAGGCGGTGTCCTTGGTGGCGAGGTAGTACTGCCAGGTGGCGAGGGAGATGTCGCCCATGAGGTGGTTCTGGGTCTTGCAGTGCGGCGGGTCCCAGCTGTGGCACTCGTTCCACAGGTCGCCCTTGCTGCCGCTGGTCCAGGGGTAGAACAGCCCCTTGTAGCCCAGCTTCCTGGCGTTGGCGCGGGCCCCGTCCCGGGTCTTGTAGCGGTAGTCGACGATCGACTTGGCGAGGTCGGGGTGGGCGGCGAGCAGGCCCGGGTACATCCAGGTCTCGGCGTCCCAGAAGACCTCACCGGCGTAGTTGTCGCTGGTCAGGCCGGTGGGGCCGATGCTGTTGTCGCTGCCGGCGCGGGTGGAGGACAGCAGTCCGTACTGCGCCGAGCGCACCCAGGACTGCAGATCGCGCCGGCCCTTGACCTCGATGTCGCTGCGCCACAGCCGCTGCCAGGCGGCGGCGTGCCGGGCGAAGAGGGCGTCCCAGCCGCGGTCGGCGGCCCGGCGCGAGGCGGCGTCGGCCGAGGCGCGCGGGGAGCGGGAGGTGAGGGCGGTGTCCACGCCGACGTACTTGGTCAGCTCGTACGAGCGGCCGCCGCGGACCGGGAAGGACACCCGCTGCCGGTTGCTGAGCCCGTCCGCCCGCGGCGCGGGCCCTGGACGGCCCGCGCGCACCCCGGGCCCGGTGCGCAGGGTCGAGGCGAGAGCGCCCTCGGTCTTCGTCCCGTCGGTGCGGAACCCGACGTCCATGGTGCGGCCGGACTCCCCGCCGCCGGACTCCTTGCCGCGGGCTTCCTTGCTCTGGGCCTCCTTGCCGCCGCTGTCCGTGCCGCCGGGGGCGGACGCGCTGCCGCCGCCGCTGCCGGACGGTGCCATCCGGCGGGCGCCGCGGCCGTCGAGGCGGTCGGTGACGGTGGCCGAGCCGCTCCAGTGGGGCGTCATCCGCAGGCGTACGGCGCCGGTGTGGGCGTCGTCGCGGTCGGCGAGCACGTCGTAGACCAGGTCGGTGGCGCGGCCGTCGGCGGCCGTCCAGGTCAGCGAAGTGCGGACGAAGCCGCAGCGCAGCGACAGGGTCTGGCGGTAGTGCGAGATCCGGCCGGGCGCGGTGGCGGAGGAGAAGGTCTCGGGGTGCGCGCCGCCGGTGGCGACGTCCAGGGTGCTCCAGGTGGGGAGGGCGGCGATGGCCTGCCGGCCCTTCACGTCCTTGGGCCCCTTGGCGTACAGGCCGGAGACGAAGGAACCGTCGTACTCCGGGGTCTTCAGCGGCCAGCCGGTCGTGCCGCCGGGGGCGGCGTAGCCGGTGCCGTTGGGCGGCACCCGCTGGCCGAGGTAGCCGTTGCCGACGAAGGCATGGTGGCTGTCCTTGGGGTCGATCTTCGTGCTGGTGGCGGTCCAGCCGTCGCTGTCGTCGCCCGGCAGGCAGGGACCCTGGGCGCGGCCGGCCGGCTGCGGCGCGGGCCGCGGTACGGCGGCCGAGGCCGATACCGGCGCGAGGACCGCGACCAGGGCCGTGGCGAGCAGCGGGGCGGCCAGTTTGCGGGAGCGGCGCGCCACCGGGCCGGCGGGCCGCCCGGCCCCGGCGGCGTGCTCGGCCGGCTGCCGCGGGGGCGGGCCTGCGGGGTGCTGTGCCGAAGGTTCCATGGTTCTCCGTCATATGTGCGCGCCCGTGCCGCATGACGCGGCACGGGCATCACTGTGAACATCATCAGGCCCCCGCCTGCACGGCACCCTAGGCCGATTCCCCCGTCCGGGTCACGGGCCGATCGGCACATCTTTTCCCGAACGCGTTCTCCGGTTTCCCCGAACGCGTTCTCCGGGGCCCCCGATTGGTCAAGAAGGCCCCGCATGCGGCACACTTTTAGACTGACCAGTCAGATCAAAAGGGGAGGGGTGTTTGTGAACACCACCCGCCAGGGGGCGGCGGTCGACGCCAGGGGGATCGGAGTGGAGGGCCCGAGAGGGTGGGCCTTCCAGGGCATCGACATCTCCGCCGAACCGGGCACCCTGATCGCGGTGCGGGGATCCTCCGGCTCCGGCCGCACCTGTCTGCTGCTGGCCCTCACCGGCCGGATGCGGATCACCGAGGGCACGGCGACGGTCGCCGGACTCCCGCTGCCCCAGCGGATGGGCACGGTGCGCAGCCGCACCGCCATCGCCCACGTCCCGGGCGTCGTCGACCTCGAACCGGCCCTCACGGTCGGCGAACACCTCCGGGAACAGGCCCTGCTCCACCGTTTCCAGGGCCTCGGCGCCTCGCTCCCCTGGAGCAGGCGCCACAAGGAGGCCACCCGGGCCCGGATCGACGCCGCGCTCGCCACCGTCCGGCTCGACCCGGACACCCTGCCCAAGGGACTGCGGACGGCCGTGCGCGACCTGGAGCGGATCGAGGCGCTGCGCCTCTCCGTCGCGCTCGGGATGATGCACGGCCCGCAGCTGCTGGCCGTCGACGACGTGGACCTCAAGCTCTCCGAGGCCGAGCGCGCCGCGGCCTGGCAGATGCTGCGGGAGATCACCCGGGAGGGCACCACGGTCGTCGCGGCCGGCAGCGACGCCCCCGCGGACGCCCTGCTCGTCAGCACCGCGCGGAAGGACACCCAGGCAGCGGCCCCCGCCGCCGCCGAGGGCGAGTCCACCGCCACCGCGGACGAGGCCACCCCCGCCGAGGACGAGTCCGCCACCGGGCAGGACGAGCCCCACACCACCGAGGAGGAAGCGGCGCATGCGTTCGCCAAGACTGGCCGCGCTTGAGCTCAGGCGTTTCGGCAGAGGAAAGCTTCCCCGTCTGGGCCTCGTCGCCCTGATGCTGATCCCGCTGCTCTACGGGGCGCTGTACCTGTGCTCCTTCTGGGACCCCTACAGCCGCCTGGACAAGATCCCGGTGGCCCTCGTCAACGACGACCGGGGCGCCACCTCCGGCGGGAAGAAGATCCACGCGGGCGACGACCTGGCCGAGAACCTCAAGGACAGCAAGAAGTTCCACTGGGAGGACGTCAGCTCCGCGGACGCCGCCAAGGGCGTCGAGAACGGCACGTACTACCTCTCGCTGACCGTCCCCGAGGACTTCAGCAAGCGGATCGTCTCCAGCGCCGGGAAGACCCCGCAGACGGGCGCGCTCAAGGTCCGGACGAACGACGCCAACAACTACGTCGTCGGCTCGATCTCCAAGACGGTCTTCTCCGAGGTGCGCGCCAAGACCTCGGCGACCTCCGCGCGGGCCATGCTCGACAAGATCTTCATCTCGTTCTCCGACCTGCACGACAAGACCGCCGAGGCGGCGGACGGGGCGGGGAAGGTCGACGACGGCGTCGGCAAGGCCAAGAAGGGCTCCGGGGACCTCGCCGACGGCCTCGGCAAGCTCCACGACGGCGCCGGCAAGGTCAGCAAGGGCGCCGGTGACCTGAGCAAGGGCGCCGCCACGGCCGTCGCCAAGGCCCGGGAGCTGCGCGACGGTGCGGGCCGGGTCGCCGACGGCACCCAGCAGCTCGCCGACAAGGTCCACGGCCTCGCCAAGAAGGACCTGCCCTTCCTGCGCGAGCACGGCAAGGAGATCGGCCGGGGCGCGCAGTTCGTCGCCGACGCCACCGAGACCATCGGTGACGTCCTCGACACCCTGCCGAACGACTCCGCCAAGGCCGCCTCCCAGGCCCGCAAGAGCGCCGACAAGGCCGCGGAGGTCTACCAGGACCGCTGCGGCGGACTGCTGGACACCGACGCGAAGTGCGACGACCTGAAGGTCGTCGCGGACGGCACCAAGGTGGCCGCCGACGCCGCGGAGAAGGTCAACGACGCCATCGCCGGGGCGGACTTCGGGAAGATGCGCGGCAAGCTGCGCGAGATCCACCAGGGCGCGGAGATGGTCGCCGAGCAGGCACCGGGCATCGGGCAGCGCGCCGACACCGCGATCCGTCAGATCAACGCGCTCAACGCCGGGGCCCACAAGGTCTCCGAGGGCGCGGGCCTGTTCGTGAACGGCATCGGCAGCCTCGCCGACGGCGCGGGCAAGGTCGCCGACGGGGCCGGCCAGGTCCACAGCGGCGTCGGCAGCGCCGAGGACGGCGCCGTCAAGCTCACCGGTGGTCTCTTCAAGCTCAAGGACGGCACCAACCAGCTGGCCGACGGCCTGCACGACGGCGTCGCCAAGATCCCGGACTACAACAAGAAGGACCGCGACGCCCGCACCGAGGTGATGTCCGACCCGGTCGAGCTGGCCGCCAAGTCGATGCACAAGGCGCCCAACTACGGCACCGGCCTGGCGCCGTACTTCATCCCGCTCTCCTTGTGGGTCGGCGCGATGGTCGCCTTCATGCTGCTCCCGGCGCTGGGCAAGCGCGCGCTGGCCGCCGGCGCCCCGGGCTGGCGGATCGCCCTCGGCTCCTGGCTGCCGGCCTACGCCATCGGCGTGGTGCAGGTGCTGGCCCTGATGGCCGTCCTCCACTGGGGCCTCGGCCTGGAGATGGCCCGCACGGCCGGGACCGTCGGCTTCCTGCTGCTGGCCACGGCCTGCTTCACCGCCATCATCCAGCTGCTGGGCGCGTTCTTCGGCCCGGCCGGCCGGGTGCTGACCCTGGTCGTGCTGATGCTCCAGCTGACCTCGGCGGGCGGCACCTACCCGGTGCAGACCAGCCCCGGGTTCTTCGGTGCCATCCACCCGTTCCTGCCGATGAGTTACGTGGTCGACGGCCTGCGCCGGCTGATCACCGGCGGCGACCTGGCCATCGTCCAGCAGGGCTGCGGGGTCCTCGTGGCCTTCACCCTCGCCGCGCTGGCCCTGACCGCCCTCGCGGCGCGCAGCCGGCAGGTCGTCCGGATGAAGGACCTGCATCCGGAACTCAGCCTGTGAGCGTTCCCCAGGTCTCCCGGGGCGGTGCCGGCGACGGCACCGCCCCGGGGGCCTCCCCCGTCACCCGCCGCACCTCGACGCGCCGCCGGCTCTTCGACGCGGCCGTCACCCTCATCGCGGAACAGGGCTTCTCCGCCACCACCGTCGACGAGATCGCCGACCGGGCCGGTGTCGCCAAGGGCACCGTCTACTACAACTTCGCCAGCAAGAACGTCCTCTACGAGGAGCTGCTGCGGGACGGCATCGACCTGCTCGCCGACTCGCTGCGCCGGGCCGCCGACGCCACCGCGGCCCGCGGCGGCACCCGGGTCGACGCGCTGGACGCCATGATCCGCGCGGGCCTGGACTTCATCGCCTGCTCCCCCGCGCTCATCCAGCTCTACGTCGCCGAGCTGTGGCGCACCAACCGCACCTGGCGCGCCACCCTCACCTCGGTGCGCGGCCGCGCCCAGTCCGTCGTCGAGGCCGTCCTGCGGGAGGCCGTGGAGGCCGGTGAGCTCTCCGGCGAGCTCGACATCCCGCTCACCGCCTCCGCCCTCCTGGGCATGGTCCTGGTCGCCGCCCTCGACTGGCAGTCCTTCCAGCCGGACCGCTCGGTCGAGGAGGTGCACGCCGCCCTGTCCCGGCTGCTGCAGGGACGGGTCGGCGCGGGCGGGAGCCAGGACCCGCCCGCCTGACGGCACTTCGGCCGCCCGCGCCTCAGGAGTCCAGGTGCGTGGGCGCGAACATCCGCAGCCGGGCCGGGAGCACGACGACCGAGGGCCCCGGCGTCGCCAGCGCCGCCGCCAGGTCCGTACGGAGCCGCTCCGGGTCCGTACGGACCGCGGGGACGCCGAACGACTCGGCCAGCGCCACGAAGTCCGGCCGGGCCAGCTCGGTGGCGGTGGCCGCGCCGAACGCGTCGGTCATGTACTCGCGCAGGATGCCGTAGCCGCCGTCGTCCACGATGAGCCAGGTCACCGGCAGGTCGTACTGCCGGGCGGTGGCCAGTTCGGCGATCGAGTACATGGCGCCGCCGTCGCCGGACACCGCGAGCACCGGCCGCTCCGGGTCGGCGACGGCCGCGCCCAGCGCCGCCGGGAAGCCGTAGCCCAGCCCGCCGGCGCCCTGCGCCGAATGCAGCGCGTTGGTGCGCCGCGGGTCGAACGCGGACCACGCCCAGTAGGCGAGGATCGTCATGTCCCAGCAGCTGACCGCGCCGTCGGGCAGCGCCTCCCGCACCGAGGCCAGCACCCGCTGCTCCAGGTCGAGGTGCTGCCCGGCGATCCGGTCGCGGACCCGCGCCAGGAGGTCGGACACCGCCGCCTCGGGCGTGGGCGCGCCCGCGTACCCGGTGCGGCCGCCGTCCCCGGTCGGGCCGGCACCCCCGGGGTCACCGCCGTCCCCGGTCCGGTCGGCGTCCCGGGGCTCCCGCTCCTCCACCTCCTTGACCAACGCGGCCAGCGCCGCCCGCGCGTCCGCGTGGATGCCCAGCGCGGCGTGGTTCGACTCCAGCTTGCCGAGGTCCGCCTCGATCTGGACGACCCGGCCCAGCGGCCGGAACGTGTGGTAGTTCGAGGAGAGTTCCCCCAGCCCGGAGCCGACGACCAGGAGGGTGTCGGCGTCCTCCAGGAAGGTCGTGGTGCAGCGGTCCTCCAGCCAGGACTGGAGGGACAGCGGGTGCTCCCAGGGGAACGCGCCCTTGCCGCCGAAGGTGGTGGCCACCGGCGCCCCCAACCGCTCGGCCAGCGCCAGCAGTTCCGCCTCGGCCCCGGCCCGTACGACCCCGCCGCCCGCCAGGATGACCGGCCGCCGGGCCTCGGTCAGCCGGGTCGCCGCCGCCGCGATCAGCTCGGGCCGCGGCGACAGCTCCTTCGGCCGGACCGCCAGTTCGGACACCGGCGGCACATCGGCCTCGGCCAGCAGCACGTCCTGCGGGATCTCCAGCCACACCGGCCCGTGCGGGCAGCTCAGCGCCGACTCCCAGGCGGCGGCCACCGCCGAGGGGATCTGCGAGGCCGTGCGCGCGGTGTGCACGGACTTGACCACGTCCCGGAACGAGGCGCTCTGGTCGGTGAGTTCGTGGAGGTAGCCGTGGCGTCCGCCGCCCATCCCGGCGAGCGGGACCTGACTGCCGATGGCCAGTACGGCCGCCGAGCCGGCCGCCGCCTCCTGCAGCGCGGCCAGCGTCATCAGGGCGCCGGGGCCGGTGGAGACCAGCAGCGGCGCGACCCCGTGCGTGGTCCTGGCGTACGCGTCGGCGGCGAAGCCCGCGTTGTTCTCCACCCGCAGCCCGACGTAGCGCAGCGTCGAGCGGCGCAGCGCGTCGAACACCCCGAGCGCATGCTGCCCCGGCAGCCCGAAGACGGTCCCGGCACCGAGCGCGGCCAGCGACTCGACGACCAGGTCGCCGCCGTTGCGCCGGTGCTGCGGGGGCGTGGGGGTGGTGGTGCTCATGGATGCGTACTGCCTTCCTTGCCGGACGGACGGGGCGGGTGCGTAGGAGGTACGGGTTGGCGGGCGAACGGGGAGGGACAGGCTCCGTCGGCCTGGGGAGGGTCAGGCCCGCCGGACGGCGAACGGGGGCTTCAGCTCCATCGCCACCGCTCCGGCCGTGTCCCCCTCCGGCTCGTCGTCCGCCTCGGCCTCCGGCCCGGCTTCCGCGGCGGCGGACGACGCGGAGGCTCGGCCGCCGTCCGCGCGGCCGGCGATCCGCGCCCGCCAGGCGTCCAGCACCGCCGGGTCCGTGGGCCTGGTGCACAGGCTGACCACCACATACGCCACGAGCGAGGTGATCAGCCCGTAGTAGATCGGCTCGTTGGCGAGGACGCCGAGCGAGACCATCAGGGCGACGACGGTCAGTCCGCCGACCGCGACCGAGGCGAGCGCGCCGGCCGCGGTGCCCCGCTTCCACAGCAGCCCGCCGAGGATGGGCACCAACAGGCCGCCGACCAGGACGTTGTAGGCGAGGGTGAGCGCCTCGACGACATTGTTGAGCGCGATCGCGATGACGATGACCGCGAGGCCCATGAGGAGGATGAAGACGCGATTGCCACGCACCTCGTCGTGTGCCCCGGCCCCCTCACCGTCTCCGGCGCCGTCCCCGGCCCGCTCCGTGCCGGGCTCCGCACCGCCGTCGCCGGCCCCGCCCGCGGCCGTGCGCCGCCGCGACGCCACGGCGCCCTTCACCCGGGCCCAGATGTCGTTGTTGGCGACCGTGGCACAGGCGATCAGCGCGCCCGAGGACGTGGACATCACCGCGGACAGCGCCGCCGCCAGCACCAGCCCGCGCACGCCCACCGGCAGCGCGTCCTTGACGATCGTCGCGAAGGCGTCGTCCGGGCTGCCCAGGTGCGGGTAGAGCACCTTGGCGGCGGTGCCGATGACCGCGCCGGCCAGCGCGTAGGCCAGGCAGTACGTACCGGCCGCGGTGCCGCCGAGGCGCGCCACCCTGTCGCCGCGCGCGGTGAACACCCGCTGCCAGATGTCCTGCCCGATCAGCATGCCGAAGGAGTAGATCAGGACGTAGGTGAAGACCGTCTGCCCGCCGATGCCGAGCGGCGCGAAGTAGTCGTGCGGCAGCCGCGCCTTCATCTCGGCGAAGCCGCCCGCCTTGACGACGGCGATGGGCAGCAGGAGCAGCAGCACACCGATCGTCTTGACGACGAACTGGACCATGTCGGTGAGGGTGATCGACCACATCCCGCCGAGCGTGGAGTACGCGACGACGATCGCCCCGCCGAGGACGATCGACAGCGTGCGGTCCATGCCGAAGAGCACATCGAAGATGGTCGCGTAGGCGATGGTCGAGGTCACCGCCAGCATCAGCGTGTACGCCCACATCACCACGCCGGAGATGAGCCCGGCGGAGCCGCCGTAGCGCAGGTCCAGCATCTCGGAGACCGTGTAGACCTTCAGCCGGGCGATCCGCGCCGAGAAGAAGACGCTCAGCGCCAGCAGCCCCAGGCCGATGGTGAAGACCATCCAGGCGCCGGACAGGCCGTACTGGTAGCCGAGCCCCACGCCGCCGATGGTGGAGGCGCCGCCGAGGACGATCGCGGCCATGGTGCCCGAGTACATGACGGGGCCGAGGCGGCGGCCCGCGACCAGGAAGTCGCTCTTGGATTTCGCGCGCCGCATCCCCCACCAGCCCATGGCGAGCATTCCGGCCAAATAGAGCACGATCACCGCATAGTCGACAGCCATGGGCCATCCCTTCCAACTGCGCCGAGGGGGGAAAAGCGAGGGGATGTGGGGGGTGCGGGGTGTGGGTGTGCGGGGGTGAGGCGGCGGGCGCCCGGCGAGCGGGGGTCCCGTCCGGGCGCCGCGCCTCGGGGGTTGACCCTAGGAGGCGCGAAGGCGACGCTGAAGTGTACGTTTCCTCCATTCACCACTCCCCGATGTGGATGGTCCGCACATGCCGCCCCCTCTGCCGCCGCCGTCCACCCCGCCGGTGCCGCTCGCGACCCTCCTCGCCCGTACGGACCTGGGCCTGCGCCAGCTCGCCGGCCCCCGCGAGGGCGTCGCGATCCACTGGGTGCACACCTCCGAGATGGCCGACCCGGTCCCGTACCTCCTGGGCGGCGAGATGCTGCTGACGGCGGGGGTGCACCTCGCCGAAGTGGGGAGGGGCGCGGGCCAGGAGGCCGCCGCCGCCCTCGACGGCTACCTCGACGGCTACGCCGCCCGCACCGTCGCCGCCGGTGCCGCCGCCCTCGGCTTCGGCATCGCGCCGGTGCACGACACCGTCCCCCGCGCCCTGGTGGCGGCCTGCGACCGGCACGGCCTGCCGCTCGTCGAGGTCCCCGCGGGCACCCCGTTCACCGCCGTCGAGAGCGCCGTGTGGCAAGCGGTCACGGAGGCCCGGCACCGCGAGCTGACCCGCCTCAGCGAGGCCCAGCGGGCGCTGGCCGCGGCCGCCGCCCGCCCCGACCCGGCCACCGCCGTGCTGCGCGCCCTGGCCCGCCATGTGCACGGCTGGACCGCGCTGCTCGCCCCGGACGGCGCGGAACACGGCTCCGCCGGCCCCCGCCCCGACCCCGCCGTCCGGGCCGCGGCAGGCCGCCTCGCGCGGGTCGTCGGCGCGGGCGGCCCGTCCTCGGCGACCGACACCCTGCCCGGCGCCTCCCTGTCCGCCTACGCCCTGACGGGACGCGCCCGCGGCAGCCGGGCACGCGCCCTGGTGGTCGCCGCCGACCCGCACGACCCGCCCGCGCACACCATCGCGGGCGTCGCCGCCGTGCTCCTCTCGCTGATCACCGGCCCGTCCGCCGAACCGGGCCCGGTCGCCGCCGGGCACGCCGCGGCGCTGGTCCGGCTCCTCCTCGGCGCCCGCCCGGCCGAGGTCGCCCCGCTCCTCGGCACCCCCCTCTGGACCGTCGTCCACGCCGAACGCCGCCGCGACACCACCCAGTCGACGGCCTCACTGGCCGCCGCCCTGGGCACCCCGCTCGTCGCACCGAACACCGGACCCGGGCCCGGCACGGCCGCCGGGACGCGCGCCGCCGACAAGACACCCCTGCCGGACACGAAGAAGTCCTCCGACGCCGAACCGCCTCCCGGCCCAGCCACAGGGGCCGGCCCCGCCCCCACCCTGCGCGCCCTGGTCCCGGCAGGCCAGGAGGTCACCGCGCACCCCGGCTGGACGCTGGGCGTCAGCGAGCCCGCCCCGGTCGCGGAGCTGCCGGCCGCCGACCGCCACGCCGCCTCCGCCCTGCGCCGCGCCCTCGCGGGCCACGCCGCCCTGGTACGCCACCGCGCCCCCGGCCCCCACAGCATCACCTCCCTCGTCGCCCCCACGGACGCCCACCAGCACGCCCAGGCCCTGCTGGCCCCGCTGGCCGACTCCCCCGCCCTCCTCACCACCCTCCACCACTGGCTTTCCCTGCACGGCAGTTGGGACCGCACCGCGACCGCACTCGGCATCCACCGCAACACCGTCCGCCAGCGCGTCACCCGTATCGCCGGCCTCCTCGACACCGACGTGGACGACCCCGACGTCCGCATGGAGCTGTGGTTCGCCCTCCGCTCCCTGGACCGCGGCGCGGCACCGGGCTGAGGCACAGGACGAGCTGAGACACAAGACGAACGCCCGGCCCGCCACCTTCCGTGGCGAACCGGGCGTTCCCGACTCCATCCGGCCCCGCGGGACCGGCTGCGGACGACAACCGCGTCCTACTCCCCCTGCCGGGCCGCCGCGATCTGCCGCGACATGATCGTCGTCAGCTCGTACGCCGTGTGGGAGGCGGCCACGCAGGTGATCTCCGCGTGGTCGTACGCCGGGGCGACCTCGACGACGTCGGCCGAGACCAGGTTGCAGGACGACAGCCCGCGCACGATCTCCAGCAGCTCACGGGAGGTGAGGCCGCCGGCCTCGGGGGTGCCGGTGCCGGGGGCGTGCGCCGGGTCCAGCACGTCGATGTCGATGGAGATGTACAGCGGGCGGTCGCCGATGCGCTGGCGCAGCTGGTCGGCGACCTCGTCGACACCGCGGCGCATGACGTCCGCGGACGTGACGATGCCGAAGCCCATCTTCTCGTCCTCGTCCAGGTCCTTCTTGCCGTAGAGCGGGCCGCGGGTGCCGACGTGGGACAGCGCGGAGGTGTCGAGGATGCCCTCCTCGACGGCGCGGCGGAACGGGGTGCCGTGGGTGTACTCGGCGCCGAAGTAGGTGTCCCAGGTGTCCAGGTGGGCGTCGAAGTGCAGCAGCGCGACCGGGCCGTGCTTCTTGGCGACCGAGCGGAGGAGCGGGAGGGCGATGGTGTGGTCGCCGCCCAGGGTCATCATGCGGGCGCCGGAGGCCAGCAGGTCGTCGGCCGCGGCCTCGACCGTCTCCACGGCCTCGTTGATGTTGAACGGGTTGGCGGCGATGTCACCGGCGTCGGCGACCTGCGCCAGCGCGAAGGGGGACGCGTCCTGGGCCGGGTTGTAGGGGCGCAGGAGGCGGGACGCCTCACGGATGGCGTTGCCGCCGAAGCGGGCGCCGGGGCGGTAGGAGACACCGGTGTCGAAGGGGACACCGACGACGGCCACGTCGGCCCGGCCGCCGACCTCGTCGAGGCGGGGCAGTCGGGCGAAGGTCGCGGGCCCGGCGTACCGCGGGATGCGGGAGGAGTCGACGGGGCCCACGGGCTCGTTGGATGCGCTGGCTGCGGTGGTCATGAGGCGAGCGTAGGGAGGACGACGCCCGCGGCACATGGACATTTCCGGAGACGCCGCCCGCCCCGTTCGACAATTCGGCCAGCGCCCCGCCCGGAGGCGGGAGAGGCCGGAGCGGCCCCCCGACACCAGGGCTTTCCCTCCCCACCCCACCGTCCGCAACGCGGTGCCCCCGCTCCGGCATCCGCACCCCGGTGTCCGGGCTGCGGGACTCCACCGCCCCGCAAGAGGCGTACGGGCACAATGGGCGCTATGCCGATAGCCTCCGCAGCCGCCGCCCCTTCCCGCGCCGAACTCGTCGACCACCTCGTACGGACCCGGATCGCCGGTGAGGTCGCCACTCCCCGCGAGAACAACCTCTCCCACTACCGCAGACTCGCCAACGGCGAGCGCCACTACTGGTTCGGCCTGGAGTTCGGCGAGCGCTGGACGGACGAGCAGGACGTGCTGGCCGTGATGGCGGAGCGCTGCGGCGTGAACGACGACCCGCACCACCGGCAGGGGCAGGACACCATCGACCCCGAGCTGACGGTGGGGGCGCTGGACCGGGCGGCCGCGGTACTGCGCAAGGCGGCCGCCGACGGGCAGCGGGTGCTGTTCGCGACCGGCCACCCGGGCGGGCTGCTCGACGTGCACCGGGCGACGGCCGAGGCGCTGCGCGCGGCGGGCTGCGAGATCGTCGTCATCCCGGACGGGCTGCGCGCGGACGACGGCATGGTCTTCCAGTTCGGCGACGTGGCGATGCTGGAGCGCGGCGCGACGCTGTGGCACACCCACTCCCCCGAGCCGATGGCCGCGGTCCTCGACGGCCTGGAGCGGGAGAGCCGCCCGCTGCCGGACCTGGTGATGGCCGACCACGGCTGGGCGGGCTGCGCCGGCCAGCGCGGCATCGACGCCGTGGGCTTCGCCGACTGCAACGACCCGGCCCTCTTCCTCGCCGAGTCCGAAGGCACCCTCCAGGTCACCATCCCCCTCGACGACCACGTCCTGAGCCCCCGCCACTACGACCCCCTGACGGCTTATCTGCTGGATGCGGCGGGGTTGCGCTGAGGAACGTCACCGCGAGAGGCGATGCCAGCCCCGACAGCCCAGGACTCAGCGAACGGCCCTGATCATCGCCGTCAGGACCGGAGAGGCGGGCGAGGGCTGGCTCCGGCCGAGGTCTTCGTATCCCCAGGATTCGTAGAGGCGGTGCACCTTTCCGTCTCCGGCGAGCGGGTTGACCATGAGCGTGACGTACGGCTCGCCGCGGTCGGCCAGGAGGGTGTCGTGGATTTTCCGGGCAATGCCGGTACCGCGCCAGGGAATGCGCACGCCGATTTCCTTGAGGGCCACGACATGCCGGTCGGTGTATTCGGTCGGTGGAGCGGGTGTGACGCGCTTCCACCAACGGTCCTCGGAATCAACAGTATTGGCGTACGCATAGCCGATGGGCTCGTCCTGCTCATAGGCAAGGACCGCCACCCACCCTGGCTCCTTGAAATGACGGTCGAGGCGCTCGGCGAAGGCGGTGACCGCATAGTTCGGAAGGTGCAAGAGGTCTGCGCGGACATCGGCGTACACGTCCAGGAGATGTTGCCGGGCCGGTGGGAGCGAGTGGAACGTGCGCAGATCGATGCTGGGCGTCATACCGATTCCTTCCAGGTGGTGTGTGCGTACTCATTCCACATGCGGGTGGTCGGGCTGTTCGGTGCCATCGCATGGACCTTGATGTGGAAGTTGCGGAGCATTCGGGCGACCCGCGGGTGATGTACGGCAGCATCGGCGGGCACCGCCATCGCGGTGGCGACGGCAGGCCCCACATCCCCCTGGCCGAGTTGAGCACACGCCAGCCGAGTAGTGGCGATGGCCTTCGACCGTTGCATGTGGGGCCGGAGCGCCGCCAGGCACCGGTGGGCGTGCGCTTCGGCCGTCTCATGGTCACCGAGTGCGAGATATCCGGTGAGCGCGAGGGAATCCAACTCCGCCTGGTCGTAGAACGAGGTCATCCACACGGGGCGGTCGGCTCCCGGATCGGCACGGTCCATCGCGTCCTGGGCCTGGGAGAAGCCACGCCGGGCAGCAGTGAGGTTTCCGGCGACGCCGTGAATGGCTGCCTGCCTGGCAAGACCGAGGGATGCGAACAGAGGATCCCGGCGCGTGATGCAGAGGCTTCGGGCAACGTCATTCGCCGCCATTGCTTCACCCGGCCGCCCCAGGTGCCGGTACAGCGTCCCGGCATGTGACCAGATGCGGAATTTGATGGCCGGGTCGGCCGCTAATTCGGCGAGCGCCTGCGCTTCCCGCATATGGACCATCGCGTCGTCGTAACGCCGCCCGTCGATGGAGGCCCACATCGCCGAGGACCGGAATGCCGCCGCGCATGCGTACACGCGGGCACGCACTCGCTGACTGGCACTCCCGGAATTCTGCAGGGCCAGGGCTTCGTCGGCGAGGGCCGCGGCCTTCTGCTCGATACCGAGCCGGCCACCGTGGCGGTGATCGCTCGCGATGATCTCGGTGAATCGGCGTTGGAGCCGGACCACATCGCTTGTCCCGATCCGGCGGCCGGAGCCGGCTGCCGGAGCGGCCGTAACTGCGGCCAAGGCCGACCCGGAGGCGAGGAAGCGACGGCGTTCCACTGGGTCCTCCTGCAATGCTGCGACGTCGGACGACAGGGCCCGGCCCCGCGGTACGAACCCTAAGGCGGTGGCGGGCAGCCCGGTGACTTTCTCCAACGCGACCCGCGTCGCCGATTTCGGCCACCGCACCCGGCCCGCTTTCCAGTCCCGGACCGACGAACCGTCCAGTCCTCCGACTCTCCCGGTGAGATCACCGACTGCCGAATTCACCGCTTCGGCAAGCGAATTAGAGCTGTGACCGTGCTCCTTCATCCACGCTTCGAGCGTCGCATTCCGCAAGGTGGCCATGTACGGAAGGTAGTCCCGCTCTCACCGCGTCGTCAGCCAAAGGGACGGCCAAATCGCCCTAGGGAGTGTGGAGAAGAGGCCGTCCGATCTCCCTAATCGCCTTGCCCCTGCACCGCGTTAGCTGGGCATGAGCAACGAACTGGAGGACTGACCAGGATGCCGACTGCATCGACCGCCCGCCGTGCCCCTGCCGGTACCGCCCGGCGCCTCCGATCGGCACCTTCCGAATCGACCGAGACAAAACGCCTGCCGCTCGAAGCCCACGCGTTCCCTCGACGGCATCGCGGCCCCTTAGGCGGAGACTCCGGCGAACAGGCAGCCCGCCCCGGCCTCGAAGGAGCGTCATGACCACGGGATGGGACGCCGTCCCCGCTCTCCGGACCTGGACGGTCCACGAGATCACGGGCCAGGCATGTCCGTGCTGCCACCTCACCTACAGCCTGGCGCGGGAGAAGGTCGCCGGTCCGGACGGCCGGCACACATGCCGCCCCTGCACCGTCCTGCTCGGTGTCCCGAGGGGATCGGAGGCCGCGCCATGAGCCCCCGGAAACTGCCGGAGGTCGGCGACGAGGTCGAGTACGCCCCGGGGCGACTGGCCATCGTGACCGACATCCGCAAGGGCATCCCCTACCTGCGGAATCCAGGGATCAAGGAGTGGCCGGTGCGCGACCCGGCCACGTTGGCGGTCCGGCGGACCCGGGCCGAGCGGATCGCGGCCGGCGACTTCCGCTGAGGCCGGGGATCTCCAAGGTCCGCCCGTCGGCGCCGACTTGCCGACCGCCCCCCCTACTCCCCTGCCGCAGGCGAGCGCTCCCGCCCAACGGGAGCGGCCCGGCCCGCACAGGGGCTGCACCACACCGCACCACCGTCCCACCGAGAGGAGCACCTCATGAGTTCCACACAGACCCCGGAGCGGCTAGAGCTGGGAAAGTTCTTCGAGGTCAGCGCCCGGGAGGCCGAAGCAGGCCAGACCGCTTTGGAGATGTTCTCCGGAGCGGTCGACGCCGAATGGCACCGGCTGCTCGGCACTCCCGAATACGCCGCGTTCAGCAGTCAGCACGCCGGGCAGGTCGTCCGGCACGAGGGCAACTACGGGAGGGGCCGGATTTCCTGGATCCCCACCTACGAGGACATGTTCGGGCCGTTGCCCGACACCTGGTTCACGGACGCAGACGGCACGGTCGACCGGGAGGCCATGGGCCGCTACCGGGCGACCGGCGAGGTGTGGGCCGAGTGGAACTGCTCGCCCGCACCGGGAGACCCCGAAACCGCTCCGAAGCGGAAGAAGGTCACCACCCGGTGATCACCACGCGCATGGGTGGCGCGCCCCGGCCCGGTGCCGGGGCGCTCCGCCTCGTCGAGAGCCGCACCAGCGCACCACAGGCGGTGCGCGTCAACGACTACATTCGCGCGGTGGCGTCCCACTGCCCTTTTCTCATGCCGTCGGCGGCACATGGCCTGACGGGGTGGACGGTGTACGAGATCGTCGGAGCCGCCGAATCCGCCGAGGCCGAGCTGTTCCACGCGGGCGTACGGGCCGCTGAGTGGATAAGGCCGTTGACGAGTCGGCGGCACGGGCGGCTCGCGTGCGAGAACATCGTGCTTCTGGGAGGCGCCGCCGCAGACCATCGTGAGCTGATGGCGTGGCCGCACTGGGCGCTGAAGCACCTCTACGGACCGGTGGGGCTGATGTTCGGCAAGTTCTGGACGGGTGAGGAAGGAACCGACCGGCAGGGACGTCGCATTCCCCCACCGCCCTTCTCGTTCCTCACCGTGCGCTGCGCCGTCCGGCCCGTAGACCCCCGGTTCCTGGCAGATACCCCAGACCTCGCCCGGTCGCTCTCCACAGCCGTGGACGACGGACGCGAGGTGTTCCAGGGGCTTCCGTACGAGTGGAAGGCAGTGAAGACATGGGCGAGTTCCCTCCTCTCCCCGCAGCCGCCGTCGCCACCGCCGAATCGGCCTGCGGCATTCCGGTCGAGCTGACGGAGATCTCCCACCGGCGTGGAGCGGCGGTGTGGAAGGCGGCCGGACCGGATGGCGCAGTGGCGATCAAGGCCGGCAGCGGCAAGGGGGCGGCGGTCACCCGGCGGGAGGCAGCGGTCCTCGGGGCAATCGGCTGGCCCGACTACCTGGTGGACTCCGGCGAGGACGAGGACGACGGCGTGGCCTGGTTGGTGACCCGCTGGTTCAGGGGGCCTTCGACCTGGCATGCGTGCGCGCCCGTACGGTCCGGCCAGGACGGGCGGGCCGATGCCCTGTCAGCCTCGGTGGACCTGTGCCGGGCCGTGGCGGACCTCCACGCCTCCGGGTGGGTCCACTCCGACCTCCAGCCCTCCCACGGGATCCACACCGATCACGGCGTACGGCTGATCGACTGCTCCTGGTCCTGGTGCCACGGCGCGGAACCGGCCGACGGATTCCGCGGGGGCCTCACCCATCTCGTGGCGCCGGAGCTGGCCGCGTCCATCAACCTCGGCACCCGGCCGGTCACTCCCGGTACCGCCACCGATGTGTACGCCCTCGCCGGCTCCCTGTGGACCTGCGTCACCGGCCGCTGGCCACTGGACTACGCCGCGGCGGGGATCGACCCCGTCCCGCTGACCCCGGAGGAACTCCGCGCCCGTATCGCCGCGGGCCGCATCCCCCTCGACACCGCGGCCCCCTGGCCGGCGTTCCAGGACATCCTGCGGCCGGTCCTCCTGGGCAGGGCGGACGACCGGCCGACAGCCGCCGAACTGGCCGACGCCCTGACAAGGGTGATCACGTGATCGAGCTGCGGGAACTCTCCCTGGCCGACGCTCCCGCTCTCCAACGGGTCTACCGCGGGGCGTCCCTGGCGTACATCGAGCGCGGGGAACTCAGCATCGGCGAGGCCGTCGGCCTGGTGGCGGACTCTCTCGCCTGTGCCCGCGCCGAGCGACCCGGCCGATGGGCGTTCGGCATCGTGGCCGACGACGAGCTGCTCGGGATGGTGCGGCTGCGCTGCCGCACCGAGCGGCACGCCACCGTCAGTTACCTCCTGCGCGAGGACTCATGGGGCCGGGGGTACGCCACCCAGGCAGTCGCCGGCATGCTGCGCCACGCGTTCACCACCACGGGGATCACGAGCGTCGGGGCTCGGCATCACCCCGAGAACACCGCCTCCGCCCGGGTCCTGCGGAAGAACCGGTTCGTCCATCGGGGCACCCGTGACGGCTGGCCGCTGTACGAACTCCACAAGCCCGACAGCAGCTCCCGATGAGCACCGCCTCTGCCGGCGGGGGTGGGTGGCGGGGCGCCATGCCTCGGCAGGCGCCCCAGGACCGCCGCAGAGCAACGGCCCGGGACGGCCCTCCCCCGTCATGTCCTCACCCGGCGGCCGGTGTCCGCGGCACCCGGATAACCCCCTCCTGGATCACCGACACCGCCAACCGCCCGTCCGCCGTGAAGATGCGGCCCTTGCCGAGGCCGCGGCCGGACTGGGCGGTGGGGGATTCCTGGTCGTAGAGGAGCCAGTCGTCGGCGCGCAGGGGGCGGTGGAACCACATGGCGTGGTCCAGGCTGGCGCCGACGACGTCGCCGACCGCCCAGCCGCCGCGGCCGTGCGCGAGCAGGATCGAGTCCAGCAGGGTCATGTCGGAGACGTAGGTGACCAGGCAGATGTCGAGCAGGGGGCGGGTGACGGTGTCGCCGCAGCCGGCGCCGTCGGCGAGGGTTTTGTCCAGGTCGCCGTTGGTGCGGAACCAGACCTGGGAGCGGGGCTCGCGCGCCTCGCCGACGGTGGCGTAGGGCGGCTCGTCGACGTAGCGCAGGTCGATCGCGGCGCGGGCCTCCAGCAGCCGGTCGGCGACGGCCGGGGTGAGGTACCGGCCGGCGTGCCGCGGCAGGATCTCGGCGGGGCTGGGCAGGGTCAGCGGGTCCGGTGCCGGCGGCATCGGCTCCTGGTGCTCCAGGCCCTCCTCGTGGGTCTGGAAGGAGGCCGAGAGGTGGAAGATCGGCTGGCCGTGCTGGACGGCGACGACCCGGCGGGTGGTGAAGGACCGGCCGTCGCGGATCCGGTCGACGGTGTAGACGATGGGCGCGCCGGGGTCGCCGGGGCGCAGGAAGTACGCGTGCAGGGAGTGCGGCGGCCGGTCCTCGGGGACCGTGCGGCCGGCCGCGACCAGGGCCTGGGCGGCGACCTGGCCGCCGAAGACCCGGGGCACGACCGAGGCGCGGCTCTCGCCGCGGAAGATGTCCTGCTCGATCCGCTCCAGGGCGAGCAGATCGAGCAGGGACCTCAGTGCGTCGTTCACGTGCACGGTGCCCTTGTGGCCTAGAGGCCCATGGACTTGGCGATGATGGACTTCATGACCTCGCTGGTGCCGCCGTAGATGCGGTTGACGCGGTTGTCGGCGTACAGGCGGGCGATCGGGTACTCGTTCATGTAGCCGTAGCCGCCGTGCAGCTGGAGGCACCGGTCGATCACGCGGTGCGCGACCTCGGTGCAGAACAGCTTGGCGCTCGCGGCCTCGGCCGGGGACAGCTCGCCCGCGTCCAGGGCCTCCAGGGTGCGGTCGGCGACGGCCTGCGCGGCGTCCACCTCGGCCTGGCAGGCGGCCAGCTCGAACTTGGTGTTCTGGAAGGAGGCGACGGTCTTGCCGAAGATCGTGCGGTCCTGCACGTACTCCTTGGCGAACCGGACGGCCGCCGCGGCCTGCGCGTAGGCGCCGAAGGCGATGCCCCAGCGCTCCGAGGCGAGGTTCAGGCCCAGGTAGGAGAAGCCCTTGTTCTCCTCGCCCAGCAGGTCCTCGACGGGGACCTTGACGTCGACGAAGGCCAGCTCGGCGGTGTCGGAGGTCTTCAGGCCGAGCTTGTCCAGCTTGCGGCCGACGGAGTAGCCCTCGGCCTTGGTGTCGACGGCGAAGAGGGAGATGCCGAACCGGCGGTCGTCCTGCTTCGGCGCGGCGGTACGGGCGCAGACGATCACGCGGTCGGCGTGCACACCGCCGGTGATGAAGGTCTTGGCGCCGTTGAGGACGTAGTGCGTGCCGTCCTCGGAGAGCTTCGCGGTGGTCTTCATGCCCGCGAGGTCGGAGCCGGTGCCCGGCTCGGTCATCGCGAGGGCCCACATCTCCTCACCGGAGACGAACTTCGGCAGGAAGCGCTTCTTCTGCTCGTCGGTGGCGAGCATCTTGATGTACGGCAGGCCGAGCAGCACGTGCACGCCGGAGCCGCCGAAGGTGACGCCCGCGCGGGCGGTCTCCTCGTACATCACGGCCTCGAACTTGTACGAGTCGATGCCCGCGCCGCCGAACTCCTCGTCCACGCGGATACCGAATATGCCCAGCTCGGCGAGCTTGTAGTAGAAGTCGCGCGGCGCCTGGCCGGCGGCGAACCACTCGTCGTACACCGGCACGACCTCGGCCTCGATGAAGGCCCGCAGGGTCTCCCGGAACGCCTCGTGATCCTCGTTGAACACCGTACGGCGCATGCCATGGCCTCCTTAGACCGCCGCGTCTGGCTAAGCGCTTGCTCAGCTTCTCTCCGAAGCGAAAGCTACCCGCCAGTCACTAAAGCTGTCCAGAGGAGAACGGTGCCCGGTGGGCGACGCCACACCCGCCCCGTGCGCACTCCCGCGCATGCCGCGCCCCGACCGGCGCGCACTACGCCCCCGGCACGCCCACCGCGACGGACTCCCCCGCCGCCGGCTCGCCGCCCGACGGCTCCCCGGCCACCGCGCCGAAGGCCCCCAGCGCCAGCCGGTGCAGCAGCTGCGCCATCTCCGTACGGCCCGGCAGGGCGCCGGGGCGGCCGAGGTGCGGGGTGGAGTTGAGCAGGCCGAAGACGGCGTGCACCGCGGCGCGGGCCCGGGACTCGGACGGGACCGGGTGGACCCGGCGGACCACCTCCACCCACAGCTCGACGTACTGCCGCTGGAGCTGGCGGACCCGCTTGCGGTCGGCCTCCCGCAGCCGGTCCAGCTCCCGGTCGTGCAGGGTGATCAGCGGCCGGTCGTCGAGCGCGAAGTCGATATGGCCGTCGATCAGCGCGTCCAGCACCGCCGCGGGGCTCTCGCCGCCCTCCGCGACCCGCATCCGGCCGCCCTCCAGCAGCCGCTCGCTGATGCCGACGAGCAGCTCGGCGAGCATCGCGTCCTTGCCGGCGAAGTGCCGGTAGAGGCCCGGGCCCGAGATGCCCACGGCCGCCCCTATCTCGTCCACGCCGACGCCGTGGAAACCGCGCTCCGCGAAGAGCCGGGCGGCCTCCTTGAGGATCTGCTCGCGGCGGCTGGTCGGGGCGGGGGCCTGCGCATTACTCATGCCGTCGATTGTAGACAGCCGGGTTAGTGCTCGTTAACCTGAAGCCATATGTGGTTAACGCCCATTAACCCGGATGGCCCGGCGGCCGCCGACCGCGGCACCGGGACAGTCGACCGAGCAAGGGGGCTCGTACTGATGGAGCAGGCACCGGTGCTGGGGAGTACCGCCGATCCGGCGTCCGACTCCTGGCGGGCCAATGAGGCCGCGCACCGCGAGCTGGCCGCCGAGCTGCGCGAGAAGCTCGCCGCGGCCCGGCTGGGCGGCGGCGAGAAGGCCAGGGCGCGGCACACCGCGCGCGGCAAGCTGCTGCCGCGCGACCGGGTGGACGCCCTGCTGGACCCGGGCTCGCCGTTCCTGGAGCTGGCGCCGCTGGCCGCGGACGGGATGTACGGCGGGGCCGCACCGGCCGCGGGCGTGATCGCCGGCATCGGCCGGGTCTCCGGCCGCGAGACGGTGATCGTCGCCAATGACGCCACGGTCAAGGGCGGCACCTACTACCCGATGACGGTCAAGAAGCACCTGCGGGCGCAGGAGATCGCCCTGGAGAACCGGCTGCCCTGCCTGTATCTCGTGGACTCCGGCGGCGCCTTCCTGCCGATGCAGGACGAGGTCTTCCCCGACCGGGAGCACTTCGGGCGGATCTTCTACAACCAGGCGCGGATGTCGGGTGCGGGGATTCCGCAGATCGCCGCGGTCCTCGGCTCCTGCACGGCGGGCGGCGCGTACGTCCCGGCGATGAGCGACGAGGCCGTGATCGTCCGCGATCAGGGCACGATCTTCCTGGGCGGCCCGCCGCTGGTGAAGGCCGCCACCGGCGAGGTCGTCACCGCCGAGGAGCTGGGCGGCGGCGAGGTGCACGCCAAGACCTCCGGCGTCACCGACCACCTCGCCGAGGACGACGCGCACGCCCTGCGCCTGGTGCGCACCATCGTCGGCACCCTCGGCGAGCGCGAGCCGCTCCCGTGGACCGTGCGGACCGTCGAGGAGCCCAAGGCCGACCCGGCCGGGCTCTACGGCGTGGTGCCCGCCGACTCCCGGACGCCCTACGACGTCCGCGAGGTGATCGCCCGGCTGGTGGACGGCTCCCGCTTCGCCGAGTTCAAGGCGGAGTACGGCACGACGCTGGTCACCGGCTTCGCCCATATCCACGGCCACCCGGTCGGCATCGTCGCCAACAACGGCATCCTGTTCTCCGAATCCGCCCAGAAGGGCGCCCACTTCATCGAGCTGTGCGACCAGCGCGGCATCCCGCTGCTGTTCCTGCAGAACATCTCCGGCTTCATGGTGGGGCGCTCCTACGAGGCCGGCGGCATCGCCAAGCACGGCGCGAAGATGGTGACGGCGGTGGCCTGCACCCGCGTGCCCAAGCTGACGGTCGTCATCGGCGGCTCCTACGGGGCGGGCAACTACTCCATGTGCGGCCGGGCCTACTCGCCCCGCTTCCTGTGGATGTGGCCGAACGCCAAGATCTCGGTGATGGGCGGCGAACAGGCCGCCTCCGTCCTCGCCACCGTCAAGCGCGACCAGCTGGAGGCGCGCGGCGAGGAGTGGAGCGCCGAGGAGGAGGCCGCGTTCAAGGCGCCGGTCCGCGAGCAGTACGAGACCCAGGGCAACGCCTACTACGCGAGCGCGCGGCTGTGGGACGACGGCGTGATCGACCCGCTGGAGACCCGGCAGGTGCTGGGCCTGGCGCTGACCGCCTGCGCCAACGCCCCGCTGCCCGAGAAGGACCGCACCGCGCCCGGCTACGGCGTCTTCCGGATGTGAGAGGGATGTCCCCGGCAATGGCCACCAACTTCGACACCGTACTGATCGCCAACCGCGGCGAGATCGCGGTCCGCGTCATCCGCACCCTGCGCGCCCTCGGCATCCGCTCGGTCGCGGTCTACAGCGACGCGGACGCCGACGCCCGCCATGTCCGCGAGGCCGACACCGCCGTCCGCATCGGCCCGGCCCCGGCCGCCGAGAGCTACCTGTCCGTGGAGCGGCTGCTGGACGCGGCCGCCCGGACCGGCGCCCAGGCGGTCCACCCCGGCTACGGCTTCCTCGCCGAGAACGCCGCCTTCGCCCGCGCCTGCGCGGACGCCGGGCTGGTCTTCATCGGCCCGTCCGCCGACGCCATCGAGCTGATGGGCGACAAGATCCGGGCCAAGGAGACGGTGCGCGAGGCCGGCGTCCCGGTCGTCCCCGGCTCCTCCGGCAGCGGCCTGGACGACGGCCAACTGGCCGCCGCGGCCCGGGAGATCGGCATGCCGGTGCTGCTCAAGCCGTCCGCGGGCGGCGGCGGCAAGGGCATGCGGCTGGTGCGCGAGGAGGCGCTGCTGGCCGACGAGATCGCCTCCGCCCGCCGCGAGGCCCGCTCCTCGTTCGGCGACGACACCCTCCTCGTCGAGCGCTGGATCGACCGGCCCCGGCACATCGAGATCCAGGTGCTGGCGGACGGCCACGGCAACGTCATCCACCTCGGCGAGCGCGAGTGCTCCCTCCAGCGCCGTCACCAGAAGGTCATCGAGGAGGCCCCCTCGGTCCTGCTGGACGAGGCGACCCGCGCCGCGATGGGCGAGGCTGCCGTGCAGGCGGCCCGCTCCTGCGGCTACCGCGGCGCCGGCACCGTCGAGTTCATCGTCCCGGGCAAGGACCCGGCCTCCTACTACTTCATGGAGATGAACACCCGCCTCCAGGTCGAGCACCCGGTCACCGAGCTCGTCACCGGCATCGACCTGGTCGAGTGGCAGCTGCGGGTCGCGGCCGGCGAACACCTGCGCCACGCCCAGGAGGACATCACCCTCACCGGGCGCGCCATCGAGGCCCGGATCTGCGCCGAGGACCCGGCCCGCGACTTCCTGCCGACCGGCGGCACGGTCCTGGCGCTGCACGAGGTGCAGGGCGACGGGCTGCGCACGGACTCCGGCCTGTCCCAGGGCGTGGAGGTCGGCAGCCGGTACGACCCGATGCTGTCCAAGGTCATCGCCCACGGCCCGGACCGGGCGAGCGCGCTGCGCCGGCTGCGGGCCGCGCTGGCGCAGACGGTCACCCTCGGGGTGACCACCAACGCCGGTTTCCTGCGGCGGCTGCTGGCCCACCCGGACGTGGTCTCCGGCGAGCTGGACACCGGCCTGGTGGAGCGCGAGGCGGCCGGGCTGGTCGACGGCGCGGTCCCGGACGAGGTGTACGCGGCGGCCGCGGCGGTGCGGCAGGCCGCCCTGGAGCCGGCGGTGGACGCGGGCGGCTGGCGCGACCCGTTCGCCGCGCCGAACGGCTTCCGCCTCGGCGGCGAGCCCGCCCCGGTCCGCCACTGGCTGCGCGTCCCCGGCCACGACCCGGTCGCGCACGACGTACGGCCGGGCCCGGAAGCGTCCCGGCAGGTCACACCGGACCACGTCCGGGTCACCGTCGACGGGGTGCTGCACACCTTCCGCCGCAGCGGCGACTGGCTCGGCCGGGACGGCGACTCCTGGCAGGTGACCTCCCACGACCCGGTGGCCGCCGCGCTGCGCGGGGCCGCGGGGGCCCACGGCGCGGACACCCTGGCCGCCCCGATGCCGGGCACCGTCACCGTCGTCAAGGTCGCCGTCGGCGACGAGGTGGCCGCCGGCCAGGGCCTGCTGGTGGTGGAGGCGATGAAGATGGAGCACGTCATCTCCGCGCCGCACGCCGGCACCGTCACCGAACTGGACGTCACCGCGGGCTCGACCGTCGCCATGGACCAGATCCTGGCCGTGATCGCCCCGCACGCGGAGCCCGACGGGGCCGCGACGGCGCCGGAGGACGAGGAGGGGAGCGCCCGATGACCGCGCCCGGACTGCCGATGGAGGTCCCCGCGGAGGGACTGCCCACCCGCGTACGGATCCACGAGGTCGGCGCGCGCGACGGCCTGCAGAACGAACAGGCGGTCGTCCCCACGGAGATCAAGGCGGAGTTCATCCGCCGGCTCGCCGGCGCCGGCCTGCCCACCGTCGAGGCCACCAGCTTCGTCCACCCCAAGTGGGTGCCCCAGCTCGCCGACGCCGAGCAGCTGTTCCCGCAGCTCAACGGCATCGATCCGCACCGCCTCCCGGTGCTGGTGCCCAACGAACGCGGCCTGGACCGCGCGCTCGCCCTGGGCGCCCGCCGGATCGCGGTGTTCGGCAGCGCCACCGAGTCCTTCGCCAAGGCCAACCTCAACCGCACGGTCGACGAGGCGCTGGCGATGTTCGCGCCGGTCGTGGCGCGCGCCAAGGACGCCGGGGTGCACGTCCGCGGCTACCTCTCGATGTGTTTCGGCGACCCCTGGGAGGGCCCGGTGCCGGTCGCGCAGACCGTCCGGGTCTGCCGGGCGCTGCTCGACCTGGGCTGTGACGAGCTGAGCCTGGGCGACACCATCGGCGTGGCCACCCCGGGTCATGTGCAGACCCTGCTGGCCTGTCTCAACGAGGCCGGCGTGGCCACCTCCCGGATCGGTGTGCACTTCCACGACACCTACGGGCAGGCCCTCGCCAACACCTTCGCCGCGCTGCAGCACGGCGTCACCACCATCGACGCCTCGGCGGGCGGCCTCGGCGGCTGCCCCTACGCCAAGAGCGCCACCGGCAACCTCGCCACCGAGGACCTCGTGTGGATGCTGCACGGTCTCGGCATCGAGACCGGGGTCGACCTGGACCGACTGGCCGCCACCAGCGTGTGGATGGCGGACGTCCTGGGCCGGCCGAGCCCCTCCCGCACCCTTCGCGCCCTCTCCCACAAGGAGTGACCCTCATGTCCCTGGACCACCGTCTGCCCGCCGAGCTGGAAGAACTCCGGCGCACCGTCGAGGCGTTCGCGCACGACGTCGTCGCCCCGAAGATCGGCGAGTACTACGAGCAGCACGCGTTCCCGTACGAGATCGTGCAGGAGATGGGCCGGATGGGCCTGTTCGGCCTGCCGTTCGCCGAGGAGTACGGCGGGATGGGCGGCGACTACCTCGCGCTCGGCATCGCCCTGGAGGAGCTGGCCCGGGTCGACTCCTCGGTGGCCATCACCCTGGAGGCCGGCGTCTCACTGGGCGCCATGCCGCTCTACCACTTCGGCACCGAGGAGCAGAAGCGCGAGTGGCTGCCCAAGCTGTGCAGCGGTGAGGTGCTCGGCGCCTTCGGCCTGACCGAGCCGGACGGCGGCTCGGACGCCGGCGCGACCCGCACCACCGCGGTGCGGGACGGCGACGACTGGGTGATCAACGGCAGCAAGTGCTTCATCACCAACTCCGGTACGGACATCACCGGTCTGGTCACGGTCACCGCCGTCACCGGCCGCAAGGACGACGGCAGCCCGCTGATCTCCTCGGTCATCGTGCCGTCCGGCACCCCCGGCTTCACGGTCGGCGCCCCGTACTCCAAGGTCGGCTGGAGCGCCTCCGACACCCGCGAGCTGTCCTTCTCCGACGTCCGGGTCCCGGTCGGCAACCTCCTGGGCGAGGAGGGCCGCGGCTACGCCCAGTTCCTGCGGATCCTCGACGAGGGCCGGATCGCCATCGCGGCGCTGGCCACCGGCCTGGCGCAGGGCTGTGTGGACGAGTCGGTGCGCTACGCCAAGGAGCGGCACGCCTTCGGCCGCGCCATCGGCACCAACCAGGCCATCCAGTTCAAGATCGCCGACATGGAGATGCGCGCCCACACCTCCCGGCTGGCCTGGCGCGATGCCGCGTCCCGGCTGGTGCACGGCGAGCCCTTCAAGAAGGAGGCCGCGCTCGCCAAGCTCTACTCCTCCGAGATCGCGGTCGACAACGCCCGCGAGGCCACCCAGATCCACGGCGGGTACGGCTTCATGAACGAGTACCCGGTGGCCCGGATGTGGCGGGACGCCAAGATCCTGGAGATCGGCGAGGGCACCAGCGAGGTCCAGCGGATGCTGATCGCCCGGGAGCTGGGCGTCGGCGCCTGACCCGGACGCCCTCCGGCCGGCCCCTGCCCGCGCGGGGCCGGCCGGGGCGCCGGTGAGCGCCGCCCGCTTCCCGCGAGGCCGGCCGGGCGCCCTCGGACGCCCGGCCGGCCCGGCACGTCACCCGGCGGGCCAGGGCACCTCCGGGGAGCGGTAGTAGTTCATGCCCAGCGCGTCCCAGCGCGGTCCCTGGGCGGCCAGCCGCGCCCTGTAGTCGTCCCAGTCGTGGGTGCGGGCCGGGGACCAGCCCAGCTCCGCGATGCCGGGCAGCCGCGGGAAGGCCATGTACTCGATGTGGGCGGAGGTGCTCAGTGTCTCCGACCACAGGGGCGCCTCGACGCCCAGGACGGAGTCCGCGGGCGCCCCGTCGAGGTAGCGGCCCGGGTCCCAGTCGTAGGACCGCCGGACGCCGACGTAGCCGGCCCAGTTCAGGCCCAGCGGTGTGTTCCTGTCGTACTTCATGTCGAGGTAGGCGCGGTCGGCGGGCGAGAGGATCAGCCGGGTGCCGTTCCGGGCGGCGTCGGCGACCTGGGTGCGCTCCGCCGTGCCGGTCTTGTCGTAGCCCCAGTACTGGGCGACGGCGCCCTTCGCCGGGTGCGCGCCGGTCAGCTGGTGCCAGCCGATCACGCTCTTGCCGTACTTCGCGACCACCGGCTGCACCTTGTCCATGAAGGCCACGTAGTCGTCGTGGCCGGTGGAGTGCGCCTCGTCGCCGCCGATGTGCAGCGCCCTGCCGGGGGTCATCGCCGCCAGCTCGCGCAGGACGTCGTCCACGAACTCGTACGTCTCCTTCTTGGGGACGCACAGCGAGCTGAAGCCGACGTGGGTGCCGGTGTAGAGCGGCGGCGCCTGGCCGTTGCAGTTGAGCGGGGCGTACGAGGCCAGCGCGGCGTTGGTGTGGCCCGGCATGTCGATCTCGGGCACGACGGTCAGGTAGCGGGCGGCGGCGTAGCGGACGATCTCGCGGTAGTCGTCCTTGGTGTAGTGGCCGCCGGGGCCGCCGCCGACCTGGGTGGAGCCCCCGTAGGTCGCGAGCCGCGGCCAGGACGCGATGGCGATCCGCCAGCCCTGGTCGTCGGAGAGGTGCAGATGCAGCTTGTTGATCTTGTACAGGGCGAGCTGGTCGATGTACCGCTTGACCTGCGCGACGGTGAAGAAGTGCCGCGAGACGTCCAGCATCGCCCCGCGGTAGGCGTAGCGCGGGGCGTCGGTGATGGTGCCCCCGGCGATCCGCCAGGGCCCGCGTACGGCGCGCCCGCGCTCCACCTCGGCCGGCAGCAGCTGGCGCAGGGTCTGGACGCCGTGGAAGAGGCCGGCCGGGCGGGCGGCGCTGAGGGTGACCCCGCGGCCGCCGGAGGTCAGCCGGTAGCCCTCGCGGCCCAGGCCGTCGGTGCCGCTGCCGCCGAGGCGCAGGACGATGCCGTCCCGGCCGTCCTCGGTGGTCACGGGGAGGCGGAAGCCGGTGGCGGGCCGCAGCAGCCCCGCCAGGTAGCCGGCGACGCCCCGGGCCTCGGCGGAGCCGCCCGGCACCCGGATGCGGGTGCCCTCGCCGAGGGTGTACGCGTCTCCCGTGCCGCGTACGGACGCGGGCGCGGGGATCACCCGGTCCAGTGGGGTGACGGCCCGGGAGGCGGCGCCGGCGGCCCCCGGTGGCGTCACGGCGGCGGTTCCCAGCCCCGCCGCCGCGACCAGCAGCAGCGACAACAGCAGTCTGCGGCGTCTCATCGACGCTCCCTTCGGCGAACCTCGTACAGGACGTCGTGCATGGCATGGAGCGACCGAACGGTGACCATGCGTACCGCGAGCCTCGATTCCGGTCAAGGTTCCGACCACTTTCCGGCCGCCAAATCGGGGACGTGCCCGATAGCGGGCAGATTTCTTGCGATTCCGCTCCGCGCCCCGCAATATCGACGGGTGCTCGAACGCCGTAACCGCAGCGCTGAGGCGCCGCACGAAGACCTGGTGGACCACCTGGTGCGCAGCACGCCGCTGCAGCGCGGTGAGGCCACCCGGGTGGTGCTCGATGTGCTGTCGTACTTCGACGAGACGACGGAGGAGTTCGTCCGCCGGCGTCACCGGGAGCTGCAGTCCCAGGGACTGCGCAACGAGGAGATCTTCGAACGGATCCGCCACGAGATGCCGCACCGCGCCGTGGCCCCGCCCGATCTCTCGGCCCGCCAGCTGCGCCGCCTCGTCTACGGCTGACGGCCACGCCCGGGACGCCGGGCGGCACGGACATTGCCACCACTGCCACAACGTTCTTCTCGGAGGGTCACTTTATGTGCGGGATCGTCGGCTATATCGGCAAACGCGATGTTGCTCCGCTGCTGCTGGAGGGCCTGCAGCGGCTGGAGTACCGGGGCTACGACTCCGCGGGCATCGCCATCCACGCCAAGGGCACCGGCAAGGCCGCGGGCGGCCTGAAGACCGCCAAGGCCAAGGGCCGGGTCCGTGAGCTGGAGTCCCGCCTGCCGAAGCGCTTCGCCGGCACCACCGGCATCGCGCACACCCGCTGGGCCACCCACGGCGCGCCCACCGACGAGAACGCCCACCCGCACCAGGACACCGAGGGCAAGGTCGCCGTCGTCCACAACGGCATCATCGACAACGCCGCGGACCTGCGCACCCGCCTGACCGCCGAGGGCGTCGTCTTCGCCTCGGAGACGGACACCGAGGTGCTCGCCCACCTCATCGGCCGCTCCACCGCCGAGAAGCTGGAGGAGCGCGTCCGCGAGGCGCTGCGCCACGTCGAGGGCACCTACGGCATCGCCGTGCTGCACGCCGACTTCCCCGACCGCATCGTCGTCGCCCGCAACGGCTCCCCGGTCGTCCTGGGCATCGGCGAGCACGAGATGTTCGTCTCCTCGGACGTCGCCGCGCTGGTCTCGCACACCCGCCAGGTCGTCACCCTCGACGACGGCGAGATGGCCACCCTCAAGGCCGACGACTACCGCACGTACACCACCGAGGGCTCGCGGACCACGTCCGCCCCGGAGACCGTCGAGTACGCGGCCGAGTCCTACGACCTGGGCGGCCACGACACGTACATGCACAAGGAGATCTCCGAGCAGGCGGACGCGGTGGACCGCGCCCTGCGCGGCCGGATCGACGACCGCTTCTCCACCGTGCACCTCGGCGGCCTCAACCTCGACGCCCGCGAGGCGCGCGGGGTGCGCCGGGTGAAGATCCTCGGCTGCGGCACCTCGTACCACGCGGGTCAGATCGGCGCCCAGATGATCGAGGAGCTGGCCCGGATCCCCTCGGACGCCGAGCCGGCTTCCGAGTTCCGCTACCGCGACCCGGTCGTGGACCCCGACACCCTCTACGTGGCCGTCTCCCAGTCCGGCGAGACCTACGACGTGCTGGCGGCCGTCCAGGAGCTCAAGCGCAAGGGCGCCCGGGTGCTGGGCCTGGTCAACGTGGTCGGCTCGGCGATCGCCCGGGAGACCGACGGCGGCATCTACGTCCACGCCGGCCCCGAGGTCTGCGTGGTCTCCACCAAGTGCTTCACCAACATGGTGGTCTCCTTCGCCCTGCTCGCCCTGCACCTCGGCCGGATCCGCGACCTGTCCGTCGCGGACGGCAAGCGGATCATCGAGGGCCTGCGCAAGCTGCCCGGCCAGATCGACGAGATCCTCAAGGGCGAGGAGCAGATCAAGCAGCTCTCGGCGCAGTACGCGGACGCCAAGTCGATGATGTTCATCGGCCGGGTGCGCGGCTACCCGGTGGCGCGCGAGGCCTCGCTGAAGCTCAAGGAGGTCTCCTACATCCACGCCGAGGCGTACCCGGCCTCCGAGCTCAAGCACGGCCCGCTGGCCCTGATCGAGCCCGCGATGCCGACCGTGGCGATCGTCCCGGACGACGACCTGCTGGAGAAGAACCGCGCCGCCCTGGAGGAGATCAAGGCCCGCAGCGGCCGCATCCTCGCCGTCGCGCACCAGGAGCAGGAGAAGGCCGACCACACCATCGTCGTGCCGAAGAACGAGCCCGAGCTGGACCCGATCCTGATGGGCATCCCGCTGCAACTGCTCGCCTACCACACGGCGTTGGCCCTGGGCCGGGACATCGACAAGCCCCGCAACCTCGCCAAGTCCGTGACCGTGGAATAAGCATCCGGGAGTGGGCCGCGGCTCCGCGGGCGTGCCACCATGCGCGCCGCGGAGCCGCCGCCTCCCCTTTGCCGGCGTCGCCCAATACGCCGGCGGGATGCCGCCGCCCCGGGAACCGTCACTTCCCGGCCGGCAGCACGAAGTTGCCGTGTGCGCGGCCGCCGGGCCCGTGCCGCGGCGCGCTCACGTGACCGTTTTCTACCCCTCGCCGGCGCACAATTCACCTGCGTCCGCGGAGAGAAATGCGGCTGCGCACAATCCACATGACGCCCCCTCAACTGTGCGCAGGACGCGGAGAATCGATCACCCGGGGCGGCGCGGGGGGATGCGCGGACGCGGCGCATGCCGGGACGGCGCACGACGGGGCGGGGCGGCGGCGCGCGACGGGCGCGTCAGGGAATCACGATCACCGGGCGCTGCGCCCGGCGGGCCAGCCGGCCGGCCACCGAGCCGAAGATCCGGCCGACGATGCCGTGGGTGGAGCCGACCACGATCGCGTCGGCCTCGTACTCCCGGCCGACCTCCTCCAGCTCGTGGCAGATGTCGCCGCCGCGCTCGACCAGGATCCAGGGGACCTCGGTGAGGTGATCGGCGCAGGCCAGCTCCAGTCCGAGCACTTCGGTGCGGTGATCGGGCACGTCCACGAAGACCGGCGGCTCGCAGCCCGCCCAGACGGTCGTCGGCAGCCGGTTGGCCACATGGACGATGATCAACCCGGAGCCGAGGCGCCGGGCCATACCGATTGCATACGCCAACGCGCGTTCGCTCGACATGGAGCCGTCGAAGCCGACCACGACGCCGTGCCGGAACGCGGGGTCGCAGGAATGGCGCGTCTTTTCCGCCGCTTCGAGGTCCGCCATCGGATCGGCGACCTGCTTGCGGTCCGCGGGTTCGGGAATTTCGTGACCGGCCATTGGTGTCTCGGCGAGGGCGTCCTCTTGCGGAGGGGCGAACGGGGAACGGCGATTGACTTGATCCGGCAGTTGACTGAGCTGGCTCGATCGAGGCGCGGGAGCCATAGTTCAAAGAGGAACGATACGACTGGGAATCATCTTCCCAACCCGATACCCCAAGAGTACGGCGCCACTCCCCCGCTGCCCAGAGCCCGCCGCGGACGCGGAGCGCCCGCGCGAGGTGGGTGGGGCCTCGAACGTTCCCCGGAGCATGCCGGAGCGTGGCGCGGATGGCAATGCCCCGGCCTGCCCCCGTACGTACCCCTCACGGTGACCCATGATCGTCGGTGGCGTTGTAGTAGCAGCCCGTCCGAGGGGAGCACATGGTGCCGATGCCGTCCGACAGATCACCCGACCCAGTGAGCGACGTCATGCGCTGGGGCGCCTTCAGTTGCGCCCTGGTGCCCCTCGTACTGATCATCAGCGGGGTCTCCTGGGCCGGAGCGGCCGGCACCGCCGCCGGTCTGGCCGCGGTGACCTGCGCCTGCCGGGCGTTGTTGCGGCAATCCGAACGGACCGCGGCCCGGATCCGGGTGCGCGAAACCGGACGACACCGGGACAGAAGCGCCCGTCCGGTCCCGACGGCGCACGGGGGCGGTCGGCACTCCGAAAGGCGTACGCCGGTCGATTGAGGCGCTTGCAAGTCTGCGCGCGACCGTTTTCAGCCAACTTCCGGCCGAGCTCCGCACCTTGCCTTGAGTACCCCTCAACCCTGGCGTGAGCAGGGAGGAAAGGACCGCTGGGCATGGTTGTGCCCTACTGCGAACGGGCAGAGCCGAGACGCGTACTTCCCATGTAGGCCCGACGAGTGGAACGCTTCGTGATCGAATGCTTCGCGCCAAGTTGCCATATCGACATACCAGCGGGTGGTGAACTTGGCACTCCATCCTCACGGAACACAGTAGATTCGATCTTGGTAGTAACGGCGGGGGAACTGTGCAGGACCGAGAGGGCGAGACGACCGAGGGGGGCTTAAGTGCCATGAGCCAGGACTCCGCTGCCGTACCAGATGCCGCACGCAAGCTCGCCGCCCGACGACGCCGCGAAATAGTCGCGGTGCTCCTCTTCAGCGGCGGCCCCATTTTCGAGAGCTCCATTCCGCTCTCGGTCTTCGGCATCGACCGACAGGACGCAGGCGTCCCGCGGTACCGGCTGCTTGTGTGCGCGGGCGAAGATGCGCCTTTGCGCACGACCGGGGGGCTCGAACTGTCCGCCCCCTACGGGCTGGAGGCGATCTCCCGTGCCGGGACGGTCGTCGTGCCGGCCTGGCGCTCCATCACCCAGGCGCCGCCGCCCGCGGCGCTCGACGCGCTGCGCCGCGCGCATGAAGAGGGGGCCAGAATCGTCGGGCTGTGCACGGGGGCGTTCGTCCTCGCCGCGGCCGGACTGCTCGACGGCCGCCCGGCCACGACCCATTGGATGTACGCGCCGACGCTCGCCAAGCGTTATCCGTCCGTCCATGTGGATCCCCGCGAGCTCTTCGTCGACGACGGCGACGTGCTCACGTCCGCGGGAACGGCGGCCGGCATCGACCTGTGCCTGCACATCGTGCGCACCGACCACGGCGCGGACGCCGCGAACGCGCTGGCCCGCCGGCTCGTCGTGCCGCCCCGGCGCACCGCCTCGGACATGGGACACCAGCGCTACCTCGACAGGTCATTACCTGAAGAGATCGGCGCCGACCCGCTGGCCGAGGTCGTCGCCTGGGCGCTGGAGCACCTCCACGAGCAGTTCGACGTGGAGACGCTCGCCGCGCGTGCCTATATGAGCCGGCGCACCTTCGACCGGCGCTTCCGGTCCCTGACGGGGAGCGCGCCGCTGCAGTGGCTGATCACCCAGCGGGTGCTGCAGGCCCAGCGGCTGCTGGAGACCTCCGACTACTCGGTGGACGAGGTCGCGGGGCGCTGCGGCTTCCGTTCGCCGGTCGCCCTGCGCGGCCACTTCCGCAGGCAGCTGGGCGCCTCGCCCGCCGCCTACCGGGCGGCCTACCGCGCACGGCGGCCGCAGAACGGGTCGGCCGAGCCCGTGCTCAGACCGGAGCGTGCCGAGCGCGCGGACCGGCCGGAGCGCGAGCGGGCGGCCCTGGGCGCGGGAGCGGACCGGTTCTCCGCCGCCGCGCTGGCCGGCCACGGCCTGGGGTCCGCCGAAGCGGGCGAAGCGGGCAAACCGCAGTCGGACGTCTACGCCGCCCGGCTGCCCGAATCCCCGGTGGGGAGGGGAGCTGTCCGGCCCGTGCTGCCCGGACAGCGCGAACGCCCCGTAGGGTGAGATGTATGAACGATCGCATGGTGTGGATCGACTGCGAGATGACCGGCCTCTCGCTGGCGAACGACGCGCTCATCGAGGTGGCCGCGCTGGTCACCGACTCGGAGCTGAATGTGCTGGGCGACGGGGTGGATGTGGTGATCCGCCCCCCGGCCGAGGCGCTCGGCACCATGCCCGAGGTGGTGCGCCAGATGCACACCGCCTCCGGCCTGCTGGCGGAGCTGGACGGGGGGACGACGCTGGAGGCGGCCGAGGCACAGGTGCTTGCGTACATCAAGCAGCATGTGCCGGAGCCGCGGAAGGCGCCGCTGTGCGGCAACTCCGTCGGCACCGACCGCGGCTTCCTGCTGCGGGACATGCCGACGCTGGAGGACTACCTCCACTACCGGATCGTCGATGTCTCGTCCGTGAAGGAGCTGGCCCGGCGCTGGTATCCGCGGGCCTACTTCAACAGCCCGGACAAGAACGGCAACCACCGGGCGCTGGCGGACATCCGCGAATCCATCGCGGAACTGCGCTACTACCGGGAGGCGGTCTTCGTGCCGCAGCCCGGCCCCGACTCGGACACCGCGAAGACCATCGCCGCCAAGCACGTCCTTCCCGCTGAGCCGCAGTCCGCGCCGTAGCAGGGCACAGGGCGCGTGTCGTGCACGTCCCGGCGGGTCCGCCGCGGCGCGCACGACACGCCCTCGGTCCCGGGACACGAAACCTGGGCGCGAGCACCCCTTCGGACCCTGTACACTTTTTCTCAGCCGGTGGGGAAAAAGAACCACACAGCACCGGTCATGGTGGGTATAGCTCAGCTGGTAGAGCACCTGGTTGTGGTCCAGGATGTCGCGGGTTCAAGTCCCGTTACTCACCCCACATCAAGGCCCCCGACCTCAGGTCGGGGGCCTTGGCGTTTCTGCGGGGCGTCGCGGGGGCGGGGAGCGGCGGGGCTTCCGGGAGGCCGTCTGCGTCCGGCTCGGGGGCGTCCGGAAGCCCGTGGTGATCTTCGTGGGTGGGGTGATCTTCGCGCGGTGCTGATCTCCGCGCGGTGCTGATCTCCGCGCGGTGCTGATCTCCGTGGGTGGCGGACGGCCGCCATGGCCCCGGGGCCGGGCGAGGGCCTCGTAGGGCGTCGGCGGCTGCCGCGCCGGGAGGCCGGTGGGAGAGCCGCGGGTGGCGTGGGGGCCGGTGCCGGACGGAGCGCGGCCGGCGACAGACGGCGACGGCGGGGCGCAGCGGTGGGGGGGCCGCTGCGCCCCGCCAGGGGCGGACGGCTCGGCTGGGGGCCGGCCGTCGGTGGGGGTCAGCCGGTGTAGGCGCCGAGGGCCTTGGTGAAGGCGAGCGGGCGCTGCTCGATGGAGCTGCAGGTCGGCTGCGCGGAGGTGGCCGCGCCGCCCGGGCATGCCTGGTCGCGGGTGGCGGACCACATCGACAGCCAGGCCAGGTGCTTGTCCTTGGCGAACTTCACCAGCTGGGTGGCGTCGTCGGTCTTGAAGACCTCGTTCTGGACGTCGTTGACGCCGATCATCGGGGTCACGGCCACGGTCTTCCAGGCGGCCGTGTCGCTCAGGCCGAGGGCCTTCTTCAGCTGGCCGTGGGTGGCGGTGGCGGCCTGGACGGCGTAGGTGCCCATGTCGCCGCTGTAGGAGGAGCCGTAGTCCATCGCCATGATGTTGACGGCGGAGATCTTGACGCCGTTCTTCTTGGCGTCGGCGACCAGGTTCACCCCGTCCTGGGTCAGGCCCTCGGGCATGACCGGCAGGGTGAAGGAGACGTTCAGGCCGGGGTGCTTCTTCTGGAGCTGGGTGATGGCCTGGGCGCGGCGGGTGTTGGCGGCGGTGTCGGGCAGGGCGCCGCCCTCGATGTCGAAGTCGACCTTGGTGAGCTTGAACCGGTCGATGACCTTGCCGTACGCGGCGGCCAGCTCGCCCGCGGAGCCGCAGGCCACGCCGAGCTCGGAGCCGGTGGCGCCGCCGAAGGAGACCCGGACGTCGCCGCCGGCCTTGCGCAGGGCGGGTATCTGCTGGGCCACCGGGTCGCTGCCGAGTTCGCCGGCGCCGCCCCACTTGGGGGTGCAGCCGCCGCCGGAGGTGACGAACGCGAGGTTGAAGTTCTTCACCCCGGTCTTGCGGGCGGTGCCGGCCAGGTCGTGGGCGGGGGCGAGCGAGGTGTCGACGTACGGGGCGAAGCCGGCGGCGGCTTTGGGGGCGGTCTGCTGGGTGCCGGTGCGCGGCGCCTTGGCGGCCAGGGCGGATCCGGCGACGGCGAAGGCGCCGCCGGTCGCGACCACGGCGGCCGCGCCGCTCACGATCAGCTTGGTGGTGCGGCTCTTGCGCCGGCGGTGTGCCGAGGAACTCATCTCGTGCCTGCCTGTCGTCACATGGGGGGGGCGGGGGTGCACCGTGGTGCGTCCCGCACGCTAGCGACAGGGAAACGGACAAATGCCGGGAACGGTGCGGAGGTTGGTGGACTTATGAACGCCTTAAGGAAGCGGAAGGGGGTGGTTAAGAGCCAGGGGCACATGCCCGGTCGGCGGAGGAGGTGAGGGACGGCGGGGGACGGGTTCAGGAGCCGGCGGGCGGCCGGTTCAGGAGCCGGTGGACGCGGTCCGCCGGCGCCGGCCGCCGAGCGTGCGGCGCAGCCGGTGGCCGCGGCGGGCGCCGGGGGCGCGCCGGCCGTCCAGCGCCAGCCAGACCCGTACCTCGGTGCCGCCGAGGACGGAGCGGCCGATGCGCACATCGCCGCCGGTGGACTCGGCCAGCCGTCGCACGATGTCCAGCCCGAGGCCGGTGGAGCCGTCCCCGCCGCCGCCGTGCCCGCGGCGCAGCGCCGCGTCCGGGTCGGCGATGCCGCCGCCGGCGTCCGAGACCAGCACGATCACCGCGTCCTCCGCGTTGTGGACGTCGACCGCGAAGGCGGTGCCCTCGGGGGTGTGGCGGAAGACGTTGCCGAGCATCGCGTCCAGGGCGGCGGCGAGGTCGGGCCGGGCGACCGGGACGCGTACGGGGCGGTCCGCGCCGGCGGTGCGCACGGTGCGGCCCTCGTCCTCGGCGAGCGCCGACCAGAAGCCCATCCGCTCGCGGATCACCTCCGCGGCGTCGCAGCCGGCCGCGGCGGCCGCCTGCCGGGACTGGGCCTTCTGCTCGCGGGCGGTGCGGATGATCTGGTCGACCTCGCGCTCCAGTTGCGCGACCGCGGCGCGGGTCTGCTCGGCGGCCGGAGTGTCCCCGAGGGAGGCCGCGTTGAGCCGGAGCACGGTCAGCGGGGTGCGCAGCCGGTGCGAGAGGTCGGCGGCCATTTCCCGTTCGTTGGCCAGCAGTTGGACGACCTGGTCGGCCATGGAGTTGAAGGCGCTGGCGGCGGAGCGCAGTTCCTTGGGGCCGTCCTCCGGGACGCGGACGCCGAGCTTGCCCGTGCCCAGGTCGTGGGCGGCGCCGGCCAGCCGCTCGGCGGGCCGCACCATCCGGGTGCCGAGCCGGTCGGCGATCGCCACCGAGCCGATGACCAGCGCGAGGCCGACGCCGGCGAGCACCACCCAGGAGGTGGCGACGCCGTTGGTGAGCGCCGCGTCGGGGACGAAGACCTCGACGACGGCGATGCCGGAGGCGACGGCGGTCGGCTGGAGGAGCGAGGAGCCGCCGCGCACCGGGGAGATGGAGGCCCGCCCGAGCTTCGCGGCCGCCGCGACGTCGCGCTGCGCCGCGCGCCGGGATCCGATCTCGGCGGGCCTGCCGTTCTTGCCGCCCGCCGGGACGTGGACGCCGATCCGGCCGCCGGGGCCGGTCTCGGCGCTGGCGACGGCGCGCTCCAGCTGGGTGCGGTCGGTGGTGATGGCGAGGACCGGGCCGATGGTGGCGGCCTGCCGCTCGGCGCTCTGGTAGGCGCGGTCGCGGGCCAGCTCCTTGACGACCAGTCCGAGCGGGACGGCGAAGGCGACCACGACCATGGTGGTGACGGCCAACGCCACCTTGACCAGAGCCCACCTCACTGTGGCGGCTCCAGCTTCACACCGACGCCCCGCAGGGTGTGCAGGTAGCGGGGCCGCGCGGCGGTCTCGCCCAGTTTGCGGCGCAGCCAGGACAGGTGGACGTCGATGGTCTGGTCGTCGCCGTAGGACTGCTGCCAGACCTCGGCGAGGAGTTCCCGGCGCGGGACGACCTCGCCGGGGCGGCCGGCGAGGAAGGCCAGCAGATCGAACTCCCGGCGGGTCAGATCCAGTGCGGTGCCGTCGAGTTCGGCCTGCCGGCGCAGCGGGTCGATGGACAGACCGCCGACCCGTATCACTCGTGAGGGCGGCTTCGCGCCGGCCGCGGTGGCCCGCGAGCGGCGCAGTACGGCCGACATCCGGGCCGAGAGGTGCTCGACGGAGAACGGCTTGGTGAGGTAGTCGTCCGCGCCGTCGTTCAACAGCCGGACGATTTCCGCCTCGTCGTCCCGGGCCGTGGCGATGATCACAGGGACGTCGGTGATGCCGCGGAGCATCTTCAGCGCCTCGCCCCCGTCCAGGTCGGGCAGGCCGAGGTCGAGGATGACGACGTCGAAGCCGACGTGCGCCACCTCGCGGAGCGCCTCCAGCGCGGTACCTACGCTGCGTACCGTGTGGGCGGCCTCGGTCAGATGCCGGATCAGAGCCGAGCGTACGAACTGGTCGTCCTCGACGACGAGCACACGTGCCATGGGCGGCACCGTACGCCATTCGGGCGGGGTTCCCCGCCCGAGGTTGACGAGCGGGCGGCGCACTCCGGCGTACGTGACGGGCTGCAACAGGGCGGGCGGGTGGTGCAGTATGAGCCGGATGCAACGAGGACTGGTTCATGCGGCGGCCTGGACACTGGCGACCGGCGCCGCGGTCACCCTGTCGTGGTTCGGGGTGCACACCGTGCTGTCCGGCACGGCGTACGACGCGCCGCGCGCCCTGCCGCTCACCGGCCGGATGGCGTCCTCGGCGACCGAGAAGGACGACGCCGCGACGCCGCGCGTCTCCTCCACCCACCGCCCCAGGCCGTCCCCGTCGCCCGACCGCGGCCCGACGCCCGACAAGGGCACGCCGTCGCACCCCGCCACCCCGTCCCACAGCGGCGCGCCCCGGTCGCGCTACCCCGGCAGCTCCTCGCCGGGCGGCTCCGCGCCGGCCGCCGACGGCCGGGTCAAGAGCTACGCCACGGCGGGCGGGCGGGTGGTCTTCGACATGGGCAGCCGGTCGGCCGAGTTGGTGTCGGCGACGCCGAACTCGGGCTGGGAGATGCAGGTGTGGAAGCAGGACGGGTGGATCCGGGTCGACTTCTCCGGCGGCGCCGGCCACACGTCCGTGTTCTGCACCTGGAACGGGCATTCGCCGACGGTGGAGACCACGGGCAACGGGGCGTAGCGCGGCCCGCGCCGCGCAGGCGGGCGGACGGGCTGGCTGGCTGGCTGGCGGCAGCACGACGGCCCGGCGTCCCGGGCGTCCCGGCGTCAGTCGAAGACCGCGGCCGGCGGGGCGGGCGAGGCGAGGGCCGTGAGGTCGGTGACCGGGGCCGCGCCGCCGGTGAAGTCCAGCAGCGCCCGGCCGTGTTCGACCCGTCCGGCCTGCGGATCGGTGGCCGCCCGCCGGGTGAGTTCGGCGACCGGCAGCGGCCCCTCGGCGGCGAGCAGCACGGCGTTGCCGAAGCGCTTGCCGCGCAGGACGGCGGGGTCGGCGGTCAGGCACAGCTCGGGAAAGACCGTACGGGCGGTGGCGATCTGGCCGCGCAGGAACCGCAGCGGCGGCCCGTCCGCGAGGTTCGCCGCGTAGAACCCGCCGGGCCGCAGCGCCCGGTGCGCCTCCGTCAGGAACTCGGTGCTGGTCAGGTGCGCGGGCGTGCGCGCGCCGCCGAAGACATCGGCGATGATCAGGTCCGCCCAGCCGTCCGGGACCTTCGCCAGGCCGGCCCGGGCGTCGCCGCCGCGCACCCGTATCCGCCAGCCGCTGTCCCACGGCAGCCGCCGGCGCACGAGGTGGACGAGCGGGGCGTCGATCTCCACCACCTGCTGGGTGGACCGCGGGCGGGTGGCCGCGACATAGCGGGCCAGGGTCAGGGCGCCGCCCCCGAGATGGACGACGCGCAGCGGTTTGCCCGGGGGGCCCGCGAGGTCGGCGATGTGCCCCAGCCGCCGCTGGTAGGAGAAGTCGAGGTACGAGGGCTCGTCGAGGTCCACATGGGACTGCGGGGCACCGTCGATCAGCAGCGTCCAGCCGCGCGGCCGGTCGCGGTCGGGCCGCAGCTCGGCGAGCCCGCCGTCCACCGTCTCGGTGACGGGTTCCGGTCCGCCGCGCCCGCGTCTGCTCTTCGCCATGCACCCCAGTATGGCCCCTGTCCGGCAGGCCGTATCCGCTGGTCAGCGGGGTACGCGCGGCCGGCGGCGGGGCGGGTGGGCGCCGGGCGCCAGAGTGGCGGACCACCCGCGACCGAGGCCGGGGCGATCCGCCGACTCCACTGTGCGACCCATGCCGGCCCGACATCCCTGGCGGACCGGCGCCGGGTCATCGGTTGATGCAGATGTTCCCGAAAGCCGGGTTCAACAGGGAGGCGACAGGCAGGCTGTTGCCGCACACGTTGATCGGGATGTTGATCGGGATCTGGATGTTGTTGCCGCTGAGGATGCCCGGGGAGCCCGCGGCGAAGCCCGCCGCGTTGGCACCGCTCCGGTGGGCGAAGAGATTGCGATGGTCGCTACGGTAATGACCGTTACGGCCGTGGTGACCGTCCCCGCTGGCCGAGGCGACGCCTGCGCCACTTAGCACGATGGCGCAGCCGACCGCGGCCGTTGCGGCGGTCTTGGCGAACCGATTCATCCCATTCTCCTTTCAGTGTGTGAATGGGGCAACCGGTCACAACGAGCGAAATGAGTCAGAGGTGCGGGCATTCCCTCGTCCGGGAAGAAGTTAGCCCTTCTGGCAGAAACTCCGGTGGCGCCGGCGGGGCCGGTATTCCATTGCACCCAATCCCCGGGGGGATCCGGCGTGCCTGTCGCGGATTCCAACATGATTTCTGTCAGAGTGTTCTCCAGTTTGACTGATAGAAGTCGGAGAGGAAGACATGCCGAAGTCGATGGACCGCACCGCGCGCGGCGTCGTATGCGCAGTGGCCTCCTTGGCATTGTCTGCCGCCCTGTCTTCGGCGTCGGCCGCACCGGCCACCGGTGAATCCACACGAATTCCTTTCACCGAGCGCTATCACGTGACCCAGCACGGCGGTATCGCCCGGGCGGCCAACTCCGCGATCGCCCGCACCACCGCGCGACACCGCGCGGCCCGGCCGTGCCCGGCCGCCCAGCAGAGCGGCGCCGGCCACCGGAGCGCCTACCGGACGGCGTTCGCCGACGTCGACTCCGACGCCCGCACCAGCAACTCCAGCAGCGCGCGACTGCGCCTGCCGGCCGGCTCCCGGGTGAGCTACGCCCGGCTGTACTGGGGCGGCAACCTGCGGGGCAGCGCGCACAAGCGGGCCGGTGACAACGGGCGGGTGCTGTTCGCCGGGCCCGGCGGCCACTACAAGCAGGTGCTCGCCGACACCCTGACCGGCCGCCGCACCACCGCGTCGGCCGACGGCTTCCAGGCGTCGGCCGACGTCACCGAACTGGTGCGGAAAAGCGGCGCCGGCACCTACACCGTCGGCCGGATCAATGTCGCCAAAGGCGATTCCCCGGCCGGCACCTGGGGCGGCTGGACGCTGGTGGCCGCGTACGAGAACAGCAGAAAGCCGCTGCGCAGAATCGTCCTGTGGGATGGCTTCCAGCCGCTCGGAAGCGGCCATCGCAGTTTTTCGGTTCGGCTGAACGGATTGAATATCCCGGCGCATTCGCATGGCCGGGCCGGTGTCGTGGCATACGACGCCGACCGCGGCTGCGGAAAGGGCGCGCTCTCCGTGCGGGCGGGCCGGCACCCGGCGCACAGGGTGCACGACGCGGCGAATCCGGCGCGCCACGTGATGAACTCGACGATCACCGAATTCGGCCGGCAGACGAAGCGGCTGCCCGCCCACCGCAACACCCTCGGATTCGACTCCGACGTATTCGACATCACGCCCGCGCTGCGGCCCGGCGGCGACCGGCTCACCTTCCGCTTCACCACCAGCAATCCGGGATATCTGCTCGGCGCGCTCTTCCTGCAGACCGATACCAGGCACTGACCGGCGCGCCCCGGCAATTCCCGCAGAGTTCTGTCCGCCCGGTCATCAGGGGAGCAGTACGTGCTGCGACAAGACCCGCAGGGCCCGGAGCGGCCGACGGTGCTCCATGTCTCCCGGCCCGTCGACGGCAAGGTCGCCCGGGTCGTCACCGACCTGGTGCGGTGCCACACGGCGGCGGGCGTGCGGTCCGTGGTCGCCGCGCCGCCCGGTGGCACGCTGCACCGGGACGCCGCGGCGGCGGGCGCCGACGTGGTCCCCTGGCCGGTCCGCCCGTCCCCCGGCCCGGCGCTCGCCGCCGAGACCTGGCGGCTGGCCCGGCTGATCCGCGCGGTCGGCCCGCACCTCGTCCACAGCCACGGCGGCCGGGCCGGGTGCGCCGTCCGCCTGGCCGTCCGGGGCCGTGTCCCGACGGTCCATCAGCCGCACGCCTGGGCCTTCGAGACGGCCGGAGGGGCGACGGCGCGGGCGGCGCTCGGCGGGGAGCGGTACGCCGCGCGCCGGGCGGACCGGGTGCTGTGCGCGAGCGAGGCGGAGCGGCTGCGGGGGTCCGGGGCGGGGGTGCCGGCCCGGTGGGCGGTGATCCCCAACGGGGTGGACCTGGACCGCTGCGCGCCCGCCCACCGCGAGGACGCGGTGCGGCGTGCGCTCCGCCGGGACCTGCCCGCCCTCGGTGATCTGCCGCCGGACGCGCCCCTGGTGGTGTGCGTGGGACGGCTGTGCCCGCGCAAGGGCCAGCTGTCGCTGCTGCGGGCGTGGCCCGCGGTCGCCGCCGCCGTCCCCGGCGCCCGGCTGGTGCTGGTCGGCGACGGCCCTGACCGGGAGCTGCTGCACGCCGCCGCGCCGCCCGGAGTGCGGTTCGCGGGCGCGGCGCGGGACGCCGTCCCCTGGTACCGGGCGGCGGATCTGGTCGTCCTCCCGTCCCGCGGGGAGGGCGCGGCGCTGGCCCCTCTGGAGGCGATGGCCTGCGGCCGGCCCGTGGTGGTCACCGACGTCGGCGGGGCCGGGGAGTGCCTGCCGCCCGGCGCGGCGGCGCACTGCCTGGTGCCACCCACGGACCCGGCGGCGCTGGCCCGGGCCGTCCGCGGCCTGCTGACCCGCCCCGGGCTGCGCGCGACGCTGGGCCAGCGGGCGCTGGAGCACATGCGGGCGGGCTACGACGTACGGGACACCGCGGCCGCCGTCCTCGGGCTGTACCGCGAACTGCTCGCCCCGCCCGTCCCGGCGGCCCCGGCGATCCCCGCCGTCCCGGAGCCCGCGGCCCGCCCGGAGACCAGGGAGCGGGTCGGCCGATGACGACGGAGCGCGCGGACGCGCCGCCTGCGGCCGGGGCCCTCCCGCCGCCGGCCCTGCCCCGGCCGGCCGCCGCCGTCCGGCAGCCCCGCGGGCCGGGCCGCGCCACCCTGCCCCCGCCCCGGCCCGGCCGCGGCGCCCGGCGGCGGACCGTCGCCCCGCTGCTGGCCGCCGACTGCCTGGCCACCACCGGCACCGCGCTGCTCGTCCCCGGCACCGGGACGGCGCCGGCCGCGACCGCCGCCGTGCTGCTGGTCCTGCTGCTCCACGCCCGCGCCGGTCTCTACCGTCCCGGCCCCGCCCCGCGCGTGCCGACCGACCTGCCGGCGCTGCTGGGCCGGTCCGCCGTCTGCTGGTGCGCGGTGGCCGCGGTGCTCGCCGCGCTCCACCCCGGGCGGGCGCTGCCGCCGGCCGTCCTGGCGGGCGCGGTGGCGGCACACACCCTGCTGGTCTGCGCCGGCCGGGCCACCGTCCACCGGGCGCGCCGCAACGCCGCCCGCCGCGGCCCGCGCGCCGCCCTGGTCGTCGGCACCGACCCGGCCGCGCGGCGGCTGGCCGCCGTGCTGCACGCCCACCCCGAGTACGGCATGCGCCCGGTCGGCATCGTCACCCCGGCGCCGCCCGGCGGACCCGATGCGCTGCCCCCGGCCCGCGGCGGTCCGCCGCGGCTCACCACCGCGCAGGACATCACCCGCGCCGTCATCCGGCACACCGTGCGCGACGCCGTGTTCACCCTGCCGCCGTACGCCGATCCGCACACGACCGCGCTGCTGCGCCGCTTCATCGACCAGGGCTCGGCGATCTGGCTGGCCGGCCCGGCGGCCGCCCGCGAGGGCCGCGCCCCGTACGCCGGCACCGACCGGCTGGGCGGCTTCCCCTGCCGGCGTCTGGACACCTCCCCGCCGCGGCACGGCGGCCCGGCCAAACGGGCGCTGGACCTGGCGCTGGCCGGCCCGGCCCTGGTGCTCGCCGCCCCGCTGCTGCTCGGCTGGGCGCTGGCGCTGCGGCTCGCCGACGGGCCCGGCGTACTCGTCCGCGAGGAACGCACCGGCCGCGGCGGGCGCCCCTTCACCCTGCTGACGCTCCGGACCCTGCCGCCGCGCGGCGCGCACGGGGCGGCGACGCCGTCGGGCGCGGCGGACGACGGCCGCACGGGCCGGGCCGGCAGGCTGCTCCGGCGCGCCGCGCCGGCCGGGCTGCCCCGGCTGTGGAACGTGCTGCGCGGTGAGATGAGCCTGGTCGGGCCGTGCCCGGAGCGCCCCGCCGCCGTCGAGCGGCACACCCGGGCCCACCCGGAGTACGGCACCCGGCACCGGATGCGCCCCGGCCTCACCGGACTCGCGCAGGTGCACGGGTTCGGCGGCGGCACCGCCGTCGAGGACCGGGCCCGCCTCGACGACCTCTACATCGACAGCTGGTCGCTGTGGCAGGACGTCAGGATCCTGCTGCGCGCCGCGGTCCCCCGGGCGCGGAGGGGACGCGGATGAGCGCGGGCGCACCGGCCCGCGTGCCGCCGTTCGCGCGGGCGCTGCCCGCGGACCAGACCACGACCCCGGCCGCTACTTCAGGAGGCATCCGGTGAAGGTACTGCACGTCATCACGGACCTCGACGTGGGCGGCGCCGAGCAGCAGCTGCGGTTGCTGCTGCGCCGGCTGCCCGCCCACTGCGAGGTCGTCACCCTGACCCGTCCGGGCCCGGTCGCCGCGGGCATCGAGGCCGACGGCACCCCCGTCACCCACCTCGGCATGACCGGCGACCGGGACCTGACCGCGCTCCCCCGCCTCGCCGGACTGATCCGCGGCGGCGGCTACGACCTGGTCCACACCCACCTCTACCGGGCCTGCGTCTACGGCCGGATCGCCGCCCGGATGGCCGGCGTACGGGCCGTGGTGGCCACCGAGCACTCGCTGGGCGACGCGGTCATCGAGGGACGCCGGCTGACCCGTGGCGTCCGCGCGCTCTACCGGGCCACCGAACGGCTGGGGACGGCGACGGTCGCCGTCTCGGACACCGTCGCCGCCCGGCTGCGCCGCTGGGGCGTGCCGGAGCAGCGCATCCACGTGGTGCCCAACGGCATCGAGGCGCACCGTTTTGCATTCGATCCGGCGGTCCGTGCCCTGGTCCGGACCCGGCTGGGGCTGCCGCTGGACGCGTTCGTGATCGGTGGTGCGGGGCGGCTGGTGCCCGGCAAGCGGTTCGACGTCCTGGTCCGCGCGGTGACCCAACTGCCGGGCGTGCACCTGCTGCTGGCGGGGGCGGGGCCGGAGCGGGAGACGCTGCGGCGGATGGCGGAGCAGTTCGGCTCGGGCGACCGGATCCATCTGCTGGGCGAGCGCGACGGCGCGGTCGACGCGGCGTTCGACGGGCGGAGCCCCGGCGCCTGGGGACCCGGCGGGCAGGCGGCGGAGGGACAGGCGGCCGACGGCCCCGACATCCCCGGCCTGCTCTCGGCCATCGACGTCTTCGTCTCACCCTCCCCGGACGAGGCGTTCGGGCTGGCCGTCCTGGAGGCGCTCGGGTCCGGGCTGCCCGTGCTCTACGGCAGCTGCCCGGCGGTCGACGAACTGCCCGCCGACCAGGCCCCCGGCGCCCGCCGCTTCAGCCTCGGGGTCCACGAACTCGGCACCGCCCTGCGGGAGTTGCGGCGCGAGGGGCCGGGCCGGCTGCCGGTTCCGCCGGTGGTGCGGCGCTACGACATCGCCCGCAGCGCCGAGGCCCTGACGGCCGTGTACGCACAGGCGCTGGCCGGCGCCCCCGCCCGGCGCCGGATCCCCGTGGCGGCGCCCCCGCAGCAGGGCCGGGCCGCCGCGTTCCCCGCGGCGGCGGTCTCCCTGCCGGACCCGTCCCGGTCCCCCGACCCGACCCCGCTCCCGAACAGGTAGGCACGGCCGCGGCCGCCGGGCTCCGCGGAGCCCGGCCGGCGCCTTCGGGGCCCGCGGTCCGGCGCACCGGCCCCCGACCGCCCTCCGCCCCGCACGAACAGAAAGAGCAGGAACCTTCCATGTACGACCTCGTGGTGGTGGGCGCCGGCCCCTACGGACTCTCGGTCGCCGCCCACGCGGCGGCGGCCGGGCTGCGGCTGCGGGTCCTGGGCCGGCCGATGGCCACGTGGCGCGACCACATGCCCGACGGCATGCTCCTCACCTCCGGGCCCCGCTCCTCCGGCCTCTCCGCCCCGGACGGCGGCCACACCCTGGCCGACTTCCGCGCCGCCCACGACCCGGCCGCCGGGCCCGGCGCCCCGCTCCCCCTCGCCACGTTCATCGCGTACGGCAGATGGTTCGGCGAACGGGCGGTGCCGCAGGCCGAGGAGGTCACCGTCACCGCCGTGCGCCCGGACGGCGACGGCTTCCGCGTCGAGACGGACACCGGGGAGCGGATCACGACCCGGACGGTGGCGCTCGCCGTCGGCGCGATGCCGTTCGTCAACCGCCCCGGTCCGCTGCTCGAACTGCCCCCGCACCTCGCCTCGCACAGCAGCGACCACCGCGAACCGCGCCGCTTCTCCGGCCGGCGGGTCACCGTGATCGGTTCCGGTCAGTCCGCGCTGGAGACCGCGGTCCTGCTCGCCGAACAGGGCGCCCGGCCCCGCCTCGTGGCCCGCGCCGACCGGCTGCGCTGGACCTCCCCGCCGCAGCCGCCGGAGCGCGGCGACCCGCCCGCCGGGCCGGGCACCGGCCGGCTGGGCCGGCTGTGGTGGCGGGCGCCGTGGGCGGTGCGCCACCTGCCCCCGGCGGCCCGGGTGCGCCTCGCCGAGACCGCGCCGGGCCCGGCCGGCGCCTGGTGGCTGCGGGAGCGGTTCGAGCAGGCGGTGCCGGTGCTGCTGAACCACCGGATCCGGGCGGCGGCCCCGCGGGGCGACGGGGTGCGGCTCCACCTCGCCCATACGGACGGCCGGACGGACACCCTGGACACCGAGCACGTGGTGGCGGCCACCGGATACCGCCCCGACCTCGGGCGGCTGCGGCTGCTCGTCCCCCAGGTGCGCAGCGCGCTGCGGACGGTGGGCGGCAGCCGGCTGCCGGAACTGAGCGCCGGGTTCGAGTCGTCCTGGCCCGGACTGTTCTTCGCGGGGCCGCTGACCGCCGCGTCGTTCGGCCCGGCGATGCGCTTCGTGCACGGCGCGGACTTCACCGCGCCCCGGCTCCTGCGCGGCGTACAGCGCCGGCTCGGCGACCGGCGCGGCGCCACCACCATCCCCCGCCCGGCCCGGGACGGCGCATCGGCCCCGCACGGGACGTAGGGCACGGGCGAGAGGGCCCGCGGGGGCCGTCCGGCACCGGCCGGGCGGAACCCCGCGCCGCTGCTCACTGACAGCGGTCGACGGCCTCGATGGTGCGGGCCGCCTCGCCGAGCGCCGCGCGCAGCACGGCCGGGTCGGTGGCGGCGGCGCCCGCGCCCTCCGGGGGCACCAGCCAGCCGGTGCCGGTCACCGGCGGCTCCGCCCCGGCCCCTTCACCGCACAGCGCGCCCAGCGCGAGGCCCCGCCCGGAGGTCTGGGTACACGCGCTGCCCGGCACGTCCCAGCCCGCCGCGGTGCCCGCGGGCACCAGGAAGCCGAGGGTGTCGCAGGCGCCGTCGTGCAGGACGGGGCCGACGCCGTCCCGCAGCCGGAGGATGTCGACGGCCTCCAGCCCCTGCCGGGCGGGCACCGTCACGAGGTCGCACGACTGCGCCGGAACGTCCGGTGCCCCGTCCGCGACGGCCTGGCCCGCGGACCCGTTGCCGCCCCTGCTCACGCCGGTCTCCCACACGGAGAACCCCTCCTCCTGCACGCACCCGACCCTTTACACCGTCTCCAACGGTCAGGCGTGTCAACAGCTACGGCGGCGTAACGCTGCAAAGGATGGCAGTTCATGGCAGATCGCGCGCGAGATATCCGATTTGTGGCCAAACTCTCCGTATCGGAGCCATCACAGCCGGTACGGTCAACCCGCCGCACCGCCAGGAGGCGGCAACGCCACCTGATGGCACGGAGAGGGCACGGAGAGGGTCCGCCATGGCGTCGCCAGCAGCAAGTTCAGCGTCGTCCCGCACCGTACCCGCCCGCCCGAACCTCGCTTTCCGACAGCTGCGCGGCCGGCTGTCACCGGGCGAGTTCGCGGCGGCGGTCCGACGGTCCGCCCGTGAGATCGGCGAGCAGGTCTCGTGCGACGCCCGCTATGTGGGGCGCGTCGAGTCCGGGGAGATCCGGTGTCCGAACTACGCCTACGAGCGGGTGTTCCGGCACATGTTCCCGGGGTTGACGCTGCCCGACATGGGCTTCGCGCCGCGCGAGGCGGTACGCGGACGGGGGGCGCGTACGGCGGCGGTCAGCGCCGTGCCCCTGGCAACCGACCCCGACCACCGCGATACCCGTATCCAGATCTTCGAGGAGAGCGACGTGCTGCGTCGCGCGTTCATCACCGGCGGCCCGGCAGCAGCCCTGGGCTTCGCCGCCCTGCACCCCATCGAGGCCGCTGCCGCCGTCTCCGCCCCCGTGCCGGGCCCGCGCGCGGCGTCCGGCGGCCGCGTCGGCGCCGCCGAGGCCACCGCCGTCGAGGAGGCGGTCCGGCAGATCCGGCTGCTGGACGACCGGCACGGCGCGGAGGGCATCTACCGCCGCGCCACCCACCCGCTGCGCGCCGCCTACGAGCTGCTGGACGCGGGCGTGCAGCGCAGAGCGGTGTCCGACCGGCTGCACGCGGGGGCGGGTGAACTCGCCATCACCGTCGGCTGGCTGGCGCACGACTCGGGGCGCTTCGACGACGCCAGATCCCACTACGCCGAGGCGCTGGCCACCGCCCGGGTCTGCGGCGACGCCGCCCTGGAGGCGCACGCGTTCTGCAACACGGCCTTCCTCGCCCGCGACGCCGGGCGCCCGCGCGAGGCGGTGCGCGCCGCGCAGGCCGCGCAGCAGGCCGCCAAGCACCTGGCCTCGCCGCGGCTGTTGTCGCTGCTGGCGCTGCGCGAGGCGGGCGGCTGGGCCGGGCTGGCGGACCGCTCGGGCTGCGAGCAGGCGCTGGCGCGGGCGCAGCGGCTGTTCGCGGGCGGGCCGCGGGACGGCGACCCGGAGTGGATGACGTTCTACGGCGAGGCCGAACTGGCCGGCCTGGAGGCGCAGTGCTGGGCGGCCTTGGGTGAGGCGGGGCGCGCGGTGGAGCACGCGCGCCGGGCGGTGGCGCTGCAGGACCCCCATTTCAGCCGCAATATCGCCCTGTTCACCGCGGAGCTCGCGGGCGACCTCGCGGACAGCGGCGCCCCCGAGGAGGCCGCCGCGGCCGGGGACCGGGTGCTGACGCTGCTGACCCGGGTCCGCTCGGCGCGGATCCGCGCGATGCTCGACGGCACCGCCCGCACCCTGCGCGCGCACCGCGACTGCGGGGCGGTGGCCGGCTTCCTGGAGCGGCACGCGGCCTCGGCCCGGTCCGGGGACGGGGAAGGGGACGGAGACGGGGAAGGGGGCCGGGCCCCGGACGCCGCCCGCTGACGGCGCCCGGCCCGTCGGCCCCGGCCGGATCCGACGGGCGGTCAGGCGGCCCGCACGGCACGGGCCCGGGAGCCGGCCGCGTCCCTCACCCCAGGTGCCCCGTGTCGTTCCACCGCTCGATCGCCGGTTCGCCGTAGGCCCAGCCGAGCACCGACAGGGAGGTCGGCTCCAGCCGGATGCGGGCGGCGAAGGAGATGTCCAGGCCCAGCCAGCGGGCGCCCAGGGCACGCAGGATGTGGCCGTGTGCGAAGACCAGCACATCGCGGTCGGCCGACCGCGCCCAGCCGACGACCTCGTCGGCCCGCGCGGCGACCTCGGCGAGCTTCTCGCCCTCCGGCACACCGTCGCGCCAGATCAGCCAGTTGGGCCGCGCCGACTTGATCTCGGCCGGCGTCAGGCCCTCGTACGCGCCGTAGTCGAACTCCATCAGCGCGTCCCAGGGCTCGGCCCGGTCGCCGAAGCCGGCCAGCTCGCAGGTCTCCTTCGCGCGCACCAGGGGGCTGGTGCGGACCTCGACGCCCGGCAGGCCGTCCCAGGGGGCGCGGTGCAGCCGCTCGCCCAGCAGCTCGGCGCCGCGCCGGCCCTCGTCCAGCAGCGGGATGTCCGTACGGCCGGTGTGCCTGCCGGAGCGGGACCACTCGGTCTGCCCGTGTCTGGCCAGGAAGATGCGCGGTGCCATGGTCGTACCTCTCGCCGACTTCTCGGCTTGTCGTTGCTCGGTGCGGGCGGCGTCGACCGCGGGATTTCCATCATCGCGCACCGGGTCGATTTGTCCCCGGCCGGGGCGGCCGTCGCGCCGGTGACCAGCGGATCCGGCGGTCCGGGGCGGCCCGGCGGGGCTGTCGTACGGCGTACGGGCGCCGTCGGGGAGCGGTCCGCGCGGGCGGCCGGTCCGCGGGCGGTCGCCCCGCATGTCGGCGGCGGATGCGAGACTTCGGCGGGTGAACGTTTTCCGCGACGGTCGACCCGCGTCGGCCGCCCCCTCGCCGGTGCCGCCGGCGGCACCGGGCCCGCGGCCGGGGGAGTCCCCCCGCGTGAGCCGGGCCAGGCTCGCCGAGCTGCGCGGCCCCGGTGTCCGTCCCCGCCCCCTCGACGCCCGTGCGCTCGCCGCGCTGGCCGCCAACCCCGGCTGCCGCCGCCGCGCGCTGCTGGACGGCGCGGGCGTCGACAAGGGCGCGCTGGCCCAGGCGCTGGGCTCGCCCGCGGCGTACGGCCGGTCCCAGTTCGCGATCGTCCGCGGCAACGCCTTCGAGGCACGGGTGAAGTCCGACGGCGGCACGGACCTGCTGCGGCTGCTGCACGAGCGGCTGGCGCCCGGCACCCCGCCGCCCGCCCCGGAGGAGGTCGCCACCCCCGATCTGTCCGCGGCCGGTCCCGAGGGCCGTACGGCGCGTACGGCGCTGGCGCTGCGCGAGGCGACCGCGGCCGGCGGCTGGGCGCTGCTCGACCATCCGATGCTGGCCGTCGAGGTGGCCGGCTCGCCCGCCTATGTGGAGCCGGACGCGGTGGTGGTGCATCCGGACGGCAGCTGGACGGTCGTCGAGATCAAGTCCTTCCCGATGATCGACGGTTCGGCGGACGCCGCCAAGGTGGGCGCCGCGGCCCGGCAGGCGGCGGTGTACGTCCTCGCCCTGGAGCCGGTGGCCCGGCACACCGCCGCGCGCACCGGCCGCCCGGTCCACGTCCGCGACCGGGCGCTGCTGGTGTGCCCGAAGGACTTCTCCAACCTCCCCACGGCCGCCGCCGTCGACGTCCGCAAGCAACTGGCCACGACCCGGCGGCAGCTGGCCCGCCTCACCCGGGTCGAGGAGATCGCCGAGGCGCTCCCCCCGGAGACCACCTTCGACCTCCGGCTCGCCGACGACGGCCGGACGGCGACCCGCCCGCCCGAGGAGCTGGCGCAGGCCGTCGAAGCGGTCGGCGCGGCCTACGTCCCGGAGTGCCTGGCCGCCTGCGAGCTGGCCTTCCACTGCCGTGGGCGCTCCCGCGAGGACGGGGCGGTGGAGGCGCTGGGGCGCGGCGTCCGGGGCGAGTTGGGCTCGCTGCGCACCGTCGAGGAGGTGCTGGCGGCGGCCGGCGCCGGCGAGGATCCCGCGGACCCGGAGGCGGAGCGGGACCCGGCGGTGGCGGCGCTGCGCCGGGCGGCCGCGCTGCGCGCCGAGGCACTGGCCGGTGCCGCCGTGCCGGCCCCGCGAGCAAAGGAGCCGGGATGTCGCTGATCGAGACGCTGGCCCGGATGGAGGCGGTCGCCGCGGGCCGGGCGCGGCCGCGGTGCACGGTCCGGCACCGCCATCTGTCCGAACGTCCCATGGTCCTGGTCCCGTTGACGACCGCGGGCGAGGCCGGCGCCCCGCTGGGCGCGCTGGTCGGCACGGACCGCGAGAAGCCGGCGCTGCTGGCCGTCCCGCAGCCGCGCGACCGCGATCTGCGGTTCGCGTTCCTCGCCGAGCTGGCGGAGACCGTACTGCCGTACGTGGACGGCTTCGCGGACGCCATCGGGTGGGAGGAGCGCAAGGAGACCGACCCGGAGACCGGCAAGAAGGTCCCGGTGCAGGTCGAACTGTGCTCGGACGCGCCCCAGTTGATCGTGCCGAGTGCCGCGGGCATCGACTTCGTCCGGCTCCTGGGCCGCTCGATGCGGTTCCGGCGCACGGCCGAGCAGGAGCCGGAGGCGCCCCACCCCGCGCCACCGCACGTCCCGCTGCTGGGCCGCTGGCTGACCCACTTCGGGGAGCGGGCTCGGGTGCCGGGCGCGAGCCTGCTGCTGTCCATGACGGACCTGCTGACCCGCCACTGGGCGAGCGGCCAGAGCGCACTGGAGGACCAGCACCTGGGCGCGCTGCTCGCCTGGATCGACCCGCCGGCGGGGCTGTCGGGCCGGGAGGCGGCCGAGCGCGCGGAGTCGGCGCGGGACGCGGACGGGCAGTTGCTGTGCCCGCCGGCCGGCCCGGCCACCGACCCGGCGTTCGACAACCGGCTGCTGGCCCCCGCGATGGCCCGCTACGACGCCGGGCTGCCGGGCGCCGAGGACGCGCTGCGCGCCCTGGTCGAGGGGCAGTCACGGCCGACCTGGGACGCCGTGTGGCACGGCCTCGACCTGCTGCGGGAGCTGCCCGAGGGCGCCCGGGTCCCCGACCGCTGGAAGCGGGACCGCTGGTCGTACACGGCGCACCGCGACCGGGTGCGCGCCGGGGAGCCCCCGCAGCCCCGGCAGGACGACGCGGTCACCGCCGCGCAGAAGCTCGCCGCCCGGGAGACCGCCCAGGCCCAGCTCGACGCCCAGGAGGCCCTGGACGACCCGCTGGTGATGGCGGGACGCCGGCTGGCGGGTGAGGCGTTCCAGGGCACGGTCACCGCCGTCGAGGAGTCATTCTCCGAGGGCAGAAGGCCGATGCCGCGCCCGCTGGTCACCCTGCACACCGCAGACCGGCCGCAGCTGTCCGAGGGCGGCAAGCTCTACCGCGCCCTGGCCGACGGCAGGACCCAGACCGGGGAGTGCGTGGCGCCCGCGGCCGGGGAGCCGGGGGTGCTGGTGGTGCGGCTGACCGGCGGGATGGGGCGCGGGAAGACGCCCGAGCCCGGTTCGGTGCCGGAGCCGGGCGAGACGGTGTGCTGGACGCTGTTCGAGCACGCCCCGCGCGGCGGCCCGGAACTCCCCGACCCCGAGGACACCCCGTGGACCCACGGCGGCCCGCCGCCAGGGCCCGGGGACGCGCCGCACACCGCCCCCGACCCCGTGACCACGGAGGACTTCCTGTGATCCGCACCCGGCAGCCGGCCGTCCCGGAGAGCATGGCCGTATGACGGACCCTCAGGACCAGCCCGCCCCCGCGGCGAAGGACTTCGACCCGGCCGCCGCGGCCGCCGCGGCGACCGACGCGATCCTGCACGACACCCTGCACGGCTCCCGGCGCGGGGTGGTCGTCGACTCCCCGCCCGGTGCCGGCAAGTCCACCCTCGTGGTGCGGGCGGCCCGGGAACTCGCCGCCGCCGGGCGCCCGCTGATGGTGGTCGCGCAGACCAACGCCCAGGTCGACGACCTGGTGCTGCGGCTCGCCGAGAAGGACCCGCAGCTGCCGGTGGGCCGGCTGCACAGCAGCGAGCCCGGCGCGTTCGACCCGGCGCTGGCCGAGCTGCCCGCGGTCCGCACGTCCGCGAAGGCGGCCGACCTGGCGGGGATGGACGTCGTCGTGTCGACGGCCGCGAAATGGGCGTACACCAAGGTCGACGAACCCTGGCGGCACGCCATCGTGGACGAGGCGTACCAGATGCGGTCCGACGCGCTGCTGAGCGTCGCCGGGCTCTTCGAACGGGCGCTGTTCGTCGGCGACCCCGGCCAGCTGGACCCGTTCAGCGTGGTCGGCGCCGAGCAGTGGGCGGGGCTGGCGTACGACCCGTCCGCGAGCGCGGTGTCCACCCTCCTGGCCCACAACCCCGATCTGCCGCAGCACCGGCTGCCGGTGTCCTGGCGGCTGCCCGCCTCGGCGGCGCCGCTGGTCTCCGCCGCGTTCTATCCGTACACCCCGTTCCGCAGCGGCACCGGCCACGGCGACCGCCGGCTGGCCTTCGGGGTGCCGGGCGACGGCTCGGGGGTGGACCGGGTCCTGGACGAGGCCGCCGAGTCCGGCTGGGGCCTGCTGGAACTCCCCGCCCGCCGTACGCCGCGCACGGACCCGGAGGCGGTCCGCGCGGTGGCGCGGGTCGTGCGCCGGCTCCTGGACCGCGGGGGCGCCGCGACCAGCGAGGCCCAGCGGGACCCGGGCGGCGGGCCCGCCGTCCCCGCGCCGCTCACCGCGGCCCGGATCGCGGTCGGCACGGCCCACCGCGACCAGGCGGCGGCCGTCCGCGCCGCGCTCGCCGAGCTGGGGGTTTCCGGGGTCGCGGTGGACACCGCCAACCGCCTCCAGGGCCGCGAGTTCGACGTCACGGTCGTGCTGCACCCGCTCTCTGGCCGCCCCGACGCGACCGCCTTCCATCTGGAGACCGGCCGGCTGTGCGTGCTCGCCTCCCGCCACCGGCACGCCTGCATCGTGGTCTGCCGGGCGGGCGTCGCCGACCTGCTGGACGAGCACCCCTCGACCGAGCCGGTGCGCCTCGGCGTCACGGTCAAGTTCCCGGACGGCTGGGAGGCCAACCACGCCGTCCTCGCCCATCTGGCGGAACACCGGGTGGCCTGGCGCCCGTAGCGCGCCGGGCCGCCCGGCGCCGCCGGACGCGACCGCGGACGGTTCCGCGCCAGGGCGCCGCGGCGGCCCTCACCACGGCCCCCTTGCGCGGGGCGGGACAATGGAATGCGGCACACGATCTGGAGGTAGTACATGTCCGAGCCGCGACCGGCCCCCGACCCGCGCGGTACGGCGCCGGAGCCACGGCGGATGAAGCCCGCGCAGTTGCTCTTCGAGCCGCCCGAGGCCGTCGCCGACCCCGAGCACTTCTTCGGCCTGGAGTCGATGGAGGACCCGCGCGAGCTGCTCGGCCGCGCCACGGAACTGGCCCTCGCCTTCCGCGCCGCGGCGGACCGCGCCACGGAGTTCCAGGCGCTGGCCGCGGCCCAGCTCGCCGACCCCAGCCGGTTCGACCGGGTGCCGCCGGCCGCGCTCGCCGAGCAGGCCGAGTGGACCGAGGACTACGCGCAGAAGATGATCGAGTTCGGCCGCAGCCTGATGCGCAGCGGCAGCGTGCTGCCGGGCGACACGGACTGACGCGCCCCGGCCCGCCGAGCGTCCCGCCGGCCTCCTCCGTCCCCCAGACCACACAGCGGCTCATGGTCCATGATCATGAGCCGCTGGCATATGCGAGAGGCGCAAGATACCGCCTCCCGCGCCGCCCCGTCCCGTTTTCCGCCGATCGGCTCAGTGTCCGTGCGCCACCTGGGTAGACCTGTCCCCATGAGCGACTGGCTGCCTGAGACCCCCCGCACCCTGGCCTTTCCCACCGCGGCGTACGTCACCCTCGCGGGCGCCGACTGGCTCGCCTCCGCCAGCCCCCACCCGGACGAGATGCACGCCCTGTGGGCCACCCGCCCGTCCGCCCCCAGCGTGCTGCCGTGCGGCACCGCCTTCGACGTGATCAACGCCCCGGCGCTCTTCGGGCGGCGCATGGTCGACCGCTTATGGTCCGCCGGCCCCGGCTCGGGGCCGGTGGCGGCGCACCGCGGACGGATCCTGCTGTTCGCCGCCCCGGGCACGGCCCAGCGGCTGCCCGCGCTGCTGGTCTGGGAGGAGTGGGCCGCCGCCGTCCCCCCGCTGCTGTGCCACGGCAGCGGCGACGCGGTGACCGTCCCGCCGCTGCACCCCCGCTGCCGCGCCGCCGAGGACGCGCCCCGCGACGGCTCGCTGTTCCCGCCCGCCGACGACCCGTCCGCCGTGTCCGCCTCCCGCTGGCTGGTGGCGCCGGACGTCGGCGACCCCTGGCTGCCCGGTCCGGACGTCCTGCTGTGGGCCTGTGTGCGCGCCGCCCGCTCACTGGCCGGGCCCGGGCGGGAATCCGCAGCTCAGCACCCGGTTCCGGCGCTGACCCGGGGCTGAGACAAACCGATTTTTGTCCTCCCCGACCAGGATGCTAATGTTTTCCCCGTCAGCAGGCGCCGCTAGCTCAGTTGGTTAGAGCAGCTGACTCTTAATCAGCGGGTCCGGGGTTCGAGTCCCTGGCGGCGCACAGACAGTCGAAGGCCCTCACCTCGGTGGGGGCCTTCGTCGTATGCGCGAGGTCCCCGCGCCCTCGCCGCCCGTGCGCCCCGGGCCGCCGGCGTCAGCCGCGCCCGACCTTGACCGCCCAGTCCCCGTCGGCCGTCCGCCCCTCGACCTGGATGCGCACGCCGTCCGCGGTGTCGTCCATGCTCTCCCCCACGCCCAGCGGCGCGTCCGCCAGCGGCGGGTAGACGGAGGTGCCCCCGCAGGCCGAGGTGCCCGGGTGCCCGTCGAGGACCTGCACCGGCCCCGCCCCGGAGGGCGTCCGGCTGCGCACGCGGTAGACCAGGACGCCCTCGGCACACAGGGCGCGGTCGTTGCCCATGGCACCGCGTGCCTCGATGGCCAGCGCGCTGTCGGTCCCGGTACGGACCACCAGGAGGCGCGGCCGGCGCTGGGCCCGGGGCTCCTCGGGGGCGGAGAGCGTGCGCAGCGAGTGCAGGGCGGGGCTGGTGAGGTCGACGCAGTCGACCTGGCTGTCGGCGATCCAGCCGAGCTTCCACTTGTGCCAGGCGAAGGGGTCGGGCGCCAGGCCGAACTGGCTGCCCATGAGGTCCCAGTCGCCGACGTAGGTGTCCCAGTCGCCCTTGCCGCTCTGCGGCCGGTGGTAGAGGTCCGGCAGGTCGAAGACGTGCCCGGTCTCGTGGGCGAGGACGTTGCGGTCCGGCGGGCTCTGCTCGAAGACGGTGACGAACCGGCGCAGATCGCGGTCGTCGGCGTGCATCGGGTGTTCGAGGTTGACGACCTTGGTGGCGTCCGAGTCGACGCCGGGGGCGTCGGGGTCGGCGACGAAGTAGACGACGTCGTAGCGGCCGAAGTCGATGGCGGGGTCGGCGGCGGCGACCGCGTCGCGCAGGTAGTCCGAGCGCCGTCCGGCGTCCCAGTCGCGCCGTATCCCGTAGGAGACGGAGGAGCGCGGCATCCGGACCCAGCGCTGGTGGATGTGCGGACGCAACCGGAACTTTCCGTACGAGGCTCGGTCGAAGAAGCCCGAGGTGGCCGGGAAGTAGTCGCGGGAGAGCTCCCGCGGGACGGCGGTCGGCCGGGCGTCCGGGAAGGACAGGAAGATCATGACGGCGTTGAGCGGGCGGTCCGGGCGCGGGTAGGCGCCGTTCCAGCTGTCGAGCCCCTCGGAGTGGTGCGCGTCGGTGCGTCCCAGGGCGCAGGAGAGGGCCGCCTCGGAGGCGGTGGCGGGTCCGGCGACGATCGAGGTGGCGATGAGCGCACTCAGGGAGGTGGCGACGGCCGCGACGCGCCGCAGACGGCGGCGATCCACCCCGTCGGGTGTCCGGGCGCGCGGCACATATACCTCCAGGGACGGATTCGGAGACCTCATCTACCCTGTGGCGATTTAATGCTATTCGTCCTGTTTTGCGGATCCGGAAGAGTGATCGGCGCGCCTTAGCCCTCTCGTAACGGAAAGTCACAAACAGCCAAAGGGGCATTCTGCACGAACAGACCCGAGCAGAAATGGCTGAAGTTCCGTCACGCGGGCGGATGATCACGGCTGCGTCGCTGGCTCGGCCGTTGCACCAGCCTCTATGATCGCCACACTTTCCAGCGCGAGATCCCCCCTTCCTCACGAGACAAGCGCCATGCGGGAGCGAGCAGTGAGCGGACACCCCGACAGTCCGGGCCGCACGCCGGGAGCGACGCTTCCCTCAGTGACGGAGCGTAACGGTACGACCAAAGGGTCGGCCGACGCCCGGCCCGCCCCCGCAGGCCGCTGCGACGACACCGCGGCCTCGCTCGGCGACTACCGCGCCACCTTCCACGCCGCGCGTCTGGCAATGGCCGTGCTCAACCGCGACGGCCTGGTCCTCGCCGCCAACCCCGCCTTCGGCGAACTGGTCGGCACCGACCCGGCCGACCTGGTCGCCGCCACCGCGGCGGACCTCACCGACCTCGGGGCCGACCCGCGGGTGTGGACCGCCTACCGCGAGGTGCTGTGCGGCCGCAGCGACCGGCTGCGCTGCACCCGCCGCCTCAAACACACCGAGGGGCACTCCGTCTGGGTGGAGGTGACCGTCGAGCCGCTGACGCCGGAACCGCTCAGCGGCGAGGAGCGGATGCTGCTGTCGGTGGCGGACATCAGCGACCGGCACGATCTGCTGGCCCGGCTGCGGCATCTGCAGATGCACGACCCGGTGACCCGGCTGCCCAACCGGGCGCTGTTCTTCGAACGGCTCTCCGCCGCGCTGGAGACCGCCTCCTTCGAGCCGTCCGGGACCGGCCGGATCGGGCTGTGCTACCTCGACCTGGACGGCTTCAAGGCCGTCAACGACACCCTGGGGCACCGCGTCGGCGACCGGCTGCTGAGCGCGGTCGCCCAGCGCCTGACGCGCTGCGCGGAGAGCGCGGCGGAACGCGGACCGGGCCGCACCGGCCACCTCGTCGCACGACTGGGCGGCGACGAGTTCGCTCTTTTGGTGGAGGACTCCACCGGCACCGACCAGCTGGCCGAGCTGGCCCAGTGCGTGCTGGACGCGCTGCAGCGGCCGTTCGACCTGGCCGGGCAGCGGCTGTCGGTGTCGGCGAGCATCGGCGTCGTGGAGCGGACCGCCAACGGCACCACGGCGACCGGCCTGATGCAGGCCGCGGACACCACGCTGTACTGGGCGAAGGAGGACGGCAAGGCCCGCTGGACCCTCTTCGACCCGGAGCGCAACGCCCACCGGATGACCCGGCAGGCGCTCTCCAGCACCCTGCGCCCGGCGGTGGACCGCGGCGAGTTCACCCTGGAGTACCAGCCGCTGGTCGGTCTGGGCGACGGCCGGGCCGAGGGCGTGGAGGCGCTGGTGCGCTGGCGGCATCCGCAGTTCGGGACGCTGTCGCCGAATCGGTTCATCGCCCTGGCGGAGGAGAACGGCGCGATCGTCGAGCTGGGCCGCTGGGTCCTGGAGCGGGCCTGCCACCAGGCGCGGGCCTGGCAGCTGGCGCACCCCGGCCAGCCGCTGTTCGTCAGCGTCAATGTGGCCGTACGTCAGGTGTGGGACTCCGACCTGGTCGCGGACGTCGCCGGGATCCTCGCGGAGACCGGGCTGCCGCCGCGGCTGCTGCAGCTGGAGCTGACCGAGTCGGCGGTGATGGGCTCGGCCGGCCGGCCGCTGCAGGCCCTGCAGGCGCTCAGCGACATGGGCGTACGGATCGCCATCGACGACTTCGGCACCGGCTACTCCAACCTCGCCTACCTCAGCCGCCTCCCGGTGTCCGTCCTGAAGCTGGACGGTTCCTTCGTCCGCGGCTTCCGCTCGCAGGAGCATCCGAACCCGGCGGACGAGATGATCGTGGAGGCGCTGGTGGCGCTGGCGCACCGGCTGGGCCTCACGGTCACCGCCGAGTGCGTGGAGAGCGCCGAGCAGGCCGAGCGGCTCCGCCGGATCGGCTGCGACACCGGCCAGGGCTGGCTCTACTCCCGCCCCGTCGCCCCCGACCGCGTCGAGGCCCTCCTCGACGCGGGCCGCCACACGGGCGCCTGAGGCGCTCCGCGCGGACGGAACCGGGCTCGGCCCCCTCACCGAGGGACCGGCGATCCCCGCCGGCCCCGGCCACGACGTCCGGCGCCCTACATCCCGTACGCGTCCGCGATCAGCTCGTACGAGCGGAGCCGGGCCGCGCCGCCGTGGGCGTTGGCGGTGATCATCAGCTCGTCGGCGCCGGTGCGCTTGGCGAGGTCGTCCAGGCCCTGGCGGACGGCGTCCGGGGTGCCGTGGACGACGTTGCCCAGCCAGTTGTCGACGAAGTCGCGCTCCAGCTCGCCGAAGCGGTACGCCTCGGCCTCCTCGGGGCTGGGGACCAGCCCGGGGCGGCCGGTGCGCAGCCGGAGCATGGAGAGCGCGCCGGTCATCACCTGGCGGCGGGCCTCCCGCTCCTCGTCGGCGGCCAGCGCCGCGACCCCGATCAGGGCGTACGGCTCGGAGAGCACCGCGGAGGGGCGGAAGGACGCGCGGTAGAGGTCCAGCGCGGGGAGGGTGTTGGCCGCGGAGAAGTGGTGCGCGAAGGCGAACGGCAGGCCGAGGGAGCCGGCGAGCCGGGCGCTGAAGCCCGAGGAGCCGAGCAGCCACAGGGGCGGCCGGTGCCGGGACTGGACGCCGCCGGGCGAGGTGGCCTGGACCGGGCCGGGGACCGCGTGGATCGTGGCGTAGGGGTGGCCGTCGGGGAAGGAGTCGTCGAGGAAGCGGGTCAACTCGGCCAGCTGCTGGGGGAAATCCTCCGCGCCCTCATGGAGACGGTCGGTGCGCCGCAGCGCGGCGGCGGTGGCGCCGTCCGTGCCCGGTGCGCGGCCCAGGCCCAGGTCGACCCGGCCCGGGGCCATCGCCTCCAGGGTGCCGAACTGCTCGGCGATCACCAGCGGGGCGTGGTTGGGGAGCATCACACCGCCGGAGCCGAGGCGGATGCGCTCGGTGTGGGCGGCGACGTGGGCGAGCAGCACCGCGGGCGAGGAGGAGGCGACGCCGGGCATGGAGTGGTGCTCGGCGACCCAGTAGCGGTGAAAGCCGCGGCGTTCGGCCGTACGGGCGATGCCGACGGCCGTGCGGACCGCGTCGGAGGCGGTGTACCCGGCGCCGACGGTCACCAGGTCGAGCACCGACAGCGGCACCGGCGCGCTGCCCGCGGCCGCGCCGCGGATCCCGTCGCCGCCCTCGCCGGGCGTCTCGTCGCTGCCCCGGGTGTGGTCACTCTCGCCGCTCACGGTGCGGTCCTCCTCGCGTCGGTGATCTGCGCGGAGGACAACCGGAGAGGTTCTCCACTTATTCCCGGGGGTTCAGGGCGGTACCGGCGGGGCCCGGGCGTGCGCCGTCCGCGAGCCCCGCCGCGCTACGGCCGGGGCCGTCGGGGCCCCGGCCGCTCCGGCGGCACCCCTAGATCTGCGCCGTCCGCGAGAAGAGGGTGCCGAGCACCGGGCAGGAGAGGGTGCGGTCGAGCAGCCGCAGCCCCTCCCAGGCCGTCACCTGATTGGCGGTGAGGACCGGCTTGCGCAGCTCCGCTTCGAGGGCCGGCAGGTGCTCGGCGGTGTGCAGCGCGGTGTCGGGCAGCAGCACCACCTCGGCGTCGGGGTGGTCACCGGCCCGGGCGAGAGCCAGCACCTCCTCCAGGCCCCAGGTGCCGACCTCGGCGGCGGTGATGATGCCGCTGGCGCGGGTCGAGACGACCTCCGTACCGGCGGACTTCAAGAACGCGTGGAAGCGCTCGGCCACGTCGTCGGGGTAGGTGGCCGCGATCGCCACCCGCCGGGCGCCGAGGGCCTGCACGGCGTGCGCGAAGGCGAAGGACGTGCTGGAGGCGGGCAGGCCGGCGGTGGCGGACAGTTCCCTGACCTGTTCGTGGGCGCCCTCCCAGCCGAACACGAAGCTGGCGCTCGTACAGGCCCAGACGACCGCCTCGGCACCGCGCTCCTTGAGGTCGTCGACGCCGGCCGCCAGCCGCGCGGCGGAGCCCATCTCCAGCAGCGCGTCGACCCGGTGGGCGTCCTCGCCGATGTCGGTGTGGACGAGCGGCAGGCTGACCGAGCCGCCCAGGAGCGATTCGAGCCGCGGGTAGTCGTCCTCCGCGGAGTAGCCGGGGTAGAGGAAGCCGACCGATGCCATGCAGTTCTCCCTTGCGTGTACGGCTGCGGGTGCGGGGCGTTCGTGGGTGCGTGGGGGTTCGCGGGTGGTGCGGAAGGGGCGCTGCCGGCGAACGGGACGACGCCGGCAGCGTCCGGGGCGAGGGCGGGTGTGAGGCCGGCCGGCCTCACACCGGGGGCAGGCCCCCCGTGTCCTCGGGCGGGTAGGGCGGGGGTTCCAGGCCGTCGAGGGCCTCCCCGTCCGGTGGCGCGGAGCCGGCGAAGGCGGCCTCGGGGGTCGCCCGTGACAGCCCCGCGCCCGGTTCCTCCTGCTCCGATCCGGTCATCGCGGCCGGGCCGCGGCGCGCCACCGGATCGAGCAGTGCCTGGTACGGGCCCACCGCCTGGACGCCGATGGCACGCAGCGCGGACCACATCGTGACCTGGTTGGCGGACAGCACCGGCATCCGCAGCTCGGCCTCCAGCTGCGGGATGACGTCGTAGGTCGGCAGGTTCGTACAGCTGATGAAGAGGGCGTCGGCGGCGCCGACCACGGCCGCGCGGGCCATGTCGACGACGTCGCGGTAGGGCACCTTCCAGATGTGCCGGGTCAGCCCGAGGTAGGCCCGGCCGGTGACCGTGATGCCCGCTTCACCGAGGTAGTCCTCCAAGGAGTCGGTGACCGATTTCGTGTAGGGCGTGACCACGGCGATGCGCCGTGCGCCGATCTCGCGCAGCGCTTCGATCAGTGCGCCCGATGTCGTGAGGGAGACAACCTCCCCCGCCTGGGCCATGGCGGCGCACATGGCCCGCTCGCCCGCCACCCCGGCGACAAAGCTGCCGGAGGTGCAGGCATAGGAGATGACCTGCGGTGATACCGCACACAGCGCCTGTACGGCAGCCTGCAGCGTTTCGTGCTCGCTGACCAGACGGGCCAGATCGAGGCTGACCTCGACGGGCACGAAAGGGGTGCGGGTGAGATGGAGGGACACGTCGTCGGGGACCCAGCGCCACAGCTCTCTGTCGAGAGCGAAGTCGAAGGGAGCGACGACACCCACGCCGAGCTGCGGCTGTGGGCCACCCAGAAAAGAGACGTCCATGAAGGCCCCTAGAACAAAACGAAGGGCTGGAATGGCCAGGCCAGTGGCCGGGGATGAGGTGCAGCCGGATCAAGCCGGGACGTCGGGACAGAGCCGTTGTTGACACGGTAGATACGACTTCTTAGCGTGGTCAATCCTCGCATCTCAGGCATCTGTCGGCGCCCCTTTCCATTGAAGGGGGCTCACGTTTCAGAACGGTTTCTGGCTATGTCCGAAAGCACCGTCCTCGTCCTCGGTTCCGACCCGCCGCCGAAGCTCGACCGGCTCGCCGGACGGGCCCGGGTGATCTTCACCGACGAGGACTCGCTCGCCGACCGACTCCCCACCGCCGACGTGCTGTTGGCCTGGGACTTCACCTCCGACGCGATCCGCAGAGCCTGGCCGGAGACGGGCCCCAGGCCCCGCTGGGTGCACACCGCGAGCGCGGGCGTCGATCAGCTGCTGTGCCCTGCGCTGGTCGCCGACGACACCCTGGTGACCAACGCCCGGGGCGTCTTCGAGCAGCCGATCGCGGAGTACGTGGCCGGGCTGGTGATCGCCATGGCCAAGGACTTCTACGGAAGTTGGGAGCTGCAGCGGCAGCGGCGCTGGCAGCACCGCGAGACCCTGCGGCTGGCCGGCAGCCGGGCCGTGGTGGTGGGCTCCGGACCGATCGGCCGGGCCATCGGCACCACCCTCCTGGCACTGGGTGTCAAGGTCGATCTGGTCGGCCGCCGGGAGCGCCCGGACGACCCGCGGTTCGGCCGCGTGCACGCGAGCGACGCGCTGAACGGTCTGCTGCCCCACGCGGATTGGGTGATCTGCGCGGCGCCCCTGACCGAGGCCACCCGCGGCCTGTTCGGCAAGGCGGCGTTCTCCCGGATGTCCCCGGGGGGCCGGTTCATCAACGTCGGCCGCGGGCCGCTGGTCGTCGAGGACGCGCTGATCGCGGCGCTGCGCGAGCGGCGGATCGCGGCGGCGGCGCTGGACGTCTTCGAGCAGGAGCCGCTCGCCACGGACAGCCCGCTGTGGGACGTCCCGCACCTGATCGTCTCGCCCCACATGAGCGGCGACACCCTGGGCTGGCGCGACGCCCTCGCCGAGCAGTTCCAGGACAACTTCGAGCGGTGGTCGGCGGGCGAGCCGCTGGACAACCTCGTCGACAAACGGCTCGGGTACGTGCCGGTGCAGTGACGGGGCCGGCTGCCGGCCCCGGCGCGGCAGCCGTGCTCCCCCCACCGCCGTCCCGCGCGGGACGGCCGATGCTCGGAGGACGCATGACCACCGAACCGACCCACCTCGCCGACCTCACCGCCACCCGGCTCGCGGCCGGGTACGCGGCCGGCGAGTTCTCCCCCGTCGAGGCGGCCCGGGCGGTGCTGGAGCGCGCCGAGGCCGCGCAGGCCGCGACGAACTGCTTCACCCGGATCGACGCGGACGAGGCGCTGTCGGCCGCGAAGGAATCGGAGGAGCGCTGGCGGGCCGGTGCGCCTGCCGGGCCGGTGGACGGGGTGCCGGTCACCGTCAAGGACCTGATCCTCACCCGGGGCGCGCCGACGCTGCGCGGTTCGCGGACGGTGCGGGCCGAGGGGCCGTGGGAGGAGGACGCCCCGTCGGTCGCCCGGCTGCGGGAGTCCGGGGCGGTCGTCGTCGGCAAGACGACCACCCCGGAGTTCGGCTGGAAGGGCGTCACCGACAGTCCGCGGCACGGGGTGACGGGCAATCCGTACGACCCGGGGCGCACCGCGGGCGGCTCCAGCGGCGGCAGCGGGGCGGCGGTGGCGCTGGGCGCCGGGCCGCTGAGCCTGGGCACGGACGGCGGCGGGTCGGTCCGCATCCCCGCGTCGTTCTGCGGGATCTTCGCCCTCAAGGCGACCTACGGGCGGGTGCCGCTGTATCCGGCGAGCCCGTTCGGGACGCTGGCGCACGTCGGGCCGATGACCCGGGACGCGGCGGACGCGGCGCTGATGATGGAGGTGATCTGCGGCGCGGACTGGCGCGACTGGTCGCAGCTCGGTCCGGTCGGCGGCTCGTTCCGGGAGGCGCTGGCCGGTCCGGTCTCCGGGCTGCGGGTGGCCTACAGCCCGTCGCTCGGCTGGGACGTGCCGGTGGCGCCGGAGGTGGCGGCGGCGGTGCGCGGGGCCGTCGGCACGCTCGCCGGGCTCGGCGCGTCCGTCGAGGAGATCGACCCGGGCATCACGGACCCGGTGGACGCCTTCCACACGCTGTGGTTCAGCGGCGCGGCCCGGGTGGTGCAGCACCTCGACGACGCGGAGCGGGCGCTGCTCGACCCGGGGCTGGCGGAGATCTGCGAGCGGGGCGCCCGGTACAGCGCGCTGGACTATCTGGCCGCGGTCGACGTCCGCATGGCGCTCGGTCAGGCCATGGGCCGCTTCCACAGCGCGTACGACCTGCTGGTGACCCCGACCCTGCCGATCACCGCCTTCGAGGCGGGCGCCGAGGTGCCGGCCGGGTCCGGCCACACCCGCTGGACGGGCTGGACACCGTTCACCTATCCGTTCAACCTCACCCAGCAGCCGGCCGCGACGGTGCCGTGCGGGGTGGACGGCGACGGGATGCCGATCGGCGTCCAGCTGGTCGGCGCCCGGCACGCGGACGCCCTGGTGCTGCGCGCCGCGCACGCCCTCTACGAAGCGGGCACCGCGGAGATCCCCGCGCCCGCCGCCCTCGGGGGATGACCGCGCCGTTCCGCCGCCCGTCCGTGGGACGGGCGGCGGGGCGTGGACGGTGCCCCTGCTTTCGGCCGGGCCTCTAGGCCCGCCGGAAGCTGAGGGTCTCCCCCAGGGCTCCGGCCCGCCACAGGTCCTGGCAGGCGTCGGCCATCCGGTCCAGGCCGTCGACGACGCTGCCCCACACGATGCCCGGCACCCAGCCCGCGTCGCCGTTGATCAGCAGGTTGTTGCGCTCGTAGAACAGCGCGAGGTCGACGACGGTGGTGCGGCCCTGGTGCTGGGCCTGCGCCTCGTAACCGTAGGACTTCGTCCCCAGTTGGGTGTCGGTGAAGGTGAAGTAGCACAGATCGCCGGGGATCGGAGTGATCGTCGGATTCTCCAGCGGCGGTTCCTCGGGAGCGAACGGCGCGAGCAGGGCGTAGATCTCGTTGCGGGCGTATTTGGCGTGAAAGACGTCGCCGCCGAGCGGGAGCGCGTCCCACACGGCATTGCAGGTGATCGGCGCGCGGTCGTCGAGCAACTTGGCCGTGCAGCTCACGCCGCGCTTGTCCAGGGAGACTTCGATGAAGCGATCGGTCATGTGCCGATCGTAGGTGGGCAATACCGGCGTACGGAACAAGTCTGAGGCGGTTACATCAAGGGCCGGAAACGATCGGCATATATGCCTGGCGTTCGGGGTAGCCGCGCGCCCATGGCTCCACCACAGGAGAACACACAAATGATCAAGAGAAGATCGGCCGTTGGTATCCGGCGGCGAACGCTGCTCGCGGGGGTGGCGGCGCTCGGCGCGGCGGGTGCGATGGGGGCGGGCACGGGCTGCTCCCGGGTCGACGTCTCCGGGGCGACCGGGGGTGGACACCAACTGGAGGACCTGCGGAAAAAGGGCACCGTCCGGATGGGCATCGCCAGCGAACCGCCCTATGCCTCCATCAACAGCAAAGGCGAACTCACGGGTGAGGCCCCCGCGGTCGCCAAGACCATCTTCCGCCGGCTGGGCATCAAGAACTTCGAGCCGGTACCGGTCGAATTCGGCGCATTGGTGCCGGGTCTGCATTCCTTCCAGTACGACGTGATCGTCGCCGGAATGTTCATCAACAAGGCCCGTTGCGCGGCCGTCCTCTTCTCCGACCCGGATTACGAGAGCAAGGACGCCTTCCTCGTCCTCAAGGGCAACCCGAAAAATATCCACTCCTATGCGGATATCGCCAAGGGGCATTACCGGATGGGTTCCGGTATCGGCTACGCGGAGATCGACTACGCGGTCGGCAACGGCGTCAAGAAGGATTCGATCCAGACTTACGGCGACCAGATCGCCGGTATGGAGGCCCTGGAGGCCGGCCGGATCGACGTCTTCGCCGGCACCGCGCTGACCATGATCGAGGCACTGAAGACCGGCGCCCACCCCAAGGTCGAGATGACCGCGCCGTTCACGCCGGAGGTCGACGGCAAGCCCCAGCGCGACGGCGGCGGCTACGGCTTCCGGATCGGCGAGACCAAGCTGCGCGACGCCTTCAACCGCGAGCTGCAGAAGATGAAGAAGAGCGGCGAACTCCTGCGCATCGCCCGGCCGTACGGCTTCACCAAGGAGTTCCAGACCGACCTCACGGCGAAGGAGCTCTGTAAGAAGTGACCGGCGCCCTGTGGGAACTCTTCTTCGAAGGTCTCTGGATCACCGTCCAGTTGATGGTCTACAGCGCCGCCCTGGCCGCCGTCGTCGCCTTCAGCATCGGCCTGGCGCGCACCTCGCGGTTCTGGATCGTCCGTTTCCTGTCCGGCGTCTACGTGGAGTTCTTCCGCGGCACCTCGGCGCTGGTGCTGATGTTCTGGCTGTTCTTCGCCCTGCCGCTGCTGGGCTGGCAGCTGGTCGGCATCTGGGCGGGCACCCTGGCGCTGGGCCTGTCGTACGGCGCGTACGGCTCGGAGATCGTCCGCGGCGCCGTCCAGTCGGTGGCACCCGCCCAGCGCGAGGCGGCCATCGCGCTGAGCTTCACGCCCTGGCAGCGGCTGCGGAAGGTGATACTGCCGCAGGCCGTCCCCGAGATGATGCCGCCCTTCAACAACCTGCTGATCGAGCTGCTCAAGGGCACCGCGCTGGCGTCGCTGCTGTCCATCGGCGAGCTCACCTTCCAGGCCAAGCTCGCCCGGCTGTCGACGGGCCAGAGCGCCCAGATCTACGGCATCATCCTCGTCCTGTACTTCGCGGTGGCGTTCGTGCTGACCCGGATCATGCGGGTGCTGGAGCGCCGCGCCAAGGCCTCGGTCGGCCGGGCGGTGCCCAAGGGCGAGGGCTGGTTCTCCCGCAAACTGCCCGTCGAGAAGCAGGGCCCCGAGGCGCTGGCCACCGGAGGAAAGCCGTGAACAACTGGTCATGGAGCTACGTCGGCGAGATCATGCCCGACATCCTCAAGGGCCTCTGGATCACCGTCCAGGCGACCGTCTACGGCTCGCTGGTGTCCTTCGCGCTCGGTCTGGTGTGGGCCCTGGCGCTGCGCTCGCGCAGCCGCTGGGTGACCTGGCCGGTGAGCGTCTTCGTCGAGTTCATCCGCAACACCCCTCTGCTGGTGCAGCTGTTCTTCCTGTTCTTCGTCCTGCCGACCTGGGGTCTGGCCTTCGCGCCGCTGACCACCGGCGTCATCGGCCTGGGCCTGCACTACTCGACGTACACCTCCGAGGTCTACCGCGCCGGCATCGACGGGGTGCCGGAAGGCCAGTGGGAGGCCGCCACGGCGCTGAGCCTGCCGCGCCGGCGGACCTGGACCGCGGTGATCCTGCCGCAGGCCTTCCGCCGGGTGGTGCCCGCGCTGGGCAACTACGTGATCGCGATGTTCAAGGACACACCGCTGCTGGCCGGCATCACCGTCGCCGACATGCTCTTCCAGGCGAACAGCATCAGCGCCACCACCTTCGACTACCTGGAGCCGATCACCGTCGTCGGCATCCTCTTCGTGGTCATCTCCTACCCCACCTCCCTCCTCCTGCGAGCCCTGGAGCGTCGCCTTGTCCGCTGACCACACCCCCTCGGAAGAAACGGCCGGCCCGGCGGACACCTCCCGGACGAAGTCCGCGGAAGGCACCGAGCTGATCCGCTTCGACCACGTCACCAAGCGGTTCGGGACCCACACCGTCCTGGACTCCCTGGACTTCACCGTCTCCTCCGGCAAGCACGTCACCCTCATCGGCCCCTCCGGCTCCGGCAAGACCACGATCCTGCGGCTGCTGATGACGCTGCTGAAGCCGGACGAGGGCACGATCAAGGTCGGCGGCACGTACCTGACGCACGAGGAGAAGGGCGGCAAGCTCGTCCCCGCCGGGGAGAAGCACATCCGCGAGGTCCGCAAGAACATCGGGATGGTGTTCCAGCAGTTCAACCTCTTCCCCAACATGAAGGTGCTGCGGAACATCACCGAGGCGCCGGTGCACGTCCTGGGGATGGAAAAGGACGCCGCCGAGGAGCGGGCCCGCGAACTCCTCGAACTGGTGGGCCTGACCGCGCACCTCGACAAGTACCCGACCCAGCTCTCCGGCGGCCAGCAGCAGCGGGTCGCCATCGCCCGCGCCCTGGCGATGCGCCCGCAGGTGCTGCTGCTGGACGAGGTGACCTCGGCGCTGGACCCGGAGCTGGTGGCCGGGGTGCTCGACGTCCTGCGGGACATCGCGCACACCACGGACATCACCATGCTGTGCGTCACCCACGAGATGAACTTCGCCCGGGACATCTCCGACGACGTCCTGATGTTCGACGCGGGCCGGGTCATCGAATCCGGCGCCCCGGAAAAGATCTTCTCGGAGCCGGAGCACGAGCGCACCAGGGAGTTCCTGAGCGCGGTGCTGTGAGCCGTGCGGTGAACGGCGGCCGTTGGGCACGGGGTTCGGGTGGTGCGCTCCCGAGAGGGTGCACCACCCGCGCCCCTTTCGCGGAACCGGCCACGGATATGGCCGGTTCCGCTCCCTCCGCGACCCCTCTCCCCCGCCGCACCGGATGCCTCGGCGCCGTGGGGCGCACAGCGCCCGGCCATCCGGGCCCCATGACCTTGGCATATGCCAAAGACGCAAGCCCCAGTACAGAAACGCCAAGCACGGCTCTTTTCAGTCAAGACCCCCTCCCCCAAGGGCGGTTGACCGCTATCGTGAGTCCCACGCCGTTGTCGGGACCGACCGCGCAAGCGCCGGCCGCGACCGCCGACGACCGTCATGCCGCAAGCGGTAACAACCTGCTAGGGGGACACCGTGGCGCTGAAGCCCGAGCCGACCGCGCCGTTCCATTCGGTGCAGTACGCCCTTCGCGTGCTCGAAACGATCTCCAGGCACGCCGACGGCGTGACCGACGCGCAGATCGCCCGCGAAACGGGCCTGCCCCCGGGCCAGCTCGCCCACATGCTGTCGATGCTCCGCCGCGAGGGCTATGTCGAGCAGGTCACCGACGGCGCGTACGTCGTCGGCGCCTCGCTCCTGCTGCTGGGCACCGGCGGCGACCGCGACCAGGCCCTGCGCGACAAGCTCCAGCTCACCCTCGACCACCTGCGCGACTCGGTCGGCGCGGCGGTCTACATCAGCCGGTACATCGACGGCGAGGTGAAGATCCTCCACTACGCCGACGGACCGCTGGCCCCCAAGGTCAACGAGTGGGCCGAATTCCACCGGACGGCACACGCCAGCGCGGTCGGCAAGTGCCTGCTGGCGCAGCTCGACCACGACGGCCGCAAGGACCACCTCTCCCGCCACAAGACCGCCCGGCTCACCTCCCGGACGATCACCAACGAGAAGGTCCTGTTCCACAAGCTCGACAGCCAGCCGCCCACGGTCCCCGTCCTCGACCTGCAGGAGTACGCCGTCGGCACGGTCTGCGCGGCCGTACCGATCACCGCCGGATCGACGGTCGGCTGCCTCGCCCTCTCCATGCCGCTGGAGCACGCCCACCGCCTGCGCCAGGCCGCCGACACCCTCAACCGCCAGGCCGCGCCGGTACTGCTGTCGCTGGCGATCTGAGCGGGGCGCCCTGCCGCCCACGGGCCCGGACCTCGCGTCCGGACCATGTGGCCGGAACCGTCCGTCCGGCAGGCCGGGCGGGGGCGGCCGGGACCGTGCTGCGCCGCACGTCGCCCTCTGCCGCCGCCGTGGTCATGAGCACCCCTCTCGACCGGGTAGTATTTCTTTCGTCAGCGCGCGCCGCTAGCTCAGTTGGTTAGAGCAGCTGACTCTTAATCAGCGGGTCCGGGGTTCGAGTCCCTGGCGGCGCACGTATCGAGTGGGCGTTTCCGGTTCTCCGGGAACGCCCACTTCGTTGTTGCGGCCTGGTGTGCCGCCGTGGCCGGCGGGCGGCCGCCGCGGGATCGCCGGGCTCGGTGATCATCGCGCCGGGCCGGGATCACCGTCCCAGGAGAGCGGTCCGGTCGTGGGCGCGGTACAGCGCCAGCAGGGCGGTGCGGTCCGCGGTGGTGAACGGGCGGTAGGCGCGGCCGGCGGGGTCCGCGGAGCGGGCCGGTGCGGCGGGGTCCGCGGCGGCCACCGGGGACCACCAGACCGGGTCCGGGCACTGGAACCCGGCCCGTCGCAGCGCGACCCGGTGCACCTTGTGGGTGGCGGTCACCGGCAGCGCGGCCATGGTCCGTACGAACCGGGGCGCCATCTTCGTCCCGAGGTCGGGCTGGGCGGCGAGGAAGGCCACGAAGCCGTCCGGATCGAACGCGGCACTGTCCCGCAGCGCCAGGGCCGCCATGACCTGGTCCCCGGCGACGGGGTCGGGCACCGCGTACACCGCCACGCCGGCGGCCGGGGCGTACCGGGCGAGGATGTTCTCGATCATCGCGGCGGCGAGGTTCTCGCTGTCGACCCGCAGCCGGTCGTCCGTGCGTCCCACGAAGTGGAAGAAGCCCTCGGTGTCCCGGAAGAAGAGGTCACCGGTCCAGTACCAGCCCGCGCCGGCCCGGCCCTCGCCCCGGCCTCGGGTGCGGGCGGCGGTCGCCTCGGGGTTGCGCCAGTAGCCCTCGAAGGAGCTGCGGCCGCGGTTGACCAGCTCCCCTATCGCCCGCTCCCCGTTCAGCAGCCGGCCGGCCGGGTCGAGCCGGCCGCGCGGCAGCTCGTCGCCGGTCTCCGGGTCGACGACGGCGAGATCGCCGCCGGGGGCGTCCCGGCCGATGGCGCCGGGCGGGGTGTCCGGTGTGCGCTGGATCGCGGCGCCGCCCTCGGAGGAGCCGTACCCCTCGATCAGGCGGACGCCGAACCGTTCGGCGAAGCGGGCGGCGTCCACGGTGCCCGCCTCGGTGCCGAACCCGCACCGCAGCGAGTGGTCCCGGTCGCCGGGGGCGGGCGGGGTGGCGAGCAGGTACTGCACGGCCCGGCCGACGTAGGTGAAGCAGGTGGCCCCGTAGCGGCGCACGTCGGGGAGGAAGGCGGAGGCCGAGAAGCGGCGGCGCAGCGCCACGGCGGCGCCGCCGGCGAGCGCCGGGGCCCAGCCGGCGATGACGGCGTTGCCGTGGAACATCGGCATGCAGAGGTAGTGGACGTCGTCCCGGCGCACCCCGAGGTACCCGGCCAGCGAGTGCCCGGCGGCGGCCAGCCGGCCCTGGGTGCAGACGGCGGCCTTGGGAGCGCCGGTGGAGCCGGAGGTGAAGTAGAGCAGCATCCGGGAGGCCGGTGTCGGGGCGCCGGCGCCGCCGCGGCCGCCGGCCGTGATCTCGTCGGGCGTCGCACCCTCGTACGGTGCGAGCAGTTCCCGGTGGGCCGGGTCGTCCACGACGAGGATCCGCTCGGGCGGGAGCGGGAGGCCGAGGCCGGCCAGCAGCGGGAGCTGGGCGCGTTCGGTGACCAGCAGCGCGCAGTCGGTGTGGCGGATGTCGCGGGCGAGCTCCGGCCCGCGGCGGGTGGGGTTGATCCCGGCGACCGCGGCCCCGGCGAGCGCCGCCGCGCTCAGCCACAGCGGGTACTCCGGCACGTTGCCGAGCAGCACCCCGAGGTGCGGCGGCGCGTCCCGCGGCAGCAGCTCCCCCAGCAGCGCGGCCCGCGCGGCGGCGCCGCCCGCCAGCTCGTGGTGGGTGAGCACGAGATCCCCGTACATCGCCCCCACCCGGTGATCGCCCCACTGCGCCCGGACGAGTTCCGCGACGGTGGAAGCGCCGGAACTGCCCCGCGCGCTGGTGCCGTTGGGTGCCATGGCGCCGCAGGGTAGCTGACGTTGCGTCAGATGGGGAGGGGATGGCGGGGGCGTCGGGGATGGGGGCTTCTCGGGAAAGGGGGCCTCCCCGGAGGGGAGCGGGGAGGCCCGTGGGGTGGTGAGTGGTGGTGAGTGGTGGTGGTGAGGTGGGGGCGCGTGTGGCGTGAGCGGCGCCCCGGGGGACGTCAGGAGAGGTCGACGTCCGAGCAGGCGTAGAAGGCGTTGCCCGTGTCGGCGATGTTCCAGACGCCGAGGATGAGGTGGCGGCCGGATTTCCGGGTGGGGACGGTGCCCTGGTGCTGAACGGTCTCGCCCGGCCGGGTGCCGCCCATCGGGACCGTCATGAACGGCTGGGGTTCCAGGTCGGCGCGGGTGAGCGGCTTGCTCGGGTCGTAGCCGTCCTTGGTGATGAAGTACTCGAAGTCCGTGGTCGCGTGGCGTGCCGTCAGCCGCCAGGTGAAGGTGTAGCCCTGCCCCGGGGAGAGCTTGGTGCCGGGCCACTTCCCGCCGCGCGGGTCGTCCAGTTGGGCGAAGTTCCGCTGCCCGCCGGAACAGATCCTGCCGTCCGCCGGGCCGGCGGCCGGGAAGCCCTTGGGGCCCTCGACGCTCTGCGGTTCGTACTGGATCGCGCCGCAGTTCTTGACGGTGCCCTTGGCGCAGAGGGCCTGGCGGCTGGGGGGTGCGTCGCTGTAGCCGTGGCTGGAAGCGCTGCCCGTCGAGAGCAGGGAGACGCCGACGACGCCCAGACCGATCACGGCAGCACTGACTTTTTTGCGCATGCTTCGCTCCTGAAGAACGTGGGGGAGTTCCGTGCCGGAGAAATGCAGTGCACTGCGATGCCGAACCTGCGGTCTAGACCAAGCCCCAGCGTAAGGGTGCGGTATTGGACATGTCCATACCAATGCTCGGGGTTGGTGACCGGCGTGGGGAGGGGGTAGGGAGGGGCCTGGGAGGCGGCGACAGGCCGGGGGATGGCTGGATTGACGCCCCCGGACGTCGCAGGCCGGGCTTGCCCCGGGGGTCGGGCCGGTGGGCCGGTGGGCCGGCGGCTCAGCCCGGGGCTGGTCGGGTGCGCGTCACGCCGCCGCGGTGAGCGGGGGCGCGGCGGGCCGGGCGGCGGCCTGTACGAGCGCGGTGTAGGTGCGGCGGAGGGCGATCAGGGACTCCTGGGCCTCGCGGTAGACGGCAGCATCGGGGCCGCCGCGGTGGGCGAGGGTGCGTACGGGGGCGCAGTGGCGGTCCATCGCGCTGAGCCAGGCGCGGTGCTGCGCCGGGAGATGGCGGCGCAGCAACTGGCGCCTGCCCTCACCCATCCGGCGTCCGCCGATGCCGAGCACCGCTTCGGCCGCCTGGAGGACCGGCGGCTCCAGCGCGCCCTGTTCGGCCAGCGCGCCGAGCACCGCACGCTGCTGCGGCGTGGCGGGCGCGGCCGTCAGATCCGTCGCCTCGGCGAGGAGCTGGGCGCGCAGCGCGTGCTGGACGCGGACCAGGCGGCGCAGCGCCGTCGGGGTGGAGGAGTCGTCGGGCGACCGGCCCGCCAGGGTTTCGGCGAGCCGGAAGAGCCAGATCCCGTGTGCCTCCAGGCGGGTCGCGGCCAGCATGAGCCGGTCCAGACGGCTGAGCGGCTGCCCCTCCGGGGCCCACCGGACGATCGGCACGAGCACCTCGGTGCGGGCCAGTTGGTCGATGGGGATGTGGCGGCGGGGCTTGCGTTCGGGGACCCAGTTGTGGAGCGCGAGGGTGGGCAGGGCGACGAACTGATCGTGGTCGATGCGGTGCGCGATCGCCGCCCACAGGTCGAGGAACGCCTCGTCGGCGACCTCGCGGGCGGCCGGCGCCTGCGGGTCGAGGCCGCACCAGCCGCAGGAGACCGCGATCACCGCGATCCGCATGGCGGCGGCCTCCGCGTTGCGCAGGGAGAGGCGGGAGACCCGCTGCCGCAGGGCGGACAACTCCTCGGCACGATGGGCGCGTTCGACGAGCGCGACGGCGGTCTCCCGGTCGGGCGCGACGGCGGCCGCGCGCGCCATGGCGTCCAGCCGGGTCCAGGTTCCGATCATGGAACGGACGGGCGGCCGCTCGGGCAGGAAGCCGTGGGTGCAGGGGTCGTGCGGGGTGGCGGAGGTGGCCGGGGTGGCCGGGGTGGCCGACGGCATGCCGGGCGCGTCGGCGGATATACCGGTGCCCGGAGCGGTCGCCGGCTCCTCCGTGGGCGCGGTCGCGCTCGCCGGCCCGGTCGCACTGGCCGGTCCCGTCGCCGGTACTGCCCCGCCCGCCGTCGCGCGCCTGGCCGCGGGCACCTCCGCGGGTCCGGCCGCGCCACCGGTCACCCTCCTGGCGGCGGGCGCGGTCCCCGGCGCGGCCGCGGCCGGGTGCGTCGCCGCGCTCGGGTCCGGCGTCGCACCCATGGGCGTGGTCGCACCCGTGGGCGTGGTCATCGTGCCGGTCGTCGTCGTGCTTGCGCTTGTGGTCGTGGTCATGATCGCCCTGTCCCCCATCAGCACTTCCCGGCGAACAGCCGGGCCAGGTGGGTGTCCATGTCGAGATAGCGGTCCTCATGGCCGGGCGGGACAATCGCCGTGGTCTGCTCCAGCCAGGCAGTCAGCTCGATCGCGCGCACCGACAGCTCGCACACGCTGTCGTCGGTGGACAGCTCGATGTGCACGCGGCGCGATGCCCCCGGTCGGCGGAAGGGCCACACCCGCACGTCCCCCTCACCTGCTTCGTCGTGCAGCCCCGCCAGCAGCAGATCACGGGCGAACAGCCAGGTGGCCACCTTCTGGCCACGACTGATGAACGCGACCTCGACCTCGTACGGGCGGTCACTGCGATAGCTGAACCGGCCGGCCACCGGAACTGCTTCGTCCGGCCCGAGGAGGAGCTGCATCTCAAGGGTGCGCTTGGCTGTCGACACCATGACGATCAACCTTTCCGACGGAGGGGCGAGTCCCGGGGACCCGGTCCGGGGCGCGCGTCCTGGCAGACGTTGCTGTGGAGGGTGGGGTTGCAAGAGGGCGAGGAGGAGTGACGGACGCCATGGCCCGGCACCCCCGGGCGTGTTCCGTTCTTCCGTCCCGACGTTCGCCCCAGCCTCTCAACCGGCAGGGCATATCGCATGTTGACGGGGCAACTGGTGATCTACCGACATGGACGCCATGAAATCGATCCTCACAGATCACGGCGGGCCGGCCGCCAGTCGAAGGTCCCCGGACGCAGGGACTTTTGCCTCATATGGGGTGAACCTTTCGTGCGGTATGCCGGGCCGGACGGACGTCGCGGTGGGTGGCGTGGGTCACGCGGGCCGGGCGCGCGGGGCGGCGCGGGCGGCGGTACGGAGCACCCCTGGAATTCGTGTAAAGTTCTCCAGGTCAGCGCGCGCCGCTAGCTCAGTTGGTTAGAGCAGCTGACTCTTAATCAGCGGGTCCGGGGTTCGAGTCCCTGGCGGCGCACGTAGGACTGAGGCCCCTCGCCATGCGGGGGGCCTCAGTCGTGTGGTCGGGGCGCGCGGCCGCGTCACGTGGTCCGGTCACGCGGCCCAGGCACGCGGTCGTCCGGACGGATGACCAACCAACGCACCCCGCCCCCGCCGATCTCGCCCCTTACGGCACCCCCTCACCTCGGCCGCTCAGGCCCCCACTCCTCCCACCCCATCGCCCGCTCGGCGGCGGCCCATCCGGCCGCTTTCCTTGCGATCACAAACGGTAATTGCCCGATCGCGCACCGATGAGGTGGACGAGCCCCTCTTCCTTTCCCGCGAACCCCCACCCCGAAGCCCCGCTGTTCCATCGCCCCGCCCCTCCCTCTATTCCGGGCCCGCCCGGACCGGACCGCGGCCGGCGACCGCCGCCCCCACCACCAAACCGGTGACCGCGCCGTCACGCAGGGGCATCGAAATGCCGGCGGCGAGGCCCGCAGAAGAAGCACCCCGGCACTCCCCCGTCGGTCACCGCCATCCGAGACGAAACCGCGGGGATTACCCAGGGGAATAGCCACACCTTCGGCCAAATCGGCGTACGCGGGGGTAACTTCACCGGAGTCGGCAAACGAGGCGGACTCGCCACGGATCAGCCGCTCCCCCGCCCCGTCGGCGAATTCCCGCGGGCGCCGGTCCGCGTCGCACCCGCGCCGCCCTCAAGTGCCTTGACCTGCCTGTTCGTTCGGGTCGCAGCGGCAGCCGCACCCTCCTCCAGGCGCCGGTCCGCACCCCCGCGAAGGGGTGCCCGACTTTGCCGGTTGACGGTCGATCGGTGCGGGCAATACCCCTACGGGACGGCCCCCTTTACGCGCCGGATTGCTCCGGACACCCAGAGCCAGGACACCGCAATCATTGCCCCGATATCCGCTGACGGCGGGAAAATTGACGGTAGTTCCGTATCAAAGCGATGTGCCCAGCGCCACCCGCGGCCCCGTCTTGCGCACTCTCGTACACAATTCCCTGGACAACTCTTGCCATCAGGACGGTCGTTAGGGACCCTGACCTGGTAACTCGGCGAAATGAGGACCGCATCCAGCCGAGTGGGAACAGCCGGGCACGCCGGATGGCGTGATGTGAACACGGGGAAATCGCCGCTTGGCAGGATCGCGGCAGCGTTGCATACGCAACCGGAGGACGGCCGCCAACCGTCCGACGGTGCAGGCGGCCGACAGCAAAGCGCCCGAGTCGGTCGCGGGGGACCGCGGACTCGGGCCATCAGCACAGACGGCACGCAGCAGGTGCTGCGTGCGGGGGGATGGACTCATGACGTCGCCGCCTGACGGCTCCCGGCCGCAGCGCCCGTACGACCCGTCGGCCACAACGCGCCTGCGCGTGCCGCGCCAGCACTGGCAGCGGCGCCTCCAGCGCAAGCCGCTGCCGCGCTACGACTACGAGCACTACAGCCGGCTGGCCGGTCCGCTCACCCGGCCCGACCCGGACAAGCCCTATCAGGTCCGCTACCGCTCGCTGCTCGCGGACGAGCCGCACCGCATACGGGCGGCCCTGCTGCTCGGCGCCGCGCCGCTGGTCTCGTTCGGGCTGCTGGTCTGGCTGATGCAGCCGAGTCACTGGACCGAACGCGACTACCCCGCCTACGACTTCCTCCCGGCGCTGGACGTCGTCATGCTGGTCTCGATCGGTCTGATCGAGCTCTTCCGGTGCATGAACGTGCTGTCCAACGCCCATGCCACCCTCGTCGCCCGCGACCCCGTGCCGGTCATTCCCGAGAGCGGCACCCGCGTCGCCTTCCTGACCTCGTTCGTGCCGGGCAAGGAACCCCTCGCCATGGTGACGAAGACGCTGGAGGCGGCGGTCAAGATCCGGCACCGCGGCCTGCTGCACGTCTGGCTGCTGGACGAGGGCGACGACCCCGAGGTCAAGGAGGTCTGCCGGCGCCTGGGCGTCCACCACTTCAGCCGCAAGGGCGTCCCGGAGTGGAACCAGCCCAAGGGCCCGCACCGCGCCAAGACCAAGCACGGCAACTACAACGCCTGGCTGCAGGCGCACGGCGACGCCTACGACTACTTCGCCTCCGTCGACACCGACCACGTCCCGCTGCCCAACTACCTGGAACGGATGCTGGGCTTCTTCCGCGACCCGGACGTCGGCTTCGTCATCGGCCCGCAGGTGTACGGCAACTACGACACCTTCGTCACCAAGGCCGCCGAGTCCCAGCAGTTCCTCTTCCACGCGCTGATCCAGCGGGCCGGCAACCGCTACGGCGCGCCGATGTTCGTCGGCACCTCCAACGCCGTACGCATCAGCGCGCTGAAGCAGATCGGCGGGCTGTACGACTCCATCACCGAGGACATGGCGACCGGCTTCGAGATCCACCGGCACCGCAACCCGCGGACCGGCAGGAAGTGGCGCTCGGTCTACACCCCGGACGTGCTGGCGGTCGGCGAGGGGCCCACGGCCTGGACCGACTTCTTCACCCAGCAGCTGCGCTGGTCGCGCGGGACGTACGAGACGATCCTCAAGCAGTTCTGGAAGGCGCCGTTCAGCCTGCCGGCGGGCCGGCTCTTCAACTACACCATGATGGTGATCTTCTACCCGATGTCCGCGCTGAACTGGATCCTGGCGGCGCTCAGTTGCGCGCTGTTCCTGGGGCTGGGGGCGTCGGGCGTGGAGATCGACCCGGCGGTGTGGATGATGCTCTACGGCAATGCCTCGGCGCTGCAGATCGGCCTGTACATCTGGAACCGCCGGCACAACGTCTCGCCGCACGAGCCGGAGGGCTCCGGCGGGGTCGCCGGCATGGTGATGTCCGCGCTGTCCGCGCCGATCTACGCCCGGTCGCTGTTCGACACGGTGCTGCGCCGCAAGAGCAAGTTCGTGGTCACGCCGAAGGGCGACTCCTCCAGCCCGGACACCCTCTTCGGGACGTTCCGGGTGCACCTGTTCTTCCTGCTCGTCTTCGGCGGCTCGCTGGTCGCGTCGTTCGTGCTGGGGCACAGCCATCCGGCAATGGTCACCTGGGCCACGCTCGCGATGCTGATCACCGCCGCGCCGATCATCGCCTGGCGGGTGTCCGTACGGCGCGAGGAACGCAAGCGGAGGGAGGCGGCCGGCGGGGCGGGAACCGCCGCCGGGCAGGCGGGGGGCCAGCCGGCCGATCCGTCCGCCGACCCGCCCGTGGGCTCTGACCAGGCTCGCGACCAGGCCCATGGCCAGGCCACCGACCAGGCGGCCGGCCGCCCCGCCGACCCGGCCCTTCCCGCCGAACAGACCCTGCAGATCGCCCTTGGGGGACGTCACACATGAAGTACCGTCCGAGCCGTCGCACCCGCAGAGTGACGATAGCGACGGCCGTGGTGCTCGCGCTGGCCGCGATGAACGGGCCGGCCCTCTACAGCTTCGCCTCCGCGCAGTACCACCAGTACGAGATCAACAAGCCCGAGTACAAGGCGGCGAACGGCCACTGGGACGCCGTCGACGTGCCGGACAAGTACCGCATCAACACCATCCACGCGGCCCTGCTGCACACCGGCAAGGTGCTGCTGGTCGCGGGCTCCGGCAACAACGCGGCGAACTTCAGGGCCAAGTCGTTCCGTACGGTCCTGTGGGATCCGGAGAAGAACACCTTCAAGAACATCCCCACGCCCAAGGACCTCTTCTGCTCCGGGCACACCCAGCTCCCGGACGGCAAGCTGCTGGTGGCCGGCGGCACCCAGCGCTACGAGAAGCTCAACGGCGACGTGAAGAAGGCCGGCGGCCTGATGATCGTCTACAACGAGGACCCGGACGGCCCGAAGACGTTCCCGGCCGGCACGCTGTTCACCGGCAAGAAGAACGGCAAGACCTTCGCCTCCAAGGACCCGGTCGTGGTGCCCCGCGCGAAGAAGAGGACCGACCCGGCGACCGGCAAGGTCACCGTGGTGCACAGCGAGGCCCGGGTCTACGTCGAGGCCCTCAAGGACGGCCGCTCGCACTCCACCGGTTCCCAGGACAACTACCGCATCCACGGCCTGACCGGCGCGGACGCCCACAACTTCTACGGCATCGCGCAGAAGTTGTCGTTCGACAAGAAGGACTTCCAGGGGATCAAGGACTCCTTCGAGTTCGACCCGGTGGCCGAGCGCTACATCCCCGTGGACCCGATGAACGAGGCCCGCTGGTATCCGACGCTGACCACCCTGCAGGACGGCAAGGTCCTCTCCGTCTCCGGGCTGGACGAGATCGGGCAGGTCGTCCCCGGCAAGCAGGAGATCTACGACCCGAAGACGAAGAAGTGGACCTACCTGCCCAAGCGGCGCTTCTTCCCGACCTACCCGGCGCTCTTCCTCACCGACCAGGGCCGGATCTTCTACACCGGCTCCAACGCCGGCTACGGCCCGGACAACGTCGGCCGCACCCCCGGCATCTGGGACCTGAAGTCCAACAAGTTCCAGGTCGTGCCCGGGATGAGCGACCCGAAGATCCTGGAGACATCGATGTCGGTGCTGCTGCCGCCGGCCCAGGAACAGCGGTACATGGTGCTGGGCGGGGGCGGTGTCGGCGAGGACCCGAAGTCCACGGACAAGACCCGCATCGTGGACCTGCACGCCCCGTCGCCGCGCTTCAAGGACGGGCCGCCGCTGTACGCGAAGGCCCGCTACCCGAGCAGCGTGATCATGCCGGACGACACCGTGCTGACCACGAACGGCTCCGGTGACTACCGCGGCCGCAGCGCCTCCAACGTCCTCAAGGCGGAGCTGTACGACCCGTCCACCAACTCCGCCCGCGAGGTGGCCGATCCGCTGGTGGGCCGCAACTACCACTCCGGTGCGCTGCTGCTGCCCGACGGCCGGGTGATGACCTTCGGCTCCGACTCGCTCTACGCCGACAAGGACAACACCAAGCCGGGCGTCTTCCAGCAGCAGATCGACCTCTACACCCCGCCCTACCTCTACCGGAAGTCGCGTCCCGAGCTGACGGACAAGGGCCCGAAGACGCTCTCGCTCGGCAGCAGCACGGCCTACGCCGCCCCGCACGCGGCCGGCATCAAGAAGATGCGGCTGATGCGCCCCGGCTCGTTCACCCATGTCACCAACGTCGAACAGCGTTCGATCGCCCTGGACTTCACGGTGGCCAAGGACGGAAACGGGGTGACGGTCACCCTGCCCAAGGACCCGTCGCTGGTGCCGCCCGGGTGGTACATGCTGAACGCGGTCGACGGGCACGGCACCCCGTCGAAGGCGGTGTGGGTGAAGGTCACGGCGGGGCGCGCGTAGGCGCCGCCGCACGCCACAGCGGGCCGGGAGGGGCCGGGAGCGGGAGGGCTTGCCTCGGGTGAGCCCTCCCGCCGTGCGTGAAGGCAAACCGCCGGCGGTCGGTGTGGGCGCGACGGCCCGGGCCCCGACGCGGGAGCATGGCCGCCGGGCCGCGCGGACGATCCGGCGCTACTCCGCGCTGCGGGCCAGCCCCAGGGCGTACTTGGGCCACCAGGCACCGGCCTTGGGGCCGCCCTTGCAGGTGCCGTCCGACTCGCCGGGGCGCTTGATCCACAGGTAGGCGGCTATCAGCGGGTCGCCGGTCTTGGTGGTCGGCGGGGTACCCAGGGCGCGGCCGGGCGGGTTGCACCAGTTCTCCGGGTCGTCGCCGCCGGGAGCCGGGCCGTTGCCGTTGCGGCTGGTGTCGATGACGAAGGGCTTGCCGCCGACCATGGCCGACAGCCGTTTGCCGTACTTCGTGTTCTCCGCGGTGGTCTGGTAGTTGGAGATGTTCAGCGCGAAGCCGTCGGCGCGGTCGATGCCCGCCCGCTTGAGGGGTTCGACCATCTGGCCCGGGTCCTTGATCCAGTGCGGATTGCCGGCGTCCAGATAGACCTTGGTGTGCGGCAGCGCCTTCAGCTTGCCGACCGCCTCCGTCAGCAGGGCGTAGCGCTCCTCGTGGAACTGCTGCGGGGTGCACTTGTCCGCGATGTGCGGGAGCGCGTCGGGCTCCAGGATGACGGTGGTGGCGCGGTCGCCGATGCCCTTGAGCACGCCGTCCAGCCAGGACCGGTACGCGTTGCCGTCGGCGGCGCCGCCCTGGGAGTAGCGGCCGCAGTCGCGGTGCGGGATGTTGTAGAGCACGAGCAGCGCCTCGCGGTCGGCCTTGGCGGCGGCCTGGGTGAAGCCCCGCGCCTCGCCCTCCGGGTCGTCGACGCCTATCCACTCCGCGACCGGCTGCGACGCGATCTTGTTGGCCAGGCGGGCGTCCGCTGTCCTGCCCTCGTCGCCGTAGTCGGAGACCTGGCGGGCCGCCTTGCTGTCCGGGTTGACCCAGAACGGCGCGACGGACTTGGGGCGTTGGCCCGGCTTGGCCGGCACGCTGCCGTCGCCGTCGCCCGGCGAGGAGCATCCGGCGAGCAGCAGCAGCGCCAGTGCGCCCACGGCTGCCGTCGTCGATGCCGCCCCGGCACGCACGGTGCGCCGCCGGCCGTCGCGGGGTCCGCCCGGCGGACCGACCCCGGCCATCCGTCGCAGATCGCCGTACATCCACTCCCCCTCGCACATCGGGCACCGCCGGCGGGGACCGCCGGCCCGACCATCGTGGCACACGGCCCTTTGCCCGGGGCCGGCCTGTGGAGGGGCTGTCCACAGGCTGCTAAGACGCTTGACGAACGGGGTTCGTGATGATTCAGCGGCCCGCCGCGTCCGCCTTCTGAAGGGACGTCAAGTAGGCCGACACCACGACGACGTTCGAGGACCCGCCGCCGCGCGCTCCCCCGCCGGCACGGGCACCGCTGCCGCCGCTGCCGCCGCTGCCGCCGTCCACGATCAGGCGGAGTTCGGAACGGCCCCGGCCGCGTGCGGCGTAGACCTTGCGGGCGTCGAACCGGTCACGGTCGTAGAGCTGGACGTCCTCGACGGCGAAGCGCGCGGTGCTGCCGTCGGAACGCCGGATGTCCACCCGCTCGCCCGGCGTGAGGGCGGTCAGCCGGTGGACGACGCCCCGCCGGGCGCCCGGGTCGCGGTCGGCGCCGGCCCGGCCCGCGAGCAGCGCCGCGCCCGCCTCGCCCGGCCGCGGCCCTCCGGCGTACCAGCCGACGAGGTCCGGGGAGGCGTCCGGGGGCGGGGTGAGGAGGCCGTCCTCGTCGAGGCCGCGTGCGGCGATGCCGCCCTCCTGTATGCCGAGTGCGTCGATGGTGAGGCTCACGGGCGCCGCGTTCGCGGCGGCGGGCACCGGGGCGTGCGCGTGCGGAGGCGCCTGGCGGCCCAACGGGCGCCCCACGGCGGCGACATCACCGGTGGTGGCGAGCCGCGCGGCCATCCCGTCCGCCACGTCGCGCCCCCACAACCACAGCCCCAGCAACAGCACGGCCCAGGCCACCCCGGCGAAGAGCTTTCCGGTGGTGGAGCCGGGGCCGCGACTGGGGGTGGAGGCGGGGGCGTAGTGGTGGGTGTGGTGATGGGGCTGGGGCTGGGCTTGGGGGTTCGCTTGGGGGCGGGGGCCGGGTGGGACGGCAGGAGGGGTGAGGATGCCGTGAGCGCTGTGGCCGACGTGGGTGCCGGGCAGGGGTGACAGGGGTGGCACCCCGACCGGTGTCCCGGCCCGCTCCTGTTCCTCAGTGCTCATCGGCGTCCCCGTGCCGCTCGCGGCGCAGTCGCAGCCGGAGCCGGAGCAGTTGCCCCGCGATGACCAGGACGGCGCCACCGGCCAGCACCAGGCCGACCGCCGACGTACTGCTCAGCTCCCGCCGCGGCGCCGCCTCGGCGGGCCCGTCGGGACGGACGGCCGGGGTGAGTCGGACGGCCTGAGCGGGACGGACGGCCCGAACGGGGCCGACGGCCGAAGCGGGGCGAAGGGCCGGCGCCGGCGCGGGGCCGGCAGCCGCGGCGGAGGCACCGACCTCCACCACCGTTGCCACCGTTCCTGCCGCCCCCGCAGTCCCCACCGCCCCCGCCCTTCCCGCCGGGCCCCCCGCCAGGAAGACCGTGCGGCGCGTACCGTCCTGCCGGACGGCGCGGTGCGGGTGGGTGCCGGGGGCGGCCGGGGCAGGGCTGACGGAGACCGTTCCGGTCCCGGTGGCGCGTGCGTCAGCGCCGTACGCGGGCGGCGTCGTCACCGCGCAAGCCGCGACCGCGGCACAGAGAGCAAGTTGCCGAGAGCGCATGGTGAACCTCCGATAACTCCGAAGGTCCGCCCGCGCGAGCCCGGCCGCATCCGGTGCGGTCCGAGGCTGCGCCGTTCGGGTGGGTGCCCGGGGCATCGGGGCCAGTCGGGGGCGCCCACGGCCTCAGGGACCGAGAGGCCGGGCACTCCGGACCCCGCCCCTCCCCCTCACCCGCCCACGACGCCGCCGGGCCCGCTCACACCGCTAACCCCGCACCCCTCCCAGCGCTCGTCCCTCACCCCCACTCCCCCGCTCACACCAGGTCGATCAGATCCGCGATCGAGTCCACGACACGGGAGGGCCGGAACGGGTGCCGGTCGACCTCCTCGGGGCGGGTCAGTCCGGTCAGGACGAGGAAGGTCTCCATGCCCGCCTCCAGACCGGCCAGCACATCGGTGTCCATCCGGTCGCCGATCATCGCCGAGGTCTCGGAGTGGGCGCCGATGACGTTGAGGCCGTGCCGCATCATCAGCGGGTTGGGCTTGCCGACGAAGTACGGGTCGACGCCCGTCGCCTTGGTGATCAGCGCGGCCACCGAGCCGGTCGCGGGCAGCGCGCCCTGCGGGGAGGGGCCCGTCTCGTCGGGGTTGGTGGCGATGAACCGGGCGCCTTCGTTGATCAGCCGGATCGCCTTCGTCAGCGCCTCGAAGCTGTAGGTGCGGGTCTCGCCGAGGACGACGTAGTCCGGGGAGTGGTCGGTCAGGACGTAGCCGATGTCGTGCAGGGCGGTGGTCAGGCCCGCCTCCCCGATGACGTACGCGGTGCCGCCGGGCCGCTGGTCGTCCAGGAACTGGGCGGTGGCCAGCGCGGACGTCCAGATCGACTCCCACGGCACGTCCAGCCCGATGCGGTTCAGGCGGGCGTGCAGGTCACGCGGGGTGTAGATGGAGTTGTTGGTCAGCACGAGGAAGGGCTTGCCCGACTCGCGCAGCCGCTTGATGAAGGCGTCCGCCCCGGGGACCGGAACGCCCTCGTGCATCAGGACGCCGTCCATGTCGGTGAGCCATGACTCGATCGGCTTGCGCTCTGCCACTGCCGGACTCCTGCCGTACGTGATGACCAGGGGCGCCGGCCGACTCCCGCACGCGTCGTGGCCCACGCGAGTGCCCACCCGTCGTACGTACGGCCGACGCCCCCACCCTAAGTCAGCAGGCAGGACCCCTGACCCCCGCGCTCACCCCGGATCTTCCGCCGCGCCACACCCGGCGCCCCGGCTCTCGGCGATCCGCAGCACATCCCGCAACGCCTCGACCAGCCGCTCCGCGAGGAAGCGCAGTTCACCGTCCGGCACCTGCCGCTCGTCGAGCATCGCCAGGAAACGGCCCGGCAGAGGGACAAGGAGGCCCGCAGGGGCATGGGCAATCTTGCTGCTTGTCGGGAAAGGCAGCACAGTTGAGCGGAAGGAGCGGTTCGTGCCCACCCAGGAGCGGTTCACCGCGCTGCGGCTGCCCGGCGACCTGCCCGTGCTGCGCACGCTCCGCGTCGTCCGCAGCGACGACGAGCGGCCCATCGAGGCCACGCGGTGATGGTCAAGGCGGGCCATCTCTACGAGCTGCGGTACGAGTTCACGGCGGGGTGAGGGCGCCCGGCCGGCGGCCGAAGAGCGGCGCCAGGACCAGTTCCGCCGCCCCGTCGGCGACCACCCGGGCTCCGCCGCGGGCGAGTTCCACCGGCACCGGGGTCCTGCCGCGGGCGCGGGCCTGGGCCGCCAGGGCCTCGGCCACGCCAATGCGGAACCCGTCGGGGTGGGCCAGTACGGTGCGGCCGCCGAGCAGCACCCGGTCGATGTCCAGCAGCTCGACGAGGTTGGCGGCGCCCACGCCCAACGCCCGTGCCGCGCGCGGCAGATCACCGTCGGCCACCGCGGCCAGGCACAGCGCCTCGATACAGCCGCGCCGTCCGCAGCCGCAGCGCGGCCCGTCCCACTGCACGGTCTGGTGGCCGAACTCGCCGGCGCCGGTGCGCGGGCCGCGGTAGAGGCCGCCGTCCAGGACGAGCCCGGCGCCCAGGCCGGTGCCCAGATGGAGGTAGCCGAACGAGCCGGCGCCGGACGGTATCCCCTGGGCGAGGCCCAGGGCCGCCGCGTTGGTGTCCTTGTCGAGGACGACGGGCAGGCCGAGCCGTTCGGCGAGCGCCTCGCGCAGCGGGAAGCCGTCCCACCGGGGCGCGCCGGTGACCCGGTGCAGGACGCCGGTGGTGTGGTCCAGCGGGCCGGGACAGGCCACCCCGGCGCCCAGCACCGGCGGCCCGCCGGCCTGCGCGCGCAGCGCGGCGACCTCGCGCCCGGCGGTGGCGAGCACCTGACCGGCGCCCGCCGCGAAGTCCAGCGGGGCGCGGCGGACGGCGACCGCCGCGCCCGTGAGGTCGGCCAGGACGGCGGTGAGCTCGTCGCGGTCCAGGTGCAGTCCGACGGCATGCCGGGCGTCGGGGACCAGCCGCAGGACGGTGGCGGGCTTGCCGCCCGTGGAGGCGCGGCGGCCCGCCTCGGCGGCCAGGCCGTCGGCCCGCAGCCGGGCGGTGATCTTGCTGACGGCCTGCGGGGTCAGGCCGGTGCGGTCGGCGAGCTCGCGGCGGCTGACCCCCGCTCCGCCGGCCGTGCGCAGCAGCCCGAGCAGCAGCGCGGCGTTGTGGCCGCGCAGGGCGGGCAGGCCCGCGCCCGGGGGGCCCGCGGTGCCGTCGTGGGGGAGGTCGTCGCTGCTCACCCACCCATTGTCCGCATCGCTTGCACTTTGGCAACACCGTTGCTTAAGTGGGCCCCATGAGCGAGATGAGCGACTCCACCGGCACCGCCGCCCCCCACCGCCCGCTCCGCACCGGCCTCATCGGCTACGGCCTGGCGGGCTCGGTCTTCCACGCCCCGCTGATCGCGGCCACCGAGGGCCTGCAGCTCGACACCGTCTCCACCGCCAGCCCCGAGCGGCAGGCGCAGGCCCGCGCCGAGCACCCGGGGGTCCGTACGGTCGACACCCCCGAGGCGGTGCTCGACCGCGCCCCGGACCTCGATCTGATCGTGCTGGCGACGCCCAACAAGACGCATGTGCCGCTCGCCACCGCCGCCCTGGAGGCCGGCCTGCCGGTGGTCGTCGACAAGCCGCTGGCCGCGACCGCCGCCGAGGCCGAGAAGCTCGCCGCGCTCGCCGAGGACCGCGGACTGCTGCTCTCGGTCTTCCAGAACCGCCGCTGGGACAACGACTTCCGCACCGTCCGCAAGCTGATCGACGACGGCGCGCTCGGCGACGTCCACCGCTTCGAGTCCCGCTTCGAGCGCTGGCGGCCGCGGCCCAAGGGCGGCTGGCGCGAGTCCGGCGACCCGGCCGAGATCGGCGGCCTGCTCTACGACCTCGGCAGCCACCTCGTCGACCAGGCGCTGGTCCTCTTCGGCCCGGTCGTCTCCGTGTACGCGGAGTCCGACGTCCGCCGCCCGGGGGCCGAGGCCGACGACGACACCTTCCTCGCCCTCACCCACGCCAACGGCGTCCGCTCCCACCTGTGGATGAGCGCCACCACCCCCATGCTCGGCCCGCGCTTCCGGGTGCTGGGCAACCGGGCCGGCTACGTGAAGCACGGCCTGGACCCGCAGGAGGCCGCCCTGCGCGAGGGCCGCCGGCCCGGCGACGCGCAGGACGAATGGGGCGTGGAACCGGAGTCCCGCCGGGGCCGGCTCGGCGCCGGCTCGTCCCCCCAGACCGGCGGCGGCGAGCCGGTGCCGACGCTGCCGGGCGACTATCCCGCCTACTACGCCGCGATCGCGCGGGCCCTGCGGGAGGGCGGCCGCCCTCCGGTGACCGCCACCGAGGCCGCGGCCGCCTTGCGTGTCCTGGAGGCCGCGAGGCGCTCGGCCGCGGAAGGCTGCACGGTCCGGGTCGTGGGCTGAATCCCGCGTTTTCGTCTTCCCGACGTTCCGCTGCGCTTTGCCTCTGCCCCGCTTTTGGCTGTCCCGCCGTTGCGCCTGGCGGCGGGCCGGGTCCGCTGCGCGGGGCTGTCGGGGTGCGGTGACGGGCCTGCGCGGGTGGGGGTGTCCGGACTGCTTCGCTTTACGTCCGGACACCCCCACCCGCTCCGGCCCGTCCCCTCCCGTGGGTGGGTGGGAAAAACGGTTGGTGGGGGTGGCCGTCGGTGGTCCACTGCACCTCGCGAAGCCCAACTGACCTGCCCTACGGACGCCCGCCCCCACTCACCTGAACAACTCCCCCAACGGGAGGGGACGGGCCGGCCCCGGAGGCCCGTCACCGCACCCACCAACCACCCGCCCGCCGCAGGCGCCACGGCGACAAACCCCCACGGCGGGAAAGCCAAAAACGTGGGAAAAACCTAGGCCCCTCGGAGGGCCTGCCGCTGTCGCCCCAGCCCGTCGATCTCCAGCTCCACCACGTCGCCGGCCCGAAGATACGGCTTGGGGTCCGGGTGGCCCATGGCGACGCCGGCCGGGGTGCCGGTGTTGATGACGTCGCCGGGGTGCAGGGTCATGAACTGGCTGACGTAGCGGACGACTTCGGCCACCGGGAAGATCTGCTCGGCGGTGGTGCCGTCCTGCTTCAGCTCGCCGTTGACCCACAGGCGCAGGCCGAGGGCCTGCGGGTCGGGGACCTCGTCGGCGGTCACCAGCCACGGGCCAAGGGGGTTGAACGTCTCGCAGTTCTTGCCCTTGTCCCACTGGCCGCCGCGCTCGATCTGGAAGGCGCGCTCGGAGACGTCGTGCGCGACCGCGTAGCCGGCCACCGCCGCCAGCGCCTGTTCGTCGCTCTCCAGGTAGCGGGCCCGGCGGCCGATGACGACCGCCAGCTCCACCTCCCAGTCGGTCTTCGCGCTGCCCCGCGGGACCAGCACGGTGTCCTCGGGGCCGACGACGGTGTCCGGGGCTTTCATGAAGAGGATGGGCTCCTCGGGGGGCGCGGCCCCCGTCTCCCTGGCGTGGTCGTGGTAGTTCAGCCCGATGCACACGATCTTGCCGATCCCGGTCAGCGGCGGGCCGGTGCGCAGCCCGGCCGCGTCGAGTTCGGGCAGCTCGCCGGAGGCGGCGGCGGCGCGCAGGCGCGCCAGTGCCGCGTCGTCCGCGAGCAGCGCCGGGTCGATGTCCCCCACCAGGCCGGACAGGTCCCGCAGGACCCCCGCTTCGTCGAGCAGCGCCGGGCGTTCCGCCCCCACCGTGCCGACACGCAGCAGCTTCATCGGTTCCACTCCCGTGGTCGAAGGGTCGGCCCGGAAAGGGATTTCCCGGGCCGGCCGATGGGGGACGGCCATCGAGCGATTTGGTTGATCCTCCGAGAACGGGGTCCAGTCCGCAAGACCCCGTTCACGGACTGGACCGCTACCGAGGGGTGGTGGCGATCGCCGCGGAAGCCGCGTCCGTACCGTCCGTACGGCCGCGGCCCGCGCCCTTCGCCTGCGGCTTCGCCCCGTCGGCCGGGGTCCCGGTGCGGGAGCCCGCACGGGAGTTGGCCCGGGCGCGGGCCGCGGCCCGGCGGGCCGCGCGGGTCTTCGGCCCGCCCTTCCCGTCCGTGCGGCGCGGCGCCGGGCGCTGCTGCGGGACCCGGGCGCCCGACGTGCCGTCAGCCGGTGCGGGGGTCCGCTCCCCGGACGGGGCGGCGGCCCGCGCCGCGGTGCGGGACGGCTTGCCCGCGGGCGCCTTCGCGGCGGCCGCCGCCGGCTCGCCGCGCCCCCGGTTCCGCTGCAGCAGCGCCCGCTCGCACGCCGTCCAGGTCGTCGTGGTGACGACGTAGAGCCCGGCGGCCAGCGGCACCACGGCCAGGGTGATCAGCGTGGCGAAGGACAGCAGCGGCATCACCTTGGCCAGGGAGGACATCCCGGGCAGCGCCGCGCCGCCCGCGGCCGGCTGCGGGGCCGCGGCCGCCGCGGCCCTGGCCCGCCGGAAGTTCCAGGTGGCGACGGCCGCGATCAGCGCGAACAGCGCGAGGTAGACCCGCCCCTGCGGCCCGAACACCCCGCCGTCCGCCAGCGCCCGGCTCCAGTGGCCGCCCAGCGGCGCCCCCAGCAGCGTGTGGTCCTGGAGGCCGCCGCCCCCCGTGGAGAACAGGTGGTACATCACGAAGAAGACGGGCAGTTGCAGCAGGGTCGGCAGGCAGCCGGCCAGCGGCGAGGAGCCGGTCTCGGCGTACAGCTCGGACACCGCCTTCTGCAGCCGCTCGGGGTTGCCCTTGTGCTTGCGCTGCAGCTCGGCCATCCGCGGCGCGAGCGCCGAGCGGGCCTGTTCGCCGCGGGCCGCGGCGCGGGCGAGCGGATGCAGGGCGGCGCGGACGCCGAGGGTGCACAGGACGATGGCGGCGGCCATGGCCGCGGTGCCGAAGAGCGGGGCGATCGCCTCGGCGCCGTGCGCCAGCGCCTCGCCGAGAAAGCCGAACATGGACATGGGTGAGCCCTCCACGGGTCTCGTCGTGCCGGGAGACAGGAATGCGGCGTGACGAGTCGCGCGGACGCGGGGTGCGGTGCGGTGACCGGAGCGTGCGCCTACGCGGCCGTCGGGAGGGGACGGCCCGGGGCTCGGGGGCGCGGGCGGCCGGCGGCGTCGGGATCGCGTTGCGGCAGGAAGGCCGTGCGCCGCTCGCGGTCGCGCAGGGCCGTTCGGATCCGGCCGGGTGGTACGGGCCGGGCGAGGGCCGCGATCAGGAAGGCGCGGCACAGCAGCAGCAGCGCGCCGGTGGTCGCGGCGGCGGTCAGCGCGGTGGTGAGCCCGGTCTGCGTGAGCAGGAACCCGGCCAGGACGAACAGGAGCGCCGAGGTGTACAGGCGCCATGCCTGGACGATGCGGTACATCCGGCGCCCTCCTCGGGTTGTCCGGTCGTCAAGACTTATCGGCTTCCGCTCAAGAGTAGCCACAGATCTGGGCAGCGGGGAGACCGGCCGATAACTTGCCCCCCTGCCGTCGGGACGTCGGCAGGACCAGGGGGACCAAGGGGGAACACCTAGGAGGTGCTGTGCGCGACATCAGCGTTCCGGCCGTGGCGGCTCCACTGCGGACCGGCGGTCTCGCCGACTCCGTATTCGACACCGCGACCCACCAGCCGGATTTCGCTCAGCTCGCACGCCGCGACGACCGGACACCCGGCGGCTGGCAGGAGGTGTCCGCGGCGGAGTTCCGGGACGAAGTGATGGCCCTGGCCAGGGGGCTGCTGGCGGACGGGGTGCGGCCGGGCACCCGCGTCGCGCTGATGTCCCGTACGCGCTACGAGTGGACGCTGTTCAGTTATGCGCTGTGGGCGATCGGCGGACAGCTGGTACCGGTCTATCCGACCGCCTCGGCCGAGCAGCTGCGCTGCATCCTGGTCGGGGCGAGGGTCACCGCGATCGTGGTGGAGAACGAGGCGCAGGCCATGACCGTGGCCGAGGCCTGCGACGAGGAGGCCGCGCTGCGCCGGCTGTGGCAGCTGGACCTGGACTGCGTCCGGCGGCTGGCGGAGGAGGGCACCCGGCTGCCGGAGGCGGACGTGCACCGGCTGCGGCACGCGGTCTCCCCGGACGGCGTCGCGGCCATCGTGTACACCTCGGGGACCACCGGGCGCCCGCGCGGCTGTGTGATCACCCATGCCAATCTCGCCGCCGAGTGCGACACCCTGTACGCGGGCTGGGGCGGGCTGCTGGCCCCGCCCGGCGAGCGCCCCTCGCTGCTGGCCTTCCTGCCGTTCGCGCACATCTACGGGCTGATGGTGCAAGTCGCCTGTCTGCGCGGCGGGGTGAAGCTCGCCCACCAGCCCGACGCGGCCTCGCAGGAGCTGCTGCCGGCCCTCGCGTCGTTCCGTCCGACCTTCCTGTTCGCGGTGCCGTACGTCTTCGAGAAGATCTGCACCCGCGCCCGGCTGGCCGCCGAAGCCGCGGGCCGGCTGCGGACGTTCGACGCGGCGATGACGGTGGCGGTGCGCTACGCGGAGGCGCTCGCCGAGGAGGGGCGGGGCGGGCGCGGGCCCGACCCGTTCCTGCGGGCCCGGCACGCGCTCTACGACCGGCTGGTGTACGCGCGCATCCGCGAGACGCTGGGCGGCCGGGTGCGGACCGCGGTCTCCGGCGGCTCGCCGCTCTTCCGCGAACTGGGCCTGCTCTTCGCCGGGATCGGCATCACCGTCTACGACGGCTACGGCCTGACGGAGACCAGCGGCGCGATCACCGTGCAGCCGCCCGGCAGGGTGCGGTTCGGGACGGTGGGCCGTCCGCTGCCGGGCAGCGCGGTGCACCTGGCGCTGGACGGCGAGGTGTGGGTGCGCGGCCCGGTGGTGTTCGCCGGGTACCTCGACGAGGACGGCGCGCCGGGCAGCGGGCTGTACGACGGCTGGCTGCCGACCGGCGACCTGGGCCACCTGGACGAGGACGGCTACCTCGTCATCACCGGCCGCAAGAAGGACGTCATCATCACCAGCAACGGCAAGAGCGTGGCCCCGCAGGGCCTGGAGCAGCGGCTGTGCGCCCATCCGCTGATCTCGCAGTGCGTGGTGGTCGGCGACAACCGGCCCTACGTCACCGCGCTGATCACGCTGGACCCCGAGGCGCTGTCGCACTGGCGGGGGCTGCGCGACGAGCCGGGACCGGGCAGCACCGCGCCGTCGCCGGAGGAGCAGCTGCAGGCGGAGGTCCGGCGGGCGGTGGCCCGCGCGAACGCGTCGGTGTCGCGGTCCGAGTCGATCCGCGCCTTCCGGGTGCTGCCCGAGGAGTTCAGCCAGGAGTCCGGGCTGATGACGCCGTCGCTCAAACTGCGGCGGGCGGCGATCGTGCGGACGTACGCGGCGGAGATCGACGCCCTGTACGCGGAGGGCAAGCGCGAGGAGCCCGGTACCCGGCGCGACCGCCGCAGATGGGCCGCGGCGGGGCTGTACGCGCGCTGAACGCGGCGCGCACGGGCTGGACGGGCCCGGCCGGGCATACGGAAAGCCGGCGCACGTCACCCGTTCCCCCGGCCGGGCCCGCACGCGGCACCGTAGCAGTGCCGCGGCGGGCCCGGCCGTTATTTGTCCAGGGGTGAGGACCCCGGCCCGCGGGGCCGGTACGGCACTTAGCGTCCGGTGGGATTCCAGTAGTGACGAACCGGGAGGCCGTGTGCGGTCCATCCTCAGCAATTCCGCAACATCCGGGCGGACCATCGCCACCGGACTGGTGGTAGCCGCGCTCGTGGCCACGCTCGCGGCGCTGCTGCTGCCCGTCCAGCTCTTCGGCGAGTCCGCGGCCGCGGCCACCACCACGCTCACGTACGACGACGACGGCGGCGGCACGGTCGAGACCCGCTACGGCCCGCTCACCGCGATGGACCGCGACTTCGTGCGCAAGGTCAAGCTGGCCGGGCTGTGGGAGCTGCCCTCGGGCCGGATGGCCCAGCAGCGCGGGACGACCGCCGCGGTCCGCACGGCCGGCAACCATCTGGTGGCGGGACACACCGAGCTGGACCGGCGGTCGAACGAGGCCGGCCAGGCGCTGGGCATCGCCCTGCCCACCGAGCCCAACGCCGCCCAGCAGGGCTGGCTCGGGCAGATCAAGGCCGCCCAGGGCAAGGAGTTCGACGCGACGATGGCCGAGCTGCTGCGCCGGGCCCACGGCAAGGTCTTCGGGCTGATCGCCCTGGTCCGCGATCAGACCAAGAACACGGTGGTGCGGGCCCTGGCGGACCGCGCCAACAGCGTCGTGCTGGACCACATCACGGTCCTGGAGAAGACCGGGAACGTCGACTTCAACACCCTGCACACCAGCTGACCGCGCGCCCTCCCGGTTCCGCGGATCCGCCCACCACCCCTGTGACCCCTGTGCAACCGACCAGGACGACACCCCTCACATCGGACGAAGCGAAGTGATCTCATGAGGCAACGGCAACAGGCCCATAAACGCTCGCGTTTGACGAACAGAATGCTCATCGGCGCCACCGCCCTCCTGCTGGGCGGCGGCGGGCTGGCGGCCTACGCCACCACGGCGCTGGCGGGCAACAACACCCCGGGCACGACGGGCCACCAGCACACCGCGTCCGCCGCCTTCACCATCTCCTGCCCCGATGTGGGCGAGCGGCTGCGCTCCGTCCCGCGCAGCGCCCAGCTCCCGGTCTCCAAGGGGCTGTCCACGCTCGACCGGCAGGTGCACGACGCGTACCACAAGATGATGGGCGGCAGCAGCGGCAGCGGCAGCAGCGCGGTCCTCTCCCCGCTCAAGACGCAGCGGGAGCGGACCATCAAGATGATGGTCACCGCGATCGCCAAGCACAGCAAGCGGCCGGGCTATCTCCTGAAGATGAGCGGCTGCACCATGAAGCCCGTGAACGAGGGCGCCGGAGCCGGCGGCAGCGACTCCACGAAGTCCGTGCAGGACGGCTGGTACCAGGGGCAGAACCCGACCCAGGACCAGCAGGGGCAGCAGCAGGGCCAGGACCAGCAGGGCCAGCAGACCCAGGACCCGAACCAGCAGGGCGGCCAGGGCCAGAACCAGAACGGCGGCCAGCAAGGCCAGGCCGGCGGCCCCTCCCCCGACGACTTCGTCGACATCAACAACGTCCAGCCGAACGCGGACCAGCCGCCGTTCGCCGCCCCCCAGGGCGGCAACGCCTCGACCGGCACCTTCACCACGGAGTGCGGCCGCAACGAGGAGGGCCACTTCAACTCCGACAACGTCATCGTCACCCCGGGCGTCAGCAACGGCGCCCACCACACCCACGACTACGTCGGCAACAAGACCACCGACGGCAACTCCACCGACCAGTCCCTGGCCGCCTCGGACACGACCTGCACCAACGGCGACCAGTCGACCTATTACTGGCCGGTGCTGCGCAAGCTGGACGGGAACGCCGAGCAGAAGCCGGGCGCCGCACAGGACGCCAACGTCGGATCGGTGCTGACCCCGGCCACGGTGACCCTCACCTACCGCGGAAGCCAGGCGGGACAGGTCGAGGCGATGCCCCGCTTCCTGCGCATCATCACCGGCGACGCCAAGGCGTTCACCAACGGCACCAAGAACGCCAACGCGTCCTGGAGCTGCACCGGATTCGAGGACCGTCAGCTGAAGGACAAGTACCCGCTCTGCCCGAACGGCTCCCAGGTCGTGCGCACCTTCGCCTTCCAGAACTGCTGGGACGGGCGGCAGACCGACAGCGCCAACCACCGCGACCACATGGCGTTCTCGGACCAGAACGGGACCTGCCCCAACGGCTTCAAGGCGGTGCCGCAGCTCGTGGAACGGGTCACCTACGACGTCCCGCAGGGCGCCAGCTTCGCGGTGGACAGCTTCCCCGAGCAGCTGCACAAACCCGTCACGGACCACGGTGACTTCATCAACGTGATGCAGGACGACCTGATGAGCAAGGCCGTCGAGTGCATCAACAGCGGCCGCAAGTGCGACTGAGGACACCGTGAGCCCCTCGGGGAGATCTCCCCGAGGGGCTCCTTCACGGGCACCGGGCCGTGACAGAGCGACGGCCCCGACCCGGATTCCCGGGGGTCGGGGCCGCCGCTCTGCGCCGGTCTTCGCTCGCCGTACCGGAGGGCTCGTGCCGTACCGGCGGGCCGTCAGTTCAACGGGCGCGGTGCGTCAACCGTCGGTCCTCAAAGACCGTTGACGCGGGCCTCGCGGGCCATGCCCAGCGGGCGTATGGACGAGGCGACGGCCCGTGCGCGGCGGCCGGCGCGTGCGCGGTAGCTGCGGACGTGCGCCATCAGCCGGCGGCTGCGCAGCGCCATCTCCAGCTCGAAGCGGGTCCGCGGGTCGCGCAGCACCGGGCCGAAGAGCTTCTCGATCTGACGCAGGCGGTAGCGGACCGTCTGGGGGTGCACATGCAGCAGCTTGGCCGCCTCGGGGGCGCCGCCGCCCTCCAGCCACGCCAGCAGGGTGACTTCGAGGCGCTCGCTCTGCCGGGGCGTCAGCTCCTCCAGCGGGCCGAGCCAGCGGGACGTCAGCGCGTCGGCCAGCGACTCGTCCTGGAGCAGCAGCAGCGCGGAGAGGTGGTCGTCGACGAACGCGGGCCGCGACTCGGGGCCGACCCGGCCCGGGGCCAGCGTCAGCAGGTACCGGGCCCAACGCAGCGAGGAGGCGGTGTCGGTGGCCGGTACGACGTGTCCCACCGCGGCCGGCCGGCCCTTGAGCGCCGCCTCCAGGCGGGCCCGGGTCTGGGTGGCCGGGTCGGGGACGAACAGGCAGGTGTACCCGTCGACGGAGCCGATGAGGGCGTGGCCGAGCGCGGCGGCGAGCTGGGCGGCCTCGACGGGGGTGGCGAGGACCACGGCCTGGAGGGTCTCGGGGACCGGCCAGCCGGCCGCGCGGGCCAGCTCGTTCAGTCCCTCCTCCGGCAGCTCCCGCTGCCCGGCGAGCACGTCGAACAGGTCCTGGCGGGCCCGGGCCACCGGCATCGGAGTGACCACGGACGGTACCGCCCTAGGTTTACTCTCCGACTCTTTTTGGTACCCAAGAACTGTCAGCAAGGCCTGTTCAAGCGCCCATTGTGCCTCTTCTACGGGAGTATCCCCGAGAAGTGCGGACAATGCGGGAAATCCGCGTTGCAACTCCGCGACCAACTTGTCGGCGAGATCCGGAAGTTCATTTCTGACTACCCGGTTCCACTCACCTCGGGGACGCGACCAGATGCGGTTCAGGAGATCACACATCGCTACCTCGATCCTGGCGGGGATGCGGCTGTTACTGGGGATTGGCGCCCCCCGGGCGCCTGAGTCGGCATCATCCGGAGTCACCCCGCGCGACCGCGATGCCAGTGCAGGAATTTGTCACAGCGCGATAAACCTTACGAAAGCTTGAACGCGTTCGGAGATGCTTTTACACATCCGGATTACGGCCCTGCGTATCCGACCGGTTACAGAATGTTTAGTGTTACCGGGGGTCACCCGAACAAAAGCCCCGGGCAAATTACGCCCCCGGGAGATTTCATCGAAATTCGCATCCCGCACCCGCGCCCCGACACCGGGAGGTCCGATGTCCGCACCGCGTATGCAGAGCCGCCGCGCCACGCACCGAGCCCGGTCGTCGCCCTTCGTGCCCCGCCCCCGGCGTCCCCCGAACGAACCCGGGCCGCCGGCCCGCCGACCGGCCGGCGGCTTCGCCGGAACTGCCATGCTCCGCCCGGCGCTTCCGGCCGCACTGCTGCTCTTCCTCGCCGTCGTGCTGCACTCCGGCGCGATGGACGCCCTGCTGAGCTTCCTCGACTTCGGCGCCGGGGTGCTCGCGCTGGTCTCCCTGTCGGTCACCGTGCTGTGGGGCCTGGCCGCCACCGACCGGATGGTGCTGAAGTCCGGCCACCGGCTGCTCGCCCAGGCCGTGCACCGCGGCACCGGCGTCGCCGGCCTCGGCTTCCTCGGCCTGCACATCTGGGCCAAGGTCGTCCAGGGCCACACCGACGCGATGGCCGCCGCGGTGCCCTTCACCGACGGCGCCCGTCCCGGCCTCATCGGCCTCGGCACCCTGGCCGCCTACGTGTTCGTCGCCGTCGCGGTGACCGGCGCGGTGCGCGGCGCCTTCACCGGCATCACCGCCTCCCGGTGGTGGCGGGGCCTGCACATGAGCGCGTACGCCGCCTGGGGGCTGGCCCTGGTGCACGGCCTCAGGGCGGGCCGCCCCGCGGCCGGCTACGCCCTCGTCGGCTATGCCATCTGCCTCGTCGCGGTGGCCGTACGGCTCGCGCTCCGGATGCGCGATTCACGCAGGAACACAGGAGAACTCCCATGACCGCCCCCGCTCCCACCCGTCCGCTCCCGGCCGTCCCCGACCCGGAGCCCGTACCGACGCTGGCATCCTTCGGCCCGCCGCGCCTGCTGGCGGGCCTCGACGAGTTGCCGCGCATGGACCGGGTGGCACACCTGTCCCGGCACGGCAGCCTGCCGCAGCTCACCTCCACGGAGCTGGTGGCGCTGGCCGAGGACATCGACCTGCGCGGCCGGGGAGGTGCGGGCTTCCCCTTCGCCCGCAAGCTCACCGCCGTCATGGACGGGATGCGCAAGGCCGACGGCAAGGGCGCGGTGGTCGTCAACGGCAGCGAGGGCGAGCCCAGTTGCCTCAAGGACACCGCGATGCTGCTGCACGCCCCGCACCTGGTGCTCGACGGCGCCCTGCTGGCCGCCGACGCCCTGGGCGCCCAGGAGGTCGCGCTCGGGGTGACCCGCATGGACGTGCTGAGGTCCGTCCAGAGCGCCATCGACGAGCGCGGACCGGTGCGGCCGACGTTACGGGTCACCCTGCTCACCGAACGGTTCGTCACCGGCGAGGGCTCCGCGATGACGAACGGGCTGGGCGGCGGCCCCGGCCTCCCCTCGGGCCGCAAGATCCGCTCCAGCGAGCGCGGTCTCAACGGTGTGCCGACGCTGCTGTCCAACACCGAGACCTACGCCCAGCTCGCCGTGGCCGCCCGGCTCGGCGCGCTCGGCTACCGCACGGTGGGCCTGCCCACGGAGCCCGGCACGCTGCTGCTGACGGTCGCCGGCAGCCGCGTGGTGGAGGTGCCCTACGGCGTCTCGCTGGCCCGCGTCCTGGCGCTGTGCGGCATGGACCAGGGGCAGGGCGTGCTGATCGGCGGCTACCACGGCACCTTCGTGTCGCCCACCGACGCGCTGACCGCGAACCTCTCGAAGGAGTCGCTGGCGGAGTACAACGCGGTGCTCGGGGCCGGCGCGGTGCTGCCGCTGCCCTACGACACCTGCCCCGCGGGCGAGACGGTACGCGTCGCGCAGTGGATGGGCGCCGAGTCGGCCGGCCAGTGCGGCCCCTGTGTGCTGGGCCTGCCCGCGCTCGCCGAGCAGCTCGACCGCGCCGTACGGGGCGGCGGTTCGGCCGCCCTGGAGGCCGTCCAGGCGCGGATGCGGGCGGTCGAGAAGCGGGGCGCCTGCAGCCATCCGGACGGCACCGCGCGCTTCGTCGCCTCGGCCCTCGCCGCCTTCCCCGAGGAGTTCGAGCGGCATGCGCAGGGGTTCGGATGCGGCCGCCCGGTGACCGGGGCGCTGCCGGTCACCGGGAGCCGGCCGCTGCCGTCCACCGTGCCGCAGCCGGTGCCCGCGCCCTCCCGGCCGGCCGCGCCGCCGCAGGAGCGGCTGCTGGTCGACTGGACGCTGTGCCGCGGCCACGGCCTGTGCGCGGACGTGGTGCCCGGCATCATCAAGCTCGGCCCGGACGGCTACCCGGAGAAGGCGAGCATGCCGCTGCCGGCCCGGATGCGGCGCCGCGCGCAGCTGGCGGTGCGCCGCTGTCCGGCGCTCGCGCTGCGCGTGCAGGGCGGCAACTGACCTACGGGGCACGGTTTTTGCGCGCGGGGAAAATTCTCCGGCCGCGTTGAACGCCCGGCCCCCCGTAGCGCGTATTCCCCCGGCGACGGCACCCCGCCGGGGGCTCCGGGCCACCACAGGGCCGGGCCACCGCTTCGGCCCTCACCTCAGCAAGCGACGGAACACACCGACCAAGGAGACAACATGAGCACTCGACGTCGTGCGGGTCTCGCGGCCATGGCGGTCGCCACCCTGGCCCTGACCGCCGCCTGCGGCAGCAGCGACAACCAGAGCGCCGGCACCCCCACCGCCGACAACGTCCAGCCCGCCGGGCAGGGCACCAGCGACTACGGCTCCTCCGGGTCGGCCTCCGGCACGGACGGCTACGGCGGCCAGGCCGGCGGCGACAACGGCGGCAAGGCCCCGCAGGCCGCGCCCAGCGCCGGCACGCTGGCCCTGCACCAGGACAGCGAACTCGGCCCGGTCGTCACCGACTCCAAGGGCATGACCCTTTACCGCTTCGACAAGGACACCGCGGACCCGTCCAAGTCCAACTGCTCCGGCTCCTGCGCCACCACCTGGCCGGTGGTCCCCGCCGACGGCGCCAGCGCCCCGGCCGGCATCGACAAGAGCAAGCTGGGCTCGGTCACCCGCGCCGACGGCACCAAGCAGCTCACCATCGGCGGCTGGCCCGCCTACCGCTACGTCAAGGACACCAAGCCCGGCGACACCAAGGGCCAGGGCGTGGGCGGCACCTGGAACGCGCTGGCCGCCGACGGCAAGAAGGCCGGCGCCGAAAAGCCCGGCGACGTCTCGGTGTTCAACCACCCGCAGCTCGGCTCGATCCTGGTCGACGGCGAGGGCCGCACGCTCTACCGCTTCAACAAGGACAGCGCCTGGCCGATGAAGTTCGGCTGCAACGACGCCTGCCTGGACACCTGGAAGCCCGCCAAGCCGGCCGACCGCTCCAAGCTCAACGGCATCGCCCCCAAGCTCATCTCCACCGTCACCCGCCCCGACGGCACCCGCCAGCTGGCCGTCGACTGCTGGCCGGTCTACTGGTTCACCGGCGACAAGCAGCCCGGTGACATCAACGGCCAGGGCAAGATGGGCCTGTGGTTCGCGGTCTCCAAGGAGGGCAAGAAGATCACGACGACGCCGTAGGGCCGACCGCCCCGCCCGGCGCCACCGCGCCGTCCCGGGGGAACTCGTCGTCCAGCGCCAGCACCTCGGCGTCCGGCCTGTCGTCCGTGTCGCGCGGCCCCAGCCAGGTGACCCCGAGCGCCACCGCCACGTTCACGGCGAGCCCGACGAGTCCCGCGTTCATCCCCCACACCGGGTCGTGTCCCCCGAAGACCAGGACACAGACGAGCGCGAAGCCCGCCATCAGGCCGCTCACCGCGGCGCGAAGCGTCAACCGCCGCCACACCAGCCCCAGCAGCAGCATCGGCACGAGCTGCGCCATGCCCTCGTACGAGATCAAGGACAGCCGGACGAGGGTGTCGGGGGCGGTGTAGGTCAGCGCCAGCGCCAGCGCCCCGGCCCCCACCACGACCAGCTGCGACCACAGCTTCTGCCGTCCGCCGACCGTCCGCCGACCACCGTCCCCGGAAGCCTCCCCGGCCGCCCCGCCGCCGGCCCCCGAGCGCGCCCCCAGCACGCTCCTCCCCCACATCGTGCCGATGACCAGCATGAAGACGGCCATCGGCACGATGGAGGAGAGGGCGGCGGCCACCCCGATCAGCCCCACGGCCCAGGCCGGAAGGGAGTCCACCACCATCTTGAAGAGCGCGAGATCGGAGCCCGCGCCCACCAGGCCGGGCACCACGAACAGCGCGGCCATTCCCAGCAGCATCGGCACGAACAACAGCACGTTGTAGAACGGGAGGTAGAGGGCGTTGCGGCGCAGCACCTCGGCGTTGCGGGCCCCCAGATAGCCCGCCACGGTCGTCGGGAAGACGACCACCGTCAGGGAGTTGACGACCGTGGTGGTGACGAACCAGACCGGGCCCAGTCCGCCCGACGCGTGGCCCGGGAAGGTCAGCCACTGCGGGCGCTCGGCGACGATCCGGTGCAGGAAGGGCCCGTAGCCGTCGAAGTAGTGCAGCGGCACATAGACCGCGAGGAAGCCGAGGGTCGCGATGACCAGGACGTCCTTGAGCACCGACACCCAGGCACTGCCGCGCAGCCCGCTGATCACGACGAAGCCGGTGGTGACGGCGAAGGCTATGAAACAGGCCCAGTTGAGGCTGATGGCACCGTAGGAGATGGTCGAGACGACCACGCCCATGCCGGTGATCTGCAGCTGGATGTACGGCAGCAGGCAGACGGTGGCCAGCAGGGCGACGACGGCGCCGAGCCAGGGCGCCCGGTAGCGGTGCGCGACCATGTCGGTGATGCCGACCAGCTGGTGCCGGCGGGCGTAGGACCACAGCATCGGCCCGACGACGTAGCCGAGCGCATAGCCGCAGGACATGTAGGCCAGGACGTAGAGCACCGGGGCGCCGAACCGGTAGCCCCAGCCGGCCGCGCCGAGGTAGCTGAAGCTCGTGTAGCTCTCGCCGGCCATCAGCACCCAGATGAAGACCGTCCCCAGGCTCCGGCCGCCCACCGACCACTCGGCGAGCCCCCCGCCGGAGCCGCGGCCGCGCACCGCGAGCAGGCCGAGGACGACGGTGAGGACCATGAAGGCGCCGAAGACGGCGGTGGCGACCGCGGCGTTCATACCCGGCCCCGCTTGCGGTCGGCGCGCCGCGCCAGCCCCACCGACAGCGGGGTCGCCAGCGTCGCCACCAGCATCCAGAAGAACAGGAACGGCAGGCCGAGCACCGTCGGCGTCGCCCGGTTCACCAGCGGCAGCACCGCCAGGAACAGCACGTACGGCAGCAGCAGCCACAGCAGCGCGGGGCGCCTTCTCGAACCCGGGGATCGCCCGCCGGTGGTCTCGTTTCGCACGGGGGAAGAGCCTAGGCGACCCGCGCCCGCCCTCACCGGGACTGTGTCGACCGCAACACGCCCCAGACCACCAGCCGGTAGGTGGAGGTGTACTCGGGCGTACAGGTCGTCAGGGTCAGATAGGCGCCGGGCGCCGTGAAGCGGGCGGCGGGGTGCACGCCGCTGTACGGGACGGCGGCGAGGACCGTGCCGTCGGCGGGGGTGGTGCGCGCCAGGGTGCGCCGCACGACGTAGGTGTAGCGGGCCGCCGCGGTGTCGATCAGGACCGTGTCGCCGGTGCGCAGCAGGTCCAGGCGGCGGAACGGCTCGCCGTGGGTGTTGCGGTGCCCGGCCAGCGCGACGTTGCCCCGCTCGCCGGGCCGGGCGCTGTGCGGATAGTGGCCGACGTAGCCCTTGTTGAGGACCGCGGCCTTGCCGACGCCCTCGGCGACGGGGGCGGTCAGGCCGATCCGGGGGATGCGCAGGACGGCGTACGCCGGGTTCCGCGGCGGCGCCGGGGGCCGGCCCGCGGCCCGGCGGCCGGACGCGCCGGACGGCGGGCCGCCGCGCGCGGCCTGTTCGGCCGAGCCGTCGTCACCGGGCCGCGGGGGCGCGGCCGGTGCGGCGGTCCTGGCCTCCCACTGCCGCTCCAGCCGGTCCACCTGGTCGTGCGCCGCGCGCTGCGCCTGACGGTTGGTCCACCACAGCTGGTGGACGACGAGCAGCAGGAGCACCGCGCCGAGCGTCACGGCCAGCTCCGCACCCGTCCACAGCGCCCGCGCGGCACGGGAGCGACGGGTGCGCCGCCCCTGTACGACTACCGGTATCCGCTCCCGCACGCGGGCACCGTAAGCCCTGCGGGCCGAAGCCACCAGAGGCGGCGCGCCCCGGTGTCCGCGGCCGGGGTCAGCCGCCGAAGGCCCGCGAGACGGCGTAGATGGCGAGGCCGGCCAGGGCGCCGACGACGGTGCCGTTGATCCGGATGAACTGCAGGTCCCGGCCGATGTGCGCCTCGATCTTCTTCGAGGTGTGCTCGGCGTCCCAGCCGGCGACGGTGTCGGTGATCAGCGCCGTGATCTCGCTCTGATACCGCGTCACCACATAGACGGCCGCGCCCTCCAGCCAGCCGTCCACCTTCCCCTGGAGCCGCTCCTCGCCGGCCAGCCGCCGGCCCAGGGACAGCAGCGCGGCCCGCACCCGCATCCGCAGTTCGCTGCGCTCGTCCTCGGCCGCGGCGACGATCATCGCCCGCACCGAGCCCCACGCCGAGGCGATCAGGTCCTGCACCTCGCCGCGGCCCAGCACCTCGGACTTCAGCCGCTCGACCTTGGCCCGGGTCCCGGGGTCGGACTGCAGGTCGTCCGCGAAGTCCCGCAGGAAGCGGTCGATCGCCCCGCGCGCCGGGTGCTCGGGCATGTCCCGCATCTCCGTGACGAAGCGCAGCAGCTCCTTGTAGACGCGGTCGCCCACCTTGCGGTCGACGAACCGCGGGGTCCATCCGGGCGCGCCGCCGGAGACCGCGCTCATCACGGAGTCGCCGTGCTCGACCAGCCAGTCGTGGACACGGGAGACCAGCAGGTCCACCACCCGCCGGTGGCCGCCCTCGGCGACGACCTTCTCCAGCATCGTGCCGATCCCGGGCGCGATCTCCTGGGCGTCGGCGCGGCGGGTGATGGCCTCGCCGACCACCGCCTGCACATCGGAGTCGCGCAGCACGGTCAGCGCGCCGCGCAGCGCCGTGGACAGCTCGGCGGTGACCCGGTCGGCGTTGCCGGGCTCGGCGAGCCAGCCGCCGACCCGGCGGCCGATGCCGACGGAGCGCAGCCGCCGGCGGACGACCTCGCCGGAGAGGAAGTTCTCGCCGACGAAATCACCCAGACTCTGCCCCAGTTGGTCCTTTTTGGTAGGAATGATCGCGGTATGCGGGATCGGCAGCCCCATCGGCCGCTTGAACAGCGCGGTGACCGCGAACCAGTCGGCCAGCGCGCCCACCATGCCGGCCTCCGCGGCCGCCGCGACGAACCCGGTCCAGCCGCCCGCCCCGGCGGCCCCGGCCCACTTCGCCAGGGCGTAGACCAGCGCGACGGCCAGCAGCAGCCCCGTGGCCAGCGCCTTCATCCGGCGTACGGCGCGCCGCCGCTCCTCGTCGGCGGCGCCGTACGCCAAGCCGCCGGCCGGTGCGGACCGGCCGCCCCGCGGCGCGCCCGGCGCCGGGGCCCGTCCCGCATGCGGCGTCCTGTCCGCAGATGTGCGTTCCATCCGTTCCACCGTTCCCACCGTGCCCCCCGCCATCCCTCCGGACCGTCCGGTTCCGCGCACCGGCCACCGGTTCGGCCGTATACCCCACTGTGACCTACTCCTGGAACGAACCACGAGTTCCCCGCGTCCAAGCCAGGGAGGCATCGAGCGGGGCGCCGGGCGGCGCGCCGGAGGTCCGTGGGATCATGGGGGACCGATCGGACCGCAACGGTGCCGCTGATCATCCGCTGCCCTTGCCCGCCCGGAGCGTGCTGCTCCGCTTTACCCAGGAGACCCCTCCCGCATGAAGAAAAGTGTGGGTTACTCCCTGCTCGCCGGTCTGGCAGCAGTGGTGGTGCTGATCTCGACCGCGATATTCGTCGGCTTCGGCGGCGAAAACGGCGGCTCGGGCGACGCCTCGCACAAGCCCCGCGACCCGGCCGCGCCGGCGGTCTCCGGGCAGTGGGTCGGCACCTGGTCGGCGGCCGCGGCGGCGGCCGAGCCCGGCACCCTCAACGGCTACTCGGGAACGTCGATACGCAACGTCGTGCACACCAGCGTCGGCGGCTCGGGCGTCCGTATCCAGCTCTCCAACCTCTACGGCACCCGCCCGCTGGTGGTCAGCCATGCCACCCTGGCGCTGGCCGCGGCCCCCAGCAACCCCACCGCCGCGAGCGGCACCATGCGGCGGCTGTCCTTCAACGGCAAGCCCGCGGTGACCATCCCGGCGGGCGGCGCGGTCACCAGCGACCCGACCCGGCTGAAGGTGCCCGGCGACGCCGACCTGCTGGTCACCACCTACTCCCCGTCCCCGTCGGGGCCCGCCACCTACCACCCCTACGCCCGGCAGACCTCCTACCTCGCGCGCGGCGACCGGGCGGAGGACGCCACCGGCGCGGCCTACACCGAGCAGAGCCCGTACTGGCGCTACCTGACCGGTGTGGACGTGTGGAGCACCCAGGCCCGCGGCTCGGTCGTGGCGATCGGCGACTCCATCACCGACGGCATCACCTCCACCGCCGGCGCCAACCACCGCTGGACGGACTTCCTCGCGGCCCGGCTGCGCAACGAGCCCGGCGCGCCCCGCTACGGCGTCCTCAACCAGGGCATCAGCGGGAACCGGCTGCTGGTCAACGGCTCACGCTTCTCCCCGAACAACGGGCCCAGCGTGCTGTCCCGCCTGGAGCGCGACGCGCTCTCGCGCACCGGCGTGAAGGCGGTGATCGTCGAGATCGGGCTGAACGACCTGTTCAAGACGCCGCGCCAGCTCGACCCGGAGAAGATCGTCGCGGGGATGCGGGAGATCGTCCGCCAGGCGCACGCCCGCGGCCTGCGCGTCACCGGCAGCACCCTTAGCCCGTTCGGGGGGCACCGCGGGTACTCCGCCGTGCTGAACTCGACGCGCGAACGGGTCAACCGCATCATCCGCTCCGGCACCGTCTACGACGAGGTCGTCGACTTCGACAAGGCGCTGCGCGACCCGGCGGCGCCGGGGCGGCTGCGGCCCGCCTACGACTCCGGCGACCATCTCCACCCGAACGACGAGGGCTTCCGGGCGATGGCCAACACGGTGAACCTCGCCCACCTCAAGCTGGCCGCGCCCGCCGCGCTCTGACCCGAACGGAGCGACGCCGCCGCCTCAGTCCAACTCCCCGCGCGGGTGGTCCCCGAGGCGGCGGCGCTCCTGCTTCAGGCGCCGCTGCTCGTCCTTCAGCCGCCGCTTCTCCGCCCTGGGCAGCTTGCGCTCGACGCCGACGCCGCCCAGCAGCGCCAGCCCGCCCACGATCACCCGCGGCGCGCCGGGCTCGCCCGGCACCCCGTCCTCGCGCGAGTCGAAGCCGCCCATGATGCCCAGGCCGCGCACCTCGACATCCACGCCCGGCGGCACCACGATGCTCACCCCGCCCATGACGGCCCAGCAGCTGATGACGATCTCGGGCCCGGCGAAGTCCGCCTCGCGCAGATCGATCTCGCCGCCGCCCATCAGGCAGAACGCGGTGAAGCGGCGCCCGATCGTCCACCGGCCCTTGCGCTGGAAGCCGCCCATCACGGCGACGCCGGCCGTGGACCCCCGCGTCCCCTCCGCGGCGATCCGCTCCGCCCACGGCGCCGGCGCCGCGCTCTCCTTGCGCAGCGACAGCGGGGCCGGCGCCGCGGCGGCCACCGGCAGGTCGGCGGTGAGCGGCTCCAACTCCCGGTAGGTGCGCGCCCGGTAGGCCGCGTCGAGCCGCTCGTCGAACTCCTCCATCGCCAGCCGCCCTTCCGCGACGGCGTCCCGCAGGATCTCCGCGACCCGCTCGCGGTCGGCGTCGGCGGCGCGCAGTTCCGGGAGTTCTTCAGTCATACGGACACATTAGAGGGCGTGGCCCTCCTTGCCCCCGCTCCGCCCGGTATCCGCCCCCTTCCGGCCCCTCGCGTACAGCTCGGCGATCAGGGTCTCGATGTCCGGCTCCCGCACCGACAGATCCACCAGCGGGTAGCGCGCGGCGACCGCGGCCACCAGCGGCGCCGCGCTCTGCGCTGCCGGGAACGCCAGCCACTGCCGGGGCCCGTCCACCCGGACCGTCCGGGCGCCCGGCACGCCCTCGATCGGGGGCAGTTGCCGCTCCAGGTCCACCACCAGCGTCCGCTCGCCGCCGCCGGCCGCCCGCAGCCCGTCGAGACCCCCGTCGTAGACCAGCCGGCCGTGGTCGATGACCATCACCCGGCGGCACAGCTGCTCGATGTCGGTCAGGTCGTGCGTGGTCAGCAGGACCGTGGTGCCCCGCTCGGCGTTCACCTCGCGCAGGAACCCGCGCACCTTCGCCTTGCTGACCACGTCGAGGCCGATGGTCGGCTCGTCGAGGTAGAGCACCTCGGGGTCGTGCAGCAGCGCCGCCGCGAGGTCGCCGCGCATCCGCTGCCCCAGCGACAGCTGCCGCACCGGTACGGCCAGCAGCGGCGCCAGGTCCAGCAGTTCGACACAGCGCTCCAGGTTGGCGCGGTAGACGGCGTCCGGGACCCGGTACATCCGCCGCACCAGCTCGTAGGAGTCCTTCAGCGGCAGGTCCCACCACAGGGTGGTGCGCTGCCCGAAGACCACCCCGATCCGGCGGGCGAGCCGGGTCCGCTCGCGGTCGGGGTACCCCCTGCGCAGGAGCCCGGGGGCCGCGGCGGCACGGCCGCGGGGGCGGCGCCCGGCGCCCGGGGACGGATCGATGCCCGCGATCCGCAGCCGGCCGCCGCTGGGCACCAGGATGCCCGTCAGCATCTTGATCGTGGTGGACTTCCCGGCGCCGTTCGGGCCGATGTAGCCGACCATCTCGCCGCGCGGTACCCGGAAGGAGATGCCGTCCACGGCCCGGACCTCCTGCCGCACCCGCCGCAGCCGGCCGGCCCTGCGCCGCACCGAGAACACCTTCTCCAGGCCGTCCACCTCGATCAGCGGCTCCGCCCCGGCCCTCTCGTCCGTCACCCGTCCTCCTTCGCCGTCCCCTGCCGCGGCCCCGGCGCGCCGTGCCGCCGACGCCGCCGATGCCCTGTCAACTGCCGGTGCTGCGGTAGGACCGCAGCCCCAGCCGCCACGCCAGCCCCGCCCCCGCGCACATCAGCGCCGCCACCACCGGCCCCAGGAAGTCCACCCAGCCCGGCAGCCCCAGCGGATCGGGGCGGCCCAGCAGCCGCAGGGCGGGCAGCCAGTTCACGAACGCCAGCGGGACGAGGAAGGTGACCCCGCGCACCAGCTCCCTGGCGAACACCGTCGGCGGGTACTGCAGCATCGCGTTGCCGCCGTAGGTGAAGGAGTTCTGCACCTCGGCCGCGTCCTGCGCCCAGAACTGGAAGGCGGCGCCCGCCGTGAAGACCGCCGCGAAGATGGCCGCCCCGCACACCGCCATCAGCGGCACCATCAGTGCCCGGCCCACCGTCCAGTCCACCGGGATACGGGGCAGCGACCAGCCGAGCACCAGCACCGCCTGGGTGAGCCGGCCCAGCCTGCGCAGCGCGAAACGGTCCGCCGCGACCTGCGCGAAGACCGGCGCGGGCCGCAGCAGCAGGACGTCGAGGGTGCCGTCCCGCACCCGCCGGCCCAGCCCCTCGATGCTGCCCAGCAGCAGGTCCGTCAGGCCCAGCGACACCCCGGACGTCCCGTACAGGAACGCCACTTCGGGCAGCGAGAAGCCGCCGAGGGCGTCGATCCGCGAGAACATCAGCATGATCGCGACGAAGTCCAGGGCGTTGGCCGCGAAGTTGCCGAACGCCATCATCAGGAACGACGCCCGGTAGGCGAGGGCCGAGCGCACCCACATCCGCACGATCAGCCGGTACGCCAGGAGCCCCTGCGCGACCCGTCCCCCGCCGTCGCCCGCCTTCCTAGCCACCGTGCACCACCACCTTGCGGGTCGCCGCCGCCTGCACCAGCCGCCCCAGCGCCAGCAGCGCCCCGCCCCACGCGGCCTGGAACACCAGCCCCCGCAGCACCGCGCCGCCGCTGCGCGCCCCCACCAGCACATCGGCCGGCACCTGGAGGACCGCCGCCCACGGCAGCAGCTGGGCGACCTCGCCCAGCGCACCGGGGAAGACCCGCAGCGGCAGCACCATCCCCGAGAAGAACATGCAGGCCAGGCCGCTGATCAGGGCCAGCCCCGCGCCGTCGAGGAGCCAGAACGACGCCAGCGCGACCAGGTAGCGCAGCGCGAACCCGACCACCACCCCGAGCAGCACCGACAGCAGGAACCCGCCCCAGGTCAGCGGATCGCCGGGCAGCGCGAGCGGAAAGGCCAGCGCCCCCACCACCATCGGCGCCACCCCGCGGCCGATCAGCTGCAGCCCGGCCCGCCCCAGATCCGCGGCGAGCCACCACAGCTGCAGGTCCGCGGGCCGGTAGAGGTCCACCGCGATGTCGCCGCTGCGGATGCGCTCCTGCAGCTCGTCCAGCCCGCCGCCCATCAGCCCCGTCGAGGCCAGCAGCGCCTGCCCGGTCCATACGAAGGCCAGCGCCTGCGCCTGGTCGTAGCCGCCCAGATGCGGCCGCTCGTGCCACAGCGCGAGGTAGGTGAACGCCACGATGAAGCCGAAGACGGTGTTGGTGAACACCCCCGCCACGGTGGCGACGCGGTAGGTGGCGTACCGCCGGAAGCTGCCGGCCGCCACCGCGAGGTACCACACGACGCTCACCCCCGGCCTCGTTGTCCGCCCCGTTGTCGTCGGACGGCCAAAGCACCGGAGCCTAGGCCCGGAGCACGGCGACCCGCCATCGCTTTATCACCGCTTCGGGTGAGCCATGGGCGCCGTTCGGCCGGTCGGCTCGCGGACTTCGGTGCGCGCCACCCCGCCTGACCGGGGACCGGGATGCGAGAGTTTCCGGGCGGGCGGCAGTTGCTCTTGCGGCGCACCGCGCGAATCCCCCGACACGACACGACCGTCGCGGTACAACCTCCGGCGGCGGCCCAGGAGTCCTGACCCATATGAGCGGACAACGCACAGGCTGGCGCCGTGTCCTCCCCACCTGGCGCACGGTGCTGGGCACCGTGCTGCTCTTCCTGCTGCTCATCATCGGCGGGCTGGTCACCGGCTATCTGCTCGTCGGGATCCCGCCGGCCAACAGCGCCGCCAAGGCCCAGAGCACCGTCTACCTCTACTCCGACGGCTCGGAGCTGGCCCGCGACGGCGAGGTCAACCGGCAGAACGTCACCCTCGGCCACGTCCCGAAATCCGTCCAGCAGGCGGTGCTCGCCGCCGAGGACCGCGACTTCTACGCCGAGTCCGCGGTCGACCCCGCCGCGATGCTCCGCGCCGCCTGGAACACCGTGACCGGCAAGGGCAAGCAGTCCGGCTCCACCATCACCCAGCAGTACGTGAAGAACTACTACCTCGGCCAGGAACAGACCGTCACCCGCAAGGCCAAGGAGTTCTTCATCGCCATCAAGCTGGACCGCGAGGTGAGCAAGGACAACATCCTGGAGGGCTACCTCAACTCCAGCTACTACGGCCGCAACGCCTACGGCATCCAGGCCGCCGCCCAGTCCTACTACGGCCGCAACGCCGAGCAGCTGACCACCGCCCAGGGCGCCTACCTCGCCACCCTCCTCAACGCCCCCAGCGCCTACGACATCACCGCCCGCCCCGCGAACCGCGCACGGGTGCTGGCGCGCTGGAACTACGTCCTGGACGGCATGGTCAAGCAGAAGTGGCTCAGCCAGGCCGACCGGGCCGCGCTGGAGTTCCCCATGCCCCGGCCCGCCAAGCCCTCGGCGGGCCTGTCCGGCCAGCGCGGCTACCTCGTCGAGGCGGTCAAGGACTACCTCGTCGACCACCGGATCCTCGACGAGGACACCCTGCGGGCCGGCGGCTACCGCATCACCACCACCATCGGCAAGAAGCGCCAGAACGCCCTCGTCAAAGCGGTCAACACCCGCCTGATGGACCGCCTCGACGACTCCCGGAAGGTGGACCGCTGCGTCCGGGCCGGCGGCGCCTCCATCGACCCCGCCAGCGGCCGGGTCGTCGCCCTCTACGGCGGCATCGACTACGCCAGACAGTTCGTCAACAGCGCCACCCGCCGGGACTACCAGGTCGGCTCCACCTTCAAGCCGATCGTCTTCGCCTCCGCCGTGCAGAACGACGCCACCACCCAGAACGGCGAGCGGATCACCCCCAACACCGTCTACGACGGCACCAACAAGCGGATGACGGTCAACCACGGCACCCGCACCGGCTTCGCGCCCGCCAACGAGGACGACCGCTCCTACGGCCCGATCACCGTCAGCGAGGCCACCGACAAGTCCGTCAACGCCGTGTACGCCCAGATGGGCATCGACGTCGGCCCCGCCAAGGTCAAGGCCACCGCCGTCGACCTGGGCATCCCCGCCGACACCCCCAGCCTCGCCTCCTCCCAGGGCGCGATCTCGCTGGGCACCGCCACCCCCAGCGTCCTGGACATGACCCAGGTCTACGCCACCCTCGCCCACCACGGCACCCACCGCCCGTACTCCCTGGTCGACAAGGTCACCAGGAACGAGGAGGCCGTCGAGCTGCCCGAACGCGAGGAGACCACCGCCGTCCCGCGGACCGCCGCCGACACCACCACCTCGATCCTGCGCAGCGTCGTCGACGGCGGCACCGGCACCGCCGCCCAGGGCGCCGGTCGGCCCGCGGCCGGCAAGACCGGCACCGCCGAGGACGACAAGGCCGCCTGGTTCGCCGGCTACACCCCCGACCTCGCCACCGTCGTCGCGGTACTCGGCCAGAACCCCGAGAGCGCCGCGCAGGAGCCCCTGTACGGAGCCGGGGGCCTGGCGCGCGTCAACGGCGGCGACTACCCCGCCCAGATCTGGGCCGACTACACCGCGGCCGCGCTGAAGGGCCGCCCGGTCCGCGACTTCAGCCTGCGCCTGGAGGAGGGCGCCGAGTCCGCCTCGCCCTCGCCGTCCGGCAGCGACTCGGCCTCGCCCGACGAGTCCGGCTCCCCGTCCGCCGGCCCGAGCGACTCCCCCGGCGCCCCCACGCCGACCCCCGGCGGCCCGACCCGCCCGACCGGCGGACCGACCGCCCCCACCTCCCCGGCCGAGCCCACGCCGACCGCCGAGCCCACCAACGACGTCCCGACGTTCGAGCCGCAGAGCGACGACCTGGAACAGCGGCTGCGGTGGCGGTGGGGCGGCGGGGGCTAGCCGGCCGGGGAAGCCGCCCCGGCCGCACGGCGGGCGGGCCGGGGCGGCCCGCCCGCACCGCGCCCCGCCCTCGCCGCGCCCTGTCAGTGCCCCTCAGTGCCCCGACGTCGCCTTGAGGCCGACCACCGCCACCAGCAGCAGGCAGATGAAGAAGATCCGGGCCGCGGTGGCCGGCTCGCCCAGCACCGTCATGCCGAGCACCGCCGCGCCGGCCGCCCCGATGCCGACCCACACGCCGTAGGCGGTGCCGATCGGCAGGGTCCGGGCCGCGTACGAGAGCAGCAGCATGCTGGCGACGATGCCCGCGCCGGTGAACACGCTGGGCCACAGCCGGGTGAAGCCGTCGGTGTACGTCATCCCGACCGACCAGCCGACCTCCAGCAGCCCGGCGACCAGGAGCAGGATCCATGCCATGGGGCACCTCCGTGAAAGAGCTTCAACAGGGGTGCGTCGTCTTGTCCTGACCCGGTACGGCGCGTCTCGTCGGGTGGTCCCGAGGCTAGCAAAGGGCGGCGAAACGGGCGGTGACCCCGGTCACCGCCCGACGGACCCCGGGGCCCGCCCGCAGAAGGGAGCCGCGGGCCCGCACCACCATGGCGCGGCCCCGCGGCCTTCAGAACTACCGATACCTACCGATATCTACCGGTACCTACAGGCGCCTACAGGTACAGCCCGGTCGCGTCCTCCGCGCCCTCCAGGCGCTCCGCGGCCACCGCGTGCAGATCACGCTCGCGCATCAGCACGTACGCCACCCCGCGCACCTCGACCTCGGCCCGGTCCTCCGGGTCGTACAGCACCCGGTCCCCCACCTCGACGGTCCGCACGTTCTGCCCGACCGCCACCACCTCGGCCCAGGCCAGGCGGCGGCCGACCGCCGCGGTCGCGGGAATGACGATGCCCCCCGACGAGCGACGCTCGCCCTCGGGGATGTCCGTCCGGACCAGCACGCGGTCGTGCAGCATCCGGATCGGCAGCTTGTCGTGGGTGTCCTTGGCGTTATTCGGGCTCACGGCATGACCGTACCTGCCCGGCGGCGCCCCGGAGGCACCGCGGGCCGCCCCGGGCCCGGCCCCCGGCGGTCCGCCGGGGCCGGTGCGCCATCCGGCGGACCGGACTCAGCGGCGGCGCCGGGAGCGCAGCGTCAGCAGACCGACCACGGCCACGCCGACCAGCGCCACCGGAACGATCCGCTCCAGCCGCGGCGCCCCGTCCTCCGACACCAGCTGGGCCCGCACGTCCGAGACCGCGCGGTTGGCGGCCACATACGCCCGCCCCGCCGTACGGTCCACGGCCGCCGCCGCCCTGGCCTTGGCGTCATCCATGATCGTTTTCGGGTGCAGCCGCACACCGATCTCGTCGAGCGTGACGGCGAGCTCCTGCCGCCTGCGGATGATGTCCGCCTCGATCTGCGCCGGGGTCCTGGCTTCCGCCACCGCGCTGCCTCCGTCGTCTCGCGCCGATGCGTACGAGGGCCGGGCACGAGGCCCCGTACGGAACCGGCCCACCTGGCTGACTGCCGATTCGTGATGGACAGTCTGTCAGCTCACGCCCCCCTGCGCCCCACAGCACCCCCGTTTCGCCCGCCGAGGCGCCCCCGGCACCGTTCCCCGCGCCGGCTGGCTAATGTCGGGGGCGTACGGACCCACACCAAGGAGAGCCATGAGCGAGCGACTGCAGCCCGGCGACACCGCCCCCGCCTTCACCCTGCCCGACGCGGACGGCAAGCAGGTCTCGCTCGCCGACCACCAGGGCCGCAAGGTCATCGTCTACTTCTACCCGGCCGCCCTGACCCCCGGCTGCACCAAGCAGGCGTGCGACTTCACCGACAACCTCGACTTCCTCGCCGGACACGGCTACGACGTCATCGGCATCTCCCCCGACAAGCCGGAGAAGCTCGCCACGTTCCGCGAGAAGGAAGAACTCAAGGTCACCCTCCTCGGCGACCCCGACAAGACGGTCCTGGAGGCGTACGGCGCCTTCGGCGAGAAGAAGCTCTACGGCAAGACCGTCACCGGCGTCATCCGCTCCACCGTCATCGTCGACGAGGAGGGCAAGGTCGAACGCGCCCTCTACAACGTCAAGGCCACCGGCCACGTCGCCAAGATCATCAAGGACCTGGGGCTGTAGCCGAGGTCTCCGGAACCGCCGTCGTATGGTCCGGCAACTCCAGCACGGCTTCGGCGCCGCCCTCCGCGGCGGTGCCGAAGTCCAGCCGGGCGCCCAGCACATCCGCCTGGCCGGCCGCGATCGTCAGCCCCAGGCCGTGCCCGGTCCCCCGCTCCGGTGCCGCCGTACGGAACCGCCGCGGCCCCTCCGCGCACAGCTCCGCCGGATAGCCCGGACCGTGATCGCGCACCACGATCCGCGAGCCCGCGACCACCACCTCGATCGGCGGCCGGCCGTGCTTGGCCGCGTTCGCCAGCAGGTTCACCAGCACCCGCTCCACCCGCCGCCGGTCCGTCTCCACGATCCGCGGCTCCCCCTCCACGGTCACCGACACCTCGTCCACCCCGCGCTGGCGCGCCGCCCGCTTCACGATCCCGCGCACCAGCGACGGCAGCTCACAGGCGTCCAGATCCGCCCGCTCCACCCCCGCGTCCAGCCGCGAGACCTCCAACAGGTCCTCCACCAGCCGCCGCATCGCCTGCGCCCGGTCGCGCACCAGCTCCACCGCCCGCGGCTGCGGCAGCAGCTCCGCGGCCGCCACCAGCCCGGCCACCGGCGTCCGCAGCTCGTGCGCCACATCCGCGGTGAACTCCCGCTCCGCCTGCGCCTGGGCCGCCAGCGACATCGCCATGTGGTGCACACTGCGGCCCAACTCGGCCACCTCGTCGCGGCCGTTGCTCGCCAGCGCGTCCGCGTCCGGCGCCTCCCCCGCCGCGATCCGCCGCGCCGCCGCCGCACTCAGCCGCAGCCGCCGCGACAGCCGCTGCGCCACGAACCACGACACCACCGCCATCAGCACGACCGTGCCGCACCCCGCGACCAGCAGCGCCCGGCTCAGCGCCCGCCCCGCCGGATCGTCGTCCGGATACGGCGCCGACACCGACAACGACCGCGTCGGGGCGCTGTCCGCGTCGTTGCCGACCCCCGTCGCCGCCCACACCCGCGGGTCCTCACCACCGCTGACATACGTCCCCGACCGGTTCTTGAACACCGCGTCGCGCAACGGCGACGGCAGCGTCGCGTCGTCCAACTGCGCGCCCAGCGCGAGCGTGCCGTCCCGCTCGTAGATCTGCAGCGCCGAACTCAGCCGGTCGTCCTGATACGCCCGAGCCGACCGCTCGCGCTCCGCATCCGCTATGTGGTGCACCGCGAAGCCCAGCACCACCACGGCCAGCGCCGTCATACAGGAAATGGCCAGGGCGATCCGGCCTCGAATGCCCATCACGCGAGGTTGTACATCTCCGTCGTGTCACCGAGCGGCGTCGACCCCTCGTACCTCACCTCGAGACCGGTGAACAGCAGCGTGCCGTCCACCGGCTTCGGCCCGTAGAGCCGGAAGGTCGCCGGGAAACCCGCGTCCCCGCCCGCCCCCGCGGCGGTCTTCTCCACCTGCACCACACCCGCCCCGTACGCCTCGCGCGGCCCGTATTCCTTCCACTGGATCGCGGTCGCCACCATCCCCGCATCCGCGCAGGTCAATCTGATCACATGCGGCTTGACCGCCCGCTTGCCGATCCCGCAGTCCCGGACGCCCGGCAGCCCTCCCGGCTCCTTGGCGTCCTCCTTCACGTCCTGCACCGCCGACGTCTTCGGCGCGGCGTCCACCGCCGAGGCACGGTCCGACGCCTGGCCGAACCACACCCCGCCCGCCGCCAGCGCCGTCACCACGACAAAGGCCGCCAGCGCGGTACGCCCCCGGACCCAGCGGGACCTTTCGCGGTCGGTCATCACGATCTCCTTCCGGGGACCACGCCCCGTACCCCCGCCCAGCACCCATGAATGCCGCGCCCGGGGCCCCACTCTCCCGGACCCCCGACACAGGGTGATTGCCCGAACGCTGCGGTGAACGCTCGGCTGTGTACCAGTCCTGTAACAAGCCCCGTCACACCCCTGGCGCCGGCCCCGCCCCGACCCCGCCGAAACCCGCCCCGGTGGGCCGGACGGCCCAGCCGCATGTGACGTATCCCGATTCCTCGCCCCAGAGTGGTTTGGATCCTCGCTCCACTGCGCAGGCGCACCAGTCGTATCTCCCCATCGCGCACCATGCGCTGTTCAGACCGAGAGGACCGCCTCGTGCCGACCGGCAGCACCGAAGCAGAACCCACTCCCGACCAGGACCGGGAAGCGCTCAAGCGCCACCGGGTGCTCTTCCGTGCCGTCGCCCGGCGCAAGAACCCCAAACTGCGGCGCACCGACATCACCGTGACCGACGAACGCGTCGTCAAGCGGGCCGTCAAGGCCGCGGCACTCGGCAACGCCATGGAATGGTTCGACTTCGGGATCTACAGTTACCTCGCGGTCACCATCGGCAAGGTCTTCTTCCCCGGCGGCAGCGACACCACCAGCCTGCTGTCGTCCTTCGCGACCTTCGCCGTGGCCTTCCTCGTACGCCCCCTCGGCGGCGCCTACTTCGGCCCCCTCGGCGACCGGATCGGCCGCAAGAAGGTCCTCGCCCTCACCATGATCATGATGGCGCTGGGCACCTTCTGCATCGGCCTGATCCCCTCCTACGCCGCCATCGGCTTCTGGTCCCCGGCCCTGCTCATCCTCTTCCGCCTGGTCCAGGGCTTCTCCACCGGCGGCGAGTACGGCGGCGCCTCCACCTTCATCGCCGAGTACGCCCCCGACAAGAAGCGCGGTTTCTACGGCAGCTTCCTGGAGATGGGCACCCTCATCGGCTACACCGGCGCCGCCGGCATCGTGCTGCTGCTCAACACCACCGTCGGCGACGCCGCGATGAACAGCTGGGGCTGGCGCCTGCCGTTCCTGATCGCCGGCCCGCTCGGCCTGGTGGGCCTCTACCTGCGGGTCAAGCTCGACGAGACCCCCGCCTTCCAGAAGTTCGAGGCCGCCCAGACGCACAGCGCCACCGGCTCCGTCGTCGAGGCCGAGGCCGAGTTCTCCCACCTCTCCGAGAACGCCCCGAAGAAGAAGATCGGCGAGATCTTCGCCCAGCAGTGGCCCACCCTCATCCTCTGCATCGCCCTGGTCGGCGCCTACAACATCGCCGACTACATGCTGCTGTCGTACATGCCGACCTACCTGACGGACACCCTCCACTACGAGGAGACCCACGGCCTGCTGATCCTCCTGGGCACCATGATCGCCCTGATGTGCGTCCTCAGCACCGTCGGCAAGCTGAACGACCGCTACGGCCGCAAGCCGCTCCTGATGGCCGGCATGCTCGGCTTCTTCGTCACCGCCATCCCGGCCTTCCTCCTGGTCAACCAGGGCAGCCTGGGCGCGGTCATCGCCGGCATGGCCCTCCTCGGCCTCTCCCTGGTCTGCCTGCTGGGCACCATGTCCGCCGCCCTCCCCGCCCTCTTCCCCACCAACGTCCGCTACGGCTCCCTCTCCATCGGCTACAACCTGGCCGTCTCCCTCTTCGGCGGCACCACCCCCCTGGTCATCACCGCCCTCATGGACGGCTTCCACCAGAACGTCATGGTCCCCGCCTACTACACGATGGGCGCCGCCCTCGTCGGCGTCATCGCCGTGGCCTGCATGAAGGAAACCGCCCAGCAGCCCCTGGAGGGCTCCCCGCCCTCCGTCGCCACCAAGGAAGAAGCCGTCGAACTCATCGAGTCCCAAACCCCCGACCCCCGCTTCTGACCCCCCACCACACCCCCTCCGCGGGCCTCGGGACTCCCCCTCCCCGAGGCCCGCGGCCTTTTCCGCTCCCGCTCGCCCTTACGGCCGTAACCGGCTCCACGTTCGATCGTTGATGTGTTCGAGGGGGTGCGCGGGGGTGGGCCCGGCGCACGGGACGAGGGGGAGCCATGCCGGTCAGTCCGTACACCCGGGAGCGGTTGGAGGAAGCGGCCGCCTCGTCGCGCACGCTGTCGGAGGCGTTACGGAAACTCGGGGTGCATCCGAAAGGGGCGTCGCGGCGGTACCTCCACGACCGGATGAGGTCATTGGGCGTGGACACCTCGCACTTCGAGCGCGAAGGGACACGCTGGACCAAGGAGCGCCTCGAGGAGGCGGTGGCACTGTCGACGAACATGTGCGAGGTCTTACGGCGACTCGGTCTCGACCCCGTAGGCGGCCAGCACACCCACATCAGCCGGCGCATCCGGAACCTGGGGATCGACACGTCGCACTTTTCTCCGGTCGGCCGGAGGAAAACCAGGGCCCGTCGGCGGTGCAGCCCCGAGGAACTGCTCGTACACGCGGAAAACGCCGGTCGACGAACGCCGAGCAACCGGCTCAAAGCCGCCATGCTCGCGCTCGGGACGGACGAGCGTTGCGCCCTCTGCCGCACCGGGCCGGTCTGGCGCGATCGCCCACTGCCGCTGGAGGTCGATCACATCGACGGAAACTGGCGTAACAACTGCCGGAAGAATCTGCGGTTTCTGTGCCCCAATTGCCACTCGGCCACGGACACCTACCGGGGGCGCAACAAGGGCGTCCGCACGCCCGACTCAGGAGCACCGCGATGAGCGGCAGCATCCGCTACACCCGGGAGCTGTTGACCGAAGCCGCACGGCGTTGCACGAACATCGACGAAGTCATCGCGTTCTGCGGCAGCCACTCCTATCACCAACTGCGGCGGCATCTGTTCAGGCGCTTCGAGCACTTCGGAATCGACGTGTCGCACTTCCAGCCCGTCGCGCGGCGCGCCACTCATGCTCCCCCCGGCAGAGGCGACCTCCAAGAAGCCGTCAGCGCCTCTTCTTCCATCGCCGCTGCCCTGCGGTTTCTGGCGAGGCCCAACACCTCTCGCGGTCGCGCGCTGTTCCGTCGGTGGGCATCCGCCCACGGCATCGACACGAGCCACTTCCTGGGACAGGCACATATGCGCGGGAAACCGGGGACCACGCCGGTCAAGGGACCAGAGCAGATACTCGTCAAGCACGGTGGTGAGCGTCGGACAAGAAGCGTGATGCTGAGACGCGCCCTGCGGCAGATCGGCGTGCCCGAGCGCTGCACCGAATGCGGCACGGGCCCCGAGTGGCGTGGGAACCCCATGACTCTGGAGATCGACCACATCAACGGCGACTGGCATGACGACCGTCAGGAGAATCTGCGCTTTCTCTGCCCCAACTGTCATGCCGTCACCGACACTTGGTGCCGGGGCGGTCGGCGCCGGCGGTAGCCCTCCCGCTGCGCCGGCCAACAAGTACTATGGCCGTGGCAAGCGGCCGTGATGGAATTGGCAGTCATGCTGGCTTTAGGTGCCAGTGGGGTAACACCCGTGAGGGTTCGAATCCCTCCGGCCGCACACCTTGGATTCGAAGGCCCGGCCCCGCCGAAGCGCGGGGCCGGGCCTTCGCCATTCGTATCCGGGCCGCCTCAGCCCAACAACTCCCGCACCACCGGTGCCAGCGCCCGGAAGGCGTGGCCGCGGTGGCTGATGGCGTTCTTCTCGGCGGGGGTCAGTTCGGCGCAGGTGCGGGTGTCGCCGAGGGGCTGGAGGACGGGGTCGTAGCCGAAGCCGCCGGTGCCGGCGGGGGTGTGGCGGAGGGTGCCTTCGAGGCGGCCCTCGACGACGCGCTCGGTGCCGTCGGGGAGGGCGAGGGCCGCGGCGCAGGCGAAGTGGGCGGCGCGGTGTTCGTCGGCGATGTCGGAGAGCTGGGCGAGGAGCAGGTCGAGGTTGGCCTGATCGTCGCCGTGCCGGCCGGCCCAGCGGGCGGAGAAGATGCCGGGCGCGCCGCCGAGGACGTCGACGCAGAGGCCGGAGTCGTCGGCGACGGCCGGGTGGCCGGTGGCTCGGGCGAGGGCGTGGGCCTTGAGGAGGGCGTTCTCGGCGAAGGTCACGCCGGTTTCCCTGACGTCGGGGACGTCGGGGTAGGCGTCGGCGCCGACGAGGTCGACGTCGAGGTCGGCGGCTTCCAGGATGGCCCGGAGTTCGGTGACCTTGCCGGCGTTGCGGGTGGCGAGGATGAGGCGACGGGGGCTTTCGGGGCGTCCACCGGTGTGAGGCTGCATGGGACGTGATTATCCCGGTGTGCAGATCTTGGTCATCTCGCTGGTCCCGTCGACGATGGGCTGGATGTCGGGGGCCTTGTTGTGGTCGAGGGCCTGACGGGCGGCCTTGATGCCGTCGTTGGTCTTGTCGACGGCCTTGGCCAGGGCGGGGTCGTCCGCGTCCTTGCTGAGCTTCTTCAGGTTGCTGTCGATGTTGTCGAGGGCCTGTTCGGTCTTCTGCGGGTCGGTGAGGGCGTTGTCCGCGGCCTGCTGGAGCTTGTCGACGGCGTTGACGGCGGAGGTGGCGGCGTGGGCGCAGTCCATGGCCTTGTTGACCGCTCCGCAGGCGGAGAGCAGCGGTATCGCCAGGGTGGCGGCGGTTAACGCGGCGAGCGCGGTGACGGCGGGGCGGCGGTGCGGGCGCGGGGCCATGGTGCGGTTCCTTCCTTCGGGTCATGCTCGGGCAAAGGAAGAAACGCGGGCCCGGGTGGTTTGGTTGCCCGGCCGCCGGTGCGGGGTCGAGGATCGGACATCCGGGGACGGCGAGGCTCGGGGCCCGGAAGCGGAACCGCTCCCGCCTGTCAGACGGAGCAGAGCCCGCCGCCCCGGCCAGGCGAGGCAGAGCCCGCCCCCGCCGGTCACGCGAAGGAGAGTCCGCCCCCGCGGCCACACGAAACGGTGCCCGCCCCCGCCGCTCAGATCAGGCCGGTCTGGGTGAGCAGCATGGCGAGGACGACGACGAGGGTCCAGCCGAGGAGGTGTTCCAGGAGCCGGGAGTCGTCCTGGGGCCCGCCGGTGCGGGCGCGGACGCGGGGCGCGGTCACGGCAGTTGTGGGCATGGGGCCACCATGCGCCGCCCGCGGGGGCTTTTCCAGGGGCGCGGGCCCTATTGAGAAAAGGGTCACAGGAGGTCACAGGGGGAGGTTTCGGGCTCCTCCCCCTGTGGCGCGGACGTGCGGCGGCGGGTGTCTCAGAGGGTGCGGGCCAGTGCCGCGCGCTGGGCCTCGGTGAGGTCGGCGCAGCCGGCGACGGCGAGGTCGAGGAGGGCGTTGAGTTCCTCGCGGGCGAAGGGCTCGGCCTCGGCGGTGCCCTGGACCTCGACGAAGCGGCCGTCGCCGGTGCAGACGACGTTCATGTCGGTCTCGGCGCGGACGTCCTCCTCGTAGCAGAGGTCGAGGAGGGGGGTGCCGCCGACGATGCCGACGCTGACGGCGGAGACGGTGCCGGTCAGCGGCTTGCGGCCGTGCTTGATGAGCTTCTTGCCCTGGGCCCATGCGACGGCGTCGGCGAGGGCGACATAGGCGCCGGTGATGGCGGCGGTGCGGGTGCCGCCGTCGGCCTGGAGGACGTCGCAGTCCAGGACGATGGTGTTCTCGCCGAGGGCCTTGTAGTCGATGACGGCGCGCAGGGAGCGGCCGATGAGGCGGCTGATCTCGTGGGTGCGGCCGCCGATCTTGCCGCGGACGGATTCGCGGTCGCCGCGGGTGTTGGTGGAGCGGGGCAGCATCGAGTACTCGGCGGTGACCCAGCCCTCGCCGGTGCCCTTGCGCCAGCGCGGGACGCCTTCGGTGACGGAGGCGGTGCAGAAGACTTTGGTGTCGCCGAAGGAGATGAGGACGGAGCCTTCGGCGTGCTTGCTCCAGCCGCGTTCGATGGTGACCGGGCGGAGTTGTTCGGGGGTGCGGCCGTCGATGCGAGACATGGCACAGACCCTATCGGGAACGGCGAGGGCCCCACTCCGGGGCGGTGGACGTCCGGGGCGGGGCCTTCGGGAGCGGCGGCCTGGCGGCCGGCTCGTCAGCTCACATCATGTCTTCGATCTCGGCGGCGATGGGGTCCGCGTCGGTGCCGATGACGACCTGGATCGCGGTGCCCATCTTGACGACGCCGTGGGCGCCGGCGGCCTTGAGGGCGGCCTCGTCGACGAGGGAGGAGTCGACGACCTCGGTGCGGAGGCGGGTGATGCAGCCCTCGACCTCCTCGATGTTGTCGAGTCCGCCGAGCCCGGCGACGATCTTCTCAGCCTTGCTGGCCATGTCCACTCCTGCTTGTCTCGGCCGCCGGCGGTTCCGCCGTGCGGTTTTCACACCGTAACGCACGTTCAGCCCAACTACGTGGGCGTTTGTCCGCCGTCTGACGAAGGATGGCGATCACCGGAGTGCACACCGGGACGACGTGCACCACGAGTGGTCTACACCACCAGTATGCGGCAAGCGCGAGGCCGGTTGCCGACGGGCCGACTGCCGGGAGGACACGGATGAGTTCGGACGCAGCGCCGGCGGCACCGTGGCGGAACTGGGGGGCACATCTCTTCCAGACTCTGCAGAAGATGGGGCGCAGTCTGCAGCTGCCGATTGCCGTCCTGCCCGCTGCGGGGATTCTCAACCGCCTCGGCCAGCCGGATGTGTTCGGCGCGGACGGGCTGGGGTGGGACGCCGTCGGCAAGGTCTTCGCGGCCGCGGGCGGTGCGCTGCTGGATTCGGGGCTCGGGCTGCCGCTGCTGTTCTGCATCGGTGTGGCGATCGGGATGGCCAAGAAGGCGGACGGGTCGACGGCGCTGGCCGCGGTGACCGGCTTCCTCGTCTACTTCTCGGTCATGCACGCGTTCCCGGCGGGCTGCGCGGCGGGCCAGTCGTACACCCAGGCGGGCCTGTGGAGCGGGGTGTGCGTGGACAGGACGCTGACGGTGACCCAGGCGTCCTTCCAGAACCCGGGGGTGTTCGGCGGGATCGTCATGGGGTTCCTGTCCGCCTGGCTCTGGCAGCGCTTCCACCGGGTGAAGCTGGTGGACTGGCTGGGCTTCTTCAACGGCCGCCGGCTGGTGCCGATCATCATGGCCTTCGTGGGCCTGGTGTTCGCGGTGCTGTGCCTGTTCGTCTGGCAGCCGGTCGGTGACGCGCTGACGAGCTTCAGCGAGTGGTTGTCGGGGCTGGGGGCGTGGGGCGCGGGGATCTTCGGCGTCGCCAACCGCGCGCTGCTGGTGATCGGCCTGCACCAGTTCCTGAACACGTTCGTCTGGTTCCAGTTCGGCAGCTTCACCAAGCCGGACGGCACGGTCGTGCACGGTGACATCAACCGGTTCCTGGCGGGCGACCCGCATGCGGGGCAGTTCACCACCGGGTTCTTCCCGATCATGATGTTCGCGCTGCCGGCCGCGGCGCTGGCGATCGCCCACTGCGCCAAGCCGCATCGCCGCAAGGAGATCGCGGGGATGATGCTGTCGGTCGGCCTGACGTCGTTCGTGACGGGGGTGACCGAGCCGATCGAGTACTCGTTCCTGTTCGTGGCGCCCGCGCTGTACGTGATCCATGCCGTGCTGACGGGGGTGTCGATGGGGGTGAGCTGGGCGCTGGGGGTGCACGACAGCTTCAGCTTCTCGGCGGGCCTGATCGACTACGTCATCAACTGGGGCCTGGCCACCAAGCCCTGGCTGATCATCCCCATCGGGCTGTGCTTCGCGGTGGTCTACTACACCCTCTTCCGTTTCGTGATCACGAAGTTCCGCCTGCCGACGCCCGGCCGCGAGCCGGACGAGGTGGGCGACGCGATGGAGCGGGAGAACGTGAAGTAGCGGGGCGGCAAGGCCCCCCGCGCCGCCCCCGCACCCCCTCCGCCGGCCCCCGGGATCTCCTCCCCGGGGGCCGGTTGTCGTGTGGTCCACACCACTTGGAAGAATGGATTCCTTTATGTCGGGTCTACGTGCTAAGAATGGTCTAAACCACTAGTGGTGTAGACCAAGGTGTAGACCAAGTGCGGGCCGTCCCCCCTTCGAGTGCCCGCCTCACCAGGAGGAATCCGATGAGTACGGCCACCGCCACCAAGGCGGCTCCCGCGAAGAAGCGGGGATCCGGCCTGTTCCAGGGCCTGCAGAAGATCGGCCGCAGCCTCCAGCTGCCGATCGCCGTCCTGCCCGCCGCGGGCATCCTCAACCGCCTCGGCCAGCCGGACGTCTTCGGCGAGAAGGGCCTCGGCTGGATCGCCGTCAGCAAGGTCTTCGCGGCGGCCGGCGGCGCGGTCTTCGACAACCTCCCGATGCTGTTCTGCATAGGCGTGGCCATCGGCTTCGCGAAGAAGGCCGATGGCTCCACGGCGCTCGCCGCGCTGGTCGGCTTCCTGGTCTACAGCAATGTCCTCAAGGCGTTCCCGGTCACGGAAGGCCATATCGAGAAGGGCAAGTGGGTCGAGCCGGTCCTCAACAACCCCGGCGTCCTCGGCGGCATCATCATGGGCCTGCTCGCCGCGGTCCTGTGGCAGCGCTACCACCGCAAGAAGCTGGTGGACTGGCTGGGCTTCTTCAACGGCCGCCGGCTCGTCCCGATCATCATGGCGTTCGTGGGCACCGCCGTCGGCGTGCTCTTCCTGCTGATCTGGGAGCCCATCGGCAGCGCCATCTCCAGCTTCGGCGAGTGGATGACGGGCCTGGGCGCGGGCGGGGCCGGCCTGTTCGGTCTGATCAACCGCGCGCTGCTGCCGATCGGCATGCACCAGTTCGTCAACACCGTCTCGTGGTTCCAGCTCGGTGACTTCACCGACGCCGCCGGCAAGGTCGCGCACGGCGACATCGGCCGCTTCTTCGCCGGCGACCCCACCGCCGGGCAGTTCATGTCCGGCTTCTTCCCGATCATGATGTTCGGCCTGCCGGCCGCCGCCCTCGCCATCGCGCACTGCGCCCGCCCCGAGCGCCGCAAGGCCGTCCTGGGCATGATGATCTCGCTCGCGCTGACCTCGTTCGTCTGCGGCATCACCGAGCCGATCGAGTTCTCGTTCATGTTCATCGCCCCGGTGCTCTACGGCATCCACGCCGTGCTGACCGCCGTCTCCATGGCCCTGACCTGGGCGCTCGGCGTGCACGACGGGTTCACCTTCTCCGCCGGCTTCATCGACTACGCGCTGAACTGGAACCTGGCCACCAAGCCCTGGATGATCATTCCGATCGGCCTGGTCTTCGCCGCCGTCTACTACCTGCTGTTCCGCTTCGCGATCACCAAGTTCAACCTCACCACCCCGGGCCGGGAGCCCGAGGAGGAGGTCGAGGACCTGACGAAGGCGTGAGCCCCGCAGGCCCCGCGCGGCACGAGGGCCCCGGAACCACTCGGTTCCGGGGCCCTTCGCCGTCGTCCGCCGCGTGCGGTCGCCGCGCGCCGCGCGCCCCGGCTCAGACCTCGTAGACCGCGCCCGCCTCGGCGACCTCGACCGGTCCGTCGTAGACCTTCTGGGCGTCGCGGACGCTGATGGCCGGGTCGGTCCACGGCGGGATGTGGGTCAGCACCAGCCGCCCCACGCCGGCCTTCGTGGCGACCTCGCCGGCCTCCCGGCCGTTGAGGTGCAGGTCGGGGATGTCTTCCTTGCCGTAGGTGAAGGACGCCTCGCACAGGAAGAAGTCGCTGCCCGCGGCGAGGCGCTCCAGCGCGTCGCAGGGACCGGTGTCGCCGGAGTACGTCAGGGACCTGCCGCCGTGTTCGATGCGGAAGGCGAAGGACTCCACGGGGTGGCTGACCCGCTCGGTGCGGATCGTGAACGGCCCGATGGTGAAGGTGCCCGGCGTCAGGGTGCGGAAGTCGAAGACCTCGCTCATGGCACCGTCGTAGGGCAGGTCGGCGTGCGCGACGGTCAGCCTGCGCTCGGTGCCGGCCGGCCCGTGGACCGGCATCGGGGCGCACCGTCCGCCGTCCGGGCGGTAGTAGCGCACCACGAAGTAGCCGCACAGGTCGATGCAGTGGTCGGCGTGCAGGTGCGACAGGAGTACGGCGTCCAGGTCGTAGAGGCCGATGTGGCGCTGCAGCTCGCCCAGGGCGCCGTTGCCCATGTCGAGGAGCAGCCTGAAGCCGTCGGCCTCCAGGAGGTAGCTCGAACAGGCCGATTCCATCGAAGGGAACGACCCCGAGCATCCGACGACGGTGAGCTTCATAGCGGGCGTGAACCTCCGTGGGCGGGGGCGGCGGACGGGGGCCTCCCCCCTGCTCGGACGCAGTGGAGAGCGCGGGGAAGGCTCCATGCGGGGCTTCCCGGCGGGGCCTTGCCGGGTGGTGCCGGGTCCTTGGCGGTCGGTGCGGTGCCCCCGAGCGTAAGGCGCAAAGGGGGCTGTGACTCCTCCGGCGGGGCGAGCTGTGGGCGGAATCACCAGTCTGGGCTGTCGCCCCGTACGCCCGTGCGCCCGTACGCCCGTGAGCGCTCGCGGTGGCGGTACCGCCGGATGCGTCGCCGGCTGTGCCCCGGCCCCTCGCCGCGGGGGCCGGCCGGCGGCGCGGAGAAGACGCCGCGGGGGTGCCCCGGCCCCCGCCGGTGCACCCCCGGATGAACGACGCCCCGCCGCCGGGCGGAGTCCTACGCCCAGAGCTGGCCGTGCAGCGTTTCGATCGCCGCTTCCGTGGTCTCGGCGGTGTACACGCCGGTGGAGAGGTACTTCCAGCCTCCGTCGGCGACGACGAAGACGATGTCGGCGCCGCGGCCCGCCTTGACGGCCTTCTGGCCGACGCCGATCGCGGCGTGCAGCGCCGCGCCGGTGGAGATGCCCGCGAAGATGCCCTCCTCGGCGAGGAGTTCACGGGTGCGGCGCACCGCGTCGTGTGAGCCCACCGAGAACCGCGTGGTGAGCACGGACTCGTCGTAGAGCTCGGGGATGAAGCCCTCGTCGAGGTTGCGCAGGCCGTAGACGACGTCGTCGTAGCGCGGCTCGGCGGCGACGATCTGCACGCCGGGCACCTTCTCGCGCAGGTAGCGCCCGACGCCCATGAGCGTGCCGGTGGTGCCCAGACCGGCCACGAAGTGGGTCACGGAGGGCAGGTCGGCGAGGATCTCGGGGCCGGTGGTGGCGTAGTGCGCACCGGCGTTGTCGGGGTTGCCGTACTGGTAGAGCATCACCCAGTCGGGGTGCTCGGCGGACAGCTCCTTGGCCACCCGGACGGCGGTGTTGGAGCCGCCCGCGGCGGGCGAGGAGATGATCTCGGCGCCCCACATGGCGAGCAGCTCGCGCCGCTCGGAGGAGGTGTTCTCCGGCATGACGCACACGATGCGGTAGCCCTTGAGCTTGGCCGCCATGGCGAGCGAGATGCCGGTGTTTCCGCTGGTCGGCTCCAGGATGGTGCAGCCGGGGGTGAGCCGGCCGTCCTTCTCGGCCTGTTCGATCATGTGCAGCGCGGGGCGGTCCTTGACCGAGCCCGTGGGGTTGCGGTCCTCCAGCTTCGCCCAGATGCGGACGTCCTCGGAGGGGGACAGGCGCGGGAGGCGGACGAGAGGGGTGTTCCCGACCGCCGCCAGCGGGGAGTCGTACCGCACGTCAGACCAGCCCAGCCCGTCGCCCGACCGCCACCCCGGCCGGACGCGGCTTCGCCGCGGCAGATCCACCCGCCACCGCCGGGAGGATCGTCACGCTGTCGCCGTCGGCGAGCTTGGTGGAGATGCCTTCCAGGAAGCGGACGTCCTCGTCGTTGAGGTAGACGTTCACGAAGCGGCGCAGCTGCTCGCCGTCGACAAGGCGCTCGCGGATGCCGGCGTGCCGGCTCTCCAGGTCGGTGAAGAGGTCGGCGAGGGTGTCTCCGCTGCCCTCGACGGCCTTCTGGCCGTCGGTGTAGGTGCGCAGGATGGTGGGGATTCGGACCTCGATGGCCATGAGAGTGCTCCTGTCGGAGTGCGGTGGCGGGGGCGGTGCGTCCCGGGTGCACGGCGCTACGGCGTGCCGGGAGGGCGTCGGGTGACGCCGGGAGGTGCGGGCGGTGCGGGGCGCGTGCCGCGCGCCCGTACGGGCCGGGTCAGGCGGCGGCGCAGCGCGGACAGATGGCGCTGGACAGGCGGCACAGATCGACGTGCAGCCGGGCGGCTCCGCAGCCGAACGCGCCGAGCAGTGCCGATGCGGAGCGACGCGTGGCGAGCGGAGCGAGCAGCAGCTTGCCCGGCTCCTTCTGCTTCTCGCTCACGACGTGGTCAACCATGCGGTCATCGTATCGATTCCCGGTCCGGGTATTGGAACCGTGTCCCATGATGCGGACGATTGGCGTACACCAGGTGGGACGGACTCAGGAGTAGGCCGCCACGACCTCGACCTCTTCCTCGGTGACCTCGCCGTCGACGATCCGGTAGGAGCGGAACTGGAAGGGCCCGGCGTCATCGGCGTCGGCGGTCGATACCAGGACATAGTGGGCGCCCGGCTCGTTGGCGTAGGAGAGGTCGGTGCGCGAGGGGTAGGCCTCGGTGGCGGTGTGCGAGTGGTAGATGATCACGGGTTCCTCGTCCCGGTCGTCCATCTCGCGGTAGAGCCTGAGCAGGTCGGCGGAGTCGAATTCGTAGAACGTGGGCGACCGGGCGGCGTTCAGCATCGGGATGAACCGCTCGGGGCGGCCACTGCCCGCCGGGCCCGCGATCACGCCGCAGGCCTCGTCGGGGTGGTCCTGGCGGGCGTGCTCGACGATCTGGTCGAAGAGCGCCTTGGTGAGGGTCAGCATGGCGCCAAGAATAGACAGCGGGCCCGTACGTACCGAAGCGTGGTACGTACGGGCCCGCATGCTGGACGGACGGGGGTTTCGCCCCGGTTCCGCCCGAGAGGTGCCGGTCAGCCCTCGGTGCTCTTGGCGGGAGCGTCCTGCGCCGTACCGGCCGTCAGGCCGTTCGCCGCGTCCCGCCGCTTGATGCAGAGGTAGCCGACGCCCAGGATGAGCGCCCACACGGGAGCCGCGTAGAGCGAGATCCGCGCGTCGGGGTCGACGCCCATCATCACGATCACCATGGCGATGAACGCCAGCGCGAAGACCGAGGTGTAGGGGCTGCCGGGAGCCTTGAACTCGGACTGCGGCAGCTCGCCGCGGTTCGCCTTGGCGCGGTAGCGCAGCTGCGAGGCCAGGATGACGATCCACGCCCACATACCGGAGATGGTGGCGAAGGAGACGACGTAGTTGAACGCCTCGCCGGGCCACTGGTAGTTGATGTAGACGCCGAAGAGCATCATCGCGACCGAGACGCCGGTGCCCCAGGTGGGCAGGCCGTTCTTGCTGAGCCTGGTGAAGAACTTCGGGCCCTGACCGTTGAGCGCGAGGTCGCGCAGCATCCGGCCGGTGGAGTACATGCCGGAGTTGGCCGAGGAGAGCGCGGCGGTCAGCACGACGAAGTTGACGATGCCGGCGCCGGCGGGCAGGCCGATCTGCTGGAAGGCGGCGACGAAGGGGCTGACGCCCGGCTTGAAGACCGTCCAGCTGACGACGGACAGGATGATGATCAGCGCACCGATGTAGAAGAGGCCGATCCGCCACGGCACGGTGTTGATCGCCTTGGGCAGGACCTTCTTCGGGTTGGTCGCCTCGCCCGCGGTGACGCCGACGAGTTCGACGGCGAGGAAGGCGAACATCACGATCTGCAGCGTCATCAGCGTGCCGCCGATGCCCTTGGGGAAGAAGCCGCCGTGGGACCACAGGTTGGCGAAGGAGGCGGTGTCGCCGGCGTCGGAGAAGCCGAGCGTGATCACGCCGAGGCCGATCAGGATCATGCCGATGATCGCGGTGACCTTGACCATCGAGAACCAGAATTCCAGCTCACCGAAGATCTTCACGGAGATCAGGTTGATACCGAAGAGCGCGACGGTGAAGACCAGCGCCGCCGCCCATTGGGGTATGCCCTTGTTCCAGTACTGCACATACGTGGCCGCGGCGGTCACTTCGGTGATGCCGGTGACGACCCAGAACAGCCAGTACGTCCAGCCGGTCACGAAGCCGATGAAGGGGCCGAGGAATTCGCGGCCGTACTCCGAGAAAGATCCCGAGACGGGCCGGTACATGAGCAGCTCGCCCAGGGCCCGCATGATGAAGAAGATGACGAGACCGACGATGGCGTAGGCGAGGATGATGCTCGGCCCGGCCATCGAGATCGCCTTGCCGGCTCCGAGAAAGAGACCGGTACCGATGGCGCCACCAATGGCGATCATCTGGATCTGACGGTTTCCCAGACCCCGCTGATAGCCCTCTTCGGGGGCCTTCTCAGCTGCCTCACTGCCGTCGTGTTGCTTGTCGACCTGCACAGAGGTCATGTGTGGTGCGCCTTTCTCCATTCCGACCCGGTCTGTCCGGATCGGGTCCCGATCCCCCCGGATGGAGTTCCTGCACGCCGACGGTCGGCCGGCACAGCGCTCCCGCGGCGACAGGGGTGGCGTCGCTCACGGCAGGTCGTGAACATGTATCACGGCGTCTCTGAGATCGCCTAGGGATGGCGCAAATCAAACCACGAGAAAAAGAGGACAAGGCCCTCGAAGTGCCGCAATTCACATGGCGGCGGTGATGCGATCGTTATCCGGATTTGAGCCTCCGCTGAGCGAACACCCCGGAAACATCGGGGGTACTACGCCCGGATTTCAGCCCATCAGGGACTCGACGAGAGTCTCCTGGAGACCCCCGAGCCACAGATACGCCATCACCATCGGCTTGCGCGGATCGCTGTCCGGGAGCCTCAGCAGCTCGCCGCCGTCCTCTTCATCGGTCACTTCAAGCCGCGTTCCGATGGCCAGCCTGAGGTCGTTGAGAGCTCCCAGCCACTGCCGGCACTCACGGGCGTCGAGGCGGAGCGTCGCGCTGTCGCCGGCGGGCGCCAGGGTGTCCAGCGCGCGGATCAGCGCGAGGGCGTCCTCGCGCTTGCGGGCCCGCAGGTCGTTCTCGGTGTAGCGGCGGAATTCCGCGGCGGCGGCGCGCACGTCGTCGTCCGGGACGAGGTCGGGCCCGCCGTAGGCGTCGGGGAAGAGGCGGGCCAGCACCGGGTCGGCGGGCGGCTCGCTGGGACCGTCGTTGAAGACCGACGCCAGCAGGTCGTCACCCTCGCGCCCGCCGGTCTCCTCGCCCGGACCGATCAGCTCCATCAGCTGGACGGCGAGGCTGCGCAGGATGGAGATCTCGACCTCGTCGAGGGGGACGGCGGCGCCGCCGCCGGGCTGCGGCTCGAAGTGCCCGGTCATCGGCGGTCCTGCTGGAGGGTCGCCCACAGGCCGTAGCCGTGCATGGCCTGCACGTCGCGTTCCATCTCCTCGCGGCTACCGCTGGAGACCACCGCGCGTCCCTTGTGATGGACGTCGAGCATCAACTGGTGCGCCTTGTCCTTGGAGTAGCCGAAGTACGACTGGAACACGTACGAGACGTAGCTCATGAGGTTGACCGGGTCGTTGTGGACGATCGTGACCCACGGGACGTCGGGTTCGAGGGCCTCGAAGGGGGCCTCGCTCGACTCGGGGCGCTCGGTCTCGACCGGGACACTGAGGGTGCAGCGATGCGGCCGGAGCGTGATCGTGGGTGACGGGTGGGCGCTCACAGGCCCCATGCTGCCACCCGGGGGCGTGCGACGCACAAATGCCCCTCGCGCGGGCCGCGTCGGCGAGCCGCCCACGGGGCCCGCGGGCGGTCTTTTGTCGCCCCCGGAGCACTATCGTCAAAGTGACGAGTAATGGGGGTAGCATCGTCCCCATGAACACAGCAGACCTGGGGCTGCCGGTGGCCGTGCCGTCGACTGCGCTCTTCACCGACCAGTACGAACTCACCATGCTGCAGGCCGCGTTGCGGTCCGGCACCGCGGAACGGCGCTCGGTCTTCGAGGTCTTCACCCGCCGGCTCCCCGAGGGCCGCCGCTACGGCGTGGTGGCCGGCACCGGCCGGGTGCTGGACGCGGTGGAGAACTTCCGCTTCGACGAGACGATCCTCGGCTTCCTGCGCGAGCGCGCCATCCTCGACGAGCCGACGCTGCGGTGGCTGGCGGACTTCCGCTTCCGCGGCGACATCTGGGGCTACCCGGAGGGCGAGGTCTACTTCCCCGGCTCCCCGATCATGCGGGTCGAGGGCACCTTCGCCGAGGCGGTCCTCCTGGAGACGGTGATCCTCTCGATCCTCAACCACGACTCCGCGGTGGCGGCGGCCGCCTCCCGGATGTCGGTGGCGGCCGGCGACCGCCCGCTGATGGAGATGGGCGCCCGGCGCACCCACGAGCTCTCCGCGGTGGCCGCGTCCCGCGCCGCCTACGTCGGCGGCTTCCACACCACGTCCGACCTGGCGGCCGGCTTCCGCTACCACATCCCCACCGTCGGAACCAGCGCCCACGCCTTCACCCTGCTCCACGACACCGAGCGGGACGCCTTCACCGCGCAGGTCGACAGCCTCGGCAGCGGCACCACCCTGCTCGTGGACACCTTCGACGTCACCGAGGCGGTGCGCACCGCCGTGGAGGTGGCCGGGCCCGGCCTGGGCGCCGTCCGGATCGACTCCGGCGACCTGCTGCTGATCGCCCACCGGGTGCGCCAGCAGCTGGACGAGCTGGGCGCCACCAAGACCAGGATCGTGGTCACCAGCGATCTGGACGAGTACGCCATCGCCTCGCTGGCCGCCGCGCCGGTGGACGCGTACGGCGTCGGCACCCAGCTGGTGACCGGCAGCGGGCACCCGACCTGCTCGATGGTCTACAAGCTCGTCGCCCGCGCCGACAGCGAGGAGCCCGGGACGCCGCTGCGGCCGGTGGCGAAGAAGTCGATGGGCGCCAAGACCTCGCTCGGCGGCCGCAAGTGGGCCGCGCGCCGGCTCGACGAGGACGGGGTGGCCGTGGCCGAGGTCATCGGCACCGGCCCGGTCCCGGCGGAGCTGGCCGACCAGCAGCTGTCGGTGCCGCTGGTGAGCGCCGGCGAGGTGGTGGCCCGCGAGCCGCTGGACGCCGCCCGCGCCCGGCACATCGCCGCCCGCGCCCGGCTGCCGCTGTCGGCGACCCAGCTCTCCCGCGGCGAGCCCGTCCTGGCGACCGAGTACGTCTGACCCGGCGCCCCGGCCCGGCGCCCGGCCGGACGGCGGGCCGCCGGGCCGCCGGGCGCGGGCGGCGGCGCCGGACCCCGGCCGGGGTGCGCCGGGCCCGGCATCCGCCGTGCCGCGGGGCTCCGGACCACTCCCGCAATCCCCCGCCAGTGGCTACCCTCGGTCACATCACCGCTCTCCGCGCCCCTCCCCCGATTCCCAGCCGGAAGGCACGCACCATGCACCGGGCTTTGATCGTCGTCGACGTGCAGAACGACTTCTGCGAGGGCGGCAGCCTCGCGGTGGCGGGAGGCGCGGATGTCGCGGCGGCCATCACCGATCTGATCGGCCAGGCGGCCGGCGGCTGCTACCGCCACGTCGTCGCCACCCGCGACCACCACATCGACCCCGGCGACCACTTCTCCGCCACCCCGGACTACGAGCACTCCTGGCCGGTGCACTGCGTGGCCGGCACGGAGGGCAGCGGCTTCCACCCCAATTTCGCCCCGGCGCTCGCCTCCGGCGCCATCGACGCGGTCTTCGACAAGGGCTCCCACACCGGCGCCTACAGCGGCTTCGAGGGCACGGACGAGAACGGCGTCCCGCTCGCCGACTGGCTGCGCGCCCACCACGTCGGCGAGGTCGACGTGGTCGGCATCGCCACCGACCACTGCGTGCGCGCCACCGCCCTGGACGCGGTCCGCGCCGGGCTGCGCACCCGTGTCCTGCTGGACCTGACCGCCGGGGTGGCCGCGCACACCACCGAGCGGGCGCTGGAGGAGCTGCGGGCGGCCGGCGCCGAGCTGACCGGCAAGCCGGTGGTGCTCGGCGCCTGAGCCGCCCGCGGGGGCCGTCAGGCGGCCGACGCGGGGCGCTCGTCGTCCCCGTCCGGGCCCTGCCCGCCGACCGGGAACGCCGGATCGCGCAGCAGCGCGCGTATCGGGTGCCAGGACTCGGTGTCGTCCTCCGGGGTCTGGCGCCAGACCAGGCCGTCGGGGTGGTGCAGTACGGCCGTGATCTCGTCGGGCGTGGGCGGCTCGGTGTTGCCGCGCAGGTAGACGGCCCGCAGCCCGAGGTTGCGCAGCCTGGTCAGGGCGCGCTGGCGGTTCACGGCGTGGACCAGGACCCGCACCCGGCAACCGCAGTCGTACAGGCCGCCCCGCGCCCCGTGGGGCGGTCTGGGCAGCGAGAGGGCGACCACCACGCTTCCGCCGGGAAGCCTGGTGAAACCGCCGCCGGACATTCTCATATCTCCCCCCGTGAGACTTCGCGTCAACAAGGAACTGTAGAACGCATCTAAACGCTAATCGGCCGCCGCCCGCTAGGGGGCGACGGCCGAATAGCCTCTGACCTGCGATTTTACGTTTTACTTACCGGCGCTGCCCACTCGGAGCGTCACCGTGGAGCCGTCCCGGGCCTCCTTGGTGATCTTGATCTGGGTGCCAGTGTCAGGAACGATCACACCGCCGGTCGGGTTCGCGGTGTCGTAGTAGACGCCGTGCCGGTCGTCGAAGAGGGTCACGCCCGGCTTCGACTTGATCTTGACCGTCTTGCCGTCCTTGTGGAGGGTCAGCGCGTCCGTCCGGGCCCGCGTGAAGGTCGAGTCGTAGGACTGGAAGCGGTTGCGCATCAGCTTGCCGTCGGTCCACCGCTCGGCCTTCGGGTGCGCGTCGACCGGCAGGATCTGCCCGTGGCCCGGGTGCAGGCCGACGTTGTTGTCCGCCTGCGAGGTGTCCCACAGCCAGATCAGCACGCCGTTCTGGTACGGGAAGTGCTCCACCCAGTTCGGCTTGGCGGTGGTCCAGCCGAAGTTGTACGGGCCGGCCTTGAGGGTCTTGTCGTACGACACGTACTGACGGTTCTCGGCGAGGTAGTACTGCGGGTAGTCCTTGGTGAAGGACCCGCCGATGCGCGAGAAGCCCTTGCTGGTCCAGCCGTTGTCGCCGCCCTCGGCGTTGTCGCTGAACAGCGCCTGGCCGTCGGCGGTGACGCCGATGCTGTCGGCCGCGAAGCCCTTCTGCGCCGCGCCGCCGTCGGTCTGGTAGCGGAAGCGGAGGTCGATCTTCTTGCCCGCGTAGGCGTCCAGCGGGTAGACGAGGTCCTGGTAGGCGGCCACGGTGCCGGTCAGGGCGGGCTTGTCGCTGCCGTCACGCGGGATGGCCTTGCCGCCCGCGGTGCCGTCGAGGGCCGTCCAGTTGCTGCCGCCGTCGGTGGAGACCTCGGCGTAGAGGTAGTCGTAGTCCTTCTCGATGTCCCACCAGCCCTTGAGCGCCAGCGACGCCTTGGACTTGCCGGTGAGGTCCACCGGCCGGGTCAGGGTGTTCTTGAGGTCGTCGCCCATGCCGCTCCACCACTGGTGGGAGCCTTCCGCGGGCTGCACGATCTCGGTCTTGACCGCCTTGGCGGGCAGTTCGACGACCACGGCCTGCTTGTTCTTGGTGTTGTACTCGGCGACGCCCAGCTTGTGGGTGGACTTCTTCGCGGCCTTCGCCTTGCCGTAGTTGAGCCAGCCCAGCTGCAGCTTGTCCCAGGCGCTCATGTCGCCGGGCAGGTCGCCGATGGAGTCCTTGCCGGTGCCGAGCCAGGAGCCGCCCGACATCAGCGACCAGAAGTCCACCGAGGACTCGCCGGTGCCGCTGGTGTCGTACTCGTCCGGCAGGCCCAGGTCGTGGCCGTACTCGTGGGCGAAGACGCCGAGGCCGCCGTTCTCCGGCTGCATGGTGTAGTCGCCGACCCAGATGCCGGTGTCGCCGATCTGGGTGCCGCCGGCCTTGTTGGCGGTGGGGCCGGTCTTGCCGGCGTCGGTGCCGTACGCGTACCAGCGGTGCGCCCAGATCGCGTTGGTCTTCTGGACACCGCCGCCCGCGGACTCGTCCTCGCCGGCGTGCACGATCTGGAAGTGGTCGATGTAGCCGTCGGGCTCGTTGAAGTTGCCGTCGCCGTCGTGGTCGTAGCGGTCCCACTGGTCGTACTTGGCGAGGTCGGCCTTGATCTGCGCGTCCGTGCGGCCCTTGGCCTTCTGGTCCTTGGCCCACTGGTTGACGCCGTCGCGGATCAGGTCCCAGGCGCTGGCGCAGTTGGTCTGGCCGCAGTAGTTGGAGCCGTAACGGGCCTCGTTCCAGTCGACCTTGACCCAGTCGGAGACCTCGCCCTGGACCGAGTAACGGCCCGAGGACTGCTTCTCGTAGTACTTGGCCAGCGACTGCTTCTTCTTGTCGTGCGAGAAGTAGAGGTCCTGGAAGTGCTTCTGGTTGAAGTCCTTCTGCCAGGCCGTGCTGTTGTCCGTGGCACGGTCCGGCTTGGCTATCTTGTTGTGCGCCGGGCCGGGGTCGCCGCCGTACTTCTTCACGGGCGGCTTGGGGCCGTCGCCGTCCGGGTCGTACATCGTGGTGTCGTCGACCTTGTCGCCGAAGTCCACGAGGATGGTGAAGATCTTGTCGGTCTTCTGCCGGGCGAGCTCGACGTACTTGCTCTTGCCGAGCTTGACGACCTTGGAGCCGCCCCGCACGGTCGCCTTGGCGTCGCCGGAGATGACCTGCTGGAGGGCTTCCTTGCGCTGAGCGGCCTGCCGGTCGCTGAACGGGCCCTTGAGGTCGTGGTCCACGGTCCGCTCGGGGGCCGGGTCATGGCGCCTGGCGACGGGCGACGGTCCCTGCGCGTCGGCCGCGGCCACCCCCGAAGACAAAGCGGCCGCCCCGATCGCGGCAATCGCCGTGGCCAGGGCGGCCGATCTGAACACCGTTCTGTTGTCTCTCACTTGGCGCTGTCCTCCCCTTCGAACCGGTCACTGTTCGACGGCATTCGACCGGAAGTACGGGGAAAAAGACAGATCTTGACTTGGGCACGTCAGCGAAGTACGTTTCTCGGTCCGCGAGTTACGGGTATCGGACGCCGCGCGGCAGCCCCGCTCCGGGCGCCACCGCGCCGGGCAGAGGTCCGGCGTATATGCCCGCCGGGCATGCGCCCCTGCCCCCAGCAGCCATGACGGCGGCGGGCGCGCGAAGAGGGGGCGGCATCGTGCGCCCCCTGTGCTTCGGAACCGTGGGTTAGGTCACGCTTACCTGGCGTTCCGTCCGGGCAGTAACGACCGTAGGCTCGTGTGCCGGCGCGACCTTGACCGAGCCCCTCTGCCGACCCTCCGAGGACGGATTCCGCCATGCCTCGTCCGACCGCCGCACAGCTCGTCTACGGTTCGGCCACCGTCTTTCTCTCCACCCTCGCGATGCTGCTGCTCTCGCAGACGCAGACCGGGGTGGGGGTCGCGGTCATCGCCATCGCCGGGCTCGGGCTCGGGCTGCTGGTCGCCATGACGGCCCCGATGCCCGGGGTGCCGCGAGTGGTCCGCCGTCGTCCGGCACATGCCGAGGCGCCCGCCGCGGCCACGCCGCTGCGGGCCGTCCCCACGCCGGCCGAGCGCGTCCGCCCCGTGGCGGGGCCCGCCCGCGCCCGCTGGGGCGGCCTCACCGGGCCGGCCGCCGCCCCGGACGCCCGGATCGGCGAGCACTCGCGCTGAGCCGGCCCGCGGGCCTCACGCCGCGGGCGCGTCACCCGTCTGTGTGGACACCACCACGGTCTTCGCCGCCTTGTCGTGCAGACACTGGTGGTACGGCTGGTCCCAGGTACACCACAGGACGTTGACCAGCCAGAAGATGAAGCCGCAGCACGGCACGATCTCCGGGAGCGTGTAGACCGCCGCCCGGATCCAGGACGCCTGGGCCGTGGGGATCGAGCCGTTGGAGAGCATCGCCACCCGGATCTTCATCGCCATCTTGCCGAGGGTCTGGCCGCGGCTGGAGATCATCAGCCCCTCGTAGACGAGGTACACCAGCATGGTCACGCCCGAGACCGTCGACTGCCGGCCGGCCTCCACGCTGTCGGTGCTGAAGTAGTCCACCCCGCCGACGATCAGCGTCATGATCACCGAGACCGGCACCCCGATGATGATCGCGTCGATGATCCGCGCCACGAGCCGTCGGCCGCGGTTCGCCAGCGGCGGCATCCCGGCCAGCGGATCGGCCGGACCGGGCTGCCCGCCGTAGGGGTCGCCGGCGTACGGGCCGCTGCCGTACGGGGTCCCCGCGTAGGGCGGCGGGGTGCCACCGGGCGGCGGTGGGGTGCCGCCCGGCGGCGGCGGAGTTCCGCCCGGGGGCGGCCCGCCGGGAGGGGGTGTCCCGCCTTCACCGGCGCCCGTACCGCCGCCCGTGCCGTTGCCGCCCGTGCCGTTGCCGCGCGGAGCGTGGTTGCGGGGGGCACCGTTCTCGCGGGGCGCGCTGTTGCGCACCGCGCCGTCCGCCGGGGGCTCCTGCGGCTTCTTCAGGAACGGTTCGTCCTCCGGCGGCTCACCGGGACCGGGACGGGGCTGGTCGGTACTCATGGCCCGAGTCGACCCTTTGTCGCGGCCCGCCGCATCCGGCGAAGTCCGTTCGGGGGACGGCCGTCCGCCGTCCCCGCGAGGGGGTGCGTCAGCCGGCGGCGACGAACGTCCGCGCGGCCTTGTCGTGCCAGCACTGGCGCCACGGCCGGTCGAACAGGCACCACAGGACGTTCACCACGCCGACGACGAGCACGCCCAGCACGCTGTAGACGAACCAGCGCCGGAGCGCCGCGCCGAGGGGCGGGGTGTCATGGCTCTCGATGTCGAGGACCCGTACGCCGCACATCTTCTTGCCCAGGGTGCGGCCCCACTTGAGGGTCGGCAGCACCTCGTAGAGCGCACCGCCGAGCAGCAGGACGGCCAGGATCGTGGCGAAGACCGGGATGGTGGTGCCGTCGATCAGATAGACGGTGACCTGGCGCCCGGACTGCTTGGCCGCCTCGACCTTGGCGTCGAGGTGGTCGGTGACGGTGCTCCACATGGGCACGGCCACCGCTGCGGTGAGCCCGCCCAGCACCAGCGTGTCGATCAGCCGGGCCGCCAGCCTGCGGCCGAGGCCCGCCGGGTGGCCCTGCGCGGCCTGGGCGGCGGCGAAGAAGGCGTCGGCGGCCGGCGGCTTCCAGGGGATGACGCCGTCGGCGTCGGAGTCCTGCGCGCCGGACGCGGCCGGCGCGGCACCGCCCTGCGGCGGGAAGCCGGTGGAGGGCGCGGACGCCTGCGGACCGGGGGTCTGCTGCGCGGGGCCCGGGGGCGTCTGGCGCGGCGGGGCGGCCTGCTGCTGGGGGGCCGCCTTCTGCGGGGCCGGGCTCGGGGCCTGCTGCTGCGGGGCCGGGCTCGGGGCCTGCTGCTGCGGGGCCGGGCTCGGGGTCGGCTGCGGCGCCGGGGTCTGCTGGGGCGCCGGGCGGGCCTGCTGCGGGGCGCCGACGGACGGCAGCGACTGCGGGGCGGCGCCGTCGGGCGCGGCGGACGGGGCGCGGCCGCCGCCCGTGACGCGGATCGCCATCGTCTCGCCGCCCTTGGCGGGCTTGCCGGCGTCGGGCCGTACCGCGCGGATGGCGGTGGTGCCCTGGTCGCCGGAGGACGCGCCGCGGCGCGCGGCCGGGTTGACGGCGCGGATGGCGACCGTCCCGTCGGTGGGGGCCTCCGGGCGCGCGGCGGCCTCGCCGGGCGGTGCCCCGTCGCCCTCCTCGCGCTGCGGCGGCACCGCGCCCCAGGCGGCGCCGCCCGACGGCGTGCCGACGGGCGCCTGGTCCGGTGAACCCCAGGAGATGCGGCGGTCGTTCTCGCCGCCGTAGCCGCCCTGCCGGGAGGCGTCGGCCTGCCAGGAGGCGGCCGGTTCGGGGCCGGTGCCGTGCAGCCGGGCCGGGTCGTCCCAGCCGGTGGCGGGCCGGGGCTCGACCTCGCCGCCGCGGCGGACGGCCGGGAGCGCGGAGTTGCCGGCGGCCTCCTCCTCGTCGAAGAAGACCGGGCCGGTCTCCTCGACGGCGGGCGGGGCGGCACCGGGCGGCGGCGCGGGCATGGCCTCCCCCTCGGCGGGGGCGGGCCGGCTGGTGCCCGGCACCCACGCGGCACCGTTCCAGTACCGGATGTAGCCGGGGATGGACGGGTCCGGGTAGAAGCCTGGCGTGGGGCTGCCGCCGGCGGATCCTGAGGTAGGGGCGCTCATGTCCGAAGTCCCGTATCTGTACTCGGCCTGGTGGGTGTGGGGTGCAGTCTGCCGCAACGCGGCGTCCACATCTATCAGACCCCGGGTCACGCCAGGCCCGTGCCCGCCCACGACCACCTGGAAGAGGCGCGGGAAAAAAGTTGTACGAAGTCGTGTAATGGTTCGGCGCCCGGCGCCTCTTCTCTCTGCGCGGGCCCGTACCGGGGGTCCGCGGGGAGCGAGGAAAGGCGGACGTCATGCACACCGTGGTGGAGCGAGAGCTGGAGCTGGGCCTGGTCCTGTCGCCGGAGCGGAGCGTTCCGGTGCCGGCCCGGCTGACCTACCGGACGGACGACCCGTACGCCGTCCATGTCACCTTCCACATCGGTTCCCCCTCTCCCGTGCGGTGGACCTTCGCCCGCGAACTGCTCGTCGAGGGCGTCTTCCGGACGTGCGGCGACGGCGATGTACGGGTGTGGCCGACCAAGTCCGGCGGCCGCAGCCTGGTCTGCGTGGAGCTGGAATCGCCGGACGGCCGGGCGCTGCTGGAGGCCCCGGCCGCCGCGGTCTCCGCCTGGCTGGAGCGCACCCTGCGGGTGGTCCCGCCGGGCTCCGAGCAGGGGCACCTGGGCCTCGACAAAGGGCTGAGCGACCTGCTCGCCATGGCGCCGACGGACGATCTGCTGCCGGGCGTCCCCCGGCCCGCGGACGAGACCCCCGAGCCCGGGGCGTAGGGGGTGGCGGACCGGCCTGCGGGGACGGGCCGCGGCGGAGGGGCCGGTGCGGCGCCGGCCTCTCCGCCGCGGCCCGTGCGGTGGAATGTTCCGCCGGGCCGCGCTGTTGGGCGCGGTATGAACGAGAGCTTCCGCGCACGGACGGGTCAGGACACCGCTGCCACGGCGTACGGCACCGGCGCGGTGGCGTACGGCCAGGACCGGGACGCGGACTACTACGGGCACGGCACCGCCGCCGAGCGCTGGGCGCGGGCGCGGCTGTTCTTCGAGGCGAAGGACTTCACGGCCGCGGCCCACATCCTGCGCGGCCTGGTGGACGAGGACCCCGGGCAGGTCGCGCCCCGGCTGCTGCTGGCCCGCGCCTACTACCACTCCGCCCGGCTGGAGCGCGCCGAAGCCGAGTTGCGGGCCGTGCTGGAGCGCGACCCGGTCGAGTCGTACGCCCGCCTGATGCTGGGCCGCACCCTGGAGCGCCAGGGGCGGGCCGACGAGGGCGCCGGGCAGCTGCGGATCGCCGCGGCGCTGGGCGCGGACGGCGCCTGACCGGCCGGGCGCGGGGCGGCGTCCGACCGGCAGGGGCGGAGCGGCGTCCGGCCGGCCGGGCGGCTCAGCCGCGGTACGCCTCCAGCAGCCGCAGCCACACCTCGCTGATCGTCGGGTAGGAGGGCACCGCGTGCCACAGCCGCTCCAGGGGGACCTCGCCGGCCACCGCGACCGTCGCGGAGTGCAGCAGCTCCGCGACCCCGGAGCCGACGAAGGTGGCGCCGAGCAGCACCTCGCGGTCCAGGTCGACGACCATCCGGGCCCGGCCGCGGTAGCCGTCCGCGTACAGGGAGGCCCCGGCGACGGCCGACAGGTCCTGGTCGACGACCCGGGTGCGGTAGCCGGCCTGTTCGGCCGCGGCGGCGGTCAGGCCCACCGAGGCGGCCTCGGGGTCGGTGAAGACGACCTGCGGGACGGCGAGCCGGTCGGCGGTGGCGGCGTGCGCGCCCCAGCGGTCGGACTCCAGGATCGGGACGCCCCGGGCGCGCGCGGAGATCGCGGCACCGGCGATCCTGGCCTGGTACTTGCCCTGGTGGGTCAGGAGCGCGCGGTGGTTGACGTCGCCGACGCCGTAGAGCCAGCCGCCGGTCACGCCCGTCACCCGGAGGCTGTCGTCGACGTCCAGCCAGGAGCCGGGGGTCAGGCCGACCGTGTCCAGGCCGATGTCCTCGGTGCGCGGGGAGCGGCCGGTGGCGATCAGCAGCTCGTCGGCGACGATCTCGTCGCCGGAATCCAGGAGGACGGTGACCGGGCCGCCCGGGGCCTCCCGGCGCACCTCGCGCACCTCGACGCCGGTCCGCAGGAAGACCCCGGCCTCGGCGAGCGATTCGGCGACCAGGTGGCCGGCGAACGGTTCCATACGGGGCAGCAGCCCGTCGCCGCGCACCAGCAGCGTCACGGAGGAGCCCAGGGCGCGCCAGGCGGTGGCCATCTCCACGCCCACCACACCGCCGCCGACCACCACCAGGCGGCCCGGTACGGCCTTGGCGCTGGTGGCCTCGCGGCTGGTCCAGGGCCGGGCCTCGGCCAGGCCCGGGACGGGCGGCAGCACCGCGCGGCTGCCGGTGCACACCGCGACCGCGTGCCGGGCGGTGAGCACCCGCGCGCCGTCCACGACCACCCGCCGGGGCCCGGCCAGCCGGCCGTGGCCGCGGACCAGGTCGATGCCGGAGGAGTCCAGCCAGCGGACCTGTCCGTCGTCCTTCCAGTAGGAGGTGAACTCGTCGCGGTGGGCGAGCACCGCCGGCACGTCCAGGGGGACGTCGGCGGCGTCCTTGAGGCCGGGGACCCGGCGGGCCTCGGCGCGGGCGGATACCGGGCGCAGCAGCGCCTTGCTGGGCATGCACGCCCAGTAGGAGCATTCGCCGCCGACCAGTTCGCTCTCCACGACCACCGCGCTCAGCCCGGCGGCGTGTGCCCGGTCGGCGACGTTCTCGCCGGTCGGCCCGGCCCCCAGCACGATGACGTCGTACGCCTCGTCGGCGGCTCGGGTCGCTTCGGTCGCTGCCATCGGCGCTCGCTTCCTGCGGGGGCGTGAGGGGCCCGGCGGATCCTTCCCGGACATCCTCTGCCCAACGGGCCGTCAGCGCATCCGGCGTTCCACCTCTTCCTTGGCCTCGACGAGCCCGGAACCGGTCACCTCGCGGTGCACCTTGATCGCCTGGATCTTCTTGCCCTCCGTGAGCAGCTGGTCGATCTCGGCCATCCTGGGGTCCTCCGGCTCGGCGATGCCGGCGTGCGCGAGCAGCAGGTCCACCTTGCGCTCCAGCCGCCGGAGCCGCAGGTCCGTCCGCTTGGCCCGGCGGTCACCGGCCTGGGCGAGCGGGTAGCCGGCGCACAGCAGCAGCACGAGGGCGATGAGGGTGGCGTATTCCATGGCGCAGACTCTATGAGACCCCGGCGCCTGCCATGCACACGGCAGACGCCGCGGGGTGCACCCGGTCGTGGAACGGCGGCGCGCCGGGTCAGGGCAGATGCCAGATACGGGTCGTCACGAGGCAGAAGACGGCGGCCCAGAACACCATCACCGCGGCGACGGTGCCGAGTCCGACGAGGTGGGTTCGTGCCCTCGGGGCGCCGGGGCGCGGCCGTAGCCACCGCCTGAGCAGCGGGTTCACATAGAAGGGCATGGTCACGAAGCTCATGATGAAGCTCGACAGCAGGTTGCCCACCAACAGCCCGAGCCACAGCGGCATCTTCAGCGGGGACAGGGCGAGGGTCAGCAGCACCACCGTCGGGTAGAGGCCGACCCAGACGGCGACGGAGGTCCTGGTCTCCGAGGGCGGCGGCGCCTGCCTGCCGTTCTCCTCGAAGGCGAACCAGCTGCCGAAGGAGTTGTCGAGGGTGCGCAGGTGGAAGTCGTGGAACCTCTCGCCCTCGGCGAGGAGTTCCCTCCGCTCGGCCGACGTCAGCCAGGTCTCCAGGTGGGCGGCGCTGTCGAAGCGGTACAGCGTCGTCCATTCGTCCTGGAGCCCCTCGACCGGCCGGAAGAGCTCGGTGCCGCGGAAGCCCTCGAAGGCTCCCTCCTGCTCGGTCATCCGGCGCTGCCAGTCGAGGAAGGCGTCGATGTGATCAGGGCGGACGCGGTGGGTGACCACGACGGTCACCAGCGGGTCCGGTGGCCGGATGCCGCCGCTGACGACCTGCTGGGTCGCCGGGCCGTCCGCGTAGGCGGCGCCCCGGTCGAGGAAGCGCTGCCGGGTGGCGCTGTTGATCCATGCCTGGAGGTGGGCGATCGAGTCGAAGCGGTAGACGACCAGCCATTCGGGCTGGAGGTCCGTGGGCCGGGAGACCTCGGCGCCGAGGAACCCGGCGTACTCGGCGGCGGCGGCGTTGAGTTCCTCCTGCCACGCCGCGAACTCCCGCTCCCGTCCGGTCCTGACCTTCTGGCCGATGATGACGGTCGCCTCCGCGCCGGCCGGCTCCCCGGCGCCCGCCGGCGTCCCGCCGGTCACCGGTCCGCTCCCGTCACCGCCGACGCGCCCGCGCACAGCCGCCGGTAGAGGCGTTCCGGTGTCAGGGGCAGCGCGCGGCAGCGGACGCCCGTGGCGTCGTGCAGGGCATTGGCCAGCGCGGGCGCGACCGGGTTGATGCAGCACTCCGCGATGCCCTTCGACCGCAGGGGCCCGACGGAGTCCGCCGAGTCCACCAGCAGCACCTCGGTGCGGGGGATGTCGGCGTAGGCGGGGATGCGGTAGTTGCGGAAGTTCGGGTTGGCCATCACGCCGTGCGCGTCGAGGTGGTGGTGCTCGGTCAGCGCGAAGCCGATGCCCTGGGCGACACCGCCCTCCACCTGGCCCCGGACCTGCGCGGGGTTGATGATGACGGCGGCGTCGGTCGCCTGGACGCTGTAGAGGATGCGGATCTCCCCCGTCACCCGGTGGACGGCGATGCGGAAACCCTGGGTATTGGAGGTGATGCTGCGGGGCGAGCCGTGGGCAGTGCGGGCGGCGGCGAAGCGGATGCCGCGCGCCCGCGCCGCGGCGACCAGCTCCGCCAGCGGCACCCGCCGCTCGCCGCAGCGGACGCTGTCGTCGTCCATCGCGCACATCACGAGGTGCTCGCCCGTGTACGCGGCGGCGAACTCCAGGATGCGGTCGCGCACGGCATCGGCCGCGCGGAGCACCGCGTTCCCGGCGACGAAGAGGCCGGCGCTGGCGAAGGCGCCGGTGTCGAACCCCGTGCGGTCGGTGTCGGACTGCACCAGGCGGATCCGCGACGGCGTCGTGCCCAGCTGGTGGGCGGCGATCTGGACGTGCGCGGTCGACGTCCCCTCGCCGAACTCGACGGTGCCGACGGCCAGTTCGTAGACGAGGTCGTCGCCCAGCGTCACCCACGCCTCGGAAAGGTGCTCGGTCGGCGGCGCGGTCTCGTGCAGGGAGCCGGCGACACCGGACCCGACGAGCCAGGCGGCGCCGGACGGCGGCGGCTCGCCGGCGTGCCGGGCCATGGCCCGTTCCACCAGGTCGAGGCAGGTGCCGAGGCCGTCCTCGGTGAACACCACGTCGTCGGGGCCCTCCGCCATGGCGAGCAGCGGCTCGCCCGGCCGCACGATGTTGCGCCGCCGCAGGGCGAACGGGTCCAGGTGCAGGGCGCGGGCGAGTTCGTCCATCGCCGACTCCACGGCGAACGCCGGCTGCGTCATGCCGTAGCCGCGCAGCGCCCCGCTCGGCACGGTGTTGGTGTAGACGGAGTACGCGTCGTACTTCTTGTTGCGGCAGCGGTAGAGCATGACGGCGGCGCCGCCCGCGAACAGCGTCTCGCCGGCGTGGTTGCCGTAGGCGCCGGTGTTGGACACGTTGCGGACCCGGAGCGCGGTGAGGGTGCCGTCGGCCTTGGCGCCGAGCGTGACCGTCAGCGTCATCGGGTGCCGTGGCGAGGCGGTGGTGAACTCCTCCTCCCGGGTGTACTCGAAGGAGACCGGCCGCCCGGTGTCCAGGGCGGCGAGCGCGGCCAGGTCCTCCGAGATCACTTCCTGCTTGCCGCCGAAGCCGCCGCCCACCCGGGCGCAGAACACCCGCAGCCGGTCGGGGCGCAGCGCGAACAGGTGGGCCAGCTTGTCCTTCGCGATGGACGGCGACTGCGAACTGGTGCGGACGTGCAGGCGGCCGTCCTCCGTCCAGGCGATCGAGCCGTGGGTCTCCAGGTGGGCGTGCTGCACCCGCGGGGAGAAGTAGGTGCCCTCGTGGATCACATCGGCCTCGGCGAACCCCGCCTCGATGTCGCCGATCTCCGAGTGGATCTCCACCAGGATGTTGTGGACGGGGTCGAGGACGAACGGGTCCACCGGGCCGTGCAGTTGGGGCGCGCCCTCGGCCATCGCCGCTTCGGGGTCGAACACCGCGGGCAGCACCTCGTACTCCACGGCGATCCGCCGGCAGCCCTCCTCCGCCGCCCCGACGGTGTCGGCCAGGACCGCGGCGACGCGCTGGCCGGCGAAGCGGACGGTGTCGTCGAGGATGCGGGTGTCGTCGGGGTCCACGAGGTGGTCGGTGTGGATCGCCGTGGTGAAGCGCCGGCGCGGCACGTCCTGCCAGGTGTAGACGCGGTGCACGCCGGGGACGGCGAGGGCGGCGGTCTTGTCGATCGAGACGATCCGGGCGTGCGCGTGGGGCGAGTGCAGCACCTTGAGGTGCAGCATGCCGTCAAGGCGGGTGTCCATCGTGAACGCGGCCCGGCCGGTCACCACGTCCTCGGCCGCGGGCGCCGCGACGCTCGTCCCGACGGCCTTTCCCGGCGCCGCCTCGGCCACGCCCGCGACGCCGTGCACGGCGTCCTCGATCGCCCGGTAGCCGGTGCAGCGGCAGAGGTTGCCCTTCAACGCCCGCGGCAGGTCCGCCTTCTGGGCCTCGGTGAACGTCGCCGACGTCATGATCATCCCGGCGGTGCAGAAGCCGCACTGGAACCCCGGGGCGTCACGGAACCGCCGCTGCACGGGGTGCGGGCTCCCGGGCGCCCCGAGCCCCTCGATCGTCGTCACCTCCCGGCCGTCCGCGCGGAAGGCGGGGGTGATGCAGCTGTGCACCGGGCTGCCGTCCAGCCACACCGTGCAGGCGCCGCAGTCGCCCGCGTCGCAGCCCTTCTTGACGCCGTGGTGGCCGAGCTCCCGGAGGAAGGTGCGCAGGCACTGGCCGGGCCCGGGTGCGTCGTCGAAGCGCCTGCCGTTCACGAGGTAGGTCATGCCGGGCCCCCAGCCATGAGTTCGCGGCGGATCTCTTCGGCGAAGTGGTGGGTCAGATGGCGGCGGTGGTCGGGGGTGCCGTTGGGGTCGGCGAACCAGAGGCCGGCGGGCAGGGCGTCGATGCGCCGCCACAGCGTTCGGGCGTCGGGCAGGGCGTCGAAGGCCAGGCGCACCGGCCGGGTGGTGCCGGCGGTGACGGTGAGCAGCAGATCGCTCGCGCCCGGCGTCCGCGTGCCGATGAGGAACACCGTCGAACGGCCGAGGCGGGTCAGCGAGAAACGGCGGTGCGCGGCGCGTTTCCGCAGGGCGTGCGCCGGAATGTCGATACGCCGCAGGATTTCCCCGGGCTGCAGGATGTTCCGGTGGTCGCCGGTCACGAAGTCGAGGGCGTCGACGGTGCGTACGGACCCGTCGGGGGCCCACAGTTCGTAGCGCGCCTCCAGGGCCACCGTCAGCGTGATCATCGGGCCGGCCGGCAGGGACAGGCAGATGTTGCCGCCGACGGTCGCCGCGCTCCAGACCTTGAACGAAGACAGGAACGCCTCGCAGCTCGGACGGAAAAGGCTTCCCGCGCTCCACTCCTCCGGCAGCTCATGGCCGTACAGCTCGCGGATGGCGCAGGTGGCGCCGATCCCGAGGCCCGCTTCGCCGGGGACGAGGGATTCCCAGCCCAGCGCCGTCAGGTCGACCAGGCGGCGCAGGTCCGGCTGCTCCACGGAGAACAGCCAGGTCCCCCCGGCGAGCCAGGCGTCCCCGGGGCGCCAGTCGGCGCCTGGCCGGTCGGACGGTCGCCGGACGACGTCGGTGACGGTGTTGAGGTCCATGGGACGACCTCCCTCACGGCGAAAGGCGCGGGGAACGGCGCGGCCTCAAGGGCGGCGTCCCTGGGGCCGACGCGGTCGGAACTGCTCACAAAAGGACCGGCGGACGCAGATAATTCGTGTTCAGGATAGGCAGAACAGTCCGCCCCCGCCACGCCGGAATCCCAGCCGGATAACGCCTTTCTGCACACCCCCGGAACCACCGGTAAAATACGCGACCACCACGGAAAGAACCGTAAGCGGAAATCCGGGAACCGGGTTTCTCAGAACAGCTTTCCCGGATTGAGAATGCCCAGCGGGTCGAAGACATCCTTGATGCCCCGCTGCAACTCCAGCCCCACCGGCCCCAGTTCGCGCGCCAGCCACTCCTTCTTCAGCACGCCCACCCCGTGCTCACCGGTGATGGTGCCGCCCAGTTGCAGGCCGAGCGCCATGATGTCGTCGAAGGACTCGCGGGCCCGGCGGGACTCGTCGGGGTCGGCCGCGTCGAAGCAGACGGTCGGGTGGGTGTTGCCGTCGCCCGCGTGGGCGCAGACGCCGATGGTCAGGCCGTACTTCTCCGCGATGGCGGCGGTGCCGTCGAGCATCTCGGCGAGCCGGGACCGCGGCACGCAGACATCGTCGATCATGGTCGCGGACTTGACCCGCTCCAGCGCGGTCAGGGTCAGCCGGCGGGCCTGCAGCAGCAGATCGGACTCGGCGGCGGTCTCGGCCGGCACGACCTCGGTGGCGCCCGCCGCCGTGCACAGCTCCGCGACGGCCGCGAGGTCGGCGGCCGGCTCGGGGGTGTCGAAGGCGGCCAGCAGCAGCGCCTCGGTGCTGTCCGGGAGGCCCATCCGCGCCATGTCGTTGACCGCGCGGATGCTCGTACGGTCCATCAGCTCCAGCAGCGACGGGGCGTGGCCGCGCGCCATGATCTCGCAGACCGCCTCGCAGGCGGCGGCGGTGGACGGGAACTCGGCGGCCAGCGCGAGCTGACCGGGCGGCTCCGGCTTGAGCGCGAGCACGGCGCGGACGACGATGCCCAGGCTGCCCTCGGAGCCCACGAACAGCCGGGTGAGGTCGTAGCCCGCGACGCCCTTGGCGGTGCGCCGCCCGGTCGTCAGCAGCCGCCCGTCGGCGAGCACCACGTCCAGGCCGAGGACGTACTCGGCGGTGACCCCGTACTTGACGCAGCACAGTCCCCCGGAGGCGGTGCCGATGTTGCCGCCGATCGAACACTCCTCCCAACTGGAGGGATCGGGCGGGTAGTAGAGCCCGTGCTCGTTCACCGCGCGCGACAGCACGGCGTTGACGACACCCGGTTCGACCACCGCGATCCGGTCGACGGGATTGATCTCGATGATCCGGTCCATCTTGACCAGCGAGAGCACGATGCAGCCGTCGGAGGCGTTGGCGGCGCCCGACAGCCCCGTGCGCGCCCCCTGCGGCACGACCGGGACCCGCAGCTCGGAGGCCGTCCGCATGACGTGCTGGACCTGCTCGACGGTACGCGGCAGCACGACCACGGCGGGCGTCCCCGCCTCACAGAAGCTCGCCATGTCGTTGGCGTAGGAGCCGGTCACATCGGGGTCGGTGAGCACCGCTTCCCCCGGCAGCCCGGCACGCAGACGTGCGATGAGGTCCATACCCTCAGCCTCGCATCCATGGGCCGTACACGGAAGATCACCCAGGAACCCGAACGTACGGACAGCCGCCCACCGGGGCGCGCCCAAGCGGTAGGCGCACCGCCCCGGCCCCGCCGCATCCGCTCAGAGATTCCCGCGCCGCTCCTGCTCCCGCTCGATCGCCTCGAAGAGCGCCTTGAAGTTGCCCTTGCCGAAGCCCATGGAGCCGTGCCGCTCGATCATCTCGAAGAACACCGTCGGCCGGTCCTGGACCGGCTTGGTGAAGATCTGCAGCAGGTAGCCGTCCTCGTCACGGTCCACGAGGATCTTCAGCTCACGGAGCGTCTCCACGGGCACCCGGGTCTCGCCGGCCCACTCGCCGAGGGTGTCGTAGTAGGAGTCGGGGGTGTCCAGGAACTCCACACCGGACGCCCGCATCGCCCGCACGCTGGCGACGATGTCGTTGGTGGCCAGCGCGATGTGCTGGACGCCGGGCCCGCCGAAGAACTCCAGGTACTCGTCGATCTGCGACTTCTTCTTCGCGATCGCGGGCTCGTTGATCGGGAACTTCACCTTGAGCGTGCCGTCGGCGACGACCTTCGACATCAGCGCGCTGTATTCGGTGGCGATGTCGTCGCCCACGAACTCCTTCATGTTGGTGAAGCCCATGACCTTGTTGTAGAAGGCCACCCACTCGTTCATCTTGCCGAGTTCGACGTTGCCGACGCAGTGGTCGATGGCCTGGAAGCGGCGCGGGCCGGTCTCCACCAGCGGCTGGGCGGCGACGTAGCCGGGCAGGTAGGGCCCGTCGTAGCCGGAGCGCTCAACGAGGGTGTGCCGGGTTTTGCCGTACGTGGCGATGGCCGCCAGGACGACGGTCCCGTGCTCGTCCGTGAGCTCGTAGGGCTTCTCCAGCCCGGTGGCGCCCTGGGCGACGGCGTGCTCGTAGGCGGCGCGGGCGTCCGGGACCTCGATGGCGAGGTCGACGACCCCGTCGCCGTGGGCCGCGACGTGGTCGGCGAGGAAGCGGCCCCATTCCGTCGTGGGCTTGATGACGGAGGTGAACACGAACCGGGCGCCGCCGGATTCGAGCACGTAACTCGCGGTCTCGCGGCTGCCGTTCTCCGGGCCGGAGTAGGCGACGCGCTTCATGCCGAAGGCGGTCGAGTAGTAGTGCGCGGCCTGCTTGGCGTTGCCGACGGCGAAGACGACCGCGTCCATCCCCTTGACCGGGAAGGGGTCCGCCTGCCGAGCCGTGTCAGGGGTGGTGGGCTGGGTGTGCATCGTGGTGTCTGCCATGGTCGCAGAGTCCCTCCGATCCACAAGGTGCGCAATAGTTCGCGAATATTCTGGGCATTATGCATAGCGAAAAGGCGAAACCGCCGGGCTATCTGTACATGATGACCATCGAAAGGGACGGTACGGACAATGGCGATCGATCATCTGGACGGGGCGCTGCTGGAGCTGCTCGCCGAGGAGCCGCGGATCGGGGTGCTGGAGGCGTCCCGGCGGCTGGGGGTGGCGCGCGGGACGGTCCAGGCCCGGCTCGACCGCCTTCAGTCGAATGGAGTGATCCGGGGCTTCGGGCCGGACGTGGACCCGGCTGCGCTCGGCTATCCGGTGACCGCTTTTGCCACGCTGGAGATCAAACAGGGCCAAGGCAATGACGTACGCGCCCACTTGACGACCGTTCCCGAGGTGCTGGAGCTGCATACAACGACGGGACACGGGGACATGCTCTGCAGGCTCGTCGCCCGGTCCAACGCCGATCTACAGCGGGTGATCGACCGGGTTGTGGGCTTTGATGGGATCGTGCGGGCTTCCACGGCGATTGTCATGGAAAATCCGGTTCCGTTGCGGATCGTCCCGCTGGTGAAACAGGCATCGGCAGACTGACCGAGGAGACCGAGTGAGCTTCTGGGAGTACGTCGGCACCCGGCACGCCCAGCTGCTGACGGATACGTATCAGCACGCCAGCGCCGTCTTCCAGTGCATGGTGCTGGCCACCCTGCTGGGCGTCTTCATCGCCGTGGTGACCTACCGCAGCGAATGGGCGGGCAACCTCGCCACCACCTCGACCGCCACCATCCTGACCATCCCCTCCCTGGCCCTGATCGGTCTGCTGATCCCGATCGTCGGCCTGGGCGTCCCCCCGACGGTCATCGCGCTGACCCTGTACGGGCTGCTGCCGGTGGTCCGCAACGCCATCGTCGGGCTGCGCGGGGTGGACCCGGACCTGGTCGACGCGGCCACCGGCATCGGGATGTCCCGCACCGCCCGGCTCTTCCGCGTCGAACTGCCGCTGGCCTGGCCGCCCATCCTCACCGGCATCCGGGTCGCCACCCAGATGCTGATGGGCATCGCCGCCATCGCCGCCTTCGCCTCCGGTCCGGGCCTGGGCAACGAGATCTTCCGCGGGATCGCCTCGCTGGGCAGCGCCAACTCCCTCAACCAGGTGCTCTCCGGCACCCTCGGGATCGCCATCCTCGCCCTCCTCTTCGACGCCGCCTACGTCCTGATCGGACGCCTGACCATCTCCAGGGGGATCCGTGCCTGAGACGCCCGAGAACGCCGCCACCACCGGGGCGAGGATCCATCTGGAGAACCTGACGAAGGTCTACCCGGGCAACCCCGTCCCCGCGGTGGACAACGTCAACATGGAGATCAAGGCCGGCGAGATCGTGATCCTCGTGGGGCCCTCGGGGTGCGGCAAGTCCACCACCCTGAAGATGATCAACCGTCTGATCGAGCCGTCCTCCGGACGGATCCGGATCGGCGACGAGGACGTCACCGACATGGACCCGGTCAAGCTGCGCCGCAAGATCGGCTACGCCATCCAGGCGTCCGGCCTCTTCCCGCACATGACGGTCGCCCAGAACATCGCCCTGGTCCCGAAGATGATCGGCTGGTCCGCCGCGAAGACCAGGAACCGGGTCGAGGAGATGCTCGACCTGGTCGGCCTGGACCCGGGCGAGTTCCACGGCCGCTATCCGCGCCAGCTCTCCGGCGGCCAGCAGCAGCGCGTCGGGGTGGCCCGCGCCCTCGCCGCCGACCCGCCCGTCCTGCTGATGGACGAGCCGTTCGGCGCCGTCGACCCGATCACCCGCGACCACCTCCAGGACGAGCTGATCCGGCTCCAGCACGAGCTGCACAAGACCATCTGCTTCGTCACCCACGACTTCGACGAGGCGATCAAGATCGGCGACCGGATCGCGGTGCTCCGCGAGCGCTCGCACATCGCCCAGTTCGACACCCCCGAGGCCATCCTCACCAACCCGTCCGACGACTTCGTCTCGGGCTTCGTCGGTGCGGGGGCGGCGCTCAAACGGCTCAACCTCACCCGGGTACGGGACGTGGGCGTGGTCGACTTCCCCACCGCCCGGATCGACGACCCGCTGGAGTCCATCTTCGACCGGCTGCGCTCCGGCTCCCACAACGAACTGCTGCTGCTGGACCCCAACCGCCGCCCGTACAAGTGGCTGCGCCGCGGCGACCTGGCCCTGGCCAAGGAGTCGCTGGCGCGGGCCGGGACCCCGGTCCAGCACACCGTGACCCGGGACGCGACCCTGCGCGACGCGCTGGAGGCGGTGCTCACCGACAGCGCCGGCCGGGTCTCGGTCACCGGGCGGCGCGGCGAGTACATCGGCGTGGTCGACATGGAGACGCTGATGAACAACGTCCAGGAACTGCTGGAGGCGGACCGGATGGAGGCCCTGGAGCACCAGCACCAGCTCCGGGAACAGCGCGCCCGCCAGACGCAGCTGGAACAGGAAGGCATGGAGGCATGAGCCCCCGCGACGGGAGCAGCCCGCACCGCGGGGGGCGGCCGCCCAGCGACCACGAGGGCTTCGCAGTCCGCGACGACGTCGAGATGGCGGAGCGGGAGGACGCGGCCGGTGAGGCGCCCGTCCCCTCCGCCGCCCGGGGAGCGCGCCGGATCAGCTGGCAGAAGTGGACCTTCATGCCGGCCTTCCTGGTGCTCGCGCTGCTCGCCACCTGGCTGTGGTTCCGCGGCGCCCGCCTGGACTCGATCGCCCACCAGGCGGTCGACAACGGCAAGGTGTGGCTGGCTCTGCGGCAGCACATCTATCTCACCGCCGTCTCCACCTTCTTCGTGCTGATCATCGCGATTCCGCTGGGCATCGCGCTGACCCGGTCCAAGCTGCGCCGGGCCACCCCCGTCGCCATGGCCTTCGCCAACCTCGGGCAGGCCGTCCCGGCCCTGGGTCTGCTGATCCTGCTGGTCATCTGGCTGGGCATCGGGCCCCGTTCGGCGATCGTCGGCATGGTCATCTACGCCGTGCTGCCGGTCCTCGCCAACACCATCGCCGGGCTGCGCGGCATCGAGCCGACGCTGACCGAGGCGGCCCGCGGCATCGGGATGTCCCCCACGGGGGTGCTGACCAAGGTCGAACTCCCGCTGGCCGTACCGCTGATCCTGGCCGGCGTCCGCACCGCGCTGGTGCTGAACGTCGGCACCGCGACGCTGGCCACCTTCGGCGGGGGCGGCGGCCTCGGCGACCTGATCTCGGCGGGCATCGTCACCCAGCGCATGCCCGTCCTGATCCTCGGTTCGGTGCTGACCGTGGCGCTCGCCCTGCTGGTCGAGTGGCTGGCGTCGCTGGCCGAACTCCTGCTGCGGCCGCGCGGACTGGAGGCGACGGCATGATGAGGAACCACCCGTGTCCGGCCCCGCGCCGCCGCCCCGAAAGACGCCGGGGCTCCCGCCTCCTGCTCGTCCTGTTCGCCACCCTGCTCAGCGCCTGCGGCCTGGTCAGCGGCAGCGCGATGAGCGACACCGTGCTGCCGGGGCCGAAGGCCGGCTACCAGGGCAGGCCGCTCACCGGGGCGCAGCTGACCGTGACCTCCAAGGAGTTCACCGAGCAGATCGTCCTCGGCCAGATGATGGGCATCGTCTTCGAGGCGGCGGGCGCCAAGGTCATCGACAAGACCAGCATCCAGGGCTCGATCGGCGCCCGGGAGGCCGTCAAGTCCGGTACGGCGGACGCCGCGTACGAGTACACCGGCACCGGCTGGATCACCTACCTCGGCCACACCAAGCCGATCGTGGATCCGCGCAAGCAGTGGGAGGCGGTCCGTGCCGAGGACCGGAAGAACGGCATCGTCTGGCTCCCGGCCTCCCGGCTGAACAACACCTACGCGCTGGCGCTGAACTCCGCGAACTACAAGAAGCTGGCGGTGCGCGACCTCTCGGACGTCGCGGCGCTGTCGCACAAGAACCCCGGCGCCGTCACGATGTGCGTGGAGAACGAGTTCGCCACCCGCAACGACGGCCTGCCGGGCATGGCGCGGGCGTACGGCATGAACGTGCCGTCGGCCAACATCCGCAAGATGACCGGCGGCGTCGTCTACACCGAGACGGAGAAGGGCACCTGCGCGTTCGGCGAGGTCTTCACCACCGACGGCCGGATCAAGGCGATGCACCTGCACGTCCTCGCCGACGACAAGCACTTCTTCCCCAACTACAACGTCGCCCCCGAGATCAACGCCGAGGCCCTGAAGAAGTACCCGGCGATGGCCGAGGTCCTGGCCCCGGTGACCAAGGCCCTCGACAACACCGTCGCCCAGGAGCTCAACCGCAAGGTCGACGTGGACGGCGAGGACCCGCACGAGGTCGCGAAGAACTGGCTGATCCAGGAGGGCTTCATCAAGGAGGGCTGAGGCCGGGCGGGCCGGACGCGCGCGGGGCTCCGGCCCCGGCAGCGGCCCGCTCCCCGGTGGGAGCGGCCGTACGGGAGCAGCAGTCGGCCGTACGGATTCAGCAGTGCGGAACCGGCCCCCCGGTCCGCAGCGCCTTCAGCGCGTCCACCGCGCTGTCGAGCGTCGTGACCGGGACCAGCCGCATCCCCTTCGGCAGCTCCGCCCGCGCGTCGGTGCACTCCTTGCGCGGGACCAGGAAGACCGAGGCGCCGTCGCGGTGCGCGGCCTGCGTCTTCAGCGGGACCCCGCCCACCGCGCCGACCTTGCCGTCCGCGGTGATGGTCCCCGTGCCGGCGACGGTGCGCCCGCCGGTCAGGTCGTGGCCCGCGCCGTCGCCGTCCAGCTTGTCGACGATGCCCAGGGCGAACATCAGGCCGGCGCTCGGGCCGCCGACGTCCGCGAGGCTCAGCTTGACCTTGATGTCCTTGGTGGACCTGCCGAGCTGCCCGAGCGCGGCGCTGGTGGCGGTGTCCTGGGACTGGGCCATCTGCTTCGCGTTGTGCTCGGCGATCTCCTCGGTGTTGTTGCCCACCGGGTAGACGGCCTCGCGCGGCATCACGGCCTCGTCCGTGCGGAACCAGCCCTCGATGAGGTCCGGCAGGTGGACGGAGGCGTCCGGGCCGGTGGCGACGATCGAGGTCATCCGCAGCTGCCCGCTCGTCTTGCGGGTCCCGGCGCCGGTGATGGTGATCACCGGTTTGCCCTTGTCGTCGCCGAGGACGTTCGCCGTCATGCCCGGATAGGCGACAGCGAACGGCAGCGGGGCGAGGAGCGCCGTGAGAACGAGGGCCAGGACGAGGGCGGAGCAGACCGCCAGGGCACGGGTGCGTGAGGACACTCAGCCAGCCTAATTGACCCCCGCCCCACCAGGGCCGCACGGCGCTGCCGCCTCACCACACGGCCACCGCCCCTTCACACCCCGTGGCCCCCGGGGCCTCAGCGCAGCGCTTCCGACACCTCCCGGGCCGCGTCGACCACCCGCGGTCCGATCCGCTCGGAGACGCTGTCCGTGAGCATCACCACGCCCACGCTCCCCTCGATGCCGCTCACCCCGAGCAGCGGCGCCGCCGCGCCGCTCGCACCGGCCTCCAACTCCCCGTGCGTCAGGGCGAGTCCGGCGTCCTGGAGGCGCCCCTGCCGGGCCTTGAGGATCGCCCGGCCGGCCGCCCCCCGGTCCAGCGGGTGACGGAACCCGGCCCGGTAGGCCACGTGGTAGTCGGTCCAGGTCGGCTCCACCACGGCGACGGCCAGCGCTTCCGTGCCGTCGACGAGGGTGAGGTGCGCGGTGGCCCCCACGTCCTCGGCGAGCGAGCGCAGCGCGGGCAGTGCGGCCTCCCTGACCAGCGGATGGACCTGGCGGCCCAGGCGCAGCACGCCCAGCCCGACCCGGGCCCGGCCGCCTATGTCGCGGCGCACCAGGGCGTGCTGCTCCAGTGTGGCCAGCAGGCGGTAGACCACGGTGCGGTTGACGCCGAGCTTGTGGGACAGCTCGGTGACGGTCAGCCCGTGGTCGGTGTCCGCGAGCAGTTTGAGGACACGCAGCCCTCTGTCGAGTGTCTGGGAGGTCTCTGCGGTCACGACGCCTCCTGGGTGAGTGGCGGCCCTCGGACGCGACGCGCTGCGGGTCCCGGAGCAGCGCGCGCTAGAGGCCGCCGGCCGCATGGCAACCGGCTGCGCTCCGCGGCGGCGCTGCCACGGGGCGTGTGCGTGACCGGGACAGTAGCGAGCCGGTCCGGTGAGCGGAAGAGTCCGTCCAGAATCCGGGCTCCCCCGCCCGGAATATCCCCGTAGGTCCGTCCAGAAGGTCCCGTTGTGTTTCAGGTAGGGCTACAGGATGGTGCGGGCGATTTGGGCGAGGGCGCCGGGCCCGCGGCCGGACGACGACGGGGTCCGCGCACCGGGAACGACAGCGGGGGCGGCGCGCCGTCCCACCGGCGCACCGCCCCCACGGGCCACGGGCGGCTCACCGCATCCGCGTGGCCCACTCCCGTACCTTCTTGATCCGCTCGTTCAGCTGCCCGGCGGTGGCCTCCGCGCTCGGCGGCCCGCCGCACACCCGCCGCAGCTCGGTGTGGATCACGCCGTGCGGCTTCCCGCTCTGGTGGACATACGCCCCCACCAGCGTGTTCAGCTGTTTCCTGAGCTCCAGCAGCTCCTTGTGCGTGACCACCGGGCGCCGCTCGGCCGGCAGCTCCAGCAGGTCGGCCTCCTCGTCCGGCCGCTTCTTGCTGTGCGCGATCTGCCGGGCCTGCCGCTTCTGCAGCAGCATCTGCACCTGGTCCGGCTCCAGCAGCCCGGGGATGCCGAGGTAGTCCTGCTCCTCCTCGCTGCCCGCGTGGGCCTGCATCCCGAACTCGGCACCGTCGTAGAGCACCCGGTCGAAGACCGCCTCCGACTCCAGCGCCTCGAACGAGAACTGCTCCTGCTCGCCGGTGTCCTCGTCCTGCTCCTTGTTCGCCTCCTCCATCTCCTTCTCGGATTCGGCGTACGGGTCCTCCTCCCCGTCCTTCTTCGGCTTGTCCAGGACGTGGTCGCGCTCGACCTCCATCTCGTTGGCGAAGCCGAGCAGCATCGGGACGGTGGGCAGGAACACCGAGGCGGTCTCGCCGCGCTTACGGGAACGCACGAAACGCCCCACGGCCTGGGCGAAGAACAGCGGCGTCGAGATCGTGGTGGCGTACACCCCGACCGCCAGCCGCGGCACGTCGACCCCCTCGGACACCATCCGGACCGCGACCATCCAGCGGTCCTGGGAGTGCGCGAAGTCGTCGATGCGCTGCGAGGCCCCGGAGTCGTCGGACAGCACCAGCGTGGCGCCCTCCCCGGTGATCTCCCGGATCAGCTTGGCGTACGCCCGCGCCTGCTCCTGGTCTGAGGCGATCACCAGCGCCCCGGCGTCCGGGATGGACTTGCGGACCTCGCTCAGCCGCTGGTCGGCGGCGCGCAGCACGTTCGGCATCCACTCGCCGCGCGGATCCAACGCGGTACGCCACGCCTGCGACACCGCGTCCTTGGTCATCGGCTCGCCTAGCCGGGCCGCGATCTCGTCGCCCGCCTTCGTCCGCCAGCGCATGTTGCCGCTGTACGAGAGGAAGATGACCGGCCGGACCACGCCGTCGCCCAGCGCGTTGCCGTAGCCGTAGGTGTAGTCGGCCGAGGAGCGCCGGATGCCGTCGTTGCCCTCCTCGTAGGTCACGAACGGGATCGGGTTGGTGTCGGAGCGGAAGGGCGTACCGGTCAGCGCCAGCCGGCGCGTCGCGGGCTCGAACGCCTCCAGACACGCCTCGCCCCACGACTTCGAGTCGCCGGCGTGGTGGATCTCGTCGAGGATCACCAGCGTCTTGCGCTGCTCGATGCGGTTGCGGTGCAGCATGGGCCGGACGCCCACACCCGCGTAGGTGACCGCGACACCGTGGTACTCGCGGCCCAGCGGCCCGGCGCTGTACTCCGGGTCGAGCTTGATCCCTATCCGGGCCGCCGCCTCCGCCCACTGCTTCTTCAGGTGCTCGGTCGGCGCGACGACCGTCACCTGCTGCACGACGTGATGGTGCAGCAGCCACGAGGCGAGCGTGAGCGCGAAGGTCGTCTTGCCGGCGCCCGGCGTCGCGACGGCGAGGAAGTCTCTGGGCTGCGTCTGGATGTAGCGGTCCATGGCCGCCTGCTGCCAGGCACGCAGCTTGTTCGCGGTACCCCAAGGGGCCCGCCCCGGAAAAGCCGGGGACAGGTGGTGGTTATTGGTGGCGCTGGTGGTGGTAGTCACGGTCTCCGTCGGCTGGGGTCGGCGATCGGCAACCGCGTCAGCCTATCCGCTGCGCTTGGCCGGGGTCCCACGGTGTCGGCTTTCCCGCCGTGCTGGGGGCTCGCCGTGTTTCGCCCCGCTGCGCGGGTGCGCCCGGCGTGGCGCCTGGCGGCGGGCGGGGTCCGCTGCGCGGGGCTGTCGGGGTGCGGTGACGGGCCTGCGCGGGTGGGGTGCCGGACTGCTTCGCTTTACGTCCGGCACCCCACCCGCTCCGGCCCGTCCCCTCCCGTTGAGGGGGGTGGAAAGAAGGCCGGTGGGGGTGGACCTCGGTGGTCCGGTGCGCGTTGTGGGCGTGGGGAAACGGCCGTGGGCATAGGGAAATGGCTGCGGCGCAGGGAATTGGCTGTGATCGACGCCCGCCCCCACCCACGATCACTTCACTCACCCACGGGAGGGGACGGGCCGGAGGGGCCTGGTGTGTGGACGTAAAGCGAAGCAGTCCACACACCAGGCCCCGGAGGTCCGTCACCGCACCCACAGCCCCGCGCAGCGGACCCCGCCCGCCGCGTGGGGGTACCTCCCACGCCCTTAAGGCAGTGGGGGAGCAACGGCGGGAAAGCCAGCCACGTGGGCCGGCAGCAAAGCACAGCGGAACGCTAACGGAGGCGCCTCGTCACGGCCGCCCCCGCGAGTGCGACGAAGGTCATCGTCGCGAAGACGGCGACGAACGCCGCGGGGTGGCTCGCCGGGCCGGGCGCGGCGGTGAGGGTGGGGGCGTGGGTGACGATCGCGCCTCCGCCGAAGGCCACGAACAGGGCCCCGCTGAGGCCGACGAACGTGACGTTTCCCAGCGCGTCCGACATCTGCAGGGACGCGGAGTTGGTGCCCGCCTCCTCGGGGCGGGAGAGCTTCAGGAGCAGGACGCCGCCGCTGGAGATGTTCAGGCCCATCCCGAACCCGCCGACCGCCCAGGCCACGGCCACGATCGCGACGGGCACCCCGTCGAGCAGCGCCAGCGGCACCGTCACGATGGCCGCCGCCAGCAGCACCATGCCCAGGCCCATCAGCCGCTCCCGGTGCGGCTCCAGGCGCGGCCGGCTCTGCACGTACGAGCCCAGCGCCCAGGTCAGGCCGCCGCCGGTGAGGGAGAGGCCGGCGAGGGTCGGGGACAGTCCGCGCTGGGTGACCAGCATCAGCGGGATGAAGCTCTCGGCGGCGACCAGCGCCCCCGCGGCCAGGCCGCGCATCAGCACCACGCTCGGCAGGCCGCGGCCGGCGCGGAACGTGCCGCGGGGCAGCAGCCGCACGATGCCCGGCGCCAGCAGGGCCAGCCCGGCGGCCGCGGGCAGCAGCGCCCACCAGTCCGGCCGCTGCCCCGCGTACTGCAGCAGACAGGCCCCCACGGCGACGGCCAGCGCGAGCAGGCAGCGCCGGTTGCCCAGCACCTGCCGCACGCCGCCGCGCGGGCCCGGCGCAGCGGGCAGCTTGCGCAGCGCGGGCAGCATCACCGCGAGCGGCAGGAGTATCAGCACGGGGATGGCGAGGAAGACCCAGCGCCAGCCGAGCTGTTCGGTGACGGTTCCGGCGACCAGCGGGCCGACGATCACCGGCACCACCCAGGCCGCCGAGAACGACGCCATGATCGACGGCCGCAGCCGCTCCGGGTAGGCCCGGCCGACGACCACGTACAGCGCGACCACCACAAGCCCGCCGCCGATGCCCTGCACGCCGCGGCCCGCGACGAACATCCCCATGCTCTGCGCCCCGCCCGCGACCAGCAGGCCCGCCCCGAACGCGGCGATCCCGCCGAACAGCGGCGCGAGCGGCCCGTGCCGGTCGCTCCACTCCCCCGACAGCGCCATCGCGAACAGGCTCGCCGTGAAGTACGCGGAGAACCCGAAGGCGTACAGCCCGATGCCGTCCAGGGCCCGGGCGGCAACCGGCATCGCGGTGTTCACCGCACTCGCCTCGAACGCGACGACCGACACCACGGAAATGATCCCGAAGGTGAGCGCCCGGTACTCCCGGCCGAGGATGCCGCCGGCGGGGCGGGGGTCGTCGGGCGGGGCGGCCCGGGTGGTGGCGGCAGGCGGGGCGGGCGCCGCGGAGGCGGTGGCGGCCCCGGCGGGCCCGGTGGTCCCGGTGGCCCCGATGGCGGGGACCGGGTCGGTGTGGGGGTCGGTGCCGCGGGGACGGTCAGCGCTCATCGGGCCAGCGTAAGGGCCATACGAGCCCGGCGCCCCTGTCGGAGGACGGGGATCGCCTCGTCCTCCGGTCCTACGACGCCCCGGCCCCTCACCTCCCCGGACCTCCCCGGCTCCTCTCCTCCCGCCCCTCCCCGCACGTCTCCCTCCCCGCGTTTCGGGCAAGCTGTCCGTATGCCGCACTTCCGCACCTACGACGACACCGAGCTCCACTACCGCGTACTCGGCCCGGCCGACTCGCCCCGGCCGCCCCTGGTGTGCCTGGCCGGCGGCCCCGGGCGGGACGCCGCGTACCTGGGCGATCTCGGCGGGATGGCGGAGGACCGGCAGCTGATCCTCCCGGACAGCCGCGGCACCGGCGACTCCCCGGCCGCCGCCGACCCCGCCCGCTACGCCTTCCCCCAGCTCGCCGAGGACGTCGAGGCGCTCCGCGCGCACCTGGGCCTGGAGCGGTTCGCGCTGCTCGCCCACGACGCGGGGGCCGCGGTCGCGCAGGCGTACGCGGCGGGGTACCCCCAGCGGCTGACCCGCCTGGTCCTGGTCTGCCCCGGCTCCCGGCTGCAGGGCGAACTCCCCGACGACGCACAGGAGATCTTCGCCGCACGGGCGCACGAGGAGTGGTGGCCCACGGCGTCGGCGGCGGTGCAGCAACTGGCCGAGGCGTCCGACCTGAGCGAGGTGCGGGAGCTGCTGTTCGCCGCGGCACCGCTCGCCTACGGACGGTGGGAGGAGCCGCAGCAGGCGCACGCCGCCACGGAGGGCGAGCAGCTGGGGCCGGTACCGCGCGCCGGCTTCTGGCAGGGCGTGGACGAACACCTGCGGCTGGCCCTGCTGGCCAGCCTGCGCGACGCGGCCTGCCCGGTGCTGGTGGTGACCGGCGACCGGGACGGGGTGACGGGCATGCGCGCGGGCGAGCTGGTCGCCGAGTCCTTCCCGGACGCCCGGGTACGGACCCTGCACGAGGTGGGCCACTACCCCTGGGTGGACGCCCCGGGACTCTTCGGCCAGACGATCGAGGACTTCCTGCACACGGCCTGAGCCCCACCGAACCGGCGCCCGCAGCCCCCCTTCATGAACACCACATTGCCCCGCGTTGCCCCCCGTTGCCCCGCATGACAGCCCCATGGCACCCCGCCCCGCACCCTTGCCGGGCCCCCCGCCACGCGGCCTACAGTCGTGATCAGCACAGCAACACGGCCGTGTGCCCGAGTGGTTCAGGGACTCGCCTGCAAAGCGAGTTACGCGGGTTCGATTCCCGCCACGGCCTCGATGCACCGCGTGTCCCGGTGCGCCGTGCCGGTGCCGCGCGCCTCACCCGTCGGCGTGCAGCGCGGCCACGAACCGGTAGGTGTCCCCGGCCTCGCCCGCGTCCGTCGGGCGGCGCAGCTCCACCAGCGCCAGGGGGCGGTCCACCGGCTCGCCCGTGTCCGGGTCGAAGGCTATGTAGCCGCTGATGCCACGGACCCGGGATCTGCCGTTGGTCTGCTCCAGCATGGCGAGGACCATCCGGGCGGTGACCCGGCGGGTGCCGTAGACGCCGACGGCGCTCCGGGCCGCCTTGCCGATGGTGTACACGGCGTCATGGCCGAGCATCGCCTGGCCGCTGGCGAGGGCGGCGGGCGGGCCGCCGACCTCGTCGCGGTAGGCACGCGCGAAGTCCGCGAACGGGCCGTTCCCGGCGGCGCCGTAGACCTCCTCGGATATCCGGGGGTGGGTGAAGGCGGTGTAGTAGACGGTCAGCCGGCTGTGCTTCCAGCGTTCGGCGAGGGTGGCGAGCTCGGCGCGGTGCCGGTCGCCGCCGGTGTCGAAGTAGACGCCCAGCGCGCTGGAGCCGGAGAGCACGGTCGTGGGACAGTGCCGGCCTCCCTCCCCCGCGGCCTCGATGAACCGGCGCAGCTCACGTCCCCGGCCGGCGAAATACACCACGTCCGGTGGCTTCGGGGCACCGCAGACCTTGTCGGCGACCAGGGACAGCGCATTGCCCGCCGTCGCCTCCTCGCCCTCCCCGGAGCGGAACGGGACGACCTCGTCGTCCACCTTCAGCCCCGTCCGCCGGGCCGCCGCGGAGAAGTCCTCGTAGAGGGAAGTGTTGTAGTCGTCCTTCTCGTTGCCGTCACGGATCACCTGGACGCGGTAGCCGGGGTGCTTTCGCTGCTGCTGCTCGAGGTAGCCGGCGGCGGCCGCGGTCTGGTCGCGGTTGGGGAAGGAGACCCGGTAGAACCCGGCCGTGCGGGAACTGAGTCCGTCGGCCGCCACGGTCGCGCCGACCATCGGCAGCCCGGCGGCCCGCAGCCGCTTCACGGCGCTCATCGTCCGGTCGTTGCTCTGTCCGAAGCCTGCCACGGCGACGAGGTTCTCCTTGCCCTTCATCGCGATGAGCTGGTCGACGACCTGTTTCCAATGGCGGTCGCCGCTGCCGGTGTTGGCGAGCAGCAGCCGGACCTTGGGGAGGGTCGCACGCTCGGCGTTCAGCGCGCGCTGGGCGAGATAGGCGCCGCTGACGGCCTGCCGGGTGGCCTCCGGCCCGCGGTCGGCGGATCCGCCCGCCATGGCCTCGACATAGGCGATGGCCACCGACCGCTGCCCGGACGTCGCGACCTTCTGGTTCTCGTCGCGGATCCTGGCGCTCAGCTGCTGCATGTTCCCGAAGGCGTACGCGCCGTCCGTGACGCCCACGCACTCGCCGCCGGCCACCTCGCGGACGCCGTCGCCGCAGCGGCCGGCCCGGTCGACGATCTGCACCACGGCGGCGACCGCGACCGCCGCCACCACCAGAGCCGAAGCGATCCACAGGCCCCAGCGCCGCGGCGGCCGGGGCGGTTCGAAGATCCGGGTGCTCACAGCCACGGCTCCTTTCCGTACTGCTTCGCCTTCCGCAGCAGCGCCGAGGTCCAGAGCACGCTGTCGGCGTGCACCGCGAGGGTGTGGAAGCGGGCCTGGATCTCGCCGTACAGCTCCGCGGCGGGATCGCCGAGCGGGTCGCGATACGGGTCGCCGACCCGGTCCGTCCGGGGGTCGTCCGGCGGCTCGGGACTGATCCAGACCGCCGCGAGCAGCCGGGTGATGGTCCGCAACCGTTGATCCACCGCACCGTCGCCGAGATGGTCCACCAGCCGCTCGTAGCGCTCCCACAGCGGCTGGCCCAGGGCCCCGTCCGCCTCGGGGAGCGGGGCGCGCCGCAGCCGGCACAGCTCCGCACACCACTCCTCGGGGGCGAGCCGGTCGAAAGCGTCGTCCAGATGGGCGGCTGCCGCGGCGAGATCACCACCCGCCAGCGCGTGATAGGCCGCGGTGGACTGCTCCCCCGAGGCTGCGGCCCGGTCCCTCAGGGCGGCATGGACGGCACGCCACCTGCGCAGGCCGGACGCCCCGTCGAGGGCCCCGGCGTCCCTTCCCGTCCCCATGGCGGGATCCGGGGCCGCGGCGAGCCGGCAGAGCAGCAGGAGGCGCAGCAGCGGATGAGGGGTTTCCGTAGGGCCGTCGGCCGCCTCGTCACCGCTGTCGAGGTGCATGGTGCGCAGCACGTCCGTACAGAAGTCGTTGAACTCCTCCTGGACCCGGGCGCTCGACTCGTCCCACAGCGCCAGGCCCGCCTGCGTCTGGGCCAGATCGACGGCGGCCGCGGCACGGGTCAGTGCCTGCGCCAGCTCACCGCTCGCGTCGATCGGCAACAGCCGCTCCAGCAGGGTGTCGACGAGGCCCGAGGAGGGCTGCAGGACCTGCCGCAGCCGCGCCTCCCAACCGGTCTCCGCAGGGCATTCGAGCAGGGCCTGGAGCAGCTGCGCGGTGCCCGCCGGATGGCCGCGGGTGAGTTCGTGCACCACCCAGCCCAGCCATTGCACACCGTTGTCGGCAGCGGGCAACGGCACCCGGCGGCCGGCCGACCGCAGGACCTCTTCGGCCTGCTGCTCGACCTCGTGGCGCGCCAGATCGCGCAGCCGGCCCACCACCAGCCCCTTCACGACCCGCTCCGGAACGAACTTCTCCTCCTCCGCGGGCCACCGGCCGGGCAGCGCACCGGCCCGACGCGGTCCGCCGAACGCGAAGCCCTCCAGCGCCGCCGGATAGCTGCCCGCGGTGGCGAGCACCAGCAGCGGGTCGGGCGCCCCCGCCTTGCGCCGGGCGTCCAACAACGCTTTGAGGAAGTCGTTGCCCAGCGGGCTGTCGACGTTGTCCAGCAGCACCAGGCACTGTGTCGTCCGCCGTTTATCACCACCGCGCGAGGCGTACGCGCGGCGCAGATCGTCCAGGAAGGCGTCGAAGAGCACCGCCTCGGCCCGCTGCCGCTCTGCCTCCTCCCTGTCCCCGTAGCGCTGGTTGAGGTCGATCAGGAACCCGTCGACGGAGCCGGCGCCCCGGCTGCGGCGCCGGATACGCGCCAGTTGCCAGCGCACCCGCAGGCGCGCCCAGTGACGGCGCCACTCCGGCAGCAGCGGCAGCGCGGCGGTCACCGCTGTCGGGGCGCCGAGGACCGTCGCGGCGTAGGCGGCGAGCTGATTGATCACCTCCGAGCGGCTGCCCGGAGGGCCGACCAGTGCCTCCTCCATCCGCCGTACCGCGGCGTCCCGGTCGGCCGCCTCCACCTGTGCCGCGACGGCGATCGTCAACAGTCCGAACGCCGGGAACCGCAGCCGGGCGAAGTCCTTCTTCCGCTCGTTGAGCTGGAAGACCAGAGCGGCCAGCACATCGATCGGCTTGCGGCCCTCCTGCCCCAGCGCCGCCAGGTCGAGACGGGCCACCGGTGCCCGCCGGGCCCAGTCCGCCAGATGCCGCAGCACGGTCGTCTTTCCGCTGCCGCGCGGCCCCAGCAGCAGCGTGGCGGGCGACTCGGGCCGGCTGCGCGGCCTGCGCACCAACAGCTCCTGGACGTACCGCTCCACGGCCCGGTCCCGCCCGGACTCCCCCGCCCACTCCCGTGGCATCCGCTCTCCCCCTCGGCCTCGCGTTCCCCGCGATCCCCCTGGCCGGTCGGCGCTCACTCCGGCCGCCCCAGGATCCTCCAATTCCGGTGCGCCGCAAGCACTTTGGACTCCTCTGGCCGCTTCCCTCCGGTCGTTCGACGCCGTCCCGCACACCGGAAATCACTCTAAGCGACCCCACTGACAATTTCCGTGACGGACCGTGAAAATGCCGGTCGGCGACCGCTTCCGCGCGGGCACCGCGCCGCGACGGGCGCGGAAACGCGCCCCTGCCGCCCGGTCCCAGGACGCTCGCCCACGCCGAACACGTCACGTGCGGGTTCGGCCGTCCCACGCCGCGCCCGCGTACCAGGACCCGGCCGGACCGCACCCGGCAGCCGGACTCGGCCGCGCCGAACCGGCTCTCGGCCCCCGGCCGGCTCCGGGCCGCTGCCTCTCAGGCCCCGGCCCCGCCCGGCCCCGCCCCACCCGAAACCGGCACACATACACCCGCCCACCCCCCGAAGGGGGGTGGGCGGCGGGGAAATACCCGGGTAAGGGCCGCGACTCTACTGCTGCACCACCTGCGCCACCGCCGCCTGGGGGCGGATCGGGAGGCGGCCGATGGGGCGGCCGGTGGCGGCGCGGACGGCGGAGGCGACGGCGGCGGGTGAGGTGACGACCGGGACGGCGCTGGCGGGCTTGGCACCGAAGGAGGCGATCACGTCCCGTTCCTCGACGAGCTTGACGATGCGGATGTCGGGGGCGTCGAGGGCGGTCGGCAGGTTGTAGCCGGTCAGGTCGGGGTGGCGGACCTGGCCACGGGTGGTGCGCAGGTTCTCCATCAGCGCCGCGCCCAGGCCCTGGGTGACACCGGCCTCGATACGGGCCCGCAGCTGGCGCGGGTTGAGCACCCGGCCCACGTCCTGGGCGACGGCCATCTCCACGACCCGGATGGTGCCGAGTTCGATGTCGACGTCGGCGACGCAGCGGATCGCGCAGAAGGCGAGGCCGACGAACGCGTCGCCCTGGCCGTACTCGTCCAGCGGTTCCGTCGGATGCGGCCGGCACTGGGCGGTGGCCCACAGTTCCTTGCCGTCGAGCGCCTCGGCGACGGTGGTGCTGAGCACCCCGTCGTAGGAGGTGATCTTGCCGTCGTTGATCTGCAGCAGCTCGGTGGACATCCCGAACTTGTGGGCCAGCGGCTGCAGCAGCTGCGTACGGACCATCTTGGCGGCGCGCTCGACGGCGCCGCCGGAGACCCAGGTGTGCCGGCCGTGGCAGGCCGGTCCGGCCGGCGGCTGGTCGGTGTCGGCGCCCGCGACGTGCACCTCGTCGACGCCGAGCGTCTCCTGCACGATCTGCCGCGCCAGGGTGGAGAACCCCGACCCGGTCTCGACGGCGGCGCAGATGACGGTGGCGACCGAGCCGCTGACCTTGACGGTGGCGGTGGAGACCTCGTCGGTGCCCTCCGCGCCGAGCATGTGCACCATGCCCAGCGCGTAGCCGACGCCCCGGCGCACCGCGCCCGGTTCGCCCGCCCCCTCGGGGCCGCCCGGCAGCAGCCACTCCGCTTCGGGGGCGTCCTTGGGCAGTTCGGGCAGCGGCGCTTCCTTGACGGCGTGCAGGAGTTCGGCGACCGGCGCCGGGCAGGTCACCGTCTGCCCGGTGGGCAGCAGGTCACCGGTGGCCATGACGTTGCGCAGCCGGATCTCGTCGGGCTCCAGGCCCAGCCGGGCGGCCAGCTTGTCCATCTGGCCCTCGTAGGCGGCGCAGACCTGCAGCGCGCCCTCGCCGCGGACGTGGCCGGACGGCGGGTTGTTGGTGCGCACCGCCCAGCCGTCGACGACGGCGTGCGGGACGACGTACGGGCCGCAGGAGAAGGAGACCGCGGCGGCCAGCGCGTCGGCGGAGGTGTCCGCGTAGGCGCCGGCGTCCATCAGGATCTGGGCCTCCACCTTGACCAGCCTGCCGTCGGCGTCCGCGTGGTGGCGGTAGCGCAGCAGCGTGGGGTGGCGGTGGGCGTGCGCGAGGAAGGACTCCTCGCGGGTCGCGGCGAGCTTGACGGGGCAGCCCGTGCGCAGGGCCAGCAGGCCCAGCGGGAGCTGGACGCCGGGGTCCTCGCGGTCGGCGGTGGCGCCGGGCACCCCGGTCACCACGACCTTGACCTGGTCCGGTGCGAGCCCGAAGGACGCGGCGGCGAGATCGCGGTCGGTGTGCGGGTCCGTGGAGGCGGTGTAGATCTCCACGCCGCCGTCGGGGCGCGGCACCGCGAGCCCGGCCTCGGCCCCGATGGGCGCCGGGTCCTGGCGGCCGATCCGGTAGAGCCCCTCGACCATCACCTCGCCGACGACATCGGGGTCGCCGAAGCGGAGCGGGATGTGCCGGATGAGGTTGCCGTCCGGATGCAACGGCTCCGCTTCGAAGGCCAGTTGGGGGTCGGTGACCGGGTCCTGGATCTCGTACTCGACGGCGATGGCGGCGGCGGCCAGCCGTGCCGTGTCGGGGTGTTCGGCGGCGACCGCGGCGATCGGCTCGCCGTGGTGGCGGACCTCGTCCTTGGCGAACACCGGGCGGTCGGCGGTGCCCCGGCCGTGCCCCGCGTCGCCGGGGACGTCCTGGTGCGTGACGACGACGCGTACGCCCGGCATCTCCTCGGCGTGCTTGGTGTCGATCGACAGGATGCGGGCCCGCGGGTGCGGCGAGCGCAGCACCGCGGCCCACAGCAGCCCCTCGGCCCACAGGTCGGCGGCGTACGGGAAGGTGCCCTCGGCCTTGGCCGGTGCGTCGGCGGACGGCAGGGACACGCCCAGGCCGTGCGCCGGCTCCTCGGCGGGGACCGGGGTGCCCGCCGCCGGCGTCGCGGAGACGGCGGTCGCGCCGTCGGACGTGCCACTCATGCCGCAACCTCGCTTCGCCCGGCCTCGTCTTCGCTCAGCGCACGCCGCTCCCCGAATCGCTCGCTGCGCTCGCTCATGCGGAGCCTCCCGTGTGCGGATCCTGGTCGTGCGGGGTGTGGCCCGTGGGGTCGGCGGGGCCCGCCTGGTGCGGGATGCGGGCGGTGTCCGCCGGCGCCGCCCCCTCGGGGTCGTCGGCCGGGCCGTAGGCGGCCTCCGCGGCCTCCGCGCGTGCCTTGACGACCTCGCCGACGGCGTCCAGCACGCCCCGGTAGCCGGAGCAGCGGCAGAGGTTGCCGCACAGCGCCTTGCGGGTCTCCAGCTCGCTGGGGGCGTGGTTGCCCTCCAGGAGGTCGTGGACGGTCATCGCCATCCCCGGTACGCAGAAGCCGCACTGCACCGCGCCGGACGCGGTCAGCGCGCGCTGCACGTCGGAGGGCACCCCGTTCTCCGCGAGGCCCTCGACCGTCCGCACCTCGCTGCCCGCCGTGGTGGCCGCGGGCACCAGGCAGGACGCCACGAGCCGCCCGTCCACCTGGACCGAGCAGGCCCCGCACTCGCCCTGCGAGCAGCCGTCCTTGGCGCCGGCCAGCCCGAGCCGCTCGCGCAGCACGTAGAGCAGCGACTCGCCGATCCAGGCGTCGGTGACCGGCCGGTCGATGCCGTTCACCCGCAGGACGTAGGACGCGGCGGGGTGTTCGTCGAAGGGCTCGGCGCCGGGGTCGTCCGCGGCGGGGGGGTCGTCTTCCGGGCTCGCGGCGGGTGCCGGAGCGGCGGCGGACGGGGCGGGCGTGGCGTCGGGTGCGGACTCCGCGGGGGCCTCGGGGCCCGTCGTGCCCTCGTGGGCGGCGACGCCCTCGGGGCCGACAGCGCCCTCGGGTCCCTGGACGGGAATCCCGCCGCCGGTGGTGCCGTCGCCGTCGGCGGACCGCAGGTCACCGGCGCTGCCGCTGCCGGTGCCGTCCTCGTCGGCCCGCTCGCCCGTCCCGGCGCCCATCGGGTCCGCGAGGCCGTCGGCGGCCGTACGTCCCTCGGGGGCCGTGTGTCCGTCGGAGGCCGTGCGGTCGTCGTGCCCGCCGTGCTCCGGCCGCGCGTCCGGGCCGCCGTCGGGGTGCGGCGCGGCGGACGGCGCGGGTCCGGTCGCGTCGCTGAGCGCGAACTCCCCGGAGTCACCGGGCCGTTCGCCCTCGGCGCCCGGGACCGCCCAGGCGCCCGCATCGGGGGTGTCGGCCGCTCCGTCGGGCCGGTCCGTGGCCTCGTGCGGCTGCGGCGTCCCGTGCTGCCGCGCCGCCGCCTCGTCGTGCGGCTGCTGCTGCGGTGCCGGCTCCGGGGCGGGCGGCCACTGGGCCAGCGCGTCGGCCGGCAGCGACCAGTGCCCGGTCGCCCCGCCGCCGTGGGCACCCGCGCCCGGCCCGTACGGGTCGCCGCCCGACGCGCCGCCGCCTCCGGGCAGTTCGGCGTCCGGCCCGGCGCCGTGCTCCGGGAGGCCGTGCTCGTGCGCGTACGGGTCGTCGGAGGCGCCGCCGAAGGGCTCGTGCGCCGCCCCGCCGTGCGGGACGTCCTGCGGCGCGGCAGGGGCCGTGCCGGCCCCGTGCGCGGCGGCCGTCCCGGCGGTGAAGTTCCAGTGCCCGGTGTGGGCGGCCTCGCCGGGGCCGGGCGTGTGCCCGGCGCCGTCGTACGCGCCCGCGCCCGGGTAGCCGCCGCCCTGGTAGCCCTCGGCGCCACCGGCCCCCGTGTGACCGGCGTGCCCGGGGTGTTCGGAATGACCGGGGTGGCCCGTGTGGCCGGTCCGGTCGGAAGGGTCGTGATGGCCCGGGTGGACCGGGTGACCACCGGTTTGTGCCGGATACCCCGTCAGCCCGTCGTCGCCCAGCAGGTATTCGCCGGACTCCTCCAGGCCGTCGTCGGCGGCCGCGGGGACCGTCCAGGTGGCGTGGCCGCCCGCCTCCGGGCTGCCCGCGACCGGCCAGTCCACCGGGTCGGCGTGCCACGACCGGGCCGCCTCGGGGGCGTCGCCGTGGTAGCCCTCGGCGGCGCCGTGGTGGGCCGCGTACTCCGCGTGGGCCGGGTAGCCGGCGGACGGGTCGGCGTACCCGGCCGAGGGGTCAGCGAAGGGCATCGTCCACTGGCCGGTGGACGCCGGGTCGGCGCCGGGGTCCGCGGGGTCGTGCGGGGCGAACGAGGACGGCGGGGTGTAGCCGTGGCCGGGCGCGGCGAGCGGCTCGGCGCCCGGGGTGCCGTACCGGGGCGATCCGCCGCCGTAGACCCCGGTGGTGAAGCCCTCCGGGAGCTGCACGAAGGCGGTCGCCTCCGACTCGTACTCGCCGCCCTGCGGCAGCGGTTGCCAGCCCTGTTCGGGGTGCGGCTGGTACGGATGGCGGTTGTCTGCGTCGCTCATGCCGAGCCCTCGCTTCGCTCGGCCCCGCATTCGCGAGGCGCGCACCTCCTGATGACGTTCCCCTGGTCCTGGGCCGGGCGGGGCCCCGTACGGCGCCGGCTCATGACAGTGCCCTTCCCAGTGCGCGGCGGGCCAGGGCCGCCACCGTACGGCGCAGGTGGAGCGCGGCGGGCGGCAGGGCGGCCGGCTCCGAACCGTCCTCCGGCGGTGCCGGGTCCGGGATGCAGGCGGCCGCGACATAGTCGCCGAAAGCCGTCAGCGCCTCGGGAACCAGGCCGCGTTCGCCGTCCCAGTCGATGAGGGAGGCCACCCACTGCTCGGCCTCCAGCGGGCGCAGCGGCATCGCGGCCACGGCGCCCACCGCGCAGCGCACGCCACGCCGGGCCGGGTCCAGGACGAGCGAGACGGAGGCGGTGGCCCGGCCGGGGCCGGTGCGGGCGGTGGCCTTGAGGAAGGTCTGCGGGGCGTGCAGCAGCGGCACCCTTACGAAGCCCACGAGTTCACCGGGGCTCAGCATCTCGCGGCCGGCCAGGAGGTGGCTGACCGGGATCTCGCGCCGTGCGCCCCCGGGGCCGGCGATGATCACCGTGGCCTCCAGGGCGGCGAGCACCGGGAGGGTGTCGCCGGTGGGCGCGGAGGTCACGATGTTGCCGCCGAGGGTGCCGGCGTTGCGGACCTGCGGCGGGCCGGCGGCGCGGGCGGCGGCGGCGAGCCCCGGGATCAGCGCCGCGAAGTCGGGGCGCCCCATCCGGGCAAGGGTGAGGCCGGCGCCGAGCAGCGCGTGGCCGTCGAGGTACTGCCAGCCGCGGATCTCGCTGATCCGGCCGAGGCCCACCAGGGCCGCGGGTCTGAGGAGTCCGGCGTTGACCGCCGCCATGAGATCGGTGCCGCCCGCGACCGGGACGGCGGCGGGCATGGCGGTGAGCGCCGCCACCGCCTCGTCGAGCGAGGCCGGCAACGTCACCGTGTGCGACGCGTGCGGTGCGTGCGTGGTCAAGCCAGCTGCCCCTTCCCCGGTGTCCCGGCAGTTCCGCTCCGCCGTACGGTACGTGCTCACAGCCCGGACGTGGCAACTCTGGCACATCTTCCCGGGCCCCCGGCGCGAGGGTCCGCGAACCGGCGATCCGTCCCCGAACAGGGTGCTGGTCCGGTTTCGTCCGCCGCCGGCCGTGCGGGAACTGCGGTGCGGCGCACCGGCGACGGCGTCCGGCGCGGCGCACACCGAGCCGTACGGCGGTGCCCGGTACGGCAGTGCCTCGGTGCGGGGCGACCGCCGTACCGCACCACCGTCCCAGGGTCCGGCCGCACGAGCGCCCTCCTTGGGCGGGGGCTCACACGTTTGGGGGCGCCCCGTCGATCGGGCGTCCGAGCACGCCGGGACGTTTCTGCCAGGGGTGGGGGCCGCCGGGCGGGCGGTAGTCGACGCCGAGGGCGTCGAGCCGGGCGTAGTGGACAGTCATCCGCCGGGTGAAGTCCTGGTAGTCGCGGTCGGCCGGCGCGGGCAGCCGCGACCAGGCGACCTCGGCGAAGGCGGCCAGCCGGGGAAAGACCTGGTAGTCGAGGCGCTGTTGACTGTCCATGACCTCGGTCCAGGCGTTGGCCTGGGTGCCCAGGATGTGCGCGGCCTGGTCGGCGGTCAGTTCCGGCGGCACCGGCTCGAAGCGGTAGACGTCCTCCAGGGTCCGTACGAAGCCGATCGGCACCGGCTCGTCGGGGGACGCGTGCTGCCGGTGGTCCAAGTACACCTGCTGCTCGGGGCACATCACGACGTCATGGCCGGATTTCGCCGCGGCGACACCGCCCGCGTAGCCGCGCCAGGAGGAGACGGCGGCGCCCTCGGCCAGGCCGCCTTCGAGGATCTCGTCCCAGCCGATCAGCCGCCGGCCGCGGTCGGCGAGCCAGCGGTCGAAGTGCCGGATGAACCAGCTCTGCAGCTCGTCCTCGCCGGCCAGCGACAGTTCGGCGATCCGCGCCTGGGCGGCGGCCGACGCCTTCCACTGGTCCTTGGGGCACTCGTCGCCGCCGATGTGCACGAACGGCGAGGGGAAGAGCGCGAGGACCTCGTCGAGCACCTGCTCGTAGAAGCGCAGGGTGGTGTCGGTGGGCGCCAGGACGTTGGGGTTGACGCCCCAGGTGTCCCAGACCTTCAGGGCGGTGGTGTCGATGACGTCGGCGTTGCCGAGTTCCGGGTACGCGGCGATGGCGGCCTGCGAGTGCCCAGGGATGTCGATCTCGGGGACGACGGTGATGTGCCGCCGGGCGGCGTAGGCGACGATCTCGCGGATGTCGTCCTGGGTGTAGTAGCCGCCGTGCGGGCGCTCGTCCCAGAGGGGCGAGGCCCGGTGACCGGTCTTGGTGCGCTCCCGCCAGGCGCCGATGCCGGTCAGCTTCGGGTGGCGCTCGATCTCGATCCGCCAGCCCTGGTCGTCGGTGAGGTGGAGGTGCAGGACGTTGAGCTTGTGGGCGGCGAGCAGGTCGAGGCAGCGCAGCACCCCGTCCTTGGGCAGGAAGTGCCGGGCGACGTCCAGCAGCATGCCGCGCCAGGCGAAGCGGGGGCCGTCCTCGATGGTCTGCGGCGCCAGGACGGCCGCCTGCCCGGGTGCGAGCGGCGCCCGGCGGAAGGCGTGCGGGCCGAGGAGCTGACGCAGCGTCTGCGCTCCCCAGAAGACCCCGGCCGGGCCGCCGCCGGTGATCCGTACGCCCCACCGCGGATCCGCCGCCAGCCGGTAGCCCTCCGCGGGGAGGACGGGGTCCAGGGCGAGCGCCACGGTGTCCGCGGCCTCGCCGGGGCCGGGCGGCAGGGGCAGGCCGAAGGCCGCGCCGAGGGTGGCGCGCAGCCAGTGCGCGGTGTCCTCGGTGCCGGGGGCTGCCGCCAGCGCGGTGTCCCGGCCGAGGCGGACCGTGCCGCGGCCGGGCCCGTCGACGCTCAGCGGCAGCGGAACGAGTCCGCCGCCGGGCGCCGAGGGGATGCTGTCCGTGTCCGGCATGCCGTCCGCCCTTCACCGCGCCCGCCGTCCCGGCCGATGCTGCCACGGTCCGGGCCGCCGTGACCGCGCCCCGGCCGGTCCCGTCCGGCGTACCGGTGAAGCGGTCGGGCCGCTCGCGTGGGGCAGTTGCCGGGGGGCGCGAGGGTGAGGAGGGGGGTGAGGAGGGGTGCGGGGCCGGTTGCGCTCGCCCGGTGCGGGACGGCGCCCGGCCCCTTACACGCGCGGGCACCCGGCCGTGGCCGGCCGGGTGCCGCGGCGGTCGGCTACTTCTTGCCGCCGTCCTTGCCGCCCTTGTCCTTGTCGCCACCGGCGCCCATGGACTCGAAGATCTCCTTGCACATGGGGCAGACCGGGTACTTCTTCGGGTCGCGACCCGGGACCCAGACCTTGCCGCACAGCGCCACGACGGGGGTGCCGTCGAGCGCGCTCGCCATGATCTTGTCCTTCTGGACGTAGTGGGCGAAGCGCTCGTGGTCGCCGTCGCCGTGCGACACCTGCGGCGTCGGCTCTACGAGGGTCCCCGTACCTGCCCCGCGCTCGGGCTCAACAGTGCTCATAACAGCCAAGGGTACTCACGCCCGGAGCAACCCGGGAGCGTCGGTCCGCCGCCCGAGGGAGCGCGCGCCCCACCCTCCGCCACCCCGGCGGCACGCGGGCGCGCGCGGACGGCGCCGGCCCTCCTAGGACGCCACGGCCACCCCGCCCCGGGAGCCGGCCGTCAGGCCCAGCCGCGCGGCGAAGGCCAGCGCGGCGGCCGGCCGGACCTCGTACCAGCAGTCCTGGCCGCGGACCGTGTCCAGCAGGGCGGTGATGTCCTGGGCGGCGACCGTGCGGGCCTCCGCGGCGGCCAGGAAGGCGCGGACCGCCGCCAGGGCGTCGACCTCCGTCTCCGTGCGCGCCACGAGAACCTCGGCGATGTGCCGGGCCGCGTCGTCGCCGGGGGCGACCCAGCTCATGGACATCTCCAGGCCGTCGTCCGGCAACTTCTCGGGGTACGGGGCGCGGGCCCAGGCGCCGTCCTGCCACCAGTAGACGAACCCGAAGAGATTGCCTTCGGCGTCCTCGCGCAGCCGCTCCCAGGGCAGCCACGCGGGGCCGCCGGCCAGGAAGTCGATCTGGCGGCCGCCGCTGTGCGTATGGCTGCCGTCGGAGTCCTGGCCGCAGAGCAGGGCCCGGCCGTCCTCGAACATTTTCAGCCGCCACCAGTAGCTTCCGCCGTCGTTCCAGCACTGCAAGCCCTGGCCGCCCCAGGAGAATTCGTCCCAGTCGTCCACGGCCGCCGCCACCACCGCCAGCGTCGCGGCGCGCGCCCACAGGCGCTCCGGGTGGTCCAGGTCCTCGGGCACGCTCGGCCTGTGCATGGCGACTCCCCCGCTCGTCCAGCGCGGTCCCGCCGACGTGACCGCGCACCGTCCCCTGTCGTCTCGCACCCTAGCGACGGGGTCCGACAATTCCCCATGACGAGGCCGTCACAATAATCAAGTCGTCAACAAAATCCGGGCCACCGCGGAACCGCCGTCCGCCGCCCGGCGGCGGTCAGTTCAGCGACGGGTCGTCCGGGTACGTCGCCACCATAGCCAGCTCGTTGCGCTGCCGGCGCAGCACCGCGCGCCACAGCTGCTCCGGGTCGGGCGAGGAGACATCACCCGGCTCGGACTCGACGACGTACCAGGCGCCCTCGACCAGTTCGTCCTCCAGCTGGCCCGGCCCCCAGCCCGCGTACCCGGCGAAGATCCGCAGACTGCCGAGGACCGCCGCGAGGAGTTCCGGAGGGGCCTCCAGATCGACCAGGCCGATGGCGCCGTGCACCCTGCGCCAGCCCAGCGGCTCGTCACCCGACTGCACGCCCGCCCGGTCCGCGGCCGGTGCGCCGGCCGGCTCCGCGCCCTCGCCGCCCGCCAGGGCGCCGCTGTCCACCGACGGGATGCCGCCCTCGCCGGACAGCCCGCCGGGCACCACGGCCACCCCGAGCGCCGAGTCCAGCGAGACCGGGCCGCCCTGGAAGACCACGCCCGGCTCGCCGGCCAGTGCGGCCCAGGGCGCGAGGATGTCCGCGACACCGACCGGCGTGGGGCGGTTGAGGACCACGCCGAGGGAGCCCTCCTCGTCGTGGTCGAGGAGCAGCACCACCGCGCGGTCGAAATTCGGATCGGCGAGCGCGGGCGTCGCGACAAGAAGCCGCCCTGTGAGCGAGGACACCTCGGTCATGGCCACATGATCCCGCACTTCTGCCCGGAGCGGGGAGTCAACGCCCGTACCCGCCCCAGAGCAGGGCAGGCGTACGGCGGCAGCACCGGCGCACATCGCCGGCACCGAATAGGCCATTCAAGACATTACCCGGCAATTCCAGCCAAAGGTCGATTACAGATCAAAGGCGGATCGTAGCGGAGCGTGTTGTGGCAAAGCCATTACATGCTCAGACCGTGCACGGGCCTACGGACTCACCCCCGCCCGCCCTTACCATTTCAGCTTGGCCCTGCCCGTCTCCAGGAACGCGAGATCCATGACCGTCTCTACTGACGACGTACTGCTTGTCCACGGCGGCACCCCGCTCGAGGGCGAGATCCGGGTTCGCGGCGCGAAGAACCTTGTGCCCAAGGCCATGGTCGCCGCCCTCCTCGGCAGCGGCCCCAGCCGACTGCGCAACGTGCCCGATATCCGTGACGTACGCGTGGTGCGCGGGCTGCTGCAGCTGCACGGCGTCACGGTGCGCCCCGGCGACGAGCCGGGCGAACTGGTCCTCGACCCCTCCCACGTGGAGAGCGCCAACGTCGCCGACATCGATGCGCACGCGGGCTCCTCACGGATCCCGATCCTGTTCTGCGGCCCGCTGCTGCACCGCCTCGGCCACGCCTTCATCCCCGGCCTCGGCGGCTGCGACATCGGCGGCCGGCCGGTCGACTTCCACTTCGACGTGCTGCGCCAGTTCGGCGCGACGATCGAGAAGCGCGCCGACGGGCAGTACCTGGAGGCGCCGCAGCGGCTGCGCGGCACCAAGATCCGGCTGCCGTACCCGTCGGTCGGCTCGACCGAGCAGGTGCTGCTGACGGCCGTCCTGGCCGAGGGCGTCACCGAGCTGTCGAACGCCGCCGTGGAGCCGGAGATCGAGGACCTCATCTGCGTGCTGCAGAAGATGGGCGCGATCATCTCCATGGACACCGACCGGACCATCCGGATCACCGGTGTCGACAAGCTCGACGGCTACACCCACCGCGCCCTCCCGGACCGCCTGGAGGCGGCCTCCTGGGCGTCCGCGGCGCTGGCCACCGAGGGCAACATCTACGTCCGCGGCGCGCAGCAGCGGTCGATGATGACCTTCCTCAACACCTTCCGCAAGGTCGGCGGCGCCTTCGAGATCGAGGACGAGGGCATCCGCTTCTGGCACCCGGGCGGCCTGCTCAACGCCATCGCCCTGGAGACCGACGTCCACCCCGGTTTCCAGACCGACTGGCAGCAGCCGCTGGTCGTCGCGCTGACCCAGGCGTCGGGCCTGTCGATCGTGCACGAGACGGTCTACGAGTCCCGCCTCGGCTTCACCTCCGCGCTCAACCAGATGGGCGCGCACATCCAGCTCTACCGCGAGTGCCTGGGCGGCTCCGCCTGCCGCTTCGGTCAGCGCAACTTCCTGCACTCCGCGGTCGTCTCGGGCCCGACCAAGCTGCAGGGCTCCGACCTGGTCATCCCCGACCTGCGCGGCGGCTTCTCGTACCTGATCGCGGCGCTGGCGGCGCAGGGCACCTCCCGGGTGCACGGCATCGACCTGATCAACCGCGGCTACGAGAACTTCATGGAGAAGCTCGTGGAACTCGGCGCCGACGTCGAGCTGCCGAACGGGGCACTGCCCAACTGAGCACCCCGGCCGGGCGGTCGGCCGCGTGCCCCGGCGGGGCACCGGCTCATGCCCCGCCGAGCGCCAACTGAGCGGTGGGGGGCGGCTTTCTGCCGCCCCCCTTGCCGTGCGGGGAGAAGGCGGCCCGGTACCGAGAGGGCCGGTGCCGCGAGTGGCCCTCGCGACCGAGGAGCCCGACCGGTCCGGCAACTCCGTCGCGGGGCAGGCGCGTTCGCCCTGGTGGGTTGCTCACGGCCTCAGCCGCGCCCCGCCCGCCCCTCTCCCCCGGGTGTCCTGCGACGTCACCCGTACGGCGGCCCTGCCGGGCCGGGACGTCACCGCCAGGGTGACGGCCGGCCGCCGCACCTCGCGTCGCCGCCCGCACCGCGCGCACCACCCCCACCGCGCCACCCGCCCCCGCACGCCCCTGGCGGCCCCTCTGCCCGCCGTGGACGCCGCGGCCTCCCGTTCCGGCCGCCCCGCCCCCTCCCGGCGCGTAGAGCCCCCCGGGCGGCCCCGGACAGCCCTTTCCAGCCCGCGTCCTCCACCCGCCCCGCGCCCCGGGGGACACGAAAAGGCGGCCACCCCTGGAAGGGATGACCGCCTTTTATGCCGTGCTCAGGGGTGTTACTTACCCTTGGCGGCTTCCTTGAGCTTGGAGCCCGCGGAGACCTTCACGCTGTAGCCGGCCGGGATCTGGATCGGGTCGCCGGTCTGCGGGTTGCGCGCGGTGCGAGCGGCACGGTGGGTGCGCTCGAAGGTCAGGAAGCCGGGGATGGTGACCTTCTCGTCGCCCTTGGCGACGACCTCGCCGGTCACCTCGGCGAGGGCGGCCAGAACGGCGTCGGCGTCCTTGCGGGTCACCTCGGCACGATCGGCCAGAGCGGCCACCAGCTCACTGCGGTTCATGTTTGTACTCCCGTGTTCTTCTTGCCAATGAGGCGTGAGATCGAAGCCGATGCTGCCAGGGCCCTCGGACAGTCCCCGGACCCGGGTCTGGTGCCAGACCCTCGCGCCCGATTACGCATCCTGCCCCCACCTGCGGCGGTAAAGCCAATCCGGCACCCAGGAGGGTCACACGAAAAGCGCCACTGCCTCGTCGTGGTGACGCTCCGTGTCATTCCCGCTCCGGGCCGGCCCCACAGGGCGGCGGTCGCTTCCCGCCACCCTATGGGGGCCCCAACGACGGCGTGTCCAGCGACGCGCCGTACTCAGACCGCCGTGGTGGCCGTCACAGCCGCGTCGCCGCTCTTGGCCGCCTCCCGGACGGCTCCGGCGACCGCGCCCGCGACCTTCTCGTTGAAGACGCTGGGGATGATGTAGTTCGGGTTGACCTCGTCCTCCAGGACGACGTCCGCGAGGGCGCCGGCCGCGGCCAGCATCATCTCGGTGTTCACCGTACGGGAGTGGGCGTCCAGCAGGCCGCGGAAGACTCCGGGGAACACCAGGACGTTGTTGATCTGGTTCGGGAAGTCGGAGCGGCCGGTGGCCACGACGGCGGCGGTCTGCCGGGCGACGGCCGGGTCGACCTCCGGGTCGGGGTTGGCGAGGGCGAACACGATCGCGCCCTCGGCCATCTTCGAGACGTCGTCGCCGTCCAGGACGTTGGGGGCGGAGACGCCGATGAAGACGTCCGCGCCGACCACGGCCTCCTTGAGGGTGCCGGTGACGCCCTCGGGGTTGGTGTTGTCGGCGATCCAGCGCAGCGGCGAGTCCGGGTCGGCGTCGACCAGGTCCGTGCGGCCGGCGTGGACGACGCCGTGGATGTCGGCGACGACGGCGTGCTGGACGCCGGCGGCGAGCAGCAGCTTGAGGATGGCGGTGCCGGCCGCGCCGGCGCCGGACATCACGACCCGGACGTCCTCGATCTTCTTGCCGACGACGCGCAGCGCGTTGGTGAGCGCGGCGAGCACCACGATGGCGGTGCCGTGCTGGTCGTCGTGGAAGACGGGGATGTCCAGGGCCTCGCGCAGCCGCGCCTCGATCTCGAAGCAGCGGGGGGCGGAGATGTCCTCCAGGTTGATGCCCGCGAAGCCGGGGGCGATGGCCTTGACGATCTCCACGATGGCGTCGGTGTCCTGGGTGTCCAGGCACAGCGGCCAGGCGTCGATGCCGGCGAAGCGCTTGAAGAGGGCCGCCTTGCCCTCCATGACGGGCAGGGCGGCCTTGGGGCCGATGTTGCCGAGGCCGAGGACGGCGGAGCCGTCGGTGACGACCGCGACGCTGTTGCGCTTGATGGTCAGCCGGCGGGCGTCCTCGGGGTTGTCGGCGATGGCCTGGCAGACGCGGGCGACACCGGGGGTGTAGATCATCGAGAGGTCGTCGCGGTTGCGGATGGGGTGCTTCGACGACATCTCGATCTTGCCGCCGAGGTGCATCAGGAACGTACGGTCGGAGACCTTGCCCAGCGAGACGCCGTCGATGGTGCGCAGCTGGGAGACGATCTCGTCGGCGTGCGCGGTGGAGGTCGCCGCGATGGTGACGTCGATCCGGAGCTTCTCGTGGCCGGACGCGGTCACGTCGAGGCCGGTGACCGAGCCTCCGTGGGACTCGACGGCCGTGGTGAGCTGGGAGACCGCGGTTCCGCTCGCGGGCACCTCCAGCCGGACCGTCATCGAGTAGGAGACGCTGGGCGCCGTTGCCATGGCCGACTTCCTCTGCTTTCACCGTGTCGCTGTGTTTCGCTGCGGGTCACAGCGTTGTGCTGTCCGATCGTCGCACCTACCCCTGAGTACGCGGTAGCCGCGGCGGATTGCGAACGTTGTGTTCACCATCCAGTGCAACTTCGGAAAATATATTCCACCATACGAGAGTTGAGGGGTCGCGCAAAGAGGCCCACGTCACGGGGTGACGTGGGCCTCTCAGAGCAAAGACACCGGCCCGCCATGCTCGCCTCGCGGCAAGTGGTCGCTCGTAGCGACGATGGTTGGGCCCGGGGGCTTGGATCGAGCCGGTGCCGTCACCCAGGCTAACAAACCATGCCCGGAAGCGAATCCCGTCCCGCGGGCCCGATTTCACAACCCCTCGGACGGCGGCGCGCGGCGCCCGGCCGCGCCCGCCGTACGGGTGCTTCGCGGGCCCGTCAGTCCCGCAGCAGGTCGGGGACGCCGGCCGCGTCCGGCTCGTCCCGTTCGGCCGACAGGACGGTCAGCTGCCGGGTGGCGCGGGTCAGCGCCACGTACAGCACCCGCAGGCCGGCCGGGGACTCGTCGGCGATCTCGGCCGGGGAGACGACCAGGGTGGCGTCGTACTCCAGGCCCTTGGCCTCCAGGGAGCCCAGCGCCACCACCCGGTCGCCGAGCGGGGCCAGCCAACGGCGGGCCTGCGCGCGGCGGTTCATGGCCACCACGACGCCGACCGTGCCGTCCACCTCGCCCAGCAGCCGCCCGGCCTCGGCCACCGTGGACCGCTCCAGCGCCGCGTCGCCGCCCGCCGGGGCCGCCCCGCCGTCGTCCACGACGAGCGCGAAGCGCGGCTGGAGGCCCGTGGAGCGGACCGCCTTCGGCGACTGCATGCCGGGCATCGCCAGCGCCAGCACCCGGGCGGCCAGTTCGGCGATCTCCGCGGGGTTGCGGTAGTTCACGGTGAGCGTGAAGCGGCGGCGCGGGCGGGTGCCGAGCGCCTCGTCGCGGGCGGCGGCGGCCTCGTCCGGGTCGGACCACGAGGACTGCGCGGGGTCGCCGACGACGGTCCAGGTGGCGTGCCGGCCGCGGCGGCCGACCATCCGCCACTGCATCGGCGTCAGGTCCTGCGCCTCGTCGACGATGACGTGGGCGTAGTCGGTGCGCTCCTCCTCCAGCCGTTCGCGCCGGCCGCGGCCGCCGCCGTTGCGCTCGGTGTAGGTCGTCAGCTCCTCCAGGCCGGTCAGGTGGTCCAGCGGGTCGGCCTCGCGCGGGCGGGGCGGGCGCATCGGGGCGCCGAGGACGGTCTGCAGCTCGTCCAGGAGCGCGACGTCGTGCACCGACAGGGGGCCGTGCCCGGTGCCGTCCAACCGGCGCAGGGAGCGGGCCAGTTGGCGCACCTCGCGCGGGTTGAGGACGCGGCGCGCCCAGCGGCCGAGGAGGCGCTCGTCGGCCATCGCGGCGAGCACCCCGCGCGGGGTCAGCTCGGGCCACCAGGCGTCCAGGAACTCCTGGAAGCCGGGCTCGGTGGTGATGTCCTCGTCGAAGCCCTCGCGGGCCTCGGCGGCGAGTTCGGGGTCCGTGTAGCGGCGGGCGGCGCCGGACTTGGCCCACAGGGCGTCCAGGATCAGCCGGCGGGCGCGCGGGCGCAGCAGGTTGACCGGGGCGGTGCCGCCGAGCGCGGACTGCCGGATGGCGTGCAGTTCGTCGGCGTCCAGCTCCAGCCGGCCGCCGAAGGCGACGACCCGCAGCCGGGTGGGTGCGGTGGAGGCGGGTCGGGAGGGTCTGGAGCGGCGGCGGCCCGTGCCCTCCCCGTCGCCGTTCTTGGCGGGCGCGGCGACGAGGTCGTCCAGGGAGAGCTGGGCGCCCTCGTCCGCGGCGCCGTCCTCGGGCGCGGCGGGCGCGGGTCCGGCCAGCTCCAGCGCCCCGCGGGCGGCCTTGCGCAGCAGCTTCTGCATCCGCGCGGAGCCCTTGACGCGGGCCACGGCGGGCGGGTCGTAGGCGGTCGCCTCGGCGCCGTCCACCAGCGAGCCGAGGGCCCGGATGGCGACCTGGCCCTCCTCGCCGAGGGAGGGCAGCACGCCCTCGGTGTAGGCGACCAGCAGCGGCGTGGGGGAGACGATCAGGATGCCGCCCGCGTAGCGGCGCCGGTCCTGGTAGAGGAGGTAGGCGGCGCGGTGCAGCGCGACGGCGGTCTTGCCGGTACCGGGGCCGCCCTCGACCTCGGTGACCGAGGCGGCGGGGGCGCGGATCACCATGTCCTGCTCGGCCTGGATGGAGGCGACGATGTCCCGCATGGTGTGGCTGCGGGCCCGGCCCAGGGCGGCCATCAGCGCGCCGTCGCCGATCGCCGGCAGCTCCTCGCCGTCCAGCGTCGCGGTGACCTCCGGGCGCATCAGGTCGTCCTCCACGCCGAGGACCCTGCGGCCCTTGGAGCGGATCACCCGCCGGCGCACGACCCGCCCGGGGGCGACCGGCGTGGCCCGGTAGAAGGGCGCGGCGGCCGGCGCCCGCCAGTCGATGACCAGCGGGGAGTAGTCCGCGTCGAGGACGCCGAGGCGGCCGATGTGCAGGGTCTCGGCGATCGCGGCGCGGTTGTTCTCGATCGCGCCGTCGGCGGGCTCGACGGAGGTGAAGGCGCCGTCCGGGCCCTTCTTGCCGTCCTTGCCGAGGAGCAGGTCGATCCGGCCGAAGAGGAAGTCCTCGTACTCCGAATTCAGGCGGTGGAGATGGACGCCGGCCTGGAAGACCTGGGCGTCGCGCTCGGCGAGCGCGCCGGGCGTGCCGACCTGGCCGCGCTTGGCGGCGTCGTCCATCAGGAACTCGGCCTCGTGGATCTTCTCCTCGAGGCGCCGGTAGACGCGGTCCAGATGCGTCTGCTCGGCTTCGATCTCGCGGTCGCGAACGGAATCCGAAGCGTGGTCCGGTGCGTGCGTGGCGTTGTGCGCGGCCACCCAGGCCCCCTTCTGCTGTGCGTAGGGCAGCCGTCAACCGTACGCGAACCAGGCACCGCGCGCACCTGGAGAAAGGGACAAAAACGGGCGAGTTCGGTCGGATGTCGACGAGGGCCGCTACGTCGGGCGTGGCCCGGTCGAGGGGATCGCCGATCGGCGGCATGGCGGTGCTTGACGGGCGCCGCCGTGCCGTACCCGGCCGGGGCGCCCGTCCGCGCCGCTCAGACGTTCACCTTCGCCAGCCGCTTGCCGTCCGTGGTGGTGACCTCGAAGTGGTCGATGTCGCCGCGGTTGAAGCCCGCGCCGCCCGCCGCGTAGAGGGGCTCGCGGTTCCACTTCGCGGCGCCGCCCGGGATGCCGTAGCCGCCCTTGGGGACCGCCCAGGTGGTGACGGTCTGCCGCTTGCCGTCCTTGCCGACGGCGACCAGGCCGCAGGTGAGCGGGCCCTTGACGTTGGCGAGTTCCAGGACGACCTGGGTGCCCCAGGGGCGGGCCGCCATGGAGACGCCCGCGGAGACCTTGGTCTCCGGGTCGACGGAGCTCGCCTTCTCGCCCGCCGCGTACTGGGCCCGCACCGCGTTCGCCAGCGGCGGCGCCGCCTTCTCCTCGGGCGCCTGGGGCGCCAGCCGGAGCGCGGCGAGCGGCCCGCCGACGATCAGCACGGCGGCCGCGGCGACCAGGAACAGCCGCCTGCGGGCACGGCCGCGCCGGGTGGCGGCGACCTCGTCCATCAGCCCGTCCAGCAGCCCCGGGCCGGGGACGGCCGTGATCGTCTGCGGGGTGGGCGCGGTCTGTTTGAACTCGGCCAGTACCGGCGACAGGCCCATGAGTTCTTCCAGTTCGGCCGCACACCGGTGGCAGCCGACGAGATGCGCCTCGAACCGGTCGGCGTCGGCACCGTCCAGAACGCCCAGCGCGTAGGCGCCGACGTCGGTGTGCCGGTCCGGCTGCGCGGGCGGGTTCACTCCGTCACTCCTCGTTCCTCTAGCGAGAGTCTCAGGGAGCGCAGCGCGTAGAAGACCCGGGACCGCACGGTCCCGGCCGGTACGCGCAGCACCTCCGCTGCCTCGTTGACCGTACGTTCCTTGAAGTACGTCTCGACGAGGGCCTCCCGATGGGCCTGGCTCAGGTCGCTCAGCGCCTCCGAGATGGTCATCATGCGCAGCGCCCGGTCGATGACATCGGCGGCCGGCATCGTCTCCAGAGGGGTCGGATCGACCTCTTGGGGCCGCGCCTTGCGACTGCGGTGCCCGTCGATCACGATCCGCCGTGCGACGGTCACCAGCCAGGGTCGTATCGAGCCGGTCGCGCGCTGCAACTGGTCGGCGTTGCGCCAGGCACGCACCAGCGTCTCCTGCACCACGTCCTCCGCGCGGTGCCGGTCGCCCGCCACCAAGCGCAGGACGAAGGCGAGAAGCGGCCCCGCGTGATCGTCATAGAGGGCTCGCATGAGCTCCTCGTCAGGTGTCGTCCTGTCTGCCACGACGGCATCCTTACGCACTCCAACTCCCGGGTCGATAGCCCAGATCGCCCAAGATCGCCGGGGGACCCTGCCATGAATCGGACTTGCGGTGAGGAGTACGGACGGGCCGGGCGGGTTACTCAGAGTTCGGCGGAAAATTTTTCCGCGCCGGTCACGACGCCCTGACCAGCGCTTCCGTCCTGACCTCTGCGCACCGTCGTCCGCCGCCGGTGCCGGGCCACCCGCTCGCGGTTGCCGCACACCTCGCTGGAGCACCAGCGGCGGCGCCGGCCGCGCGAGGTGTCCAGATACACCAGCGTGCAGCTCTCGCCGGCGCACTGCCGCAGCTGTGCGCGCGAGACCGGGTCGGTCAGCAGGCAGATGGCGTCCCGGGCCACCGCGGCCAGCAGCCCGGCACAGTCGGGCGGGCCGGGCAGGGCGGCGGCCAGCGCGCCGTCGGCGGTGCGGACCGCGCACGGGGCGGGCGGCTGCCCGGCGGCGGCCGCGGAGTTCAGCAGCGCCAGGTCGGCGTCGGCCGCCCGGCCCCGCAGCTCTGCGTGCACCACGCGGCGCAGCAGGTCGCGCAGGGCGCGGAAGCGGCCGACCCAGCTGCCGTCGACGCCGTCCAGCGGGGTGCCGCGGGGCACCAGGCCCGCGCCGACCAGCCAGGCCCGCAACTGCTCGGGGCCGGTGAGCCGTTCACCGGTGGTCCCGTCGCCGGTGAGCCGTTCGGCGGGGGCGCCGGACGTGGCCGCGAGGTCCAGGCAGATCCGCCCGCAGTCGAACCGCAGGTCGCAAGGCGCCGCCATGTGCCTGTCACTCCTTAGGGCCAAACGTGTGTGCTCCCAGAGTGCCCCGGCCCCCTGGCCCGCCGGAACCCTCCGGAGGCGGCCGCTCCACACCGGCACGGCACATGGACACCCCGTGTAGACGCTAGGTGTATACGCCTTATGTATAGTTCGCGGCGCGGCGGTTCGCGGGCCGCGCGCCCCGGCCGCCGCATGCCGTAGCGCCTGCCACGGCACGTGCCGTAGCGCTCCTCGCCCTCCAGGAGGAAGGTCTCCATGTCGCGCACCTCCCTGCTCACGAACCGCGCCAGCCTGACCCACAAGATCGGCTACGCGGTCCGCCACCCGGCCAGGATCACCCCGTACGTCAAGCGCACCGCCCGCGACACCTGGCTCCGCCTCAAGCACCCCGACCATGTCGCGTACTACCGGGCGGTGATGGCCTCCGACACCGGCCGCAATCCGGAGGCCGCGGTCGGCAGCCGCAGCCATGAACGCTGGCTGGCGCTGGGCGAGATGCAGTTCGGCTACCTGGCCGAACACGGTCTGCGGCCCGGCCACCGGATGCTGGACATCGGCTGCGGCAATCTGCGCGCCGGCTGGCGCTTCATCGCCCACCTGGACGCCGGCAACTACTACGGCATCGACATCTCGCCGGACATCCTGATCTCCGCCAAGCAGACCCTGACCACCTACGAACTCCAGGACAAGCTGCCGCACCTGACGATCACCCAGAACCTGACCCTGGACTTCCTGCCGTCCGCCCACTTCGACGTCGTCCACGCGCACAGCGTCTTCTCGCACTCACCGCTCGGCGTCATCGACGAATGCCTCGCCCATGTCGGCCGCATCCTGGCGCCCGGCGGCTTCTTCGACTTCACCTTCGACCGCACCGAGGGTGCCGAACACCAGGTGCTGCGGGAGGACTTCTACTACCGGACCGAGACCCTGCTCGGCCTGGCCCGCAGGCACGGCCTGGAGGCGCGCTTCATGGACGACTGGGAGAAGCGGCCGCACGGCCAGTCCAAGATCCGGGTGAACAACCCGGCGTAGCGGGCACCTCCCCCGCCGCTCCCGCATCCGCTCCCGCTGCCGCTCCCGGCCGTACGTCTCGGTGCTACTCCCCGCCGTACTTGTCCGTGTCCGCATGCGGGTCGAGCGACAGCCGGTAGCCGCGCTTGACGACCGTCTGGATCAGCTTGGGGGTGCCCAGCGCTCCCCGCAGCCGGGCCATCGCGGTCTCCACCGCGTGCTCGTCGCGGCCCGCCCCGGGCAGCGCGCGCAGCAGGTCGGCGCGGGAGACCACCCAGCCTGGGCGCCGGGCCAGCGCGCGCAGCAGCGCCATTCCGGCCGGCGGCACCGGCCGCAGCGCGCCGTCCACCACGACGGCGTGCCCGCGGATCTCCAGCCGCCGCCCGGCCACCGGCAACGGCCGCACCCGTCCAGGGAGTTCCCGGCACAGCAGCTGCACCAGCGGCCCGAGCCGGAAGCGCTCCGGCTGGAGGGTGGGGACGTCCTCCGCCTGGAGCGGCAGCGCGGTCACCGGCCCCACGCACACCGGCAGCACCTCCTGCCGCAGCGCCGCCAGCACCTCCGCGCGGATCCCGCGCTCCTGGGCCCGGCGCAGCAGCGACGCGGCGGCGGGCGCGCTGGTGAACGTCACCGCGTCCACGGACCGCGCCAGCACCGCGTCCAGCAGCCGGTCGACCGGGCCGATGTCCTCCGGCGGCATCCACCGGTACACCGGGACGCCGACCACCTCCGCGCCCCCGGCCCGCAACGACTCGACGAACCCCGGCAGCGGCTCCCCGTGCAACTGGACGGCGACCCGGCGCCCGGACACCCCCTCCTCCAGCAGCCGGTCGAGCACCTCGGCCATCGACTCGGAGGCCGGCGACCACTTCTCGGTCAGCCCGGCGGCCCGGATCGCGCCGCGCACCTTGGGCCCGCGCGCCAGCAGCTCCACCCCGGCCAGCCGCTCCAGCAGCGCCTCGCCCAGGCCCCAGCCCTCCGCGGCCTCGACCCAGCCGCGGAAGCCGATGGCGGTGGTGGCCACGACGACGTCCGGCACCCGGTCGATGAGGTCCCGGGTGACGTCGAGCAGTTCGGTGTCGTCCGGCAGCGGGACGATCCGCAGCGCCGGCGCGTGCGTCACCTGGGCGCCGCGCCGCTCCAGCAGCGCGCCCAGCTCCTCCGCCCGCCGGGCCGCGGTCACCCCGACGGTGAACCCGTCCAGCGGCCGGACGGCCGGCGCCGTCTCCCCCGCCGCCGGCTCCCGCTCGTCGTGCTCCTGCTGCTGCTCGCGCATGGTCGTCCCGCTCCGCCCAGAGTGGTGTGCTGCCGTGTGCCTGCGTACCGCTGGTGTCCCGCCCCGTGCCGCCGCGGCTCGGGCGGCACCGGGCACCAGGTGTCCGGGGGCCAGGGTGCCAACGGCACGTGACGGCCCCGGTCCTCCAGTATTTCCCCGCGGTTACGACGGCGCGCCGCCGCCCGCCCCGTACGGGCGGTACGCCCACGGCCGCCGGGCACGGGCGGCCGCCGGACACGGCCACCGGGCACGGGCGGGCACCGCGCCCGGACCCGCCGCCCCGCCGCCCGCGCACCGCCCGCGCGCCGCTCACACCTCCGCGTACACCGGCCCCCGCTCCCCGTCCACCGCCGCCCCCGCACCGGCCTCGTCCGCCCCCTCCGCCACCTGCGCCGCACGCCGCCCGCGCACCGCCGGGCGCAGATAGACGCCCCAGGTCACCACGCCGCACACCACGTAGCAGACCAGGAACGACACGAAGGCCGGCGTGCCCGACCCGGCCACCAGGAACGACTGGCGGAAGGCCAGGTTGATGGCCAGCCCGCCGAGCGCCCCCACCGCCCCGATCAGCCCCATCGCCGCCCCCGACAGCCGTCGTCCGTATACCGCGGCCGCCTCCCCCGTGAGCCCCCGCCGCAGCGCCTGGGCCTGGAAGATGCCCGGGATCATCTTGTACGTGGAGCCGTTGCCGAGCCCCGACAGCACGAACAGCGCGATGAACCCGACGAGGAACACCGGCAGCGACCGCACGCCCGACGCGTGGATCACCACCCCGGTGGCCAGGCCCATCGCCGCGAAGGTGACCAGGGTGATCCGCGCGCCGCCGAACCGGTCCGCCAGCCGCCCGCCGACCGGCCGCACCAGCGACCCCAGCAGCGGCCCGATGAACGTCAGCGACGCCGCCTGGAGGGGCGTGCGCGCGAACTGGTTCTGCAGCACCAGCCCGAAGGCGAAGCTGTAGCCGATGAACGACCCGAACGTGCCGATGTACAGCAGCGACATCACCCAGGTGTGCGGCTCCCGCGCGGCGTCGCGGGCCGCCCCGGTGTCGTTCGTCACCGGGGCGAGGTTGTCCATGAACAGCGCCGCGAGCACCGCCGCCAGGACGATCAGCGGCACATAGACGGCCAGCACGATCCGCGGATGCGCGGCCCCCGCCGTCCCGATCACCAGCAGCCCCAGCAACTGCACCACCGGCACCCCGATGTTGCCGCCGCCGGCGTTCAGCCCCAGCGCCCACCCCTTCTTCCGCAGCGGATAGAACGCGTTGATGTTGGTCATCGACGAGGCGAAGTTCCCGCCGCCGACCCCCGCCAGCGCCGCGACCAGCAGGAACGTCGTGTACGAGGTGCCCGGCTCCAGCACCACCGCCGCCACCGCGGTCGGCACCAGCAGCGTCACGGCGCTGATCACCGTCCAGTTGCGGCCCCCGAACCGCGCCACCGCGAAGGTGTACGGCACCCGCAGCACCCCGCCCACCAGCGTCGGCATCGCCACCAGGAAGAACTTCCCGGCCGGGTCGATCCCGTACTCGGGCCCCATGAACAGCACCATCACCGACCACAGGCTCCAGACGGAGAACCCGATGTGCTCGGAGAACACGGACAGCACGAGGTTCCGCCGCGCGACCCGCTCCCCCGTCTCCCGCCAGAAGCCCTCGTCCTCCGGGTCCCAGCGCTCGATCCACCGGCCGCCCCGCCTCACCCGGCCCCCGGTCCGGCCGCCGGCCGGGGTGCCGTCGGGTGTGTCGCTACGGTTCTCTGCTGCCGCGGCCGTCATCGCGCCTCCCAGGGGTCGGGTCCTGCGCCATGACGCTAGGGAGGCCGGGTTTCCGTACCGTGCCGCCCGGTGACACGTACGAAACCTTGCGCTCACCGGGTACGGCGGGGGCGGGTGAGGCCGGGGCCCGCTGCGGACGGGCGGCCCGTACGGGCCGCCCTCACCCGGCGGCCTCACACGGCGAACTCACACCAGACGATCTTGCCGGGCCGCCGCTCCCCCCACTTGTCCGCCAGCTCGCTCACGCACAGCAACACCGCGTCCGCCCGCTCCCCGACCCCCCAGTCCTTGAGCGCCACCCGCACGAACTCCCGCGCGAGCGGCACCGATCGCCGCTCCCGCCGGTAGAACCGCTCGCGTGGACAGGTGAGTTGAATCTCTCCGTTCATACGACCACGGTCGCACTGAGTAACTATGCTGCACAGCGCGTGCACCCGTACTCACGGTGAGTACGGGTGCGCACACGGTCACCGGCGTCGAAGTACGGGGAGTGGAACGCCATGAAGCCGCGAAACAAGCCCAAGAAGCGACACTCCGCAGCCATGGAAGTCATCGGCGCCCAACTGGCGATGTACCGCATCAACACCGGTCTCACCCAGCGCGAGCTCGCCGAACGCTCCACCGCCTCCGAGGAAACCATCGGCTCCATCGAACAGGGCAGGCGCGCCCTGATGCCACACCTGGCGACCGAGTTCGACCAGCTACTGAAGACGGGCGGGGCCCTGGCAACGGGCGTGGAGAAACTCCCGCCGAAGGACAAGTATCCGATCTGGGCGGAGGAGTTCATCGGCTACGAGCAGGAGGCGATCTCGCTCAGCGGCTACGAGAACGGCGTCGTCCCTGGACTGCTCCAGACCGAGGGCTACGCAGGCGCCACCTTCCGCAGCAAAACCCCGCACCTCAGCGAGGAGAAGGTCGAGCAGAGCATCACGGACCGGCTCGATCGTCAGCAGGTCCTGCACAAGCAGATCCCCGTCACCGCCAGCTTTGTCATCTCCGAGGCCGTCGTACTGGGCAACATCGGGGGCCGGGAAGTCATGCGGGGCCAGATTTCCCACCTGCGTCAGTGCGCGGAACTCACCGGGGTCTCCATTCAGATCCTGCCGTTGAAACGAAAGCATCATGCGGGGCTCGACGGGCCATTCGTGCTTCTGGAAACCGCTGACCATCAACACCTCGCCTATACCGAGGCGCAACGCAGCAGCGAGCTGACCTCGGACCCTGATGAGTTCAGCATCCTCGCTCAGAAATATGGAATGCTGCGAATGCAGGCTCTCAACGCAGAGGAAACCGTGGGTCTGCTGGACCGGCTGCTAGGAGAACGATGACCCATCTGACGTGGTTCAAGTCCAGCTACAGCGGCGACGAAGGCGGCAACTGCCTCGAAGTGGCTTATGCATGGCACAAGTCCAGCTACAGCGGCAGCGAAGGCGGCAACTGCCTCGAAGTCGCCTACACCTGGCACAAGTCCAGCCACAGCAGCGAACAAGGCGGCAACTGCCTAGAGGTCGCCGCCCACCCCACCACCATCCACGTCCGTGACTCCAAGGCCCCCCAGGGCCCGCACCTCGACTTCTCGCCGGGGGCCTGGGCCTCGTTCACCTCGTACGCAGCAGGTAACGCTGCCTCCACGACAGCCCCGTAACCGGGGCTACGCCACCGGGGGCTACTCGGCCGTCTCGCGGGGCGGGTCCATCCATATCCGGTCCGCGCAGACGGTCATCCGCAGGCGCTTGCCCTTCTCGTCGCGTGCCACGACCGCCTGCCGGCCGGGGTAGTCGCGCGGCGCGGACACCACGGCCAGGTCGTTGGTGACCATGAGGGGGTCGGGCGGGGTGCCCGTGGGGCAGTCCCGGTAGCGCAGCGCGGCGGTGACCGTGCCGCCGCGCCCCAGGTCTATCGGCAGGGCCTTGCCGTGCCCCCGGGCGTCCGACTCGGGGCCCTTGCCGAGGTGGACCTCGAAGGCCGGGAAGCCGTGGAACACACAGGGGCCCGCGCCCTTGTTGGCGATGGAGAGCCGGGCCTCGCGCTGCGCGCTGTGCGGCTTCTTCTTCAGCACGGTGAGCTTCCAGCGCAGGCCCTTGGTCGTGCAGTTGGCGTGCAGCGCCGCCATCCGCGCCGAGCCGCAGCCGGTCAGGGCCGCGCCCGCCGCCACGGTCAAGGTCAGCGCGGCCGCCACCGCCGCGAGAAGTGAACGCCGTCGCACGGCTCCCCCTGTTCGTTCCGCAGAGAATTACCTGCCGTTAAGGAAACATTTCGCGCGTCCATGGTTGCCTCGGCGCCGGACATTCTTGCGCGCGCCGCCCCGCACGCCCGGCCGTCACCGGCGTACGCCCATCACCCGGGCGTCCTCCTCCGGGAGCCACCACGCGCTCCCGGGCGGCGTCAACCACCCCCGTTCCCGGGCCAGTTCGCGGGCGGCCGCCCGCAGCGCGTCCAGGCCCGGATGCCGCAGTCCGCGCCGCCACACCAGGGACACCGGCGAGAGCGGCACGGGATCGACGAGCGGCCGCAGCACCATCCCCGGCACCTCGATGAACTCCACGCTCGCCAGCACCGACCAGCCCCGCTTGCGCACCACCCGCACGAACTCCTGCGAGCCCTCGATCTCCGGGAACGGCGCGGCGGCGGCGATGCCGCGCCCGGCGAAGAGCCGCTCGGCCAGGTCCGTCCACTCCGCGGTCTGCGGGTTGCCGGCGGCCGCGTAGAGCGTCTCGCCGGCCAGCTCGGCGAGGGGGACGGCGGGCCGGGCGGCCAGCGGATGGTCCGCGCGCAGCAGGACCGCCATCGGCTCCAGCCGGACGGGCTGGTGGTCGAGGCCGGTCCGGACCCCGGGCGGCAGCGCCGCGATCCGGCCGAAGGAGACGTCGAGCCGGCCGTCCGTGATCTCCGCCGTCGCCCCGGTCAGCCCGCTGTGGAAGCGGGCGACCAGCTCGCAGCTGTCCGGCACCCGGTCCCTGGCCGCCTCCAGCACCCCGTGGGCGGTGCCGATCGGGACGCCCACATCGACCAGCAGCGGCCGCTCGGGGGCGGCCCGGAACGCGTCGGCCAGCTCGTCGTGGGCGGCCACCACCCGTCGCGCGTACGGCAGGAGCCGCGTCCCGTCGGCCGTCAGGGCGACCCGGCGGGTGGTGCGCAGGAACAGCGCGGCGCCCCACTCCCGCTCCAGGCGCCGGATGTCGCGGCTCAGCGCCTGCTGGGCGACGTACAGCCGGGCGGCGGCCCGGGTGAAGTGCAGCTCCTCGGCGACGGCGAGGAAGGCCCGCAGCAGACGCGGATCGGTGTCATACGGCATCGGGTCATCCTGGCAGCAGCCCACTCCCCCGGCGTGCCCCGAGGCTCGCGCGTATTGACACCTCAGGTGCGTGAATGGGCGCTGATCAGGTGTTGGACGGGCGGCGGCCGCGGCCGCGACCGTAGAGGCATGATCCTCTTCCTCGCCGCCCGGCCGGTCACGGCCCCGCCCGTACGCCCCGCCCCGCGCCGCGCCCGCTTCCGCTTCCTCGCCCCCTACCGCCGGATCTTCGCCGTCCCTGGGGCCCGCGCCTTCACGGCCGCCAACCTGGTGGCCCGGCTTCCCATGGGGATGCTCAGCGTCAGCGCGGTGCTGATGATCGCCGGTGCGCGCGGCTCGTACGCGCTGGCCGGGGCGGTCACCGCGACCGGGCTGGCGGCAACGGCGCTGGTCGGCCCGTGGACCGCCCGGATGATCGACCGCCACGGGCAGGCCCGGGTCGCCGTCCCGGCCACCGCGCTCGCCGTCCTCGGCTCGCTGTCGCTCCTCCTGTGCGTCCACCACGGCGCGCCCGACTGGACGCTCTTCGCCTCCTACGCCGCCACCGCCACCACGCCCAACACCGGCGGGATGTCCCGTGCCCGCTGGGCGCACCTCTTCCGCGACGACCCGGCCGCCCGGCACACCGCCGACTCCTTCGAACAGGCCGCGGACGAGCTGTGTTTCCTGCTCGGTCCGGTGCTCGCCACGCTGCTGTGCACCACCCTCGTCCCGGAGGCGGGCACGGCGGTGGCCGCGGCGCTGCTGCTGACCGGGGTGCTGCTCTTCGCGGCCCAGCGCCGCACCGAACCCCCGGTGGCGGCACCGGCCGCAGGACGGACCCGCTCGCCGCTGCGCCTGCCGGGGCTGCCACCCCTCCTGGTCACCTTCCTCGCCACCGGCGCGGTCTTCGGCTCCCTGGAGGTCGTGACGATCGCCTTCGCCGACGGGCACGGCATCCGGGCGGCGGCGGGCGGCATGCTGGCCCTGCAGGCGGCGGGCTCCTGCGCGGCGGGCCTGCTCTACGGCCTGCGCCGCCCGACGGGCCCGGCCGGGCGGCGCTTCCCCGTCTGCACCGCGGCGATGGCGGCCCTGATGCTGCTGCCGCCGGCCGCGGCCGCGACGGGGAGCCCGGCGGCGCTCGCCGTCGCGCTCCTCCTGGCCGGTATGGCGACCGCGCCGACCATGGTCACCGGCATGGGACTCGTCCAGTCGCTGACGCCGCCCGGTCAGCGGCACGAGGGCATGACGCTCGCCGTGACCGCGCTGCTGGGCGGCATCGCGGCCGGGTCGGCGGGCGGCGGCTGGGCGGTCGAGCACCTGGGCGGGGCGGGCGCGGCCTACGGGGTGCCCGCGGCGGCGGCCGCCCTCGCCGCGGGCGTCGCCCTGGTCGCGGCGGGCCGTCACGCGGGGCGCCCGTCGGTGCCGGCCGGGTGAGCAGGACCGCCTGCCGCCGCTCCGCCCGCCAGGCGTGCTCGGCCGCGCACAGAGTGGCCCCCGGCGGAATCCGGGGGCGGAAACGACTCAGGCCCCGCTGTCCTGCCGGACAGACGGGGCCTGGGCCTCACATGGGATGAGTGGAGATGGCGGGAATCGAACCCGCGTCCAACGGTGCGGAATCAGGGCTTCTCCGAGTGCAGTCCGCTGCGATTTTCTCGGCCCCGGAGATCACGCGGACAAGTCTCCGACGGGCTCAGCCACTGTTTGATTTCCTCCTAAACCCCGTGACCGGGTCTAGAAGTTTAGTTCCCTAGCTGATGCCAGGATCCGGGTCGGGAACAGCCCCGGGCTGACACTTCGCAAGTCGCTACTTAGGCAGCGAGGGCGAAGGAATCGCGCTTGGTGTTGGCGATTATTGGTTGCGACATATGGTTAACGAGATCATTGCCGCTTCCTCGACTCGCTTCCCCTGCTTCGACATCCGCTGTCGAAACCGATCATCCCCATGTTGATTTATCAAGGTGGTACCCACACCCCTCGTGGGGTGCGATGCCATCGTACGGGAACAAGGCGCGCCCTTGCCAGCGTATTCCGCCGCGACCGGCCGCAGCGGGCCGCCGGCGGGCCGGTCAGGCCCGCTGCCGCCGCCGCGCCGCCGAGATCGCGCGGTCCGTCTCCCGACGGTCCTGCTGCTCGCGGAGCGTCTGCCGCTTGTCGTACTCCTTCTTGCCCTTGGCCAGGGCGATCTCGACCTTGGCCCGGCCGTCCTTGAAATAGAGGGCCAGCGGCACGATCGTGTGCCCCGACTCCTGGCTCTTGGACTCCAGCTTGTCGATCTCGGCGCGGTGCATCAGCAGCTTCCGCTTGCGCCGCGCGCTGTGGTTCGTCCAGGTGCCCTGGGCGTATTCGGGGATGTGCACGTTGTGCAGCCACGCCTCGCCCCGGTCGATCTGGATGAAACCGTCCACCAGCGACGCCCGGCCCTGCCGCAGCGACTTCACCTCGGTGCCGGTCAGCACCAGGCCGCACTCGTAGGTGTCCAGGATGAGGTAGTCGTGCCGCGCCTTCTTGTGCTGCGCCACGAGCTTGCGCCCGGGGGTCTTATCCTTGCCCTTGTCCTTAGCCATAGTGCGGCCATTTTCGCACTACGCCCCGCCCCCGAGGCCACTCAATACTGTGCGGGCCCGTTTCTCCGCGCCGCTGCCCACGACGACGTCCGGGGTGAGTCCGTCGCCGTCGACATTCCGGCCGGCCGGGGTGCGGTAGTGGCCGACGGTCAGCTCGGCGACCGAACCGTCCGGCAGCGTGCTGGGCATCTGCACCGAGCCCTTGCCGAAGGTCCGCGACCCCACCACGAGCGCCCGCCCCCGGTCCTGGAGCGCGCCGGACAGCAGCTCGGCGGCGCTCATCGTGCCGCCGTCCACGAGGACGACCAGCGGGAGACGGGTGTCGCCGCCGCGGTGGGCGTACAGCGCGCGCTGGCTGCCGCGGACGTCGTACGTCGCGACCAGCCCGCCGTCGAGGAAGGCGGACGCGGCCGCCACGGCCTCGGTGACCAGGCCGCCGGTGTTGCCGCGCAGGTCGAGCAGCATGCCGCCCTCCGGGGAGGCGTCGCGCACCGCCCGGCGGACCGCGGCGCCGGTGCCCTTGGCGAACGCGGCGATCTTGACGCGGGTCGGGCCGTGCGCCCCGGCCGGGCGGTCGACGACGACGTTGCGGGATCTGAGCCGCGCGCGGTGCAAGGTGGCCGACCAGTGGCGGGTGCCGCGCTGCAGGTCCAGCGTCACCGGGCTGCCGACCGCGGCCGGACCGCGGCTCGCGCCGACGGCGGCGCCGCGCAGCCGGGCGACGACCTCGGTGACCGGCGCGCCCCGGGAGGCCCGGCCGTCCACCGCGCGCAGCCGGTCGCCCACGGCGACACCGGCCCGCGCCGCGGGGCCGCCGGGCTGCACCCGCGACACCTCGATCCGGCCGTGCCGGGCCTGCCGCACCCAGAGCCCGACGCCGACGTAGCCGCCGTCCAACTGCGCCTGGAAGTCCTTGAACTCGCCGGGACTGTAGATCGTCGACCAGCGGTCTCCGCTGCGGCTGACGACGTCGGCGGCGGCCTGGGCACCGGACTTGCCGTCCGCGACGGCCTCGGCGGCGGCCCGTTCGACGGCCGCGCGGTCCGCGGTGGCGGAGCGGGGTGTGTGAGCGGCGAGGGCCCTGCCCTCCGGGGCGGGCCGCCGGGCCGGGCCCTGCGGGCCCTGGCTCCAGGTGCCGGTCGCGGCGCCGGTGGCGAGCACGCTCGCGAGGAACAACGTCAGGGCCGCCCCGCGGCGAATGCGGCGGGGCCGGTCGTACGAACACGGGCCCGACATGCCGGTGAGTCTAGGGGACAAAAGGGCGCCGTACGGCACGTTGACCGTACGGCGCCCCTTGGCAAAGCTCACACCTTGAGGTACTTGCGCAACGCGAAGAACGCGGCGAGCGCGGGCATCAGCAGCCCGATCAGGAGGACCAGCGGGAGGACCGCCGCCACCGAGTCCCAGCCGATGAAGTTGATCACCTGGATCTTCTTCGCCAGCCAGTTGTTGACCAGGACGTACTTGCCGCCGACGATCAGCACGCAGGCGAAGGCGGCGCCCAGCAGGCCCGCGATGGCGGCCTCCAGGATGAACGGCATCTGGATGTAGAAGCTGGACGCTCCCACCAGCCGCATGATCCCGGTCTCCCGCCGCCGGCTGAACGCCGACACCCGCACGGTGTTGACGATCAGCATCAGCGCAACGACCAGCATCAGCCCCATCACGACCAGCGCGGCGATGTTCATGCCGTTGAGGAGGTTGAACAGCGGCTCGACGGTGTCCCGTTGGTCCTGCACCTCCTGGACACCGGGCCGCTCGGAGAACGCCGACTTGATGACGGCGTACTTCGTCGGGTCCTTGAGCTTGACGCGGAAGGACTCCGGAAGCTGGTCGGGCGTGACCAGCCCGGCCACGGGGGTGTCGCCGAACTGCTCCTTGTAGTGCTTGTACGCCTGGTCGCTGGACTCGTAGACCACCGGCTTCTGCACGATCGGCAGCCGGTCGAGCTCGGCCTTGATGTCGTTCTTCTGCTGCTGGGTGGCGGCGCCCTTGGCGCAGTTGGCGCCGGTGTCGGCGTCGTTCTTGTTGCAGAAGAAGATGGAGACGTTGACCTTGTCGTACCAGTAGCCCTTCATCGTGCTGACCTGGTCGCGCATCAGCAGCGAGGCGCCGAACAGGCCGAGCGAGAGGGCTACGGAGACGATGACGGCGAAGGTCATCGTGAGGTTTCGGCGGAGACCGACGCCGATCTCCGACAGGACGAACTGGGCGCGCATGGCGTCCTTTCAGTGCTGGGGGCCGTACACGCTTAGTGCTGGTAGCCGTACACGCCGCGCGACTGGTCGCGTACGAGCCGGCCCTTTTCGAGTTCCATGACCCGCTTGCGCATCTGGTCGACGATCTGCTGGTCGTGGGTGGCCATGACCACCGTCGTACCGGTCCGGTTGATCCGGTCCAGCAGCTTCATGATGCCGACCGAGGTCTGCGGGTCGAGGTTGCCGGTGGGCTCGTCCGCGATGAGCAGCATGGGCCGGTTGACGAAGGCCCGGGCGATGGCGACGCGCTGCTGCTCACCACCGGAGAGCTCACCGGGCATCCGGTCCTCCTTGCCGCCGAGACCGACGAGTTCGAGGACCTCGGGAACCGTCTTGCGGATCTGGCCGCGCGGCTTGCCGATCACTTCGAGGGCGAAGGCGACGTTCTCCCCGACGGTCTTGTTGGGGAGCAGCCGGAAGTCCTGGAAGACCGTGCCCACCTGGCGCCGCATCTGCGGGACCTTCCAGTTGGAGAGCTTCCCGAGGTCCTTGCCCAGCACATGCACATGGCCGTGGCTGGCGCGCTCCTCGCGCAGCAGCAGCCTCAGGAAGGTGGACTTACCGGAGCCCGAGGACCCCACCAGGAAGACGAACTCGCCGCGCTCGATTTCGAGCGAGACGTCCCTGAGTGCAGGGCGGTTCTGCTTCGGGTAAGTCTTGGAGACGTTGTCGAATCGGATCACTGATGCACCACGGTCGACCTGAATAGGGGCACGGTTGCCGAGTTGCGGCTCCCGTCGGTGTGCGTGACCATACGCGAACCTCGCGCGGGGGCCCAGTTCGGCGTAGGGGGTTGGTGCGTTTGTTCACGGCACCTACGGGACAAAAGGGCGCACAATCCCGCGGGGCGCGCCGTTCCGGCGATGTGCTGGCACAGTGGAAGAGGGAACCAATGCGCCCCCCGGTGCGTTGGTGCAGTGGAGAAGGAGGTCGCATGACGTACGACCGGCTGGTGTGCGCCAATTGCGCGGCCCCTGTGAGCGAGGGCCGCTGCCCCGTGTGCCGGGCGAGCAGGGAACGACTTCAGCAGCAGGCGGGCGGCATCTTCGCCCAGCTCAGCCCGGCGATGCTGGTGGCACTGATGATCGTGCTGATCGCGGTGTCCGTACTGCTCCACCAGGCCGTCTGACACCCGTCCGCGGCCCTTTTCGGCCACGTACGACCGCTGGCGACGCAGAGGGGCCCGGGACGCGGTGCGTCCCGGGCCCCTCCCGCGTGTGGCGCGTCGGCGTCAGGCCGCCGCGGCGCCGCCGCCGTTCTTGTTGATCAGGCGGGGCAGCATGCGGAAGCCCACACCGCCCGCGATCATCGTGGCAGCGCCGATGAGCAGGAAGGTGGTACCGGAGGAACCGGTCTCCGCCAGCTCACCGCCCTTGGCCTGCTGCTTCGCCTGGCCGGGCGTGTCAGCGATCTGCTCCTTGCCCTGGCCGGGCTGCTCGATCGGCTTGGTGCCCTCGTTGTCGGTACCGGTGCCGGTGCTGCTGCCACCGGTCTCGTCGCCGCCGGTGCCGCCGGTGGTCGAGCCACCCGTGGTGTCGTGACCGCCGGTGGTGGACCCGCCGGTGGTGTCGTGACCGCCGGTGGTCGAGCCACCCGTGGTCTCGTCGCCGCCCGTGGTGGAACCGCCGGTGGTCTCGTCGCCACCGGTGGTCGAGCCACCCGTGGTCTCGTCGCCGCCCGTGGTGGAACCGCCGGTGGTCTCGTCGCCACCGGTGGTGGAACCACCCGTGGTCTCGTCGCCGCCCGTGGTCGAGCCGCCGGTGGTCTCGTCGCCACCGGTGGCGGTGCCACCGATGGTCTCGTCGCCGCCGACGCTGCCGCCGATCTCGCCGCCGGTGCCGCCGGTGCTGTCGTCGCCACCGGTCGAGGTGTCACCACCGGTCGAGGAGTCACCGCCGGAGTCGCCGCCGCCGATGATCCCGCCGATGATGCCGCCGATGATCCCGCCGTCCTGGCCCGGGGCCTCACCCGGGCTGGCGGCGGAAGCGGCGCCGGCAGCGGTGAGCGACGCACCCGCCGCAATCACCGCACCGGCCGCAATGCGCGCTACGCGCAGCCGCGTCTTCTTCGTCATGTACTGCTACCCCCAGTAGCTGAACTCGTCATGGGAGCACCGTTGCACGGGGCGACGAGCCGATGTCGGGGTGCACGAGCCTCGGCTCCGCCTCTACAGGCGGGCCACTCCAGTCCCCGTTCTCACACGCGCCCCAGACATACGCATGCCGCGCTCAGCCTTCCCAGTTCGGCCATCATCGTCAAGGCCGAATAAAGTCCCGATGCCCGAATTGCCAAGCGGTGGGCGGTACATGGACATACGACTGTGACCAAACCGCCACAGCAAAAACAACTGCCTCCCCGAAGGAGGCAGTTGTTTCACGTACGGAGCGCGCGGATCCGCTACTTCTCCTGCTGCTTGCGCCAGCGGATACCGGCCTCCAGGAAGCCGTCGATGTCGCCGTCGAGCACCGCGGTGGGGTTGCCGACCTCGAACTCGGTCCGCAGGTCCTTGACCATCTGGTACGGGTGCAGGACGTACGAACGCATCTGGTTGCCCCAGGAGTTGCCGCCGTCGCCCTTGAGCGCGTCCATCTTCGCCTGCTCCTCCTGGCGGCGGCGCTCGAGGAGCTTGGCCTGGAGGACGTTCATCGCGGTCGCCTTGTTCTGGATCTGCGAGCGCTCGTTCTGGCAGGAGACGACGATGCCGGTGGGGATGTGCGTCAGCCGGACCGCGGAGTCGGTGGTGTTGACGCCCTGGCCGCCGGGGCCGGACGAACGGTAGACGTCGACCCGCAGCTCGGACTCGTCGATCTCGATGTGGTCGGTCTGCTCGACGACGGGCAGCACCTCGACACCGGCGAACGACGTCTGGCGGCGGCCCTGGTTGTCGAACGGCGAGATGCGCACCAGGCGGTGCGTGCCCTGCTCGACGGAGAGCGTGCCGTAGGCGTACGGGACCTGGACGGCGAAGGTGGTCGACTTGATGCCGGCCTCTTCCGCGTACGAGGTCTCGTAGAGCTCGGTCTTGTAGCCGTGCCGCTCGGCCCAGCGCAGGTACATCCGCTGCAGCTTCTCGGCGAAGTCGGCGGCGTCCACGCCACCGGCCTCGGCGCGGATGTTGACGACCGCCTCACGGGAGTCGTACTCGCCGGACAGGAGGGTGCGGACCTCCAGCTCGTCGACCGCCTTGCGGACGGCGGTCAGCTCGGCCTCGGCCTCGGCCCGCGCGTCCTCGTCGCCCTCGGCGTCGGCGAGCTCGAAGAGCACCTCGACGTCGTCGACCCGGCCGCGCAGGTCCTCGGCCTTGCGCAGCTGGCCCTGGAGGTAGGACAGCCGGCTGGTGATCTTCTGTGCGTTCTCCGGGTCGTCCCACAGGGACGGCGCCGCGGCCTGCTCCTCGAGCACGGCGACATCGGCCCTCATCTTGTCGAGGTCCAGGACGGCCTCGATCGACCCCATGGTCGAGGAGAGGGACTTCAGCTCTTCGGATACATCGACGACTGCCACGCACCCAGCCTAACGGCTGCCACCGTCAGCGTGACCCGGCCCCGGCAGACCGGGCCCGCCGGTCACCGCGGACAGCCGCGCCTGCGGGGCCCGGCCGGCGCGCGGCGGGCCCTCACGGAGTGTCGGGTTCCGGCTGGTGGACGCCCGGTGTGGCGTCGCCGGCCGAGTCGTCGCCCGAGGCCAGCCAGCCGCCCAGGCCGGCCGCCACGACCACCGCGGCGGCGGCCGCGCCGAGCCGGATCCGGCGGCGGCGCACCGCGTCCGGCGACGAGCGGTGCCGGGCCGAGCCCGCCCGGCGCTCACCGGCGGCGCGCGGGGCACGGGCGGTGCCGTGGGCGCCGCCCGCCAGCTCGTCCGGGCCCGGCACCCGCATGCTGGTGTGCGTCTCCCGGTTGGAGTCGGGGGCCGCGCCCTGGACCAGCGGGACCGCGCCGCGCGGCGGGGTGGCGTCCGCCGCGGGCGCCGCCGGGTAGTACGGCTCCTCGCGGGACGCGGCGGCGCTCTCCGGCTCGTCCTCGGCCTGCTCGTCCTCCGGCTCGTCGATGTCCAGCGGCGGCATGCCCACCAGGCCGGGCAGCAGCTCGCGCAGCCGGGCGGCGAGCTCCGGGGCGCGCAGCCGGGAGGCCGGCGCCTTGGCCAGGCACTGCAGCAGCAGCTGCCACAGCTCGTCCGGGATGCCGGGCAGCGGCGCCACGCTCTCGGTCACATGGCGGCGCAGCACCGCCCCGGGGTGGCCGCCGCCGAACGGCGTGAACCCGGCGAGCAGCTCGTACAGGACGGTCGCCAGCGCGTAGACGTCCACGGAGGCGCGCGGCGGAAGGCCCTCGATGATCTCCGGGGCGAGGTAGTCGGGGGTGCCGATGACCTTGGCCGAGCGGAGCGCGCCGGAGCTGCCCCCCGCCGCGGGCTGGAGGGTGCGGCGCGGCGAGTCGACGAGCCGGGCGATGCCGAAGTCGGTGAGCAGGGCGGGGTGCGCGCCGCCGGGGCCCAGCGGCCCCTGCATGTCCAGCAGGACGTTCTCCGGCTTCACGTCACGGTGCACGATCCGCGCGGCGTGCGCCGCGGCCAGCCCGTCGGCGACATCGGCGGCGATCGCCACGGCGGCCTCCGGGGCCAGCCGGCGTTCGCGCTCCAGCCGGGTGCGCAGGTCGGTGCCCCGTACGAGGTCCATGACCAGCGCCAGGTCGTTGCCGTCGACGACCAGGTCACGGACGCCGACGACATGCGGGTCCGCCAGGCTCAGCAGCGCCGCCCGCTCCTGCACGAAGCGGCCGACGAGCTCCTGGTCGGAGGCGAGATCCTCACGCAACAGCTTGATGGCCACGGCCCCTTCGGGACCCTCGCCCAGCCATACCGTGCCGGCACTGCCGCGCCCCAGGATCTGGTGGGCGGTGTACCGGCTGCCGATCTTCCGTGCCAAGACTGCTCCGACGTGTCGGGCCCCCGAGCGTCCTGCGGGGGCTGAGGTTGGCGTCAAAGCTACGCGGGTGCCAGGGGGTTCCGTGCCCCGGAACGTGGCAACCTTCACTTCTGTGAGCGAAATTGTCCGCCGGAAGTCGACAAATCAACTGAGTCGCTTCGCGGAGCGGTCCGGCGCGCCGGCGGCGTGAGGCGCCGGGGCCTGACGGCACCGGTACCCCGGAGCCCGGAAACGCCGCGGGCCCGGCCGGCCTGCGGACAGGCGGCACGGGCCCGGAGCGGCGCGCGCACAGATTCACGGGCGCCCGCGGACCACGGCGGGCCCCCGGGCGGGCGGGTCAGCCGCCGAGTTTCTCCACAAAGCGCTGCACGCTGTGGAAGACGTGCCCGACCTGCGAGAAGAAGCCCCGCGTCGTGCCGATCCACTCCTGGAGCGGGGTCAGTTCCCACACCAGCCACGCCGCCACGAACAGCAGGATCAGCGTGAACAGGCAGCCCTTCAGGCAGCCCAGCCCCGGGATCTTCATGGGGTTGGCGCTGCGCTGACGGGGCTCGCGCCGGGGCCGGGGCTCCGGGGCGGGCGGGCGCTGCGGCTCGTAGCGCTGCGGCGGCGGCTCCTGACGGCGCTGGGGGGCCTGCGGCTGCTGCTGCGCGTACGGCGGCGGAGCGGGCTGGCGGTACTGCGGCTGCTGCGGACGCTGCGGCGGCTGCTGGGGAGCGGCCTGGCGCTGGGGACGGCGGCGCAGCGGGTCCTCGGAGGGATCCAGATACTGCACCTGGGTCTGCTCGTTGCGGTCGCGCGCGGCCCGCATCTGCGACTGCCAGGGATGGAGGCCGTCACCGTCCTGCGGCCCGCCGGACGGTGCGCCCATGGGCATCGGCGGCATCGCGCGGGTCGGGTCGGCGCCCCCGGGGCCGCCCGGACCACCCGGGCCGCCCGTGGACGGCAGCACGCTGGTGGCCGCGGCGGGGTCGTAGGACCCGGCGCCGGACGGCAGCACCTGGGTGGGGTCGGCGTCGCCGCCGACGGCCTGGGCACCGTCGGCGCCCGTCCCGGGGACGGTCGCGGGCGCCGGGTCGGGGGCGAGCAGCGCGGCGACACCGAGCGCGGCCTCGGCCGCGGCCGGGGTGGCGTGCACCCCGACGCCGGAGGCCACGGTGCGCAGCGCGCGGGCGAGGTTCTCGGCACTGGGCCGCTCCTCGGGACGCTTGCGCAGACAGCGCTCGATGACCGTCCACAGCGGCTCGGGGAGGGTACTGGGGCGGCGCGGCTCCTCGCTGAGGTGGCGGTGCAGCACCTCCAGCGCGGTCGACCCGGCGAACGGCGGACGGCCCGTGACCAGCTCGTACAGCAGGATGCCGGCGCCGTAGACGTCCACGGCGGAGGTCTGCGGGCGGCCCTCGGCGGACTCCGGCGCCACATAGGCGGGGGTGCCGACGAACTCGTGGGTGCGGGTCAGGCCCGGGGAGTCGGCGAGGCGGGCGATGCCGAAGTCGGTCAGCATCGGGTGCATCTCGCCGCTGCCGTCCGACCCGGCGAGCAGGACGTTGGCGGGCTTGAGGTCGCGGTGCACCACGCCGTCGGCGTGGCTGGCCGCCAGCGCGTCGGCGATCTGGGCGGTGAGCAGCGAGGCCGCCACCGGGCTGAGGGCGCCGTTGTCCCGCAGGTAGCGGTGCAGGTCGGGGCCGTCGACCAGGTCCATCACCAGGGCGAGCAGATCGCCCTCGACGACCAGGTCGCGGGTGCGGACGATGTTGGGGTGGGTCAGGCGCAGCAGGACGGAGCGCTCCCGCAGGAAGCGCATCACCACGTCCGGGTCGTGCGCCAGCTCCTCCTTGAGGACCTTGATCGCGACCGTCTCACCGGGCTCTCCTGCCACGGCGGCCTCGGCGCCCGCCGTCTCCCGCTGGCGGGCACGCCAGACGGTGCCCGTGGCGCCGCGTCCCAGCGGCTCCTCGAGCAGGTACTTGCTGCCTACCGGCCGCACGTCATGCGCTCCCTGGTCGTGATGGTTCCCTTGCCCGGCCCGCCGGGTCGGCTGATCGACTCCGCGCGGACCGTCCGACCCACTGTAGTGCCGTCGTACAAACTTTTCGGTCCGGCGGCCCGGGACGGGCTTATGGGGAAGACGCACTTCCGGAACGGATGGTTGCCTGCCGCGCCCGACCGCCGCCGGGGCCGGCCGGCCATCCTGCCGCGGACCGCTCCGAGCTGACCACGGCAGTCGGAAACCGGCCGGGCACGGCACGCAAGCAGGCACTTTTTCGCCCTTAGAAGACCAATCAAGATCACTGAATGGCGGTCGGCGGGCGTGTTGTCAGTGGCAGGTGCGAGGATGCACCCAGCACGATGCGGTGGAGGCGCGGCCCTTGCCGTGACGTGCACTTGGGACTTGTACGTGCCGACGTGCCCGGGTGCGGTGGGGGGAGTTGTGCGGGCCCCTACCGGACCCCGGCAGAAGGGACCGTTGACGGCGATGCAGATCCGGCTGACCGTCCTCGGGCCGCGCAGCGGCCACACCACACGGACCTGCGACGTGCTCGTGACGGCCCCCGCCGGGACCGCCCTGGCGGCGGTGGCCGGCTCGCTCGCGGCCTCCGTGGCCGGCTCTGGCGCGGACGTCGGCGGCGCGGGCGGCAGCGGCCCCGTCGTGCTCTACGCCGGAACCGAACGCCTCGACCCGCAGCGCGCGGCCCTCGGCGAACCCCCGCTGATCGACGGCGCGGTGCTCTCCCTCCAGGCCCCGGGCCCCGCCCCGGCACACGGCCTGCCGCACGGCTCCGCCCGCCTGCGCGTCGTCTCCGGACCCGACGCCGGCGGCGTGCACCTGCTGCACGGCGGCCAGATCCGCATCGGCCGCTCCGCCGACGCCGACGTCCCCCTCGACGACCCCGACGTCTCCCGGCTGCACTGCGCCGTCACCGTCGAACCGGACGGCGCGGTGTACGTCGCCGACCTGCACTCCACCAACGGCACCGCCGTGGACGGCACCGACCTCGGCGAACGGCCCGCCCCCCTGCGCCCCGGCGCCCTGCTGCGCATCGGCGAATCCGCCCTGCGCCTCCAGTCCGCCCCCACCGCCCCCGACCCCGCCCTGCCGACCGCCCCCGACGGCGAGGGCCATCTGCGCATCGCCCCGGGGAGCGCCGGCGCGGCCCCGGAGGCGGCAGCGGCGGGCCGGGCGCAGGGGCACGGGCCGTACGCACAGCGGCAGTACGGGCAGTACGCAGAGGCAGCGGGCCCACGGGGAGTCACCTCCGCCGCCGAGGGCGCGTATACGGGGGCCGGGGGCCACGAGCGGGCGGCCGACGGCGGTCACGCCGCAGTCGGGGGCCGCGGCCGGGCGACGGACGACGCTGCCGCGCCCGCCGCTGCCTTCGCCCCCGCCGCCGCACCGGGGCCGGGCGGCGCACCGGGCCGGCGGGACACCCCCCTGCGCGGCACCCCGGCCCGGTACGACGCCCCCGGCCAGAACTCCCCGTACGGCGCCGCCGCTCCACCCCTCCCCGGCGCCTCCACGGGCCACATCTACGACCGCGCCCCCGCCGGCGGCCCGGCGGACGGCCCCGGCCCACAGGACCACGGCGACGGCTTCCCGGCCGGCGCGCAGGACCCGACGCACGGCGGGCAGCAGTCCCTGGCACCGGCCGGGGAAGGCCCCCGCAAGGGCGGGCGCCGGGGCGGCATCGGCGCCTGGGCACGACGCCTGGCCGGCGGCCGGCCCGCCGTGGAACGGCCCGCCCTCACGGCGGAGTACGAACCGGCCGGCGCCTCCCGCCCGGCCTTCACCGACACCCCCGACGGCGCGCCCTTGCCCGAAACGCTCTCCGGGCCCGCCGCGGACGAACGCTGGCCCGATGCCGCCGCCGTCCTGCTCACCGCGCTGGGCCCCGGCCCCCGGCTCTGGGAGCGCGGCCCGGACCACCCCGACGCCCTGACCGTCCGGCTGGGGACCGCCGCCCGGCACGGCGGCCGGACCGCCGCGCCGGTCACCGTGGACCTGCGCCGGGCGGGCTCCCTCGGCCTCGCCGGACCGCGCTCCCGGCTGACCGGACTGACCCGCGCCGCCCTCGCCCAGCTCACGGCCCTGCACTCCCCCGGCACCCTCGACCTCGTACTGATCAGCACGGACCGCTCGCGCCCCGCCGAGGAACGGGTGGCGCAGTGGTCCTGGCTCGGCTGGCTGCCGCACGTCCGCCCGGCCCACGGCCAGGACTGCCGGCTGCTCCTCGCCTACGACCACGAACAGGCCGCGGCCCGCACCTCCGAGCTGGTGCGCCGGCTCGACGACGGCCCGCTGGGGCCCGGCTGGGCCGGCGCCGAACGCGCCGAGACCGCCTCCGCCGCCGCCCGCCACCAGGGCCCGTACACCCTCGTGGTCGTCGACGGCGACCCCGGCAGCTCCGCGCTGCGCGAGACCACCGCCCGGCTCGCCGCGGGCGGCCCGGCGGCCGGCATCCACCTCCTGTGCCTGGCCGAGACCCCGGCCGCCTCCCCCGCCTTCCCGCTGGCCGCGACGTACGAAGCGGCCCGCGCGGCATCGCCCGCCTTCGGCGAGTGCGGGGCCGTCGCGGTGCTCAGCGGCGACGTCGCCACGGCGCTGCGCGTCGTCCAGCCGGGCTCCGGGCCCAACGGCACCGTCGCCACGGTGGACGCGGTCTCCGGCGCCTGGGCCGAACGGTTCGCGCGGGCGCTGGCGCCGCTGCGCGAGAGCGACACCGCGGCCGGCGGCCGGGCGCCGCGCGCGGCCGTCCCCCTGCCCGACGCGGCGCGGCTGCTGGACGAGTTGGGGCTGGCCCGCGCCACCCCGGCGTCCCTGATGGCCCGTTGGGCCGCCGCGCTGGACACCGACCGGCCCACCGCCCCCGCGGTACTCGGCGCCGGACCGCACGGCCCGCTCTGCGCCGACCTCGCCGCCGACGGCACCCACCTCGTCGTGGAGGGCGCGGCCGCCACCGGCAAGACCGAACTCCTGCGTTCGCTGGCCGCCTCGCTGGCGGCCGCCGACCGCCCGGACCTGCTGTCGCTGGTGCTGGTGGACGGCGGCGGCAGCGAGCGCGGCGAAGGGCTGCGGGTCTGCACCGACCTGCCGCACGTCGCGACCCACCTCGCCGCCTCGGACCCGGTCCGCATGCGGGAATTCGCCCAGGCGCTCTCCTCCGAACTCAAGCGGCGGGCCGACATACTCGCCGGCACCCCGTTCGCCGAATGGCGCGCCACACACCTGCCGGCCCCCCGCATCGTCGCCCCACGCCGCCCGGCCGAGAGCGGGAGCGGCGGCCACAGCGACACCCCCGGCGGTCACGGAGAGCAGGAACCGATTACTCACCGTAATCATTGCCGTGATAGTGGAACGGGCGGCGGCACCGAGGCGAACCCGTCCACGACCGGAACCCTCCGCCTCCGCGCCCCCCACAACGCCCCGGCCGCCACCGGCCCCACCGCCGCAGCCCCCGCCCCCGCCGGCCTGCCCCCCACCACCCCGGCCGGCCGGGCCGGCCCGGAGGGCGCCCCCGCCGCGGCCGCGCCCATGCCCCGCCTCTTCGTACTCGTCGACGACTTCGACGCCCTGGTCGCCCCCGCCCTCGGCAGCACCGGCCGGCCCGCCGCCGGCTCCGTGGTGCGCGCCCTGGAGGCGGTGGCCCGGGACGGGGTGGCGCTCGGGGTCCACCTGATAGCCGCCACCGGGCACCCGGACCGTACGGCGGAGACCGCGACCAGCGAAGGGGCCGGTCTGCGCATCCAGTTGGGCGCCGCCGACGACCCGTCCGAGCCGGTGCCCCCGGGCCGCGGACGGCTGCACCGCGCGGCGGACGACTCCTCGACGCCGTTCCAGGCGGGCCGGGTGACCGGCCGGATACCCCGGACGTCCACCCTCCGGCCGACGGTCGTGCCGCTGGAGTGGCAGCGGATGGGCGACCCGCCGGCCCGGCGCCCGCTGCGCGAACTGGGCAACGGCCCGACGGACCTGGCCCTGCTCGCCAGCGCCCTGCAGCGCGCCGCCCAGTCCCCGGGCGCGGCAGTCACCCCGCCGTAGGCGCCACGGCCCGCCACCACACCGGACGGGCCACCACGCCCGACGGGTCGCCGCCTATGAGCCGTCGCCTTCGCGGCCCCGCCACGCACCAGGCCCCGCCTTCGCGACCGCCGCACCCGAGTCGTCGCCGGCACGGCCGCCCGCGCCCGAGCCGCCGTCGCCGTCGCCGTCGTCGGCACTGTCGTCGTCGCCGGCACGGCCGCCACGCCCCAGCCGTCCTCACCGCCAGCAGGGCCCGCCGCACCCCAGTGCGCCCCGGGCGTACTCCCCGTGTCATAACGGCAGCGTCACGAAAGGGGAGTTGGCGGGGGAGGCGGTATTGCGGTGGTCGGGGGCAGGGCGTAGGACTGTCGGACACCGCAGGGCACGACGAGGCGCAGCGCGATCACGCACCACCGCAGGGCACGACGCGAACGGCAGGACGCGAACGGCACGGCAGGGGCGCCGCGGCACGGCAGGCACGACATGGCACGGCCCCCTTGGCACCGGCACGGCAGGCGCGGCGATAAGGGGCTACGGGGATGCGCGGACGACTCGACGGCACGCTCGATCGCAGGGCGGTACGCGCCACGGCCGCCGTGGCGGTGGGCTCGGCGCTCGCCCTGGTGCTGGCGGCGTGCGGCAGCAGCGGCGGTGGTACGAAGGACGACGGCGGTGGGGCCGGTAAGGGCGGCAGCACGGCCCCCACGGTGCGCCTCCCTCAGCTCAAGGGCCAGAAGTTGCAGGTCACCGCGGTCTGGACGGGGCCGGAGCGGGAGAACTTCGTCAAGGTGCTGGACGAGTTCGAGAAGCGCACCGGCGCCACGGTCGACTTCGTGCCCAGTGGCGACGACATGGCCGGCTTCATCGGGTCCAAGATCGCCGGTGGCGGGCCGCCGGACGTGGCGATGCTCCAGCAGGTCGGTGTGCTGGGCGAGTTCGCCGAGAAGGGCTGGCTCAAGCCGCTCGGCGGCGCCGCCAGGGCGCAGCTCGCCAAGAACTACACCAAGGGCTGGCGGGATCTCGGCGCCCACAAGGGCACCGCGTACGGCGTCTACTTCAAGGCCAGCAACAAGTCGCTGGTCTGGTACAACGCCCGGGCGTTCGACACCGCGGGCGCCAAGGAGCCGAAGACCTGGCAGGACTTCCTCACGACGGCGCGGACGCTGTCCGAGTCGGGCGTCGAGCCGGTCTCGGTGGGCGGGGCGGACGGCTGGACGCTGACCGACTGGTTCGAGAACGTGTATCTCTCCCAGGCGGGGCCGGAGAAGTACGACCGGCTGGCGCGGCACCGGATCAAGTGGACGGATCCCTCCGTCAAGCAGGCGCTGACGACGCTCGGTCAGCTCTTCGGCCGCAAGGAGCTGCTCGCGGGCGGCGCTTCCGGTGCGCTGCAGACGGACTTCCCGACGTCGGTGACCCAGACGTTCAGCGGGGACGCTCCCAAGGCCGCGATGGTCTCGTCGGCCGACTTCGCCGCGGCCAGCATCTCGCAGACGAAGGCAAAGGTGGGGACGGACGCCAAGGTCTTCCCGTTCCCGGCGGTGGGTGCCAGGTCGCCGGTGGTGACCGGCGGCGATGTGGCGGTGGCCCTCAAGGACTCCGAGGCCGCGCAGGCGCTGCTGACGTTCCTGGCGTCGACGGACGCCGCCAAGATCTGGGCGCAGGCGGGCGGGTTCCTCTCGCCGAACAAGGAGCTCGATCAGGCGGCGTACGCCGACGGGGTGATGCGTGAGATCGCCAAGGCGCTGATCGCGGCGGGCGACGACTTCCGGTTCGACATGTCGGACCAGGCGCCCGCCTCCTTCGGCGGCAAGCCGGGCCAGGGCGAGTGGAAGGACCTGCAGGACTTCCTGAAGAACCCCAAGGATGTCGCGGGCACCCAGGCCCGGCTGGAGAAGGACGCCGCGAAGTCGTTCGGGCGCTGAGTGCGCGAAGCGTCCGGGCGCGGGGCCACCGGGAGCCGTCCGGCACCGGGCGGGTGCCGACGGCCGTGTCGACCGGGAACGGGGGACCGTCACGATGAGCGCCGTAGAGGTCAGCAGGGCGGGTGGCGGCAGCGCGGGCGGGGGGCGCGGCGGTGGTGGCGGGCGCCGGGGCGGGATTCCGGGGGGCCGGTCGTGGATCGCGGCGGTGTTCCTGCTGCCGGCGCTGTTGCTGCTCGGGGCGCTGGTGGCCTATCCGATCGTGTTCTCCGTGTACCGGAGTCTGTTCGACGCGTCCGGGGACGGGTTCGTGGGGCTGGGCAACTACGGGGCGATGTTCTCGGACGACGGCATCCGTACGGCGCTGCGGAACAACGTGGTCTGGGTGGTGGTGGCGCCGACGGTGTCGACGGTGCTGGGGCTGGTCTTCGCGGTGCTGACGGAGCGGATCCGGTGGGGTACCGCGTTCAAGCTGATCGTGTTCATGCCGATGGCGATCTCGATGCTGGCGGCCGGGATCATCTTCCGGCTGGTCTACGACCAGGATCCGGAGCGCGGGGTGGCCAACGCGGTGTGGGTGGGTGTCCATGACACCTTCTCCGATCCGGCGCCGTTCCCGGGTGCCAGGCCGCGGCCGGGCTCCGCGCTGGCGCCGTCCGGCGGTGGCGGGTTCACGACGCGCTCGGCCGTGCGGGCGGGGTCGGCGGTGAGTCTGCCGCTGGTCGCCGTCCGGCCGGGGGATGTGCGCGGCGCGCGGCCGGCGGCGGTGGCCGGGCCCCGGCCGGGGCGGGTCACGGGCACCGTGTGGCTGGATTTCACCCGTGGTGGGGGCGGGCGCCCGGGGGTGGTGGACGGCGCGGAGAAGGCGCTGGCGGGGCTGACGGTGGAGGCGGTCAGGGGCGGCCGGGTGGTCGCCTCGGCGACGACGGCGGCCGACGGCACCTATGTGCTGCCCGCCGGGGCGGACGGCGCGCGGCTGCGGCTGCCGGCGGCGAATTTCGCGGCGGCCTACGGCGGGGTGGAGTGGCTGGGTCCGGCGCTGGTCACGCCGGCCATCATCGGTTCGTACGTGTGGATGTGGGCGGGTTTCGCGATGGTGCTGATCGCGGCGGGGCTGGCGGGTGTGCCGCGGGAGCTGCTGGAGGCGGCGCGGGTGGACGGGGCGGGCGAGTGGCAGGTGTTCCGCCGGATCACGGTGCCGCTGCTGGCGCCGGTTCTGGTGGTGGTGCTGGTCACCCTCATGATCAATGTGCTGAAGATCTTCGATCTGGTCTACATCATCGCGCCGGGCTCCAGCATCCGGTCCGCGAACGTGCTGGCGCTGCAGCTCTTCCAGTCGTCGTTCGGTACCGATGTCGACGAGGGGCTGGGCAGTGCGATCGCGGTGTTCCTGCTGCTGCTCGTGCTGCCGGTGATGTACGTCAATCTCCGGCGCATACGGAAGGAGCGTCGCCGATGACGACCGTGGAGGGTGTCGCGCCGGACGGGCGCCCCGGGGCGGGCGGTGCCGGTGGGGCGGGCCGGGGCGGCAGGCGGGCGGGGCGGGGCGGGCGGCCGCTGGTGGCCCGGCTCGCGGCGCGGACCGGCGGCGGTGTGCTGCGGATCGTCCTGGTGCTCGTCGCCCTGTTCTGGCTGATGCCGTCGGTGGGGCTGCTGCTGTCCTCGCTGCGCGGACCGCGGGACATCGCCGGGTCGGGCTGGTGGCAGGTCTTCGCCCAGCCGGCGCAGATCACCTGGGACAACTACAGCCGGTTGCTGGCCAACGACAAGGTGATGGGCTCCCTGCTGACCACGGCGGAGATCACCGTGCCGGCGACGGTGCTGGTCGTGGTCATCGGGTCGCTGGCCGGTTACGCGTTCGCGTGGCTGGACTTTCCCGGGCGGGACGGCTGGTTCCTGGTCGTGGTGGGGCTGCTGGTGGTGCCCGTGCAGGTGGCGCTGATTCCGGTGGCCAAGCTGTTCGGGGCGGTCGGGCTCTTCGAGACGACGGCCGGGGTGGTGCTGTTCCATACGGCCTTCGGGCTGCCGTTCGCGGTGTTCCTGCTGCGGAACTTCTTCGCCGAGATCCCGCGGGAGCTGCTGGAGGCGGCGCGGCTGGACGGGGCGGGTGAGCTGCGGCTTTTCACCCGTGTGGTGATGCCGCTGGGCGGTGGGGCGATCGCCTCGCTGGGGATCTTCCAGTTCCTGTGGGTGTGGAACGACATGCTGGTGGCGTTGATCTTCGCGGACAGCGGGCATCCGCCGATCACGGTCGCGCTGCAGCAGGAGGTGCGGCAGTTCGGCAACAACATCGATGTGCTGGCGCCCGGGGCGTTCGTGTCGATGGTGGTGCCGCTGATCGTGTTCTTCGCCTTCCAGCGTCAGTTCGTCTCGGGTGTGATGGCCGGCGCGGTGAAGTGAGCTGCGCACCGGGGACGGCCGGTGCCCGTCCGCCGGTCATCTGCCGTTCATGTTGCCGGGCCTACGATGACGTCGCCGCCGTGCCCCGCACGGTGGGTCAGGGGTGTGTCGTGGTGAGCGCCCGGGTGCCGCGTGGATCGCGTGCTCCGGTGCCGACAACAGCAGACGTACCGCCGCATCCCCGCACACCGGAACGCCGGAACGCCGGAACGCCGGAATAACGAAACACCGGAACACCGGAATATCGGAAACACCCGCAAGACCGGCGTACCGGAGAACCGGCAGGGCCGGCGTTCCGGGCACATCCACGGCAGACCGCGCCGGCACATATCGCACGCACTCCCCCACGCACGCGTCGTACTCCGCCCTCTGTTCCCGACCGTCTGGAGAAGGACCGCACATGACTGCCCGCATCGCAGACCAGAGTGCCGAACAACTCCCGCGCCCCACCCGGCTGTCCGAGGTCAAGGGCTGGTTCTTCACCGCCGACCAGTTGCTCTTCGACTGGTTCCTGGCGCACCAGCGGGACCGCGCGGAGCCGGGTGATCTGCTCGAACTGGGCGCGTACCTGGGCAAGAGCGCCATCTTCCTCGGCGCGCGGCTGCGGCCCGGGGAGCGCTTCACGGTCTGCGACCTCTTCGACTCCCCGGCCGGGGACGCCTCCAACTCCCGGGAGATGCGCAAGTCCTACGCGACGCTGACCCGCCGGGCCTTCGAGGCCAACTACCTCGCGTTCCACGACGAGTTGCCGGACATCGTCCAGGGTCTCAGCTCGGTCGTCGGCGACCATGTGGACGAGGGGTCGGTGCGTTTCGCCCATATCGACGCCTCGCATCTGTACGAGCATGTGCACGGCGACATCCTCACGGTGCGCGAGCTGCTGACCACGCACGGCGTGGTCGTGATGGACGACTACCGCGCCGAGCACTGCCCGGGGGTGGCCGCGGCCACCTGGCAGGCCGTCGCGAACGAGGGCCTGCGCCCCATCTGCATCACGGGCACCAAGTTCTACGGGACGTTCGGCGATCCCGAACCGTGGCAGCAGGCGCTGCTGGAGTGGATCGCGTCCCGCGGCGACATCTGGCACGAGGTGCAGTACGTGGCCGGTGCCCCGCTGGTGCGGCTGAGCGCCAAGGGGGCCGCGGAGCCCGCCCATCCGGTCTCCCGGCACGCGGCCGGCGGCGCCCGCGGCGTGCAGCGGGCGGCGGTGCGGTCGCCGGAGGCGCCGACGGCCCGCCCGGTCCCGCGCCGTCCCGCGGCGTCGCGGGCCGCGCTGCGCCGGGTCGCCCGCGAGGTGCTGCCGCCGGTCGTCACCCGCGCCCTGGTGCGGGCCCGCCGGCGGGCGCGTACGCACTGAGGCACGGGCACCGGGGCGGGCACCGGGCGAGGAGCCCGCCGCCTACCGCGGCACCTGCCCCACCAGGACGAACACGTTGGAGCGCAGCAGCATCCCGGCCGGGCGCGGCAGCGGGTGGGAGTAGGTGCGCCGTACGGCCAGGCCCGCGGACTCGGCGAAGGCGCGCAGCAGGGCGAAGTCGGTGAAGCGCACCGGGGCGGGGCCGGTCCGGTGCCCGGCCTCCTGCGAGGTGATCAGCAGGACGCCGCCGCCGGGCCGTACGTAGCGGACGTAGGCCCGCAGCAGCGCCTCGGCCTGCTCGTCGTCCAGGTGCTCCAGGACGTTCGCGGTCAGCAGCGCGTCGAAGGAGCCGGGCCGGGCGTGCGGGCTCGCGAGGAAGGTGTCGGCCGTGTAGGCGGTGAGCCCGCGCTGCCGGCAGCGGGCCACGGACCGCGGGTCGTGGTCCACCCCGACGCTGCCGGGCGCGCAGCCGGCGAGCGTGTCGCCGGTCCCGCAGCCGACCTCCAGTACCCGGCCGGTGCCGATCCGCCGCAGCTGGCGGCGGAACGGGGACCGGGCGGGCAGCAGCCGCGCCGGGCCGCCGCGGGCCCGTTCGGCCGGCAGCCGCGCGGTGGAGGCGGCCGGCGCGGTGCCTGTGGGGCGCGGGGGCCGGGCGGTCCGGGTGTCGCTGCCGGGCGGCTGGGCGTCGGGGCTGTCGGTGGCGGCGGAGCTGTCGGTTCGGCCGGGCATCGGGACGCGGTCACCTTCCCTGGGGGAACACGGCGCGGCGGACGCCGTGAGGCTGTGCAAACGGGTCTACGGCATCGAGCGCGGCCCGGCGCCACGGCGCGCCGAGTGCGCCCGCGGCGGCCCCGACGCGCACACGAACTGTCGACGGGGCCTCTCACCCTTTCAGCGCAGATCCGGTGACCGTGCCGCCGCGGGCGAGTTGAACGGACCGGTCTTGTGCATCGCCAGTCCGGAAAGGCTTGGTCCCCGTATGAAGCCTCGGCTCACCGTCGTCGTCCCGGTCCATCGCATCGGAGGGTCCGAGCGGAATGTGGAGGAGTGCCTGGAGTCGGTCGCGGCCCAGACGCTGACCGAGCTGGATGTGGTGATGGTGGACGACGGTCCGCCCGCGGAGGGCGGCGCCGCTCCGGCGCCGGCCGGGCCCGCCGCGGTGGCCCGCCGTTTCGCGGAGCGCGACCCGCGGTTCCGGATCGTCCACCACCCGGCGGGCGGTCCGGCCCCGGGCTGCGGCGCGCTGCGCAACACCGGTGCCCGGCACGCCTATCCGCACACCGCCTATCTGGCGTTCCTGGACGCCGAGGACGTGCTGCTGCCGCGGGCGTACGAGGATCTCGTCGGGCTGCTGGAGCGGTCGGGGTCGGACCTGGCGACCGGCAACGTCTACCGGCTGGGGGCGGGCGGCCGCAGCCAGTCCGCGCACCATCCGGTGGTCCGCCCCACCGCGCTGCGCACCCGCCTCGGCGACGACCTGACGCTGCTGTCCGACCACTTCGCCCGGAACAAGGTCTTCCGTCGCGCTTTCTTCGACGCGCACGCCTTCGCCTTTCCCGAGGGGGAGTTGTGCCACGACGCGGCGGTGACGCTGCCGGCGCTGTTCCTCGCCGGGGCGGTGGACGTGCTGCGGGAGCACGTCTGTTACTGGCGGCTGCCGGAGGGGTCCGACCGCCACCGGCGGCTCGACGCCCGGGGCGTGCGGGACCGGTTCGCGGCGGTGGCCGGCATCCGGCGTTTCCTCGCCGACCCCGCGCACGCCCGGCTGGCGGTCCATCAGCGCGACTACGACCGTGCGCAGCTGACGGAGGGGCTGCTGGATCTGGTCGACGCGCTCCCGGCGGCGGCGCCGGAGTGCCGGACCGCGTTCCTCGACTGCGCCCGCGACTTCCTGTCCGGCGTCGATCCGCGGCTGTTCCCCACGCTCCCCGTGGAGCTGCGGATGCGCTGGTACCTGATCCGTTCCGGGCGGCTGGCGGATCTGCTCACCCTGCTCACCCACGAGGCCCGCAACCCGGCCGGGTTCTCGGTCGCCGGGCCGCCGTTGCGCAAGCGGGCGGTGCTGCCGCTGACGCCGCCGCTGGAGCTGCCGCCGGGGGTGACCCGGCTGGACCGCGCCGACTTCCCCGTACGGGCCCGGGTCAGGGAGGCGGTGTGGCACCGCGGTGTGCTGGTGCTGCGCGGCTACGCCTACCTCAGGAACCTGGACGCGGCGCACCGGCACAGCTATCTGCGGACGGCGGTGCTGTCGTGCGGGCGGCGGCGGATCCTGCTGCCGCTGCGGCCGGTGGTGATGCCGGAGGCGACCGCCGAGTCCGGGCAGGAGCTGCACTGTTACGACTGGTCGGGCTTCGAGCTGCGGATCGATCCGGCGCGGCTGCGCAGGGGCGGGCGCTGGGTGGAGGGCGACTGGTCGGTGGGGGTGGTGCTGGCGTCGGCGGGCGTGGTGCGGGCCGCGGCGCTGGACGGCGCGCGGAGCGGTTCGGGCGCCGCGCCGTGCGCCCATGACCTGCTGGGGGACAGGGGTGGCGCGGACGGTGTCCGGATCACGCCGTGCTACCCGGACGGGCGGCTACGGCTGTCGGTGAGCCGGCCGTCCCGGCGGCTGACCGGGCACCGTGCGGCGGCGGCCGGGGCCCTGGACCTGACCGTCACCGCGGCCGGCCCGCCGCCCGCCGCCCTGCGGCTGACCCACCAGGGCACCGGCACGGTGGTGTCGTTCCCGGTGGAGCCGGAGCCCGCGGCGGCCCCGGCCCTCGTTCCCCCGCCTCTCGTCTTCCGTATCCGGCTCGACGCGCTGGCGGCCGCGCGGCCCCCGCGGGACGGCGCGCCGCGGGCGATCCCGCCGGCCCATACGGAGAGCTGGGCGGCCGAGGTGGTGGCGGCGGACGGCGGGGCCGAGCCGATCGCCTGCGACCCGGCGCTGGCGCCCGTCGCGCTTCCGCTGCCGCACGGCCGTGAGCTGGTCGTCGCGGCCACCCCGGCCGGTCACCTGGTGCTGCACGACCGCACCCCGCAGCCGTACCTGGAGCGGGCGATGTGGCGCGCGGACGGCACGCTGCTGGTGACGGGCGCGCTGCCGGACGCCGCGCCGCACGCCACCGAACTCGTCCTCAAGCACGGGGCGCACGACGCCGAGCTGGCCTTCGCCACCACCCATGACGACGGCCGCTTCCACGGCGCGCTGCCGCTGGGCGCGCTGCCGTCGCTGGCCGGGCCGCTGCCGCTGCGCGAGGGCCGCTGGACGCTGCACCTGCGCGAACAGGGCGTGCCCGGCTCCGTGCTGGACGCCCCGGTGCGCTGTGTGCCGTCCCTCCTGGACGGGCTGCCGGCCGTGCGTACGGTGGGCGGCAAGCCGCTCACCCTGGACCGGCACCGGCACGACGAGGCGCTCGTGGTGGCCGGTCCCGCGCTGCCCGCCACCGACCGCGGCCCCTACCGCCGGCGGGTGCTGCGCGAGCAGCACTACGCGCTGCACCGCTCCCGTCCGCTGCGCGACACCGTGCTCTACAGCAGTTTCGGCGGGCGCGCGTACGGGGACTCGCCGCGGGCGGTGCACGAGGAGCTGGTGCGCCGGGGCATGGACGTGGAGCACCTGTGGGCGGTGCGCGACGCGCAGACGGCGGTGCCGGAGACGGCGCGGGCGGTGCTGGTGGGCAGCGCCGAGTGGCACGGTGCGCTGGCGCACAGCCGCTGGGTGGTGACCAACACCCATCTGCCGCGGTGGTTCACCCGGCGCGGCGGGCAGCGCATCATCCAGACCTGGCACGGCACCCCGCTCAAGCGGATCGGTGCCGATCTGGCCGGGACGCTGTGCGCGGGCCTGGCGCATCTGGCGCCGCGGCCGCGGGTGAGCCGGCAGTGGAGTGTGCTGCTGTCGCCCAACGCGCACAGCACGCCGGTGCTGCGTTCGGCGCTGGGCTACTCCGGCCGGCTGCTGGAGACGGGGCTGCCGCGCACCGACGCCTTCTTCGCCGCGGACCGTGAGCTGCGGGCGGCCGCGGTCCGTGAGCGGCTGGGCATCGGGCCCGGCAAGCGGGTGGTGCTGTACGCGCCGACGCCGCGCGACGATCTGGCGTACGACGCGGGCCACCACCGGCTGCATCTGCCGCTCGATCTGGAGCTGGCGCGGCGGGAGCTGGCGGACGACCATGTGCTGCTGGTGCGCTCCCACCCGCTGGTCGCCGACCGGCTGCCCGCCCACCACGCGCCGTTCGCCCTCGACGTGTCCGCGCACCCGGACGCCACCGAGCTGCTGCTGGCCGCGGACGTCCTGGTGACCGACTACTCGTCGCTGGCGGCGGACTTCGCCAACACGGGGCGGCCGATGCTGTTCCTGACGCCCGATCTGCCGCACTACCGCGACACCCTGCGCGGCTTCACCCTCGACTTCGAGGCCCGGGTGCCGGGCCCGCTGCTCGCCTCGACGGGTGAACTGGTGGACGCGCTGGGCGACTTGGAGGCGGTCGCGGCCGGGGCGGCCGGCGCGTACGCCGACTTCCGGGAGACCTTCTGCCACCGGGACGACGGGGGCGCCGCGGGCCGGGTCGCGGATCTGATGGAGCGGTGAGCGGGGCCGTCCTGCCGCAAGGTGGTGGCGCGCGGATCGGCATCGTGTGCCGCCCGCGTCGTTACAGCATGTGCAGGCTCTTTTACGGGCGCTGCACACCCGGGGCCCCGGCTCCCGCCCGGTAAGAAGACGGCAAGAGGGCGGAAAAGCGGAGCAGCGGGTGCAACCACGCGTCGGGTTTCGCCCTCTGAGTCATCGGAAATGGGTTCGGACCTCGCTCGCGCCAAGAGATGCTGTCGACACGAAATGTAGATTCAGTGACTGTGAAAGAAGCCCTCGATCCGCTGACGGGGCCCACCATCACGCCATCCGCACAGGTCAGCATCGTCGTCATCGCGTTCAACGATGCCGGCCATGTCTGCGACGCGGTGCGCTCCGCACTCGAACAGGGGCCTCCCGGCGAAACGGTCACCGAAGTGATCGCGGTGAACGACGCCTCCACCGACGGCACCGGAGCCGCGCTGGACGCCCTCGCCCACTCCGAACCGCGCCTGCGGGTGATCCACCGCGACACGAACAGCGGCGGCTGCGGCACGCCCCGCAACGACGGCCTGCGGGCCGCCACCGGACGCTACGTGATGTTCCTCGACAGCGACGATGTGCTGCCCCCGGGCGCGGCCCGGGCGCTGCTGGCCGCCGCTGCGGAGCACGACGCCCCGGTCGTGGCGGGTGCCTGTGTGCGGCGGGAGCTGCCGGCGCGGCGCGACGTGCCCTGGCAGCCGGCGCTCTACCGGGAGGCGGCCGTGTACGGCTCCCCCGAGGCCGGCCCCCAGCTGGTCCGGGACACGCTGTGCGTCAACAAGCTCTACGAGCGGGCGTTCCTCGACAAGCACGCCATCACGTTCCCCGAGGGCCGTTTCACCTACGAGGACTTCGTGTTCACCGCGCGGGTGCTGGCCGCCGCGCCCCGGGTCGCGACGATCCCGGACCGGGTCTACATCTGGCATGTGCGCCGGGCCGCGGCCCGGCAGTCGATCTCGCTGGACCGCAACGACGTCGCCAACTGGCAGGCGCGGATCGCGGCGCACCGGGCGAGTGTGCAGATCTTCCGGGACGCCGGGCAGAGGTCGCTGGCGCACGCCGCGGGCACCAAGTTCCTCGACCACGATCTGCGGATGTACGTCCGCGAGCTGCACACCCGCGGCGCCGACTACCGCGCCGAGTGGTGGCGGCTGACCCGCGCCTACCTGGCGGGTTTCGACGAGACCGATCTGCGGGCGGCGCGGGCCCCGGCGCGCTGGCTGGCCCGGGTGGTGCTGGCGTCGCCGGCGCCGCGGGACCTGGAGCGGCTGACGCAGCTGGCGGCCCGGCCCGGCCGGCTGCTGCCGCCGTACGCGGAGGCCGACGGCCGGGCGGTGTGGTCGGCGGACCTGCCGGAGGTCGAGCTGGACGCGATCGGCACCAAGCCGATGCACCGGCTGCCGGTGACCATAGACGCGGAGCCGGCGGTCGGCGGCCCCGGTGTGCTGCGTCTGCGGGTGCACGATCTGTACGGGCGGCTGGCCGCGGCGGGGCCGGAGAGCATCGACATCGAGCTGCGGCGCCGCCGGGACGACCGGCGCGGCCCGGTGCACACCGCGGCCCTCACCCCGGCCCCGGCCACCGGCGGGTCGCAGGCGTGCTGGACGGCCGAGGTGGTGCTGGATCTGGCGGCGCTGGCCGAGCGCGGCGGCCGGCAGTGCGCCGATCCCGAGCCGTGGGATCTGATGGCGCAGGTCAGCTGCGTGAACGGGGCCGGTTTCCGTGCCTCGCTGCGGGCCCTGGGCCCGGGGCTGCGCCGCCGGGTGCTGCCCAGCCGCCGGCATGCGGTGCTGCTGGTGCAGCCGTATGCGACGACCGGCGGCGCCCTGTCCCTGCGGGTCGCGTCCGGCCCGCGCAGTGTGTGGCGGATCGCCGCCCGGCGGCTGCGCGGCTGAGCCGTGCCCGCCCGCCGACCGCGTTTCCCGACCCCGACCTAGGATTGGCGCTATGTCTTACTTGATCACGGGTGGTGCCGGCTACATCGGTGCCCATGTCGTACGTGCCCTGCGCCGGGCGGGCGAGACGGTCGTCGTGCTCGACGACCTGACGTCGGGCGTGGCCGCCCGGATCCCCGAGGACGTCCCCCTGGTCGTCGGCTCCACGCTCGACCGCGCGGTGCTCGACGGTGTCCTCGCCGAGCACGGCGTCACCGATGTGGTGCATCTGGCCGCGAAGAAGCAGGTCGGCGAGTCCGTCGAGATGCCGCTGCTCTACTACCGGGAAAACGTGCACGGGCTGCAGACGCTGCTGGAGGCGATGGCCGCGGGCGGTGTCGGCCGGCTGGTGTTCTCCTCGTCGGCCGCGGTGTACGGCATGCCGGACGTGGAGCTGGTCACCGAGGAGACTCCCTGCACACCGATCAACCCGTACGGCGAGACGAAGCTCGTCGGCGAGTGGATGGCCCGTGCGGTGGGCCGGGCGCACGGCATCAGCACCGCGTGTCTGCGGTACTTCAACGTCGCCGGGACGGCCGCGCCGGAGCTGGCCGACACCGGGGTCTTCAACATCGTCCCGATGGTCTTCGAGCGGCTGACCGCGGGCGAGGCGCCGCGGATCTTCGGCGACGACTACGACACCCCCGACGGCACCTGCATCCGCGACTACATCCATGTCGCGGACCTCGCGGACGCCCATGTGGCGGCGGCCCGCAAGCTCGCCGAGCCGGGTCCGGTGCGCGATCTGACGCTGAACATCGGGCGCGGCGAGGGCGTGTCGGTGCGCGAGATGATCGATCTGATCACCGAGATCACCGGGCACCGGGGCGTGGTGGCCGAGGTGACCCCGCGCCGTGCGGGCGATCCGGCACGGGTGGTGGCGGCCGCCGACCGGATCAGCACGGAGCTGGGCTGGAAGGCCCGCCACGACGTACGCGACATGATCACGTCGGCCTGGGCGGGCTGGCGGCACCACCGCCCGCAGGACTGAGGACGCCGCGGCCGTCGGCGGGACGCGCCGGGTCAGGTCAGCGGGTGCGAGGTGCGGCCCGAGGCCGCGTCGATCTCGTCATGTGCCTTGGTCAGCAGTTTCATCGCCAGTTCGTTGAGCGCTCTGGCCCCCGCGACCTCCTCGCCGACCCGCGGCTGGTTGGAGTCGACGGGGTGGCGGCTGGCGTAGCCGTGGGCCCGTACCTCGGTCCCGTCGGGGAGCCGTACGAGGCAGGCGGCGCGGGTGCGGTGGGTGTCCTCCTCGAATTCCATGTCGACATGCCATCCGACAGTGGTCTGCAGCATCACGATCACCTCCGGGGCCCCTCTTACCAGCGTGCGCCTGCCGGACGGCGGGCGCACGGTGTGCGCCGGCCGCGCGGCCGCGCGGCCGCGCCCGGGGCGGGAGGAGGTCCGCCCCGGGCGCGTGCTCGCCGTCCGCCCGCTACGGCTGGAGGGTGATGGAGTTGATCGGTGTGAGGTCCTTGTCGATGTAGTAGCCGGGCGAGAGGTAGCCCTGGCATCCGGTGCCGTTGTAGCCGGTGCAGGTGCGCATGGTCGCGCCGCCGGACTGGTTGTTGAAGATGCGGTGCGTGCCGACCTGGTTGCTGAGGTTGTGGGCCCCGTAGCTGTAGTAGAAGAGCGACGGGTGGCCGCCGTTCCATCCGGCGTTCTGCGGGTAGATGCAGACGGCGCCGTAGGGGCAGCCCTGGACGGTGCCGCCGGCCGCCGCCGCGGTGGTGGCGGTGCCGACGACGGCGCCCGCCGGGACGACCAGTGCCGCGACGGCCACGGCCGCCATTCCGGCTCGCTTGAGTACGGACATGTGAGGTTCCCCCTTGGTACTGCGGTCCCGCGGGGCCGTCCCCCGCGGGGCACCTCTGCAGGTGCCTGATGGTTGCTCAGCCTGGGCCCGCGGGGGTGGCGCGCACCAGGCTTTTCGGCGGTGGCCGAAGGGGCCGCCGCGACGGTCAGCGCGGCGGGCGGGGGGTGCCGGGCACGGTGAGGGTCAGCGGGGTGTGTCCGTCGGCGGCGCGGACGGGCAGCTCCTGGCAGAGCGCGCCCGCGGTCACCCGCAGGGCCACCCGCCAGGTGCCGCGGGGGCCGCGGCGCAGCAGGGAGCGCACGGTGCGGTGGTCGCCGGCGCCGCGTTCGACGGTGGTGCGCAGTGCCACCGTGCGGGTCGCGTCGCGCAGGATCAGGGTGAGGTCGGCGTCCGCGGGGCAGCCGGGCAGGGTGAGGTGGGCGGTGAGGGCGGCGCGTTGGAAGCGGCCGCGGGTGGCGGTGCCGTGCAGGTCGGCGCCGAGGGGCCGGCGGTCCCCTTCGCGGTCCAGGTCGAGGTGGAGATGGCCGTGCGGGTGGGAGAGGAAGAGCGCGGCGACGGACGGTCCGGCCGGGCCGCGGCCGACGATCCGCGGCGCGAACTCCTCCTCGTCGGCGCCCTCTTCGGGGACCAGCCAGGCTTCGCGGCGGAGCGCGGGCCCGGCGGCGCCCGCCGCGCCGTGCGCGGTGACGACGACCTTGAGGCCCCAGGTGCCGTCGGTCAGCGGTTCGCCGTCGGCGGCGGTCGCCGGGTCGACGGCGGCGTGCCAGGCGCCGTCGGAGCAGTGCGCGGGGACGTGGTGCACGGTGCCGCCGCGCCGGAGCTGGATCTCGACGGTGTCGGCGGCGAGCGGGGGGAGGGCGGCGGTGCCGCGCAGGTGCAGGACGCCGCCGGCCCAGCGCCGGCGGATCAGCCGCTGGCGGACCACGACGCGGTCGGTGAGGTCGTAGCAGGCGTCGGGGAGGGCGTGGCGCGGGTCGCGGAAGAGGGGGTAGCCGGCGTAGACGCGGCCGTCGTCGCCGAGGTGCGGCGGGCCGGGCTGCCGTGCGGTGTCGGCCTCGACGACGGCGTCCAGCGCGTCGTCGAGTCCGGCGCGCAGGCAGTGGGCGCGCAGCCGGAGGCCGGGCGGCAGGGCGGCCCGGACGCGGTCGGTGCCGTAGCGCTCGACGAGGGGGCGGGCGGCGGCGGCCATCCGCTGCCGGCCGGCCGGGTCGCGGGCGAGGTAGGCGGCCCCGAAGGGCATGAGTATCTCGCCGTGGAAGTGCCGGATCATGAGCTTGTCGCGCTCGGCGCCGGGCGGGACCTCGGCGGCGACGCCGTCGAGGACGGTGCCGATGTAGTCGAGGTAGTCGCACCAGTCGGTGTCCTGGCGGCTGGCGTTGCTGTCGTCGTCGCGTCCGTGCAGGTGGTAGCAGTCGTGGTCGGCGACGACGGAGACGACCTTCGCGCGCAGCAGGGCGGCGCTGCCGAACGGCAGGTCCTCGCCGAGCAGCCGGCCCTCGACGAAGCGCAGCCGGTGCGTTTCGAGGAAGGAGCGGCGGAAGAGCTTGTAGGCGGCGAGCGACCAGTAGACCGGGGAGTCGAAGACGGAGACCCGGTCGCTGGTGGTGCGCAGGTCGACGGGGGCGGCGCGGCCCTCGGCGCCGACGATGCGGCCGCAGACGACGTCGGAGCCGCAGCGGTCGGCCATGCGGGTGAGGCGCTCCAGCGCTTCGGGGCCGAGCCGGTCGTCGGAGTCGAGGAAGAAGACGTAGTCGCCCCTGGCGTGGTCCAGGCCGGTGTTGCGGGGCCGGCCGGCGCCGCCGGAGGCGTCCTGGCGGAGCACGGTGAGGCCGGGGTGCCGGCGGGCGAGTTCGGCCAGCCGTTCGGCGCTGCCGTCGGTGGAGCCGTCGTCGACCGCGATGACCTCGATACGGCGCTGGTCCAGGGTCTGGGCGAAGACCGAGCCGAGGCAGCGGTCGAGGTAGCGCAGGGTGTTGTGCACCGGCACGATCACGGAGACGGCCGGCGCCGTCGGGGCGTCCGGGCCGGGCGTGGACGCGGCCGTGAGGTCGTCAGGGGCGGGCACCGTGCCCTCCGATCTTTCAGCAATCCCGAAATACCCGGCGTCTCAGCCGGGCAAAGGGGACTATTAAGACATATAACGAGGGGTGAACGTTCGCCGATCGTGGAGGAGTGCCGGTGGCTCCGACGTCCGCCACCCCACAAGAGGCGGTCCGTCCCCTGGAGGTTGCCCGTCCCCGTCCCGGAAGTGAACGCCCCGCCCCGGCCCGCGGAGCCCTTGGGCGGCCGGCGGCTCCCGCGCTCGCGGCGGCCCTGTCCATGGGGGCGTACTGCCTCGCGCTCGCCCTGTACGGCGGCTACCCCTTCGGCCCGCGCTCACGCGCCGTCAACGACCTGGGCAACCAGTTCGTGCCCCTCCACGCCCGGCTGTGGGACCTGCTGCACGGCACCGCCGACGGCGACCTGTTCTTCAACTGGAGCAGCGGCTACGGCGTCCCCTTCCTCCCCGACTTCTTCGGCTATCTGACGAACCCGTTCTCGCTGCTCGTCGGGCTCTTCCCGCGCGCGCTGGCCGATCTGCCGGTCTTCCTGGTCACCCTGTGCTGCATCGGCCTGGGCGCCGCCTTGATGACCGTCCTCCTCGGCCGGCTGCGGCCGGGCTCCGGCCCGCTGCGGGCGCTGCTGTCGGTGGGGTACGGACTGTGCGCCTGGGTGCCGGCCGACGGCGGCGCGGACCCGATGTGGATGTGGGGCCTGGTGGCGCTGCCGCTGACCGGGATCGCCGCGGACTGGTGCCTGCGCCGCACCCGCTGGGCGTCCGGCACCCTGCTGGTCGCCCTGGCCTGGGCGGGCAACTTCTACACGGCCGCGATGGCGACCCTGGCGACGGCGCTGGTGCTGGTGGTGCGGCTGGTGACGGCCGACCGGACGCCGTGGCGGGGCCGGCTGCGCGCGCTGGCCCGCGCCGCCTCGATGGCGCTGACCGGCATCCTGCTCGCCGCGCCCGTCCTGACCGTCACCTTCGCGGCCGCCCGCGCCGCCCAGCCCGCCCCCGCCGTCTCCTACGACGGGGCGCCGCCGCTGCTCGCGCAGCTGGCGCAGCTGCTGCCGGGCGACCGGGGCCAGGTGCCGGCCCCGCACCTGGCCATCGGGGTGCCCGGCCTGCTGCTGGTGGCCGCCTTCCCGTTCGTGCGCGCGGTGCCGCCGCGGGTGCGGGCCGGGTGGTGCGCCCTGGCGGCGGGGGTGGCCGTCTCCTTCGTCCAGGAGCCGACGATCCTGCTGTGGCACGGTTTCGCGCTGCCCAACGGCAGCCCGTACCGCGCCGCCTTCGTCCTCAGCGGCATCCTCGTGATGATCTCCTGGCTCGCGCTGGCGCACCGCCCGCGCCCCCGCGAACTGGCCGCGGGCGCCGCGCTGGTGGCGCTGCTCGCCTGGCTGTGCCGCGGCCAGGGAACGGCCGGCGCCTGGCCCCTGGTGGCGGCCGGCGCGCCCGCCCTCCTGGCGCTGTGCGCGCCGGCCGCGCCGGGCACCGCCCGCACCCGGGCCGCCGCCACCGCCGCGCTGACCGGCACGGTCCTGCTCGGCTCGGCGTACACGGCGTGGTCCGTGACCGCCGCACGGGGCCGGATCGCCTGGTTCCAGCCCAAGATCACGCTGTCCGGGCCGTCACTGGCGGCCCGGGAGGCGCTGCGTGCCCGCGCCGGCTGGCCGCGCACCCGCACCGATCCGGGCCCGCACGAGTTCGCCGACAACGACCCGCTGCTGATCGGCGGCCAGGGCGGCGCGTACTACAGCAGCTTCCAGCCCGCGGCCACCGCCCGCACCCTGCGGGGCCTGGGCGCCGGCTGGTACATGAGGGGCCGTCACACGCTCAGCTTCGAGGACCCGGTGGGCCGGGCGCTCATGGGCGTCGGCAGCCGTCTGGACCCGGTGCCCGGCGACCGCGCCCGGTTCGTGGTGCGTACCGGGCGGCCGGCCCCGCTGCTGACGGTGCGCGGCGCCCTGCCGCGGCCCGCCGGCCCGGAGAGCGTGTTCGCGCGCCAGGAGCGGGTGCTGGGCGCGGCCGTGTACGAGGTGCCGCGGCTGACGCCCGCCGCGGGCGCGGCCGCGCGGCCCGAACGCGGCGGCTGGCGGCTGCCGGGACCGCGCGGCGGGGGCGCGGACCCGGACGGCGCGGGGACCGTCTTCACCGCGCGGTGCACCCCGGGCAGCACCGTCGTCTGGTCCGCGCCCTGGTTCTCCGGCGAGGTCAGCGGCCTGGGCGCGCGCACCGAGGGGCTCGGCAGGCGGGACGTCACCGCCAACCCGGTGCGGACGCTGGGCCCGGTGCCCGCGGACGGCACGGTGACGGTGCGCTTCTCGGCCCGGGGCCCGCAGCACGTCCCCGGGCGGGCGGTCGGCTGCCTGTCCGGGCGCCGGCTGGCCGCGGCGGTGGACGCGCTGCGCGCCCGCGGCCCGGTGGAGTTCACCGCCGGCGGCCACCGGCTGACGGCCCGGCTGCGTCCGGGCAGCCGGGGCAGCGCGGTGCTGGCGCTGCCCGCCGTCCCGGGATGGACCTGTGCGGTGGACGGCGGTCCGCCGCACCCGCCGGACGCGTTCGGCGGCCTGCTGGCCGTGCCGCTGGGCCGGGGCGCCGGACGGCTGTCGTGTTCCTATCTGCCGCCGGGCCTGTCCACGGGGCTGGCGGCGAGCCTCGCGGCGGTGCCGGCGCTCGCCGCGGCCGCCGTGCGCGGCCGGCGGCGCCGCCCCGCCGACCGCGCGGAGCCGCCCCCCGACCCCGGCGAAAAGGTCTGCTCATGAAGCTCTCCATCGTCGTCCCCTGCTACAACGAAGAGGCCGTCCTGAGCCGTTTCGACGAGACGCTGCGCGCGGTCCTCGGCTCGCTCGCCGTCGACTACGAGCTGTGCTACGTCGACGACGGCAGCGCCGACGGCACCCTGGCCCGGCTGCGCGGCCTCGCCCAGCAGCACCGCGGCACCACCCGCTACCTCTCCTTCAGCCGCAACTTCGGCAAGGAGCCCGCCATACTGGCCGGCCTGCGGGCGGCCACCGGCGACGCGGTGATCCTCATGGACGCCGACCTGCAGCATCCGCCCTGCCTCATCGAGACGATGCTCGACCTCTACCAGCTCGGCCACGACCAGGTCGTCGCCCGGCGCAGCCGGACCGGCGACCGGCGGCTGCGGGCCACGCTGAGCAGGCTCTACTACCGGGCCGTCAACCGGTGGGTGGACGTCGAACTCACCGACGGCGTCGGCGACTTCCGGCTGCTGTCGCGCAAGGCCGTGGACGCGCTGCTGTCGCTGCCGGAGTACCACCGCTTCTCCAAGGGCCTGTTCTCCTGGATCGGCTTCGACACCGTCACCTTCGACTACCGCAACGCCGCCCGGGAGGCCGGCGAGACGAAGTGGCACCTGGGCTCGCTGGTCGACTACGGCATCGACGGCCTGCTCTCCTTCAACTGCCGCCCGCTGCGGCGGGCCATCTGGGCCGGGCTCGGCCTGGCCGCGCTCGCCGCCGGCTACACCCTGTGGATCATCGGCGCCGCGCTCGCCGGCGGGGTCACCGTCCCGGGCTATGTGACGCTGGTGGCGATCGTGGTGGGCCTGGGCGGGCTGCAGATGGTGATGCTCGGGCTGATCGGCGAGTACATCGGGCGGATCTACTACGAGGCCAAGCGGCGGCCGCACTTCCTGGTCAAGGAGAGCAACCCGCCCCCGGCCACGGCGGCCGTGCCCCCGCCGGCGGGCGAGCCCGCCGCCCGGTCCCAGGCCGGCTGATGCGGGCCCTGCCGGCGCCCGGCCGCCGCGGCCGGCTGGTGTGCTTCGCCGCCGTCGGCGGGGTCAACACCCTCACGTTCTCGGCCTGTTACCTGCCGCTGCACCGCCTGCTGCCGTACTTCGCGGCCTACACCGCGGCCTTCGCGGTGAGCATGGTCGGCGCGTTCTTCCTGCACACCTACGTCACCTACCGCACCCGCCCGACCTGGACGAAGTTCCTGCTCTTCCCGCTGACCCAGGTCACCAACTACGGGGTGCAGAGCGCGGGGCTGGTGGCGCTGGTGGGCTGGTGCGGGCTGGACACCGCGCTGGCGCCGCCGGTCGCGGCGCTGTGCGCGGTCCCGTTCAGCTACCTGCTCTCCCGCCGCATCCTGCACCCCCCGCACCGGCCGGGCCCCGCCCGCTCCGGCCCCGCCCGGCACGCCCCGGAGCGGCCCGGCCCCGCCGCTCAGGCCGGCCCGCCGTCCGCCCGCTCCGGCCCGGCCGCCTGAGCCCGCCAGGTGCCGAACCGCCCGGTCTGCCCCGCCGACGCCTGCCGCGCCGTGTACAGCCGGCCGTCGAGCCCCAGCGCGACCACCACCGCCCGCCCGACGGCGTCCTGGGCGACCCCGGCCGCCGCGGTGTGCGCCACCCGGCCCCGCTGCCAGGGCCGGGGGCCGTCCTGGGCCATCGCCAACCGCACCTCGCCCGCGTCGTCGCGCGCCGCGAGCACCATCCGGCCGTCGCTGCCGACCGGCGCCGCCGCCACCCGCCCGTAGCCGCCGACGGCCGCGCAGCGCGCCGCCACCCGCCAGGCGCCGATCGTCCGCTGCCGCTCGGCGATCAGGATCTGGGCGGTGGCCGAGCGCCGGAAGACGGCCCGCACCGCGCCGTCGGCGAGCGGGACGAGGCTGACCGGGCCGGCCGGCTGCGGCAGCCCGGTGGCCGCGGCCGGCCGCGGGATCTGCCCCGGCTCCTTGGACACCCAGTGCTGCACGGTCCCCACGGTCGGCGCGGCCAGGTGGACCAGCCCGCCGGCGTCCACACAGGCGTCCAGCCCGTCGACGATCCGCGGCGAGTCCGTCAGGGTGCTGACCGGCCCCTCCAGCCGCTGCCACGGCGAGAAGCGCCGGCCGTGCGGGCCGCCGCGGTGGGCGACATTGCCGTCCCAGGTGCGGACGAAGACATGCACCGTGCCGTCCGGTCCGGCCACCGCCGCCGGGAAGCCGGTCTCCAGCGACCGGACCGGGTCCGGGTCGGGGGAGCCCAGCGACTCCCAGCGCGCGAAGAGGGGCACGCCGCCCGCGGTGGTGCCGGTCTGCGGCGCGGTCAGCACCTCGCGCCGGTGGACGGCGCCGCGGCCCGGCAGCACGGTGCGGGACGCGAACAGCTGGAGCGCGCCGTCGGGGCGGCGCACCACCTGGATCTGCCCCTGCAGTCCCGCGCCGCCCACCGCCACCGGCGCGCCGAAACTCCCGCTGCCCGGACGGGTCTCCGCCCAGCAGTACGCCGCCCGGCCGAGCACCGCGAAGGCGGCGAGCCGGCCGTCGTGGGCGAGGCGGAGCCAGCCGTTGGAGCCGGGTGCGCGCAGCCGGGTGCTGCGGGTCCAGTTGCGCGAGCCGCCGTTGAGCGCCGAGCCGCCCACTTTGAGGTCGCCGCAGCCCGCCGGGTCGCCGCAGGCCCGGTGGTCGGCCCAGCCGTAGACCGACAGCAGCCGGGCCTTGCGGCGGGCGGTGGCGAGGTCGAGGTCGTGGGGCAGCACCCCGGACTCGTAGCCGAGGTAGCTCTCCACGATCGCCGGGCGGCCGCGGTCCCGGTAGGCGGCCAGCGCGGCCTGCGCGAAGTGGGCGGAGGCGGTGTGGTCCTGGTGGTCGTAGTAGCGCGGCCCGGCGAGCCGGGGGTCGCGGTCCGGTGTGTCCGGCGGCCGCTTCCAGGAGTGCACCGGGTTCGGGTCGAGGGTGCGCACGACGGTCGGCCGGGCCCGGTCGAGCACCGCCGCCAGCGTCGCGACGACCTGGTCGCGGGTGTAGCGGTGGCGCCGCCGCACGGGGGTTCCGGCCGGGCGCAGCGTGGGCAGGGTGGCGGTGGCCCCCAGCCACAGACCGCGCAGGCTGGTGGCGCGGGCCTGCCAGACGGCCCGCGCCTCCACCAGCTCCAGGAAGACCAGCTGGAGCTGCGGGGCGTCGCGCAGCGTCTGCACCTCCACCTCGAAGCCGGGCAGCAGGGAGAGCGCCGCGACGTCCCAGCGGGCGGCCGGGTCGCCGGTGACCATCGCGGCGCAGGCGGCGCGCAGCCCGTTGACGCGCGCCCGGGAGAACGCGGCGCGGTCGCCCGGGACGCGGGCGGGGGCGAACGCGCGGCGGCGGGTGTTATGTCCGTCCGCCTCGCCGCCGGTGAGGCAGACGGTGACCGAGCGCGCCCCGCTGCGCAGGGACTGCTCCAGGTCGGGGTTCATGAAGTACAGGCCGTCGTCGGGGTGCGCGATGACGTGCACGAAGGACTGGTGCGCCGGGTCGGTCAGCGGCCTTCCCGGGTCCGCCGGTCCGGCCGTCCGGGTGTCGTCCGTCAGCCGGGCCCACACGCCGGCGCCCGTCGTCACGGCGAGCACACCGCCGCCGGTGGCCAGCAGCAGCCGGCGGCGGGAGACGGGGTGCGGGTGCGGAGGTGACACTCCCTCAGTATTCGGGCGGCCGGGGAGATCCGCGCGCCCGGAAACGCACCACATGACCTGATCCGTGCTGAGCGCCACAGAACTTCCCGGTGAACGACGACAACCTTCCCGGGTGAACAGCGGTCAGAAAGTTGACGCCGCAAAAACTTCCCGGAGGCTACGGGATCCGTTCGCCCCCTCCCCAGGGCCCGCGACGCCCGGCCGGCGCCCCGGCCCCGCGACGCCCGCCCGCCGGGCCTCCGCCCGGCGCCCGGCCGCCCCGTATCCCCCTCAGCCCGCCCCCAGCGCCGCCACCACCGAGGCCGACAGCGCGTCGAGGTAGCCCTTGGGCAGCTCGTCGCGGGTGACCAGCAGCCGCCAGTACAGCGGCCCGGTCAGCAGGTCCAGCGCGAGGCGGGTGTCCACGTCCGGCGGCAGCTCGCCGCGCTCCACCGCCCGCGCCACCACCGCGGCCGCGACGCCCTCCTGGCTGTCGTGCAGCGCGGCCTTGAGCGCGGCCGCCAGCTCGGGGCTGCGGGCCGCCTCCGCCAGCAGGTCCGGGACGATCTGCGAGGCCATCGGGTGGCGCAGCGCGCGGGCCGCGACCTCCAGCAGCATCCGGACGTCGCCGGACAGCGAGCCGGTGTCCGGCGTGGGCATGCCCGCCGCGGCCACCGCGGAGACCACATCGAGTACGAGGTGCAGCTTGGAACGCCACCGCCGGTAGACGGCGGTCTTGCCCACGCCCGCCCGCCGCGCGATGCCCTCGATGGACATCCGGGCGAAGCCCGCCGCGGCGAGTTCCGCGAAGACCGCGGCGCGGATCGCCTCGGTCTTGTCCTCGCGCAGTACGGCGGCGCCTGCCGGGGTCCGGCGCGCCGCCGCGGAGTCGTTCCCGCTGCCCTCTTTTGCCATGCCTTGAGCATAGCGTCACGACGCTACGGTTGCGTTTCGACGTGAGCTCCCTTTAGTGTCGGCGTCGCGACGATACGGACCCGTTCCGTCGTAGGTCCCCGTTCTCGTTCCCCCGCCCCCGTACGCAAGCGAAAGCGGCCTCCGCCATGCCCCAGACCCTCGCGCCCCCCGCACCGACGCCCGGCCCGGCGCCCGCCCGCGGCACCTCCCCCGACCCCGAGCTGCGCGCGCTGGCCGAGCGCCATGGCCTCACGGTGAGCGGCGCCCGCCCCTCGCTGCCGGAGTACACCCGCCAGCTGTGGCACCGGCGGCACTTCATCACCTCGTTCGCCAGCGCCAAGCTCACCGCGATGTACACCACCGCCAAGCTCGGGCAGCTCTGGCAGGTGCTGACGCCGCTGCTCAACGCGGCCGTCTACTACTTGATCTTCGGCGTGCTGATCGGCACGAAGCGGGGCGTCCCGGACTACGTCCCGTTCCTGGTCACCGGCGTCTTCGTCTTCACCTTCCTGCAGAACTCGGTGATGGCCGGCACCCGGGCGATCTCCGGCAACCTCGGCCTGGTCCGCGCGCTGCACTTCCCCCGCGCCTGCCTGCCGATCTCCTTCTGCCTGGCGCAGCTCCAGCAGCTGCTGTACTCCATGGGCGTGCTGGCGGTCATCCTGCTGTGCTTCGGGCAGGTCCCGACCTGGTCGTGGCTGCTGGTGGTTCCGGCGCTGACGCTGCAGTTCGTCTTCAACACGGGCCTGGCGATGGTCATGGCGCGACTGGGCGCGAAGACCCCGGACCTGGCGCAGCTGATGCCCTTCATCATGCGGACCTGGATGTACGCGTCCGGCGTGATGTTCAGCATCAGCGTGATCCTGCAGGGCAAGCACCTCCCGCAGTTCGTGGTGGTGCTGCTGAACGGCAACCCGGCCGCGGTCTACATCGACCTGATGCGCTTCGCGCTGATCGACAGCTTCACCGCGAAGCAACTGCCGCCGCACGTCTGGGCGTTCGCGGCCGGCTGGGCCCTGCTCGCCGGTGTCGTGGGTTTTGTGTACTTCTGGAAGGCCGAGGAGCGGTACGGACGTGGCTGAGCAGACGAACGGTACGGATGTGACCGAGCGCAGGACCGGCACCGCGCCGGCGAAGGCCGACGAGGCCCGCATTCCGACGGTGATCGCGGACGATCTGCACATCGTCTACCGGGTCTACGGCACGGGCGCGGGCAAGGGCAGCGCCACCGCGGCGCTGAACCGGATCGTGCGGCGCAAGCCGTCCACCGGTGTGCGGGAGGTGCACGCGGTCAAGGGCGTCTCCTTCACCGCCTACCGGGGGGAGTCGATCGGGCTGATCGGCTCCAACGGGTCGGGCAAGTCGACGCTGCTCAAGGCCGTCGCCGGGCTGCTGCCCGCCGAGCGCGGCAAGGTCTACACCCACGGCCAGCCCTCGCTGCTGGGCGTCAACGCGGCCCTGATGAACGACCTGACCGGCGAGAAGAACGTCCTGCTGGGCGGCCTGGCCATGGGCATGAGCCGCGAGCAGGTCCGCGAGCGCTACGACGGCATCGTCGACTTCTCCGGCATCAACGAGAAGGGCGACTTCATCTCGCTGCCGATGCGCACCTACTCCTCCGGTATGGCGGCGCGCCTGCGGTTCTCCATCGCCGCGGCCAAGGACCACGACGTGCTGATGATCGACGAGGCCCTGGCCACCGGCGACCGCAGCTTCCAGAAGCGCTCCGAGGCCCGCATCCGCGAGCTGCGCAAGGAGGCCGGCACGGTCTTCCTGGTCAGCCACAACAACAAGTCGATCCGCGACACCTGCGACCGGACCCTGTGGCTGGAGCACGGCGAACTGCTGATGGACGGCCCGACGGACGAGGTCATCAAGGCGTACGAGGCCCACCGCTAGAGCGGACACGTCCCCGCGGCGTCCGCGGGGACGGAGACGGGGACGAGAACGGGGACGGCCCCGGAAGCCTGGGCTTCCGGGGCCGTTCGCCGTGGTGGCGGCGTCAGCTGTGGGTGCGCAGCAGCGTCCGCATGGTCCGCATGGCGACGGACAGGTTCGCCAGATCGAACCCCTCCGACCCGTAGATCTCCTCCAGCGTCGCCCGCGCACGGCTGAGGATCGCCGCGTTGGCCTGCTCCCAGGCCTTGAAGCGCTGCTCGGGCGTCGAGGAGCCGTTGCCCTCCGACAGCACGTCCGCGGTCAGCGCCGCCTGGGCCGCGAAGAGGTCCTCGCGGATCGAGGCGCGGGCCATCGACTGCCAGCGGTCGTTGCGCGGCAGCTCCAGGATGCGGTCGAGGAGCTGGTTGATCCGCAGCCGCTCGCCCAGGTCGTAGTAGACCTCGGCGACGTCCAGCGGCGCCTTGCCCATCCGGTCCGCGACGGCGACGATGTCCAGCGCCGGGAAGACCGACGAGAAGCCGGACACCTGCACGGCCAGCGCCTCGGGCACGCCCGCGCCGGTCAGCTCGTCCAGGATCGTCTGGAACCACTCCAGGTCGCTGCCCTGCAGCAGGTTCGGCAGTTCCTTCCAGACCCCGGCGACCCGCTCCGCGAAGAAGTCGATGGTCTCCGACAGCTCCAGCGGCTGCGGGCGGTTGTTGAGCAGCCAGCGGGTGCCGCGCTCGACGAGCCGCCGCGAGTGCAGCCGGATCCGGGTCTGGACGTCGGCCGCGACGACATTGTCGAGCGCCTCGACGTCGTCCCAGACCTGGTTCAGCCCGAAGATCGCCCGGGCCGCGGTGTGCGCCCGCACGACCTCTTCGAGGGAGGCCCCGGTCTCCTCCCGCATCCGGTGCAGGAAGCTCGTACCGCCGGTGTTGACGGTGTCGTTGACCAGCACCGTCGTGACGATCTCGCGGCGCAGCGCGTGCCCGTCGACCTGCTCGGCGAAGCGCTCGTGCAGCGCCGAGGGGAAGTAGGCGTGCAGCAGCCGCTCCAGGTACGGGTCGTCCGGCAGTCCGGTCTGGATCAGCGCCTCGGCGACCGTGATCTTGGTGTACGCCAGGAGCACCGCGGTCTCGGGCTGGGTCAGCCCGCGGCCGGCGGTCAGCCGCTCCCGGATCTGCCGGTCGGTGGGCAGGAACTCCAGCGCCCGGTCGAGGTCGCCGTCGCGCACCAGGCGGCGCATGAAGCGCTGCTGGGCGTGGAGCATGCTGGAGGACTGGGCGAGGGCCAGCGCCAGTGCGGTGTTCTGCGCGTAGTTGTTGCGCAGCACCAGCGCGCCGACCTCGTCGGTCATCGCGGCCAGCAGCTTGTTGCGCTGCTTGACCGTCATGTCGCCGTCGGCGACCACGGCGTTGAGCAGGATCTTGATGTTCACCTCGTGGTCGGAGGTGTCCACACCGGCGCTGTTGTCGATCGCGTCGGTGTTGATCCTGCCGCCGGCCGTGGCGAACTCGATCCGGCCCAGCTGGGTCAGGCCCAGGTTGCCGCCCTCGCCGACGACCTTGACCCGCAGGTCCTCGCCGTTGACCCGGATGGCGTCGTTGGACTTGTCGCCCACGTCGGCGTTGGACTCCGCCGAGGACTTCACGTACGTGCCGATGCCGCCGTTCCACAGCAGGTCGACCGGTGCCTTGAGGATGGCCTGCATCAGATCGGCGGGCGTCATCTTCTTGACCCCGGCGTCGATGCCGAGGGCGGCCCGCACCTGCGCGTTGATCTGGATGGACTTGGCCGAGCGCGGGTGGATGCCGCCGCCCTGGGAGAGCAGCTCGGTGTTGTAGTCCGCCCAGGAGGAGCGGGGCAGCTCGAAGAGCCGGCGGCGCTCGGCGTAGGAGGTCGCCGCGTCCGGGTTCGGGTCGATGAAGATGTGCCGGTGGTCGAAGGCGGCGACCAGCCGGATGTGCTCGCTGAGCAGCATGCCGTTGCCGAAGACGTCACCGGACATGTCGCCGACGCCGACCGCGGTGAAGTCCTCGGTCTGGGTGTCGTGGTCCAGCTCGCGGAAGTGCCGCTTGACCGACTCCCAGGCGCCGCGGGCGGTGATGCCCATGCCCTTGTGGTCGTAGCCGGCGCTGCCGCCGGAGGCGAAGGCGTCACCGAGCCAGAAGCCGTAGGACTCGGCGACCTCGTTGGCGATGTCGGAGAACGTCGCGGTGCCCTTGTCGGCGGCGACGACCAGGTAGGTGTCGTCCTCGTCGTGCCGGACGACGTTCTGCGGGTGGACGACCTCGCCGCCGACGAGGTTGTCGGTGATGTCCAGCAGACCGGAGATGAAGGTCCGGTAGCAGGCGATGCCCTCGGCCAGCCAGGCGTCGCGGTCCTGCGACGGGTCGGGCAGCTGCTTGCCGACGAAGCCGCCCTTGGCGCCGACCGGCACGATGACGGTGTTCTTCACCATCTGCGCCTTGACCAGGCCGAGGATCTCCGTACGGAAGTCCTCCCGGCGGTCCGACCAGCGCAGACCACCGCGCGCGACCTTGCCGAACCGGAGGTGGACGCCCTCGACCTTCGGGGAGTACACCCAGATCTCGTAGGCCGGGCGGGGCGCCGGCAGGTCGGGGATCGCCTGCGGGTCCAGCTTCATGGACAGGTAGGAGTGCGGCCGGCCCGCGCTGTCCGTCTGGTAGTGGTTGGTGCGCAGCGTCGCCTTGATGACGGTGAGGAAGGACCGCAGGATCCGGTCCTCGTCCAGGGAGGCGACCTGGTCGAGGGCGCCGTCCAGCTCCTCCAGCAGTCCGTCCGTCAGCTCCGTGCCGGCCCGCTGGCGGCCGGGGGACATCCGGGCCTCGAAGAGGGAGACCAGCAGCCGGGTGGTGTGGACGTTGTTGGAGAGGGTGTCCTCCATGTACGTCTGGCTGAAGGTCGAGCCGGCCTGCCGCAGGTACTTGGCGTAGGCCCGCAGGACCATCGCCTGGCGCCAGTTGAGGCCCGCCCGCAGCACCAGCGTGTTGAAGCCGTCGCTCTCGGCCGCGCCGGTCCACACCGCGGTGAAGGCGTCCTGGAAGCGCTCGCGGGCGTCGTCGCCCTTGACGTGCTCGGGCATCCGCAGCCCGAAGTCGTAGACCCAGGCGATGGTGGAGTCGGCGCAGCGCAGCTCGTGCGGGCGCTCGTCGATGACCTCGACGCCCAGGCGGTTCAGGCCGGGCAGCACCCGCGACAGCGAGACCGGCTCGCCCCTGCGGTAGATCTTGAAGCGGCGCTCGCCGGGGCCGGCGCCGACCGGCTCGTAGAGGCTGACGGAGAAGTCGTGGCCGGGCTCGCCGGTGAGCTTCTCCAGGTGCTGGAGGTCGGCGACGGCGCTGCGCGGGCTGTTGTCGGCCTTGTAGCCCTCGGGGAAGGCGTGGCCGTAGCGGCGCAGCAGCTCGGCGGCGCGCTCCTCGCCGACCTCGGCGTTCAGCGCCTCGGCGAAGCCGTCGGCCCACGAGCGGGCGGCCTCCACCAGCCGGCTTTCGAGGCGGTCCGCGTCGGCGTCGGTGAGCTCGGGCAGGCTGGCGCCGGGCTCGACGCGGATGACGAAGTGCAGCCGGGACAGGATCGACTCGGTGTTCCAGGCGGTGAAGTCGACGCTGGTGCCGCCGAGCTCCTCCTTGAGGATGTCGATCAGGCGCAGCCGCACCGCGGTGGTGTAGCGGTCGCGCGGGAGGTAGACCAGCGCGGAGTAGTAGCGGCCGTACTCGTCCTGGCGGAGGTAGAGCCGCAGCCGACGGCGTTCTTGCAGGTAGAGGACGCTGGTGGCGATGGACCGCAGCTCGTCGACGGGCGTCTGGAACAGCTCGTCGCGGGGGTAGGTCTCCAGGATCTGCAGCAGGTCGCGGCCGTCGTGGCTGTCGGGGCTGAACCCGGCGCCCTCCAGCACCTCGGCGACCTTGCGGCGGATGACCGGCACCCGGCGCACCGACTCGGTGTACGCGGCCGAGGAGAACAGGCCCAGGAAGCGCCGCTCACCGATGACGTTGCCCTTGGCGTCGAACTTCTTGACGCCGACGTAGTCGAGGTAGGAGGGGCGGTGGACGGTGGCGCGGCTGTTGGCCTTGGTCAGGATGAGCAGCTTGTGCTCACGGGCCTTGGCGCGGGCGTCCGCGGGCAGCCGGTTGAAGGACGGCGAGACGGGGTGGCCGTCGGCGCTCTCGTGGTGCGCCGGGTCGGCGCGCAGGATGCCCAGGCCGGTGCCGGGCACGGCGGTCAGCACGTCCTCGTCGACGCCGCCCTCGCCGGGCACCGAGGCCAGCTCGTACTCGCGGTAGCCGAGGAAGGTGAAGTGGTCGGCGGACAGCCACCGCAGCAGTTCCTGGGCCTCCGCGATGTCCTCGTCGCGCAGGTCGTCGGCGATCGGCTCGGCGGGCAGTTCGTCGGCGATGCGGCCGGCGGCGGCGCGCATCTTCTCCCAGTCCTCGACGGCCTCGCGGACGTCGGACAGCACCCGCAGCAGGTCGGTGGTGATCTGCTGGAGGTCCTCGCGGTCGGTCTCGCGGTCCATCTCCACATGGATCCAGGACTCGGTCACCGCGTCGTGCGGCAGCTTCGTGCCCTTGCCCTTGCCGGTCCTGCCGTGCGCGTCGCAGCTGGAGTCGAAGACCTCGATGAGCTTGCCGGTGACATCACGGCGGACGATCACCTGCGGGTGGATCACGACGTGGATGCCGCGGCCCTGCCGGGAGAGTTCGTTGGTGACCGAGTCGACCAGGAACGGCATGTCGTCCGTGACGACCTCGACGACGGAGTGGCTGCAGGTCCAGCCGTTCTCCTCGACGGTCGGGGTGTGCACCCGGACGTTCGCGGTGCCCTGAGGACGCATCTCCGCGAGGCGGTAGTGGGAGAGCGCGGCGCCGAAGACGTCCACCGGGTCGCGGTCGGTGAGGTCCTCGGGTGCGGTGTGCAGGTAGTAGCGCTGGAGGTATCCCGTGAGGGTGTCCGGGTCGAGCCCGCGTACCGGGTGCTTACCCCCGGCCGGGCTGCTCTCTGCGACCCGGGCGGCCCTGGCGAGCAGCTCGGTCTTGGCTTCGTCCAGCTTGGTCTGCATGTCCTCTGGCTCCTGTCGCGCGCCGTTGCGTGACGTTGTGGAAGAACGTGATGGAAGCCGCACAACGCCGCCGCGACGCGAGGTGTCCCGTCGCTGTCGACGCTATGCCGCGATGAGAGAGGGCCGTGCCGTTATCGACGTTCTTTGACGAAGTCGACAGGGAATATCGGCCGCAAAGACCAGCGACCGCCCGGTCACGATGGTGTCCCGGGCGCACGGCAGGGGCCTCGGTGCCCCCGCGGGTTATCGCGCTGATCACGGTGCAAGGCTATCGCTCCCCACGCGGGTGCCGTCATGGGCCTTGTGCGTACAAATCCACGGCCCGAACTTAGACCTTCTGGACAACGGTGCGCCGGGGCGGCGTATGCGTGGCGCCGTGGCGCCCGCGGGCCCGGCGGACCCGCCCGGCAGCGGCGCATGGGCACACCTGCCCGGCACCCGCGCGGGCGGTCCTAGAGGGTTATGTCGCCCGCCAGCTCGACCGCCTCGGCGAGGGTGTCCACCACCGGCACCCCGGCGACCGCCAGGCTCGCGCGGCTGTGCGATCCGCCCGTGTAGAGGACCGCGTGCGCGCCGGCGTCCCGCGCGGCCGTGGCGTCGTCCACGGCGTCACCGATGACGACCGTACGCCGCGGGTCCACGCTCTCCATCGCCGCCAGATGCCGCACCATGTGCGCGCTCTTGGTGCCCCCGGAGGGCCCGGTCCTGCCCTCCACCAGCACGAACCGCGACTCGATCCCGAAGTCGCGCACGATCGGCAGCAGCTCGTCGTGCCCGTACATGCTCAGGATCGACTGGCTGCGCCCGGCCGCCTGCCACCCCTCCAGGAGCTGGTGCACGCCCTCGGCCAGCTCACAGCCCAGGCGGTGCGTGCCGTAGTGGCGGTGGAACGCCTCGTCCATCACCAGCCACTCGTCGTCCGTCGGCAGCCGCCCCATCAGCCGCTCGTAGAACCGCGGCACGGGCACGCAGTACAGGTCCCGGTACGTCTCGAGCGTGATCGGCTCCAGGCCGATCTCCGCGAAGGCGGAGTTCGTCGCCCCGATGACGGCGTCGATGTCGTGGAACAGGGTGCCGTTCCAGTCCCAGACGATGTGTGTCGCGTGCTTCCCCATGTGGTCCCCCACGTCGTGGCCCGTGCGCTTCCCCTGAAGAAAACGTACCCGCAGCCACTGACAACGGAGCGGGATCCGCCGGGCCGGAGCCGCGGATCCGTGCCCTCAGCCGATCAGATGCGGGATCTCCTGCACCCCGAACCACATCAGGTCGTGGTCCTCCGCGCCGTCGACCGTGAACTGCGCGTCGTCGTCGCCCTGGTCCGCCGCGCCCAGCGCCGCCGCGGCCGCCGCGATGTCCGCCTCCGCGTCCGCGGCGTCGACGTGCACCGCGGCCGCCTTCGACAGCGGCACCGGACCGGCCACCCGCACCTCGCCCAGCGACGACTGGTCGAGCCCGCGGTCCGGGTCCGCCGCGGCGGACCCGTCCGCGACGTCCACGGCCACCACGACCCGCCGGCGCGCCAGGTCCGGGTGCCCGGCGAGCAGCCGCAGCGAGGCCTGTGCGGCGCGGTTCAGCGCGGCGTACTCCAGCTCCTCGATGTCGTCCGAGACGTACCACTCGCGCAGCGCGGGCGTGACGGCGTACGCGTCCAGGGTGCCGGGGCCCAGCTCACCGTTCTTGTGCGCCTCTGCGAGTCCGGAAAGGGTCAGGGGGACGTAGACGCGCATGGCAGCCGCTTCCGCTCGATTCACTCGACTCCGAAGATTGTCCCGCCAGCATACGGGCGCGAGTCCCCCATCGTGCCGCCCCGGCACCCCCCGCGCCGCCCGCGGGAAACCCGTCCCCCACCCCGCTCCCCGGGCCTGCCCGCAGGCCCGCGACACGGACGGGTGAACTCCGCGCGGCCCGCGTTCCGGCCGCTTCGCGCCTTGCCGCCGCCCCGAGCGCGCCGATACGAAGTTCCCCACCAAGAAAGCTACCGCCCAGTAATTCACGGGCCCGGCACCACGGGGGCGATCCACACCATGACCGGCACACCCAGCACCACGGCGCACCACACCACGGCGGCCGGCATCACGGCGCCCGGCGCACCCAGCGCCACCGGGCGCACCGCCCGCTCCACCGCACCGGCCCTCGGCGAGCGCGGCACGCGACCCGCTGCGGCAGCAAGGGGCAGCGCGCCCAGCACAGCAGCGGGCGACGTGCCGGCGGCCGGAGCGGACGTCATGCGCCGCGCGGTGGGCTCGGCGCCGACGCGCGCGGAGGCCGGCACACCTGCTCCAGCCGCTCCGTCCGCCGACACCGCGCCCGCCCCCTCCACCGGCGCCCCGGCCGGCCACACCCCCGCTACGCGCCCCACCGCCGCCGCACCGGAACCGGCACCCACCGTCCCCCGGCCCCGCCGCGCCCCCGCCGCCGAGCGCCGCCCCGCCGGCTCTGCCGGGAGCGGCCCCGGCTCGTCCGGCCGGACCCCCGGCCCCGGGCGTCGCGGCCCCGGTTCCGGCCCCGCCGGCCGGGGCCCCACCCGTACCGCGCCGGGCACCGGCCGCCCCGACCGTCCCGGCCGTCCCGCCGCCCTGGCCGCCGCCGCGAGCCGGCAGTCCCGCGGCGGCGCCCGGCCCACACCCGTCAACGCCGCCGGCGTCCCCCTGCCGACCGTCGGGGCGCGGCGCCGGGCACACGAGAACCGGCCGCATCACTGGTTCGCCCATCAGCTGGTGCTCGCGCTCAGCGGACAGCGCCCCGTGCACGCCCTGCTGGGGCACGCGCTGCCCGCCGCGTACGACCGGCTGGCGGAGCTCGCCCCGCAGGCGCCGCTGCGGCCCCTCGCGCCGGCCGGCCGCGGCAGCACCGCGCCCACCGTGCGCGACTGCGGACTGTGCCGGCCGCGCCGCGGCGTCATCGAGGCCTTCGCCCGGATCGCCGCGGACGGGCGGCTGCGGGCGCTGGCCTTCCGCCTGGAGCTGGGCGCCGACTCCCGGTGGCGCTGCGCCGCCCTCGACATCGGCCCGGCCCCGGCCGTCCGCGGACCGGCCGGATGACCCGCGGACGCCACCGGGTGACCGGCGGACACAAAGGCGCCCCGGCCGTTCTCCGGCCGGGGCGCCCCCGTCACGCCGCGCGGCCGGCCCGTCCCCGGGCCGCCGCACCGCTCACTGCTCGTCGCTCACTTCTTACGGCGGCGCCCGGCGCTCTTCTGGGCCTTGCGGCGCTCGGCACGGGTCAGGCCGTCCGCCTCGGAACGGGCCGGTCCGGCGGCTTCCTCGTCGCTGATGAAGTCGCCCTCGACGATGCTGCCGTCGCCGTCCACCTTGGGGGCGGAGAAGTGCAGCCGGTCCGGCCGCTGCGGCGCCTCCAGGCCCTTGGCGTGGATCTCCGGGCGGCCCGCGCCGGCGGGGACCACGTCCTGCGCGCCCTTGTCCAGCGAGGTGGGCTCCTCCTCCTGCACCGGGACCTCCTCGACCTGCTGCTCGACCTGGACCTCCAGGTTGAACAGGTAGCCGACGGACTCCTCCTTGATGCCCTCCATCATGGCGGTGAACATGTCGAAGCCCTCGCGCTGGTACTCGACCAGCGGGTCCTTCTGGGCCATCGCCCGCAGGCCGATGCCCTCCTGGAGGTAGTCCATCTCGTAGAGGTGCTCACGCCACTTGCGGTCCAGGACGGACAGCACGACCCGGCGCTCCAGCTCGCGCATGATGTCCGAGCCGAGCTGCTCCTCGCGGGCGGCGTACTGCTCGTGGATGTCGTCCTTGACGGCGTCGCCGATGAACTCGGCGGTCAGGCCCGCGCGGTCGCCGGCCTCGTCCTCCAGCTCCTCGACCGTCACCTTGACCGGGTAGAGCTGCTTGAAGGCGCCCCACAGACGGTCCAGGTCCCACTCCTCGGCGAAGCCCTCGACGGTCTCCGCCTGGATGTAGGCGTCGATGGTGTCCTCCATGAAGTGCCTGACCTGCTCCTGCAGGTCCTCGCCCTCCAGGACGCGGCGGCGCTCGCCGTAGATGACCTCACGCTGGCGGTTGAGCACCTCGTCGTACTTCAGGACGTTCTTGCGCGTCTCGAAGTTCTGCTGCTCGACCTGCGACTGGGCGGAGGCGATCGCCCGCGTCACCATCTTGTTCTCGATCGGCACGTCGTCGGGGACGTTGGCCATCGCCATGACCCGCTCGACCATCTGCGCCTTGAACAGCCGCATCAGGTCGTCGCCCAGGGACAGGTAGAACCGCGACTCGCCGGGGTCGCCCTGACGGCCGGAACGACCGCGCAGCTGGTTGTCGATGCGCCGCGACTCGTGCCGCTCGGTACCCAGGACGTAGAGCCCGCCGAGCTCCTTGACCTCCTCGAACTCCGCCTTGACCGCGGCCTCGGCGCGCTCCAGCGCGGCGGGCAGCGCGGCCGCCCACTCCTCGACGTGCTCGACCGGGTCCAGGCCGCGCTGGCGCAGCTCCGCCTCGGCGAGGTCGTCGGGGTTGCCGCCGAGCTTGATGTCCGTACCGCGGCCGGCCATGTTCGTCGCGACCGTCACCGCGCCCTTGCGGCCGGCCTGCGCGATGATCGGCGCCTCCCGGTCGTGCTGCTTGGCGTTGAGGACCTCGTGGGAGACCCCGCGCTTGTTGAGCTGCTGGGAGAGGTACTCGGACTTCTCGACCGAGGTGGTGCCGACCAGGATCGGCTGGCCCTTGCCGTGCTTCTCGACGATGTCCTCGACAACCGCGTCGAACTTCGCGGTCTCGGTGCGGTAGATCAGGTCCGCCTGGTCCATCCGGACCATCGGGCGGTTCGTCGGGATCGGGACGACACCGAGCTTGTAGATCTGGTGGAACTCGGCGGCCTCGGTCATGGCCGTACCGGTCATGCCGGAGAGCTTGTCGTAGAGGCGGAAGAAGTTCTGCAGGGTGATCGTGGCGAGCGTCTGGTTCTCGTCCTTGATCTCCACCCCTTCCTTCGCCTCGATGGCCTGGTGCATGCCCTCGTTGTAGCGGCGGCCGGCGAGGATACGGCCGGTGTGCTCGTCGACGATCATGACTTCGCCGTCGATGACGACGTAGTCCTTGTCGTTCTTGAAGAGCTCCTTGGCCTTGATCGCGTTGTTGAGGTAGCCGACGAGCGGGGTGTTCACCGACTCGTACAGGTTGTCGATGCCCAGCCAGTCCTCGACCTTGCTGACGCCGGACTCGTGGATGCCGACGGTGCGCTTCTTCTCGTCGACGTCGTAGTCGCCGGTCTCCTCGATGCCGCGCTGCGGGTTGGCGGCCTCGCCCCGCTTGAGGCGGCGCACCAACTTGGCGAAGTCGCCGTACCACTTGGTGGCCGAGTCCGCCGGGCCGGAGATGATCAGCGGCGTACGGGCCTCGTCGACGAGGATCGAGTCGACCTCGTCGACGACGGCGAAGTTGTGGCCCCGCTGGACGAGTTCGTCCTGCGACCAGGCCATGTTGTCGCGCAGGTAGTCGAAGCCGAACTCGTTGTTCGTGCCGTAGGTGATGTCGCAGTTGTACTGCTCGCGGCGCTGGGCCGGCGTCATGTCGGCGAGGATGCAGCCGACGGTCAGGCCCAGGAACTTGTGGACGCGGCCCATCATCTCGGAGTCGCGCTCGGCCAGGTAGTCGTTCACCGTGATGAGGTGGACGCCCTTGCCGGACAGCGCGTTGAGGTACGTCGGGAGGGTACCGACCAGGGTCTTGCCCTCACCGGTCTTCATCTCCGCCACATAACCGAGGTGAAGGGCCGCGCCACCCATCAGCTGGACGTCGTAGTGCCGCTGGCCGAGCACGCGCTTGGCGGCCTCGCGGACCGTGGCGAACGCCTCGGGCAGCAGGTCATCGAGGCTCTCGCCGTCGGCGTAGCGCTCCTTGTACTCATCCGTGAGCGCCCGCAGCTCGGCGTCGGAGAGCGCTGCGAAGTCCTCCTCGATGGAGTTGACCTGGCCCGCGATGCGGTGCAGCTTGCGCAGGATCTTTCCTTCGCCTGCACGCATGATCTTCGTCAAGACGGACACTTGGGCTGGTCTCCTTGCCGGTCGGGCCTGCACGGTCGAGTGCGCGGGCGCGGCATTTTTCCAAGGGGGCAGGCCCCGCCGCAACGGCCATCGTAAAGGAGGACGCTGCCGCGCCGGGAGGTACGCCGCAGCGAACCCCACTGCCCCCTCCCCAGCGTGAACGCACGAGGCCGCGAGAAGGTGCCGGGCGGCCGCGGGGAATCCCGCGGAAAACCCTTCGCCACGCCGGCCGCCGCCTTGCAGACTCACGCCATGGAGCCCGTCACCCTCACCACCGAGCGCCTGGTGCTGCGTCCCTTCGAGCCCTGCGACGCGCCCGCGGTGCACGCCGCGTGCCAGGACCCCGGCATTCCGCGCTGGACGAGTGTCCCCTCACCGTACGGGGTCGGGGACGCGGAGCGTTTCGTGGGCACGGTCGTCCCCGAGAGCTGGCGCGACGACACCGCGTACCACTTCGCCGTCGTCTCCCGGGCGGACGGTTCCCTGGTGGGCGCGACGGGCCTGGTACGTCTCGACCGGCTGCACACCCCCGAACGGCAGGCCGAGCTGGGCTACTGGACCGCCAGGGAGCATCGCGGCCGGGGCTGCGCCGTCGAGGCGGCCGGCGCGGTACTGCGCTGGGCCTTCCGCGAGCTGGGCGTGGAGCGCCTGGAGTGGCACGCGGAGGCCGGGAACGAAGGCTCCCGGGCGGTGGCCCGCAGACTCGGCTTCCGCATGGAGGGCACTCTGCGCGCCCAGCTGGTGCGCGGGGGCACCCGCCGGGACGTCTGGATCGGCTCCCTGCTCCCGTCCGACCTGCCCGAGGACCGCGAGGAGCCCGCACCGGCCGGTTCCGCCGGCATCCGCCGTCCGGACGCGACGCCGTACCTGCCCTTCCCCGGCTGAGCACCGGCGGCGGCACCGGGGCGGCCGCGCACCTGCCGAGCGAGCCGCTCCGGGCCGCCCGCCGCGCCACGTCCGGACGCCTCCCCCGGGTCCGGGCACCGCCGCCACCAGCAGTGATTCCCGCGCCCGGGGCCGTTGTCAGTGCCCGCCCCTACGCTGTGCCCCATGACCGCCGTGACGCAGCCCACGCCTGGCCCGCAGCCCGTGACCGCCCTGTCCCACGACGAGGCCCGGCGGATCGCGCTGCGGGCCCAGGGCCTGCTGGGCGCCCCGGACCGCCGGGCGGGTGTGCGCGGGGTGCTGCGGCATCTGGGCGCGGTCCAGCTGGACACGATCTCGGTGCTGGCCCGCTCCCACGAGCTGGTCCCCTACGCCCGGCTCGGCGCCGTAGGCCGCACCGCCGTCGAGGCCGCCTACTGGACCACCACTCCCCCGGACGCTCCCGCGCCGCGCCCCCACAGCTTCGAATACTGGTCACACGCGGCCTGCATCCTGCCCATCGAGGAGTGGCCGCACTTCGCCTTCCGCCGCCGCGCCCGCCGTGCCAAGGGCCACCGCTGGCACGTCATGGAGGACTCCGCGCGCTCCTGCGCCGCCGTCCTGGACCGGCTGAAGGCCGACGGCCCGCTGACCACCTCGGAGCTGGGAGGCGGCCGGAAGGGCGGGGAGTGGTGGGACTGGTCCGAGACCAAGATCGCGGTGGAGTGGCTGCTGGACACCGGCGAGGTGGTCTGCACCCGCCGCCGCGCCTGGAAGCGCGTCTACGACCTCGCCGAACGCGCCGTCCCCGACGCCCTGCTCCACGACGACCTGGACGACGCCACATGCATCCGCCGCCTGGTCGCCCAGGCCGGCGCCGCCATGGGGGTGGCCACCCGCGCCGACCTCGCGGACTACCACCGCCTCAAGGCCGAACAGGTCGACGCCGTGATCGCGGACTCCGGGCTGGTCCCGGTCGAGGTGGAGGGCTGGGGCAAGCCCGCCTGGGCCGACCCCGCCGCCCTGGCCGCCCCGCCCCGCGGCCGGCACCGCACCACCCTGCTCTCGCCCTTCGACTCCCTGATCTGGGACCGGCCGCGCACGGAGCGGATCTTCGGCTTCACCCACCGGCTGGAGGCGTATGTCCCGCGCCCCCGGCGGATCCACGGGTACTTCGCGATGCCGCTGCTCGCAGGAGGCCGGCTGGTGGGCCGGGTGGACCCGGCGCGCGAGGGCACCACCCTCGTCGCCCGCCAGGTCTCGATGCGGGACACCAAGGCCGTCACCCCGATGGCCCATGCCCTCCGGGAGGCCGCGGGCTGGGTCGGCTGCGACGACGTACGCGTGGAACGCTGCGCCGACCCGAAGCTGGCCACCGCCCTGCGCACGGAACTCACCCGCACGAGCGACGGGTAGGCCATCGGCCGACGACTCCGGGGGCCGCCCGGCGCCTGGTCACCACGGCGCGGCGCTCCGCCCGGCACCGCGCTGTCGCCCACCGGACCACCCGCCACCACGGCGGGGCCCGCTCACCGGATTTCGAGGATCTTCTCCCGCATCGCGTACACCACCGCTTCCATCCGGGAGTGCAGCTGCAGCTTCTCCAGGATGTTGCGGACGTGGTTCTTCACCGTGTTCTCGGAGATGAAGAGTTCCTTGGCGATGTCGCGGTTGTTCATGCCCGTGGCGACCAGCTTGAGGACCTCCAGTTCACGGTCGGTGAGCCGCGGCGCGGGCACCAGCCTGCGCTCGTCCGTGCGCTGGATCATCGACTTGAACTCCGTCAGGAGCTTGGACGCCATCGACGGGCTGATCTGCGACTGGCCGTCCGCCACCGCGCGGATCGCGGTCGCCACCTCGTCGGTGGAGATCTCCTTGAGGAGGTAGCCGGTGGCGCCGGCCTTGATCGCGTCGTAGAGATCGGCCTCTTCGTCGCTGATCGTCAGCATGATGATCTTCGCGCTGGGGGCGACCTCCTTGATGGAGGTGCACGCCTCGATCCCTCCGCGCTTGGGCATCCGCACGTCCATCAGCACGATGTCGGGCAGCAGATCCGCGGCCTTGTCGACCGCCTCCGCGCCGTCCCCCGCCTCGCCGACGACCTGGATGTCCTCTTCCTGGGCCAGCACGATCTCCAGGCCCCGCCGGAAGAGCGCGTGGTCGTCCACGACCAGGACCCGGATCGGCTCCTGGCGCGGCACGCTGAGGGTCCGGTCGGTGCCGTCGTCACCCCCGGCAGCACTGTGGCCGTCGTCCGCGGTGCCGCGCACGGGCCCAAAACTGTCCCCCACTGGTCCTCCCCGTCAACTACTCGGCCACACGGCCGGAGTTTGCGCATAAGGCTGGTTGACAACAGCCCCCTGCCGACCCGATCAAAGCCATACGACCGTCTCCCCGGCATGTCGCCGTCTCGCGCCCACATACTCCCTGGCCGGCACAAAGACTATACGGCTTCAACTCCTGCCTCCTCCGGGCACGATGGTGCCCCCGGCGTACGCCGGGGGCACCGAGCGGACGGGGTTCAGCCACCCAGCGCGCCGCCTGCGCCGCCGGGCTCCTCTCCCCCGAACAAGTCGGGGTTCAAGTGAATGACGCCGTAGTCATAGGCGTGCCGCCGGTAGACGACACTCGGCAGCTTGGTGTCGGCGTCGACGAAGAGGTAGAAGTCGTGCCCGACCAACTCCATCTCGTTGAGCGCCTGGTCGAGCAGCATCGGCGCGGCCGAGTGGGTCTTCTCGCGGACGACCAGGGGTCCTTCGCCCTGGACGTCGATGCAGCCCATCTTCGTGGTCGGCACCGTCTGGCCGGCCTCGGCGGCGGCCAGTTCTCCGTTGGTGTTCAGGCTCGCGGCGTCCGGCACGCTGACGGCGACCTCACTCGCCGGGATGCGGCCGTTGCCGCGACGCGAGTAGCGCTTGTCGTGCTGCTTGCGCAGCCGCGCCTCGAGCTTCGCGGTGGCCAGATCCAGCGCGGCGTACGGATCCGCTGCGGCGGCCTCGGCCCGGACCACCGGGCCACGGGAGTGGAGGGTGATCTCCACTCGGTCGGAACGGTCGGCCTGCCGCGGGTTGGGCTCCTTGGACACCTCGACGTCCAGGCTGATCACCTTGGCGTCGAGCTTCTGGACTTTGTCCAGCTTCAGCTTCTCGGCCACGTGCTTGCGGAACCGCTCGGGCACCTCTGTTTTGCGGCCCTTGACGACGATGTCCACGCAGAACTCCGTTCCCGGATCGCCCCGCTCATCAGGCGGAGCAATTCCTTCTTGCACCAGGCTCCGGTGGTTGCCGAAGCCTCGGACTTGGCGACTTTCACCTCCTCCTCCCCCGACGACCAGCTCTCCACTCCCCCGTTTTCAGGGTCGGCTCAATTGCCCCTGAACGCATTCATCGCGACATCCGAGGCATAACACCCGCCAAGTCCTCACAACCGAACATAGCTCTCCCGGACGGATGTCGGCACCCCCTCGGAGCCCTCGGCTCCATTTGGGTGACTTTTCCTCCTCGCCTACCCACCGCGTGGTAAAGACACCGCGGCCGCCTCCTCAAGGGCGAAAGCGCTGCGGGGCGCGGCCACCACCGCGGCCCCGGTGACCCGGCCGCCGGCCGCCCTCACCGCCCGGGCCGCCTCGGCGAGGGTGGCCCCCGTGGTCACCAGATCGTCCACCAGCACCACTGACCGCCCCGTCAACAGCCTGCCGGACGCACCCGGCACCTCCAGTGCACCCGCGACGTTCGCCAGCCGCTCCCGGGCACTCAGCCCCGCCTGGTCGGACACCGCACGACGCTGCCGCATGACCGCGAGCACCCGCGCCGCCCCGCCCGACCGCCGCAGCTCCCGCGCCGCCGCCAGCGCCGTCCTGCGCACCGGGTCATGGCCCCGCCCGGCCACGGCTCTCCTGGCCGAAGGCACCGGCACCAGCAGCTGGGGGCTCCCGCCGCACAGCCCCCGCACGGCCCCGGCGAGCACCTCCCCGAGCGACCCGGCCAGCCGCAGGGCGCCCCGCTCCTTGTGTGCCAGCAGCACCGCCCGCACCTCGTCGGCGTACGGCGCCCCGGCCCACACCCGCGGCAGGCCCGCCGGGACCGGCCACGGTCGCACCCGCCGCGGCCCGCGCCCGTCGCGGGCCAGCGCCCGGCGGCACCGTGCGCACAGCTCCGTACGCGGCCGGCCGCACCCCGCACAGTCGACCGGCAGCACCAGACCGGCCAGTTCGCGCCACACCCCCTGCATGACTCCACTGTCCCGCCGTCCACGCCCGGTCACCACCCCTGTGGACAACCGGCCGCGGAGCTGCAGGTCCCCGGAACCGGGCCCCTGTGGACGGGCGGGGCAGCGGACCCGAAGATCAGCGGAAGCAGAACCGGAGGTCAGCGGTACGGGACAGCGCAGCGCGGACCGGATCAGCCGCATGCCGTGCGGGATCGGCGGCCGAGGGCCGCCCGGTCCCGGCCGCCCGGTCCCGGGCAGAAGCCTCCATCACGCGCCCGGCCGCCTGCCCCGGCACCCATCACGGGTCACCGGCCGCCGATCCCCACGGCACCCGGCCACCGCTCACCCCGGATAGACCGGCGCCGTCCCGTCCTTCGCCACGGTCTTCCAGTTCGCGTCCGGAGGCAGCCGCACGATGCCCTCCGTGGCATCGGCGATCAACGGCCTGGTCTCGTCCTCCGAGGCCGCCACCGCGATGACGCCGTTGACGCCGGGCAGGGTCTGCGCGTTCGACGCCGAGCCGTCGGTCTCCATGAACTGCATCTGCTGGACTCCGCCGGACTCCCGCCCGACGACCACCAGCCGGCTGCCGCCCGCCCAGGACGCGGCGACCACGTCCTCCAACTGAGGTGCGATCGGCCGCAGTTCCTGCACGGAGAGCTCCGGATGCGCCGAACTCCCGCCACGCTCGACCCGGCCCAGCTGCAGCGTCGTACGGCCCTTGTCCTCCACCAGGACCGCGATCCGGATGCCGTCGGCGGCCACCTTGATCGCCTTGATCCGCCGGTCGCCGAGGCCGGGCACCGCCACCTTCTCGGGGGCACCCTTGCCCTCGCGCAGCCGCAGCAGCCGCGAGCCGTGCGCGTCGCGGTCCGCGATCCACAGATCGCCCAGGCCGTCCCAGCTCGGTGTGGTGAGCCCCGTATCGGGGTTCTTGGCCGCGCCCGTACTGGTCAGCAGCGGATCACCGCGCCCGATGCCGTCTTCCAAGGCCGCCACGTACAACGACCGGCCGTCGCTCGACACACCGGCCGCGGTGTCCTCGCCGCGCGAGATGGCGACCGAGCGCAGCGGGGTCTTGCCCGTGCCGAACGGCCCGCGCACCGGCATGGGTTCGGTGGCCGAGTCCGACATGCCGACGACCTTGTGGTCGGCGTCGATGAAGTACTCCTTGCCCGAGCCCCCGATGGTCGGGGACGGCGCGAAGTCGCGCTCGGCCTGTTCCTGGGACAGCGCGCACAGCGCGCTGCCGCTGTCGTCCTCCAGCTCCACCTCACTGATCTTCGAAGCCCGCGTCATGTCCTGGACGGTGAAGAAGAGCTGAGCCGCCATCTGCTTGCACTGCGCGGCGTCGGTGTTCACCGCACCCTTGCTGAGCTTGACCCGCAGCGCGTTGGAGTCGTCCAGCGCCAGGTCGTGCGCGGCGAGCCGGGTGCCGGTCGGGAAGGCCGAAGTCGTCACGTGGTTCAGCCAGTCGGTCGGCCCGGACAGCAGCGCCTCCACGCTGGAGGTGATCGGCTTTATTCGCTGCCGCAGGTAGACGGGGTCCGCGACGAGCACGTTCCGGCCCGCCTTCGGCTCCCCCGACTCCGAGTTGTAGGACGCGAAGTAGTACTTGTTGACGGAGCGGTAGATGCGCTGGAAGTCGGACAGCCCGAGCACCAGCCCGTTGGGCAGCCGGTCGATGCGCCACTGGCCGCCCTCCTTGATGAGGTGGATCGTCTGGCGGTACGGCCGCTCCTCGGGGGTGTAGGCGTGGTTGTCGTCCACCGCCGCCACCTGGCTGCCGGAGAGGGTGACCGTGTACCCGTTCGCGTCCTCCCGGTTGGGCAGGGATTTCGGCTCGGGCTTCGGGCGCTCCTGGAGCACATTGGTCACCTGGAACGGCCGCCAGGTCCGCCTGGCCGACTTGGCCAGGTACTGGGTGGCCGTACGGAAGTCCGCCTCGTCACTGGTCGTGGCGTCGAGGAAGCTGCGCACGATGTTGGTCGGCTGCGCGCCGTCCTGCGGGGGAACGCCGTAGACCCGCACCTGCGACTCGCCCTCGGAACGCGGCGACTGGTCGACGGCCGTGACGTCGCCGCTGTCGGGCATGGACGCGCACCCGGCCAGCAGCGCCGCCGCACAGCCGAGCAGCAGCGCCTTCCGCGCCGGCCCGGCTCCCCTGCGAGCCCGCCCACGGGACCCGGTGCCCTCCCCGCGCTCGCCTCCGCGCTCAGTTCCCACGCAGCCCGCCTTCCCGATCCACGCCCCGTTCGGCTTCCTGCTCGGTCCCGCCCTCGCGGTCCGGCTCATCGGTGCGCGCGCTGTCGCCGTGCGCCGCCTCTTCGCTCCGTACGCCCCCGCTCCGCGGCACCACACGGGCGCCGCTTCCGGGCAGCGCCACCGGGTCGACGGCCGGCCAGGACACCTTCGGCTCCGGAGCCGGAACCGCCATGTCACCCGCCTCCGGGGCACGCGCCTGCACCGGGATCGTGGACGTCTTGTGCTCCGCCCCGGCCTTCGGCTGCCCCGTCCCGTCCAGTCCGCGGTGGCGCCGCGAGTCCTCCGGCTCCAGGGGGATCGGGGACCCGCGCAGCGTCTCACCGGCCGTACGGGGCAGCGTCAGCCGGAACTGCGAGCCGCCGCCCGGCTCCCCCCAGGCCTGCAGCCAGCCGCCGTGCAGCCTGGCGTCCTCGACGGCGATGGACAGGCCCAGGCCCGTACCGCCGGTCGTCCGGGCCCGGGCCGGGTCCGCCCGCCAGAAACGGTTGAAGACGCGGGCCGCCTCGCCGGGCTTGAGGCCGACACCGTAGTCACGCACCGCGACGGCCACCGCGCCGCCGCTGCGGCTGCCCGCGGACGCCAGCCGGACCACCACGTCACGGCCCTCGCCGTGCTCGACGGCGTTGACGACGAGATTGCGGAGTATCCGCTCCACCCGGCGGGTGTCGGCCTCGGCGATCACGGGCTGCTCGGCGCCGCGCACCACTATCCGGGTGCCCTTGCGCTCGGCGAGCGGCTCGGCCCCCTCGATGACGCGGTGCACCACATCGCGCAGATCGATCGGCTCGGCCTCCAGCGCGGCCGCCCCGGCGTCGAACCGGCTGATCTCCAGCAGCTCCGCCAGCAGGGATTCGAAGCGGTCGAGCTGGCCGCGCAGCAGCTCGGCGGAGCGCGCGGTGACGGGGTCGAACTCGTCCCGCACGTCGTGGATGACGTCGGCCGCCATCCGGACGGTCGTCAGCGGCGTACGCAGCTCGTGCGAGACGTCGGAGACGAACCGGCGCTGCATCCGCGAGAGCTCCTCCAGCTGCTGGATCTTGACCTGGAGGTTCTGCGCCATCTTGTTGAAGGACTCGCCCAGCCGGGCGATGTCGTCCTCGCCGGTGACCTTCATCCGCTCCTGGAGGAGGCCGGCGGCCAGCCGCTCGGAGATCCCCGCGGCCATCCGTACGGGCGTGACGACCTGCCGGACCACCAGCCAGGCGATCGCGCCGAGCAGGATGACGACGAAGACACCGGCGGTCGCCAGCGTCCCCGTGACCAGCTTGAGCGACTCCTCCTCCTGGCTGAACGGGAAGAGGTAGTAGAGCTGGTACTGGTTGCTGTTCACGTCGTTCAGCCGCTTGCCGATGATCAGCGCCGACACGCCGTCGTCCGACCCGATGCGCTTGATCTCGGTGTACTGGCGGAACGTCCCGGACTTGGTCTCCAGCTTCCGCCGCAGTTCGGGCGGCACGCTCCGCTCGGGATCGACGTCGCCGGAGGCGCGCGGGCCACGGGTGCCGGGGCTGGAGTCGCCGAACGGCTCGTCGGAGTCGGAGCTGAGCGCCACGACGGAGAAGACGCCCTGCCCGCCGCTGGCGAGCTGTTCGACCAGGCCGGTCAGCCAGGTCGCGGAGTCCTGGGTGCCGCGGTTGCCGGTGCGCGCGGTGTCGTCGGGCCGGGTGTCGTCGGCGCCGTCGGCCATCTTCTGGGCGACGCTGAAGCCGCCCACGGCCTGGCTCTGCGCGGCCTGCGCCTTGGCCGTGAGCAGGCCGTTGCGGACCTGGCCGACGACCACCACACCGAGCAGCAGCACCACGGCCAGCGACATCAGCAGCGTGGTCGCCACCACCCGCAGCTGGATGTTGCGGCGCCACAGCCGCAGGGCCGGCAGCAGCGGCCGCCGCACCCAGCGGCTGAACAGCCGGAGCAGGGGGTGGACCGGACCGCTCACCGCGCCGTCGGGCAGCAGCTGCCCACCGCGCAGCAACCAGGCCCACACCCTCCCCGAAAAGGACATATCACCCGCCGGGCCGACGGCGCGCCCCCGCTTTCCCTCCGGGGCCGAACCGTCCCGGGTCATCTCAGCTGGGCCCGGCCTTGTAGCCGACCCCACGCACGGTCACCACGATCTCCGGCCGCTCCGGGTCCTTCTCGACCTTGGAGCGCAGCCGCTGCACATGGACGTTGACCAGCCGGGTGTCGGCGGCGTGCCGGTAGCCCCAGACCTGCTCGAGCAGCACCTCGCGCGTGAACACCTGCCACGGCTTGCGCGCCAGCGCCACCAGCAGATCGAACTCCAGCGGGGTCAGGGCGATCGACTGCCCCTCGCGCTTCACCGAGTGGCCCGCCACATCGATGACCAGGTCACCGATGGCCAGCTGCTCGGGCGCCGGCTCCTCCGAACGCCGCAGGCGCGCCCTGATACGGGCCACCAGCTCCTTGGGCTTGAACGGCTTGACGATGTAGTCGTCCGCGCCCGATTCGAGCCCGACCACCACGTCCACCGTGTCGCTCTTGGCGGTCAGCATGACGATCGGTACGCCGGACTCGGCCCGGATCAGCCGGCACACCTCGATACCGTCCCGGCCCGGCAGCATCAGGTCGAGCAGGACAAGATCGGGCTTGGTCTCGCGGAAGGCCGCAAGGGCCTTGTCACCGTCCGACACAAACGACGGCTCAAAGCCTTCGCCGCGCAGCACGATGCCGAGCATCTCCGCCAGTGCGGTGTCGTCATCGACGACCAGGACGCGTCCCTTCATTCGGCCATCATCCCATTACCTGATCGTGACTTACTCCATCGTGATGTGGAACACACCTCTGCCAGCCCGTTCCGGGTCACCGGCGACACCACTCCGGCCTCCGTGACGATCGCCGTCACCAGCTCCGCCGGAGTGACGTCGAAGGCCGGGTTGTAGGCCTGTGCGCCCAGCGGAGCCACCGGTATACCGGTGCCCGCCTCCGCCCCGGGCCCCTGCGCATACGGCAACGAGAACTCCGTCACTTCATGCCCCGGCCGCTGCTCCACCTCGATGTCCGACCCCTCCTCGGTCTCCAGATCCACTGTGCTGGTCGGGGCCACCACCACGAACGGAACGTGGTGGTACCGCGCCAGGACCGCCAGGGGATAGCTGCCGACCTTGTTCGCCACCGATCCGTCCGCCGCGATCCGGTCCGCGCCGATCAGCACCGCATCCACCTCGCCCCCGGCGAACAGCGACCCTGCCGCGCCGTCCGGGAGCACCGTGTACGCCATACCCGTCCGGGCCGCCTCGTAGGCGGTCAGCCGCGCTCCCTGCAGCAGCGGCCGCGTCTCGTCCACCCAGAGACGGCGCAGCTCACCGGCGCGGTGCGCCGCCAGCGCCACCGCCAGGGCGGTGCCCTCGCCCCCGGACACCAGTGCCCCGGAGTTGCAGTGCGTGAGGATCCGGTGACCGCCGCCCGGCAGCAGCTCGCCCAGCAGCTCCAACCCGTGCGCCGCCATCCGCGCACTGGCCTCGATGTCCTCGTCGTGCACGGCCCGCGCCTCGGCCAGCGCCGCTGCCGCCTGGGCATCGGGTCCCCCGGCCGCGGCGGCGCGGTACGCGGCAGCGGCCCGCCGTACGCCCCAGCCCAGATTGACCGCGGTCGGCCGGGCCTGCGCCAGCGCCTCCGCCGCCTCTTCCACGTCGAAGCCCCGCACCGCGGCCAGCGCGACGCCGTAGGCGCCGGCGATGCCCAGCAGCGGCGCCCCGCGCACGGCCAGCGTCCGGATCGCCTGCACCAGCGCCGGGACGTCCGTGCAGACAAGCTCGACCTCCTCGACCGGCAGCCGGGTCTGATCAAGGAGGACCACGACGGGCCCCTCGGGCGGCTCCTGCCAGCGCAACGCCGGAATGGTGAGCGCCTCGACGCCCGCCTCGGATACCTCGTACTGATCGCCCATTCGTTCAGTCTGCCGCCGATCGCCCCTCCAGCAGAAGGTCTCCTCGCACTCCGGGCACCGGTACACAACGGCGACAGCCATGACACGATGACTGCCACCGCGGACCCCGGACCCCGACCGCCCCGGCGGACGGGCAGCAAGAAGGAGCGACGATGAACAACTCTCCGGGCTGGGCTTCGCCCGGATCCGCCTCCTCCGACGAGCCGGGCCGCGGCACTCAGGAGCAGCCCCCGCAGGAAGACCAGAACGGCTCCGGCGAGCAGTCGCCCCCACCGAACTGGTCCAAGGAACAGCCGCCTTCCGGCCAGTGGTCGGCCCCCGCCGGCATCCCCGGCCAGAGCGGCCCCCACGGGACCGGCGGCCGCGCCCGTGCCTCGTCGCCCGCAGCGGGCGGTCCCGGCTGGGGCGGTCCCTCCGGCCAGTGGGGCGGCCACCCCGGCAACCAGCCCCCTTGGGGCGGCGCCTGGGCACCGGTGCCGCAGGCCGCCAAACCCGGCGTCATCCCGCTGCGCCCGCTGGCCGTCGGTGAGATCCTCGACGGCGCGGTCGCCACCATGCGTGCCCACTGGCGCACGGTCCTCGGGATCTCGCTGATCGTCGCGATCGTCGCCCAGACCGCCATCACCGCCGTCACCGGCATCTGGTTCCAGGGCTCCGGCCGGGAGCCCTCGCTGTCGAGCGACAATGTTCCGCCGCTCCGCCAGACGCTGCAGGACATGGGCAATTCGCTCGCCGCCAGCGGCATCACCTCGGCGATCGGGCTCCTCGCCACCATCGTCGTCACCGGGCTCCTGACCATGGTCGTGAGCCGTGCCGTCCTGGGCCGCTCGGTGACCGCCGGGGAAGCCTGGCGGGACGCACGCCCCCAACTCCCCCGCCTGCTCGGCCTGCTCGTCCTGCTGCCCCTGATCATCATGGCGATCGTCACGGTCGGCATGGCTCCCGGCCTGATCCTCATCGCGACCGGCACCGGCGCGCTGGAAGCGGGCCTGCTCCTCACCCTGCTCGGCGGGCTGGCCGCCTGCGTGGTGAGTGTCTGGCTGGGCGTCCGCTACAGCCTCGCCTCTCCCGCCCTGATGCTGGAGAAGCAGGGCGTCATCCCCGCCATGCGCCGCTCCGCGAAGCTCGTACGGGGCAGTTGGTGGCGTGTACTGGGGGTGCAGCTCCTCGCTTTCCTCCTGGTGGGCATCGTCGAGTTCATCATCCAGATCCCGGCCACCATCGTCGCCTTCCTCGTCGGCGGCGAGAGCCTCATGGACTGGGCGAACGGCACCAGCAACACCACCGGCTGGTCGTTCCTGATCGTGCTGGGCATCGGAGCCGTCATCAGCTCCACCATCACCTTCCCGATCACCGCCGGCGTCACCGCGCTCCTGTACGTGGACCAGCGCATCCGCCGCGAGGCACTCGACCTCGAACTCGCCCGCGCCGCCGGCCTCCCCGGCTACGACTCCGACGCTCCCGCCACGTCCCCGGCCACCCCCGCTCCCGCGACCGCCGGCCCTCAGCCCACCGCTGCCGCTCCGGCCCCCGCCGACGCCCCTGCGGACCGAGCGGAGGCCGGCAACTCCTCGCCGGACAGCCCCAGTACAGGCGGCTCGCCGAAGGACGGCACCGAAGCAGACACCCCCCAGTCGGGCACGACCGCCACCGGCAACTCGGCGCCCGCGGACGCCACGGCCACCGGCACCACACCCGCCGACGGGCCGCGCCCCGACGACACCGCGCCGGGAAGCTGATGCGGTGACCAGAGGGGGGAACATGACCGCGCTCGGACGCCTCATGGCGCGCTCCGACGACGACATACCGGTGCGGACTCCGCGCGTCCCCGCCCGCGAGGCGGCGGAACGCGAGCTGTCCGATCCCCGGTACCACCAGCACGACCCCAACCCGGTCCAGCAGGCCCTCGATTGGCTCTGGGCACGCATCGACGACCTCTTCACCGCGGCCGCCGGCACCACACCGGGAGGCTGGATCGGGCTCCTGGCCATCGCCGCCTTCGTCGTTCTGCTGCTCGTCGCCCTCCGGCTGCGGCTCGGTGCGGTGCGACGCACCCCGACCACCGGGGGCACGCTCTTCACCGAAACACCCCGTACCGCCGCCGAACACCGCTCAGCCGCGGCCCGGCACGCCGCCGAGGCCCACTGGAGCCAGGCGATCCAGGACCGCATGCGCGCCCTCGTCCTCGCCCTGGAAGAGCGCACACTGCTCACTCCCGGCCCCGGCCGCACCGCTGACGAAGCCTCCGCCGAAGCCGGCCGGGCCTTTCCCGCGTACGCCGACCGGCTCCGCACCGCGGCCCGCACCTTCGACGACGTCACATACGGCGGCCGCCCCGGAACGGAAGAGGCGTACACCCTCCTGACCGCCCTCGACACCGACCTGCAGCACGCCAAGCCGGCCCTGGCCACCACCCCGACCGGGAGCCACGGATGACGACGACCGCCCAGGCCGCCCCTGCGCCCGCGCGCACCGCTCGTGGCCCGTGGGCCCGGTCCCGCGGCCCGCTGCTCGCGCTCCTCCTGCTCGTCGTCAGCGGTGTGGTCCTGGGCGCCCTGCAGTCCGGCGAACAGCACGGACGGCTCGACCCCCGCTCCGCGGACCGGACGGGGAGCCGGGCCCTCTCCCAACTCCTCGCCGCCCAGGGCGTCTCCACCCAGGTCGTGACCACCTCCGAGGAGGCAGCCGCGGCGGCCGGCCCCGGCACCACCCTGCTCGTCACCGACCCCGACGTGCTGACGCCTGATCAGCTGACGGGCCTGCACACCGCGACCTCCCACACTCCCGGCCGCACCGTTCTGCTCGCCCCTGGCGCGGCGCCCCTCGAAACCTTCGCCCCCGGTGTCCGGGTGAAGTCCCCCGCCGGTGTCTCGGTACGCCCGCCCTCCTGTGCCCTGCCCGAGGCCCGCCGCGCGGGAAGCGTCCTCCTCGGCGGCCTCCGCTACGTCACCGACGTCACCGGAGCCGACCGCTGCTACCCCGGCGGCGGCCGCCCCTCCCTGCTGCGCCTGCCGGCCCCCGGCAGCGCCCGCGACACCGTCCTCCTCGGCTCCGCCGACCTCCTCTACAACCACCATCTCGCCGAGCACGGCAACGCCTCGCTCGCCCTTCAACTCCTCGGCACGCACAAGCATCTGATCTGGTACCTCCCCTCCGTGAGCGACCCGTCATCCGCTCAGGACGACCAGCCCGGCTTCTTCGGCCTCATCCCTTCCGGCTGGCGCTGGGCCCTGCTCCAGCTCGTTCTCGCCGCCGTGTTCACCGCCCTGTGGCGCGCCCGTCGCCTCGGCCCCCTGGTCGCGGAAAAGCTCCCCGTCACCGTCCCTGCCGCCGAGACCACCGAAGGCCACGCCCGCCTCTACGAGCAGGCCAACGCCCGCGACCGGGCCGCTGACGTGCTGCGCTCCGCAACTCGCACGCGCCTCGCCCCCCTCCTCGGAGTGTCCTCGGCGCACGCCCACACTGCCGACATCCTCCTGCCTGCCGTCCACGCCCACTTGGCCTCCGCCCCCGGCGCCGGAGCAGACCTCCCTGTCCTGCTCTTCGGCACTGCTCCCGCGGACGACAAGGCCCTGGTGCACTTGGCCGACCAACTCGACGCACTCGAATCATCGATCGTTTCCCAAGAGAGGCACGCCCCCCGTGAGCACCCCGACCGCTGACAGCGCCCGAACCTCCCTGGAGGATCTGCGCACCGAGATAGCCAAGGCCGTCGTCGGCCAGGACCCCGCCGTCACCGGGCTGGTCGTCGCACTCCTCTGCCGCGGTCATGTGCTTCTCGAAGGCGCCCCCGGCGTCGCCAAGACCCTGCTCGTCCGCGCCCTGTCGGCCGCCCTCGAACTCGACACCAAACGCGTCCAGTTCACCCCCGACCTGATGCCGAGCGATGTCACCGGCTCACTGGTCTACGACGCCCGCAGCTCGGAGTTCTCCTTCCAGCCGGGCCCCGTCTTCACCAACCTCCTGCTGGCCGACGAGATCAACCGCACGCCTCCGAAAACCCAGGCGTCCCTGCTCGAGGCCATGGAGGAGCGGCAGGTGACCGTCGACGGCACGGCCCGTCCCCTCCCCGAGCCGTTCCTGGTGGCCGCCACCCAGAACCCCGTGGAGTACGAGGGCACCTATCCGCTCCCCGAGGCCCAACTCGACCGCTTCCTGCTGAAGCTGACGGTGCCGCTTCCCGCCCGCCAGGACGAGATAGACATCCTCACGCGCCACGCCGCCGGCTTCAGCCCACGCGATCTCGGTGCCGCGGGGCTCCGCCCCGTCGCCTCGACCGCCGACCTCGATGCCGCCCGGGCCGCGGTCGCCAAGACCGCCGTCTCCTCCGAAGTCACCGGCTATATCGTCGATATCTGCCGTGCCACCCGCGAGTCCCCCTCACTCTCACTCGGCGTCTCCCCCCGAGGCGCCACCGCCCTGCTCTCCACGTCACGTGCCTGGGCCTGGCTCACCGGCCGCGACTATGTCACCCCCGACGACGTCAAGGCCCTTGCCCTTCCCACGCTCCGCCACCGCGTCCAGCTCCGCCCGGAAGCGGAGATGGAAGGAGTCACCGCAGACTCCGTGATCAACGCCGTTCTCGCTCATCTCCCCGTCCCCCGCTGAGACGACACCGTGGCCCTCACCGGACGCACCGCCCTCATCTCCGCACTTGGAGCCCTCTTCGTCGGCTTCGTGCTGCCCAGCTGGCTCGGCATCCTCACCGTCCAACTCGCCTTGCTGCTAGCAATCCTGTGCGATCTCGCACTCGCCGCGCCAGTGCGAAAGCTCCATATCACCCGAACCGGTGACACAACAGTTCGACTAACGGGAGAGGCCGCCACGCACCTCACCGTCACCAACCCGAGCCGCCGCACCCTGCGTGCCCAGATCCGTGACGCCTGGCCCCCCAGCTCCTTCCACCCCGGCACGGAGGTCCCCGCGTCCCGCCACACCGTGCGCATCCCCGCCGCCGAACGCCGCCGCCTCACCACGACGCTCCGCCCCACCCGCCGCGGCGATCACCACGCGGTCCGCGTCACCGTCCGTTCCCACGGACCGCTCGGCCTGGCCGCGCGGCAGGGAAGCCGGCACGTCCCCTGGACGCTGCGCGTCCTGCCCCCCTTCACCAGCCGCAAGCACCTCCCCGCCAAGCTCGCCCGCCTCCGTGAACTCGACGGTCGCACCAGCGTCCTCACCCGCGGTGAGGGCACCGAGTTCGACAGCCTCCGCGATTACACGCCCGGCGACGACACCCGCTCCATCGACTGGCGCGCCACCGCCCGCCGGCAGAACCTCGCCGTCCGCACCTGGCGCCCCGAACGCGACCGGCGCATCCTGCTCGTCCTGGAGACCGGCCGTACCTCCGCCGGCCGCGTCGGCGACATCCCCCGTCTCGACGCCTCGATGGACGCCGCCCTGCTGCTGGGCGCCCTCGCCGCCCGCGCCGGCGACCGCGTGGACCTGCTCGCCTACGACCGCCGCATACGCGCCTCCGTTCAGGGCCGCACCGCCCGCGACGTCCTCCCGGCCCTGACCGAGGCCCTGGCACCCCTCGAATCCGAACTGGTCGAGGCGGATGCCCGTGGCCTGGCCGCCACCATCCACCGCCGCACCCGGCGCCGGTCCCTCATCGTCCTCTTCACCGGCCTGGACGCAGCTCCCGTGGAGGAGGCCCTGCTGCCCGTCCTCCCCAGCCTCACCCAGCGCAACGAACTCATCGTCGCGGCCGTGGCCGACCCCCGCATCGAGGAAATGGCCGCCGGCCGTCACACCCCGCAGGCCGTCTACGCGGCCGCCGCCGCGGAACAGACCCACGCCGCCCGCCGCCGCACCGCCGACCGCCTCCGCCACCACGGCATCACCGTCATCGACTCCACCCCCACCCACCTGGCCCCCGACCTCGCCGACGCCTACCTCGCCCTGAAGTCCGCCGGCCGCCTGTAACACCGCGCCCGGCACCAGCCCACACCTCCGTCCTACCGAACTCGGAGGAACTCCCGGGCTCCACGCAGCCGTGTACGTACCCGCCGCTGTGTGGCCCTGCTGTCGAGACGGACGTCGAGAGCCCCGGGGATACGGGCGTCCGCCCGGCACCCAGCAGCCAGCCGGGTCGCATCGAGCCCATCACGTTGGGCAATGAGCACGCCGAGTTCGTGACGGCTGAGAGCATCCGCCCCCGCGAGGTGGAACATCCCGGCCTGTTCGGACATCGCGAGTTCCCACAAAGCACGGGCCAGATCGTCGACATGGACGGGGCAGCGGAAGTCATCGGTGAACAGGACTCCCTCTCCAGTACCGGTAGCCAGAGCATGCACCATGCGCTCATGCCCGGAACCTCCGTGCCCGATGATCAATGACGTGCGGGCAACCGCAGCGCCCGGCACCAGGAGTCGCACAGCGGTCTCAGCGGCCGCCTTTGCCGCGCCATACGGGGTGACCGGGTCGGGCTGACAAGCCTCGTCATAGTGAATCCGCGAACCGGAGAACACGGCATCACTGGAGACATGGACCAGCCGACAGCCCCTTCTCATCGCAGCCATCGCCACATGAACCGAGCCGTCAGCGGTGACCGCCCAGTCGCTCCCTCCGCTCGTCGCATTCATGACGACAGTGGGGGCAACCGCAGCCAACACCTCATCAATGTGCTCGGGCATGCGAAGGTCGAGCTGGTACCACGCAACCCCGGAAAGGTCGCCGGGACGGGAACAGTACGTCGCAGCCGTATCCCAGCCGGCAGCGGTCGCCCGACGCGCAAGTTCCGTCCCAAGAAACCCACTGCCGCCGATGATCAGGACCCTCATGGCGCTCATGGCGCCCCACCGTAGGCCACTCACCACCCGACGCCGGCTGCATCACGTAAAAAGGTCCCGCTCAGGAGCCGGATCCTACGGCCGCGGGTCGAATGGGCCCGGAACGCAGAAAGGCCCCGCACCATACGGTGCGGGGCCTCCCCACAATGATTGTTCGGCGGCGTCCTACTCTCCCACAGGGTCCCCCCTGCAGTACCATCGGCGCTGAAAGGCTTAGCTTCCGGGTTCGGAATGTAACCGGGCGTTTCCCTAACGCAATGACCACCGAAACACTATGAAGATATCAACCCGGACATGACACAGGTCGTTACTTCAGAACCTACACAGTGGACGCGAGCAACTGAGGACAAGCCCTCGGCCTATTAGTACCAGTCAACTCCACCCGTTACCGGGCTTCCATATCTGGCCTATCAACCCAGTCGTCTACTGGGAGCCTTAACCCCTCAAGGGGGTGGGAGCCCTCATCTCGAAGCAGGCTTCCCGCTTAGATGCTTTCAGCGGTTATCCTTTCCGAACGTAGCCAACCAGCCATGCCCTTGGCAGGACAACTGGCACACCAGAGGTTCGTCCGTCCCGGTCCTCTCGTACTAGGGACAGCCCTTCTCAAGACTCCTACGCGCACAGCGGATAGGGACCGAACTGTCTCACGACGTTCTAAACCCAGCTCGCGTACCGCTTTAATGGGCGAACAGCCCAACCCTTGGGACCGACTCCAGCCCCAGGATGCGACGAGCCGACATCGAGGTGCCAAACCATCCCGTCGATATGGACTCTTGGGGAAGATCAGCCTGTTATCCCCGGGGTACCTTTTATCCGTTGAGCGACGGCGCTTCCACAAGCCACCGCCGGATCACTAGTCCCTACTTTCGTACCTGCTCGACCCGTCAGTCTCACAGTCAAGCTCCCTTGTGCACTTACACTCAACACCTGATTGCCAACCAGGCTGAGGGAACCTTTGGGCGCCTCCGTTACCCTTTAGGAGGCAACCGCCCCAGTTAAACTACCCACCAGACACTGTCCCTGATCCGGATCACGGACCCAGGTTAGACATCCAGCACGACCAGAGTGGTATTTCAACAATGACTCCACAACCACTGGCGTGATTGCTTCAAAGTCTCCCACCTATCCTACACAAGCCGAACCGAACACCAATATCAAGCTATAGTAAAGGTCCCGGGGTCTTTCCGTCCTGCTGCGCGAAACGAGCATCTTTACTCGTAATGCAATTTCACCGGGCCTATGGTTGAGACAGTCGAGAAGTCGTTACGCCATTCGTGCAGGTCGGAACTTACCCGACAAGGAATTTCGCTACCTTAGGATGGTTATAGTTACCACCGCCGTTTACTGGCGCTTAAGTTCTCAGCTTCGCCGACCCGAAGGTCGACTAACCGGTCCCCTTAACGTTCCAGCACCGGGCAGGCGTCAGTCCGTATACATCGCCTTACGGCTTCGCACGGACCTGTGTTTTTAGTAAACAGTCGCTTCTCGCTGGTCTCTGCGGCCACCACCAGCTCAGAGTGCAAGACTCATCACCAGCAATGGCCCCCCTTCTCCCGAAGTTACGGGGGCATTTTGCCGAGTTCCTTAACCATAGTTCACCCGAACGCCTCGGTATTCTCTACCTGACCACCTGAGTCGGTTTAGGGTACGGGCCGCCATGAAACTCGCTAGAGGCTTTTCTCGACAGCATAGGATCATCCACTTCACCACAATCGGCTCGGCATCAGGTCTCAGGCTTCAAGCTGTCCGGATTTGCCTAGACAGCGCCCTACACCCTTACCCCGGGACAACCACCGCCCGGGCTGGACTACCTTCCTGCGTCACCCCATCGCTTACCTACTACCACCTTGGATCGGCGGCTCCACCACGTCCCTTCGTCCGAAGACTCCAGGCCGGCTTCACGGCCTTAGCATTAATGGATTCGATATTGGGCGTTTCAAAGCGGGTACCGGAATATCAACCGGTTGTCCATCGACTACGCCTGTCGGCCTCGCCTTAGGTCCCGACTTACCCTGGGCAGATCAGCTTGACCCAGGAACCCTTAGTCAATCGGCGCACACGTTTCCCACGTGTGTATCGCTACTCATGCCTGCATTCTCACTCGTGAACCGTCCACAACTCGTTTCCACGGCTGCTTCACCCGGCACACGACGCTCCCCTACCCAACACAGCCTCCGTTAGGAGTATTACTGCATTGACACGACTTCGGCGGTGTGCTTGAGCCCCGCTACATTGTCGGCGCGGAATCACTTGACCAGTGAGCTATTACGCACTCTTTCAAGGGTGGCTGCTTCTAAGCCAACCTCCTGGTTGTCTCTGCGACTCCACATCCTTTCCCACTTAGCACACGCTTAGGGGCCTTAGTCGATGCTCTGGGCTGTTTCCCTCTCGACCATGGAGCTTATCCCCCACAGTCTCACTGCCGCGCTCTCACTTACCGGCATTCGGAGTTTGGCTAAGGTCAGTAACCCGGTAGGGCCCATCGCCTATCCAGTGCTCTACCTCCGGCAAGAAACACACGACGCTGCACCTAAATGCATTTCGGGGAGAACCAGCTATCACGGAGTTTGATTGGCCTTTCACCCCTAACCACAGGTCATCCCCCAGGTTTTCAACCCTGGTGGGTTCGGTCCTCCACGAAGTCTTACCTCCGCTTCAACCTGCCCATGGCTAGATCACTCCGCTTCGGGTCTTGGGCACGCTACTCAACGCCCTCTTCGGACTCGCTTTCGCTACGGCTTCCCCACACGGGTTAACCTCGCAACATACCGCAAACTCGCAGGCTCATTCTTCAAAAGGCACGCAGTCACGACACAAGGACAAGTCCTTGTGCGACGCTCCCACGGCTTGTAGGCACACGGTTTCAGGTACTATTTCACTCCGCTCCCGCGGTACTTTTCACCATTCCCTCACGGTACTATCCGCTATCGGTCACCAGGGAATATTTAGGCTTAACGGGTGGTCCCGCCAGATTCACACGGGATTTCTCGGGCCCCGTGCTACTTGGGTGTCTCTTAAACGAGCCGTTGATGTTTCAGCTACGGGGGTCTTACCCTCTACGCCGGACCTTTCGCATGTCCTTCGCCTACACCAACGGTTTCTGACTCGTCCCACAGCCGGCAGACTGCAGAAAAGAGATCCCACAACCCCAGCCACGCAACCCCTGCCGGGTATCACACGTAACTGGTTTGGCCTCATCCGGTTTCGCTCGCCACTACTCCCGGAATCACGGTTGTTTTCTCTTCCTGCGGGTACTGAGATGTTTCACTTCCCCGCGTTCCCTCCACACTGCCTATGTGTTCAGCAGCGGGTGACAGCCCATGACGACTGCCGGGTTTCCCCATTCGGACACCCCCGGATCAAAGCTCGGTTGACAGCTCCCCGGGGCCTATCGCGGCCTCCCACGTCCTTCATCGGTTCCTGGTGCCAAGGCATCCACCGTGCGCCCTTAAAAACTTGGCCACAGATGCTCGCGTCCACTGTGCAGTTCTCAAGCAACGACCAGCCACCCACCACCCCAACCCGAAGGCTGAGTTCACTGGGGCCGGCATCGCGAAGGTCCAGACTCAACAGTCCGTACCCTCAGATACCCAACAACGTGCCCGGCCCACTCGACCTCCCGGATGCGTTCCACGCCGAAGCAGTACTAACTTCCAGAGAATCAAGTGTGCCGAATAGTCAACGTTCCACCCATGAGCTATCCACCGTCGGACGTTTGCCGACGTAGTGGCTCTGGACAACCTTGCGGCCGTCTAGATGCTCCTTAGAAAGGAGGTGATCCAGCCGCACCTTCCGGTACGGCTACCTTGTTACGACTTCGTCCCAATCGCCAGTCCCACCTTCGACGATTCCCTCCCACAAGGGGTTGGGCCACCGGCTTCGGGTGTTACCGACTTTCGTGACGTGACGGGCGGTGTGTACAAGGCCCGGGAACGTATTCACCGCAGCAATGCTGATCTGCGATTACTAGCAACTCCGACTTCATGGGGTCGAGTTGCAGACCCCAATCCGAACTGAGACCGGCTTTTTGAGATTCGCTCCACCTCGCGGTATCGCAGCTCATTGTACCGGCCATTGTAGCACGTGTGCAGCCCAAGACATAAGGGGCATGATGACTTGACGTCGTCCCCACCTTCCTCCGAGTTGACCCCGGCAGTCTCCTGTGAGTCCCCATCACCCCGAAGGGCATGCTGGCAACACAGAACAAGGGTTGCGCTCGTTGCGGGACTTAACCCAACATCTCACGACACGAGCTGACGACAGCCATGCACCACCTGTACACCGACCACAAGGGGGACCCTGTCTCCAGGGTTTTCCGGTGTATGTCAAGCCTTGGTAAGGTTCTTCGCGTTGCGTCGAATTAAGCCACATGCTCCGCTGCTTGTGCGGGCCCCCGTCAATTCCTTTGAGTTTTAGCCTTGCGGCCGTACTCCCCAGGCGGGGAACTTAATGCGTTAGCTGCGGCACGGACGACGTGGAATGTCGCCCACACCTAGTTCCCAACGTTTACGGCGTGGACTACCAGGGTATCTAATCCTGTTCGCTCCCCACGCTTTCGCTCCTCAGCGTCAGTATCGGCCCAGAGATCCGCCTTCGCCACCGGTGTTCCTCCTGATATCTGCGCATTTCACCGCTACACCAGGAATTCCGATCTCCCCTACCGAACTCTAGCCTGCCCGTATCGAATGCAGACCCGGGGTTAAGCCCCGGGCTTTCACATCCGACGTGACAAGCCGCCTACGAGCTCTTTACGCCCAATAATTCCGGACAACGCTTGCGCCCTACGTATTACCGCGGCTGCTGGCACGTAGTTAGCCGGCGCTTCTTCTGCAGGTACCGTCACTCTCGCTTCTTCCCTGCTGAAAGAGGTTTACAACCCGAAGGCCGTCATCCCTCACGCGGCGTCGCTGCATCAGGCTTTCGCCCATTGTGCAATATTCCCCACTGCTGCCTCCCGTAGGAGTCTGGGCCGTGTCTCAGTCCCAGTGTGGCCGGTCGCCCTCTCAGGCCGGCTACCCGTCGTCGCCTTGGTAGGCCATCACCCCACCAACAAGCTGATAGGCCGCGGGCTCATCCTTCACCGCCGGAGCTTTCCACCACCAGACCATGCGGTCGGAGGTCGTATCCGGTATTAGACCCCGTTTCCAGGGCTTGTCCCAGAGTGAAGGGCAGATTGCCCACGTGTTACTCACCCGTTCGCCACTAATCCCCTCCCGAAGGAGGTTCATCGTTCGACTTGCATGTGTTAAGCACGCCGCCAGCGTTCGTCCTGAGCCAGGATCAAACTCTCCGTGAATGTTTACCCGTAATCGGGTCAACACACACGAGAGCGGAACAACCAGACGGAATAGGTCCGGTCGTTCACAGCGTCCTCGCTGTGTGTGCCACCCCGACCCATGGGGCCGTGGTGGGCTTTTCAAAGGAACCTCATCCACCGGAATGTTCCGGCGGACGGGGTATCAACATATCTGGCGTTGACTTTTGGCACGCTGTTGAGTTCTCAAGGAACGGACGCTTCCTTTGTGCCTGTTTCACCAGGCTCTCCGGGCGCTTCCCTTCGGTCTTGCGTTTCCGACTCTATCAGATCCTCGCGGTCCTGATTTTCGCCGGTGCGTTTCCGCCTTTCGGCTTCTTCGCGTTTCCAACCTTACCAGATCCGTTTCCGTCTCCGGCGCCCTGTTGGAGCGGGCCAGGCCGTCCGGCTTTCGCTTTCCGGCCTTTCCGACTCTATCAGATCCGTTTCGTTCCGTTGCCGGTCCGAATTCGTTTCCGAATCCCCATCGGAGGGGGCTGCCTTTTGGCTTTTCCGACTTTATCAGAAGGCATTCGGTCGAATTAAATCGGCCGGGGCTTCCGGATATGCGGTCGGTTGCGCCTCGCCGAATGGAAATTCCGGCCGAAGCGGAGGAGAGACTACCCGTCGCTCCTGAACTTGTCCAGTTCGTTGCAACCGTTCGAATCTACCTCCCCCAGATGCTCGTGTCAACGGGCTTCTGGGGCGGAGAGGAGATTAGCAGGTCAGCGGGGCTCGATGCACATCACGCGGCGGTCGGGAGAGTGGCTTCGCGGTCGGTGAGGTCCACGTCGCCGGTGGCGCCGGCGCGTACGGCGCGGCCGCCCAGGACGTAGACGTACAGGAGGAAGGCCGCTTCGGCGGTGATGCCGATGCCTATGCGGGCCCAGGTGGGGAGGCCGGACGGAGTGACGAAGCCTTCCAGGGCGCCGGAGACGAAGAGGACCGCGGCGAGTCCGATGGCGACGCCGAGGGCCGAGCGGCCTTCTTGGGCCAGGGCGGTCCGGCGGGTGCGGGGGCCCGGGTCGATGACGGTCCAGCCCAGGCGGAGACCGATGCCGGCCGCGATGAAGACGGCGGTCAGTTCGAGGAGGCCGTGCGGAAGGATCAGGCCGAGGAAGGTGTCGAGGCGGCCGGCCGAGGACATCAGGCCGATGCCGACGCCCAGGTTGAGCATGTTCTGGAAGAGGATCCACAGGACGGGCAGGCCGGCGAAGGCACCGAGTACCAGGCACAGGGCGACGGCCTGGGCGTTGTTCGTCCATACCTGGGCGGCGAAGGACGCGGCGGGATGGCTGGAGTAGTACGTCTCGTACTCGCCGCCGGGGCGGGTCATGTTGCGCAGGTCGTCGGGGGCGCCGATCGCGGCCTGGATCTCGGGGTGGGCGGCGATCCACCAGCCGAGGAGGGCGGCGACCGCGGTGGAGAGGATCGCGGTCGGGATCCACCAGTGGCGCAGGCGGTAGAGCGCGGCGGGGAAGGCCGTGGTGAAGAAGTGGGCGGCGTCGCGCCAGGAGGCCTTGCGGGCGCCGGTGACCGCGCTGCGGGCGCGGGCCACGAGGGAGGTGAGGCGGCCGGTCAGCACCGGGTCCGGGGCGCTGGAGAGGAGGAGGGAGAGGTGGGTGGTGGTGCGTTGGTACAGGGTGACCAGTTCGTCGGCCTCGGCTCCGGTGAGGCGCCGTTTGCGGTGGAGCAGGGTGTCGAGCCGGTCCCACTCGGCGCCGTGGGCCGTGACGAAGACATCGAGGTCCATCGGGTGTCGCTCCTCGCAGCGCCGTGGGTGGGGGCCGGATCAGCTTGGCAGACTGGCGGTGCCCGGCGTGGGGCGGGCGGGAGTTCGGCGGTCGAGAGGGAGTGGGACGCGGCGTGAGTGAACTCGTCACGGGTGAAGCGGTGGTGCTGGGGCTGCGGCCGGCCAGGCTGCCGAGCCGGGGCCTGGCGGTGGCCGTCGATGTGGCGGTGGCCTGGGCGGTCTACCTCGGCGTATCGCTGCTGTTGTTGAGCGCGACGTCGTCGATGGACAGTGCGGCGGTGGCGGCCGTATCGGTGGCCACGTTCGTACTGGTGCAGGTGGGGATACCCATCGTCATCGAGACGCTGAGCAATGGCCGGTCGCTGGGGAAGCTGGTCTGCGGGCTGCGGGTCGTACGGGAGGACGGCGGGCCGATCCGGTTCCGGCATGCGCTGGTGCGCGGCTCGATGGGGGCCATCGAGATCGTGATGACGATGGGGGTGGTGGCGGCTCTCGCCTCCTTGTTGTCGGCGCGGGGGCGCCGGGTGGGGGATGTGTTCGCGGGGACGCTGGTCATACGCGAGCGGCTGCCGGTGGCCGAAGGGGGGACGGCGCTGCCGCCCGCGCCTCCGTGGCTGGTGGCGAAGGTCGGGGCGCTGGATCTGTCACGGGTGCCCGATGGGTGGTGGCTGACGGTGCGGCAGTACCTGACGCGGAGCGGGCAGCTCGATCCGCAGGTCGGTGCGGCGATGGCGGGGCGGCTGGTGGCTGACCTGCAGGGGTTTACCGGAGTGCCGGGGCCGGCGGGGGTGCCTTCGGCGGCGTATCTGGCGGCGGTGGTCGGAGAACGGCAGGCGCGGGAGGCGCGGCGGGCGTTCGGGCCGTCGGCGGGCGGTGGAGCGGCGATGGCGGGTGGAGTGCCGATGGCGCGTGGAGCGTCGGCGGCCGGCGGGGAACCGGGGGCTGCTGGTGGTCGGGAGTTCTGGCGTGGGGAGCCGGGGGCTTCGGGGGATTCCGTGGGGGTGGCGGGGGGCGCCCTGCCACCGGGGATGGCTGGAGGGCCGGCGGTGGCCGGGGGTGCGGTGGCCTCGGCGTCGGCGGGAGCCTGGGCGCCGCCTGGTGGTGGGGCGGGAGCTCCTGTCGGCGGGAGCGGAGCCGCGGAGCAGACGGCCGGGATGGCGCGCCAGGACGGGGGCGGCGGCCTTGGGGTGCCCGTTTCCGCGGTGCCGGCATCGGCACCGGAGCCGGGGCGTGAGGGCAAGGAAGGCGGCGGAGGAGGCGCGCCGCGTACGGGGTTTGCGCCGCCGGTGTGAGCCGTGGGTGAGTCGTGGCTGACCCGCTGTCGGGGCCGGGCGTGCGGCTCGCTCACGTGAGGCGCGGTTTGTCGGGACCGCTCGTGTGAGGTGCGGTTTGGGGGTGGGAACGGGGGCTGGTGGACGGAGCCGGCTGGTGGGGCCGGTGAGTGGCCGGGGGTGAGGTCCGGCGGTGGGGGGGCCGGGCAGGCTCGTGGTCGAGTTCGGTGGTTGGCCTGGTGGGGGCTCCGCGGCGGCTTTCGGCGGGCTGTGACCGGTCGCGCGGGGGCCGGTGAGTGGCGGGCGGCCGGATGGGGCGGTCAGGGGAACGTCGACGGTGGGGATTCGAGGGATTCGAGTTCGATGCCGGGGGCGGCGAGGACTACGTCGCCGGCGATGTGCACGGTGTGCTGTTCGCCGGTTTCCAGGTCGTTGACCTGGTATTCGTCGGCGATGAGGGGGGCGTTGTCAGTGGCGTGTGGTGTGCTCTTCAGCAGGGCCCAGGACTGGTCGAGCGTGCGGGGGGCGAGGACGGGGGGTGTGAAGGCGACGAGGCGGGTGCGGACGGCGCCGGCGCCCAGCGCGGGGCGCAGCAGGCGGGCGGTGGCGATGAGGAACGCGGGGGACGCGCCGGTGAAGGCGTGGGCGGGGACGTTGCCCTCGGTGGCGTGTTCTCCGGTCGGGTCGGTGCGTACCCAGGTGACGCCTTCCAGGGCGGCGCCGCGGACCTGCCAGGCGGAGGCGTGGAGTTCGAGGCGGAGAGGGCGGCCGAGTTCGTCGAGGGTGAGGTCGACGGAGCCGGTGTGGTCGCCGGAGGGGTTGACGATCTGGGAGACGTAGCGCCAGCCGGAGGGGCCGGTGGCGCAGTGGAAGTGCTCTTCACCCAGGGGGGTGTGATCGTGCGGGTCGTAGAGGGAGTAGTGGCCGCGGGGCATAGGAAGTCAGGTCCTTCGGGCGGCGGCATGCCGGTGCGTCGGGGGCGGCGGGTCGGTGCGTTCTTACGGACCAGGCCCCCGCCGTGGAGGGCGAGGGCCTGGTGTCACCGGCTGCTGTGGGCGGCTCCGGGGGTCAGCGGGGCTGACCGCTGGTGGATGCCCGCTGGATCAGTAGCGGTAGTGGTCGGGCTTGTACGGGCCCTCGACCTGGACGCCGATGTAGGCGGCCTGCTCCGGGCGCAGCTCGGTGAGTTTGACGCCGAGGGAGTCGAGGTGGAGGCGGGCGACCTTCTCGTCGAGGTGCTTGGGCAGCACGTAGACGTCGGTGGGGTACTCCTCGGGCTTGGTGAACAGCTCGATCTGGGCCAGCGTCTGGTCCGCGAACGAGTTCGACATCACGAAGCTGGGGTGGCCGGTGGCGTTGCCCAGGTTCAGCAGACGGCCCTCGGACAGCACGATCAGCACCTTGCCGTCCGGGTGCGTCCAGGTGTGCACCTGCGGCTTGACCTCGTCCTTGACGATGCCGTCGAGCTTCGCCAGTCCGGCCATGTCGATCTCGTTGTCGAAGTGACCGATGTTGCCGACGATCGCCTGGTGCTTCATCCGGGCCATGTCGGAGGCCATGATGATGTCCTTGTTGCCCGTCGTCGTGACGAAGATGTCCGCCGTCTCGACGACCTCCTCCAGGGTGGTCACCTGGTAGCCGTCCATCGCCGCCTGCAGCGCACAGATCGGGTCGATCTCGGTGATGATCACGCGGGCGCCCTGGCCGCGCAGCGACTCCGCGCAGCCCTTGCCGACGTCGCCGTAACCGCAGACCACGGCGGTCTTGCCGCCGATCAGGACGTCGGTGGCACGGTTGATGCCGTCGATCAGCGAGTGGCGGCAGCCGTACTTGTTGTCGAACTTCGACTTCGTCACCGCGTCGTTCACGTTGATCGCCGGGAACAGCAGGTCCCCGTCACGGTGCATCTCGTAGAGGCGGTGCACGCCGGTGGTGGTCTCCTCCGTCACACCACGGATCTCGGAGGCCAGGTCCGTCCACTTCTGCGGCGACTCGCCCAGCGAACGGGTCAGCAGCTCCAGGATCGCCCGGTGCTCATCGCTCTCCGCCGTCTCCACCGCCGGGACCTTGCCGGCCTTCTCGTACTCGACGCCCTTGTGGACCAGGAGGGTGGCGTCGCCGCCGTCGTCGAGGATCATGTTCGGGCCGCCGGTGGGCGAGTTGGGCCAGGTCAGCGCCTGCTCCGTGCACCACCAGTACTCCTCCAGGGACTCGCCCTTCCAGGCGAACACCGGGATGCCCTGCGGTGCGTCGGGCGTGCCGTTCGGGCCCACCGCGATGGCCGCGGCGGCGTGGTCCTGGGTGGAGAAGATGTTGCAGGACGCCCAGCGGACCTCGGCGCCCAGGGCGGCCAGGGTCTCGATCAGCACGGCGGTCTGCACGGTCATGTGCAGGGACCCGGTGATGCGGGCACCGGCCAGCGGCCGGGCGGCGGCGTACTCCTTGCGGATCGCCATCAGACCGGGCATCTCGTGCTCGGCGAGGGTGATCTCCTTGCGGCCGAAAGCGGCGAGGGACAGGTCGGCGACCTTGAAGTCCTGGCCGGTGGCTGCTGTCGTCATGCGGGCTGCTCCTCGAGCGTCGAGGTGGATGGGCTGGCAGTCTGCGGCGCGGGCCGGGGCCCCAGGGATGACTGGGGCGAATACGAGCGTACGCGGAAGCGGACGCACCCCTCCCCCTGGCCGCAGCGCAGTCCGTCGGAGGCCCTCTCTCCCTCGGCCGGTCCGCGGTGCGGGCCGCCCGACCGCCATCAGCAGCGACGTCTGGCACTGGTCACGAATCTACACCGATGGGCCCGGCGAACCCCAGTCCGGAGGGGCCGGTCCAGTGCGGTACCGGCCAGGGAGGGGTGGCGGAAAGGGCTGTGATTCGTGGGACGCGGGGCGCCGGAGGGCCGCGTTCCGGCTGCTGGAGCCGCGTGCCCGGAGGGCTTGGCGCGCGCTGTGGCGTCATGCAGGATGCCTGGCAGCGCGGGAACAGTTGCACGCCCGCGCGCACGTTCGTAAGGAGAACCACGTGACCACCACGCCAGCCGATCCTCCCGCGGACGCGGGGAGGAGTGCGCAGGGGCTGAAACTGCTCGCAGTGACCGCCTGCCCGACCGGGATCGCCCACACCTACATGGCCGCGGAGAAGCTGACCCAGACCGCCCGGTCCCTCGGGCACCAGATAAAGGTGGAGACGCAGGGGTCCATCGGGGCCGAGAACGTACTGTCTGACAACGATGTCAGGGAGGCCGACGGCATCATCATCGCCGCGGACAAGGAGGTGGACCGCCGCCGGTTCGCCGGCAAGCGGGTCCTGGCCGTCGGGGTGGCCGAGGGCATCCGGCATCCCGAGCAGCTGATCGAGCGGGTGCGGAGCGCGCCGGTGTACGGGGGCGAGGAGGGCGGCGGGACCGGTGCGGGCGGCGGCACGGCGCGTTCCGGGAGTGCCGGGGGCCGTGGTGGCAGCGGTGGCGGCGGTGAGCGCAGCGTCGCGTACAAGGCGCTGATGAACGGCGTCAGTTACATGATCCCGTTCGTGGTGGTCGGTGGTCTGCTGATCGCGATCTCGCTGGCGGTGGGCGGTCACCCGACGCCCGAGGGCCTGAAGATCCCCGCGGGTTCGTTCTGGGAGGACGTCAACAACATCGGCACCATCGGCTTCCAGCTGATGGTGCCGATCCTGTCCGGCTACATCGCCTATGCGATCGGCGACCGGCCGGCGCTGGTACCGGGCATGATCGGCGGCTGGATCGCCACCCACGGCGAGCTGTACGGCATGAAGGACGCGAGCGCGGGCTTCATCGGCGGCATCGTCACGGGCTTCCTGGCCGGATATCTGGTCGTGTGGATCAAGAAGGTCGAGGTACCCAAGTTCGCCCGGCCGATCATGCCGATCATCGTGATCCCGATCGTGGCGACGACCGCACTCGGGCTGTTCTTCGTCTACGTGCTCGGCAAGCCGATCTCCTGGGTGTTCACCCATCTCACGGGCTGGCTCAGCGGTATGACCGGGACCAGCGCGATCGTGCTGGGGGCGATCCTCGGCCTGATGATCGCGTTCGACATGGGCGGACCGGTCAACAAGACGGCGTTCCTGTTCGGTTCGGGCCTGATCGCCTCCGGGAACCAGACGGTGATGGGCATGTGCGCCGCCGCGATCCCGGTGATGCCGCTCGGCCAGGGACTGGCCACCCTGATCCGCCGGCGCCTGTACTCCGAGCAGGAGCGGGAGACGGGGATGGCTGCGCTGTTCATGGGGCTCTTCGGGATCTCGGAGGGCGCGATCCCGTTCGCCGCGGCGCGGCCCGCGCAGGTCATCCCGGCGAACATGCTCGGTGGCGCGGTGGCCGGTGCCGTCGCGGGGATGGCCGGGGTGGCGGACGCGGTGCCGCACGGCGGACCGATCGTGGCGGTGCTGGGCGCGGTCGACGGGGTTCCGTTGTTCTTCGTCGCCGTGGTGCTCGGCGCGGTGGTCACGGCGCTGACGACGGTGGCGCTGGTGGATGTTGCGGAGCGGCGGAAGGGCGGAGCCGGGCGGAAGCGGGAGGCGGCTGGGGCGGTCGCTGACGCCGGTGGCGTGGACGGCGGCCTTGTCGGCGGTGGTGACGGCGGTGTGGCCGATGCTGGAGTGGGGGCGGAGGCCGACGAGACCGAAGCGGCGGAGCCCGTGGCTGTGGCTGTCGGTGGGGCTGGTGCTGGAGCGGGCGGTGGGGCCCGTTCCCGTACGGCTGCGGTGGTTGCCGGTGGCCCCGGGGCGGCGGCTGCTCCCGAACGGGGGGTGGGCGAACGTGGCGCGGACGGCGATGGCGTGGGCCGCGATGGCGGGCACGGTGTCGCCGTGGGCGGCGGGGCCTCCGGGGCTGGTGGTGGCGATGTCTCCGGGGACGGCGGGGACGGCAGGGACGGCGGGGACGGCGCAGAGGGTGGGGTCGACGAGGGCGGCGAAGGCGACGGCGACGGCGACGGCGACGGCGGTGATCCTGCCGGGACCGAGGTGCTGTCCGGATACCTCACTGGGCGGACCGTGAAGACGCAGCTCGACGCCGGCGAGAAGGAGGCGGCGATCCGGGAAATGGCCGAGCTGGCAGCCGGCACCGGCAGGGTGGCGGATGTCGACGCACTGGTCCGGGTGGCGCTGGCGCGCGAGGCGCAGGGCACGACCGGGCTCGGCGAGGAGATCGCCATTCCGCATGCCAAGACGGACGCGGTGACCGCTCCGGTGGTCGGCTTCGCGCGGTCGGCGGACGGTATCGACTGGGGCTCGCCGGACGGCACGCCCGCCAGGCTGGTCTTCATGATCGCGGTACCGGAGGCGGCGGCCGGGGACGAGCATCTGCGCATCCTGGCGCTGCTGTCGCGAAAGCTGATGGACGCGGACTTCCGGGCCCGACTGCAGGGGGCGGAAAACAAGGTGGCGGTACTGCGCGTCCTCCGCGAGATCCGTTAGGGCACTGATCGGGGCTGGGTCGCCACTGGGGGAACCACTAAGGAACGGGCGAACAGACGCCGCCGAGGCAGGTCCGCCGAAGCGGGTTCCCGTCGCCGGCGCCTACGGACCGGGGTGGGCCGGCCCTCCGTCGGCATCTGCCAGCGTGGGCGGGCGCCCTCGGCACCCGGCAGCGTGGGCGGGCGCCGTCGGTACCTGTCGGCGGAGAGAGGCACCGTCGGCAACCACTGGCGGTGCCGGCCGTCGCGCCGACGGCATCCACTGCCGGTGTCGGCCGCCCGGACGCCACGCTGCCTGCCAGAGCCAGCCGCCCTGCCGTTGGCGCCCGTCGCCGGAGTCAGCCGTGTCGGGCCTCGGGCCTGCCGTGCAGCAGGGCACGCCCGCGGTCGGCGGCCGCGCTGGGGTCAGGCTCCGCCGGGGGTTTTGGCGGGGTCGGAGCCTGCGGCGGCGGTGGCCTCGTCGTAGATGTCGGGCTCCAGGTAGATGACGCGGGCGATCGGGACGGCCTCGCGGATGCGGGCCTCGGCGGCGTTGATGGCGTGGGCGACCTGGGTGGCGGTGCCGTCGTGCCGGACCGCGATCTTGGCGGCGACCAGGAGTTCCTCGGGACCGAGGTGGAGCGTGCGCATGTGGATGAGGCGGGTGACGACGTCGCCGTCGACGACGGCCTCACGGATCTTGGCGACCTGCTCGGGGCCGGCCGCCTCGCCCAGCAGCAGCGACTTGGTCTCGGCGGCCAGGACCAGGGCGATCACCACCAGCAGCGCGCCGATGCACATGGTGCCGATGCCGTCCCAGACGCCGTCGCCGGTGGCGAGGGTGAGGCCGACGCCGCCCAGCGCGAGGACCAGGCCGATCAGCGCGCCGAAGTCCTCCAGCAGCACGACCGGCAGCTCGGGGGCCTTCGCGCGGCGGACGAACTGCGCCCAGGTCTGCTTGCCGCGCAGCTCGTTGGACTCCTTGATCGCGGTGCGGAAGGAGAAGCCCTCGGCGATGATCGCGAAGACCAGGACGCCGACCGGCCAGTACCAGTTGTCCAGCGGGTGCGGCTCGTGGATCTTCTCGTAGCCCTCGTAGAGCGCGAAGACGCCACCGATCGTGAACAGGACGATGGAGACGAGGAAGCCGTAGATGTAGCGCTCGCGGCCGTAGCCGAAGGGGTGCTCGGCGGTGGCCGCGCGCTTGGCCTTCTTGCCGCCGAGCAGCAGGAGGCCCTGATTGCCGGAGTCCGCGATCGAGTGGACGCCTTCGGCCAGCATCGAGGAGGAGCCGCTGAAGGCGAAGGCCACGAACTTCGCTGCGGCGATCGCCAGGTTGGCGCCCAGCGCCGCAACGATCGCCTTTGTCCCGCCTGATGCGCTCATAAGTGCCGCATGTCCCTTCCGTCGTCCGGCCTTTACCGCCGCTTTAATGCTGCGGCGGTCATTGTTGCAGCCCCGCGGCGGGCGTCCGCCAGGAGGCCACCTGGCGGACGGATTCCGGCGGCCCGAGAGCGCTCGACGGCCCGGCAGACAGACGGCCCCGACGACTCGACGGCCCAGCGGCTCGCCACCTGTCCCGGCACCCCGGCACCCCGGCACCCCGGCACCCCGAAGGCAACGATCCCTCCGGCAACGACCGTGGCGCGGAGCCCGTACGCCTCAGCGTCGCCCTAGGCCACGACCGTCGCGCGGAAGAGCGTGCCCTCCCCCGCGATCGTGAGGCGCTCACCGGGCCGGATGAATACGGACTCACCGGGCGACAAGGCCAATTCGACCCCACCCCCGGCCCCAACGCCGGACCCGGCATCCGCCCCCTCCCCCCGCACCCGCACCGCCCCTCCGGTGCACAGCAGGATCTGCGGCGTGCCGGAGGCGAGGGGGCGGGGGGCGGCGCCGGGGGCGAGGGCGAAGCGGGAGAGGCGGAACTCGTCGATGGGGGTTTCGTAGATCTCCTCGCCGTCCACCGCCTCGGGGCGCAGCACTCCCGCGTCGCCGGATTCGAAGCGGACCACCCGCAGCAGCTCCGGCACGTCGACGTGCTTGGGGGTCAGGCCGCAGCGCAGCACGTTGTCGGAATTGGCCATCAGCTCGACGCCGAGGCCGCTCAGGTAGGCGTGCGGGATGCCGGCGCCGAGGAACAGGGCCTCGCCGGGCTGGAGTTGGACGTGGTTGAGCAGCATGGCGGCGAGCACGCCGGGGTCGCCGGGGTAGTGGTGGGCGATGCCGGCGTAGGCGGCGTAGTCGGCGGCGTACGGGCCGCCCTCGGCCGCGCGCCGGCCGGCCGCCGTGGCCGCGCGCTCGACGGTGTCGGCGATGGCGTGGTGGTCGGCGCTCAGTACGGCGGTGAGGACCTCGCGCAGCGCGTCCTCCTCGGGGCTGGCGCGCAGGAGGTCGACGTACGGCTTGAGGTCGTCGACGCCCAGGCCCGCCCAGAGGTCGGCGGACTGCGCGGGGTGCCGGAAGCCGCACAGCCCGTCGAAGGGGGTGAGGGCCACGATCAGCTCGGGCTTGTGGTGGGCGTCCTTGTAGTTGCGGTGGCCGGCGTCCATCGGGACGCCCCGGCGCTCCTCGTCGGCGAAGCCCTCGCGGGCCTGGGCGAGGTCGGGGTGGACCTGGAGGGAGAGCGGCGAGCCGGCCGCGAGCAGTTTGAGCAGGAAGGGCAGCCGGGGGCCGAAGGCGCGGACGGTGCCGGCGCCCAGTTCGGCCTCGGGGTCGGCGTCGATCACGTCGGCCAGGGAGACGGGGCCCGCGCCGCGGTCGATGCGGGAGGGGGCGCCGGGGTGGGCGCCCATCCACATCTCGGCCTGCGGTTCGCCGGTGGGTGCGGTGCCGAGGAGTTCCGGGAGGGCGGTGGGGGAACCCCAGGCGTACGGGCGCACGGTGTTGGCGAGGCGGTCCATGGGGCTGCTGCTTCCTGAGGGTCGTACGTGGCTGAGTGGTCAGACGGCCGGTCCACGGATGCGGGCCGGCCGCCAATGATCACTCGGTGCCGGCAAGCGCCAGGTAAACGGCGCCGAAATCCACGATGGCGAGTAGTTCAGCGGCCTTCTCCAGATCACTGCCGTCGTCCGGCTGCAGTTCGCTGACGGCGGTGTCCCGCTCCTCGGCGAGCGCCTGGGCGGCGCGGGCGGCGGACAGCGGGCCGGGTTCCTGCTCGCGCAGCAGTACGACTCTGGCGTGCATCGCGGCGGGCTGCTCGACCCGGTCGCGGAAGAAGTCGTCGGGGTCGGCGCCGGCGGCCAGCGCGCCGGCCAGCAGGGTGCGGTGGGTGGCGAGCGCCTCGGGCAGTTCGGCGGTGAGTGCGGGGCGGCCGGCGAGCCCGGCGAGCTCGGTGGCGAAGTGCCGGCCGACGGCGCCGGCGATGGTGCCCTCCGTCCAGATCAGCGGGAAGGAGTCGGCGAGGTCGGCGGCGAGGGTCTTGCCGGGGTTGGTGTACGTCGGGATGGCCGGGCCACAGCGTTCGGCGAGCTGGTCGAGGCGGTCGGCGAGCTTGCCGAGGTCCTCGGGCGGGGCGCTGAGCAGGCCGATCCGGTCGGCGAGCGCGAGCAGCGGGATGAGGACCGACCAGAGGGTGCCGGGGGCGGCCGGCGGGGCGCCCTCGACGTCGAACTCGGCGTCGTAGGGGGTGGTCGCCAGCGGGACGGCCAGGCCGCGGGCCTGGACGACGGCGTCGGCGAGCGGGCCGCCGGCGGGGGTGACGGCGACGACGGCGCAGCCGCGGCGGTATGCCTGCTCGACCAGCTCGGCGAGGCCGGGGTCGGCGGCGTCCGGGCCGGGGAGCAGCAGCAGGTCGAGGGGCCCGGCCCAGCCGGGCAGGGTCCAGCGCAGGGCGCCGGGCAGCGGGGCGACTCCGGTGGCCGGGATGAGGGTGACCGGGCAGCTGCCGCCGCTGAGCGCCCGCAGGAGGTCGGCGACGCCGGCCGCGGCGGGTCCCGGCCCGGCGACGAGCACGGCGCGCGGCCGCCCGTCGGGGGTGAGTTCGGGGATGCCGGATTCGGCGGCGCTGCGGGCGGCGGTGCGGACCCGGGCGCCGGATTCGGCGACGCCGCGCAGCAGACCGAAGCGGTCGGCGCCCGCCAGTGCGTCAGGGGTGTCGAGGAGTGACTCGTCGAGCATGGTGGGCGCGGCCTCCGATCGCCGGTGCGGGCGGGGTACGCCGGGCGGTGCCGGGGCGGGCCCGGCGGTGCCCGGTCAGGCGGAGCTGGGGGTGCCGCCCGTGCCGTCCAGGGCCTCGTCGACGAGGAGTACGGGGATGCCGTCCCGGACGGGGTAGGCGAGGCCGCAGTCGCCGGAGGTGCAGCGCAGTGCGGCGGGGTCGTCGGCCGTCCGGTCGTCGAGCGGGGCGTGGCACGCCGGGCAGGCGAGGATCTGGATCAGGCTGGCGTCGACCGGCATGCAGGGTGCTCCTTCGGGGCGGTTGCGGCGTGGCCAGCCTACCGCCGGGCGGGGGGCCGGGGCGTGCCCGGAGAGGTTTTGGGGTGGCGGGCGGCGCGGATGCCGCGGTCGCCCGCCACCCACGGAGGCTTCCTCCGGTTGTGCGGCCGTCCGGTGTCGCGGGGTGCGCCGGGGCTCAGGCGCGGATGATCGCCAGGGCCTCGTCGCGGACCCGCTCGGCGGTCGCGGTGTCGCGGGCCTCGACGTTCAGCCGCAGCAGCGGCTCGGTGTTGGAGGCGCGCACGTTGAACCACCAGTCACCGGCGGTGACGGTCAGCCCGTCCAGCTCGTCGAGGGCGACGCCGGCCCGGCCCTCGTAGGCCGCCTTGATGGCGGCGAGCCGGCCGGTCTGGTCGTCGACGGTGCTGTTGATCTCGCCGGAGGCCGCGTACCGGTCGTACCGGTCGACCAGCTGCGACAGCGGGCCGTCCTGGCCGCCGAGGGCCGCCAGGACGTGCATCGCGGCGAGCATGCCGGTGTCGGCGTTCCAGAAGTCGCGGAAGTAGTAGTGCGCGGAGTGCTCGCCGCCGAAGATCGCGCCGGTTTTGGCCATCTCCTCCTTGATGAAGGAGTGCCCGACGCGGGTGCGGACCGGCTCGCCGCCGTTCTCCTTGACGACCTCCGGCACCGACCAGGAGGTGATCAGGTTGTGGATGACCGTGCCGCCGGGGTGCTTGGCCAGCTCGCGGGCGGCGACCAGGGCGGTGATCGCGGACGGGGAGACGGGGTCGCCGTTCTCGTCGACGACGAAGCAGCGGTCGGCGTCGCCGTCGAAGGCGAGGCCGAGGTCGGCGCCGGTCTCGCGCACCCGGGCCTGGAGGTCGACGATGTTCTTCGGATCCAGCGGATTGGCCTCGTGGTTGGGGAACGAGCCGTCCAACTCGAAGTAGAGGGCGTCGACTTCGAGCGGCAGGCCCTCGAAGACGGTCGGGACGGTGTGCCCGCCCATGCCGTTGCCCGCGTCGACGACGACCTTCAGCGGGCGGATGCCGCTCAGGTCCACCAGGCCGCGCAGGTGGGCGGCGTAGTCGCCGAGGACGTCGCGCCGGGTGACGGTGCCCGGCACGGCGGCCGGCTCCGGGGCGCCCTCGTCCGACCAGCGCTCGACCAGCGCGCGGATCTCGCCGAGACCGGTGTCCTGGCCGACCGGCGCCGCGCCCGCCCGGCACATCTTGATGCCGTTGTACTGGGCGGGGTTGTGCGAGGCGGTGAACATGGCGCCGGGCAGGCCGAGGGCGCCGCTGGCGAAGTACAGCTCGTCGGTCGAGCAGAGGCCGATCTCCGTGACGTCCGCGCCGCGGGCCGCGGCGCCGCGGGCGAAGGCGCCGGACAGGCCGGGCGAGGAGGGTCGCATGTCGTGCCCGGTCACGATCGCGTCCGCGCCGGTGATCTCGGCGAAGGCCGCTCCGAACAGCTCGGCCAGCGTCTCGTCCCACTGGGTGGGGACGACGCCGCGTACGTCATACGCCTTCACGATCTGCGACAGATCAGTCACAGCCAGCCTCCTGGAGAGTCTCTACGGACGGTCCCAACCTACCGGGCCGCAGCGGGGCGTGCGGGCGGTGGATCACGCCGTCGCGGGTGCGGCGGCCCGGTCGCGCGCGGGCGGGCGGTACCCCTCGCGGACTCGCTCAGGGGCGTGCGGGACCGGCCGGTTCAGGAGTCCGGGGAGCGCAGCACCCGGAGGTGGCCGCGGCGGGCGACCTCCATGGGGTGGGTGTCGCGGCTGCCCGGGCTGGGGGCGCCGCCGGCACCGGCGGCGCGCTCCTGGGGGCGGGCCGCCTCGCGCACGGCGTTCGCCAGCGCTTCGAGGTCGTCGCCGCTGGGGCGGGCCGGGCCCGTGTCGAGGGCGAGGCGGACAACTTCCCAGCCGCGCGGCGCGGTCAGCCGCTCGGAGTGCTCGGCGCACAGGTCGTAGCAGTGCGGTTCGGCGTAGGTGGCGAGCGGTCCGAGCACGGCGGTCGAATCCGCATAGACGTACGTCAGCGTTGCGACGGCGGGGCGGCCGCACGCAGTGCGCGAACAGCGACGTACAGGGCTCACGACGTTGGACGGTACCGCACTCTTGAGCGGGCCGCGACGACTCTCCCCCGGCTCACCCAACCGTGTCGTCCCGCTTCGTCCGATGCGTCTGACCTGCACCCGCTCGGCCCGACCTGGGACGGGCCCGCCGAGGAGGACGCCACGGGACGCCGAAAGCCGTCACGACTCGGTGCAATTCCTGCCATTACGGGGTCGATCCGCGATCTCATGCGGGGAGACAAACGAACGCGCCGTGGACAGGTCCGGTCAGCCGGCGACATGCCACGTCTTGCCGCGCTCCCCGGTGCCGGGCGGGGGTCGGCGGCTACGCTCGATCCTGATGGACGTTCCCGTACCTCCCCGACCGGCACAGCCGCGGATCCGCCGCCGCGACCGCCACGGCCGCGGCATGCGCGGCCCCATCGCGCCGCCGCAGGTGCCGCTGTCGGTGACCCGCGCCGACGCGTTCGTGGATCTTGTCTATGACTCCCGGGACCGGCTGGAGCGGCGCTGGCCGCAGCTCTCCCAGGTCGACTTCCTGGTCCTGGAGGTGCCCGGCACGGGACCGGACGACGGGCCGGAGGCGGCCGGCGACGAGGAGACCGTGCCGCTGGGGCGGGTGGTGCCGGCCGCGGGCGGATATCGCGACCGGATCGTGATCTACCGCAGGCCGGTGGAGATCCGCACCAAGGGCCGTGACGAGCGGGCGCTGCTGGTCCATGACGTGGTGGTCGAGCAGGTCGCCGAACTGCTGGGGCTGGCACCGGAGTCGGTGGACCCGCGCTACGGCCAGGAGTGAGGCCGCAGCGCGGGTCCGCTCGCTCGCGCGCGGTCAGTCCGTCAGGACCGACAGATCCTGGCCCGCGGTCGGGACGAGCACCGAGCCGCGGTCGTCGGGCAGCGGCTGGACGGTGAAGGCGGGCGTCCCGCCCTGCGGCCGGGTGAGCATGCGGGCGGCGTAGACGGGACCGCTGCCGGACCGCGGCTCCACCGTCAGGGCGTAGCTCCCCTTCAGGCCCGTCGGGCGCGGCGGCGCGATGTCGACGCTGGTGCCGCCCTTGATCGTGTACGTCTTGGTGACCGGGGTGCCGCCGCCGCTGCCGGCCGACGCGGTGACCTTCACCTCGGCGTCCTTGCCCTTCTCGGGCGCGACCAGCGAGAGGGTGCTGTCCTTGCCGCGGTTGTCGACGGCGGTGGCACGCTCGACGACCGGGCGGGTCGCGGGGATGAACGCCATGTCCTGCTTGGCGCCCTTGCCGCGGGTGACCCGCAGCGCGGCCGCGACCGGGACCTTGGAGTGGCTGTCGGTGGGGGTGAGCACCAGCGAGCCGGCCTCGCCCTTGGTCAGGTCCTTGAGGTCGACCGCCGTGGTCATCCCGCTCTTGAGGTGCAGGTTCTCCAGGCCGGCCGGGGTGATCATCCCGGTGGGGGTGGCCAGTTGCACCTTCAGGTCGGCGTCGGCCTCACCGGGGGCGAGGGCGACCAGCCGGACGGAGGTGGCGTCCTTGGGGACGCCGGGCAGCACCACGCTCGGCGACGGGTCGGCGGCGGGCGGCAGCCAGTCGCTGCCGAGCTTGCCGTCGCTCGCCTGGACGGCGGCGCCGACCCGGCCCTCGCGGGCGAGCACGTGCAGCGCCGCGTTGGTGGTCGGGGCGCCGGTGAGGGTGGAGAGCAGGACGGGGACCGTGGTGTGCGGCGGGACGGAGAGGTCCTCGCCGGCCGAGCCGCCCAACGCCCCGTCCTTCCCGCGCAGTTCGAGGTCGACGACGGCCGGGGTGTCGTCGGGGTTGGTGAGGTGGACGTAGTCCTGGCGGTCCGTCGCGGTGCTGACGCCGGGGAACCAGAACGTGGTGTCGGGGGCGGTGCAGCCCAGGCCGAGCAGGCCGCGGCCGGAGCCGGCGGCGACCGCGGTGGTCTGCTGGACGGTCCAGCCGGGGGCGAGGGAGCCGTCCGCCGTGCCCACGAGGGCGGGGGCGTCGGGGCGGTCGGTGGTCGCGGTGACCGGCCGGCCCGCCTGCCGCAGGGGGGCGACGGGCTTGGTGTCGCGCGGGGGGACGGTCTGCCCGGCGGCGGAGTCCGCGCCGGCGTCCTTGCCGCCCTTGCCCTTGGTCTTCTTCTTGCCCTTGCCCTTCGCGTCGTCCGCGCCGCTGTCGTCCCGGACGGTTCCGGCGGGCAGCAGTTGGGCGGTGCCCTTGCCCGTGCCGGCGCCGGCGGCGGCGCCCTTGGGGGCGAAGGCGGTGTAGGTGGTGTCGCCGACCTCGGAGGAGGTCGGGGCCGGGCACAGCAGCGCGGAGCGCTGGACCGGCAGCCGGGTGCCGCCGCGGGGCGCGTCGGGGGCGCCGCCGGCCGGGCCGGTCACGGCGGCGACGCCGGTGACGGCGGCCAGCGCCGCGCTCACGCCGATCAGGGACATCATGGTGCGCTTCACTGCTGGTCGCTCCCGTCACGGCGCTGCTCGGGGTAGGAGCCGGGGTACCCGGGATACGGGTCGCCGTCGTCGTAGGGCTGCTGGTGCTGCGGCCCGCCGTCGCCGTACTGCTGCTGCCCGTACCCGTACGGGTCGAAGGCGCCCGCCTGGTAGGGGTCGGCGTACGGGCCGGGGGCCTGGTAGGGGTCGGCCTGCGGGTAGGGCTGCCCGTCGTACTCCGCGGCCCGGTAGGGGTCGGCGGGTGCGTAGGGCTGCTGCTCGCCGGGGTGGCCGGGCCCGCCCTGGGCTCCGGCCTGCCAGGCGTCGTAGGACTGCTGCTGGGGCACCGCCCCGTACGGGTCGGCGTCGGCCATGGGGGCGGCGGCCTGCGGCACGCCCTGCGCGTCCTGGGCGGGGTCTTCGACGTCCGTCGGGTCGAGCGGCTGCTCGCCGGACCGGGCCCCGGGGACACCGGCCCCGGCCGCGTCGGGGGCGCCGGCGGCCTCGGCCTGGGCGCGCAGGCGGCGGGCCCGGCGGCCGTCGCCGGTCGCCGCGGCGGCCTGGGCGGCGGCCGTGTCCTCGGGCAGGTCGTCGTCGATCTCCCGGCGGCGGCCCGGCAGCGCCAGGACCACCAGGACGACGGCGAGCAGGCCCTGCGCCCACAGCCAGAGGGTGTGGCCGATCGGGTTCTCGTGGGTGAGGTCGAGGGTGCCGCCGCCGGCGGGGAGGGCGAAGCCCTGGGCCCAGCCGTCGACCGTCACCGGCTTGAGCGGGGTGCCGTCGAGGGTGGCCTGCCAGCCCTCGTCGGCGGCGTCCGCGAGCCGCAGCACCCGGCCGCCGGCACCGCCGGGGATCTTGGTGTGCGCCTCGACCGGGCCGGCCGCCACGGCGACGGGCGCGGCCTCGCCGGCGCCGGCGCCGCCCTTGGCGCCGCCCGCGACGATCGAGACCCGCGAGACCCGCCGGTCGACGCGCCACAGGGAGCTGCCGTCGTCCTGGCTGAGCCGGGTCAGGCCCGGGGTGGAGTCCAGGACCCGGCCCATCTCGCGCGGCGCCCCGTCCCTGACCAGGACGTAGCGGACCGCGTAGCCGCCGAGCTGACGGGTCTGGTCGGCGCCGGAGCCGGCCACGAGGTGGGCGACGATGCCGGCGAGCCGCTTGTCCTCGCCCGCCTGTGCGGCCAGGTCGGCGTCGCCGAGCGCGGCGCCGGAGCCGCGGACGAGGGAGTAGTCGACATGGCCGGGCGTGCCGTCCAGGACCAGGGTGCGGGCCCGGTCCGCGGTGCCGGACTCCTCGGCGACGAAGGCCGGGACCTGCTCCGGGTTGCGCCGCTCCAGCGGACCGGCGGCACCGGTGATCATCCAGCTGACCGCCGCGTAGAGCGGCGCGAGCACGGACGCCAGCGCGATCAGCACGGCGACCGGCTGCTTCCAGCCGAAGCCGAGGCTGGCCATCCGGGTGCGGATGCCCTCGGCGCCGATCGCGGCGGCGCACAGCAGGGCCAGGCCGTAGACGAGCATCGCGGGCCCGGTCCAGCCGGAGCCGTTGCCCAGCGCCGCCAGCAGCAGGCCGGTCAGGGCCACCGCCCAGGCGGTGCGGATCGCGCGCTGCCGCTCGTCGCGCAGCGTCGCGGCGAGCGCGGCCGCCACGATGCCGAAGAGCAGCACCCCGCCGACGGCCTTGGGGCCGCCGGGGCTGAGGCCGATGAGGTCGAGCACGGAGGCGGAGCCGGCGCCGTAGCCGAGCCCGGCTTCCTGGAAGAAGCGCGACGGCTGCGTCAGCAGCGACAGCGACCACGGGGCGAGCACGACCAGCGGCGCGAGGACCACGACCAGGAACCGCAGCCCGTAGGCGGCCAGCTGGTCCCGGCTGCCATCCAGGAAGCGCAGCACCAGCAGCCCGATGCCGAGCAGCACCGCGATCGGCCAGACGACCGGGGTGAAGGCCATGGTGAAGGTGATCAGCAGCGCGTACGCCCAGGTGGCGCGCCAGCTGGGCCGGACGCCGGCCGGCAGCCGCAGTCCGCTCGCCGCGACGGCGGCGCGCGCCATCAGCGGCAGCAGCACGGCGAGGACCGCGGTGCCCAGCCGGCCGCCGGCCAGCGCCCCGGCGGCCGCGGGCAGGAAGGCGTACGCGATGCTCGCCCAGGCCCGCAGCAGCCGGGAGGCGACCAGCGGGCGGGAGGCGAAGTAGGCGGTGAGGCCGGCCAGCGGGACGGAGCAGACCAGCAGCAGGGTGAGGGCGAAGCCGGTGCTGCCGAAGAAGACGCTCGACACCAAGGCGACGATGGCGAGGTAGGGCGGCGCGGAGGCGCTGTCGCCGACCCCCACCGCGTGCCAGCTGTCGGCGTACGCCGACCACAGGTCGGACACGCTGCCGGGCGCGGGCAGCATGGCGCCGCCGGCCAGCGCGCCGGAACCGAGCAGTCCGCGGCAGGCGATCAGCGAGACCAGCAGCAGGACGAGGAAGAGCACCGGTGCGGGCTTGCGGGCGATCCGCTTGAGCCGGGCGAACTGCTCGACCTCCAGGAAGTCGGCGTCGTCGCCGCCGGGCCCGGACTCGACCGCGCCGTGCCGGCCGGCCGAGGCCACGTCGGGCGCGGCCCGCCCGGCGAGGTTGCCGGCGACCTGCTCGAAGGTGGCCCGCACGGTCGCGCCCGGGGGCGGGAAGAGCGGCCGCAGTTCGCTCGCCTCGACCGCGGAGCGGCCTCTGCGCTTGCGCGCGGCGAGGATCTTGCCGGGCCGCAGCAGGGTGCCGAAGAGCCCGGCGAGTTCGTCCAGCGCCTGGCCGGGGACCTTGCCGACGAGGTAGGCGATGACCCGCAGGAAGGTGCCGATCAGCAGCCGCAGCAGGACGTACGGGAGGACCGCGCCGCGGGCGTTGGTGAGCAGGGTGTAGACGGCGCCGGCCTTGTCGACCCGGTGCGGGTTGGCGACCGAGCGGCCGACGCAGTCGATGGGGCGGCGCTCGCGGGCCGCGGCCTCGGCGTGCCGCAGAATCGCGTCCGGCGCGACCAGGACCTGGTGGCCGGCGGCCTGGGCGCGCCAGCACAGGTCGACGTCGTCGCGCATCAGCGGCAGCCGGCGGTCGAAGCCGCCCAACTCCTCGTAGACGTCACGGCGGATGAGCATGCCGGCGGTGGAGACGGACAGCACCGGGCGCACCTGGTCGTGCTGGCCCTGGTCCTGTTCGCGGCGGTCCAGGCCGGTCCAACGGCGGCCGGAGCGGGCGATGCTGACCCCCGCTTCGAGCAGTTGCCGGCGGTCGTACCAGCTGCGCAGCTTGGGGCCGACGATGACCGTCGAGGGGCTGGCGTCGGCGACCCGCAGCAGCTCGGCGAGCGCGTCCGGCTCGGGCGCGCAGTCGTCGTGCAGCAGCCACAGCCACTGGACCGGTTCGCCGTGCGGCAACTCCGGCATGTCGTACGCCTCGTCGCGCCAGGTGCGGCTGACCGGGTCCCAGCCGCTGGGGCGGCGCAGATACGGCAGGTCGTCGGGGGTGAGTTCGGGGGCCGTGCGGACGGCCTCGTCGACGGCGGTGCCGAATCCGGAGCGGCGGGCGAGGTGCAGCACCCGCTGGTCCCCGATGGCCTCGGCGAGCAGCTGGGCGGAGCGGTCCGCGCTGCCGGTGTCGGCGCCGATGACGTTCTGCACCGGGCGTTCCTGGCCGAGCAGGCCGGTGAGCGCGTCGGGCAGCCAGCGGGCACCGTCATGGGAGACGATCACGGCGGTGACGACGTGCCGCGGGAACTCTGGGGCGGCGGCTGCATATGAGGCGGCCTGAGCGGCCGGCTGGCTGTGCACGGACATCGAGGTACGGGCCCTCCGGACCCGGGAGTTCGAAGGCCCGCGGCGAAGTCTGGGCCCCCGCCCCCGGAAGACACTGCGACGGACTACGAGGCGACGCGCGCGCCCGGCAGGGCGGCGGCGCATCTCGGACGGGGCCCCACACTAATGGTTCGCGCCGGTGCCCCGACCGGGTCCGTACACAGCAGTCCGCCTCCGGCGCGCGAGTCGCAGGAGGCGGAGTGTTCGCTATAGGGGGATATGGGGAGTTGAGGTGGTACGGCGGCGTGGCCCCTGAGGCCGCGCCCGGTCGGTCCGGCCGGCTGCGCTGTCATCGTCAGACGGCGGCCTTCTTCAGGCGGCGCCGCTCGCGCTCGGACAGGCCGCCCCAAATGCCGAAGCGCTCGTCGTTGGCGAGCGCGTACTCCAGGCATTCGGACCGGACTTCACAGGCGAGACAGACCTTCTTGGCCTCGCGGGTGGAGCCACCCTTCTCCGGGAAGAAGGACTCGGGGTCGGTCTGGGCGCACAGTGCGCGCTCCTGCCAGCCGAGCTCCTCGTCCGCCTCCTCGACCAGCAATTCCTGGAACAGCTCGGTCATGTGCGCCCCTCGTCTGTCTTTACGTCCCCGTGATCAAGCCGTGATCGATTTCGGCTGAACGACACGAGTGAAATTACAAGTGTGGTGATCCGGGCCAGTCAAGCCGAGATCTGCTATTGGGCCTCTTATTCACTCGGCGGAACCAAGCGTATGCGGAAAGTGTTCAAATCAGTTAAAACCAGGACACTTCGTCGGGCTCGGCGCCCGGCGCATCCTCAGTTGCTCATCAAGACGCGATCAGGCGGCGTTCACGTTGCACCTCGCGCGCCGGAGCGGGGAAGATCACAGACGGATCACAGGGCCGCAAAGGCGTTTGGGGGTGCGGTTGCCGGTCGATGTCTCCGCGCCGCTTACTGCACAAACCTTTCTCCGGGCGGAGTAACCGGATGAGGTGAAAGATTTACGGCAAACCAGTCATGCAGTTGACATCGCCGCGTGAACCCGGTCTCCTTGACCGCATGCCAGCGACCCGCGCGCCCCGACTGACCCGTGCCTACGGGTCGCTCTGCGCTGCGCAGGCCCGCTGTCGCTGTTCCAGCTGTCGTAGCCACTGAGCTCCAGCTTTTCCGCTCGCACCACCCCGCAGCGCCCCTGCTCCGCGTCGCCGCGCCACGCCCCCACAGGGAGAGCCCGCGCCGTGCCGCAGCCCCGCAGCGTCACCCCGCACTTCCGCCGAGGAATCCGAAACCCATGAACAGCGACGTCCAGATCGCCGGCGACCCGCTCGCCCTCCCCCACCTGCTGCCGCCCGTCCCCGCCCACCCGGCCACCGTCGCCGGATTCGCCGGGCTGGCCCGCTCCATCGCCGCCGACCGCGCCGCCTGGGCGCCGCTCGTCCGCTACGACACCACCACGCGCTGGTACCACCGGCTGCGCACCGTCCCCCAGGCCACGGTCGGCTACGAGGTGTGGCTGCTGAGCTGGGTGCCGGGCCAGGGCAGCGGGCGGCACGACCACGGGGCGTCCTCGGGTGTGCTGACCGTCCTGGAGGGCGAGTTGACCGAGCACACCGCGACCGGCCCCCGCGCGCTCGCGGCCGGCGCCCAGCGGGTGTTCGCCCCCGGCTACGTCCACGAGGTCGTCAACGACGCGCTGGCCCCGGCGGTCAGCCTGCACATCTACTTCCCCGGCCTGACCGACATGCCGATGCACCCCAGTCAGGCCGCTTCCTCCGGGGGCGCGGCCGCCCCGTCCGAGGTACTGGCCCCCTGACACGGTGGCGCGGGCCCCTGCCATGCTGGGGCCATGCGAATCGTGGTTCTGGCCGGCGGTATCGGCGGCGCCCGCTTTCTGCGGGGACTGAAGGCAGCGGCTCCGGACGCGGACGTCACCGTCATCGGCAACACCGGTGACGACATCCATCTGTTCGGGCTGAAGGTGTGCCCCGACCTCGACACCGTGATGTACACCCTCGGCGGCGGCATCAACGAGGAGCAGGGCTGGGGCCGCACCGACGAGACCTTCCGGGTCAAGGAGGAGCTGGCCGCCTACGGCGTCGGCCCCGAGTGGTTCGGGCTCGGCGACCGGGACTTCGCCACCCACATCGTGCGGACGCAGATGCTCGGCGCCGGATATCCGCTCAGCGCCGTCACCGAGGCGCTCTGCGCGCGCTGGAAGCCCGGCGTGCGGCTGCTGCCGATGTCCGACGACCGGGTCGAGACCCATGTCGCGATCACGGAGCCGGACAGCGACTCCGCCGCGGGGGCCGGCGAGCGCAAGGCGGTCCACTTCCAGGAGTACTGGGTGCGGCTGCGCGCCTCGGTGCCCGCGCACGCCGTGGTGCCGGTCGGCGCGGACCAGGCCAAGCCCGCACCGGGTGTGCTGGAGGCCATCGCCGCGGCGGACGTGGTGCTGTTCCCGCCGTCCAACCCGGTCGTCAGCATCGGGACGATCCTGGCGGTGCCGGGTATCCGGGAGGCCATCGCGGACGCCGGGGTGCCGGTGATCGGGCTCTCGCCGATCGTCGGCGACGCCCCCGTGCGCGGGATGGCCGACAAGGTGCTGGCGGCGGTGGGCGTGGAGGCGACCGCGGCGGCCGTCGCCCGCCACTACGGCTCCGGGCTGCTGGACGGCTGGCTGGTGGACTGCGTGGACGACGGCGCGGTGGCCGAGGTCGAGGCGGCGGGGATCCGCTGCCGGGCCGTGCCGCTGATGATGACCGACCTGGACGCCACGGCCGCGATGGTGCGCGAGGCGCTGGCCATGGCCGAGGAGGTCCGGGCGTGAACAACCCCGAGGGGGTGCCCGGGTACCGGGTGTGGGCACTGCCGGGGGTGCCCGAGGTACGGCCCGGCGACGACCTCGTCAAGCTGGTCGCCGCGGCGGCCACGGCTGAGGGAATGCCCCAACTCGCCGACGGTGACGTGCTGTTGGTGACCTCGAAGATCGTCAGCAAGGCCGAGGGGCGGGTGGTCGAGGCCGCCGACCGCGAGGCGGCGATCGACGCGGAGACGGTGCGGGTGGTGGCCCGGCGCGGCACCCTGCGGATCGTGCAGAACCGGCAGGGCCTGGTGATGGCCGCGGCCGGGGTGGACGCCTCCAACACCCCCTCGGGCACGGTGCTGTTGCTGCCGGAGGACCCGGACGCCTCGGCCCGCGCCCTGCGGGCGGGCCTGCGCACCGAACTCGGCGTCGATGTCGGCGTCGTCATCAGCGACACCTCCGGGCGGCCGTGGCGCACCGGTCTCACCGACGTCGCCATCGGGGCCGCCGGGGTACGGGTGCTGGACGACCTGCGCGGCGGCACCGACGCGTACGGCAATCCGCTCAGCGCGACGGTGGTGGCCACCGCCGACGAACTGGCCGCGGCGGGCGACCTGGTGAAGGGCAAGGCCGCCGGGCTGCCGGTCGCGGTGGTGCGCGGCCTCCCCCATGTCGTCGAGGAGACCGGCGACGGTGCCGGGGCGCGGGCCATGGTGCGCGGCGCCGAGGACGACATGTTCCGGCTGGGCACCTCGGAGGCGGTGCGCGAGGCGGTGACGGGGCGGCGCACGGTCCGCGCCTTCGGTGACGCGCCGGTCGACCCGGGGGCGGTCCGGCGGGCGGTGGCGGCGGCGCTCACCGCCCCGGCGCCGCACCACACCACGCCCTGGCGGTTCGTCCTGCTGGAGTCGGCGCCGGCGCGTGAGCGGCTGCTGGACGCGATGCGGGACGCCTGGATCGCGGATCTGCGCGCGGACGGCAGGACGGAGGAGTCCATCGCCCAGCGGGTGCGGCGCGGCGACGTGCTGCGCAACGCGCCGTATCTGGCGGTGCCGTGCATGGTGACCGACGGCGCGCACGACTACCCCGACGCCCGGCGCGGCGCGGCGGAGCGGGAGATGTTCGTGGTGGCCCACGGCGCGGGCATCCAGAACTTCCTGGTCGCACTGGCCGGCGAGCGCCTGGGCTCCGCCTGGGTCTCGTCGACGATGTTCTGCCGGGACGTGGTCCGCGAGGTGCTCGGGCTCCCGGAGAACTGGGAGCCGATGGGGGCGGTGGCCGTCGGGCATCCGGCGGCGGCGCCGGCGCCCCGTCCCCCGCGGCCCGCCGACGACTTCATCGTCGTGCGCTGACCTGCGGCTGTGCCCCGGGGTCAGAGGCGGGCGATGTCCCCCACGGGGAACCGCGGGGCGCGCCGCGGCGGGACGCGGCCGGACAGCAGGATCAGCCGGGCCGCGCGGTGCCGCTGGCCCTCGTAGGGGGCGAGGAGTGCGAGCATCTCCTCGTCGGTGGTGCCGCGGCGGCCGGTGAGGGCATAGCCGATGATCTTCGGCAGGTGGAGATCGCCGACCGTGATCGCGTCCGGTGCGCCCAGGGTGCGCTGGAGGGTCTCGGCGGCCGTCCACGGGCCGATGCCGGGCAGGGCCGTGAGCCGCCGGGTGGCGTCCGCGAGGTCCATCCGCGCGGCCTCCTCCATCCGGCGGGCGGCCCGCACCGCGCGCAGGATCGTGTCCGAGCGCTTGGCGTCGACGCCCGCGCGGTGCCACTCCCAGGAGGGGATCAGGGCCCAGCCGCGCGGGTCGGGCATCACCCGCAGCCGCTCCCCGGGGCCGGGGGCGGCCTCGCCGTGCCGCCACAGCAGGAGGCGCCAGGCGCGGTACGCCTCGTCGCTGGTGACCTTCTGCTCCAGGATCGAGGGGATCAGCGACTCCAGGACCAGGCCGGTGCGCGCGAGCCGGACGCCGGGGTGGCGGCGGCGGGCCTCATGGACGACGCGGTGCCGGGCGGTGAACTCCGCGGGCTCGTCGAACTCCCCCAGCAGGCCCGGCAGGTGGTCCAGCAGCCAGTCGGCGCCCGGCCCCCACGCCTCGGCCTCCACGCCCCCGGCGGACGGGCGGGCGGCGAGGCGCAGCGTGCCGGGCCCCTGGGGCGTACGGCAGGCGCGCCACACTTCGCCGCCGCGCACCGCGAACGCGGGGTCGCCGGGCCCGCGCTGCAGCACGCCCAGGGTGCGGTGCAGGTCGAACGGGCCGGGCGGACGCCAGGTGCGGGCGGGCATGCGGCCAGGTTAGGCGATGCGGCCGGGGCGGTGCGGGGCCTGTGGACAACGGCCGTCCGGGCCCGGTGACCGGCCTACTGGTCGGAGGAGAAGCGCACCGATCCGGCCGGGATGTCGGCGTCGCACCAGATGCGGATGCCGCCGCGCAGCTCGTTGTCGGCGCCGATCCGCGCGCCGTCGCCGATGACCGCGCCGTCCAGGACCGTCCGGGCCCCGATGCGCGCGCCGGCGCCGATCAGCGCATCGCGGATCTCCGCGCCCTCCTCGACGACCGCGCCGTCGAGGACCGCGCTGCCGTCGATCCGGGCGCCGGCGCCGATGACGGCGCGTGACCCGACGACGGTGCCGCCGCTGAGCTTGGCGTCACCGGCGACCTCGGCGCTCTCCAGGACCAGGCGCTCCCCGCGCCGGCCGGGCACCGCCGGGGACGGGGCGCGGCCCAGGACCAGGTCGGCGGAGCCGCGGACGAAGGCCTGCGGGGTGCCGAGGTCCAGCCAGTACGTGGAGTCGACCATGCCCTGGAGGTGGGCGCCCTCGGCGAGCAGGCCGGGGAAGGTCTCGCGCTCGACGGAGACCGGGCGGCCGGCCGGGATGGTGTCGATGACCGAGCGGTTGAAGACGTAGGCGCCCGCGTTGATCTGGTCGGTGACGATCTCCTCGGGGGTCTGCGGCTTCTCCAGGAAGGCGGTGACCCTGCCGGTGCCGTCGGTGGGCACCAGGCCGAACGCGCGCGGGTCCTCGACCCGGGTGAGGTGCAGGGAGACGTCGGCGCCGGCGGTGCGGTGGGTGTCGACCAGGGCCGGGATGTCCAGGCCGGTGAGGATGTCGCCGTTGAAGATCAGGACCGGGTCGTCGGGGCCGGAGTGCAGCCGCTCGGCGACGTTGCGGATGGCGCCGCCGGTGCCCAGCGGCTCGTGCTCGGTGACGTACTCCAGGTGCAGGCCCAGCGCCGACCCGTCGCCGAAGTACGGCTCGAAGACCTCGGCGAGGTAGGAGGTGGCGAGGACGATGTGCTCCACACCGGCGGCCCGGGCGCGGGCCAGCTGGTGGGTGAGGAACGGCACGCCGGCGGCGGGGACCATGGGCTTGGGCGTGCGCACCGTCAACGGGCGCAGCCGGGTGCCCTTGCCGCCGACCAGGAGGATCGCTTCAGTCACTGTGCCCTCTGTCTGTTCGCTTCTCCGCCCGCGCAGCGCAGCGGTGCGGCTTCGTCGTCGACCGCGGCCGGTCGGCTGCGCGTGCGACGCTCACGGTGTCTTCTCTGCTTCCTGCTGGGTCGGCCGATCGGCGGACCAGTGTAGGCAGACAGGACATCCGGACGCCCCCGGCGGTGGAACCGGCCCCGTGCTGTTCAGGCCACGGGGCGGCGCCGGGCCGGGGGCGGGCGTCGTGGTCGTGAGGACGCGTCAACGGCGGCGACGGTTCAGTGGATCCGGCACCCCGCACCCTGCCGAACGCCCGCAAAACCGCGCATGACCACCCGATTCGCCGCAGCGGTCAGCGGCCCTGGAGCTCGGCGGCGGCGACCCGCGTGGCGCCGAGCTTGTTGTAGAGGTACAGACCGGGGCAGTCGGTGGTGAAGCCGTCGCGGTGGCCGGAAATGACGTGCAGCGGGACCTTGGCGCCCTTGGGGAAGCGGTTGCCGCCGGCGGACAGCAGCTTCGTCATCTTGCGCGGATCGACGCCGTAGAGGCCGAGCTTCCAGGCCGTCAGCCGGGCGATGGCGTCGACGGCACGCCGCGGCGGCTCGGTGTCGGTGAAGGTGCCGAGGACGGCGATGCCGGTGCTGTCGCCGTTGAAGCCGAGGGTGTGGGCGCCCATGACGGGCTTGGCGACGCCGCCCGCCCGGCCCTCGTAGATCGTGCCGCACTTGTCGATGAGGAAGTTGTAGCCGATGTCCCGCCAGCCGTTGCTCTTGACGTGGAAGCGGTACATGGCGCGGATCATCGCCGGGGCCTCGTCGCAGTCGTAGTCGTTGCCGGAGCCGCTGTGGTGGACGAAGGCGGCGCGGACGGTGTGGGTGTAGGTGAAGGCGCTCTCCCGCAGTTCCTCGTCGGCGCCCCAGCCGGCCCGGGTGACGATCCGGGGGCGGGCCCCGACGTAGGCGCGGGACGGGGACAGCAGGCCGGCCGCGGTGATGTCGGCCAGGGAGGCGCCCCGGTCGAGGGCCGGGATCTCGGTGGCGCCGAGCGGGGCGAGCAGGGCGTTGGCTGCGGAGGCCGCGGCCGCGCCGGTGCCGACCGGGGCCGGCGGGTCGGCGGGCGCCGCGCGCAGGGAACGCGGGGTCCGGCCGGGGTCGACGAGTTCGAGGCGCAGCCCGGCCGGGACGGTGGCCCGTGCGCGGTCGGCGGCCTCGGGGGTGATCCGCAGTTGGACGGCGTCGGAGTCGCCGACCCACAAGGGAGCGGTGCTGCCCCGGACGGCGCCGCGCCGGTCGGCGGAGCCGGGGTCGGGGGCGTCGTCGTTGTGGACCTGGATGTCCTGCCAGTCGGACCAGCGGGTGGTGCCGGTGGCGCGGGTGCGGACCTGGACCCGGCCGTGCAGCGCGGCGGCGGCGTCGTCCCAGACCACCCCGAGGAGGGAGAACGGGTGCACGGTGCGGGCCGGCAGGCCGAGCGTCCCGGGCGCGGAGGCCGTCGCGGAGTCGCGGTCGGTGACGTCCGGGGCGGCCGCGCCGGGCGTCGGCACCGGCAGGGACTGGGTGCTGCCGGGCAGATCGGGGGTGCTCGTGGCGCGCGGCGCTGCGGCCGGGACGGCGGGGACGGCATGCGCACCGGCCGCCGGCCCGAGGGACAGGCCGAGGGCGGCGGTGCACACGGCGCCGAGACAGGTCACGAGAAAAGGGCGCATGAAGAAAATCCTGGACATGTCCGGGCCGAACGCGCCAATGGTGATCTGACGGGGCATCGGCCGATCCGGTGGCCCCCGGCGCTGCGCCCGACCGGCCGCCGGCCGCCGCCGCGCGTACCCTGGCCGCGATGAACGCCACCGATCGCACCCCCGCCGACCTGCTGAGTTCCGCGCTCGCCGCGGACCCGGCCCGCCCGCTGGTGACCTTCTACGACGACGCCACCGGCGAGCGCGTGGAACTGTCCGTCGCGACCTTCGCCAATTGGGTGGCCAAGACCGCCAACTACCTCCAGGGCGATCTGGCCGCCGGACCGGGCGACCGGCTCGCGCTGCTGCTGCCCGCCCACTGGCAGACCGCGGTCTGGCTGCTGGCCTGCTCGTCGGTGGGCGTGGTCGCGGAGGTGGACGGCGATCCGGCCGCCGCCGACGTCGTCGTCGCCGGGCCCGACCGGCTCGACGCGGCGCGGGCCTGCTCCGGGGAGCGGGTGGCGCTGGCGCTGCGCCCGCTGGGCGGCCGTTTCCCGCAGCCGCCGGCGGGCTTCGCGGACTTCGCCGTGGAGGCGCCGGGCCAGGGCGACCGGTTCGCGCCGTTCGTGCCGGTGGACCCGGGGGCCGCGGCCCTGGTGGTGGGCGGCGAGGAGCTGACCGGCGCCGGCATCGGGGCGCGCGCGCTGGCCGACGCGGCGGCGGCCGGGATGCCCGAGGCGCCGCGGGTGCTGTCGGGGCTGGCGTACGACACCTGGCAGGGCCTGTCGTACGGGCTCTACGCCCCGCTGGCGGCCGGCGGCTCGGTGGTGCTGTGCCGCCACCCGGACCGGCTGGACGCCGATGCCGCGGCCGCCCGGGAGAGCAGCGAGAAGATCACCTACCGGGCGACGGCGCCGCACTGAGCGGCGCTCCCCCGTCCGGCGGACCGGTGGTGCCCCGTGGCGGGCCGGTTCGCCCGTTTCGGTCCAGGATCTTGAGTACGTACAACCATGCGCGGGGTTCGTCCGTCTCTTGTTCCGTCCGGGCCCTCGTGCGGGCGCGACGCCGACTCCATGAGGGATGGACGCACAGGTGACCGATTCCCCCGAGCCTCCCCGGTTCGCCGGCTGGGACGAGCGCCCGGCCACGGGGCCGGGACCGGACCGGCCGGGGCCGCCGCGCGGGCCGTCGCACGGCAGGCGGTGGCGGCACTGGGCCGCGCTCGGGGTGGTCGGCGTGATGCTGGCCGGGGCCGGGGCGGGCTGGGCGGTGTACGCCAAGCTCGACAGCAACATCCGCACCGACAGCGCCACCGAGAAGGAGCTGCGGAAGTGGGAGTCCGAGCGGCCCCCGGCGGGCCCGCCGAACGCCGTGAACGTCCTGCTGATCGGCTCCGACAGCCGGCACGGCGACAACCGCCGCTACGGCCGCGACGACGGCCAGCGCTCGGACACCACGATGCTGCTGCACCTGGCGGCGGACCGGAAGAGCGCGACCGCGGTGAGCATTCCGCGCGACCTGATGGTGGACGTGCCGCACTGCAAGCGCCCGGACGGCACGGAGACCCCGCCGAGCACGACCCAGTTCAACGGGGCGTTCGCGGTCGGCGGCGTGGCCTGCATGATCCGCACGGTCGAGAAGCTGACCGGCATCCGCATCGACCACTACCTGATCATCGACTTCGTCGGCTTCACGAAGATGGTGGACGCGGTCGGCGGCGTCGAGCTCTGCCTGCCCCGGCCGATCCACGACCCCGCGGCGCGGCTCAGCCTGCCCGCGGGCCGGCAGACCCTGCACGGCGAGGCCGCGCTCGGCTACGTACGGGCCCGCAAGAGCCTGGGCAACGGAAGTGACACCCAGCGTATGCAGAGGCAACAAGAGTTTCTTGGGGCTCTCGTGAAGAAAGTGCAGAGCAATGGTGTCCTGCTCAATCCGGCCCGGCTGTATCCGGTGTTGGATGCCGCGACGAGTTCACTGATCACGGACACCGCGCTGGCATCCCTGAAGGGGCTGTACGAATTGGTGCGCAGCACCCGCGGCATTCCCACCGGCCGGGTCCAGTTCATGACCGTGCCGCGCCGGGAGTACCGCTACGATCCCAATCGCGACGAGCTGGTCCAGCCGGACGCCGGACGGCTCTTCGCGCAGCTGCACAACGATCTTCCGGTGACCGTGAAACCCCCGCACGGCACCGGGGAGAAGCCGGTCCGCGCGGGCGGCGCGACCGTGGCCGGACGGGCTCGCGGAGCACCCTCGCCGCCGCCGAGTCCGGCCCCGTCCTTTCCCCGGACGACGGCGGAACACGGGCTCTGCGAATAAAGATGCCGCAAAGTGCGGCTGCGACTCGAATGGATTGGGCGGATTGCCCAGTTGTAGGCAAGTGGAATTTGTCACGAGCGTCGCGGGGCGCTGAACTGGGCGGATAGTGTGAGCGATCCGGTCGCCGCACGAGCCGACCGATGACCAGAGCAATGCACGATCGACCGACCCGAGCGCCTTGAGGGGATGGCGCCGCGTGGCACCGACGGAGGACTCAAGGCACCGTGGACGCGCAAGGCCGTGGGCGGGCGGGCGACAACAACGTCGATCCCGCCGATCAGTGGGTGTTCGACCCGAACACCGGCAACTACGAGCTGCGGCTTGACCCTGCCGGTCAAGACGCCGCTCGGCCCGCCGACCGCAAGGCGGCCGGCTCCAGACGTGCCAGGTCGGGCGGCGACACCGACACCCGGCCGCTGCCGACCCAGCGCGGCCGCCGGGACGAGGACGCCGATTCCGACGAGCGCTCCGGCGGCGGGCGGGCGGCCCGGCGGTCGGCCGGCGGCCGCGCCGGTTCGGCAGCGGCGGCCGCGGGCTCGGCGAGCCGCCGCAAGCGCAAGCCGAAGACGTCCGGGAAGAAGAAGGCGCTGTACTGGACGGCCGGTGTGGTGGGCTTCGTGCTCGTCGCGGGCTGCGGCGGCGCGTTCTACCTCTACCAGCAGCTGAACGGCAACATCTCCAAGGTCGACGTCGGCGTGGAGAACGACGCGGTCTCCAGCGGCCCGGTCAACGTCCTCATCATCGGGACGGACGCCCGCTCCGGGAAGGGCAACTCCGGCTACGGCGACGCCGGCAGCGTGGGCCACGCGGACACCACGATCCTGATGCACATCTCCAAGGACCGGACGAACGCCACCGCGCTGAGCATCCCGCGCGACATGATCACCGACATCCCGACCTGCCCCACGAAGCAGAAGGACGGCTCGACGAAGAACATCCCCGGCGAGCACGGGGTGCGCTTCAACACCAGCCTGGGCCAGGAGGGGCGCGACCCCGGCTGCACCTGGCGCACCGTCGAGAAGCTGACCGGCCTGAAGATAAATCACTTCATGATGGCCGACTTCAACGCGGTCAAGGAGCTGTCCACCGCGGTCGACGGCGTCGAGGTGTGCGCCGGCAAGGACCTCAACGACCCCAAGTCGCACCTGAAGTTGAAGGCCGGCCGGCACATCGTCAAGGGCGAGCAGGCGCTGGCCTTCGTCCGCACCCGGCACGCCATCGGATTCGGCAGCGACCTCGACCGGATCAAGATGCAGCAGCAGTTCCTCAGTTCGCTGATCCGCAAGCTGAAGTCCAGCGCCTTCAGCAGCCCCGGCAAGCTTTACGACGTCAGCCAGGCGGCGACCAGGGCACTCACCGTCGACACCGGCATCGGCACCGCGAACAAGCTGCTGGACTTCGGCACCGACCTCAAGAAGGTCGACATCGACAAGGTCACCTTCGCCACGGTCCCGGTGCTGGACAACCCCGACGACCCGGCGACCGTCATCCTCAACAAGACCGCCGCGGACCCGCTGTTCGCGATGGTCCGGGCCGACCACGCCCTGGCCAAGGGCAAGAAGGGCAAGAAGTCCGCGCCGGTGAAGAAGGCCCCGCCCGAGCAGGTGCGGGTCGACGTCACCAACGGCGGCGGGCCGATCGGTTCGGCGCAGGAGACCGTGGACTGGCTGCAGAACAGCAAGGCCGCCAAGCTCTCCACCAACGCCGGCAACGCCCCGGCGAAGCTGGCCACCACCCGCCTGGAGTACGCGCCCAACCAGGCCGACCAGGCCGCCACCCTGGCCGACTGGATGGGGCTGCCCAAGAAGGCGCTGAAGAAGTCGTCGCACAACGCCGGGGACCGGGTCCCGATGAAGCTCACGCTCGGCAAGGACTTCAAGGCACCGGGCACGCCGATCGACGCGCCGACCGAAACCCCGGACGGCGTGCAGAACGTCAATGCGGATGACAAGAACGTCTGCGCGAAGTGACCTGAGCGGGATCCGGCCGCCCCGCCGAGGCGCCGAGCGCACCATCGGAAAGACAACGGGGAGAGGGCCCAATGCGGCAGAGCAGTGTGCGCGGTGACCGATCGCGCCGACGGCGCCAGCCGGACGCGGAGGAGCTGGGCTGGGACGACGGGCTCTACGAGAACAAGGAACTGCCGCCGGACGCACCCGGCTGGACGCCGCCCCCCACGGGGGGCGGCGTCGCCGCCGGTGACGGGGACGGCCCCGCCGAGGGCACCGTCCGCCGCACGGCGGACGAGCCGCGCCGCGGCAAGGGCCGCAAGGTGCTGCGCTGGACCGCCCTCACCCTCACCGTCCTGATAGTGGGCGGCGCGGGCGCCGGGTACTGGTACTACGAGCACCTGAACGCGAACCTCCGCAAGGCCCCGCGCTCCCTGGCCGGGGACGGCCTGAAGAAGCCGGACCCCAACGCCTTCGGGCAGAGCCCGCTGAACATCCTGCTGCTCGGCTCGGACGGCCGGAACAGCAAGGAGAACATCAAGCTCGGCGGCGCCCGGCAGGACGCGGACCGCAAGCCGCTCGCCGATGTGCAGATGCTGCTGCACGTCTCGGCGGACCGCAGCAACATGTCGGTGATCTCCATCCCCCGGGACACCCGGGTGACGATCCCGCAGTGCACCGACCCGAAGACGCACCAGGTCTACCGGCAGACCTCCGCGGCCATCAACCAGTCGCTCCAGCACGGCGGTCCGGGCTGCACGCTCGCCACCTGGCAGGAGCTGACCGGCATCTACATCGACCACTTCATGATGGTCGACTTCTCCGGAGTGGTGGACATGGCCGACGCCATCGGCGGCGTCCCGGTCTGCGTCGACAACAACGTCTACTCGCACGACAGCAAGGGCCACGGCAGCGGGCTGAAGCTCACCAAGGGCACCCACTCGGTCAAGGGCGTCCAGGCCCTGCAGTGGCTGCGCACCCGCTACGGCTTCGAGGACAACACCGACATCGGCCGGGCCAAGGCCCAGCACATGTACATGAACTCGATGGTCCGTCAGCTGAAGAAGGGCACCAAGCTCACCGACCCGGGAAAGCTGCGGGACCTGGCGGAGGCCGCGACCAAGGCGCTGACCGTCGACGACGGCCTCGACACCGTCAAGAAGCTCTACGACCTCGGCGGCGACCTCAACCGGGTGCCGACCAAGCGCATCACGATGGTCACCATGCCCTGGCAGTACAGCCCCGACGAGTCGTACGTCATGCCCAAGCCGGGCGACGCGGAGGCGACCTTCGGGATGCTGCGCAACGACACCGCGCTGGACGGCAAGGACAAGAAGAAGAAGGCCGCGCCGGACCCGAAGCCGTCGACGCCCAAGGGCGCGCTGAAGGTGGTGGTGCAGAACGGCACCAACAGCACGGTCAACGGCCCGGTCTCCGGCCGCGCCGCGGTCGTCCAGCAGCGGCTGGCCGGCCTCGGATACGCCGCGGCGGCCACCGACACCGCGCTCACCACCCAGGCCGACACCACCCTCACCTACCGGGACAAGGGGCAGCGGGGCGATGCCCTGGCGCTGGCGAAGGCCCTCGGGCTGCCCAAGAGCGCGGTACGGGAGTCCAGTTCGGCCACCGGGATGCGGCTGGTGATCGGCAACGACTGGCGCAACGGCACCGCGTACCCGGAGAAGGCCGGCGCCGACAAGGGCGCCGACAAGGCCCCGGACAGCGCGGACGCCCTCAACGGCGAGGACTCCAAGGCCTGCATGAAGGTGAATCCGCAGTACACGTTCTAGGGCGGGGGCCCTGGGAAGGCGCTCCTGGGCGGGCGGCCCTTGGGGGTTGTCTCCTTGGGCCGCGCTTCTTGGGGCGGCGTCTCCTGGGCGGCGTCCTCTGGGGCGGCGCCTCCTCGGCGGCGTCCCCTGGGGCGGCGGGCGGCTTGTGCCGCTTTGCCCGCCCCTGTTGGTTTTTCCCCGCCGCCCACCCCCCTTCGGGGGGTGGGCGGGTGAGGAGGGGAGGTTCCGGCGGACGGCAGGGGGTCAGGCCGCTCGGCGCCCGGCGCGGGAAGCCGGCCGGCCCCCACGCGAGGCCGTCCTACTCGCCCCCGCCCGCCGGGGCCAGGACCGCCGGGCGGCGGCTGGCGATGACCCGCCTGGCGAGGGAGCGGGGGCTGGTCAGGAAGCCGGCGCCCCAGGCCATGTGCATGGTGGCCAGGGCGAGGGGGATCTGGGCGCGCGCCTTGAGCGACAGGCCCTTGCCGGCCGGCACCGACCCCGCCGCGATGGCCGCGAGGTAGCCGGCCGGGACCACCAGGCCCCAGGGGGTGACGGCGGCGCCGACCACCAGGCCCGCCGCGATGGCGCACACCGCGGTCGGCGGCGCGAGGTAGCGCAGGTTGATCGACCCGGCGTGGTAACGGGCCACGACGTGGCGCCACTTGCCGTAGTCCTTGTACTGCTTGGCCAGCGCCTTGACGCTCGGCCGCGGGCGGTACTGCACCCGCAGCTCGGGCGAGAACCAGATCTGCCCGCCGGCCTCACGGATGCGGAAGTTCAGCTCCCAGTCCTGGGCGCGGATGAACTCCTCGTTGTAGCCGCCCTGCTGCTCCAGCGCCTCGCGGCGGAAGACGCCGAGGTAGACGGTCTCGGCGGGGCCGGCCTGCCCGCCCGTGTGGAAGGCGGCGTTGCCCACGCCGATCCTGGAGGTCATCGCGGCGGCGACGGCGTCCTCCCAGGCGTTCTCGCCCTCGGCGTGCATGATGCCGCCGACGTTCGCGGCGCCGGTCTCCTCCAGGAGGCGCACGGCGGTGGCGATGTAGTTCGGCGAGAGCATGCCGTGGCCGTCGACGCGGACCACGATCGGGTGCCGGGACGCCTTGATCGCGGCGTTCAGCGCGGCGGGGGTGCGGCCGGTGGGGTTCGGCACGGTGTGCACCCGGGCGTCCTCGGCGACGAGCTCGGCGGCGATCTCGTCCGTACGGTCCGCGGACGGGCCGAGGGCGATCACCACCTCCATCTCACCGGCGTACTCCTGCTCCAGGATGTGCCGGACCGCATTGCGCAGGTGACGTTCTTCGTTGAGCACCGGCATGATCACGGAGACGGCCGGGGGCTGCTGCTGGGGCATGGTTCCTCGGGGGGACGGCCCGCGGCGGAGCCGCCAGCGACGGCAGCGCCAGCCGGGAGACTGCAGTATCGCGCCTCACGTTACCGCGAATGGGGGACCGCGTCGGACGCAGCCGGGTGGCCGGACGGCGGGCGACCGGCGTGTGGCGCTTTGCATCCGATCATATGGACCTACGGTGTCGTCGCCGGATATGCCCTGACTTTTCCCCTGTCCCGCCCTGCCCCGCTCCCCCGCCGGGCACCGAGCACGCCCGTCCAGCCGCGGAGGTGTCCCCCGTGACCGCGCCGTTCCGCTCCTCCCGTCCGGCCAGGCGCCGGGCCGCCCGGCCGAGCCCGCGCCGGCGCCCGCCGGGCACGCGCTGGGGGCTGCGGATCGGCGCCGTCACGTCCGTGCTGCTGCTGGCCGCGAGCGGCGTCGGGCACGCCGTGGTCACCGGCGTGGAGAACGGGATCGGCCGGGTGGACGCCTTCGGGGGCATGAGCAACCGGCCCGGCGGCGGCGACGGGCTGAACTTCCTGGTCGTCGGCACGGACGGGCGCGAGCGGCTCGGCCCCGCCGAAAAGCGGAAGTACCACCTGGGCGGCGCGCCCTGCCACTGCACCGACACCCTGATGCTGGTGCACCTCTCCGCCGACCGGGACCGCGCGAGCGTGGTCAGCCTCCCCCGCGACTCCTACGCCGAGGTCCCCGCGCACACCGACGCGGTCACCGGCCGGCCGCGCGCCCAGCACGCCATCAAGCTGAACGCGGCCTACGCCGAGGGCGGCCCCAGCCTCACCGTGCGGACCGTCGAGCACATGACGGGGGTGCACATCGACCACTACCTGGAGGTCGACTTCACCAGCTTCATGCGCAGCGTGGACGCGGTCGGCGGGGTGGAGATCTGCTCCGTGCGGCCGCTGCGCGACAGCTACACCGGCCTGGACCTGCCGGTCGGCAAGTCGCGGCTGGACGGCGGCCAGGCGCTGCAGTACGTGCGCTCGCGGCATGTCGACGGCTCCGCCGACCTGGGCCGGATGCAGCGCCAGCAGCGCTTCCTGGCCGCCCTCATCCACAAGATCACCTCCTCCGGAGTGCTGATGAATCCGATCCGTTTCCGGGATGTCGCCGACACGGTGCTGGGGTCCGTCCGGGCCGACTCGGGTTTCGGGGCGAACGACCTGGTCGACCTCGGGCAGGCGATGCGCGGCTTCACCCCCTCGTCCTCGGAGTTCACCTCGGTGCCGCTGGCCAATGTGGCCCAGCCGGTGCCGGGCGTCGGCTCGACCGTGCGGTGGGATCCGGTGCGGGCGCCGCGGCTCTTCCAGGCGATCCGCGAGGACAAGCCGCTCGCGGCGCACCGGGACCGCACCGGGCCGCGGGCCAGGGTCGTGGACGTACCGCCGGGGCAGATCCAGGTGCAGGTCGACGACGGCAACGCGCCGGCCGGCCAGGACGCCGCGGTGGCCAGGGACCTGCGGGCCACCGGCTTCGCCACCACCGGCGTCCCGGGCGCCTCCCCGCTCGGCAGGGCGCCCCGTACGGTCATCGCCTTCGACCCGCGCTGGGACCGCTCGGCCCGCTCGCTGTCGGCCGCGCTGCCGGGCGCCGAGCTGCGCCCGGCGGTCGGGCGGGGACCGGTGATGCGGGTGACGGTCGGCCGGGACCCGCAGGCGGTGCGGCGGGTGCGGGCCGAGGAACCGTCGCAGCAGCCGGGCGAAGTCGCGGCGATCACCGGCGACGAAGCGGTGTGCCCATGAGCGGGCACGGCGGGCTCACGGGCGGCGGGGGCGCGCCGCGCGCGGGCGGCGCCGGGCGGAGCGGGGCCGCGGCATGAGTGTGCCCGCGCCGCGCCGGACCGCGCCCAGGCCGCCCGTGCGGCGCCCGGAGGCCCGCCGTGACGCCCGCCGGATCGCGGGGGCCGTCGCGGCGCTGTGCGTGGTGGCGGCCGTCGCCGCCGCACCGCCCGCGCCCGTCTCGCCGACCGGCTGCGGGGAGCTGGTGCGCGGCCGGCTGTGCCTGCGCGGCCCGGTGGGGGCCGACGGCATGTACACCGTGAGCTACCGGCGGCTCGGGGCGGCGTCCGGGCCGGACGAGCTCCTCGTGCGGCTCGGCTACCAGCGCAAGAACGACCGGATCACGGCCTTCCCCGGGTGGTTCGGCACCCGGCGGACGCAGGGCGGCGCGGTGGCGCTCGGCGGCCGGGTGGAGATGCTCGCGGACGAGTGCATCCGGGGCGTCATGGAGCGGGGCGAGACGGTCTACGTCACGAAGTGGAGCTGCAGCTGACGTCCCGGACGCTCTGGACGTTCCGGGTGTCCTGAGAGAGGAGCGCATCGTGTGGCAGGTCGTACTGGGCGTCACCCCCACGACGGTGACCCTCTTCCTGGCCCTGGCGCTGGCGCTGGCCGTGGCGCTCGCCCTGTGGACGGCGCACGCGCCCGGCGGCGCCGCGCCGCGCACCACGGCCCGGGTGCTGCTGTCCTGCTGGCTGTTGCTGCTGCTGATGGCGTCGCTCGCGCCGGCCCAGCCGGTCGGCTCCGCGGACGCGACGGTGTGGTGGCGCCCCGGTGAGGGGCTGTTCGATCTGGGCGCCCAGCTGGAGCCCGGGGAGCTGTCGATGCTGGTGCGGCGGCAGCTCGCCCAGGCCGCGCTGTTCGTGCCCGGAGCGCTGCTGCTGCGGTTCGCGCTGCCGCGCACCACGGCCGCCGCGGCGTTCCTGCTGGGCGTGGGGCTGTGCCTGGCCGTCGAGACGGCGCAGCTGCTGATGCGGGCCGGGCGGGTCGCCGACGTCGACGATGTGCTCTGCGCGGCGGCCGGCAGCGCCCTCGGCGCGGGGCTGGCGCTGCTCGGCGGGCCGGCGGCCGCCGTTATGCGTCGTCGAGTCCTTCCGCGGCGCGCCGTTCGCGCAGCTCCATGATCGCGCGGCGCCGGGCGAGCCGGTGCGTCCGGCGGATCTGCGCCTCCTGGTAGCGGCGCTTGTCGCGCTCGGTCTCCGGGATCACCTGCGGCACCCGCCGCGGCTTGCCCTGCTCGTCGACGGCGGCGAAGACCAGGTAGGCGGAGCCGACCTGCTGGGCCGGGCTGGACTCGTTCCAGCGCTCGGCCAGGACCCGGACGCCGACCTCCATCGAGGAGCGGCCGGTCCAGTTGACCTGGGCGCGCACATGGACGAGGTCGCCGATCCTGACCGGTTCGAGGAAGGCCATCTCGTCCATCGAGGCGGTCACGGCGGGCCCGCCGGAGTGGCGCCCCGCCACGGCGCCCGCGGCGTCGTCGACGAGTTTCATGATCACGCCGCCGTGCACCGTCCCCAGGAGGTTGGTGTCGCCCGCCGTCATGATGTGGCTGAGCGTGATGCGGGACGCGGACGTGGGCTTGCCCACCACCTCGTCCTCGGGACTGTCGGTGACGAGTTCGGTCATGCAGCCAGCCTAAGCGGGCGGCCGCGGGGCCCCGGCCCACCCGGGTCGTGAGACTGGTCTCGCCGTCGGCGCGGGTCCGTGACACAGGTCTCACCCGCATCGCCGGGAACCATCCGGAATGGTTGCTTCCATTCGTGCAGGTCGGAATGGTCACGGCCCCTTGCGGTATGCGCCGGACCGCCTCCGTGGCTTTGCATCAGCTCTGCAACAGCCCCGGCCCGATCCGGTACCCGCTCTATGGAGGACCCCGGTTCGGCATGCACACTTCCCCTTATGAATGAGTGGCCCAATGGGTGGTCCGGCGACCAGAGCGGCAACCGGTACGGACACGGCAGCGGCAGCGCCGAGCCGGAGGGTGCGCGCGCGATGCCCCATGTGCGTCGCGACGCGGGTCCCGGCTATCAGCGGCAGGAGCCGCCGCTGCCGCCGTCGATGTCCCCGCGCCGGGGCGCGGCGGTGCCGCCGCAGCAGTCCCAGGGCTACGACGACGCGTACGACGGCTACAACACCGGCCAGGTCTACGGCGGCGGCCGCGGTGGCGGTGGCGGCTACGACGACGGCTACGGCTCCGGCCGCGCCGGCCGGCCGCGCCCCCGCTGGGGCAAGCGCATCAAGTGGACGGTCATCACCCTGGTCGCCGTACTGGCGGTGGCCTCGGTCGCCACCTACTTCTGGGCCGACGGCAAGCTCCGCCGCAAGGTCGACCTGAGCAAGGTCATCGACCGCCCGGAGACCGGCGACGGCACCAACTACCTGATCGTCGGCTCGGACAGCCGCGAGGGCATGACCGCCGAGCAGAAGCGCAAGCTGCACACCGGCTCCGCCGAGGGCAAGCGCACCGACTCGATGATGATCCTGCACGACGGCAGCAACGGCCCGACGCTGATATCCCTGCCGCGCGACTCGGACGTGGAGATACCCACCTACGTCGGCTCGTCCTCCGGCAAGAAGTACCCGGGCACCGGACGGCACACCAAGCTCAACGCGGCCTACGCCGAGGACGGCCCCGAGCTGCTGGTGCGCACCGTCGAGTACAACACCAAGCTGCACATCGACCACTACGTCGAGATCGGCTTCGCGGGCTTCGCCAACATCGTGGACGCCATCGGCGGCGTCGAGATGGACATCCCCAAGGCGTTCAAGGACAAGAACTCCGGCGCCGACTTCCCGGCCGGCAAGCAGACGCTCAACGGCCAGCAGGCGCTCGCCTTCGTCCGCACCCGGCACGCCTTCGCCGGCCAGGACCTGGACCGTACGAAGAACCAGCAGAAGTTCCTGGCGACCCTGGCGAGCCAGGCCGCCACCCCCGCCACGGTCCTCAACCCCTTCAAGCTCTACCCGACGATGGGCGCCGGCCTGGACACCCTGATCGTCGACAAGGACATGAGCCTGTGGTCGCTGGGCAGCATGTTCTTCGCGATGAAGGGCGTGACCGGCGGCGAGGGCAAGTCGATGAACATGCCGATCTCCGGCAGCACCGGCGGCAACCTGGTCTGGGACAAGGCCAAGCTCCACCAGCTCGTCCAGCAGCTCAACAACGACGAGAAGGTCACGGTCTCCGGCAACTGACCGGCAGCCCGGCCCAAGGAGAGGGGCCCCGGACCACAGCCGTGGTCCGGGGCCCCTCTTTCGCGTCCGTGCCTGCCTACTGCGGCAGGTTGCGCGCCATCACGATGCGCTGGACCTGGTTGGTGCCCTCGTAGATCTGCGTGATCTTGGCGTCCCGCATCATCCGCTCGACCGGGTAGTCACGGGTGTAGCCGTAGCCGCCGAGCAGCTGGACGGCGTCCGTGGTGATCTCCATGGCGGCGTCCGAGGCGTAGCACTTGGCGGCGGCGCCGAAGAACGTCAGGTCCTCGCCCTTGCCGCCGGCCGAGATCCGCTCGGAGCGGGCCGCGGCGGCGTAGGTGAGCTGACGGGCCGCCTCCACCTTCATCGCCATGTCGGCGAGCATGAACTGCACGCCCTGGAAGTCGCCGATCGGCTTGCCGAACTGCTTGCGCTCCTGGACGTAGCCCTTGGCGTAGTCCAGGGCGCCCTGGGCGATGCCGAGCGCCTGGGCCGCGATGGTGATGCGGGTGTGGTCCAGGGTCTTCATGGCGGTGGCGAAGCCGGTGCCCTCGGCGCCGATCATGCGGTCCGCGGGGATGCGGACGTTGTCGAGGTAGACCTCGCGGGTCGGGGAGCCCTTGATGCCGAGTTTCTTCTCGGGGGCGCCGAAGGAGACGCCCTCGTCGCCCTTCTCGACGACGAACGCCGAGATGCCCCGGGAGCGCTTCTCCGGGTCGGTGACGGCCATCACCGTGTAGTACTCGCTGACGCCGGCGTTGGTGATCCAGCGCTTCACGCCGTTGAGGACGTAGTGGTCACCGTCGCGGACGGCCTTGGTCTTCATCCCGGCCGCGTCGGAGCCGGCGTCCGGCTCGCTCAGGCAGTACGAGAACATCGCGTCGCCCTTGGCCAGCGGGCCCAGGTACTTCGCCTTCAGCTCCTCGGAACCGGAGAGGATCACCGGGAGCGAGCCGAGCTTGTTGACCGCCGGTATGAGGGAGGACGACGCGCAGACGCGGGCCACCTCCTCGATGACGATGACGGTCGCCAGCGCGTCGGCACCGGCGCCGCCGTAGATCTCCGGTACGTGCACGGCGTGCAGGTCGTTGGCGACCAGTGCGTCGAGCGCCTCCTGCGGGAAGCGGGCCTCCTCGTCCACCGCGGCGGCGAACGGCGCGATCTTCGCCTCGGCGAGCGAGCGCACCGACTCGCGGAGCATGTCGTGCTCCTCGGACGGCCGGTACAGATCGAAATCAGCGGTTCCCGCCACGCTTTCTCACTCCCCTGTGAGCTGACGGCAGTGCTAACTACCGTTAAGTAACCCTTTACCTCTCCGGATTCTAGGCGCCCACCCCGGCCTGCGGATACGTGAGGTTGCCGACAGTTACAGAGCTGCCCCGTGACGGCTGGGGGAGGCCCTCCCTGCCCGACTATGCTCGGTCAGCGCCGTTTTCCCCAGCCCCGTCCCCCGACCCCGCCCCTCGACGCCGCGGCGCCGCCGCGCAACGCCTGTTTGGAGCATCCATGGCCCTCAAGATCACCGTGATCGGCACCGGCTACCTCGGCGCGACCCACGCCGCGGCCATGGCCGAGCTGGGCTTCGAGGTGCTGGGGCTCGACGTGGTGCCCGAGAAGGTCGAGATGCTGCAGCGGGGCGAGGTCCCGATGTACGAGCCCGGCCTGGAGGAGCTGCTGCGCCGCCACGCCGACGGGATCGAGGGCTCGACCGGCCGGCTGCGCTTCACCACCTCCTACGAGGAGGCCGGCGCCTTCGGCGACGTCCACTTCGTCTGCGTGAACACCCCGCAGAAGCACGGCGAGTACGCCTGTGACATGAGTTATGTGGAGCGCGCCTTCGACGCGCTGGCCCCGCACCTGACCCGGCCCACCCTGGTGGTCGGCAAGTCGACGGTGCCGGTGGGCAGCGCCGCCCGGCTCGCCGAGCGGCTCGCCGCGGCCGCCCCCGCGGGCGCCGACGCCGAGCTGGCCTGGAACCCGGAGTTCCTGCGCGAGGGCTTCGCCGTCAAGGACACCCTGCACCCCGACCGGATCGTGGTGGGCGTCGCCGACGGGCGGGCCGAGGAGCTGCTGCGCGAGGTGTACGCCACCCCGATCGCCGAGGGCTCGCCGTTCATCGTCATGGACTACCCGACGTCCGAGCTGGTCAAGACCTCCGCCAACTCCTTCCTGGCGACCAAGATCTCCTTCATCAACGCCATGGCCGAGGTCTGCGAGGCGGCCGACGGCGACGTGGTGAAGCTCGCCGAGGCCATCGGGCACGACGACCGGATCGGCAAGAAGTTCCTCCGGGCCGGCATCGGCTTCGGCGGCGGCTGCCTGCCCAAGGACCTGCGGGCCTTCATGGCGCGCGCCGGCGAACTGGGCGCCGACCAGGCCCTGACCTTCCTCCGTGAGATCGACTCGATCAACATGCGGCGCCGCGGCCACATGGTCGAGCTCACCCGGGACGCGGTCGGCGGCGGCTTCCTCGGCAAGCGGGTCGCCGTCCTGGGCGCGACCTTCAAGCCGGACTCGGACGACGTCCGCGACTCCCCCGCCCTCAACGTCGCCGGCCAGATCCACCTTCAGGGCGGCCAGGTCACCGTCTACGACCCCAAGGGCATGGAGAACGCGCGGCGCGTCTTCCCGACGCTGGGCTACGCCGACACCGCCCTGGACGCGGTGCGCGGCGCCGACGTCGTGCTGCACCTCACGGAGTGGCGGGAGTTCCGCGAACTGGACCCCGCCGCGTTGGGCGACGTCGTCGCCGAACGCCGCATCCTCGACGGCCGCAACGCCCTCGACCCGGACCTGTGGCGCAAGGCGGGCTGGACGTACCGGGCACTCGGCAGGCCGAAGGCCTGACATCCCGGCTGCCCCGCCGCGGGACTTGCTCGCCGTCACGCCTGCGGCGGGCTGATGCCGCTGGGGGTACCTCCCACGCCCTTTAGGCAGTGGGGGAGCAACGGCGACAAGCCCCCACGGCGGGCCAGCCGAAAACGTACGCCGCACCCCCAAGGGCATGGCATCGTGGCGCAACATGACCCACATCACGTTCGGCGTCGTCGCACTGGACTGTCCCGACCCCCGGGCCCTCGCGGATTTCTACGCGGAGATGCTCGGCTGGCGGGTGACCGAGGAAGACGAGGAGTGGGTCGAGGTCGCCGGGCCGGACGGCCGGGTTCTCGCCTTTCAGCGGGTGGCGGGCTACCGGCCGCCGCAGTGGCCGGGGCAGGAGGTGCCGCAGCAGGCGCACCTGGACTTCGACGTGCCGCGGGCGAAGATCGACGAGGCCGAGCGCACGATCGTCGCGCTGGGCGCCCAGCTCGTCCAGCACGACGAGGGGAAGCAGAACTGGCGGGTCTATCTCGACCCGGCCGGGCACCCGTTCTGTCTCTGCATGAGGTGACGCCCCGGCTCTCGCCGCCTGAGGTGAGAGCCGGGGCCCGGGGCGGCGTCAGCCGTCCAGTTGCTCGATGGTCGCGTGGGACGGCCCGCGCCGCCGCTGTTCGGCGCGCGCCACGTCCTGCGCGGCGCGCAGCGCGCGGACGGCGTTGTGCCAGGTGAGCTTGGCCAGGTCGGCCTCGGACCACTTGCGGTCCAGCAGCTCGGCGATCAGGTTCGGGTAGCCGGCGACATCGGCGAGGTCGGCCGGGGTGAAGGCGGTGCCGTCGAAGTCGCCGCCGATCCCGATGTGGTCGACGCCGGCGACCTCGCGCATGTGGTCGAGGTGGTCGGCGACGGTGGCCGCGGTGGCCATCGGGCGGGGGTGGGCGGCCTCGAAGGCCCGCTGGACCGTCATGCCCGCCTCGGTGGTGTCGAGGTGGTGCAGGCCGTGGGCGCGCATGTTCTCGTCGGCGCGCCGGGTCCAGGCGACCGCTTCCGGCAGCACGAACTTCGGGACGAACGTGGCCATCGCGACGCCGCCGTTGGCGGGCAGTTGCGCCAGCACGTCGTCGGGGATGTTGCGCGGATGGTCGCAGACGGCACGTGCGGAGGAGTGCGAGAAGATCACCGGCGCGGTGCTGACGCGCAGCGCGTCGCGCATGGTGTCGGCCGAGACGTGCGAGAGGTCGACCAGCATCCCGCAGCGGTTCATCTCCCGGACGACTTCCTCGCCGAAGGCCGACAGGCCCTGGTGGCGCGGCTCGTCGGTGGCGGAGTCGGCCCAGTCGATGGTGTCGTTGTGGGTGAGCGTCAGGTAGCGCACGCCCAGGCGGTGCAGCGCGCGCAGGGTGGCCAGCGAGTTGTGGATGGAGTGGCCGCCCTCGGCGCCCATGAGGGACGCGATCCGGCCCTCGGCGCGGGCGGCCTCCATGTCGTCGGCGGTGTGCGCGAGGCGCAGCGCCTCGGGGTGGCGGGCGACCAGTTCCCGCACCACGTCGATCTGTTCGAGGGTGGCGCTGACGGCCTTGTCGCCCGCGTAGTCGGCGCGGACGTACACCGACCAGAACTGGGCGCCGACGCCGCCGGCCCGCAGCCGCGGCAGGTCGGTGTGGAGGTGCGCGGACTGGTCGGCGGCGATGTCGCGCCGGTCGAGGTCGTAGCGGACCTGCTCGCGCAGCGCCCAGGGCAGGTCGTTGTGGCCGTCGACGACGGGCCAGCGGGCGAGCAGATCCCGGGCGGTCTCCAGGGAGGAGCTCACTTACCGCCCCCGAAGCCGAAGCCGGCCGGGGAGGCGACCTTGTTGCGCAGCCGCTTGCCCTTCTCGGTGGCCTGGTCGTTCAGCTCCTGCTGGAACTCCCGCATCCGGTCGAGGAGTTCGGGGTCCTGGGTGGCGAGGATGCGGGCGGCCAGCAGCCCGGCGTTGCGGGCGCCGCCGACGGAGACGGTGGCGACCGGCACCCCGGCGGGCATCTGCACGATGGAGAGGAGGGAGTCCATGCCGTCCAGGTACTTGAGCGGTACGGGGACACCGATGACCGGGAGCGGGGTGACGGAGGCGAGCATCCCGGGGAGGTGGGCCGCGCCGCCGGCGCCCGCGATGACCGCCTTCAGGCCGCGCCCGGCCGCCTCCTCGCCGTACGCGATCATCTCGCGCGGCATGCGGTGCGCCGAGACGACGTCGACCTCGTAGGGGATCTCGAACTCGTCGAGGGCCTGCGCGGCGGCCTCCATGACGGGCCAGTCGGAGTCGGAGCCCATGACGATGCCGACCACGGGGGACGGGGCGGCGGGGGCGTCGGTGTTCGGTTCGGGCGACACGGGCGTCATTCGGTGATCGTTCCTCGCAGGTAGCCGGCGGCATGTGCGGCGCGCTCGCGCACATCCGCCAGGTCGTCGCCGTAGGTGTTGACGTGGCCGACCTTACGGCCGGGCTTCACGTCCTTCCCGTACATATGGATCTTCAACTGCGGGTCCCGCGCCATGCAATGGAGGTACGCGTAGTACATGTCGGGGTAGTCGCCGCCGAGGACGTTGGCCATGACCGTCCAGCGGGCGCGCGGGCGCGGATCGCCGAGCGGGAGGTCGAGCACGGCGCGGACGTGGTTGGCGAACTGCGAGGTGATCGCGCCGTCCTGGGTCCAGTGGCCGGAGTTGTGCGGGCGCATGGCGAGCTCGTTGACCAGGATGCGGCCGTCGGCGGTCTCGAAGAGCTCGACGGCGAGGTGGCCGATGACGTCGAGTTCCTGGGCGATGCGCAGCGCCAGCTCCTGGGCCTGGCCCGCGAGCTCCTCGTCGAGGCCGGGCGCCGGCGCGATCACGGTGTCGCAGACGCCGTCGACCTGGATGGACTCCACGACCGGGTAGGCGACGGCCTGGCCGTGCGGGGAGCGGACGATGTTGGCGGCCAGTTCGCGGGTGAAATCGACCTTCTCCTCCGCGAGGACGGGCACGCCGGCACGGAACGGCTCGGCGGCCTCCTTGGAGGATCGCACGACCCAGACGCCCTTGCCGTCGTAGCCGCCGCGGACGGTCTTGAGGACCACGGGAAAGCCGTCGCCCTCGGCCGCGAACCGCTCGACGTCGGCGGGGTCGGAGACGATGCGGTGCCGCGGACAGGGCACGCCGATCGCGTCCAGCTTCGCCCGCATCACCCCCTTGTCCTGGGCGTGCACCAGCGCCGCGGGCCCCGGCCGTACGGGGATGCCGTCGGCCTCCAGTGCCCGCAAGTGCTCGGTGGGAACGTGCTCGTGATCGAAGGTGATCACATCGCAGCCACGAGCGAACGCGCGCAGGGTGTCCAGATCGCGGTAGTCGCCGATGACGACATCACCGACGACCTGGGCCGCGGAATCCTGCGGAGTGTCGCTGAGGAGCTTGAACTTGATGCCGAGGGGGATACCCGCCTCGTGGGTCATACGGGCGAGCTGACCGCCGCCGACCATGCCGACTACCGGGAACGTCACGCCCCCAGGGTATCCGTTCGACGGCGGCGGGCCGACTCGGGGCTTGGATGATCCTCTGAGTGCGCACGTTCGAAGATCACCGGAGAAGGGCCGGCACGGGCGGATAGCCTCGGGCGCGGTGCGGGGCCGGCGCCCGGGCCGGGCCCGGCACAAGGGGAGGCCGGATGGAGAAGAGTGGCATACCAGGGGGCTCCAGGAGGCTGGTGATCGCCGTCGCGGTCGCCGCCCTGCTGATCGCCCTGCACTCCGTCGTCAGCCAGTTGTCCGCGCCCGAGGTCTTCGACGCCCGCGACACCGAGATCAGCGTCTCCCCCGGCGAGGGCTTCAGCGTGCGGGTCCCGGGCGACCCCGCCGACGGCTACCGCTGGATCGTCGCCGAGCCCCGCCCCGACCCGGCCGTCCTCCGGGCCGCCGGCGGGGGTGTGCGCACCGGTGGCCCGCCCCCGGCCGGCACCGGCCGCCTCCTCGCCTTCGAGGCCGTCCGCACGGGCCGTACGGACTTACGGCTGCTGCGCTGCCGGCGCTGCGGCCCCGGCGCCGCCGACGAGAAGGGCGCCCGCAGCCTCAACTTCCGGGTGACCGTCGGCTGACCCGTCCGGCCCGCCGGGTGTTGCGCGCGGACCCGGCAGATGGCAGGCAGCGCCGTCGGGCCCTGGTTAGCATGAGGAAGCGGCCGGGCCTACGGCCGCGACACCGACCAGGCGGGAGCTGAACGATCACCATGAGTGAACGGAGCGCGCTGCGGTCGAGACTGGAAGCGCTCTTCCGGGAACTGGTGAAGTTCGGCGCGGTCGGCGGCGCGGGGGTGGTGGTCAACTTCGCGGTGTTCAACCTCGTGCGGCAGATGACCGAGGTGCCCGTGGTCCGGGCCAGCATCATCGCGACGGTCGTGGCGACCGGCACCAACTACCTCGGCTACCGCTACTTCACCTACCGCGACCGCGACAAGCAGGGCCGCACGAAGGAGCTGACGCTCTTCCTGCTGTTCAGCGCGGTCGGCCTGGTGATCGAGAACGGTCTGCTCTACGTGGCGACGTACGGGTTCCACTGGGACAGCCCGCTGCAGAGCAACGTCTTCAAGTTCGTCGGCATCGGCATGGCCACGCTCTTCCGCTTCTGGTCCTACCGCACCTGGGTCTTCCGGACCCTGCCCGCCCGCGAGGCCGTGGAGACGGCGGAGTCCTTCCTCGCCGACGGCCCGCAGCACCCGCGCAGCGCCTCCCGCAAGTAGCCGCGGCCGCGCCGGGCGCCCGCGGGCCTCACTCCTCGACGGGCTCCGCCTCCCGCGCCAGGAACAGCGCGAAGACCGGTGGATGCGGCTGGAGCAGCTCCAGCCGCCCGCCGTCCGCCTCCGCGAGGTCCCGGGCGACGGCCAGGCCGAGCCCGGTCGAGTTCCGGCCGGAGACCGTGCGCTCGAAGACCCGCGAGCCGAGGTCCGGCGGCACCCCGGGGCCGGCGTCGATGACCTCGACGACCGCCTGGTTGCCGGTGACACGGGTACGCAGCGCGACCGTCCCGTCGCCGTGCATCAGCGAGTTCTCGATCAGGGTGGCGAGCACCTGGGCCACCGCGCCCGGGGTGCCGACGGCCCGCAGCCCCTTCTTGCCGGAGCGCACGATGGCCCGCCCGGCGCTGCGGTAGGCCGGGCGCCACTCCTCGATCTGCTGCTTGACGACCTCGTCGAGGTCGAAGGCGACCGCGGAGCCGCTGCGCGGGTCGCGCGAGTTGGTCAGCAGCCGCTGGACGACGTCCGTCAGCCGCTCCACCTGCGCCAGCGCGATGGTGGCCTCTTCCTTCACGGTGTCCGGATCGTCGGTGACGGTGATCTCCTCCAGCCGCATGGACAGCGCGGTCAGCGGCGTGCGCAGCTGGTGCGAGGCGTCCGCGGCCAGCCGCCGTTCGGCGGTCAGCATCCGCGCGATCCGCTCGGCGCTGGCGTCCAGCACGTCGGCGACCCGGTCCAGCTCCTGGACGCCGTAGCGGCGGTGGCGCGGACGGGGGTCGCCGGAGCCGAGGCGCTCGGCGGTCTCGGCGAGGTCGGTGAGCGGCGCGGTCAGCCGGCGGCCCTGGCGGACGGCCAGGATGACGGCGGCGATGATCGCCAGCAGCGCCACGGCCAGGATGACCAGCAGCGTCCGGCCGATCTCCGCACTGACCATGGAGCGGGATGCCTGGACCGTGACGGACTCCCCGCGGTCGCCGCGCACCTCCGACTGGATGACGTCGCCCGAGGGCCGCTTCCCGATCTCGATCGGCGCCTTGCCGGGCACCTTGATCTTCGCGTACCGCTTGGCGGTGATCTGCTCGGAGAGGATGTCCGGGGTGACCTTCTCGCCACTTCCCAGCCGGCTCTCCACTATCCCGACCAGCCGGATCGCCTCGGATTCCACGCTCTCCTGGGCACCGGCCTGGATGGTGCGGGTCTCGACGATGACGAGCGAGACACCGAAGACGGCGATGACGACGAGCACCACGGCGAGCGTGGAGTTGATCAGGCGGCGGCGCACGGGCCCCTAGCTCTTCTCGAAGCGGAAGCCGACTCCGCGGACGGTGGCGATGTAACGGGGGTTGGCGGCGTCGTCCCCGAGCTTCTTGCGCAGCCAGGAGATGTGCATGTCGAGCGTCTTGGTGGACGACCACCAGGTGGTGTCCCAGACCTCGCGCATCAGCTGGTCGCGGGTGACGACCCGTCCCGCGTCCCGCACCAGGACCCGCAGCAGGTCGAACTCCTTCGCCGTGAGCTGGAGTTCCTCGTCCCCCATCCACGCGCGGTGCGACTCGACGTCGATGCGCACGCCGTGGGTGGCGGGCGGCTGCTGGGGCTCGGCGGTGGAGCCGCGGCGCAGCAGGGCCCGTACGCGGGCGAGGAGTTCGGCGAGCCGGAAGGGCTTGGTGACGTAGTCGTCGGCGCCGGCGTCCAGGCCGACGACGGTGTCGACCTCGTCGGCGCGGGCGGTCAGCACCAGGATGGGGAAGGAATGGCCTTCGTTGCGCAGCCGGCGGGCGACCTCCAGGCCGTCCATGCCGGGCAGCCCCAGATCCAGGACGACGAGGTCGATGTTGCCCTGGAGACCGGCGTCGAGCGCCGTCGGGCCGTCCTCGCGCACCTCGACTTCGTAACCCTCGCGGCGCAGTGCGCGGGCGAGCGGCTCCGAGATGGACGCGTCATCCTCGGCGAGCAGTACACGGGTCATGGGCCGATGGTAGTCCGATGTATCCGGACCCAGGGGCGGACCAGCGCGGATGGCCGACGGCGGACCGTTCCTGCACGTGAGAGCGCGCGCCCCGGGCGCGCGCGAGGGCGCGTGGTCGCCCGGCGGGGCGCGTATGGTTCCCGGCCGCAGTGTGAGCGTTGTCTCACGCCGCCCACCGGCGGTGCCCGCGGACGTATGGTGTCGAGACGTCCACCGCTCAACCACCGGGGCCCTTGACGCTCAACTGACGTCAACGGTCCCTTGTTGTGCCTCAGGAACCGGCACCACCGGTCTCCGGACACAGATCGACCTGTCGACCGGGTCCGCCGCGCCAGACGCACGGGGGGCGTGGATTCCCGGTGCACGACCGTCCTGCCGACGCCTCCTTCGCGCGGTGTCGAACCTCCTGGACGTGGGGGGCGGGCAGGTCTGCGCCGGTGCCGGTCACCCCCACCCGGGCGCGTATCGGCCTGCGAACGCGTCCCGAGCAGCAAGGAAGCACCCATGGCGTCCAGCCTGACGAAGGACGCGGCCCAGCAGGGGAACCCTGTGGACGGCGGCAAAACCTTCTTCGGCCACCCCCGTGGCCTGGCCACCCTGTTCATGACCGAGATGTGGGAGCGCTTCAGCTTCTACGGCATGAAGGCCCTACTCCCGCTGTACCTGATCGCGCCCGGCGGCATGCACATGCAGGCCACCACGGCCACCGCGATCTACTCGGTGTACATGGCGATGGTCTACCTGCTCGCCATGCCGGGCGGCTGGATGGCCGACCGCTTCTGGGGACCGCGCAAGACCGTGACCGTCGGCGCCCTCGTCGTCATCGCGGGCCACGTCACGCTCGCGCTGCCCACCGCGGCGACCTTCTTCGCCGGCCTGGTGCTGGTCGCGCTCGGCTCCGGCCTGCTGAAGGCGAACATCTCCACGATGGTCGGCCACCTCTACGACGGGCCCCAGGACCCGCGCCGTGACGGCGGCTTCACGCTCTTCTACATCGGCATCAACCTCGGTGCCTTCCTCGCCCCGCTGTCCATCGGCACGGTCGGCGAGGGCGTCAACTGGCACCTCGGCTTCACCCTTGCCGCCGTCGGCATGGCGCTCGGCCTGGCCCAGTTCCTGCTCGGCACGCGCCACCTGAGCCCGGAGAGCAGCGTCGTCGCCCAGCCCGCGACGCCGCAGGAGAAGACCTCCGTGCTGCGCAAGGGCCTGATCTGGCTGATCGTGGCGGCCGTCTTCTACACCCTGCTGGGCGTGACGGGGAACTTCGCCGACTGGGCGCTGCTGCCGATCACCATCGCCGGTCTGGTCATCCCGGTCGCGGTCCTGGTCCGCATGAAGCGCGACAAGGAGCTGACGGAGCTGGAGCAGTCCAAGCTCTCGGGCTACATGTGGTTCTTCGCCGTCGCCGCCGTCTTCTGGATGATCTACGACCAGAACGGCTCCACCCTCTCGATCTTCGGCGCGCACTCCACGACGAACGACCTGCTGGGCTTCCACTTCCCGACGTCCTGGTACCAGTCGCTGAACCCGATCTTCATCATGGCGCTCGCCCCGCTGGTCGCCTCGGCGTGGCTGTGGCTGAACCGGCGCGAGAAGGAGCCCAGCACCGCGGTCAAGTTCGCGTCCAGCCTCGCGCTGATCGGCATCTCGTTCGCGGTCTTCCTCATCCCGCTGCTCGACACCGCCGCGGGCGGCGGCCGGGTCAGCCCGATGTGGCTGGTGGCGATCTACTTCATCCAGACCGTCAGTGAGCTGTGCCTCTCCCCGGTCGGCCTGTCGGTCACCACGAAGATGGCCCCGGCCAAGTACAGCTCGCAGATGATGGGTGTCTGGTTCCTCGCGGTCACCGCGGGCGACTCCGTGGCGGGCCTGCTGACGTCGCCGCAGCTGAACGTCGATCTGAACACCTCGGCCGCGGTCGCCGTCGAGGCCGCCTTCGCGGTCGTCGCCGGACTCGGCATCTGGCTGTCCCGCAAGCGGATCAAGGAGCTGATGGGCGGCGTCAACTGACGCCTGCCGGCCCCGGACCACACAAGGGGGCGTCGCACCGCCGGTGCGACGCCCCCTTCGTGCGTCCCGTGGCCGCGCCGCGTCAGCGCGTCCGCGCCCGGCGCCGCGGCAGGAACGTGAAGACCGCCCCGCCCAGCAGGACGATCGTGCCCGCGACGAGGCCGAGGGCGGTCAGCGCCCCCCGGTCGCTCGCGCCGGTCTCGGCGAGGCCGCCGCTGCCGCCCGAGGCACTGGCCCCTCCGGCCGCGCTGCCGCCGGAGCCCGCCGCGCCGGAGGAACCGCCCGCGCTGCCGCCGGACGTGCCGCCCTGCTGCGCCGAGGTGTCCAGGGCGAGCGAGACCCCGGGGTCCTTCTCCGGGGTGCAGGTGGTGGTCGTCCCCAGGGCGTTGACGGTGAGCACGCCCGGGGTGAGCGTGGCCTTGCCGGTGGCGCCCGGCTTGTAGGTGCCCTTCAGGTCGGGGATGGTGATCGGCTGTCCCGACTTGATCGGCTCGGCGTTGGTCGGCCCCTCGGTCTTCACCGATCCCTTGTCCGCGCCGCCGACCTTGACGTCCATCGACGGCTTGACCGAGTTCTTGGGGATGTCCGCCGGGCTGTCCATGACGGACTTGCCGAACTTCACCGTCAGGTCGTAACCGCCGCCCTTCTTCACGGCGTTGATCTGGACCGGCGAGGTCGCCTTCTTGTCCCCGATGGGCGTCTTGCAGGCGTACGGGACGTCGATCTGCTTGCCCTTGTACGCGGTGCCGTCGGGGTCGCCGCCGGAGCCCCCGGTGGTCGTACCGCCGGACGTACCGGCGGTGGTGGTGCCGCCGGTGGTGCCCGTCGTGGTGCCGGAGGTGGTGCCGGACGTCCCGGCGGTGCTCCCGCCGGTCGTGCCCGACGTGCTCCCGCCGGTCGTGCCCGAGGTCGTCCCGCTCGTGGTGCCGCCGGTGGTGCCCGAGGTGGTGCCGCCGGTCGTGCCGCTCGTGGTGCCGCCGGAGCTGCTCCCGCCGTCGGTCACCTTGATGGTGACCGCGGGCTTCACGGTCTCCTTGGGCGAGCACTTGGTGTCCGTCGAGATCGGCTGGTTGACGTTGATGTTGTAGAAGCCGGGCGTCAGCGTGACCTCGCCCGGCTTCTGCAGCTTCAGCCTGCCCTTCATGTCGGACAGCTTCATCGGGCTGCCCTTGGGGATCGGCGGGTTCTCCCGCGGCCCCTGCATGGCCAGGTCACCGGTCTGCGCCCCGGCCACCTTGATCGTGCCGGTCGGCTGGACGGTGTTCTCGCCCAGGTCGAGGATGTCGGGGTTCTTGGAGGCCCCTTCGACGGTCTTCCAGACCACCTCGATCTCGTCGCCCACTTTCGCGGTCGCGGGCGCGGTGACGGCCACCTTCGTGGTGCCCTCGACCGGCGGCAGCCCCGATATCGGTGGCGGCAGACACTCCGTCTTGTACGACACCTCGGCCGCCTGGGCGGTCCCGGCCGTTGCCACGATGCCCGCGCCCGCGAGCACCAGCGCGGCCACCGGGGCCACCGCGGCTCTCCTCCGTTGCCTCATCACGCTGAACCTTTCGACGTCGGTCGTTCGGTTGATGTGGTGGTGGACGGTGCGGTGTCCGGGGTGAACCACGGCAGCGCGGCACCGTCGCCCGGCGTACCGGGGCCGACGGCGGAACCCTCGCGTGCGGTCCGTTTCCTGAGGTGCGGTCGGGTGCCGGCCGCGCGGGCGCGTCCGGTGGCGGGCGTGTGCCGTGCGGGGTGCCCGCGTCCGCCCGTACGGCGCGGGCGGACCCGGTCCACGAGCGCCATGCCGATGCGGAACACCGCCGTCGGGAGCACCACGCAGAGCAGCACCCAGAAGAGCGTCACGCCCCAGGGCCTGCCGACTCCCCAGGGCTGCTCGGCCAGCACCTTGCCGCCGTACCCGAGCGAGACCAGGTAGTCCCCGTGGGCGCCCGCCGGCAGCTCGACCGGCAGGGTGACCTCGGCCTTCTTCCCGGCGGGGATGGTTCCCCGCCACTGCTGCTCCTCCCACTGGGGCGCGAACACCCCGTGCGAGGTGCCGACCCGGAAGACGGGGTCCCTGGCCGGTGCCGAGCCGAGGTTGCCGACCGTGAGGGTCAGCCGGCGCTGTGCGGGGGCACCGAACCAGGTCAGCAGGCCGCTGCTGCCCGCCAGCCGGGGCTGGGCGAGCACCGTCAGCCGGCCGCCGGTGGCCCGGGCGGGCAGCGGCGCCACCGGGTGGCCCGCCACCGTGAACGCGGCGTCCGCCTCGGCCGCCGCGCCGGTCACCGTCGCCGCGTGCACCACGCAGGGGCAGGGCTTGGGCGGCTCGGCGACCGGCAGGCGCTTGCGGAACGCGCCGTGGGCGTCGGTGGTGACCGCCCGCCCGTCGCCGTTGGCACAGGAGTTGGTGCCGCCGATCATGTTCTGCCCGCAGATCAGCAGCGTGAGCAGCGCCTTGGGCCGCCAGCCGCGGCCGGTGACGGTGAGGGTGCCGCCCTTGCCGGCCTCCTTCCGGGAGAGGTGGACCGCGGGCGCGCCGTCCGCGGCGGCATACGGGGCCGCGGGCGCGGCGGCGGCCGGGAGCGGAGCCGCCGCGAGCGCCAGGCAGAGGAGCAGCAGGGCCACCGCCCGCTGCCGGACGGGGAGTCGGGCGGGGCGGACAGGACGGGTGGGGCGGGCGGTGCGGGTGGCCGGGCCGGTGCGGGTGGCCGGGCCGGTGCGGAACCGCCCGGTGGCGCCGGTCATGACCGCGCTCCCGGTCCGGTGCCCGCCAACTGCCCCGCCGCGTCCGCCCGGTCGCCGCCGGACGGCGGCCCGTCACCGGCCGCCCCGCCCACGCTCCCGGCACCTTCCGCCCCGCGCGCGCCCGGCACCCCGTCCGCGCCCGGCGCCTCACCCGCGCCCCGCGCCCGGCGCCGTCGGCGGACGGCGACCGGGCCGCCCACGCCCGCCGCCAGGAGGAACGCCGCGCCGGCCACCGCCCCCCAGGGGGCCGTGGTGTACGTGGCGGTGGCGGACCCGCGGGCGCCGCCGTCCGCCGTCACCGTGAGCCGGAGGTCCACCGCGTCCAGGCGGGGCGGATCGGGCCACCGCTCCGTCAGATCGACGCCCTGGCCGGGCCGCAGCGTGGTCGGCAGGGCGCGGGGAGCCCGCCGCAGCACGGGGCCGAGGAGCCCGTCGGCGCGCACGGCGAGGCGCGGCGCGAGGACCGTGTTGCCGCGGTTGACCAGCGTGTACCGGATGAGCGCCGCATCGCCCCGGCCGCGCACCGACACCTTCTCGACGGTCAGCGCGGACAACGGCCGCCCGGTCACCCGCAGATGGACCGGTACGGCGTCCCGCCCCTGCGCGCCGCTCCCCCGGCCGCCGGTGGCGACCAGCGAGCCGGAGTGCGCACCGGGGGCGGCGTCGCGCGGCACGGTCACCGTGAACGGCACGCTCGCCCGGGTGTGCGGCGGAACCGTCACCCGCGCCGAGGCGAGGCTGAGCCACCCGCCCGGGGTGGTGCCGCGCAGCCGTACGGTGACGGCGTGGCCGGTGGGGTTGCCGAGGGACAGCCGGTCGCTCAGGACGGTGCCCGGCGCGCCCTCCAGATAGAAGTACGGGCGGTCCTGCGGGCCCGGCTCGGCGCCGGGCCGGGCCCGCAGGGCCCGGCCCGGCGCGGGCGCGGCGGACCAGCCGGGCGGTGCCGGGGCGGCGTCCGGCCGGACCCAGGACGCGGCGGAACACAGCAGCACGGCGGCGGTCGCGAGGACCGCACCACGGGCCGCGGTGCGGGTACGGAACGGCATCGGCGGCTCCTGGCGCAAGGGGGCAGCTCCCCGTGCCGGCCGGACACGGGGACGTACGGGCGGCGGGGCGGCGCCGTGCGGGACCCGGCGCCCCGCGCGGCGCGTCACCCCCGCTGGTGGCGGCGGGTCAGCCAGAGCGCACCGGCCGCCCCGGCCAGCAGCACGGTGCCGCCGAGGGTGCCCAGCGCGACGGCGGAGTCCGCGGGTCCGGTCTGCGGCAACTGCTCGCCCGAGGAGCCGCCGCCCGCCGCGGAGGAGCCGCTGCCGCCCGAGGCGCCGCCGGAGCCGCCGGCCCCCTTCACGTCGAGGGACAGCGAGGGCTTGGGGTGGTTGCCGGGCGTGCAGGTGGTGGTGGTGCCCAGCGCCTTGATGGTGAGCGTGGAGGCCGTGAGGGTGACCTTGCCGCTGCCCTTGGGGGTGTACGTCCCGCTCAAGTCGCTGATCTTGATGGGGGTGTTGGCCGGTATGGCCTGGTCGTTGGGCGGCCCGGTGACCTGCACCGTTCCGCTCTCCGCGCCGCCCAGCCGGATCAGCGCGCTCGGCTTCATGGCGCCCTTGCCCAGCTCGACAGGGCTGGAGGAGACGCCCTTCTGGAAGGACATGACAAGCTTGTACGCACCGCCGCTGGGAGTGCCCTTGATGTCGATGGGCGAGACCGCGCCCTTGTTGCCGATCGGCGTTTTGCACTGGTAGTTGACGTCGACGACGTCGGCATGGGCAGCCGGTGCGGTGAGCATCACCGCGGACCCCGCCGCCATCGCCGCGGCCGCGGCGAGGCCGGCCGCCCGGCCCGGGCGCCTGCCGTGCTGTTCGTAGAAGCGGGCCACCTCGGAATCCCCTTCTCCCGGTGAGCGCACCGCCGCGCGTTCTGACGGCACATCAGATTGGCCGCTCAAGGTACGCCGGGGACCGTGCCGAGGGAAGGCACAGCACAGCCCCGATCGGCCCGGGTGCGCGCCGTGAGGGAAATCCGGCCGCGCCCCACGGCGACCGGGCCGCCGCGGGACGACTGCCCGGACACGACGAAGCGCGGGCCCGCAGGCCCGCGCTCAGCTCACTCCCGGCGTTCGCTTCCGCCGCTCAGGACGGCGCGGCGAGCTCCGCCCAGACGGTCTTGCCCGCGCCGTCGGCGTTGCGCACCACGCCCCAGTCCAGGCACAGGCGCTGCACGATGAACATGCCGTGGCCGCCGGGACGCCCCGGGCGGTGCGGGCTGCGGGGCGCCGGCGAGCCCGTGCCGAGGTCGCTGACCTCCAGGCGCAGCACTTTGCCGGCGCAGCGCAACCGCAGCTCCTCGGGCCCCTCGGCGTGCAGGCAGGCGTTGGTGACCAGTTCCGAGACGACGAGCAGCACATCCTCGGCCGCGGCACGCCGGTCGGCACTCCCGGCCGGCAGCCAGCCCCAGTCGTGCAGGGCCTCCCTGGCGAAGTCGCGGCCGCGCGCCACGGCCCCACGGGTGCCCGCCAGGCGCAGCCGGCGGATCTGGCCCACCGGGGCGGGGGCGGCCGGGGCGGCGGAAGCGCCCGCGCCGCCCGACTCCGGGCCGAGATCGCCCGGCGGATACGGCCGGGTGGTGCTCATCAGCGCTTCACCTCACCGATTCGCCTGTTCACGGAAAACAGATACTGACTGATTCAACGGATTCAGATGTCTCCTGCCCGACCGGACGGTGAGAACACCCACTTCTTGGGTACGGAAGTTGTGACACGTACTACGTGCCCGGAATGCAACGTTCCGGGCACTGCCGCCATGTCAGCCGGCCAGGGCCGCGTCGACGGAGTCGTGCACCGTGAAGACCGCTTCCGCCCCGGTGATCTCGAAGACCCGGGCCACCACCGGCTGCATCCCCGCCAAATGAACCCCGCCCCCCGCGGCCTCCGCCTTCAGGCGGGCGCCGAGCAGCACATTGAGCCCGGTGGAGTCCATGAACTCAAGGGGTGAGCAGTCCACCACCAGGCGTGCGTACCCGTCGTCCACACAGCCTTCGAGTGACTCACGCAACAGATCCGCGGTGTGGTGATCGAGCTCACCCGAAACCGTCACGACCGCGCTGGCGCCGTGATGGCGGATCTCGACATGAAGCCGGCCCCGGCTTGCACTGCCGACCGTCCCGCGGTCCATGCGCGCGCACCCCTCTTGCTGTCTAGACGACTGTTTGCTTACCGACTGCGCTCGTCGAACCCTACGCCTTCACGACGCCTCCCGGTAGCTGAACAATCCGCGTATTGCCCAATATATGGACAACACGTACTTGCCATCTTCATGCAAAGCCAGGTAGGCGTAGAGCTACACATTCGAAACGGCCGGCTTTGGAGGCGCCGCACACCGCAGCTTCGCGTAGAGGCATCGGCAGCCATATGCCGAGAACGATGGAGGAGACCATGTCACCCCGGCTCGACGAATTGCGCACCGACGACACCCGGCAGCCCGCATCGTCGACACCCCCGTCCGACCCGACCGGACAGATCCCTTCCCAGTCGCTCGCCGCCGAATCCGATCTGGCGGCACCGACTGAGATCGAGGGGCTGCCCGAGATCCCGCCGTTCGACGAGGTGGGCCCGGTGGACGCGAGGGCTCTGTCCAAGACCCTCTTCGAGCGTCTCGAAACGCTCGAGGAAGGCACCCACGAATTCGCGTACGTCCGCAACACCCTGGTCGAGCTCAACCTCGCGCTGGTGAAGTTCGCGGCCTCCCGGTTCCGCTCCCGCAGCGAGCCCATGGAGGACATCGTCCAGGTCGGCACGATCGGCCTGATCAAGGCGATCGACCGCTTCGAGATCGGCCGCGGCGTCGAGTTCCCGACGTTCGCGATGCCGACCATCATCGGCGAGATCAAGCGCTTCTTCCGCGACACCAGCTGGTCCGTGCGGGTGCCCAGGCGGCTGCAGGAGCTGCGCCTGGACCTCGCCAAGGCGGGCGACGAACTGGCGCAGAAGCTGGACCGCGCCCCCACCGTGCACGAGCTCGCCGCGCGCCTCGACATCAGCCGTGACGAGGTCGTCGAGGGCATGGCCGCGAGCAACGCCTACACCGCGAGCTCCCTGGACGCCCAGCCCGAGGAGGACGACAGCGAGGGCGCGCTGGCGGACCGCATCGGCTACGAGGACCACGGACTCGAGGGCATCGAGTACGTCGAGTCCCTCAAGCCGCTGATCGCCGAACTCCCGCCGCGCGACCGGAAGATCCTCTCGCTGCGCTTCGTCGCCAACATGACGCAGTCCGAGATCGGCGAGGAGCTGGGCATCTCGCAGATGCACGTCTCCCGTCTGCTCTCCCGCACCCTCGTGCGGCTCCGCAAGGGGCTCATGATCGAGGAGTGAGGGACCGCGGTCCCTGCCGGCCCGTGCGGCCGGCAGTCGCCCGCGCAAAGGAGGGCCTGCCCCGGGATCGCTCGGGACGGGCCCTCCTTTGCTGCCGCCACGGGCGTCCGGTGTCACGGACGTCCGCTGTCGGCGTCCGGTGCCACGGGCCGTGCGGTCCGGTCCGGCTCGGGGAGCCGGACCGGGCCTCGGGTGCGCCGTGCGGCCGTCAGACGCGTACGCCCTTGTGCCACACGGCCGAGACGAGCGGGACGCCCGGCCGGTAGGCGAGGTGGACGTGCGAGGGCGCGTCCAGGAGGGCGAGGTCGGCGCGGGCGCCGGGAGCGATCCGGCCGACGTCCGTGCGGCGCAGGGCGCGGGCCCCGCCCGCGGTCGCCGACCACACGGCCTCGTCGGGGGTCATCCCCATGTCGCGGACCGCCAGCGCGATGCAGAACGGCATGGAACTGGTGAAGGACGAGCCGGGGTTGCAGTCGGTGGACAGGGCGACGGTGGCGCCGGCGTCGAGCAGCGGGCGGGCGTCGGGCCACTGGGCGCGGGTGGAGAACTCGGCGCCCGGCAGGAGGGTGGCGACGGTGTCGGACTGCGCGAGGGCGTCGATGTCGGCCGCGCTGAGGTGGGTGCAGTGGTCGGCGGAGGCGGCGCCGAGTTCGACGGCCAGCTGGACGCCGGGGCCGTGGCCGAGCTGGTTGGCGTGCACCCGCGGCACCAGGCCCCTGGCCTTGCCCGCGGTGAGGACGGCGCGGGCCTGGTCGCCGTCGAAGGCGCCCGTCTCGCAGAAGACGTCCACCCAACGGGCGTGCGGGGCACAGGCGTCCAGCATCGGGCCGGTGACCAGGTCGACGTAGCCGGCCGGGTCGTCGGCGTAGTCGGGCGACACGATGTGCGCGCCGAGGAAGGTGACCTCGTCGGTGTGCTCGGCGGCGATGCGCAGCGCGCGGGCCTCGTCCTCGACGGTCAGGCCGTAGCCGGACTTGGTCTCCTGGGTGGTGGTGCCCTGGCGCAGCGCCTCGGCGAGGTAGCGGGCGACGTTGGCGTGCAGGGCCTCGTCGGTGGCGGCGCGGGTGGCGGCGACCGTGGTGCGGATGCCGCCGGCGGAGTACGCGCGGCCGGACATCCGGGCGTTGAACTCCGCGGTGCGGTCGCCGGCGAAGACCAGGTGGGAGTGGGAGTCGACGAAGCCGGGGAGGCCCGCCCGGCCACCCGCGTCGACGGCGTTGTCGGTGGCGGGTGCTTTGCTGGTGGCACCGACCCAGGCGACGCGGTCGCCGTCGATGACGACCGCGGCGTCCTGGATCAGGCCGAGGGGGCCTTCACCGAGGGAGGGGTCGTTGGTGACGAGCTGGGAGATGTGGGTGATGGCGGTGGTGGTCGGCGTGGAAGTCGTCGTCATCGCGGGGGTGTTCTCCTTCAGCCGCGTACCGCGGCGATGGACTCTGCGAGGGCGGTGGGTACGTCGGGGACAAGGGTGTGCGCACCGTCGCGGACGATCTGCCGGCCGGCGACGACGGTGTGCCGAACGTCCGCCGCGGAGGCGGCGAATACCGCCGTTTCGGCGGCCAGGCGGGGCACTGGTCCGGCGGTGCGTACGGAGTCCAGTGCGATCGTGGTGAGGTCGGCGAGCGCACCGGCCTCCAGGGTGCCGGCATCGTCCCAGCCCAGGGCGGCGTGACCGTCGGCGGTCGCGGCGCGCAGCAGGGCGGCGGCCGTCCAGTGCCCGCGGGTGCGGGTGCGCAGCCGTTCGTCGAGCTCCATGGCGCGGGCCTCTTCGAGCAGGTCGATGACGGCGTGGCTGTCGCTGCCGAGGGAGAGCGGGCTGCCGCGGCCCTGGACGCGGGCGGCCGGGCCGATGCCGTCGGCGAGGTCTCGCTCGGTGGTGGGGCACATGCACACGCCCGTGCGGGAGTCGCCGAGCAGCTCGATGTCCTCGCTGGTGAGGTGGGTGGCGTGCACGGCCGTGGTGTGCCGGCCCAGCGCGCCGTGGTCGGCCAGCAGCCGGGTGGGGGTGCAGCCGTGGGCGGCGCGGCAGGCGTCGTTCTCGGCGGTCTGCTCCGAGAGGTGGACGTGCAGCGGGGCCCGGCGTTCGCGGGCCCAGTCCGCGACGGTGCCGAGCTGGTCCGCGGGGACGGCGCGTACGGAGTGGATGGCGGCGCCGAGGCGGGCGTGCGCGCGCTCCTTGAGGGCGTCGGCGCGCTCGGCCCAGCGCTCGGCGGTGCCGTCGGAGAAACGCAGCTGGTGGGCGTCCGGCGGGGCGCCGAAGCCGGCCGAGAGGTAGGCGGTGTCCAGCAGGGTGATGCGGATCCCGGCGTCCTCGGCGGCGCTGACCAGCGCCTCGCCCATGGCGTTGGGGTCGTCGTAGCGGGTGCCGCCCGGCGCGTGGTGGAGGTAGTGGAACTCCCCGACGCAGGTGATGCCGGCCAGCGCCATCTCGGCGTAGACGGCGCGGGCGAGGGCGTAATAGGTGTCGGGGGTGAGCCGGTCGGCGACGCTGTACATGATCTCGCGCCAGGTCCAGAAGGTGCCCGAGCCGACCTGGACGGTGCCGCGCAGCGCGCGGTGGAAGGCGTGCGAGTGGGCGTTGGCCAGGCCGGGGAGGGTCAGGCCGCGCAGCACGGTCGCGCCGGGCGGCGGGGTGTCCACCCCGGTGCGGACCGCCGTGATCCGCCCGTCCGCGGTGTCCAGGGCCACGCCTGGCTCGACATGAGTGCCGAGCCAGGCGTGTTCGAGCCAGTACGTCGTCGGTGTTGCCTGTGTCGTCAGTGGCACGCCAGCCCTTCCAGTACGTCGGCGAGTGCGGTGACCCCCGCGACGCAGTCGTCCTCGGCCGCCGCCTCGGCGGGTGAGTGCGAGACGCCGGTGGGGTTGCGGACGAACAGCATCGCCGTGGGGACGGTTCCGGACAAAATACCGGCGTCGTGCCCGGCGCCGGTGCCCAGGACCGGCACCGGCCGCTCCGCCGTCTTGCCGAGGATGGCGCCGAGTTCGTCGCGCAGGGCGTGCCCGAATTCCACGACCGGGGTGAAGGATTCGCGCACGACGCTCAGGTCCACCCCGTCGCGGGCGGCCCGTTCGGCGGCGGCCCGCTCGATCCCGGCGACCACGGTGTCCAGGGTGTCCTGGTCGGGGGCGCGGGAGTCCAGCCAGCCGCGGACCAGCGAGGGAATGGCGTTGACGCCGTTCGGCTCCACGCTGATCTTCCCGAAGGTGGCCAGGGCACCGGCCAGCCGGGCCTGCTCGCGGGCGGCGAGCACGGTCGCGGCGTAGCTGAGCATCGGGTCGCGGCGGTCCTCCAGGCGGGTGGTGCCGGCGTGGTTGGCCTCGCCGCGGAAGTCGAACCGCCAGCGGCCGTGCGGCCAGATGGCGGAGGCGATGCCGACCGGGTCGCCGGAGAGGTCCAGGGCCCGGCCCTGTTCGACGTGGAGTTCGACGAACGCGCCGATCCGGGCGAGCCGTTCGGGGTCCGGACCGATGGCGTCGGGGTCGTACCCGGCGCGCTCCATGGCCTGCGGGAGGGTGACGCCGTCGCCGTCGCGCAGCCGGTGCGCGGCCTCGGGGGTCAGCGCGCCGGCGGCGAGCCGGGAGCCGACGCAGGCCAGGCCGAAGCGGGCGCCTTCCTCGTCGCCGAAGTTGACGATCGCCAGCGGCTTGGTGAACTCCACTCCTCTCCGGCGGAGTTCGTCCAGCGCGGCGAAGGAGGAGACGACGCCCAGCGGGCCGTCGAAGGCGCCGCCGTCCGGCACGGAGTCCAGGTGCGAGCCGGTGACGACGGCGTCGCCCGGGGCCACGTCCTGGTGGCCGGTGGCGCCGAGCCAGGCCCACTGGTTGCCGTTGCGGTCCAGCTCGCAGGCGAGCCCGCGGGCCTCGGCCTGCGCCCGGAACCACGCGCGGCAGTCGGCGTCGGCTCCGGTCCAGGCGTAGCGGCGGTAGCCCCCGGAGGAGGAGTCGCGGCCCAGGGGCCGCAGCTCCTCCCACATCTCGTGGAACGAGGCGGTCACGCGTCCCCGCCCTCGCCCTCGCGCATCGGGATGCGGACGCCGCGCTCGGCGGCCACCTCGTCGGCGCGCTCGTAGCCCGCGTCGACGTGCCGGATGACGCCCATGCCGGGGTCGTTGGTGAGCACCCGGCGGATCTTCTCGCCGGCCAGCGGGGTGCCGTCGGCGACGGTGACCTGGCCGGCGTGGATCGAGCGGCCCATGCCGACGCCGCCGCCGTGGTGCAGCGAGACCCAGGAGGCGCCGGAGGCGACGTTGACCATGGCGTTGAGCAGCGGCCAGTCGGCGATCGCGTCCGAGCCGTCCTTCATGGCCTCGGTCTCGCGGTAGGGCGAGGCGACGGAGCCGCAGTCGAGGTGGTCGCGGCCGATGGCCAGCGGGGCCCGGAGCGTCCCGTCGGCGACCATCTCGTTGAAGCGTTCACCGGCCTTGTCGCGCTCGCCGTAGCCGAGCCAGCAGATCCGGGCGGGCAGGCCCTGGAAGTGGACCCGCTCGCCGGCCATCTTGATCCAGCGGGCCAGCGACTCGTTCTCGGGGAAGAGGTCCAGGATCGCCTTGTCGGTCGCGGCGATGTCCCGGGCGTCGCCGGACAGCGCGGCCCAGCGGAACGGCCCCTTGCCCTCGGCGAACAGTGGCCGGATATAGGCGGGGACGAAGCCGGGGAAGGCGAAGGCGCGCTCGTACCCGGCGAGTTGGGCCTCGCCGCGGATCGAGTTGCCGTAGTCGAAGACCTCGGCGCCGGCGTCCATGAAGCCGACCATGGCCTCGACGTGCCGGGCCATGGACTCGCGGGCCCGCTGGGTGAAGTCGGCGGGCTTCTCGGCGGCGTAGGCGGCCATGTCGTCGAAGTCGATGCCGACCGGGAGGTAGGCCAGCGGGTCGTGGGCGCTGGTCTGGTCGGTGACGATGTCGATCGGCGCGCCCTCGGCGAGCATCTGCGGCAGCAGCTCGGCGGCGTTGCCGAGCAGGCCGATGGAGAGCGGCTTGCGCCGGTCGCGGGCCTCGACCGCGAGTTCGAGGGCGTGCTTGAGGCTGTCGGCCCGCACGTCCAGGTAGCGGTGCTCGATCCGGCGCTCGATGGCGCGCGGGTCGACGTCGATGCAGATCGCGACGCCGTCGTTCATGGTGACGGCGAGCGGCTGGGCGCCGCCCATGCCGCCGAGGCCCGCGGTGAGGGTGATCGTCCCGGCGAGCGTGCCGCCGAACTTCTTCGCGGCGACGGCGGCGAAGGTCTCGTAGGTGCCCTGGAGGATGCCCTGGGTGCCGATGTAGATCCACGAACCGGCGGTCATCTGCCCGTACATGGTCAGGCCGAGGGCCTCCAGCCGCCGGAACTCCTCCCAGTTGGCCCAGTCGCCGACGAGGTTGGAGTTGGCGATGAGCACCCGCGGGGCCCATTCGTGCGTCTGCATCACGCCGACCGGCCGGCCGGACTGGACGAGCATCGTCTCGTCCTGCTTGAGCGTGGTGAGCGTGCGCACCATCGCGTCGAAGGAGCGCCAGTCACGCGCGGCCTTGCCCGTGCCGCCGTAGACGACGAGCTGGTCCGGGTGTTCGGCCACCTCCGGATCGAGGTTGTTCTGCAGCATGCGCAGCGCGGCTTCCTGCTGCCATCCCCGAGCACTCAGCTCCGTTCCGCGCGGTGCCCGCACGGGTCGCGGTCCCGACATGGGCCGTGCCTCCCTGACGTCGATTGGATTGAGCTATTCACATATTGAGGTTGCTGAATAGCGCTAGTCAACAGGGCACGGGGCACCATGCGCCGCGACCCGCACGATCCGGCCGACGCGCCGAGGGGCCGGCCCGCTCCGGATCTTCGATCGACCTGGCCGCGCTTGCGGCTTGCCCGCCCTTTCGACTCACTCGCGCTTTCGACTTGCCCACCGGGAAAGTCTGCGCTAACTTTCCCAGTGGGCAAGTCAACGGGGATCGTCCGGACCCGCCCCGTCCGGACCGCCTTGGGGAGGCGAGGGACATGAGCACACCGGTGAACGCCGAACAGGCATGGCAGGACCTGCAGCGCATCCGGGTACCGCAGGAGCGGGTGTACGACGAGATCGAGCGCTGCGCCGAGGGCGATCCGAGGGCGACGTACACCACGGCCGGAATCATGTGGGTGTTCCTCGCCGTCTCCGGTCTCGATCTGCCCGGGTGGGCGTTCGGGCTGGTACTCACCGCCTACGTCGCCCTGCTCGGCTCGCTGGCCGTGATCTACAACCGCAGGACCCGGATGCGGCTGCACCGCTCGCGCCACAGCTGGCGGTCCGTCGCCGCCTTCTTCGCGGGCATGGCGGTGACCGCCGTGGCCATCCTGGGCTCCGGCCTGCTGGTCGACTGGCTGGCGCTCCCGTACGGCAGCCTGATCCGGGCCACCGTCTCCGCGGGCGCCTTCGTCCTCTTCATCGGGCCGGCCAACCGCTGGGCGGTCGGCTCCCTGCGCGACCGCGGTACGTCAGACCTCCGGAAGGGAGCGGGCCGATGAGCACGCCGAGCGGCTTCGACGAACTGATCCACCCCGCCACCCGGCTGTCCGTGGTGGCGCTGCTCGCCGCGACGGAATGGGCCGACTTCCCCTTCATCCGCGACAGCCTCTCGCTCAGCGACTCCGCGCTCTCCAAGCAGCTGCACACGCTGGAAGAGGCGGAGTACCTGGAGATCCGCAAGGAGGGCGGCGGCCGCAAACGACGCACCAAGGTACGGCTGACGGGCCGCGGCCGGACCGCCTTCGAGGGCCATGTGGCGGCGCTCCGGGCTATCGTCGAGGGCGCGGGGCCCGCTGCGGCGCCCGCACCCCGGACGCAGGCCGGGGCATCGCCGGAGTCCGCTGCGGCAGCAGGAGCCGGGCAACAGCAGCAGCGCGCGGAGGCAGGCCGATGACCACCACCGAGCCGACCGGCCCCGCGCCCACGACCGCGGCGGCGGCTGCGGCAGCGGCAGCGGCTGCGACAGCCACAGCCACAGCGGCCACCGTTCCGGCCGGATCCGTCCCGCCCGTCATCCGGGTGCGCGACCTGCGGATGTCGTACGGCGGCACCGACGTCCTGCACGGCATCGATCTCGACATCCGGCGCGGGGAGATCTTCGCGCTGCTCGGCCCCAACGGCGCGGGGAAGACCACCACCGTCGAGATCCTGGAGGGCTTCCGGCAGCGCTCCGCCGGCGAGGTCACCGTCCTGGGGGCGGACCCGGCGCGCGGCGACGACGCCTGGCGCGCCCGGATCGGCCTGGTCCTGCAGTCCTGGCGCGACCACCGCCGCTGGCAGGTGGCCGAGCTGCTGCGGCACTTCGCCCTGTACTACCCGTCTCCCCGCGATCCCGCCGAGCTGCTGGCCCTGGTCGGCCTCACCGCGCAGGCCGGAGCGCAGGTCGACCGGCTCTCCGGCGGGCAGCGCCGCCGCCTCGACGTGGCACTGGCGATCGTCGGCCGCCCGGAACTCCTCTTCCTGGACGAGCCGACCACCGGCTTCGACCCCGAGGCCCGGCGCGACTTCCACGACCTGGTCGAACGGCTCGCCCGCGACGAGGGCGTCACCATCCTGCTCACCACCCATGACCTGGCGGAGGCCGAGCGGCTGGCCGACCGGATAGCCGTGCTGGTCAACGGCCGGATCCGGGCCGGCGGCACCCCGGCGGAACTGGCCCGCCGGGCCGCCGCACAGGCAGAGGTCCGCTGGACGGCGCCCGATGGCACCGCCCGCCGGGAACGGACCGCCGACCCCTCCCAGCTGGTCTGGGACCTCCACCGGGACACCGGCGGACCGGTACCCGACCTGGAGGTCCGCCGCCCGACGCTGGAGGACACCTACCTGCACATGGTGCACCGGGGCAACGGGGACGGGCCGGGGGCGGATGACGCTGGTGGGGACGGCGTGGACGGGACCCTGGCAGGGGTGTCGAGCGGGGTCGGGACCTCGGGCGAGGCTGGGGCATGAGCAGGGGCGGGACGGCGGTCTCGGGCAGGGAGCAGCAGGCATGAGGGGGAGCGGAGTGACAGCGGTGACGGAACCGACGGCGGGCGCGGGGGCAGGGGCGACGGAACCGGTCCAGGGGGCCGGGACGGCGCAGCCGGCGGGGACGGAGCAAGGGGCAGAGGTGACTCAAGGCGTAGAGGCGGCTCAGGGGGCGGAGGCCGCCCGCGGGGCCGGCACGCTCCGCGGGAGCGACCCGGCAGCGACGGCGGGCGCGGGGGCCACGGAGCCTGTGGCCGGGGGGAAGGCCGGGTCGCGGCCGCGGGCCCGGCTTCGGCACTGGCGCGCCGGGTTCCTCCGCGGCGGGATCGAGCTCCGCCACCTGGTCCGCAACCCCAAGGAGATGAGCGGCCATCTGATCAACGTCGTCGTGGCGCTGCTGCTCGCCGGATACATCAGCGACAAGGTGCCCGGCACCCATGTCCCGATGGCCCATCTGGCGCTCGCGGGCTTTGCCGCCTACCTGCTGTTCCAGATCGGGCTGGTCAATCTCCCGCAGATCCTGGTGACCGAGCGCGAGGAGGGCGCTCTGCTGCGGCTGCGGGCGACTCCCGGCGGCATACCCGCCTATCTCATCGCCAAGTCGCTGCTGGTGGTCGTCATGGCGTTCGGGACCCTGGCCCTCCTGCTGGGGGCCGCCGCCCTGCTGGTGGACGGGCCGCTGCCGCACGGGCCCGGCGGGTGGCTGACGCTGCTGTGGGTCAGCGCGCTGGGGCTGCTCGCCGTCGTACCGCTGGGGGCGGCCATCGGCGCGGTGCTGCCGAACCCCCGGGAGGCGCTCGCGTTGATCATGCTGCCGACGATGGCGCTGCTGGTCACCTCGGGAGCGATGTTCCCGCTCGGCTCGCTGCCCGTGCTGGTGCAGAAGATCGCTTCCGTCTTCCCGCTGAAGTGGATGGCCCAGGGACTGCGCTCGGCCCTCCTGCCGGACGCCGCGCGGGCCGCGGAACCGGCCGGCTCCTGGGAGCTGCCGACCGTGGCGCTGATACTCACCGCCTGGGCGGTCCTCGGCTTCCTGCTCGCCGTACCGCTGCTGCGCCGCGCGGCCCGCCGCGAATCCGGCTCCCGCCTCTCCGAACGCCATCGCAAGGCGGGGTGGAGCGGCGGCCGGACGGCCTGAGCGGCAGCCGGCCTTGCCCGGACCGTCCGGACAGGGGGCGGGCGGTCCCCGGACAGCCGCGGAGTGCCCCAGCAGTCACACCCCGGCAGTCATGACGCCGCACCGGCAGTCATGGCGCCGCCCGGGCAGTCACGACGCTGTCCGGCTCCGTGTAGCGCCACCCGGTGGCGCGGTGGCTGCCCGGCCCCGTGCGGCGTCGTCCCGGCCAGGCGCGGCACTGCCCCGGCACGCGGGCGGTTTGGGGCGTGCACGGCGGACCGGGCACTCACGGGCGGTCCAGGCAGGCGCAGGCCCCTCCGAGCAGACACAGGCGCGTCCGGGCAGACACAGGCGCGTCCGGGCAGACGCGGGCTCTTCCGGGCAGGCTCCCGGTTGGCGTGATGCCCCCACCCAATGATGGAGTTGACCCATGAACTTCACGGAGCGAGACCGTGCCGTAGAGGCAGCCGTCGCGCGCGGGCTGGTGGGCCCCGGGGAGCCCGTTGCCGGGCTGCTCGACATCGCCGGGATCCGAAGGTCGGCGGCCGAACTCCGCGCCGCCTTCGCGGAGTTCACCGCACCGGGCACCCCTGTGCTGCACGCCTTCGCGGTGAAGGCCGCCTCGCTCGTCCCCGTCCTGCGGCTGCTCGCACAGGAGGGGCTCGGGTGCGAGGTGGCGAGCCCCGGCGAGCTGGCCCTGGCCCGTGCCGCCGGCGTGCCGGTCGGGCGGACCGTCCTGGATTCGCCGGCCAAGACCCTCGCCGAACTGCGTGAGGCGCTGGCCCTCGGTATCGCCGTCAACGCCGACAACGCCGAGGAACTCGCACGTATCGACGCGCTGATGGCCTCCGCGCCGAGCCGCGCGCCCATCGGCCTGCGGGTCAACCCCCAGATCGGCGGCGGCAGCATCGGGGCGATGAGCACGGCCACGGACACCTCGAAGTTCGGCGTCGGGCTGCGTGACGAGGGCGCCCGCGACTGGGTCGTACAGGCCGTCCTCGCGCGCCCCTGGCTGACCCGGCTGCACGCCCACGTCGGCTCCCAGGGCATGCCCCTGGAGCTGATGGCGGCGGGCGTACGGGAGCTGTTCGACCTCGCCGAGGAGATCAACGAGCAGGCCGGCCGCCAGCAGATCGACACCCTCGACATCGGCGGCGGCCTGCCGGTCAACTTCTCCTCGGACGCCACCACTCCGACCTACCGCGAGTACGCCGCGCTGCTGCACCGGACCGTCCCCGGTCTGCTGTCGGGGCGCTACGGGATCGTCACCGAGTTCGGGCGCTCACTGCTGGCCAAGCACGGCACGGTCCTCGCCCGGGTCGAGTACGCCAAGTCGGCCGGCGGCCGGCCGATCGCCGTCACTCACGCCGGCGCCCAGATCGCCACCCGTACGGTCTTCGTCCCCGACGCCTGGCCGATCCGGGTCGCGGCCTACGACGCTCCGGGACGCCCCAAGACGGGCCCGCCGGTCGCCCAGGACGTCGCGGGACCGTGCTGTTTCGCGGGCGACCTGGTCGCGGAGAACCGTCCGCTTCCGCGCCTGGAGGCCGACGACCATGCCGCCCTGCTGGACACCGGCGCCTACTACTTCTCCACCCACTTCGCCTACAACTCCCTTCCCCGTCCCGGGATCTACGGCTACGCGGCGGACCCGGACGGCACCGTCCGCTTCGCGACCGTCCGCACCCCGCAGACCCTGGAGGAACTCACCGCGGAGAGCGGCGGCGCGCACACACGGTCGCTGGACGAGCTCGGGCAGCGGTAGCCGGGCGGCCCGGCCGCCAGCGGTAACCGAGGGATGGCGGCCGGGGGGCGGTAGCAGGCGGCGGTAGCTGAGGACCGGTTGCGCCCGCCGGGCCCCGGCTCAGGCGCAGCTGCGGCCCCGGGCACAGCTCAGCTGCCCGGCTCAGGTCAGGCGCCACTAAGCCTCTCCCGGCCCGCCCGCGCCGCCACCCAACGGCCGGCACGTAATCCTCAACGAAGTACGGCCCGTACCCCCCGGCCGTGCCCCTCAGCGACCGGCCCGCAATCCCCCGGTCCGCCGACCGGCGGCTCCCGCCGCTTCGCCACGCCGGGCTCCGCCGCGCCGGGCCCCGCCGGGCCGGGCATCGCCCGCGGCCGTCCCGGTCAGGGCGTAGGCGCGGACGTCCTTGCCCGCCGCGCCGCCGCGTCCGGCGGCTTCCGTCCGTACCCACAGCAGCGTCTCGTGTTCCCGCTCCCAGCGGCCCAGCCACAGTGCCTTGCCCCACAGGCCGAGCGCGGCCCCGGCCATCAACAGCCCGCCGGCCGCCGGCAGCGCGCACGACGTGCCGACCGCCGCAAGGAAGGCGCCCAGCAGCCACCAGCGGTGCGCCCGCCGCCAGACCCGGACGGTGACCGCCCGGTCCTGGAGGATGACGGCCTTGCCGGCCCGTGACGCGTCCCGCGCCAGCGCCGCGTACCGGCCGCGCCGGGCCAGGAACACCACCAGGGCCGCGGCCGCGCAGAGCGCCGCCCCTGCCGCCAGCCCGACCGTCCGCCCGGTCAGCCCGGGCACCAGTGCCCCGATCCCGGCGGCCAGCAGCCCCGGCCACCACAGCCAGCCCGCCGGCGCCCGCACCACCACAGCCACCCGCGCCAGCGCATACGCCCCGTGCCCCACGACAGACCTCCTCGCCCCGAGACCGCTCCGTTCCCACCAGGCGCACCCGTGCGGCACATCCGTGCGGCGCACCCGTGCGGCACACCTCACTCCACGAACAGCCCCCGGGCCGCCGCCCCCGCGTCGAATTCCTCCAGGCGGGCCTGGGCGTCCGGGAGGGCGTCGCACATCGCCTCCAGCAGGACGCGGCCCAGGAGCATGGGGGCGCAGGCCGTGTCGAAGGCCAGGCCGGTGCCGACGGGGGCCGGGAGGAGCAGGTCGGTGTGGTGGGCGACGGGGGCGAAGGCGCTGTCGGCGACGGTGACGACGGTCAGGCCGGCCGTACGGGCGTAGTCGAGGGCGTCGACCACCTCGCGGGGGTGGCGAGGCAGGGCGAAGCAGAGCAGTGCGTCCGCGCCGGCCCGTACGGCGGCGTCGATGCGGTCGGTGAGCATGGTGCCGCCCTCGTCCAGGAGACGGACGTCGGGGTGGACCTTGCGGGCGAAGTAGCTGAAGCCGGCGGCCTGGGCGGTGGCGGCGCGCAGCCCGAGGACGGGCAGCGGCCGGGAGGCGGCGAGGAGGCGGCCGGCCTCGATGACCGGCGAGGGGTCGGCGAAGGCGGCGGCGAGCTGGCGGAGGTTGTCGATCTCGGCCTGGACGGCCTGCTGGTACTCGTTCGCGGAGCCGGTGTCGCCGGACCTGTCCGTGGGGGCGACCTCGCGCAGGTGCCGGCGCAGCGCCGGGTAGCCGTCGAAGCCGAGGGCGACGGCGAAGCGGGTGACGGACGGCTGGCTGACGCCGGCCAGTTCGGCCAGTTCGACGCTGGAGAGGAAGGGCGCGTCGGCGGCCCGGCGCACCATGCAGTGGGCGATCCGGCGCTGGGTCGGGGTCAGCCGGTGGCCCTCGAAGAGCTTCTGGAGGCGGGCGGCGGTACCGGTGTCCGCGCCGCCGGCGGCATCACCCGCCGCCGCCTCGCCGCTCGCCCCGCCGCCGCGCACGTCGTCGCCCCGCGCGCCGTCGCTCCCCGCGCCCTTGCCGCGCGCACCGTTCCCGGACCCGCCGTTCCCGGGCCCGCCCGCGGCGTTCGTGCCCTCGCCGGCCGCGCCGCCGGTGTTCCTCGGCTCGTCGCCGGCCGTGCCGGCGGCACCGGCGCCGTTGTCCCCGTCCCCGCTCATCGCCTCTTCTTCCCGGCCCGGTCGGGGGCCTTGTCCTGTGTCGACCGACTGTACGGAATTCCTGGCCCGGTCCGGCCCGCGCTACGCGACGCGATCCGGCCGTCCCCCTCTCCCACTCCGGGCCTCACCTCACCACCCCGCCACCCCGTCCAGCAGCCCCGCCGCCACCGCCACGTCGTCGGTCAGCGGGCGGTCCTCCATCCGCGGGTCGAGGGCGTCGGCGGCGACGGCGTAGACGGCGGCGAGCGGAGCGTCCGGGTCGGGTTCCAGGGAGCGCATCCGCAGGGCCCGTACGGCGGCGACCAGTTCGCAGGCGAGGATCTGGCGGTAGGAGGTGCAGGCGCGCAGCGTCTGGCGGGCGCCGAGGGAGGCGAAGCTGGCCTGTTCCTCGACGCCGCGGGAGAGCACGGTGTGGCCGAGCGTGGCCGGCTGGGAGACCGCCCGCATCTCGCCGAGGGCCGCGCCGGCCGCGTATTCGAGGATCATCACGCCCGAGCTGGCGGGCGCCGGGTCGCCCAGGAAGGGCCGCAGCCGGGTGAAGTCGGGCTCGGAGAGCGCGGCGAGCCGGGCGGTGGACAGCTGGGCGGTCTGCAGCACGGCGAGCCGGAAGGCGTCCAGGGCGAGCGCGACGTGGGCGGCGTAGAAGTTGCCGTGGTGGTAGGCGGCCTGGTCCTCGATGCTGATCAGGGGGTTCTCGGCGGCCGCGTTCACCTCGACGGTCAGCACCCCGTCCAGGGTGTCGGCGGCGTCCAGCGCCGGGCCGTGTATCTGCGGGATGCAGCGGAAGCCGTACGGGTCCTGGATGCGGCCGAGGGGCGGGGCCGGGCGGGGCGGCACGCCGGTCAGGGCGCGCAGCCGGGTGGCGGCGGCCGCGGAGCCGGGGTGCGGGCGGGCGAGCATGACCGGCTCGGCGAAGGGCTCGTACGAGCCGCCGACCGCGAGCAGGGAGAGGGCGGCGACGGGGAGGGCCGCGGCCAGCAGGCGGCGCAGTTCGTCGAGGGCGAGCGCGGCCTGCCCGAGGGTGAGGGCGTTGCTGCTGATCAGGGCGAGGGCGTCGTTGTTGTCGAGGGTGATGGGGGCGGGGGCCCGGCCGCCGGACGCGCAGTGCCAGGGGTGTTCGCCGGCCAGCGCGAGTCCGGTCTGGGCGAGCGCGGCCAGGTCGCCGGTGCCGACGGCGCCGTGTTCGTTGACGACGGGGTGCGCGCCGGCGTCCAGGGCGGCGAGCAGGGAGGTGATGACGGCGGGGTTCAGGCCGGCGCCGCCCGCCAGCAGCTGGTTGGCGCGCACCGCGAGCATGGCGCGGACCTCGCGGGCGGGCAGCGGGTCGCCGATCGCGCCGGCGTGGCTGCGCAGCAGCCGCAGTCCGTGGTCGGCGTCCGCGGCGCCGACGTCCTCCGTGCGGTTGGCGCCGACGCCGGTGCTGCGTCCGTAGACCCGGCCGGTGGCGGCCAGGCGGCGCGCGGTCTCCCAGGACTCCTCGGCGCGGGCGAGGGCCTTGGGGTCGGGCGCCGTGGGATGCGCGGTGCGCTGGGCGAGGGCGGCGATGTCGGCGCTGTGCAGACCGGTGCCGTCGAGCGTGACGCGCCGGCCCGTGCGGGGGCCGCTGTCCAGCATGTGGGAAACCAAGGGGCTCAACTCCCTCTTATAACGCGCTTTGTGGATCGAAGTCCGACACCTCGTTCCGTACGGTGAGTCGAACCAACAGGCGAGGTAACAGGCGATTCACTTCCGCCTATTGACTTCTATTCACGCGCCTATGACTCTGCATGACACTATGCAGGCCGGGCAAGGGGCAGCGGATGATCAAGTTCGACGCAGTCAGCAAGCGATACCCGAATGGCACCACCGCCGTGGACGAGCTGTCCCTGGACCTCCCCGAGGGCGGTGTCACCGTCCTCGTCGGCTCGTCGGGCTGCGGCAAGACCACCACCCTGCGGATGGTCAACCGCATGGTCGAGCCGACCTCCGGCAGGATCAGCGTCGGCGGCCGCGACATCCTGGAGGCGGACGCCGCCGAGCTGCGTCGCGGCATCGGTTACGTCATCCAGCAGTCCGGTCTCTTCCCTCACCGTACGATCCTGGACAACATCGCGACGGTCCCCCTGCTGCTGGGCTGGGGCAAGCGCAAGGCCCGCGCCCGCGCCGCCGAACTGCTGGAGCTGGTCGGACTGCCCGCCGACGCCGGCAAGCGCTATCCGCACCAGCTCTCCGGCGGCCAGCAGCAGCGCGTCGGCGTCGCCCGCGCGCTCGCCGCCGACCCGCCCGTGCTGCTGATGGACGAGCCGTTCGGCGCCGTCGACCCGGTCGTCCGCACCCAGCTGCAGAACGAGCTGCTGCGGCTCCAGGAGGAGCTGCGCAAGACCGTCGTCTTCGTGACCCACGACATCGACGAGGCCGTCCGGCTGGGCGACCGGATCGCGGTCTTCCGCACCGGCGGCCGGCTCGTCCAGTGCGCCGAGCCCGCCGAGCTGCTGGCCCGCCCCGCCGACGACTTCGTCGCCGGCTTCCTGGGCGCCGAACGCGGCCTGAAGCTGCTCTCGCTCACCACCCTCGCGGACGTCCCGTACGCCCCCGGCCGGGCGATACGCGCGGACGAGCCGGTCGGCGGGATACCCCGCAACGGTGGCCGCTGGCGCCTGGTGACCTCCCCGCGCGGGGAGCCGCTGGGGTGGCTGGACACCGACGCGCTGCCGGCCGGCGGGACGGCCGGCGAGGCCCCGCTGGAGGACGTACGGCCGCTGCGCGACAGCGATTCGCTGCTCTCCGCGCTCAACGAGGCGGTCTCCTCCCCCGCCGCCGCGGTCGCCCGGGTCACCGAGGACGGCGTCCTGACCGGCCTCACCTCCCGCGACGCCATCCACGACCGGGCGGGCCGCAGCCACGCGGAGGCGGGCCGGGCAGAGGCGGGCCGGGCCGCGGCCACCGCGAACGCCGCCCCCACGGCACCCGTCGCGAAAACCGCGTCCGAGACCGCCCCCGAGGACACCGCCCCCGGCGCGGCCTCCCCCTCCGCCGCCACGGAGCGCCCCGCATGACCCTCGAATGGGGCTGGTTCCCCGACCACGCCGACGAGATGGCCCGCCTGACCGCGGACCACCTCGCCACCGCCGTCCCCGCCGTCGTCCTCGGCCTGCTGATCGCCCTGCCCCTGGCGGTCCTCGCACACCGGGTACGGCCGCTGCGCGGCGTCATCCTCGGCGCGTCCAACATCCTCTACACCATCCCCTCCCTCGCCTTCTTCGTCCTCCTCCTGCCGGTCACCGGCCTCACCCGCACCACCGCGATCGTCGGCCTGACCGCGTACACCCTGGTGGTGCTGGTGCGGAACACCGTCGAGGGCCTGGACGCGGTGCCCGCCAAGGTCCGTGAGGCGTCCCGGGCCATGGGGACCCGGCCGCTGCGCACCCTGCTCACCGTCGAGCTGCCGCTCGCCCTCCCCGTGATCATGGCGGGCGTACGGGTCGCCACCGTCATGTCCATCTCCCTGGTCAGCGTGGCGAGTTACATCGGCTACGGCGGTCTCGGCCAGCTCTTCACCGACGGCTTCCAGCGCAACTTCCCCACCCCGGTCGTCGCCGGGGTGGCCCTGACCCTGCTGCTCGCCCTGGTCGCCGACGCGCTGCTGGTGACCGTCCAGTGGCTGTGCACGCCCTGGCGGCGCGGCACCTCCCGGCAGCGCACCTTCATGCGGCGGAAGGCGGCGTGACGCACCGATGCTCGAACTGCTGAAGAACCTCCTCACCTGGCTGACCAGTCCGGCCCAGTGGTCGGGCCCCGAGGGCATCGCCGCCCGCGTCCTGGAGCACCTGGAGTACTCGCTGCTCGCCACCCTCGCCGCGGCCGTGATCGCGCTGCCCGTCGGCCTGCTCATCGGGCACACCGGCCGCGGCGCCTTCCTCGCCGTCAACCTCTCCTCCTTCGGCCGGGCGCTGCCCACCGTCGGCCTGGTCACCCTGGTGTTCCTCGCGGGCGGGCTGAGCGTGTGGCCGGTGTACGTCTCGCTGGTCGCGCTCGCCGTGCCGGTGATCATCACCAATACGTACGCGGGGATGGCCGCCGTCGACCCCGAGGTCAAGGACGCCGCAAAGGGCGTGGGGCTGCGCGGCCACCAGGTCCTGTGGCAGGTGGAACTCCCGCTCGCCCTCCCGCTGATCATGACCGGTGTGCGGCTGGCGACCGTGCAGGTCGTCGCCACCGCCACCATCGCCGCCTACGTCAGCTTCGGCGGGCTGGGCCGCTATGTCTTCGACGGGCTGGCGCAGCGCGACCTGGTGCAGGTGCTCGGCGGTGCGGCCCTGGTCGCCGTGCTCGCCGTGGTCGCCGACCTGGCCCTGGGCGGCCTGACGCGGCTGCTGTTCCGCGGCCGCCCGGCCACCGCCCGCTGAGCGCCCGCCGCCCCGCCCCTACGTACGCACCGAGGAGCCCGCCCATGAACCGCCGTACCGCCCTGACCACCCTCCTCGCCGGCGCCTCGGCCCCGCTGCTGGCCGCCTGCTCCTCCGGCATCACCTCCCTCAAGGGGGACGGCGCCGGCGGCGACAGCGGGAGCAGCTCCGGCGGGCTGGTCATCGGCACCGCCAACTTCACCGAGAACCAGATCCTCGGCTACCTCTACGCGGGCGTGCTGACCGCCGCCGGGGTCAAGGCCACCGTCAAGCCCAACCTCGGCTCCCGCGAGATCGTGGTCCCCGCGCTGCGCTCCGGCGACATCGACCTGCTCCCCGAGTACCAGGGCAGCCTGCTGCTCTACCTCGACAAGAAGGCCACCGAGACCGAGGCGGGCGCGATGCAGAACGCGCTGGCCGCCGTGCTCCCCGACGGTCTCGAAGTCCTGCCGTACGCGGCCGCCGAGGACCGTGACAGCTTCGCGGTGACCCGCGCGACCGCCGACCGCTACGGCCTGAAGACGCTGGCCGACCTGCGCAAGGTCAACGGCAAGCTGGTGTTCGGCGCGGCCGCCGAGATGAAGAAGCGGGTCGTCGGGCTGGTCGGTCTCAAGGACGCCTACGGCGTGGAATTCAAGGAGTTCAAGGCGCTGGACTCCTCCGGGCCGCTGGTCAAGGGCGCGCTGAAGAAGGGCGACATCGACGTCGGCAACGTCTTCACCACCGACGTCGACACCGCGGAGAACGGCTGGGTCCTGCTGGCGGATCCCGAGCACCTGATCCCGGCGCAGCACATCGTCCCGCTGATCGCCGCCCGCAAGGCCGACTCCAAGGTCCGCAAGGCGCTGGCCCGCCTGGGCAACACCCTCACCACCGCCCACCTCACCGAGCTCAACCGCCTGGTCGACAAGGAGAAGCAGGACCCGGACCGGGTGGCCGACGCCTGGCTCAAGAAGCACGTGGCCGGCTGAGGCCCGGCGCCGCCGCGCGCCTCACGCGGGCGGCGGGCCGCCGTACCGCGCCGGCAGTCCGAACAGCGGGAACAGCCGCTCGGTGTCCAGGAAGCACTGCAGCGCACCGATCCGGCCGTCCGCCGTCTCGATGACCTGGATCGCCCAGGGCGTGCCGTCCGCGCGGTACTGCCCGAACGCCGCCCGGCCGTTGGCCGCGACCGGCACCAGACGCGACCCTTCGCAGCCGCAGCCCGGCCCCAGCAGCCACTTCACGAGGTCCTCGCGGCCGCGCAGCCACAGCGCGTACGGCGGCATGGACAGCGTGCAGTCCTCGTGCAGCAGGGCCGTCAGCGCGTCCATGTCGAACCGTTCGAAGGCGTCGACATAGCGCCGCAGCAGCGCCTGCTGGGCGTCGTCCAGCGGCTGCGGCGCGGTGTCGGCGGCGGTGTCACCGGAGGCGGCGAGGGTCGCGCGGGCCCGTTGCAGCGCGCTGTTGACCGAGGCCACCGAGCTGTCCAGCAGCTCCGCGACCTCCCGCGCCGACCAGCTGAGCACCTCCCGCAGGATCAGCACCGCCCGCTGCCGGGGCGCCAGCCGCTGCAGCGCGGAGACGAACGCCAGCCGCACCGTCTCCCGGGCGACGGCGGTCTCCGCCGGGTCCCCCGCCGACGCCAGCACCCGCTGGTCGGGTACGGGCCCGATCCAGGTCGTCTCGGGCAGCCCCGTGCCGATCGGGGTGTCCACGCTCGACGGGGAGGCGAGGTCCATCGGCCGGGCCCGGCGCTGACTGCCCTTGAGCAGGTCCAGGCACACATGGGTGGCGATCCGGTACAGCCAGGACCGCAGGGAGGACCGCCCCTCGAACCGGTCGTAGCTCCGCCACGCCCGGACCATCGTCTCCTGCACGGCGTCCTCGGCCTCGAACGCGGAGCCCAGCATCCGGTAGCAGTAGCCGGTCAGTTCGGTGCGGTACGCCTCCAGCAGGTCCACCGGCTCCCGCGGCGCGCCCCCCGCGCCGCCGTCGGCGGGCACCGCCCCGCCGTCCGCCGTGGTTCCGCTCGTCGAGGACCGTTTCATCGAGGACCCGCACCTCCGCCCGTCGGCCGACCACCGGCACGCGCGCCCGACGCTACCGGAGCATCCGGCACCAGTCTGCTCCCCGGCCCGGTGCCCCGCAGCCGGGACCGGAGCCCGGACGGGGGTTCGGCGCGAGGACGCCCCTACCCCCGCGGTGCCGCCGCCGAGCCGCGTTCCGAGAGGCGGGGGGCGCACAGGATGCGTTTGCGGCGGACGCGGCGGCCCTCGATGGCGGCGACGGCCAGGCGGGCGGCCTCCTTGGCGATGTCGGTCAGGCCCCAGTCGACGGTGGTGAGCGGCGGGGTGAGGACCCGGGAGACGGGGTGGTCGTCGAAGCCGACGACGGAGAGGTCGCGGCCGACGGTGAGGGAGGCCTCGGCGGCGGCCGCGTAGACGCCGTACGCGATGGAGTCGGAGAAGCAGAAGACGGCGGTGGCCGGGGCGGGACCGGCGGGCCGGCGGCCGTCGGGGCTGTTGGTCAGGACCCGGCGGGCCATCGCCGTCGCCTCGCCCAGCTCCTGCGGGCAGGGCAGGACCACGGCCTCGATGCCGAGCCGGTCGGCGGCCTCGCGCACATAGACGTCGGCGGGGCGGTCGGGGGTGGAGGGGCCGGTGGGGGTCAGCACGGTGACCCGGCGGTGGCCCAGGCCGCGGAGGTAGTCGAGGACGGCGTCGATGCCGGCCCGGTTGTCGAAGAGCACCTCGCCCGCCGTACGGGCCCGGCTCAGGGCGTCGCCGATGGACACCACCGGCACGGCGTCGGCGATCTTCGACCAGCCCTCGGCGGACGGGTCGACGGGCGACACCAGCAGGCCGTCCACCCGCTGGTCGCGCAGTTGCTTGGCGAGGGACAGCTCGCGTCCGGGGTCGCCGCCCGCGTCGAGGATCAGCGCGTAGCGGTTGCCGGCCAGCAGCTCCCGCCCTATCGCCGCCATCAGCTGCTGCTGCCACAGGTCCTGCAGATCGCCGGCGAGCACCCCGACCGTGCTGGTACGGCCGCTGGCGAGGGCGCGGGCGATGGGGTCGGCCTCGTAGCCGAGTTCGGCGGCGGCCTTGCGCACCCGCTCCTCGGTTTCCTTCGAGACGTGCTTGCCGCGCAGCGCGTAGGAGACGGCCGCGGTGGAGAGGCCGGTGGCCTCGGCCACCTCGCGGAGGGTGGTGCGCTTGTTGGGCCTGGCCATGCCCGGAAGCCTACCCAAGGAGGGCCCGCCAGCCGGGCACGATCCGGGCTCCCCGGCGGCGCGGGGCCCCGGCGGCCCCGCCCGGGGACGCGGCAGGACCTTGACAGCACCCTCGGTTAACCGTTTCACTTAAACGTATCAGTTAAGCGGTTAAGTGAAACGGTTCAAGGCACGGGAGACCCCACCCGCGCCACCCCGACGACCGCCCCGCGCCCCGAGGGAGGCCCGTGCCCACCGACGTCCACCAGCACCTCTGGCCGCCCGAGTTCCTCGCGCTGCTGCGGGCCCGCGGCGCGCCGCCGCGGCTGGACGGCTGGACGCTGCACCTGCCGGGCGAACCCCCGTACGCCGTCGACCCCGCCGACCACGACATCGCGGCCCGCGCCCGGCTCGCCCGCGCCGACGGCCTCGACCTGGCCCTCATCTCGCTCTCCAGCCCGCTCGGCATCGAACACCTGCCGCCCGCGGAGGCCGCGCCGCTGCTCGCCGCGTTCCACGACGGCGCGCTGGACCTCCCCGCGCCCTTCGGCGTCTGGGCCGCCGCCTGCCTGTCCGCGCCGGAACCGGACGCCGACGCGCTGCGGCGCGAGCTGGCCCGCGGCTGCGTGGGCCTGCAACTGCCCGCCACCGCCCTGCTCGACGCCGCCGGATGGGCCCGCTGCGCGCCGCTGCTGGACGCCGCCGCCGAGCAGGACGCGCCGCTGTTCGTCCACCCCGGCCCGGCCCCGCCCGCCGAGGGGAACGCGCCCGCCTGGTGGCCGGCCCTGGTCCCGTACGTCCAGCAGCTGCACGCCTCCTGGTTCGCCTTCCGCGCCTTCGGCCGGCCGCGCCACCCGGAGCTGCGGGTCTGCTTCGCGGCCCTGGCGGGCCTGGCGCCGCTGCACGGCGAGCGGCTGGTGGCCCGCGGCGGCGGCCGGGAGCGCGCCCGGGTGGACTGCCGGGCGTTCTACGAGACGTCGTCGTACGGCACCCGCGCGGTCGACGCGCTCGTCCGGGCCGCCGGCATCGACGTCGTCGTCAGCGGCAGCGACCGCCCCTACGCCGAGCCCGTCCTCCCCGACCTCGGGGCACGGGCCGCCCTCCACGCCCTGCGCACCGCCAACCCGGCCCGCCTGCTGGGCCCGACGAAAGGAGCCCGCCCATGACGTACCGCACCTCCCTGGCCGCCACCGCCCGCGAGGTCCCCGACGGCGAGGAGCCGTTCTCCGCACTGCCCGCACGCAACCTCGACAAGCGCGAGCTGCAGGCCCTGGTGGAGGCGCTCGCCACCCGCCCGGACCTGTGGCGCGAACAGGTCGCCTTCTCGGACACCGAGCGCCACTACGCCTCCCTGCACCGCGACGAGTTCGTGGACGTCTGGCTGCTGTGCTGGACCCGGCGGAACGACACCGGCTGGCACGACCACGACCTCTCCTCCGGGGCGGTCCGCGTGGTCCAGGGCGAGCTGACCGAGTCCAACCCCCGCATCGGCGGCGCGCACCTGGCCACCACGGTCGGCGCGGGCGCCTCCTTCTGCTTCGGCCCGGACCACATCCACCGGCTGACCGGCGCGAGCGACGACGCGGTGTCGGTGCACGCCTACTCGCCGCCGTTGTGGCGGCTGGGCCAGTACGACATCACCGAGGACGGTCTGATGCGGCGGGTCTCGGTCTCGTACGCGGACGAACTCCGCCCGGCCGGCGGGCCGGCCACGGTCTGACCGGCCCCGTCACCACGAATCGGCCACCGCCTATTGACCTTCCATTCATCGCCATCGATCCTGCATGAATCCATACAGCGGCGACGCGAGGCGGGCTCATGGCAGGTGTGGTCGAAAGGCGTTCCATCGACGTCGTCCCCGACGACGAACGGCACGGCAGCGCGGTCAGCCAGTTCACGCTCTGGCTGGGCGCCAACCTCCAGATCACCGCCGTCATCACCGGCGCGCTGGCCGTCGTCTTCGGGGCGAACGCCTTCTGGTCGCTGATCGGGCTGCTGCTCGGCAACCTCCTGGGCGGCGCGGTGATGGCGCTGCACTCCGCCCAGGGGCCGCGGCTGGGCCTGCCGCAGATGATCACCTCGCGGGCTCAGTTCGGGGTGCGCGGCGCGGTGGTCCCGCTGGCGCTGGTCATCGTGATGTACATCGGGTTCTTCGCCAGCGGCAGCGTCCTGGCCGGGCAGGCGGTCGGCGAGCTGACGCACCTCGGCGAGACACCGGGCATCGTGCTGTTCGCCGCGGTCACCGCCGTCGCCGCGGCGGTGGGCTACCGCCTGATCCACACCCTCGGCAGGGTCACCGGCCTGATCTGCGCGCTGGCCTTCGTCTACCTCGGCATCCGGCTGCTGCAGCGCACCGACCTCGGCACGCTCCTGGCCGACCACCGTTTCGGGCTGCCGGTCTTCCTGCTGGCCGTCTCGCTGTCGGCCTCCTGGCAGCTGGCGTTCGGCCCGTACGTCGCCGACTACTCGCGCTACCTGCCGCGGCACACCTCGGCGCGCGCCACGTTCTGGTGGACGCTGTCCGGCTCGGTGCTCGGCTCGCAGTGGTCGATGACGTTCGGCGCGCTGGCCGCCGCCGCGGCGCCCGGGGCGTTCGTCGGGCACGAGGTCGGCTACCTCGTCGGCCTGGGCGGCACCGGCCTGATCGCCTCGTGCCTCTACTTCGTCATCGCCCTGGGCAAACTCACCATCAACATCCTCAACACCTATGGCGGGTTCATGTCGCTGGTCACCAGCGTCAGCGGCTTCCGCGGGCAGCGCACCCTCTCCCCGCGCGGCCGCTCCGCGTACATCGCCGGGATCATGGTGGCCGGCACGGCGGTCGCCCTCCTGGGCAAGGACTCGTTCCTGACGTCCTTCAAGGACTTCCTGCTCTTCCTGCTGACCTTCTTCACGCCCTGGTCGGCCGTCAATCTCGTCGACTACTACCTGATCTCCAAGGAGCGCTACGACATCCCGGCGCTCAGCGACCCCACGGGACGCTACGGCGCCTGGAACGTCCCGGCGCTGGCGGTCTACGCCGCCGGGGTGCTCGCCCAGCTCCCGTTCCTGGCCACGCACTTCTACACCGGCCCCTTGGTCGAACCGCTCGGCGGCGCCGACGTCTCCTGGCTGGTGGGGCTCGCCGTGCCGGCCGTCCTGTACTGGCTCACCGCCCGCCGCGACACCGCGCGCACCGCATGGCCGGCGGCGCCCCGGGAGGACCCGCACACCGTCGGATCCGGGGGTTAGCCCTACCGCGCCCGGCGCCCGGCGTCCGTATTCTCGGCGGCATGGCGACACACGACCCCGAGCTGCGCAAGGAACTCGACGCGACCCTCCAGACGCGCAAGGAGCTGGGGCCGGAGTACGAGGCGGAACTCCTGGAGTCCTTCCTGGAGAAGCTGGACCGCGGCGTCGAGCAGCGGGTGCGCCGGCAACTCGCCGAGCAGCAGGTGCAGGTGGCCCGCGGCGCCCGGCCGCCGCGCCCCGGCGGCGACGCCCGGGGCATGTGGGAACGCTTCGGGTTCGCCGCGTTCTCGCTGGTGCTGGCGGTGCCGCTGTCCGCGATCGCCGCGGCGTACGCCGGGGACGTGGGGCTGCTGCTGTGCTGGGCCGGGATCGTCGGCGTCAACGCCGTACAGAGCGGCGGCGCGCGCCGGCTGCCGCGCCCGGGCACGAGCCGCGACGGCGCGGCACCGCACCCGCGGGGCCCGGCGGGCTGAAGTCCGCGGCGGGAGCCGGATGTTGCGGGGACCGCCGCACCCCGGCGCTGCCGGGGGCGGGACGACGGCGGTCCCCGCAAGGGACGCGTACCGGGGTGAAGCCGGTCGTCGCATCCGGTGGCGACCGGAGGTCCGGGAGCCGCTCCGGAGGTCCTTGTCGCCGTGTCCTCACTGTGCCCGACGCGTGTTAAGCCCGTGCTGCGCGCAGATGACGCCTCCGTACACCGTGCGCCGACGGACCGTTTCCCGGCGGCCACTTGACGCCGCGCCGGGTGCGCGAAACGGCCGGCGGCCGGGGCGCGGGGCAGTCGCCGCCCCGCGCCCCGGCCGCCGGAGCCGCCGCTACTTGCCGGCCTCGCGCGCCAGGTAGGCCAGCAGGTCCTGCCGGCTGACCACGCCCTTCGGCTTGCCCTCGACGAGGACGATCGCCGCGTCCGCGCTCTCCAGGACCGCCATCAGGTCGGCGACCGGCTCGCCGGAGCCGACCTGCGGCAGCGGCGGGCACATGTGCTTCTCCAGCGGGTCGGTCAGCGAGGCGCGCTGGGTGAACAGCGCGTCGAGCAGCTCGCGCTCGACGACCGAGCCGACGACCTCCGCGGCCATCACGTCGGGGTGCCCGGCGCCCGGCTTGACGATCGGCATCTGCGAGACGCCGTACTCGCGCAGCACCTCGATCGCCTCGCCGACGGTCTCCTCCGGGTGCATGTGGACCAGCGAGGGCAGCGCGCCCTCCTTGTGCTCCAGCACCTCGCCGACCCGGGCGGCGGCGCCGCCCTCCTCCAGGAAGCCGTAGTCGGCCATCCACTCGTCGTTGAAGATCTTGGAGAGGTAGCCGCGGCCGCTGTCCGGCAGCAGCACGACCACCACGTCGTCGGGGCCGAGCTTCGCCGCGACCTCCAGCGCGCCCACCACGGCCATCCCGCAGGAGCCGCCGACCAGCAGGCCCTCCTCCTTGGCGAGCCGCCGGGTCATCTGGAAGGCGTCCTTGTCCGAGACCGCCACGATCTCGTCCGCGACGGTGCGGTCGTAGGCCGTCGGCCAGAAGTCCTCGCCGACGCCCTCGATCAGGTACGGGCGCCCGGAGCCGCCGCTGTAGACGGAGCCCTCCGGGTCGGCGCCGATCACCTTGACCTTGCCGTCACTGGCGTCCTTCAGATAGCGGCCGGTGCCGCTGATCGTGCCGCCGGTGCCGACGCCCGCCACGAAGTGGGTGATCCGGCCCCCGGTCTGCTCCCACAGCTCGGGACCGGTGCTCTCGTAGTGGGAGCGCGGGTTGTTCGGGTTGCTGTACTGGTCCGGCTTCCAGGCACCGGGCGTCTCGCGCACCAGCCGGTCCGAGACGTTGTAGTACGAGTCCGGGTGCTCGGGGTCGACGGCGGTCGGGCAGACCACCACCTCGGCACCGTAGGCACGCAGCACGTTGATCTTGTCCGTGGACACCTTGTCCGGGCAGACGAAGATGCACTTGTAACCCTTTTGCTGGGCGACGATCGCCAGGCCCACACCGGTGTTGCCGGATGTCGGCTCGACGATGGTCCCGCCCGGCTGCAGCTCACCCGACTGCTCGGCGGCCTCGATCATCCGCACGGCGATCCGGTCCTTGACCGACCCGCCGGGGTTGAAGTACTCGACCTTCGCCAGGACGGTGGCCTGGATTCCCTTGGTCACGTTGTTGAGCCGCACGAGCGGGGTGTTGCCGACTAGCTCAATCATCGAATCGTAAAACTGCACGGTGGTCTCCGCGGTCGGGGGCACGCTCTCCTGCGCCCGTGCGGCCAGCCTATTGCCCGGGTCCGTTAGAGGAAGGGTGCGTTGCGTTCCGTGCGGGAACGGGCAACACCCTGTTGTAGGAGTTCGTGCCGATCGATGAGCGCGTCCGGGCCGCGGGCCGGGGCGCGCCCGCACTGCGCGGGGAGGTGCCCGGCCCATGCCGATGACGATGTCCAGGGCCAGAGTGGCCCGGCGGATCGCGACCGCCGCCGCTGTCGGCGGCGGCGGGATCGGGCTGCTCGGGGTGGCCGCGGTCGGTGTGCTGCTGACCGAGGTCCGGCTGGCGCGCCGTACGGTCGGCGGCTCCAGCGACATTCCGCCGTGCGCCGACGGCCGCTACGGCGCCGCCTTCGACCACCGCACCGACCGCCGGCCGCTGCGGCTGGGCTTCCTCGGCGACTCCACCGCCGCGGGCCAGGGCGTCCACCGCGCCCGCCAGACCCCCGGCGCGCTGCTCGCCTCGGGCCTGGCCGCGCTGTCCGAGCTGCCCGTCGACTTCCGCAACGTGGCGCTGCCCGGCGCGCAGTCGGACGACCTGCCCCGCCAGGTGGAGCTGATGCTCGCGGACGGCGCGGACGTCCCGGACGTCTGCGTGATCATGATCGGCGCGAACGACGTCACCCACCGGATGCCGCTCGCGCAGTCCGTGCGCCACCTCTCCGATGCGGTGCGCACGCTGCGCGCCGCGGGCTGCGAGGTGGTCGTCGGCACCTGCCCCGACCTGGGCACCATCGAACCGGTCTACCAGCCGTTGCGCTGGGTGGCCCGGCGGCTCTCCCGGCAGCTCGCCGCCGCCCAGACGATCGGGGTGGTGGAGAGCGGCGGCCGTACGGTCTCGCTCGGCGATCTGCTCGGCCCCGAGTTCGAGGCGAACCCGCGGGAGCTGTTCGGACCGGACAACTACCACCCGTCGGCCGAGGGCTACGCCACCGCGGCGATGGCCGTCCTGCCGACGCTGTGCGCCTCGCTCGGCCTGTGGCCGGAGAAGGAGCAGCCGGAGCCCGCACGCGGCGAGGGGCTGCTGCCGGTCGAGCAGGCGGCCGCCGAGGCGGCGTCCGAGGGCGGCACGGAGGTCACCGCCTCCCGTGCGCCCTGGGCCCTGCTCAAACACCGCAGGCGCCGCCAGCTGCCGGTGCCGGACCCGGCGGACCCCTCGTCGGTCACCGGCTGACCGACGCCGCCCCGGGGCGGCGTCCCGATCACCGGCCGAGGGGCCGCGGGAATACCCCGCGGCCCCTCGCCGTTGCCATAAGCGCGCGCTTAGAAAAGAGGCCCGCATCACAGCGCGGACCCCGTGACCTCAGCGCTACGTGCAGGTAACTTCCCTCACAGTCCGCCGTTTTCCCGCGCACTTGGAGCCGTGTGATGCCCGAAGCCGTGATCGTCTCAGCCGCCCGCTCCCCGATCGGCCGCGCCTTCAAGGGCTCGCTCAAGGACCTGCGTCCGGACGACCTGACCGCGAAGATCATCGAGGCCGCCCTCGCCAAGGTCCCCGAGCTGGACCCCAAGGACATCGACGACCTGATGCTCGGCTGCGGCCTCCCCGGCGGCGAGCAGGGCCACAACCTCGGCCGCATCGTGGCCGTCCAGATGGGGATGGACCACCTCCCCGGCTGCACCATCACCCGTTACTGTTCCTCCTCGCTCCAGACGACCCGCATGGCGCTGCACGCCATCAAGGCCGGCGAGGGCGACGTCTTCATCTCGGCCGGCGTCGAGACCGTCTCGCGCAGCGTCAAGGGCAGCTCCGACGGCCTGCCGGACACCCACAACCCGCTCTTCGCCGACGCCGAGGCCCGCACCGCGGCCCGCGCCGAGCAGGAGGGCTCCGACTGGCACGACCCGCGCGAGGACGGCCTGATCCCGGACGCGTACATCGCGATGGGCCAGACCGCGGAGAACCTCGCCCGCCTCAAGGGCGTCACCCGCCAGGACATGGACGAATTCGGCGTCCGGTCCCAGAACCTCGCCGAGAAGGCGATCAACGACGGGTTCTGGGAGCGGGAGATCACCCCGGTCACGCTGCCCGACGGCACGGTCGTCAGCAAGGACGACGGCCCCCGCGCCGGCGTCACCGTCGAGGGCGTCTCCGGCCTCAAGCCGGTCTTCCGCCCCGACGGCCTGGTGACCGCCGGCAACTGCTGCCCACTGAACGACGGCGCCGCCGCGCTGGTCGTCATGTCCGACACCAAGGCGCGCGAGCTGGGCCTGACCCCGCTGGCCCGGGTCGTCTCCACCGGCGTCTCCGGCCTCTCCCCCGAGATCATGGGCTACGGCCCGGTCGAGGCCAGCAAGCAGGCGCTGCGGCGGGCCGGCCTCTCGGTCTCCGACATCGACCTGGTCGAGATCAACGAGGCGTTCGCCGCCCAGGTCATTCCGTCCTACCGCGACTTGGGCATCGACCTGGACCGCCTGAACGTCAACGGCGGCGCCATCGCCGTCGGCCACCCCTTCGGCATGACCGGCGCCCGCATCACCGGCACCCTCATCAACTCCCTCCAGTGGCACGACAAGCAGTTCGGCCTGGAGACGATGTGCGTGGGCGGCGGCCAGGGCATGGCGATGGTCATCGAGCGGCTGAGCTGAGCTGTAGCGGAGGGTAGGGGGCGGGTGCGAGGTACGAGTACCCGGCACCTACCCGCAGCGGAAGCGAAGCTCAGCGCGACCACGAACACGAGCGGCTGAGCTGAGCCGCAGCGGAGGGGGTCGGGGTCCGCGTACCGCGCACCCCGACCCCCTCCCCCATCGCAGCTCCCCCGCCCCGCTCACACCGGAGCGCGGCAAAAAGGACCAACTGCCGCCCGGCGCACACCCTTCGCTGTCGTCCGGATACGGGCGGCGACACGGCGTGACCCGCGCCACTCGTTAACGAGATCGCGACCCAATCTCCCCCAGGATTGTGACCAACGCCCTGGGGGAGAGGCGTTCTTGCAGGTCAGCAGGGGGAAGCCCCGGCGCGGGGAGCCCCACCTCCCCGCCTTTTCGGGACATAGCGCACCCGGAGCGGTCGCCGACCCCCGGCAGCCTGATGTAGGAAGTCGGAGAACATTCTGCTAACGGGAGTACGCCGGTCAGCGACGCGCTACCTGGAGTGATCCCGTGAGCGAGCGCATCAAGGGGGCCATCCCGGCCGCGGGCCGGGGCCGGTCCGCGAACCGATGCGCGGCCCGCGCGAAGAGGGCCGCCGAGCGAAGTGGGGAGGACGCATGAGCGAGCGCCACCGGCGAGGCATCGAACGGCGCGCGTCTCGCGCATGCGGGACCGAACGGAGAGAGGTTTCGGCATGAGCGTCACCACCCTCGTCCTGCTAGTGGCCGCGGCCGTCGCCGTGGCGCTGGGCGCCGCCGCCCTGCACACCGCCCGCGCCCTGCGCCGCCAGATCGCCGAGCTGCACGCCGAGCTCGGCGCGGCCCGCCAGGACGCCGCCGCGGGCGCCGGTGCGCACCCGGCCGCGGCGGCCATCCCGGCCGCCCGCACCAGCCCGGCCGCCGAGACCCCGCTCGCCGACATACGCGCCGCCGTCGCCGACGCCCTGGCCGAGGAGCGGGAGCGCGAACTCGCCGAGGCCCGCGCCTTCTGGGCCGCGCAGGAGGCGCGGGACGCCGCCGACGCCCCGTCGCTGCTGGGCGGCCTCGTCGGCCTCGGCGACGAGGGACTGCTCGACGCCCGCGCCGACCAGCGCGACCTGCCCGAGCGCGACTCCGACCGGCTCGACATCCAGCCGTTCCTGCCCCGCCAGGCGGACCTCGCCGGGCTCGAACCGCTGCTGGGCCCGGACGCCATGGAGGCGATGGACGCGCTGGAGTCCATGGACGCCCTGGACGCGCCGGAGTTGGAGCCGGTCGAGGAGACCGAATCCGCCGAGCTGGCCGCCGCGCGCCGGCGCCACCCCTCGCACCCCGACTTCTCCCCGTCCCCGGCGGTCAGCGATCACGAGCGCACCGTCGCGCGCCTGGAGGAGCTTGCCCAGCAGGCGACCCCGCTCGCGGACGTCCGCCCCGGCCCGCTGGGCACCCTGGACGTCTACGTCTTCACCGACGGCACCACGCTCTGCCTGACCCCGGGGCAGCGCGACACCGCGGAGCGCGTGGCCGGCGCATTGCACGCGGGGCACGCCCCCGTGCTGCTGGGCGGCTCCGGCATCTCCGGCGCGTACGCGCTGACCTTCTCCTGGGGCGAGAGCCGCGAGGAGAGCGTCTACGTCCTCGCGGACCGCGTCATCGCCTCGCTCTGACCCGGCGCGGCGGCGCGCGTCAGCAGCGTTCCGCCGCCGCCCGGACCTCTCGCACGGCCTCCGCCAGTTCGTCGGCGGGGGCCGCTTTCGCGTCAGAATCCCCCGTTCCGTCGGCCATCCTCAGCGCCGCGGCCCGCAGCGCCTCGACGAGGTCGTGGCCGGCCACGGCCAGCTGGTCGCCGACCGCGAACACGCCGGCGTCCGGCAGTTCGCGCGGGGGCTCCCCCGGCCGTTCGATCAGCTGCGCCCGGGTCGCCAACCGCCGGGCCAGCGCCAGCCCTTCGGCCGCGGCACCGCGGTGGAGCCTGCTCTGCGGCAGCGACCTGAGGCGGTCGGCGAGGGCGTCGACGGCGGTCTGCAAGGGGGTCACGTCAAGCACGCCGTGAGCCTATGCGCCACCCCGGGGTGGTTGCCAACGCCCGAACGCTCAGGCACGGTGGGCTGAAGAACCAGCATCGACCGCGTCCGGAGGCGCCGATGTCTCAGCTCTTCTCCGAAGAGACCCACCGGAACATGCTCTCTCGTATCCCGCACTGCACCGGCCGGGAAATCTCCGACTGGCTCCGCACCGTTGAGGAGGGTCCCGCTCTCTTCCGCTTCGACGAAAAGGTCAGCTGGCTCCGCGGCGAGCACAATCTCGCCTACGGGCACGCCAAGGCAATCGTCCATGAACACGATCTCAGGCGCGCAGCGCGCAAGTTCTGAGCCCCGGTGACGGGGCCCCGCCCCGGTCCGGCTCGGGACACTCCTCTTTCACCACGTTTCACCACGTTTCACCACGCCGAAGGGCCCGCGGGCGCAATGCCCGCGGGCCCTTCGTACGGCTCGTGCGGCGCGCGGAGTGCCCGGCGCCGCTCCGGGTCAGTCGCCCCGGAGGATCGAGATCAGCCGCAGCATCTCCATGTAGATCCACACCAGCGTCAGCGTCAGGCCGAACGCCGCGAGCCAGGACTCCTCGCGCGGGGCGCCGTAGGCGATGCCGTCCTCGACCTGCTTGAAGTCCAGGGCCAGGAAGAGCGCGCCGAGGACCACGCCGACGATGCCGAAGACGATGCCCAGGCCGCCGCTGCGGAAGCCGAGGCCCTCACCGCCGCCGAACGCCATGAACAGGACGTTGACCAGCGACAGCAGGACGAAGCCCAGGGCCGCGATCATCACGAAGCGGGTGAAGCGGGCGGTGACCCGCACGATCCGCGTCTTGTAGGCGACCAGCATGGCCACGAACACCGCCATCGTGCCCAGCACCGCCTGCATGGGGGCGCCGTTCATGTTCGGCAGCAGGTTGATGTAGCCGCTGAGCGCGCCGAGGAAGATTCCCTCCAGGGCCGCGTACGCCAGGATCAGCGCGGGCGACGGCTTGCGCTTGAAGGACTGGACGAAGCCCAGCACCATCGCGACCAGACCGGCGCCGACGGCGAAGCCGAGGTTCTCGGTCAGGAAGAGCCAGCCGACGGTGGCGCCCGCGATGACCGTGCCGAGCGTCATGCCCGTACGGGCGACGACGTCGTCCATCGTCATGGGGCGGGTCTGCGGCGCGTACTGCGGCGGCGCCTGGGTGGCCTGCTGCGGGTCCTGGGCGTACGGGTTGCCGCCCTGTGCGTAGGGGTTCGTCCCGGCGTACGGGTTCGCGGCGCCCCCGGCCTGCGGCGGCGCGTTGAAGCCCGCGTAGCCGGTGTCGCGGCTGAACCCCCGACGCGAGAAGACCGGGTTGCTGCTCCTCATCTCACTCCTCCATGGCCGCCGTGCGCGGCCTTGACGGCAAGCGTAATGGCTTGGCAAAGGGGCGTCGCTAGTTCTTGAGCAGGATCTTTCCCCGAACTCGCGCCGGCACCTCCTCCATGAGGAGGACGTACGGGAGGGCGGAGAGGTGCCCGGCCGGGTGCCGGGGGCGGCGCGCGCGGCCGGCCGGCACTCCTGCCACTGCACCGTCGCGCGGCCCCGGCGCCGCCATTGCGGGAATTCGATCCCCGGCCGTGCTCTCACCGTTGCCGCGCCGTGTTCTCACCGCGCTCTTGCCGCCTTCTTGCCGTCCGCTTGCCACTCTCCTGCCGCCGCCTTGCCCGTGTCTGTTCTCTTCCGTTGCCGTCGCACGCTTCCCCCGTGCTCGAACTGTCATTTCCTTCCGCTTCTCCGGGGGCGCCTTCCCGCTCGCTTCGCACGGAATCCGATAAATGTCTGATCGCAACACGCGCCACCCGGGCCCGGCAGGCAACCGATTCGCGGGGGCACCCGTCTTCCCTGCTGGCCGGAGCCTGCCCGGGCAGGCGGATCACAAGGCTGACGCGTGGTCACGATCCGAACGCCGAAGCGCCCTTCCCGATACCTCCGTGACTCACGGTCCGTAGTGTCACGGACGCGATCGGTTGTAATCCTGGGGGACAGACAGGGCTATTCTGGCGGGAAACAGTAGCGAAAGAGGGTTGAGGTGCCTGTGCCTGACGTCTCAGTAGTCGTCATCGTCTACAACGACGCCGACCGGTTGCCGACCGCGGTCCAGTCCGTGCTGGACCAGACGCTCCGGGACGTCGAGGTGGTGATCGTCGACGACTGCAGCACCGACCGTTCTTTCGAAGTGGCGCAGCACCTCGCGGCCGGTCATCCCGGGCGGGTCCGAGCCTTCCAGCTGCCGGAGAACAGCGGTGCGGGAGGCGAGCCGCGGAATGCCGGAATCCAGCACACCGAGGGCCGGTACGTCATGTTCCTGGACAGCGATGACGTCCTGGAACACAATGCGTGCCGGAATATGCTGGAGGCGGCCGAGGAAACCGGGTCGGACATCGTTTCCGGTCTGTGCGTCCGGCTGCATCTGGACACCCGCAACCAGAAGCGGGACGAGTGGTACGCCTGGCTGTATTCCACGACCCGTACGCTGGAATCCGTCACGGAATTGCCGGACCTGTTCGTGTGGGACACCCTTTCCACCAACAAGTGCTACCGCCGCGATTTCCTCATCGAGAACAATCTCCGATTCCCCAAGGGGATGTTCTACGAGGACCTGATGTTTATCGCCGACGCATATCTGGCGGCCCGGCGCATCACCCTGATCCCCAATCAGGTCTATTTCTGGCACGTTCATGAGCGGGCCGCCGTGAAGTCGGTGACGAACCGGCGCCACGAAATGAGCAACTACGCCCACCGGCTGGAAATCCACCGGCGTATCGACGCCCTGCTGGCGGCCCGCGGGCTGAGCGAAATGAAACTCGCCAAGGACGTCAAATTCCTCAAGCACGACCTGGTGCTGCATCTGCGGGACCTGCCGTTCCGCGACGATGCCTACCGCCGGGAGTTCGCCGAACTCTCCCGCGAATACCTCGCGAGCATCGCGCCCGAGGCGTACGAGCGGGTGCAGCCGATACAGGCCATCTGTGCGTACCTGCTCCAGCAGGGTGACTGGGACCACCTGATCCCGGCCGTCGACACGCTCATCAACCGCGACAAGCTCTCCTCGCCGCTCGCCGAGCACGACGGGCGGATCTTCTGGTGCGACGGCTACACCGACGACCCGTTCGGGCGCGACGTGCTGGACGTGACCGACATCGGCTACCACGAGAAGTCGGTCAACCAGCTCTTCCTGCGCAACCAGCTCACCGGCTTCGACGTGTCCGGCAGGTCCGTGTCACTGACCGGCCGGATCACCAACCCGCTCGGCATCATCCCGCCCGGAGCGCGGCTCAAGGGCGAGCTGGAGTTCAGCGCCCGGCGGCGCAGCCTGCAGTCCTTCCACTTCCCGGTGCGGATGCTGCGCCACGACGGCGACACCGTCCACTGGGAGACCACCGCCGACCTCACCGCCAAGCTGCGCCCGCTGGGCATCGTGGACACCATCTGGGACGTCCGGCTGCGCCTGGACGTCGACGGGGTGCGCACCACGACCCGGCTCACCGTCGCCGACACCGAGCTGTCCGGCGGGCTGCCGGTGCGGCCGCGGCTGTCGCGGATGGTCGCCGACCACCTCGAACCGCATGTCTCGGCCAAGGGCCACCTGGCGTTCCGCCTGGTCAGCGAGAACCGCAACGCCGAGCGCGTCCAGGACCTGATCACCCGCGGGGTGCACGGCAGGCCGGGGACACTGGCAAAGACCGGCTACCGCAAGGCGAAGGAGCTGCGCAAGAAGGTCACCTCCGGCGACAACAAGCTCCGCGCCTACCACGAGGTGTTCAGCCGGCTGCCGGTCAAGAAGCGCACGGTGGTCTTCGAGAGCCACCTGGGCAAGCAGTACAGCGACAGCCCGCGCGCGATCTACGAGGAGATGCGCCGGCAGGGCCTGGAGTTCGAGGCGATCTGGTCGTACGCCGGGTCCCCCAAGAACTTCCCGAAGGGCGTCACGCTCGTACGGCGCTGGTCGCTGCCCTACCTCAAGGCGCTGGCGCAGGCGGAGTTCTGGGTGGACAACCAGAGCTACCCGCTCAAGCTCACCAAGCGTCCGGAGACCACCTACCTCCAGACCTGGCACGGCTCCGCGCTGAAGAACATGGGCTTCGACCAGCCGGCGCTGAAGGCGCAGACCCGTCGGCAGCAGGAGGAGCAGCAGCGCTCGCTGGACCGTTTCGACCGGTTCCTGATCCGCTCCGAGCACGATGTGCGCACGCTCGCCAAGGCCTTCCGGCTCAAGCCGGAGACCCTGCTGCGGGTCGGCTACCCTCGCAATGACGCGCTGGTCCGCGCCCGGGAGCGGGAAACGGCCCTCGGAAAGCGCGAACGCGGAGCGCTGGCTGCCGAGTTGGGCATTCCCGCCGACAAGACCGTACTGCTTTACGCACCGACGTTCCGCAAGGCCGGCGGCCGGCACGGACGCTTCGCCCTGCCCTTCGACGTGGAGCGGTTCGCCGACCGGTTCGGCGACCGCTATGTCCTCCTGGTGCGCTCGCACTACCTCAATCACGTGGTGCTGCCACCGACCGTGGAGGGCCGGGTCATCGACGTATCGGCGCACCACGATGTGACGCCGCTGCTGGAGCTGGCCGACGGGCTGATCACCGACTATTCCTCGGTGATGTTCGACTATGCGCTGCTCGACCGGCCGCTGGTGTTCTTCACCTACGACTACGACGAGTATGTGCACGAGGGCCGGGGCACCTACTTCGATCTGCTGGAGCACGCTCCGGGCCCGGTGGTCCGCACCGAGGAGGATTTCCACCAGGCGATCAAGTCGTTCGAGTCGCAGTCCGCGGAATACGCCGGGAGCCGCAAGGAATTCGTCGCCAAGTTCGGCGAATTCGACCAGGGCAACGCCGCCCAGAGCATCGTCGATCAGTTCTTCGCGCAGTGGAGCCGTTGATGACCGAGTCGTACGCAGCCGAGCCGCGGGACATCTTCTTCGTCTCCAACAGCGTCAACGAGATGGGCGGCATCACCAGCTGGTCGCACCAGATGGCGCGCCTGTTCAGCGAGCGGGGCCACCGGGTGCACATCATCGGTGTGGTGCCGCCGCCGGAGGGGCGGGTCCACGAGCTGGCGGACGACCTGCCGTTCGGGACGACCACCCTCTACGCCGAGCATCCGCCGGCCGTCCGCCCCGCGCGGGGCCTCAAGGGCCGGCTCAACCTCGTCGAGCAGCGCCGCCGCGCCGCCCGCGAGGCCGGCATGCGGGAGCAGGCGGCGAAGATGAGCGCGCTGTTCCGGGCGGCGAAGCCGGGCGGCGTGGTGATCGTCACGCAGGTGTGGGCCATGGAATGGGTCGCGCTGGCCGACACCGCCGGGCTGACGGTGATCGGTATGAGCCATGAGTCGTTCGACACCTGCCGCAAGTCGTCGCGCTTCGGCCGGGTCAAGCGGTTTTACGCGGACGTCGACCGGATGCTGACGCTCACCCGGGAGGACGCCGACCGCTGGATCCGGCAGCGGATGGACAACGTCGGCTTCATGCCGAACCCGCTGCCGTTCTTCCCCGACGTCCCCTCGGACCGCTCCCGCAAGTGCGTGGTCAGCATCGGCAGGCTCCACGAGGAGAAGGGCGTGGACCTGCTGCTGGAGTCCTGGGCGAAGGTCGCACCGCGGCACCCCGACTGGACGCTGCGGATCTACGGCTCCGGCGAGGAGGAAGAGGCGCTGCGCAAGCAGGCCGCCGAGCTGGGGATCGCCGACTCGGTCGCCTGGATGGGCCGTACGGCCGATGTGCCCGGCGCCCTGCGGGAGAGCGCGGTCTTCGCGCTCAGCTCCCGCGGCGAGGGCTTCCCGCTGGCCCCCATGGAGGCCATGGCGACGGCCGTGCCGTGTGTGGCGTTCGATGTGGCGCCCGGCGTCCACGAGATCATCTCGGACGGCGTGGACGGCCTCCTCGCTCCCCCGGGGAACATCACCGAGTTCGCCCGCCACCTCGACACCCTGATGTCCGACAAGGACCTCAGGGACACCATGGGCGACACCGCCCGCGAGAACATCCAGCGGTTCTCCACGGACGAGGTCGTCGCCCGCTGGGAGAGCCTCTTCGCCCTCGTGGAGCGCTGAGCCCCGGGGCGCCGGGGCGCCCGCGGACGTGCGAGAAGGGCCGCCGGGCCGTCCCCGGCGGCCCTTCTCGCACGGACGGCTCCCGCGTGGTCAGGGCCGCTTGATCACGTGGGGGCGTGACCTCCCGGCCGCCCGGCCACGCGGTTCACGCGGTTCACGCGGTTCACGCCGTGAAGACCAGGCTCACGTTGTGGCCGCCGAAGCCGAAGGAGTTGGCCAGCGCGGCGTGCCACCGGCCGGTCCGCGGCTCGCCCCGCACCACGTCCAGCTCGATCCTCGGGTCGAGGGTGTCGAGGTTGCGGACGGCGGGCACCACCCCGTCCCGGAGCGCCAGCAGCGCCGCCAGCCCGCCCACCGCGCCCGAGGCGCCCAGCATGTGGCCGGTCATGGACTTCGTGGCGGTGACCGCGGCATGGGTGCCCACGGCCCGGCCGATCGCCTCGGCCTCCGCCAGGTCGCCGGACTCGGTGGAGGTGGCGTGGGCGTGCACATGGCCGATGTCCCGCGGGGTCAGTTCCGCGTCCCGCAGGGCCGTCTCGATGGCGTGGACCTGGCCCGCCGCGTCGGAGGCCGTGATGTGGTTCGCGCTGGAGCTCACGGCGGCGCCGGCCAGCGCGCCGTACGTCCTGGCGCCGCGGGCGCGGGCGAAGCCGGCACGCTCCAGCACCATGATCCCCGCGCCCTCGCCCATCACGAAGCCGCTGCGGGCCACGTCGAACGGACGGGACACCGACTCCGGGTCCTCGAACTGCGGGGAGAGCGCCTTCATCTGGGCGAAGGCGGCGAGGGTGAACGGGTGCAGACAGGCCTCGACGCCGCCCGCGACCACCACGTCCACCCGCCCGGCGCGGAGCAGGTCGAGGCCCATCGCCAGCGCCTCGGCACCGGAGGCACAGGCGCTGACCGGCGTCCTGGCCCCGCCCTTGGCGCCCAGGTCCATGCTCACCCAGGCGGCCGGCCCGTTGGGCATGAGCATCGGGACCGCGAACGGCGAGAGCCGGCGCGCCCCGGACTGCTCGAAGAGGTCGTCCTGGCCGAGGGTGGTGAGCACACCACCGGTGCCGGTACCGATGACCACGGCCAGCCGCTCGGGCTCGACCTCGGGCGCGCCGGCGTCCTGCCAGGCCTCGCGGGAGGTGAGTATCGCGAGCTGCTCGCTGCGGTCCAGCTTCCGGGCCCGGGTACGCGGCAGCGCGGCGGCCGGGTCCTCGGTGAGTCCGGCCGCGACGCTCACCGGGAGGTCCGCGGCCCACTCCTCCTCCAGGGCGCGCACCCCGGACTTCCCCGCCAGCAGCGCCGACCAGGACGATGACGCGTCGGCGCCGACGGGGGTCCTCGCTCCGACACCCGTCACCAGCACCTGACCGTTCTCGGTCATCTCCGCCTCCTCTGATCTCATGGAAACTGCACAAAAACCCTTGATGATCCCGCAGAGATCATCTCAGTCATCAGCTCGGCAAACAGGCGAGAGGCAGACCGATTTCGGCGTCGGGGAGTTGTACGCATTCCACAATCGCGCGTGGGTTCCGGACGCCCGGCGGAAGTGTGCCCGGCCCGTCCGTTCCGGCGGCGCGGCCCCGTATCCCGCTATCCCCGCGCACACTCGCGCCCTCGCCCACCGCCCTCGCCGCGCGCCCTCTCCGTCGCACACCCGCCGCCGCAGCGCCACTCCTCAGCGCGATTCGGCACTTTCCTTTCGCGCCGCGGAACTTCACGAAAGCGCGACGCCCGGCACGCGGCGCCCGGCGCGCGACTCCCGGTGCGTTCACGGGGATTCCGCCCGGCGACGGGCCGGCTTACGGCGAAAGAATGGGGAGCCGCCGGGCGGGCAGGCGAGGGGCGTCGGAGAGGAAGTGCGCCGCGTTGGGTTTCCGCACGCACCGGCGGCAGAAAAATCCAAAATTCAAGTTACCTCGGGTAGGCATCCCGGGTAGGCGGCTCGGTGTCCGCGCGAGGCGCACACCGCATCGCGAAGGCCGGAACCCGCCGCGCGGCCGACCGCCGCCCCTGCGGCACTTCCCCACCCCCCCGCACTACCGGAACGCCTCGCGAAGAACGGTGCAATGCTGCCGAGTTGACACTGTTTCAGCAGGTCCGGACGGTTTCGCCCGGACGGGCCCGCGGACTTCCGGAGCATTTTCCGGGGGACGGCATCGCCGCACTTCACTCGGTAACCCATGATATTTCCGGCACGGCATTCCACCGCGGACTCGCACGCGCACACCGTCAAAGGCACATGCGTTCTCCGCGTGTTCGGGCGAGCGGCAGGAGCCCCGGATCTATATGGTTGTTTGTTCAAGGTCTCAAAGCTGCGGCTGCGCAGTGCCCGGAGCCGGACTTGAACCGGCACGGCCCGTAGGCCAGCGAGGTTTAAGCTCGCCGTGTCTGCATTCCACCATCCGGGCCTGGGATCCCCCATGCCACCTCAAAGAGGCAGCACGAGCGTAGCCCGCAGCGCACCACAGGGTTCGGCCGCTCTTCCCGAGGTTGTCTTATTTTATTGGCAACTGAGGGAGCATCAGCGCCGGGTACGGGCCTCGGGCACATGCCTGAAGCCCACCTTCGCCAGGACGCGCCGCAACACAATTCCGTGCCCGAATTGACGGAAACTCGACGCCTCCTCCGGACCCCCTCCGCCGCCCCGGCGCCGGACGCCCGGCCACTCCGTACGCAGTAGCGCCCCTCAGGGTCCGGCTCCTCCCCAGGGATGACCCGCACCCCGCGGCTACCTCCCAGGTGTGGCGCAGGACGGGCACAGGGGTTGACGTCCACGTCCCCCGGGCTGTCCCACGATGGAAGGGTCCGCTTCCGCCTGCGGCAGCCGCCCTCGTGGCCGCCGCGGACCGATCGCCCTTCGTCCCGACAGGAGACCCTTCCCGTGACCACCACCCACTCCGGCGTCGCCACCGCCCCCCGCACCACCACGGCGGCCGCCCGCGCCACGGACCTCACCAAGGTCTACGGACAGGGCGAGACCCAGGTGGTCGCCCTGGACGCGGTTTCCGTCGAGTTCCGGCAGGCCGAATTCACCGCGATCATGGGCCCGTCCGGGTCCGGCAAGTCGACCCTGATGCACTGCATGGCCGGGCTGGACTCGATCTCCGGCGGCTCCGCGCGGATCGGCGGGACCGAACTGAACGGGCTGAAGGACAAGAACCTCACCCGGCTCCGGCGCGACAAGATCGGCTTCATCTTCCAGGCGTTCAACCTGCTGCCGACCCTGAGCGCCCTGGAGAACATCACCCTGCCCATGGACATAGCGGGCCGGAAGCCCGACCGCGCCTGGCTGGACCGCGTCGTGGAGACCGTGGGCCTGGCCGGCCGGCTCAAGCACCGGCCCGGCCAGCTCTCCGGCGGCCAGCAGCAGCGCGTCGCGGTCGCCCGCGCGCTGGCCTCCCGGCCCGAGATCATCTTCGCCGACGAGCCCACCGGGAACCTCGACTCGCGCTCCGGCGCCGAGATCCTCGGCTTCCTGCGCAACTCCGTGCGCGAACTGGGCCAGACCGTGGTGATGGTGACCCACGACCCGGTCGCCGCCTCCTACGCGGACCGGGTGGTCTTCCTCGCCGACGGCCGGATCGTCGACGACATGGCCGGCCCGACCTCCGACCTGGTGCTGGAGCGCATGAAGGGCTTCGACGCCAAGGGCCGTACCAACTGACCAGCGGCCGCCCGCACTTCGGACCTCTCCTCCAGGACTGAGCCACCATGTTCCGTACCGCCTTGCGCAATGTGCTCGCGCACAAGGCCCGGCTGCTGATGACCGTCCTCGCCGTGATGCTCGGCGTGGCCTTCGTTTCCGGCACCCTGGTCTTCACCTCGACCATCTCCGACGCCTTCCGCACCAGCTCCCACAAGAGCCTCGACCACGTCGACGTCGCCGTACAGCCCGCGTCCCCCGACGGGCCCGGCGCCGCCCGCGCCGACAGCGCCGCCCGACCCCGGCTCGACGGCAAGGTGCTCGGCACCCTGGCCCGGCTCCCCGGCGCCGCCTCCGTCACCGGCACCGTCGAAGGCTTCACCGCGATCGGCGACAAGGACGGCAAGCCGATCGCCCAGGGCCGGAGCAGCCGCGGCAGCAACTACGTCCCCGGCAAGAACGGCAAGGACGCCCGCTACCCGATGCGGCAGGGCACGGCCCCCACCGGCGCCGGCGAGTTCGCGCTGGACGCGGGCACCGCCGCGAAGGGCGGCTACCACGTCGGCGACACCGTCCGGATCTCCGCCGACGGGCCGGTCCGGGAGCAGAAGCTGACCGGCATCTTCACCACCGACGACGGCCGGGTCGCCGCCGGCGGTTCGCTGGCCCTCTTCGACACCGGGACCGCGCAGAAGCTGTTCAAGACGGCCGGCGGATACCACGAGATCGACGTCGAGGCCGCGGCCGGCACCTCCCAGGCAGCCCTGCGCCAGGCGGTCGACAAGGCGCTCCCCCACGGCAGCGCCACCACCGCCACCGGCAAGGAACTCGCCGACCGCGAGGCCAAGATGATCGACGAGAACACGCAGGGCATGCGGATCGCGCTGCTGGCGTTCGCCGCCGTCGCGCTCTTCGTCGGCATCTTCCTCATCGCCAACACCTTCACCATGCTGGTCGCCCAGCGCACCAAGGAGCTGGCGCTGCTGCGGGCGGTCGGCGCGAGCCGGCGCCAGGTCACCCGCTCGGTGCTGGCCGAGGCGTTCGTCGTCGGCGCGATCGCCGGGGTCTCGGGCCTCGCCGCCGGCATCGGCATCGCCGCCCTGCTGCGCGCGCTGCTGAACGGCTTCGTCGCGAAGTTCCCCGAGGGGCCGCTGGTGGTCTCGCCCGCCACGGCCGTCACCGCCCTCGGCATCGGCACCGTCATCACGGTGCTGGCCGCCTGGCTGCCCGCCCGGCGTGGCGCGAAGGTCCCGCCGGTCGCGGCGATGAACAGCGTGCACGCCGTCGCCACCACCAAGTCGCTGCTGATCCGCAACACCCTCGGTGCGCTCGTCGCGGGCGCCGGCACGGCCGCGGTGCTCGTCGCCACGGCCGGGTACGAAGGCGACGGCACCAGCCGGTACCTGCTGGGCGGCGGCGGGATGCTGCTGCTGATCGGGGTGTTCATCCTGACGCCGCTGCTGTCCCGGCCGCTGATCGCGCTGGCCGCGCCCGTCCTGCGGGCCTTCGGCATCGCCGGCCTCCTCGCCCGGCAGAACGCGCTGCGCAACCCGCGCCGCACGGCCACCACCGCCTCGGCGCTGATGATCGGACTGACCCTGATCACCGGCATGACGGTGATCGCGAACGGCACCCAGAAGGGCATCGACAAGCTGGCCGTCGACTCGCTGAAGGCCGACTACACCCTCTCGATGCAGGGCGACACCCAACTGCCCACCAGCACCGAGCAGAAGGTCCGCGAGGTCCCCGGCGTCACCGCCGTCACCCCGCTGCGCAAGGGCATGGCGACGATCGGCAGCGGCTCCGCGGCCCGGCAGCCGACCCCGCTGACCGGTGTGGACGGCGACCGGTTCGGCGCGCTCGTGCGGCCCGACATCAGCGAGGGCTCGTTCGGCACCCTGCGCGGCGGCCGGATCCTGGTGGACGAGGACACCGCCTCCCGCCACGGCTGGCGGGCCGGCTCGCGGCTCCCGGTGACGTTCGAGGACGGCAAGGCCGCCACCCTCACCGTCTCGGGCGTCTACCGGGGCAACCAGATGCTCAACGGCGTCTTCCTGGACAACCGCACCCTGGCACCGCACCAGAAGCAGCCCAGCGACAAGCAGCTGCTGGTCAAGATGTCCGGCGGCGCCACCGACGCGCACAAGAACGACCTGGTCGAGGCGCTCGGCAAGAACCCGGCGGTCACCGTCGCGGACAAGAAGGACGTCTCGAACGCCATCGCCTCGATGTTCACCCTGCTGCTGAACATGCTCTACGGCCTGCTGGCCATGGCCGTGATCGTGGCGGTGCTCGGGGTCGTCAACACCCTGGCGATGTCGGTCTTCGAGCGCTCGCAGGAGATCGGCATGCTGCGGGCGATCGGCCTGGACCGGCGCGGCATCAAGCGGATGGTGCGGCTGGAGTCGCTGGTCATCTCGCTGTTCGGCGGGGTGCTCGGCATCGGGCTCGGCGTGTTCATGGGCTGGGCGGTCGGCAAGCTGATCGGCGCCCACCTGCCCACCTACGAACTGGTGCTGCCGTGGGCCCGGATGGGCGTCTTCCTCGGCCTGGCCGCGCTCGTCGGCGTCCTGGCCGCCCTGTGGCCGGCGCTGCGGGCGGCGCGGCTGAACACGCTGGCCGCCATCAAGGCCGAATAACGCCCCCGGCACCGGCCCCCCGCCCCGCCCGCCCGCTCCGTCACGGCAGCGGGCGGGCGGGCCGCGGTCAGCCGCGTCCTGCGGCGCGCCAGTCGCGCGCCCGCAGCGGCAGGCCCGACTCCCCGGGCTCCGGCGTCCGGACGGCCAGCACCTGGTTGACTCCTATGCGGTTGCGCTCGAAGGACAGCGCGGACGCGGCCATGTACAGCCGCCACACCCGGGCCCGGCCCACCGAGGTCAGCCGCGCCGCCTCGTCCCAGTGCTCCTCCAGGTTGGCGACCCACTGCCGCAGCGTGCGCGCGTAGTGCTCCCGGATCGCCTCCACGTCCCGCACCTCGAACCCGGCCTCCTCCAGCTGGCCGACGGTCCGGCCGATCGGCGCCAGCTCGCCGTCCGGGAACACATAGCGGTCGATGAACTCGTCGACGTGGTACGCCTCCTCGTCGGGCACCGGCCGCCGGGCGATCTGGTGGTTGAGCAGCCGCCCGCCGGGCTTGAGCAGCGCGTACAGGGCGGCGGCGTACTCCGCGTACTGGGTCCGGCCGACGTGCTCGGCCATCCCGACCGAGGAGACGGCGTCGAACGGCTCGTCGTGGATCTCGCGGTAGTCCTGCACCCGGATCTCGATCCGGTCGGCCAGCCCGGCCTCGGCGATGCGCTTGCGGGCGAAGGTGGCCTGCTCCTCGGAGAGGGTGATGCCGACCGCGCGCACGCCGTACTCGCGGGCCGCGTGCAGCACCATCGAGCCCCAGCCGCAGCCGACGTCGAGCAGCCGCTGTCCCTCGCGGAGGCCGAGCTTGCGGCAGATCAGGTCGAGCTTGTCGCGCTGGGCGTCCTCCAGGGTGGCGACGCCGTCCTCGGCGGTCCCCCAGTAGGCGCAGGAGTAGACCATGGACGGGCCGAGCACCAGCGCGTAGAAGTCGTTGCCGACGTCGTAGTGGTGGCTGATGGCCTCCTTGTCGCGCCGCAGGGTGTGCAGCGGGCCGCGGCGGCGTCTGACCTCCTCCGCGGGCGGGGTGGGCGGCACCGGAGCGCCGGCCAGGGCCAGCAGCTCCCGGGCGGCGGCGCGGACCTCGGGGCGGGCCAGCGCGCGCAGCGCGGCGGCGCGGTGCGGCTTGGCGGTCTCCCCGCGCTCCCAGATCAGTCCGGCGAGCCGGTCCAGCGCTTCGTAGAGATCGCCTTCGATGTCGAGGTCGCCGGCCACCCAGGCGCGGGCCAGGCCCAGCTCGCCCGGCTTGAACAACAGCCGGCGCAGCGCCCTGCGGTGGCGGATGACGAGCGTGGGTGCCCCCGGCGGGCCCGACTCGCTGCGGTCCCAGGCGCGGATACGCACCGGGAGCGGAACCCCCAGCACCTCCTCGGCGAGCTTGGTGAGCCGTCCCGCGGCGTCGGCCATGTCGCACACCTCCGTGTTGACGAGTCGGGCAAAGAAGTTTCACCCACCACGTAAACGCCAATGGGGCGCCCAGTTAGTCCCGTTCACACGCAAGAGAACCGCACACCGCACGGTTTGCGCCAGAGTGGACACACCTGCGGACACGCCAAAGGGCGCCCGCCCCACGGATGGCGGACGCCCTTCGGGCTGGTCGGAGTACCCGACCGGAGGTTCAGGAAGCCTTGGCCTTGGTCTTGTCCCCGGCCTCGGCGGCGGTCGGCGGGGCCGGCGCCGGCTTGGCGGCCTCGTAGAACTCCTCGCGGGGGTTCTCCATGGCGCCGAGCGAGACGACCTCGCGCTTGAGGAACATCGCCAGCGTCCAGTCGGCGAAGACCCGGATCTTCCGGTTGAACGTCGGCATCGCCATGCCGTGGTACGCGCGGTGCATGTACCAGGCGAGACGGCCCTTGAGCTTGATCTTCATCTTGCCCACGACGATCATCGCGACGCCCTTGTGCAGGCCCAGACCGGCGACCGCACCCTTGTTGGCGTGGCTGTACTCCTTCTGCGGGAAGCCCCGCATGCCGGAGAGCACGTTGTCGCCGAGGACCTTGGCCTGCCGCAGCGCGTGCTGCGCGTTCGGCGGGCACCAGGCGTTCTCGTTGCCGTTCTTGCGGCCGACCATGTCCGGCACCTGGGCGTTGTCGCCGGCGGCCCAGATGTAGTCGGTGCCCTGCACCTGGAGGGTGGTGCCGGTGTCGACGTGGCCGCGCGGGCCGAGCGGCAGACCGAAGCGGGCCAGCGCCGGGTTCGGCTTGACGCCCGCGGTCCACACGATGGTGTTGGAGTCGACCTCGAGGCCGTTGTTGAGCTTCACGTGACCGTCGACGCAGGAGTCCATGCCGGTCTTGAGGTAGACCTCGACACCGCGGCCCTCGAGGTGCTCCTTGCCGTAGGCACCGAGCTTCGGGCCGACCTCGGGGAGGATCTTGTCGGCGACGTCGACCAGCAGGAAGCGCATGTCCTCGCGCTTCACGTTGTTGTAGTACTTCGCGGCGTCCCGGGCCATGTCCTCGACCTCGCCGACGGTCTCCGCACCCGCGAAGCCACCGCCGATGAAGACGAAGGTGAGCGCCTTGCGGCGGACGTCCTCATCGGTCGTGGAGTCGGCCTTGTCCAGCTGCTCCAGCACGTGGTTGCGCAGGCCGATGGCCTCTTCCACGCCCTTCATGCCGATGCCGCTCTCGGCCAGGCCCGGGATCGGGAAGGTGCGGGAGACCGCGCCCATCGCGATGACCAGGTAGTCGAAGGGCAGCTCGTACGCCTCGCCGACCAGCGGGGCGATCGTGGCGACCTTGCGGTCCTGGTCGATGGTGGTGACCCGGCCGGTGAGGACCTCCGCCTTGGGCAGCACGCGTCGTAGCGGCACCACGACGTGGCGGGGGGAGATGCTGCCGGCTGCAGCTTCGGGGAGGAAGGGCTGGTACGTCATGTACGAGCGCGGGTCGACGACCGTGACGGTCGCCTCGCCGTACCGCATCTGCTTGAGGATGCGGCGTGCCGCGTACAGGCCTACGTACCCACCGCCTACAACGAGGATCCTGGGACGCTCCGTGGTGCTCATGCAATCGAGTATCCACCCCCACATGGGGGGTCGCTCGTGAGCCCCTTCACAAGCAAGCAAGGGGCATCTGCTACACTCCGCCGCCTTCGTGACCGACGCCATAGCGTGAAGCGGAACCACCGTAGGCCACGGAGCGTTGGAGACCCCTGTTGATCAGGGATTGTCGTCCGCCGGACGGCCGGACCACCGCCTCGGCGAGTGCGCGGCCCCCGCGACAGCCGCCGGGCATTTTCCGGGTCGAGACGCCCCTGAGCCTTCGAATGAGGGTCGGACGATCAGATTGTTCGCCCAACGGGAGGCTTTTTCATGTGAAGGATTTCACGAACTTTCTTCGCCGATCCCTCCGCGGGGCCTCCCGAAGCCCCCTGAAGGGCGCTCGGACGGGCATACCGCCCGCTCAAAAAGCCACTCGGCAGAGGCCGTTGCCGACCTCCGCCGAGTGGGTACGCGCCGTCAGCCGGCCAGGCTCCAGGCGATGCCGTCGAGGATGTCGTGCTCGCTGACGACGACCTCCTCGGCGCCGGTCCGCTCCATGATCGACAGCAGCACGAGCGCGCCCGCGCCGATCACGTCGACCCGGCCCGGGTGCATGACCGGGATGGCCGCCCGCTCGGCGTGGGTGGAGGACAGCAGCCGGTCGGTGATCTCGCGGACCTTCGCCAGCGGGACACGGGAGTGGTGGATGGCCTCGGACTCGTACCGGTCGAGGCCCAGCGCGATCGCGGCGACCGTGGTCACCGAGCCGGCCAGGCCCACGAGGGTGGCGGACTCGCCCAGCGGGACGGTCTCCTCGGCCCGGTCCAGCGCCGTGGCGATGTCCGCCCTGATGGCGTCGATCTGCCCCGGGGTCGGCGGGTCGCTGATCTCTCCCCCGTGCACCAGATGCCGCTCGGTCATCCGCACGCACCCGACGTCGACCGAGCGCGCGGCGCGCACCGACGCGTCGCCGAGGACGAACTCGGTCGAGCCGCCGCCGATGTCGACGACCAGGAACGGCCGCGCCAGGCCCACCCGTCGCCCGCCACCACCCTTCCCGGGAAGTCGCTCCGCGCCTGCAGCCCCCATTCCAAGCAGTTCCTTGGTGGCGCCGTTGAACGAGAACTCCGCCTCCTGGTCGCCGGTGATCACCTCGGGCTCCACGCCCAGGATGTCCACCACGCCGCGGACGAAGTCCTCGCGGTTCTCCGCGTCCCGGGAGGCGGAGGTCGCCACGAAGCGGACCTGCTCGGCGCCCAGGCCCTTGATCACCGCGGCGTACTCCCGGCAGGCCGCGAAGGTGCGCTCCAGCGCCTCGGGCGCCAGCCGCCCGGTGCGGTCCACGTCCTGGCCCAGCCGGACGATCTGCATCCGGCGGTCGAGGTCCTTCAGCTCGCCCGTCGCCGGGTCGGCGTCCGCGACCAGCAGCCGGATGGAGTTCGTACCGCAGTCGATGGCGGCGACCCGCTTCACGTGGCGTCTCCCTCGGGGGCGTCCTGGGCTTCGGAGGTGTCCTGGCAGGGGGTCACGCACGGCCCCTTCTTCCACCACTCCGGCAGCATCGCCAGCGCCTCGTCGCCGAGCGGGTTGACGCCCGGTCCGGCCGCCAGCGAGTGGCCGACGAGGACGTGCAGGCACTTGACCCGGTCCGGCATGCCGCCGGCACTGGGGAAGCCCTGCAGCACCTCGATGGCGTCCCGCCGCCGGATGTAGTCCTCGTGGGCGGCCCGGTAGGCGGCGGCGAGCTCCGGGTCGGCCGCCAGCCGCTCGGTCATCTCCTTCATCACGCCGTTGGCCTCCAGCGTGCCGATCGCGGAGGCCGCGCGGGGGCAGGTGAGGTAGTAGAGCGTGGGGAAGGGCGTGCCGTCCTCCAGGCGCGGCGCCGTCTCGACGACGTCCGGCTGCCCGCAGGGGCAGCGGTGCGCGATGGCGCGCAGGCCGCGCGGCGGACGGCCGAGCTGCTGCTTGAAGGCGGCGATGTCCGCGTCGGTGGGCTCGGTGGGCTCGGTCTGGGGCGGGGGGGTGTCCATGTGCGCTTTCGGTGAGGTGGGTGGTGAGGTGGCGGGGCGGGGCGGGGCGGGCCGCCGGGTCCCGACACTACGGGCCGGCGTCCGGCGGCGGTACGGGCAGCCGGGGCTACCGCTTGTCCGCCGCGTCGACGGTGCCCCACAGATTGTCGTACCAGGGGCGCTGCGCCGCCTGCGGCCCCTTCGGCGCGGCGCCCGCGCGGGAGCCGTCCTGGACGATGTAGCCGGTTTCGCCCGGCATGAGGTAGTGCAGATGCCGGCGGGCCTGCTGGCGTACGTACTCCGGGTCCTGCCAGCGGGCCTTCTGCTCGCGCAGCCGGTCGAGGGCGGCGCCCGCGTCCTGGGCCCTGCGGCGCTGGTCGGCGATGTCGGAGCGCTGGGAGACGTACTGCCTTATCGGGTACGCGAGGGCAACGACCAGGGAGCACATCACCAGCGCCAGCAGGGCGGCACGGCCGGTGAGGCGGTTGCGGCGGGGCGGGCGGGCTCGGTAGACGCGGGCGGCGGCCTGCTCGCCGAGCGCCTTGAGTCGGGTCGCGGTCGAGAACCGGTCCGCGGGCACGTCGTCTCCCCTTCACTGACGGACGCCTGACTGCTGAAGCAGACGCGTCCCCGGCAACGGTACGGGACCGTTGCCGGGGACGTACGGGGTGCTGGGCGGTTGTCTCGCCCGTTCAGCCCTTGCCGACCCGGTCCGGCGGGGCGGCGGGCCGCCGTCGGTCAGCTCCCGTGGCGGAACCGCGGGAAGGCGGAGCGGCCGGCGTAGACCGCGGCGTCGTCGAGGATCTCCTCGATGCGCAGCAGCTGGTTGTACTTGGCGACGCGCTCGGAGCGGGCCGGGGCGCCGGTCTTGATCTGGCCGCAGTTGGTGGCGACGGCGAGGTCGGCGATGGTGACGTCCTCGGTCTCACCGGAGCGGTGCGACATCATGCACTTGAAGCCGTTGCGCTGGGCCAGCTCGACGGCGTCCAGGGTCTCGGTCAGCGAGCCGATCTGGTTGACCTTCACCAGCAGCGCGTTGGCGGAGCCCTCCTCGATGCCGCGGGCGAGGCGCTCGGGGTTGGTGACGAACAGGTCGTCGCCGACGAGCTGGACCTTGGCGCCGAGCTTGTCGGTGATGACCTTCCAGCCGGCCCAGTCGTCCTCGAACAGCGGGTCCTCGATGGAGACGAGCGGGTAGGCCGCCACCAGCTCCTCGTAGTACTCGGTCATCTCGGCGGCCGAGCGGGTCTTGCCCTCGAACTCGTACGAGCCGTCCTTGTAGAACTCGGAGGCGGCGACGTCCAGGGCGAGCGCGATGTCCTGGCCGGGGGCGTAACCGGCCTGCTTGATGGCCTCCAGGATGAGGTCCAGGGCCTCGCGGTTGGAGCCCAGGTTCGGGGCGAAGCCGCCCTCGTCGCCGAGGCCGGTGGACAGCCCGCGCTCCTTCAGGACCTTCTTGAGGGTGTGGTAGACCTCGGCGCCCCAGCGCAGCGCCTCGGAGAAGGACTCCGCGCCGATCGGGGCGATCATGAACTCCTGGATGTCCACGTTGGAGTCGGCGTGCGAGCCGCCGTTCAGGATGTTCATCATCGGGACGGGCAGGACGTGCGCGTTCGGGCCGCCGAGGTAGCGGAACAGCGGGAGGTCGCTGGCCTCGGAGGCGGCGTGCGCGACGGCGAGGGAGACGCCGAGGATGGCGTTGGCGCCGAGCGAGCCCTTGTTGTCGGTGGCGTCCAGGTCGAACATGGCCTGGTCGATCAGCCGCTGCTCGGTCGCGTCGTAGCCGACGAGCTCCGGGCCGATCTGCTCGATGACGGCCAGGACGGCCTTCTCCACGCCCTTGCCCAGGTAGCGGTTGGGGTCGCCGTCACGGAGCTCGATGGCCTCGAAGGCGCCGGTGGAGGCGCCGGACGGCACGGCGGCACGGCCGGTGCTGCCGTCGTCGAGGCCGACCTCGACCTCGACCGTGGGATTACCTCGCGAGTCGAGAATTTCGCGGGCTACGACGACGTCGATGGACGGCACGTTGTCTCCTTCGTGGATGTCTGGCGTTCTGCGCATGAGCCTAACGGCCCCGGGGTCGTCCGCCTGCGCTTGGCCCGCTCCGTGGGACGGAATTACGGAATGAAGAGCCCAAAGGACCAGCTCACCGGACCTTTGGGACATTGTTCGCCGAACGGGAAAGGGCGTGGAACCGCGCCGGTCACCGGGCCCGGACGCGAGAACCCCGCCCGGCGCGCTCGGGGGAAGGGCGCGCCGGGCGGGGCCGGTCTCACGGAGCGAGGGGGCCCGCCGCTCTCGGGCCCGCTCACCTCCCGGTGAGGGATGGACTCAGACGTTGAGCTTCTGACCGGGGAAGATCAGGTTCGGGTTGCCGCCGATGACCGACTTGTTGGCCTTGTAGACGGACTTCCAGTCGCTGCCGTGCGCCTTGGCGATCTTGGCGAGGGTGTCGCCCGCCTTGACGGTGTAGTTGCCGTGGCCCATGGACTTGCGCTCGGTGGAGCGGGAGGCGTGCTGCTCGGGGGCGGCCGGGGCCTTCTTCGTCTCGGCCTTGGTGGAGCCCTGGTCCTGCTGGGGCGCGGACTTGGTCTGCGCGGAGGAGCCGGAGGTGTCGACGTCGGCGGCCGGGCCGCCGGCGGTCAGGTTGCCGGCGCCGGCGCAGGACCAGGCGCCCGGGCCCTGGATGGCGAGGAGCTTCTCGGCGGCGGCGATCTGCTGGGACTTGGTGGCCAGGTCGGCACGCGGGGCGTACTGGGTGCCACCGGCGGCGGCCCAGCTGGAGTTGGAGAACTGCAGGCCACCGTAGTAGCCGTTACCGGTGTTGATCGACCAGTTGCCGCCGGACTCGCACTGGGCGACCTTGTCCCAGGTGGCGACGGAGGCGGCGGAGGCGGAGGTGGCGCCCATCAGCGGGACGGCCACGGCAGCACCGGCGATGCCGGCGAGGGTGGCGACGCGGACGGCCTTGGACGGACGACGGTGCTTGCCCTTGATGATCAGCATGGTTCGTTCGTTTCCTCACCGACGCCTACGAGGTGAGCTGTCGGGTTCGGGCTGTGAGAAATCGCCCGGCCGCGTGCGCGTGCGCACGTGGCTTCACCCCAAGCCGGTTGACCCGCTTTCACGGGCGGGGCCGGCACGTACCTTGGGTCCCCCGCTCCTGCCTTCGGCGCTTGCGCGTCAGCTGCCTCCGACCACCGGCAGGATTCGGCGTGTGATCGAAGGGCCCGCTTTGGCGAGCGGTCCTGACGTTAAGCAGTAATGCCCTTGGGGTTCAAACCCCATCATCTGAACCAAGTTGACCGTTTTTGATCACGGATCGGACACATACCCGCAGGTGAACCCCGGTTTGCCGAGGGCGGACGCACCGGGGTTCAGCGCGGTCAACGAGACCCTTGTCTCACTTTCCCAAAAGAGGGCGAAGGGAGGCGAATTACCCTTCGTTGTGCCCGAGATCGAGCTTTTGGCCCGGCTTGATCAGGTCCGCGTCGGTGCCGATGACGCCCTCGTTGCGGTCGTAGAGGGCGGGCCAGCCGCCGGGCAGCCGGTGCGCCGAGGCGATGGCTGACAGCGTGTCACCGGGGCGCACGGTGTACGCGCCGTCCGCCGCCGGGTCCGTCCGCGCGCCGTCGCCGCGGGAGGCGTGCCGGCCCCCGGCCGACCGGCCGTCGTCGTCGCCGGCGCCCTGGTCGCCCGCGTCGCCGCGGTGCTTGCCCTGGGTGGGCGCCTTGTGCGGGGTGCCGGTGGTGTCCGGACGGCTGCCGCCCTCGGACGGGTCGGCGGACGGCGACGGGTCCTCGTCCCGGTCGCCCGGGGTCGCGGAGCCCGACGGCTGCCGGCTGCCGGGGCCGTCGTCGGAGCCGGCGGAGTCCGAAGGCTCGGGCGAGGGCGCCGGATCGGCCTGGCTGCCGCCGGTCTCGTCGTGCGCCCCGGAGGAGTCCTGGCCGGAGTCCTGACCGGCGGATCCCTGGCCGCCCGGCGTGCCGGAGGAGTCCCAGGGGTCGGCGGAGTCGTCCGACGGGGCGGGGGAGGGAGTGGCGGTGCTGCCCGGGTCGACCTCGGGCGCGCGGCCGTCCTTGACCAGGCCGGCGCCGTCGGCACAGCCCGACCAGACCTCCGGGCCGCGGTGGTCGAGGATCGACTCGGCGACCGCTATCTGCTGGGAGCGGCTGGCGAGGTCGGGGCGCGAGGCGTAGGCCGCGCCGCCGTAGGTGTCCCACATCTCCTGGGTGAGCTGCAGCCCGCCGTAGTAGCCGTTGCCCGAGGCCGCGCTCCAGACGCCGGCACTCTCGCACTGGGCGACCTTGTCCCAGGTCGTGGTGTCGGCGGCGTGCGCGCCGCTCGCGGCGAGCAGCGGCAGGGCGAACCCTGCGCCGGTCACTCCCGCCGTGACAAAGATGGCCGGTGCCTGACGGGGGCGACGGTGTCGGCCGGTCCCGGAACGCATGCGGATGCCTTTCGCGCGGCGGTTGAGTTGTACGACGAGCTCGTCGAGCTGCTCGACGGGTCACCCGCCCGGCCGACGCGCACGAGGCGCACCGTTCTACCGGTCCCCCACATCACCGCTTCGGCCGATCGGGTGAAGCCCGTCGATCGTCGGTGGAAAGGTAGCCGGGGTCACGGGTAGTCACAAGTCGGTGTAGCGCGGATCACGTAAAGGTCACGCACCTGACTCTGCGTCACTTCTGACCTTGTCGCTGGTCAGGGCGCTCGGGCGGGAACTCCACCGGCAGCGACCGCAATCCGCGCATGATGAGCCCGCCGCGCCAGCGCAGCGCGTCGGGTTCCGCGGCGAGCCGGAGGTCCGGGAGGCGGGTCAGCAGGGTCGCCAGAGCCGTCTGCCCTTCGAGCCGGGCGAGGGGGGCGCCCAGGCAGTAGTGGATGCCGTGCCCGTACCCCAGGTGCTGGTTGTCACGGCGGGTCAGGTCGAGCACGTCCGGCTCGTCGAAGCGCGCCGGGTCGCGGTCGGCGGCGGCCAGCACCACCAGGACCGGGTCGCCCTGCGCGATCCGCTGCCCGCCCAGGGTCAGCTCCTGGGTCGCGAACCGCCAGGTCGCCAGCTCCACGGGACCGTCGTAGCGGAGCAGTTCCTCGATGCCGGAGGTCAGCAGGCCGGTGTCACCCGCAGTGATCGACTTCTGCAGCAGCTCGCGCTGGGCGGGGTGGCGCAGCAGCGCGTAGATGCCGTTGCCGATGAGGTTGACGGTGGTCTCGAAACCGGCGAAGAGCAGGATGAAGGCCATGGCGGCGGCCTCGTTCTCGGTGAGGTGCTCGCCGTGGTCCGAGGCCCGGATCAGGCCGGAGATCAGGTCCTCGTCCGCCTCGGGGGTGTCCCCCAGCGACTCGCGCTTGCGGTGGATCAGCTCGGCGAGATAGCCGCGCATCTTCTTCACGGACCGGGCGACCCCGCCGCGCGGTCCCCCGCCGTGCCGGATCATCATGCCCGCCCAGTCGCGGAAGTCGTCCTGGTCCTCGCGCGGCACGCCCAGCAGGTCGCAGATCGCGTAGATCGGGAGCGGGAAGGCGAACTCGTGGATGAGGTCGGCCTCGCCCTTCGCCGCGAACTGATCGATGAGGTGATCGGTCAGCTCCTGGACGCGCGGGGCGAAGGCGGCGACCCGGCGCGGGGTGAAAGCCTTCGAGACCAGCCGGCGCAGCCGGGTGTGGTCCGGGGGGTCGATGTTGAGCAGATGCGTCATCAGGTTCGCGCTGCGCTCGCCGGGGATGCCGACCTTGCCCTTGCCGTGCGCGGACTCGCTGTGGTGCACCGGATTCTTCGACAGCCGGCCGTCGGCGAGCGCCTGCCGCGCCTCGGTGTAGCGGGTCACCAGCCATGCCTCGACGCCGCTGGGCAGCTCGGTCCGGTGCACCGGCGCGTGCTCCCGCAGCCAGGCGTACGCCGGGTAGGGGTCGGCGGCGAACTCCCAGGTGAACAGGGCGGGGGCGGGCGCGGCTGCGGGGCAGCCCGCGGGGGCGTCGGCGGCGGGGGCGTGGGGCTTGTCGTGCACCTTCCGACCGTAACCGGTGGGCGCGCCGGAGCGCGCCCGCGCACCTGCCGGGCCCCCGCGGGCGCCGCACCACGCCGCATCCACCCCGAGCCCGGTCAGGCGCCGCCGCCGCGATGCCGCCCCGGCCCCGCGGCGGGGAACGCGCCCCCGCCGCTCCGGAGCCTCACGCGCCGGCGCCGCCCTCGGCGGCTATCACCGCGTCCCGGTAGGCGCGGGCCGCCGCCCGCAGCGCGGCCTCCGGGTCCACACCGTCCGCCTCGGCCCGTACCGCCAGGGCCAGGAGTTCGTAGCCGATGCCCTCCCCGGCCGGGGGCGCGACATCGAGTCCGGCCGTGCGGGCGCGGGAGGAGAGCTTCGCCGCCAGCGCCAGGCCGGGCTGGGCCAGCGGGATGCCCTCGGTCACCGAGTCGCGCCGCTTCTCCTCGGCCTTCGTCCGCAGCCAGTGCGCCCGGACGTCGTCCGGGGTCGCCGCGTCCGCGTCGCCGAAGACATGGGGGTGGCGGTGGATCAGCTTGTCGACGATGCCGCCCGCGACGTCGTCGAGGGAGAACGGTTCGTCGGGGTCGTCCTGGGCGATCCGGGCGTGGAAGACGACCTGGAGGAGGACATCGCCCAGCTCCTCGCGCAGCGCCTCGCGGTCCCCCTCCTCGATGGCCTCGACCAGCTCGTACGCCTCCTCGATGCCGTACTTGGCGAGGTCGCGGTGCGTACGGATGCCGCTCCAGGGGCAGGCGGCGCGGATCTGGTCCATGACCTGGACGAGGTCGAGCAGCCGGGCGCCGGGCAGGTCGTAGGAGCCGGGCAGCAGCTCCAGGTCCGGCATGGTCTCGCGGCCGGAGCCGGCCAGCCTGGCCAGGCCGTCGGTCAGCGTGCTCTCGCCGTCCGCCGAGGTCAGGACGACGGCCGTACGGCCCCCCGGCACGCAGTAGTCGACCAGTTCGCGGGCGGCGGGGGCGGCCGTCTCCACCGCGATGCCGGCCTCCCGCAGATACGGCAGCTGCGGGTGGTCGGGGTCGGCGCACAGCACACGGTCCGCCCCGCGCAGGATCTGCCAGGCGGGCCAGGACAGGAGCCCGGGGGCGACCCGGTGGCTGGTGGTGAGCAGGACCAGGCGTCCGGTGCCGGTGCCCTCGGGGCGGGCTTCGGCGCCGGTGTCGGCGGCAGAGGCGTCAGCGTTCACGTCTCGAACGTAACGCACCCCGCCGGACGGCCCGGCGCCGGTGGGCGACGGCCCGGACACGCCCTGTTCGCCGCGCCGCCCGCCCCGTACGGGCCGCCCCCGGCCGGCCCCGGCCACCTCCTCTCAGGCCTGCTGCTTCGCGGACTCCCGGGTGATCCACGGGTCCTTGGTCTCGCCGAGGATGACCTGCTGGTCGTCCCACTTGCCGAACCGCGGATTGACGTCGATTCCCATGGACCGGGAGGTCTTGGCCAGTGCGCGGGCGAGCTTCTGCTGGCCCTGCGGCTTGCCGCGGTCCGCGCCGAGGTGCCGGGCGACGCCGTCGAGCAGCAGTTGGTTGCGGACCATGGCGTCGATCTCGTCGGGGGCGACGCCCTGCTGGAGCCACATCTCCTTCAGCCGCGCGGCGCCGCCGGCCTGCTGCTCCGCGCGCGCCCGCCAGCGCTGGACGTCGCCCCGGGTGACCGTCACCTCGGCGTCCCGGGCGCCGCGGGCCAGCACCTCGTCGAAGATCATGCCGTTGAGGGTGGCCAGGCTGAGCCGGCCGGTGTTCATGATGAGCTGGCTGCCCTGCGGGGACCTGGCCTGCGCGGCGCGCACGTCCTTCACCTTCGCCTGCAACTGCGAGACGGTGATCCGCTTCCCGTCCACGAGGGCCGCGGCCCCGGGGTGGGCGTCGCTGCCGCAGGCCGCGAGCAACGGGGCCGCGCCCAGCAGGGCGGCGGTGGCGGATACGGAGAGCGCTGTCCTACGGCGGAACACATGGCCTCCCGGCAGATCGTGCGACGGAGTCTCGACCTTGGTGGATCGATGCTATGGAGTCGGCGTGGCCCAGGCCACTGCTTCGGCCAACGATCTGGGGCGGGCTCGGTTTCTGGTGCTCGGAGGTGCCGATTCCGGTCCGCCGGCCCGTCCCGGTCGACCGCCGCACCGCGCCGTACCCCGCCGTTCCCCTGCCACCCGCCGCCCTTCCCTCCCGGGGAACGGACCGGCCCGCACCGGCGTCTGACCCACTGCCACCCCGCCGTCGCAGCACCTCGTCCGCCGGGCGGTCCGGGGCTCCGCTTCGAGTATCTTTTCGACAGTTGAGAGTGAGGATCCGCATGGACACGGCCGCAGTAACGGCCGGGGGTGCCCCCGGACGGATTCTTGGGGAGGACACCGGCGCCGTGCCACCGCCCCGGACCGCCGCCCCGGCCGGGACCGTACCGGCGCCGCGGTCCGCCGGGCCGGACGACGCCGAGACGGCCGGCACCGGCACACCTCCGCCGGACCTGCCCGGACGCCTGCGCCGCGCCGCGCACCGCCTGCGCACCCGGACCGCTCCCCTGCGCGCCCCTCGCCTCGACCCCTACTGGACGGCGGGCCTCTTCTTCGTCGCCTACGCGGTGCTGGCCGTCTGCCGCTTCCGTACGCTGTCCACGTCCTCCTGGGACCTGGGGATATTCGAGCAGGCGATACGCGGCTACGCCCACTTCCAGGCCCCGATCGTGGACCTCAAGGGGCCCGGCACCAACATCCTCGGCGACCACTTCAGCCCCGTGCTGATCCTGCTCGCCCCCCTCTACCGGCTGTTCCCCTCGTCGCTGACCCTGCTGATCGCGCAGGCCGCGCTGTTCGCGGTGTCCGCGATACCGGTCGCCCGCGCCGCCGCCCGCACGCTGGGCCGCGTCCCCGGCCTGGCGATCGGCCTCGCCTACGGCACGTCCTGGGGCGTGCAGAAGGCCGTCGACTTCGACTTCCACGAGATCGCCTTCGCGCTGCCGCTGATCGCCTTCGCCCTCGAAGCGGTGCTGCGCGGACGGTGGACGGCGGTGGTGTGCTGGGCCGCGCCCCTGGTGCTGGTCAAGGAGGATCTCGGGGTGACCGCGGCCGTCATCGGGGCGCTCGCCCTGATACGCACCCGGCGCGCCAGCCCGCTGGCCATCGCCCTGGTGGCCTTCGGCATCACCGCCACCGCCGTCACCCTCGGCGTGCTCATACCGGGGTTCAACGGCTCCGGCTCGTACGACTACTGGAGCAAGTTCGGCGCCGACGGCGGCGGGCTCACCATCCCGCTCGACACGGCCCTGCGCACCACTCTGTGGGTCCTGCTGCCCACCACCGGCCTGCTCGCGCTGCGCTCCCCTCTCCTCCTGGTCGCGCTGCCCACCCTGGGCTGGCGCTTCCTGTCCCACGAACCCCACTACTGGGGCATCGACTGGCACTACAACGCCGTGCTGATGCCGGTGGTCTTCCTCGCCCTGATCGACGCCCTGCCCCGGGCCCGGGTCTCCGCCCGCCCCTGGCTGCGCTCCTACGCCCACCACCTGCCGGCCGCCGTGGTGTCCGTGGCCCTCGCGCTGACGACCACGCTGCCGCTGGCCCGCCTCACCGAGGCCGCCACCTACCGCACCCCGCCGGACGCCGTCGCCGCCGGGAAGCTGCTGGACCGGATCCCGGACGGGGCGAGCGTGGAGTCCGACATCCGGCCGCTGAGCCGCCTCACCGGCCGTACCCGGGTCTTCTGGACCGGCGACACCGGGGGGCTGGCGCCCGACTACGTCGCCGTGCAGCTGCGCGACGGCCACACCCCGCGCCAGGCACTGGCGGACGCCACCGCCCGCCACCCCCGGTCCACGTACGTCATCCTCGGCGGCGCCTCCGACCTCCTCGTCCTGCACCGGACCTCCGCCCGCTGACGCCTTCCCCCGCCCCGGTCTGGCCGGACCGGACGCCCCCTCGGGCGAGGGGACTGCCCGCGTCCGGCCGGGGAACCCGTCAGGCGGCGGACACCTCGCCGGCCCCCGGGTCATGGGGCGGCGAGCCCGCCGCGAGGCTCCAGCGGCAGTCCGGCGACGGGCACAGCTGATCGTGATGGAGTGCGGAGACCATGGCGGCCTGGAGCCGGGTGCTCTGACCGGTCTTGATCAGGATGCGCGAGATATGCGCCTTGACCGTGCGTTCGGAGATCCTCAGCCGCCGGGACAACTCCCCGTTGGACGGGCCGCCGCCGAGAAGCAGGAGCACCTGCCGCTCCCGTGCGGTCAGCCGGCTGAGATCCACCGGCCCTTCGAGCGGGCCGTCGTCCGACTCCTGGTACGGGCACGGCATGCCGTTCCTTGCGCGCAAGGACGTCTTCATTTTTCCCCCTGGTCCGGGCCCGGCACGGCGGAACACCGCCGCGCCCGGCCCTGATGGCGCGTCAGTGGTCCGGCACCGTCCCCCGGTCCGGGGCCCCGTCCCGTCCCACTGCCGCTGTCGCGCGCCCGGGTGCCGCCACACCCGGGCCTCCTTCGCCGGGAGCACCTCCTGTCTCCCGGTGTTCCGCCGAGGGCGCGGTGCCGGGCGGCTCCTCGCCGCCCCGGACTCTTCGCACCGGCCGGTCCGTGTCGTCCCGCGCCGGTCCCGCTCCCCCGTCACCACCACCGTCACATCCCCGCGAGCGGCCCCGCATGAGTAGTCGTACCTAGTTCGCGGGACTCTTCCCGACCTCAGCAGACACCAACTGACCTGCGATGACGAAGGGGTTGACGGTGCATCATCCGCCAACGGCGCAGGAGAGTGACGGATACTCAGACACGGTCGGACATCGGCGGAAGAATCGATGGAAAGGCGATGGCCGCCGCCCCCGCGGGCGCGCGGGGGACGGCGTCCGGCTTCCGTGCGAACCGTCCGCGTCATACCGACCATTCTCGCCGGTACCACTGACAATCGGCGCCCGCGCCAGAACGCGTAACGGCCGGCCGGCGGCCCGTCGATCCGTATCGAAGGACCACCGCCCGGCCGTTGCTCCCGCCGGCCCCGGGCCTACGCCCCGCGCGCCACGGGCCCTGCCCTACGAGCCGAGGATGGTGGCCAGGAACTCCCCCACCCACGACAGCAGTTCGCGGCCGACCAGCGGCTTGCCGCCGATCTTGCCGGTGGCCGGGCGCGGCACCAGGATCTGGTGGGTGGCCGGCTTGAGGACCGTACGGGGGTGGAGCCGCTTGAGCCGCAGCTCCTGCGATTCGCGCAACTCCACGGGCCCGAAGCGGATGTTGGAGCCCTGCTGGGTGATGTCCGTGACGCCGCAGGAGCGGGCGAGCATCCGCAGTCCGGCGACCAGCAGCAGGTTCTCGACGGGTTCGGGCAGCTTGCCGTAGCGGTCGACCAGCTCCTCGCGGACGGCCGCGATGTCCTCCTCCGAGGAGGCGGAGGCGATGGCGCGGTAGGCCTGGAGGCGCAGCCGCTCGCCGGGGGCGTAGTCGTGCGGGACGTGCGCGTCGACGGGCAGCTCGATCTTGACTTCGAGCGGCGGCTCCTCCTCCACGCCGCCCTCCAGGGAGGCGCGGTAGTCGGCGACCGCCTCGCCCACCATCCGTACGTAGAGGTCGAAGCCGACGCCCGCGATATGGCCGGACTGCTCGCCGCCGAGGAGGTTGCCCGCGCCGCGGATCTCCAGGTCCTTCATGGCGACGTACATGCCCGCGCCCATCTCGGTGTGCTGGGCGATGGTCGCCAGCCGCTCGTGGGCGGTCTCGGTCAGCGGCTTCTCCGGCGGGTAGAGGAAGTAGGCGTAGCCGCGCTCGCGGCCGCGGCCCACCCGGCCGCGCAGCTGGTGGAGCTGGGAGAGGCCGAAGTTGTCGCCGCGCTCGACGATCAGGGTGTTGGCGTTGGAGATGTCGATGCCGGACTCGACGATGGTGGTGGAGACCAGCACGTCGAACTTCTTCTCCCAGAAGTCCACGACGACCTGCTCCAGCTGGGACTCGCCCATCTGCCCGTGCGCGGTCTGGATGCGGGCCTCGGGCACGATCTCGCGGAGCCGGGCGGCGGCCCGGTCGATCGACTCGACGCGGTTGTGGATGTAGAAGACCTGGCCCTCGCGCAGGAGTTCCCGGCGGATGGCGGCGCCGATCTGCTTCTGCTCGTAGGGGCCGACGAAGGTGAGGACCGGGTGGCGCTCCTCGGGCGGGGTGGTGATCGTCGACATCTCGCGGATGCCGGTGACCGCCATCTCCAGGGTGCGCGGGATGGGGGTGGCGGACATCGTCAGGACGTCGACGTTGGCCCGCAGCTTCTTCAGCTGCTCCTTGTGCTCGACGCCGAAGCGCTGCTCCTCGTCGACGATGACCAGGCCCAGATCCTTGAACTTGGTCTCGGAGGAGAACAGCCGGTGGGTGCCGATGACGAGGTCGACGGAGCCGTCGCGCAGCCCTTCGAGGACGGCCTTGGCCTCGGTGTCGGTCTGGAAGCGGGACAGCGCCCGGACATTGACCGGGAACTGGCCGTAGCGCTCGGTGAAGGTGCCCAGGTGCTGCTGGACGAGGAGGGTGGTCGGGACGAGGACCGCGACCTGCTTGCCGTCCTGGACGGCCTTGAAGGCGGCGCGGACCGCGATCTCGGTCTTGCCGTAGCCGACGTCGCCGCAGATCAGCCGGTCCATGGGAACCGACTTCTCCATGTCCTCCTTGACCTCGGCGATGGTGGAGAGCTGGTCGGGCGTCTCCGCGTACGGGAAGGCGTCCTCCAGCTCGCGCTGCCAGGGGGTGTCCGGGCCGAAGGTGCGACCGGGCGCCGCCATCCGCGCCGAGTAGAGCTTGATGAGGTCGGCGGCGATCTCCTTGACGGCCTTCTTGGCGCGGGCCTTGGTCTTGGTCCAGTCGGCGCCGCCGAGCCGGTGCAGGGTGGGGGCCTCGCCGCCCACGTACTTGGTGACCTGTTCGAGCTGGTCGGTGGGGATGTAGAGGCGGTCGCCGGGCTGGCCGCGCTTGGCGGGCGCGTACTCGACGAGGAGGTACTCGCGGGTGGCGCCCTGGACCGTGCGCTGCACCATCTCGATGTAGCGGCCGACACCGTGCTGCTCGTGCACGATGAAGTCGCCGGCCTCCAGGGTCAGCGGGTCGATGGTCTTGCGGCGGCGGGCCGGCATCCGGGCGCCGTCCTTGCCGGCCGCCTTCTGGCCGGAGAGGTCGGTCTCGGTGAGGACGGCGAGGCGCAGCTCCGGGTCGATGAAGCCGTTGTCGAGGGAGCTGCAGGAGACGTGGACGACGGACGGGGAGAGCTCGGGGAGGTCGGCGTCCAGGCGGGCGGGGATGCCCTCGCCGCCGAGGACCTCGACGGTGCGGGCCGCCGGGCCGTGCCCCTCGGTGAGGAAGACCGTCCGCCAGCCGTCCGCCAGCCACTGCTTGGTGTCGGCCAGCGCCCGCTGGGTGTCGCCGCGGTAGGTGTCGGGGGCGTGCATGCCCAGCTTGAGGGTGTCGCCGTCGCCCTCCAGCGCCTCGCCGGCCGCGAAGGGGCTCACCGACCACCACATCATGCCCAGCTCGCGCGCCCGGTCCCGGACGTCCGCGAGGCCCCACAGCGAGGCGGCGCCCACGTCGATCGGCGCCTCGCCGCCGCCGGCAGTGGCCGCCCAGGACGCCTGCAGGAACTCCTGGCTGGTCGCCACCAGGTCGCCGGCCCGGGTGCGCACCCGCTCCGGGTCGCACACCACCGTCATGCTCCCGGCCGGCAGCACGTCCAGCAGCAGTTCCATGTCGTCCACCAGGACCGGGGCCAGCGACTCCATGCCGTCGACGGCGATCCCCTCGGCGATCTTGCCGAGCAGTTCGCCCAGCTCGGGGTGCTGCTCGGCGAGCGCCGCGGCCCGCTCCCGGACGGGGTCGGTCAGCAGCAGCTCACGGCACGGCGGCGCCCACAGGCCGTGTTCGGCGACCTCCAGGGACCGCTGGTCGGCGACCTTGAAGTAGCGGATCTCCTCGACGTCGTCGCCCCAGAACTCCACCCGCAGCGGGTGCTCCTCGGTCGGCGGGAAGACGTCCAGGATCCCGCCGCGGACCGCGAACTCGCCGCGCTTCTCGACCAGCTCGACGCGGGCGTAGGCGGCCGCCGCCAGACCGTCGACGATCTCTTCGAGGTCGGCGGTCTGCCCCGTGCGCAGGCTGACGGGCTCCAGGTCGCCCAGCCCCTTGACCTGCGGCTGGAGCACCGAGCGGATGGGGGCGACGACGACGGAGACGGGGCCGGCCGTCGGGTCGTCGGCGCGCGGGTGGGCGAGCCGGCGCAGCACCGCGAGGCGCCGGCCGACGGTGTCCGAGCGGGGCGAGAGCCGCTCGTGCGGCAGCGTCTCCCAGGACGGGAACTCCACGACGGAGTGCTCCTCGCCGGCCGGCATCAGGCTGCGCAGGACGGCGGCGAGGTCCTCCGCCTCGCGTCCGGTGGCGGTCACCGCGAGCACCGGGCGGCCGGCCCGGCGGGCCAGCGCGGCGAGCGCGAGCGGGCGGGCGGCGGGCGGGCCCACCAGGTCCACGTGCGGCCGGTTGCCGTCGGCCGCGGCCTGCAGCGCTTCGGCGAGCGCCGGGTCCCGTACGACGGCGTCGAGCAGACCAGTCAGGCTCATCAGAAGGTTCCCGTCCCAGCGAGGCGAACAACACAGCAGCCCGACACGTCGCACGGGCCGGGGTTGCCAAGCGTACGCCCGGCCGTCACCCGAGCGGGCCACAAGCCCGCAGCGGCCCCCACGCGTCGGCCGGGCACGCGCCGGGACCACGGCCTCGACACCCCGGATCCCCGGCGCCCGGCCCCGCTGTGAGGTGGCGCACGCCCCGCCCGCGGGCGCCGGACCACCGCGCCGCGGCGCCCGTCGCGCCGCCCCGCGGCCGGCGGCGCGGTTCCGCAGTCCGCCGCCGCATGGAAGGGTGCACCGTACAAGGACCTGCGGAGGGGGAACGGTGAGCCACAGCGCGCGACCTGCCGGCCACAGCGAACGCGACGGCGTACGGACGACGGGCCCGGCGCCCGCGGACCCACGGCGGCGCCCCGTCGTCGCCGCCCTGATGCTCGGCATGGCGCTGGCCGCCCTCGACTCGACGATCATCGCCACCGCCATCCCGCAGATCGTCGGCGACCTCGGCGGCTTCGCGGTCTTCTCCTGGCTCTTCTCCGGCTACCTGCTCGCCGTCACCGTCACCCTGCCCGTCTACGGCAAGCTCTCCGACACCTTCGGCCGCAAGCCCGTCCTGCTCACCGGCATCGCGCTCTTCCTGGCCGGCTCCCTGGCCTGCGCGGGCGCCTGGAACATGGCCTCGCTGATCGCCTTCCGCATCGTCCAGGGCCTGGGCGGCGGCGCCCTCCAGGGCACCATCCAGACCATCGCCGCCGACCTCTACCCGATGAAGGAACGCCCCAAGATCCAGGCCAGGATCTCCAGCGTCTGGGCCGCCTCGGCGGTCGCCGGACCCGCCCTGGGCGGTCTGCTCGCCGCCTACGCCGGCTGGCGGTGGATCTTCCTGGTCAACCTGCCGGTGGGCGGGGTGGCCCTCTGGCTGATCGTGCGGCACTTCTCCGAACCGGCCCGGGAAGCAGCGGACGCCGCGGCCCGCCGCCCCCGCGTCGACTGGCCCGGCGCGCTGGCGATCTTCGCCTGCGGCGGGCTGCTGCTGACCGCCCTCGTCCAGGGCGGCGTGGCCTGGTCCTGGCACTCCGCGCCGTCGCTGCTGCTGTTCGCCGGCAGCGCGCTGTGCGCCGCGCTCACCGTCCTCATCGAGCGCCGCGCCGCGGAGCCGATCATCCCCGGCTGGGTCTGGCGCCGCCGCACCATCTCCGCCGTCAACGTCGCGCTCGGCGCCCTCGGCCTGCTGATGGTCGCCCCCACCGTGTTCCTGCCGACCTATGCCCAGGCGGTACTGGGCCTGGGCCCGACGGCGGCCGGCTTCGTGCTCTCCGTCATGACCCTGAGCTGGCCGGTCTCGGCCGCGCTCAGCAGCCACGTCTACAACCGCCTCGGCATCCGCACCTGCGCGGCGCTCGGCATCGGCGCGGCCGGGCTGGTCCTGCTCGCCTTTCCCCTGCTGCCCCACCCCGGCGCCGCCTGGCAGCCCGCCCTGATCATGCTGGCGCTGGGCGCGTCCCTCGGCCTCTTCCAGCTCCCGCTGATCATCGGCGTCCAGTCCTCGGTCGGCTACGCCGAGCGCGGCACCGCCACCGCCTCCATACTCTTCTGCCGCCAGGTCGGCCAGTCGCTGGGCGCCGCGCTCTTCGGCGCCCTCGCCAACGCCACCCTCAACGACCGCCTCGCGCACGCCCCTTCGGACATCCGCCCCGGCCTGCCCGGCGACCTCGACGCGGTCTCGCACACCCTCCAGCACCCCGGCGCCCTCACCGCCCGCGCCACCGACTACCTCCGCGGCGCCGTCGCCACCACGGTCGACCACGTCTACCTGGGCGCCGCCGCGGCCGCCGCCCTCGCCCTGGCCGCCCTGCTGCTGCTCGCGCCGCGCCGCTTCCCGGTGCACGCCGACGCCCGCGGTACGGACGACGGCGAGCCCGCCGGGAAGCCGGCGCCGCGCGGCGGCCGGTGACCTCAGGCGTCCGGTCCGCCGCCCCGGCGGGGCAGCTGGGTCTCCAGGGTGTCCGCCTCATCGGCGGCGCCGTCCCGCGGCTCCCCGGCGCCCTCCTCGTCCTCCTCCGCCACCGGCGCCTTCCCGGTCAGCACCGCCAGGCTGTTGCGGACGTGCGTCATATGGACCCGCACCTCCTCGCGCTCCGTCTCGTGGGCGCGCAGGATCCGCTCCGTGCCCCGCTCCAGGCGCTCCGCCTCCGCACGGGCCCGCGCCAGCAGCCCGGCGGCGCGGTCCTCGCCGTCCTCCTGGCGGTGCCGGGCGGTCTCCTCCGCCTCCGCGTACTGCCGCCGGGCGTCGGCGCGGACCGCCTTCCCGCGGGCGTCCAGCTCCGCGACCCGCCGGTCCGTCTCCTCCTCCAGCGCCGCGAGTTCCCGCCCGGCCGCCTCCCACTCCTCCGTCTGCCGCTTCTCCTGGTCGCTCAGCAACTGCGCGGTGCGCCGGCGCACCTCCGCCAGCCCCTCGGCCGCCTCGCTCCGCAGCCGTTCGGCCTCCTCGGCCGCCACGGCCGCCAGCTCCGTGGCCTCGCCGCGCGCCGCCCGGTCCGTCCGCCGGGCCCGGGTCTCCGTCTCGGCCCGCACCTCCTCGCCCGCCCGCTCGGCCGCGTCCCGCACCTCGTCCGCGTGCCCGGCCGCCGCGTCCCGCAACTCCCCGGCCGCCTCCTCCGCCTCGGTCCGCAGCCGCGCCGCCTCGGACTCCGCGGTCGTCAGGATCAGCCGCGCCTCGCGGCCGAGCGACTCGTACGTCTGCGGCGGCTGCTGCGCCAGATAGGCGCGCAGCCGCGCGAGTTCGGCCTCCATCTCGTTGGACAGGACGGTGAGCCGTGCGGCCCGCTCCCAGCAGGAGTCGCGGTCGATCGAGAGCCCCGTGACCCGGCGGTCCACGTCCTCCGGCCGGTAGCCACGCCCTCGTACGGTCTCGAACCCGTGAGGCGAAACCGATGCACTCATCCCTCAAGCCCCTCTCCGCCGCGCACAGCAGGCGCGCGACCCGCAGCGTTCCGCTTCCATCCGCGTGCTTCCGTGCGGCACCGTGCCGTGACGCGCACTCGCCGGGACCGGGCCGACGCCGCACGCTCACGGCACTCCACCCCGTCCACCCACCAGGATGCGTTATTTGGTGTCAGAAGTCGGAATCCGATCATCTGCGCGCAGCGCCTGGAACAGCCGACTCGCCGCGGTCCCGTCCCACCGCAGCACCGACCCGACACCGCTCACCATCACCCCGGGACGCAGCACCGGAACCGTCGTCGCACTCCCCTCGCCCCCGGCGATCTGCTTCATCGACCAGCCCATATCCAGCACCCGCGCCAGGTCCGTGCCGTCGTCCACCCGCAGCGCCGCCAGCGAGGCGTCCAGCACGCGCTGCAGCCGCGTCGGGTCCAGGAGGATGTCCGGGGAGGCCATCTCGTCGGCAACCGCACCGAGCAATTGCCGCTGGCGCTTCACCCGTCCGAGGTCACCCTCGGGGTCCGCGTACCGGGCCCGTACGTACGCCAGCGCCTGAGTGCCGTTCATCCGCCGGCAGCCCGCCGGGAAGTCGGCCCCCGACCGCTCGTCCCGCAGCGGCTTGTCCAGGCACAGCCGCACCCCCTCCACCGCGTCCACGACCCGCACGAAGCCCAGGAAGTTCACCTCGGCGTAGTGGTCGATCCGCAGACCGGTCGCCTGCTCCACCGTTCGGGTGAGCAGCTGGGGCCCGCCGTCCGCGAAGGCCTCATTGATCTTCCGGTTGCCGTGACCCGGTATCGGGACGTAGCTGTCGCGCGGCAGGCTGACCAGCGTCGGCCCGTGGTCGCCGTAGTGCAGCACCATGATGGTGTCGGTGTTGCGGACGTCGTTGTTGCCGACGTGCAGGTCCCTGCGCTGCCGCGGGGTCAGCCCGGTACGGCTGTCCGAGCCGATCAGCAGCCAGTTCGTGCCCTTGCCCGCGGACGGCCGCCCCGGGTAGTCGCCCAGGGCGTCCATGTGCCGCAACTGCCGCCCCGCCGAGGCGTACAGCCAGGCCCCGACCGCCACCACCGCGACGACCAGCACCAGCAGCGCCACCAGGAGCCACACCAGCCACGCCCAGCGCCGCCGGGGCGGGCCCGGCCCGCGCAACGACCGAGCCGTCCGCCGCCGGTGCCACCAGCGCGGGCGCCCCGGACCGTACGCGGTCGTCGAGGGCGACGACTGCGACAGCGGGGGTATCGGGCGGCCCATACAGGCATGGTCGGGGCACCCGCCCCGTCCCGCAGGTCGAGCGCGCCGGCGCCGGGCCCCTCAGCGGGCCCGGCCGCCCTCCTCCGCCGCTCCTACAGCAGCCCGTCCCACATCTGCTCCAGCAGCACCGACCACCAGGTCTCCGGCGACCCCAGCGCCGGCGGGTCCAGCGCGACCAGCTGCGCCTGGAAGTCGACCGTCCAGCGGCCCGCCTGCTCCGGCGTCAGCCCGTAGCGCAGCCGCCACATCCGCCCCAGCATCGCCAGACACCGCGCGAACTCCGGCAGCCCGGAGTTCACGAACTGCGGCGTCGCGGGCACACCGCCCGGACCGGCCTCCAACGGCACCGCCACGATGTGCCCGGTCCCGTACTGCACACACAGCTGACGGCCGAAGTCATTGCCCATCACCAGGTACGACCCGGCGTCCGAGGCGGGCTGCACCATCCGCTCCGCCGCGAGTTCGGCCAGCGTCGGCACCGGACGGCCCGGCTGCGCCTGCGCCCAGAAGAACGGCCCGAAGTCGACCGGCAGCCCGGACCACACCAGGGTCTGCGCCACCACGTCGGGCACCCCGTGCCGGGAGACCGCCCGCTGGTCGAACCGGAAGATCCCCTGCGGCCCGAACGCCTGCTCCAGCTCCTGCCCGATCAGCTGCGGCGGCACCGGGGGCACCGGCTGCACCTGCGACGGATGCGGCAACGGCGCCCGCACCGGAGCCGGCCGCGCCGGACCGTCCGCGACCTGGTGCAACTCGCCCTGGTGCTCGACGAGGTGCCGTACGCCCTGCTGGCGCGAGGCGTGGTCCCTGCCGTACGCGGCGGTGTGGCTGATCCGCACCTGCGGCCAGTTGTCCCGGATCATCCGGGCGCAGTAGCCGCCCGGCAGATCACAGCACTCCAGCTCCGTGTGCAGCTCCAGCACCTGCTGCGGCGGAACGTTCATCCCGCGCAGCTCGTGCAGCAGCTGCCACTCCGGATGCGGCGTACCCGGCGCCGAACGCCGCACGATCTTCTGCTCGGAGCCGTCCGGCGCGCGGTAGCTGAGCACGGCCATGTAGCCCGGGCCGACCGTCGGCTGACCGCCGGGCGCCTGCGGATAGCCGTAGCCGCCACCGGGCGCCTGGCCGCCGCCCTGCGCGGCGGGCGGGCCCGGCGGAGCCTGCGGCGGGCCGGGCTGACCGGGCGGGGCCTGGGGCGGGGCGGCGGGACCGGCCGACGGGGGCACGGCGGGGCCGCCCGGACCGTCGCCGGGCAGCGCCGCGCCACCGGCGAGCATGGTCGCCGCGGCATGCACCCCGCCACCGGTGCCGCCGGCGGCGGGCGGTGCGGAGGGCGGGGGCGGCGGACCGTCCTGGCCGCCGGAGCCCCGGCCGCCCGCGGACGCGGTGGGCCTGCCGGGCGGACCGGGCGGCTTGGGAGCCCCGGGCGGACCGGGGGGACCGGGCGGACCGGGGGGCCTGGGCGCGCCAGGGGGGCCGGGCGGACCGGGCGGCGCCACGCCGGGGCCGCCGGCCGCGCCGTCCGGCCCCGCCGCGCCCGCGAGCCCGGCCTGCAGGGACGCGCCGTCGGCGAGCATCGTCGCCGCGGCGTGCACCCCACCGGGGCCGGGGCCGCCGGAGGCAGGGCCGGAAGCGGAGGCATCCGTGCCGCCGGAACCGGAACCCGAGGCACCGGCCTCGTCGGTACCACCGGCCGCACCCGTCCCGCCCGGCCCGTCCACCGCGCTGAGATCCAGATCCACCGCGTCCAGCTGCGAGACCATCTGCGTCGGTACGTAGCCACCGGCCGGCGCACCGGACGCACCCGGGCCGGACGCCACGGGGCCGCCCGCCCCGTCCCGCGCGGCCTGCGGCGGGTCCTGCGGCACACCGTCCGGGCCCGCGCCGGGCGGACCCGGCACGCCCGGAGGCGGCGGTCCCGCGGCGGCGTTCCCGGGCAGCGCCGAACCGTCGGCCAGCATCGTGGCCGCGGCGTGCACCCCACCGGCCGCGGGCGGCGTCCCGGGACCGGGCACGCCGGGTCCGGCCGCGGCGGGCGCACCGGCACCGGGCACGGCGACACCCGGGGGCGGCGGTACGTCGACAACCGGCGGCCCCGACGGCGGCGGCAGATCCGACAGCCCCGCGCCCGTCGGCGGCGCGGGCGGCATCGGCGGCGGCAGCGGAACCCCGGCCGGCCCGCCGGCCGGGCGCTCCTGCCCGGCCCCGTCCGGCACGTCCAGCGCGGGCGCCACCTGCGTACGCGGCAACTGGCTGCCGCCCTGCAGCAGTTCGGTCCTGGCCTCGGGCCGGACGCGCGGCGTGCGCGCGGCGTCGTCCTCCTCGTCGGAACCGGCCAGCGGCGGCGCGAAGACCGTCTGGGGCAGCCCCACCGACCGGTCCTCGCTCCCCGCACCGTCGGTCGTGTCCGCCCCGGCCCACGGCTCCGGCGCGCCGGACACACCGGCGCCCGCCTGCGCACCGGCACCGGCCGCCCCGCCGCCGGTGCCGTTCACACTCACCTCGGCCCAGGCATCCGAGGCCGACGCCCCGGCAGCGGGCGCGGACGCAGCGGCAGCAGGAGCCGCCGACACCCCCGGGGCCTCACCGGCAGATCCCACAGGGCCCGCGGAACTCCCGGCCCCCGTGCCCCCGGCACGGGGCCGGACCGCCCCGCCGATCGTGTCCGCCGCCTCCTGCAGCCACTCCGGCGGCGTCAGCAGAAACGACGTGGCCTCCAGGTCGATCCGCTGCGGCGGCACCTCGGGCGCGTACCCGCCGTCCGCGGGGGCGCCGTACTCCTCCTCGAAGCGCCGGATCACCTCACCCACCGGCAGCCCCGGCCACAGCGTCGCCTCCCCGCTGTCCCGCGCGATCACCAGCCGGGACCGGCCGCCCTCCGTCGTCGGGCCGCCCTCCCGGTCCTCGGCCCAGGCCACGAAGCCCAGATCGAACTCCCGCACCCGCACCTCACGGTGCAGCGGCGCCGGGACGTCACCGTTCACCCACCGCTCCGCGCGCTCCTGCGCCTGCGCGAACGTCACCACCGTGCTCAGCCCCCCACCGCAACCGCGTACGCGAAACCGCCGTCGACCATCAGGTTCGCCACGGTGTCCAGCTCCGGCGGATTGCCCGCCAGCCGCTGCAGAAAATCGTCGAAGTCCGCGCCGCACGGCAGCAACAGCCGCTCCACCCGCTCCTGCACCGTCCACCCGTCCCGGTCCCGCGCATCGTCGTACGCGCAGAACCACACCGAACCGAGCGCCTCGCCGCGCACCTTCACCGCGATCACACCGCCCTGGACGAACGCCACGCCCAGGTAGTCCTTGGTGAAGTGGTCCCGCAGGCACTTGTTCACATAGATCAGATCGTTGACCGCCGCGTCGTCGCGCACCGTGAAGAACGGCTGGTCGACCAGCAGCCCCAACTCCGCGTCCAGCGCCGCGCCCACCGGAGCACAGCCGCCCGCGGCCTTCAGGAACGACCGGTAGGCCCCCGGCAGCCGATAGCCCAGCGCCTCCTCGGCCTGCGCCACCTGCTCCTCACCCACCGACAGGTCGCGGTGCGGCAGCCCGAAGTGCACCGGCCGGGTCTCCTGCAACGGCCGGGTACCGCGCCTGTCGTGCGCCACCGCGGCCGTCGCCAGCCCGGCGTGATGCCGCAGCAGCGCCTTCACCTCGACCGGGATCAGCTCCATCCGCCGGGTGCCGGCCACGTGATGCCAGGTCCAGCCGTGCGGCGTCGCCACGGCCGGCACGTCTATCCACAGCTCGTGGCCCTGCGCGTGCAGCGCCGCGTTCGCCGACACATAGTCCGTCAGCCGCAGCTCGTCGACCCCGAAGCCCTCCGGCGGCTCGGCGATCTCCGCCGCGGCACGCGCGTACGGCGAGAACTCCGGGAAACCGCGCGCGTCCATCCGCACGCCGGCGGGGTACCGCGTGGCACGGACCGGGTCCGGAAAATGCACGACCTGTCCGGCATAGGCCGCATTCGGTGGGGCGGTGTCCCCCGCCACCTGGGGGCCGGGGTGTGCCCCCAGCCCTTGCCGACCTGTCGTCATCGCGGTTGCCCCCTGGCTGAAGCTGGCTTTGGGGCACAGCCTATGCCGTACCGCAACACCCGCCCCCGCCCGCCCGCCCCCACACGTCAGCCCCGCGACACACCGGCGTCACCCGCCGGCACACCACCCCCGAGCCCCCCGCGCACCACCCCGCCGACCAGCCCCGTTCCGCCCCGGCCGACGCCCCGTCAGCTCACCGTGACATCGCCGACAGGCCGCCCGACTACCGCAACACCCAGCACATTTGGCAGGCTGACCCTCCCCCACCTTCGGCGGGGGGACCCCCAGCACAACGGGGATTCGGGGAGGGAAAGCACCACCATGAGCACCACCGCACACCACCACAACGCAGCCGCAGGCGACCCCCGCACCGCCGCCGGCGACCCCCGCATCGGCTGGAGCGGCACCGCCGACGCCGATCGCGCGCCCGCCCTCCACCACCGCCGCGACGGCATCCTCCCCACCGTCGGCGCCGCCCTCTCCGTACGCGGACAGACCCTCACCTGCACCGCGAGCAAGGCGGAACAGCCCCCCGTCCTGCACCCGCTCGTCCAGGACTTCCTCGACACCCTCGCCACCGCACAGCGCGAACGTTTCACCGGCCGCTGCCCCGAAGCCGTCCTGCTCTCCCGCCACCTCACCGCCGTCGAGGGCAACCGCGGCAAACGCGCCTCCCGCAAACCCCTCACCAACGGCGAAGCCCGCCGCTCCCTGAAACACTCCAAGATCACCGCACGCCACATCCGCGAGGACGGCGACCCCCAGCACGGCAGCTACGCCCCGCCCTGCCGCTCCTGCGACGCCCTCCTCGCCCACTTCGGCGTCATGCCCATCAGCGGCACCACGCCCACAGGAAGCTGACCGCCACCATGCCGCCCACCACCCCCGGCCCCCGCACCCCCGCCCACGACCGCGCCGACTCGACCCGCTTCCCCGCCGCCGTCGACGTCGCCCTCCAGGAAGCCGGCTGGCAGCCCGGCCGCTGGGACATACAGCAGGCGGAACACTGGGCCGACACCCTCCGCGCCCACGCCTCCCCCGCCGGACACCGCCACACCGTCTTCCCCGCCGCCGTCGAGGCCTGGGCCGAATTCGGCGACCTCCACCTCACCGGCCCCGGACCCGGCCGCCACATCGCCCCCACCCCCTTCGCCATCAACCCCCTCCACGGCCTCCACCTCGCCCGCACCCTCGGCGACCTCGGCCGCGCCCTGGAAACCGACGTCGCCCCCCTCGGCCGCGAAGAGCTCACCACCGACGGCACCACCTACACCCAGGCGACCCTCGCCATCGATGCCGAGGGCCGCGTCTACAGCCTCGATCACACCGGCGACTGGTACCTCGGGCCCGACCTCGATACGGCCCTGGGGACGTTGGTGCTGGGCACTCGGCCGTTGCGGCTCGGGATTACAGCGCACGTTGCCGACTGACGCGGCGCGGTTCGTCTGTGGGGTCTTCCCTGCCTTCGGCGGGAGCGGAGGTGGTCGTGGACGGGTCCCGCCTCCGGCGGGGGTGGGGTTGTTCGGGCGGGGCCGCTTCTGCTGTGCGGTGGGTGCCGGTGGCGGGCCTCCGGGGCCTGTGTGGTGGACTGCTTCGCTTTACGTCCACCACACAGGCCCCTCCGGCCCACCACCTCCCCGCCCGGACAGCGACCCCCGCCCAGTGGGGGTGAAGGTCTTCAAAACCAGTAGCCCGGCCCGCATCGTGCTGCGGGCCGAGCTACTGGTCTCTTGTTTTTGCTGCACCCCCACCGGGGTGGGGCCCCACAAACGGCGGGAGGGGGCGGGGCCGGAGGGGTGGGTTGTCGGACGTAAAGCGAAGCAGTCCGACAACCCACCCCGCAGGCCCCGAACCCGCCACCCACCACAAACGCGGGGCCCCACCCCACACAACCCACCCCGCCGACAGGCGGGCACCGTGGGGGGCGTCCCCTCAACCGATGGCCGGCCTTGCGGCCGGGAGCACCGCCGAGACCCGGAACCCACCCGCTTCGGTCGGCCCGGAAACGAAGACGCCGCCCAGCGCCGTCACCCGCTCCCGCATCCCCACCAGGCCATTGCCGCCGCTAGGCAACCCCGCATCGGCCGCACCACCTTCGGAGGGCCCGTTCTCGACCTGGACGGCGAGCTCACCGTCACGGTGCGCCAGCCGCACCCGCGCCCGCGCCCCCGGCGCATGCTTGTGCACGTTCGTGAGGGCCTCCTGCACCACGCGGTACACGGTCCGCTCCACCCGCGCCGCGTACCGGCGCCCCGCGTCCGACTCCTCCTCGGCGGTGCCGTCCACCATCAGCTCGACCACCATCCCGGCCGCCCGGGACTGGCCCACCAGATCCGCCAGCTCCGTCAGAGACGGCCCCTCGGCGTCCGCGTCCGCCGCCGCGAAACCGGAACCGGAGCCGGAACCGGAGCCGGAAACCGCAACGGAAGCCGAACCACCGGCCGGCGCCGACGCCGGCTTCCCGTCCGCGGACGGCGCCGGCACCCGCGCCGTCGCCTTCGCCCCCGCCTGCGACGCCACCGCCGCCAGCCGCTCCGGCGCACCCGACGCCGAGACACCGCGCCCCGCCGCCCCCTCGGCCGTACGCAGCACGCCCAGCATCTCCCGCAGCTCCGTCAGCGCCTGGCGCCCCATGTCGCCGACCAGGCCCGCGTTCTTCGACGCCTTCTCCGGGTCCTTCAACGCCACCGCCTGGAGCGCGGCCGCGTGCACCACCATCAGACTCACCCGGTGCGCGACCACGTCGTGCATCTCCCGCGCGATCCGGGTCCGCTCCTCGTTGCGCGCCCACTCGGCCCGCTCCTCGGCCCGGTCCGCCAGCAGCGACAGCTCACGCTCCAGACCGTCGGCCCGCTCCCGCAGGCTCTCCACGAGCCGCCGCCGGGCCGCGATGTACAGCCCCCACAGCACCGGCGGCGCCGTCAGCACCAGCCCCACCGCCAGCGCCGTCAACGGCACGAACCACATCGGCGAATGGAAGTCCTGCTGGGTGGCGACGTCCTCGCGCAGGCTGAGGAAGGTCGTCACCAGCGTCCCCGTGACGGTCATGCCCGCCAGCAGGGCCGTGATCCGGCGCGGCACATCCGACGCGGCCAGCGTGTACAGCCCCACCACGCTCAGCAGGCCGCCCATCTCCGCGGGCATCACCGCGATCGAGACCAGCACCACCACCACCGGCCACCGCCGGCGCACCAGCAGCACCGGCCCCGCCAGCAGGCCGAGCAGCATCCCCAGCAGCTCGGGCACCTGCGCCTCGTGCGCGAAAGCCGAGCCCTCGACGACACATTCCACCGCGGAAGCGGCCGCCAGGAACACGTCCAGCACGGCGCTCCGCCGCCGGGCCCACCACCACGGCCCGTTACTCACCGGCGCACCCCGCGCGCCCACACCTTCACTTGCCCCCGTCGCGGTCATACCGCCCAGCCTACGGGCGCCCGCCCCCGATTCCCCGCCCCATATCGAGTCATAGACCAGGCCCATTACCAGCCCTTACCTGGGGTTACTCCTCGAACTGTTGAATCGCCCACATTTTCGACACTTCCCCACACCTCCACCAGGCAACCTGTTCCCATGCCGCACACCCGTCGGGACCATTCCGACTACGAAGCGTTACGTCCCCAGGTCGTCGCCCTGCGCCGCGCCGGCCTCAGCCGCCGCCAGATCCGCGACCGGCTCCACGTCCACAACAACGACATCCTCAACCGCCTCCTCGACGGCGCCCCGGCCCCCGACCGGCCCCGCCACCCGAACGCCAAGGACGACCTGCGCGCCCGCGCCCGCGAACTGCGCAGGCAGGGCCGGACCTACGACGAGATCCAGATCGAACTGGGCTGCTCGAAGAGCTCGATCTCCCTGTGGGTCCGGGACCTGCCGAAACCGCCGCCGCGCACCCCGGAGGAGGCTTCGGCCATCGCCCGCCGCGGCTGGGAGGCGACGCTCAAGCGGCGCGAGGAGGAACGGCAGCGGACCAAGCAGGCCGCGACGAGCGAGATCGGCACGCTCACCGACCGGGAGTTGTTCCTGATCGGCGTCGGCTTGTACTGGTCGGAGGGCAGCAAGAGCAAGCCCCACCGCCGTAGCGAGCGCGCCATCTTCATCAACAGCGACCCCGACATGATCCGGGTCTACCTCGCGTGGCTCCGGCTGCTGGGCGTGGCCGGTGAGCGGCTGCGGTTCTATGTGCACATCCACGAGTCCGCCGACGTAGCGGCCGCGGAGCGCTTCTGGGCCGACCTGACGGGCGTCGACCCGTCGTCCTTCGGCAAGACCACACTCAAGAAGCACAACCCCAAGACGGTCCGCAAGAACGTCGGGGAGGACTACCACGGCTGCCTGATGATCCACGTTTCACAAAGCGCGGAGCTATACCGTCGCATCGAAGGCTGGTGGTACGGCATAGTGTTGGGTGCTGAGCGATCAGCCTGACACGATGTCCGGTTTGATCCTCTTTACTATCCCCCGTGGTGTAATTGGCAACACAGTCGGTTTTGGTCCGATCGTTAGAGGTTCGAGTCCTCTCGGGGGAGCCACCATCCACCGGGCACATTTCGGGTCTCGACCACCTCGTCGGGACCCGCCCGCGTTTCGGCTGCTATACGCACCGGTATCCTTCGGATGACCACCACCCGAAGTAGCCAAGAAGCCGAAGGGCATCCCCGTGAGCGCCAACCGCCCGGCAGCCGTCGTCGTTCTCGCAGCGGGTGAGGGCACCCGCATGAAGTCGGCGACCCCCAAGGTCCTGCACGCCCTCTGCGGCCGCTCTCTCGTCGGCCATGTCGTCGCCGCGTCCCGAGAGCTGGATCCCGAGCATCTCGTCGTGGTCGTCGGCCACGCCCGCGAGCAGGTGCGGGCGCACCTCTCCGAGGTCGATCCCGCCGCGCGCACCGCGGTGCAGCACGAGCAGAAGGGCACCGGGCACGCGGTCCGTACGGCCCTGGAGGAGCTGCGCGACAGCGGTGTCGCCCTCGACGGCACCGTCATCGTCGTCTGCGGCGACACCCCGCTGCTGACCGGCGAGACGCTCGGGCTGCTCAGCGAGACGCATGCGGCCGACGGCAACGCCGTGACGGTGCTGTCCGCCGAGGTCCCGGACTCCACCGGCTACGGGCGCATCGTGCGCGAGGCGGGCACCGGCGCGGTGACCGCGATCGTGGAGCACAAGGACGCCACGGCGGGTCAGCGGGCGATCCGGGAGATCAATTCGGGGGTCTTCGCCTTCGACGCGCAGCTCCTGGTGGACGCGCTCGGCAAGGTACGGACGGACAACAGCCAGGGCGAGGAGTACCTCACCGATGTGCTGGGGATCGTGCGGGAGGCCGGGCACCGGGTCGGTGCGGCGGTGGCCGCGGATCACCGGGAGATCCTGGGGATCAACAACCGGGTGCAGCTGGCGCAGGCGCGCCGGCTGCTGAACGACCGGCTGCTGGAGCGGGCGATGCTGGCCGGTGTGACGGTGGTGGATCCGGGGTCGACGTGGGTGGATGTGTCGGTGACGTTCGAGCCGGACGTGACGGTGCACCCGTTCACGGAGCTGCGGGGTGCCACGCATCTGGCGACGGGCGTCGAGGTGGGTCCGCAGTCCCGGTTGACGGATACGTCGGTGGGTGCGGGCGCGGTGGTGTCGTTCACGGTGGCCGAGGGTGCGCGGATCGGTGCGGGGGCGAGTGTCGGTCCGTACGCGTATCTGCGGCCGGGTACGGATCTGGGTCCGAAGTCGAAGGCCGGCACGTATGTGGAGATGAAGAACGCGTCGATCGGCGAGGGCACGAAGGTGCCGCATCTTTCGTATGTGGGAGATGCCACGATCGGTGAGTTCACCAATATCGGTGCGGCGAGTGTCTTTGTGAACTACGACGGTGAGGCGAAACACCACACGACGGTCGGGTCGCATTGCAAGACGGGGTCGGACAACATGTTTGTGGCTCCGGTCACGGTCGGGGACGGCGCTTATACGGCGGCGGGCTCGGTCATCACCAAGGATGTGCCCCCGGGTTCGCTGGCGGTCGCGCGTGGCCAGCAGCGGAATATCGAGGGTTGGGTCGCGCGGAAGCGGCCCGGAAGCGCCGCCGCGCAGGCGGCTTCGGCTGCTCGCCAGGATTCCGAGGGCGAGCGGTGACCGTGCAAGGGGTGCGCCGTGCGGGGCGTACCGTGATGAGCGCACGCAAACTGTGATTCGAGGAGATTTGCTGTGACCGGGATCAAGACGACCGGCGAGAAGAAGCTGATGCTCTTCTCCGGCCGCGCCCACCCCGAGCTGGCGGAGGAGGTCGCGCATCAGCTGGGTGTGGGCCTGGTCCCGACGAAGGCTTTCGACTTCGCCAACGGTGAGATCTATGTCCGCTATCAGGAGTCGGCGCGTGGCGCGGATTGCTTTTTGATTCAGAGCCACACGGCTCCGATCAATAAGTGGATCATGGAACAGCTGATCATGATTGATGCGCTGAAGCGGGCTTCGGCCCGGAGCATCACGGTGATCGTGCCGTTCTACGGCTATGCGCGGCAGGACAAGAAGCACCGGGGCCGTGAGCCGATTTCGGCGCGGCTGATCGCGGATTTGATGAAGACCGCGGGTGCGGACCGTGTGGTGACCGTGGATCTGCACACGGATCAGATCATGGGCTTCTTCGACGGCCCGGTGGATCACCTTTTCGCGCTGCCGGTCCTCGCGGACTACGTGGGCGCGAAGGTGGACCGCGACAAGCTGACGGTGGTCTCGCCGGACGCCGGCCGGGTGCGGGTCGCGGACCGCTGGTGCGACCGTCTGGGTGCGCCGCTGGCGATCGTCCACAAGCGGCGCGACAAGGACGTGGCGAACCAGGTCACGGTGCACGAGGTCGTCGGTGATGTGAAGGACCGGGTGTGTGTCCTGGTCGACGACATGATCGACACCGGTGGCACGATCTGTGCGGCGGCGGACGCGCTGTTCGCGAACGGTGCGTCGGACGTGATCGTGACGGCGACGCACGGTGTGCTGTCGGGTCCGGCGGCGGACCGGCTGAAGAATTCGAAGGTGAGCGAGTTCGTGTTCACGAACACGCTGCCGACGCCTTCGGAGCTGGAGCTGGACAAGATCACGGTGCTGTCGATGGCGCCGACGATCGCCCGTGCGATCCGTGAGGTGTTCGAGGACGGTTCGGTGACGAGCCTCTTCGAGGAGCAGTGAGCGCGGGTTCTCGGGCGGCCCTGTGAGGTAGTACGGGGCTGATCGACTTTGGGGCGGCCTTCCGGCCGGGTAGACTCATCGAGTTGCTCGGCGAGGGAGGCCGCCCTTTTGTGGTGGCTGTCCGTTATCGACGCGCTCTTCGTAGCAGGTCTGTCGTGGGCCGGGTGACGCCCACCAGATGTTTTCTGCGATACGAGGAGTGCCGTTATGGCTGAGGTCAAGCTCACCGCCCAGGTTCGTACCGACTTCGGTAAGGGTGCCGCCCGTCGTGCGCGCCGCGCCGACCTGGTTCCGGCTGTCATCTACGGTCACGGCGCGGAGCCGCAGCACGTGGCGATCCACAACCACGCGCTGATGATGGCGCTGAAGACGCCGAACGCCCTGATCCGTCTGGACTTCGACGGCAAGAGCGAGCTGGTCATCCCCAAGGCCGTGCAGCGTGAGGCGATCCGCCAGTTCCTGGTGCACGTGGACTTCCTGGCCGTGAAGAAGGGCGAGAAGGTCTCCGTCGAGGTGCCGATCCACGTCGAGGGCGACCTGGCGCCGGGCCAGCACGTTCTGGAGCACGTGCTGAACGCGCTGCCCATCGAGGCCGAGGCCACCCACATCCCCGAGTCGGTCACGGTGTCCGTCCAGGGCCTGGAGGCGGGCGCTTCGGTGCTGGCCAAGGACATCGCCCTGCCGTCGGGTTCGGCGCTGGCCGTCGAGGACGACGCGGTCGTGCTGCAGGTTGTCGCGGCGCAGGCCGAGGCTCCGGCCGAGGAGGCCGCCGAGGGTGAGGGCGAAGGCGCCGAGGCCTGAGTCGTTTTCCGCTGAGGGTTTTTCTCGGCGAGTGGTCCAGCCGCTGCCGCGCGCCTTGGGGTGCGGGGTGGCGGTTGGCCTGTTTCCTGGGCAGTTGTGGTCGGGGCCGGTGCGCAGTCGCCGGCGGATGTGGGAGTGGCTGAGATGGCGGACGCTGATCCGTGGCTGGTGGTGGGGCTGGGTAATCCGGGCCCGGAGTATGCGCGTAATCGCCACAATGTGGGTTTCATGGTGGCGGATCTGCTGGCGGAGCGGATGGGGGGCCGTTTCAAGGCCCACAAGGCGCGGGCGCAGGTGGTGGAGGGGCGTTGTGGCGCGCCGGGTCCGTCGGGTCGTCGTGTCGTGGTGGCGAAGCCGTTGTCGTTCATGAATCTGTCGGGCGGGCCGACGACGGCGTTGCGGGATTTCTACAAGGTGCCCGTCGGCAACATCGTGGCGATTCATGACGAGTTGGATATCGATTACGGTGCGTTGCGGCTGAAGCTGGGGGGCGGCGACAACGGCCACAACGGTCTGAAGTCGATCACGAAGTCGCTGGGTGCGGAGTATCACCGGGTGCGGTTCGGGATCGGCCGTCCGCCGGGTCGTATGCAGGTGGCGGATTTCGTGCTGAAGGATTTCTCGTCGGCGGAGCGGCGCGAGCTGGATTATTTCGTGGACCGTGCGGCGGATGCGGTGGAGACGCTGATCGTGGACGGTTTGGAACGGGCGCAGAGCACGTACAACTCCTGAATGGGACGGCGGGGGTCAGGCTCTGACGAACCGTGGTCCGAGGTTGACCGGGTGCGGGTTATGGCCAAGGATCGCCGCCATGCCCAGAAGCAGTACGCGCGCCAAGGCGGTCAGACGGAGTCGTACCCGGCGGGTCGGTGAGAGTGCCTATGGAGCGCTGTTGCTCGCCCGGACGGGGGTGATGGGTCTGCTGGCGCTGCTGCTGCTGGTGGCGGGGGTGTGGACGTCGTGGCACACGGCGCAGTACGCGATGCTCGTCAAGGCGCGGGAGCGCGGGACGATGACGGTGTCGGCGTGTGAGGACGAGCGGTGCACCGGTGGGTATGTGCCGGCGGGGGGTGACGGCCGGCCGCGGTCGAAGGTGACGATCGCGCAGGCGGCGGCGCCGGACGAGGGCGAGCGGGTCGAGGTGACGGTCGAGCCGGGGACGGCGCGTGCGGTGCGGATCGGGCCGGCGGGGATCCTGCACGCGTGGGTGCCGTTCGCGGGGTCGTTGCTGCTGGCGGCGCTGGTGGTGGCCGGGGGCATGCGGCTGCGGCGTACGGCGTGGGTGATGGGGTTGTTGGGGGCGGTGTTGCTGGGCGCGGCGTTCGCCGCGCTGTAGGCGCACGACGGCGGCGACGCCGTTGACGGTGAGCAGCAGGGCACGGGCGAGGACCGGGTCCGCGTCCTCGCCGCGCTCGGCGGCGCCGCGCTGGCGGTCCAGCAGCGAGACCTGGAGGTAGGAGATCGGGTCGAGGTAGGCGTCGCGGATGTGGAAGGTCTGCTTGAGGACCGGGTTGGAGTCGAGGAGGGTCTTCTCCCCGGTGACCCGCAGGACCTCGGCGACGGTGAGTTCGTGTTCGGCCCGGATGACGTCGAAGACGTGCTTGAGCTCGTCGGGCACGAGGGTGTCGACGTAGTGCTGGGCGATCCGCAGGTCGGTCTTGGCCAGCGTCATGGTGACGTTGGACAGGAAGTTGCGGAAGAAGTGCCAGTGCTCGTGCATCTCGTCGAGGACGCTGTCGAGTCCGGCCTCGCGGGCGGCCTTGAGGCCGGTGCCGACGCCGAACCAGCCGGGCACGATCTGGCGGGACTGGGTCCAGCCGAAGACCCACGGGATGGCGCGCAGTCCGTCGAGGCCGGCGCCGGAGTCGGGGCGGCGCGAGGGGCGCGAGCCGAGGTGGAGTTCGGCGAGCTGGTCGACGGGCGTGGAGGCGAAGAAGTAGGCGGGCAGGTCGGGGTCCTCGACCAGGCGCCGGTAGGAGCCGTGGGCCGCCTCGGAGACGGTTTCCATGGCGGCGTCCCAGCGGGCGAGGGCCTCGTCGGACTGCCGGGGCTCGGTGTGCAGGGCGGACGCCTGGAGGGTGGCGGCGACGGTCAGCTCCAGGTTCTCCCGGGCCAGCGAGGGCACCAGGTACTTGTCGGAGATGACCTCGCCCTGTTCGGTGACCTTGATCTCGCCTTCGAGGGTGCCGTAGGGCTGGGCGAGGATCGCGTCGTGGGAGGGGCCGCCGCCGCGGCCGACGGTGCCGCCGCGGCCGTGGAAGAGGCGCAGGCGGACGCCGTGGCGGTGGGCGACGTCGCGCAGCAGGCGCTGGGCGCGGTGGATCTCCCACTGGGAGGTGGTGATGCCGCCGAACTTGGAGGAGTCGGAGTAGCCGAGCATGACCTCCTGGACGTCGCCGCGCAGGGCGACCAGGCGCCGGTAGGAGGGGTCGGAGAGCATCTCGTCGAGCAGCTGGTCGGCGATCTTCAGCTCGTCGGTGGTCTCCAGCAGCGGCACGATGCCGATCTTGGCCCAGCCGGCGTGTAGGTCGATCAGGCCGGCCTCGCGGGCGAGGACGGCGGCGGCGAAGACGTCGTCGGAGCCGGCGCACATGGAGATGATGTAGGACTCGACGACCTCGGGGCCGAAGGTCTCCTTGGCCTTGCCGATGGTGCGGAAGACGCCGAGGGTCTTGGCGCCGGCCTCGTCGAGGGGGGCCGGGGTGGGGGCCAGCGGGCGGCGCGAGCGCAGCTCCTTGGCGAGGAGCTTGCGGCGGTAGTCGCGCGGCATGTCGGCGTAGCGCCAGGACTCCTCGCCGAGGCGGTCGAAGAGCTGGCCGAGGGCGTGGTGGTGGGCGTCGGCGTGCTCGCGGACGTCCATGGTGGCGAGCTGCAGGCCGAAGGCGGCGATGGTGCGCAGGGTGCGCTCCAGGCGGCCGTCGGCGACCAGGCCGCCGCGGTGCTCGCGCAGCGAGGTCTGGATGAGGGCCAGGTCGTCGAGGAGCTCGGTGGTGCCGAGGTAGTCGCGGCCGGGGACGTGGGGGGTGTCGCCGGCGAGGCGTTCGCGGGTGTTGACGAGCTTCTGGCGGATGCAGGTCGCCTTGAGGCGGTAGGGCTCCTCGCTGTTCAGCCGCTTGTAGCGGGGGCTGATCTCGGGGAGGAGGTCGAGGTCGTGCTGGAGGGAGGCCAGCAGTTCCTCGGTGGCGCCGCAGTTGCGGATGGAGTTGGACAGCGCGCCGCGCAGCTCGTCGACGTGCTCCAGGGCGTCGGTGATGCCGTGCTCGTGCTGGAGGAGCAGGACGTCCCAGGTGACCTGGGGGGTGACGTTGGGGTTGCCGTCGCGGTCGCCGCCGATCCAGGTGCCGAAGGTGAGCGGGCGGGTGCCGGCGGGCAGCTCGGTGCCGGCCCGCTCCAGCTCGGCGGCGAGGTCTTCCAGGACGTCGCCGACGGCGCCGCGGCCCAGCTCGTCGAGGTAGTAGATGGCGTTGCGGGCCTCGTCGGTGGGCTCCGGGCGGGCGACGCGCAGCTCGTCGGTCTGCCAGATGAGGTCGATGTTCTCGGCCAGGCGGAGGTCGGCGCGGCGGCGCTCGGCGTCCGGGCTGTCCAGCAGCTCGGCGACCTTGCGGAGCTTGGTGAGGACGGAGCGGCGGGCGGCCTCGGTGGGGTGCGCGGTGAAGACGGGGCGCACACCGAGGTTGCGGGCGGTCTCCCGCAGGTGCTCGGGGTCGGCGTCCTTGAGCATGTCGGCGGTGCGGGCGAGGATGCCGCCCTCGGCGGCGCGCTTGGCGCCCAGCTCGCGGCCGCGGTGCACCTGCTCGGTGACGTTGGCGAGGTGGAAGTACGTGGAGAAGGCGCGCACCAGCTTGGCGGCGGTGGCCAAGTCGGTGTCGCCCAGGAGCCGCGCCGCGGCCTCGCCGTCGGAGCGGGTCAGCGCGCGGACACGCTCGACGAGGTCGAGGAGCTCGGGGCCCTCCTGGCGGACGAGGGTCTCGCCGAGGAGGTCGCCGAGGCGGCGGATGTCGGCGCGCAGGGCGACGTTGTCGCTCGAACCGGGGTCGAGGCTCTCGATGGACGCGGTCTCGGCCGGAGTGTGGTCGGCACTGCTCACAGGTGCGGCTCCTTGCAGCGATCAGGGGCGTCGTACCGCGGCTCATGGGAGGGGGGCCGGCGGCGACGGGTTGGGCAGGTCTGATGCGGGCGGGTTGCGGACCGCGCTGTCCGACGTCCCCAGGATAGGTCTGCCCAGCGTCAGCAGATCACACCGTCCGCTGGGTGGGCAGATGCGTCACAGGGGGTGGGTGTGGCGCCTGTCACGGCCTTGCCCGTGACGGCGGCACTGCCATACTTACGAGACCGTAGGTTACGGTTCCGTAGCCGTAGCCGTGCCCCCGAGCCCCCCGACGAGGGACACCATGACCGCTGGTCCTGAAGCCGTAGAAGATCCCCCGATTCCTGCCGATACCTCTGCCCCTCCGGCCGCCGGGACGTCGTCCGCGACGCTGGGCGGCGAGCAGCGCAGGTCGCTGGAGCAGATCACGCTGCTGCTGTTCATCACCGTCCCGTTCGTGGCACTGGTCGCCGCGGTCCCGCTGGCCTGGGGATGGGGGGTGAGCTGGCTGGACCTGGGGCTGATGGCGGCGATGTACTACATCGGCTGCCACGGCATCACGATCGGCTTCCACCGCTACTTCACGCACGGTTCGTTCAAGGCGAAGCGGCCGCTGCGGATCGCGCTCGCGATCATGGGGTCGCTGGCCGTCGAGGGTCCGCTGGTGCGCTGGGTCGCCGATCACCGCAAGCACCACAAGTTCTCCGACGCCGAGGGCGACCCGCATTCGCCGTGGCGCTTCGGCGAGACGGTGCCGGCCCTGATGAAGGGCCTGTGGTGGGCGCACATCGGCTGGATGTTCGACGAGGAGCAGACGCCGCAGCAGAAGTACGCGCCGGACCTGATCAAGGACGGGGCGATCCGCCGGGTCTCCCGACAGTTCGTGCTGTGGACGGCGGTGTCGCTGCTGATCCCGCCGCTGGTGGGCGGCCTGGTGACGTGGTCCTGGCAGGGCGCGCTGACGGCGTTCTTCTGGGGTTCCCTGGTCCGCGTCGCGCTGCTGCACCACGTCACGTGGTCGATCAACTCCATCTGCCACGCGGTCGGCAAGCGCCCCTTCAAGTCCCGCGACCGGTCCGGGAACGTGTGGTGGCTGGCCGTGCTGTCCTGCGGCGAGTCCTGGCACAACCTGCACCACGCGGACCCCACCTGCGCCCGGCACGGCGTGATGAAGGGGCAGCTGGACTCCAGCGCCCGGCTGATCCGCTGGTTCGAGAAGGCGGGCTGGGCGTACGACGTCCGGTGGCCGGACGCGTCCCGTATCGAGGCCCGACGCGCGGAGCCGGCCACCGGGGGTACCTCCCGGCGGTAGGCGGGGAAGGCATCATTGACGGGTGGCGATCGACAGCAGCAGCACGAGCAACAGCAAGGGCAAGCCCTCCCCGGCCGCGGGCACCCGGCGGGCCCGCCGGGTCCGGATGACCGGCGCGGAGCGACGGGAGCAGCTGCTGGACATCGGTCGCACGCTCTTCGCCGAGCGGGGCTACGAGGGCACTTCGGTGGAGGAGATCGCGGCGAAGGCCGGGGTGTCCAAGCCGGTGGTCTACGAGCACTTCGGCGGCAAGGAAGGTCTGTACGCGGTGGTCGTGGACCGCGAGATGCGGCAGCTGCTGGACATGGTGACCGGCGCGCTGACCGCCGGCCACCCCCGTGAGCTCCTCGAACAGGCCGCGTTCGCGCTCCTCGACTACATCGAGACCTTCACGGACGGCTTCCGCATCCTGGTCCGCGACTCCCCCGTGGCCCAGTCCACGGGCACCTTCGCCTCCCTCATCAGCGACATCGCCACCCAGGTCGAGGACATCCTCGGCCTGGAGTTCAAGGCCCGCGGCTTCGACCCGAAACTCGCCCCGCTCTACGCCCAGGCCCTGGTCGGCATGGTCGCCCTCACCGGCCAGTGGTGGGTGGACACCCGCAAACCGAAGAAGGCCGAGGTCGCCGCCCACCTCGTCAATCTCGCCTGGCACGGCCTGGGCAACCTGGAGGCGAGGCCGCGGTTGATAGGGCATCGGAAGAACTGAGGGGGCGGACGGGCCCGGACCCCGGTGACGACGGTGTCCGGCGTGCGCTCCCGGTGGCGCGTTCCCGGCCGCGCCTAGGTGCCGGCCGGTTCCGTCCGTTCCCCGGCCGGTCCCGTCTGTTTCCCGTCGGCCGCCTCCAGGAATTCCAGCCGGTTGCCCACCGGGTCGGCGGAGTAGAAGCGCCGGTGGCCCGGGAGGTGGTCGTCCCAGGTGACAGGGGCGCCGGCGGCGGTCAGGCGGGTGGCGAAGGTGTCGATGTCGTGGATGCGGAGGCCGGGGTGGGCCTTGCGGGCGGGGCGGAAGCCGGGGTCGGTGCCCAGGTGAAGGCGGGCCGTGCCGGCCTCGAACCAACATCCTCCTCGGGCCGCCAGCGCCGGGGGCTTCGGGACCTCCGTCATGCCGAGGACGTCCGCGTAGTAGGCGCGCAGGGCGTCCTCGGTGCCGGGGGGTGCAGCGAGCTGGATGTGGTCGAGGCCGGTGATCACGGCGTTGTCACCTCGGAGGGTCGGGCCGGAGGGCGGTGGCGGGGCGACGGGCCGGGGCGTCAGCCGGCCGCGGGCTTGCGGGCGACGGCGAAGATGCGGCGGAAGGGGAAGACCGTGCCGTGCGGGCCGGTGGGGTAGGCCCGGCGCAGCGCGTCGCGGTATTCGGCGACGAACGCCTCGCGGGCGGCCGGGTCGTCCTCCAGGGCGGTCAGGACGGGGCGCAGGGCGGTGCCCTTGACCCAGTCGAGGACCGGGTCGTCGCCCTGCAGGAGCTGGACGTAGGTGGTCTCCCACACGTCGGTGGCGCAGCCGAGGTCGGCGAGGAGTTCCAGGTATCCGGCCGGTTCGAGGATGTGGACGTAGCGGCGGCCGTGGGTGGGGAGCCGTTCGCGCCACTGGGGGGCGTCGCAGAGCTCGCCGAGGAGGGCGTGGCTGGGGGAGGTGAAGTTGCCGGGGACCTGGAAGGCGAACGTGCCGCCGGGGGCGAGGGCGTCGATCCAACGGGCGAAGGAGTCCGGGTGGTTGGGGACCCATTGCAGCGCGGCGTTGGAGACGATCAGGTCGTAGGTCTCCTCGGGTGCCCAGTCGGCGGCGTCGGCGAGGGCGAAGTCGAGGTGGCCGCCGCCCGGGGTGGGTCCGGCGTAGGTCTCGGCTTCCTTGAGCATCTCGTGGGAGTTGTCGTATCCGGTGATGTGCGCGTCCGGCCAGCGGGTGGCGAGCTCGGCGGTGACGTTTCCGGGGCCGCAGCCGAGGTCGCCGATGCGGGCGGAGCGGCCGTGGCGGGGCAGGTCCGGTATCCGGGCGAGGAGGTCGTGGAAGGGGCGGGTGCGGTGCCCGGAGTGGCGGAGGTACTGCTGCGGATCCCAGGTTGGTGCGTCATGCATGATCGAAACCCCTTTGTCGATGCAGGGCTGATGCAAAGCTGGCACGGTCGGATTCGGGCCGTCTCGGCTGGAAACCGAGCCCCCGCCGACGATGCCCCATAGTCCAGCGAAATATATCTCGACGTCAAGAGACTTCATGTCGACAGACCCTCTACACTGATCGTCATGGAGGACGAGGTCGATCGACTGGTCGCAGCTTGGCGTCGCGAGCGCCCGGACCTCGACGTGGAGCCACTTGAGGTCCTCAGCCGTGTCTCCAGGCTGGCCAGACACCTGGACCGGGCCCGCCGCATCGCCTTCTCCGAGGTGGGCCTGGAGCCCTGGGAATTCGATGTGCTCACCGCGCTGCGGCGCGCCGGGGCGCCGTATCAGCTCTCCCCCGGGGCGCTGCTGACCCAGACCCTGGTCACCTCCGGGACGATGACCAACCGCATCGACCGGCTCGCCAAGAAGAACCTGGTCGAGCGCCTGCCGGACCCCAGCGACCGGCGCGGGGTGCTGGTCAGGCTGACGGCCGAGGGCCGGGACAAGGCCGACCGCTCGCTGGCCGGACTGCTGATCCAGGAGCGCGCCATCCTCGCCGAGCTCTCCCGCCAGCAGCGCGGGGAACTGGCCGGGCTGCTGCGGCGGTTGACCGGCCCGTTCGACAACATCCCCGGCTAGGGCCTGCCGCCCGGCTCCGCCCGCCCCGCGAGCACTGCCGTCCGCCGGCCGGTTTCCGTCCGCGGCCGGAAACCGTGCGCCGGGAAGCGGCCCGCGCCATATCTGACGACGCGTGAGCGGCTCGCGCGCCCCCTGGGCCCGCACGCGCCCCTCTGCTCCCCTGTCCCCTTGCCCGCCACTCGCCCCGTGGGCTTGGATCGCGCCATGAGCCAGCAGCGCGCACCGCACCGGGCGAACGGGCCGTACGGCAAGCGGTTCGAGGGCCGTACGGTCCTGGTGACCGGGGCCGCCGGGGGCATCGGGGCGGCCACCGCCGACCGGCTGGCGGCCGAGGGCGCCGGCGTCCTGCTGCTGGACATCGACGACGCGCGCGGCGAACACACCGCGCGGCGCATCCGGACGGCCGGCGGCCACGCCTCCTACGAGCACTGCGATGTGGCCGTCGAGGACGACTGGCAGCGCGCGGTCGAGGCGGCGCGGCGGCGCTACGGCCCGGTGGACGGGCTGGTCAGCAACGCCTTTCTGCCGTTCGTGGCGTCCGCGGGGCACACCCCGCTCGCGGACTGGGAGCGGCAGCTGGCGGTCAACCTCACCGGCTCGTTCCTCGGTGTGCGCGCCGCACTGGACGATCTGCGGGCGTGCCACGGCGCGGTGGTGCTGACCTCGTCGGTGCACGCGCTGATCGGGCTGCCGGGGCGCCCCGCGTACGCCGCCGCCAAGGCCGGGCTGACCGGGCTGGGGCGCCAGCTGGCCGTCGAGTACGGGCCGCAGGTGCGGGTCAACAGCGTGCTGCCGGGGCCCGTGCTGACGGCGGCGTGGGACGGCATCGGGGAGGAGGAACGGCGGGCCAGCGCCGCGCAGACGGCGGCGCGGCGGCTGGGGCGGCCGGAGGAGGTCGCCGCCGCCATCGCCTTTCTGCTCTCCCCCGAGGCGTCCTTCGTCACGGGCGCGAGCCTCGTCGTCGACGGCGGCTGGAGCGTGTACAAGAACTCCTCGTGAGCCGGTCCTGCTGACGGCGGGGCGCAGTGCCCCGTCCGGGCTTCGATCCTTGGGGGATCCATGGGCATCCAATTCGGCGGCGACTACAACCCCGAGCAGTGGCCCGAGGAGGTGTGGGCCGAGGACCTGGAGCTGATGAAGGCGGCCCGCGTCACCATGGTCACCGCCGGGATCTTCTCCTGGGCCCGGGTCGAACCCCGGCCCGGGGCATGGGACTTCGGCTGGTTCGACCGCGTCATGGACGGGCTGGCGGGCGCCGGGATCGCCGTCTGCCTGGCCACCATGACCGCCTCACCGCCGCCGTGGCTCTCCCGCGCGCACCCCCGGATCCTGCCCGAGGACGCCGACGGGCGGCGGCGCTGGCCCGGCGGCCGGCAGCACTACTGTCCCTCCAGCCCCGTCTACCGCGCGCACGCCGTACGCCTGGTGGAACAGCTCGCCGCCCGTTACGCCGGCCACCCGGCGCTGGCCCTGTGGCACGTCGGCAACGAGTACGGGTGCCACACCCGGCAGTGCTACTGCGATGTGTCGGCCGAGGACTTCCGGCGCTGGCTGCGCGCACGCTACGGCGGCATCGACGCGCTCAACGCCGCCTGGTCGACGGCCTTCTGGTCGCAGACCTACGGCGACTTCGACGAGGTGCTGCCGCCCCGCACCGCGCCCACCTTCCCCAACCCCGCCCAGCAGCTGGACTACCTGCGCTTCGGCGACGCGGCCCTGCGCGCCTGCTATCTGGCCGAAAAGGAGGTGCTGGAGCGCCTGACCCCCGCCATTCCGGTCACCACCAATCTGATGCCGCAGCACAAGCCCGTCGACGCGTTCGCCTGGTCCCCGTACCTGGACGCGATGGCGCTGGACTTCTACCAGGACCCGTACGCCGGCGACGACCACGTCCGGGCCGGCTACGTCTTCGACCTGATGCGCTCGGCGCGCTCCGGACAGCCCTGGATGCTGCTGGAACAGGCGCCCGGCGCGGTCAACTGGCGGCCCCGCAACGGCCCCAAGCCGCCCGGCGCGATGCGGCTGTGGAGCTGGCAGGCCGTCGCCCAGGGCGCGGACGCGGTGCTGTTCTTCCAGTGGCGGCAGTCGCTGGGCGGCGCGGAGAAGTTCCACTCGGCGATGCTGCCGCACGGCGGGACCGGCACCCGCGTCTTCCGCGAAGTATCGGAGCTGGGGCGGGAGTTGGCGGCGGTGCCGGGCATCGAGGGGACCCGGTCGCGGGCCGCGGTGGCGCTGCTGGCGGACTGGCACAGCTGGTGGGCACTGGAGCTGGACTCCAAGCCGTCGACCGCGCTGGACCACTCCCGGATCGCGCTGGATCACTACCGGCCGCTGTTCGAAGCGGGCGTGGCCTGCGACGTGGTGCCGCCGCGGCGTGAACTGTCCGGCTACCGGCTGGTCGTGGCGCCCAACCTGTACCTGCTCGCCGTCCCCGACGCCGAGCGGCTGGCCGCCTACGTCCGCGACGGCGGGCACCTGCTGGTGTCGTTCTTCTCCGGGATCGTCGACGCGCACGACCGAGTGCACCCCGGCGGGTATCCGGGGGCGCTGCGGGAGCTGCTGGGGCTGCGGGTGGAGGAGTTCTGGCCGCTGGACGAGGGCCGGTCGGTGGGCGTCGGCGGCGGGGCCTACACGGGGCGGGCGGACCTGTGGTCGGAGGCGATCGACCTCGAAGGGGCCGAGGCGCTCGCCCGCTTCACGGACGGGGACCTCGCCGGCCGCCCCGCGCTGACCCGGCACTCCTACGGGCGGGGCACCGTCTGGTACGCGGGCACCCGGCTCGCCCCGGCACTGATGCGGGCCCTGCTGGACGACGTACGGGCGGCGGCCGGGGTCGCGCCCGTGCTGCCGGGACTGCCGGCGGGCGTCCAGGCCACCGTCCGCGAAGGCGCCGGCGGCCGGTACGTCTTCCTGCTCAACCACGGGGCGGAGGCCGTGGACGTCGCGCTGCCGGCGCCGATGCGGGACGCGCTGGCGGCGGTGGACGGGGCGGGCGCGGCGGGCGGAGCCGTCGGGCGGGTCACGCTGAGGCCCCGGGGCGTGGCGGTCCTGACGGATCCCGGCACGTAGGAGCACCGGGCGCCGGCGCCTCGCCCCGCAGCGCTTCAGCCCCTCACGGCACCGGCACCGAAGCCGCCGCGGCCGCCGCCTCCAGCTCGACCTGGCCGACCCCGGCCCGGCGGGCCAGCGCGACCGCGGCGAGGGTGGAGTGCACCCCGAGCTTGCCGAGCACGTTCTGCATGTGGGTGCGGACCGTGTGCGGGGAGAGGAACAGCCGCTCGGCGACCGCCTTGCGGCCCAGGCCCGCCACCATGCAGCGCAGCACCTCGCGCTCGCGCGGGGTCAGCGACTCCACCAGCCGCTCGCTCTCCGAGCGGTGCTTGCGGGCCGCCGTCAGCTCCCGCAGGACGCCGGTCAGCAGCGCGGGCGGCAGATGCGTCTCGTCGCGCAGCACGCCGCGGATGACCGCGAGCAGCCGGGAGAGCGAGCAGTCCTTGGCGACCCAGCCGGAGGCGCCGGCCTGCAGCGCGGCGGCCGCGCGGCGCGGGTCGTCGCGGTCGGCGAGGACGACCGTGCGCAGATACGGATGGCTGGTGCGCAGGCCGGAGACCAGCGCGATGCCGTCGCGCGGCACGGCCCGCGGCACCGCCTCGCGGACCGCTCCCTGGGCCGGCACCGCGAGCAGCGGCGCGGCGAGGTCGGCGTCGGCGAGCAGCACGTCGAACCGGCGGCCGTCGGTGACCGCCCGGTCCAGATTGCGCAGCGCCGCGGGGGCACTGCCCGCGGCCGCGACGTCCACGTCCTGTTCCGCGGCGAGCGCGGCCGCCAGGGATTCGGCGAAGATGCGGTGGTCGTCGACCACCAGAACCCGGATGCGTTGCACAGAGACCCCCTGTCTCGGTGAACGGACCATAGCGGGCACGACGCCCGGATTGAAGATCGCCTCAGCCGCACGGCCGCCGCCGTGCCGACATGGCTGCTCCACCCCGGGCGCCGTACCCGAACGGTCTCGCCCCCTGATCGGCACCGGCCCCCACCGGTGCAGGATCCCAGCGTACGGACGGGTTGCGGCAAGGGAAGGTGATTGACGAAACTGCCCCTCCACCCGGGCCGTCCGAGGCCCGTCCGGTGGCCGCGCGCCGCCGGGTGCGCCCTACTCGACGCGGTGCGCTCCCGGGCCGGGGACGGCCTCGAAGATCCGCGGGGCGGCGTGGCCGGCGGCCGCGAAGGCGGCGGTGACCGCGGCGCCGACGGCGGGGGCGGCGGCCTCCTCGACGAGCACGATCGCCGAGCCGCCGAAGCCGCCGCCGGTCATCCGGGCCCCGAGGGCGCCCGCCGCGTTGGCGGTGTCGACGGCGAGGTCGAGCTCCCGGCAGGAGATCTTGAAGTCGTCGCGGAGCGAGGCGTGACCGGCCGTCAGGAGCGGGCCGATGGCGCGGGTGCGGCCCGCGTCGAGGTGGGCGACGACCTCTTCGACACGGCGGTTCTCGGTGACGATGTGGCGGACGAGTGCCTGGACGGCGGGCTCGTCGGCCAGCCGGGCGAGGGCCGCGGGCAGTTGCGCGTACGGCACGTCGCGCAGGGCCCGCACCCCGAGCGCCCGCGCGCCGCGCTCGCACCCGGCGCGGCGCTCCGCGTATGCGCCGTCCCCGAGTTCGTGCTTCACCCGGGTGTCCACGACGAGGAGCCGCAGGCCCTCCCCCGCCAGGTCGAACGGGATCTGGCGCCGGCCGAGGTCGCGGGTGTCGAGGAAGAGGGCGTGGCCCTGGGTGCAGCAGGCCGCGGCGGTCTGGTCCATGATCCCGCAGGGCACGCCGACGAAGGCGTTCTCGGCCCGCTGGGCGAGCCGGGCCAGGTGCTGCGGCTCCTGCCCGAGGGCGTAGAGGTCGTTGAGGGCGAGCGCGGTGGCGATCTCCAGAGCGGCGGACGAGGAGAGTCCGGCGCCGGTGGGCACCGTGCTGTCGAAGTGCAGGTCCGCGCCGCCGACGGGCAGCCCGGCCTCCCGCATCGCCCAGACGACCCCGGCCGGATACGCGGCCCAGCCCGCCTGGGGCGCCGGCCGCAGCGCGTCCAGGCACAGTTCGACGATGCCGCCGTCGGCGCCGCCGGAGTGCAGCCGCAGCACCCCGTCGGTGCGGGCCGAGGCGGCGGCGAGGGTGGTGTGCGGGAGGGCGAGCGGCATCACGAAACCGTCGTTGTAGTCGGTGTGTTCACCGATCAGGTTGACCCGGCCGGGCGCCGCCCAGGTGCCCGAGGGGGCGGCGCCGTACACCGCGGCGAAGGTCTCGGCGGTGTGCCGGGCGCCGTGCGGGCGCCCGGTGGTCGGGGCGGCGGTTCCGTGTGCGGCCATCAGGACTCCTTGGTCCGGTCGAGGTGCTGCGCGAACCGCCAGGCGTCGGTGACGATGTCGGCGAGGTCGGCGCGGCTGGGGCGCCAGCCGAGGCGGTCGGTCGCGGCCCGGGCGGAGGCCACCAGGACGGCCGGGTCGCCGCCGCGGCGCGGGGCGGTGATCTCGGGGATGGGGTGTCCGGTGACCTTGCGGACGGTCTCGATGACCTCGCGGACGGAGAAGCCGTTGCCGTTGCCGAGGTTGCAGATCAGGTGCTCGCCGGCGGTGGCCGCGTCCAGGGCGAGGAGGTGGGCCTCGGCGAGGTCGGCGACGTGGATGTAGTCGCGGACGCAGGTGCCGTCGGGGGTGGGGTAGTCGTCGCCGTAGACGGAGATCGCCTCGCGCTTGCCCCGGGCGACCTGGAGGACGAGCGGGATGAGGTGCGATTCGGGGTCGTGGCGCTCGCCGCAGGTGCCGTAGGCGCCGGCGACGTTGAAGTAGCGCAGCGAGACGGCGGCCAGGCCGTGGGCCGCGGCCTCCCCGCTGATCATGTGGTCGACGGCGAGCTTGCTGGCGCCGTACGGGCTGGTGGGCGCGGTCTCGGCGGACTCGGTGATCGGGGTCGTCTTCGGCTCGCCGTAGGTGGCGGCGGTGGAGGAGAAGACGAGGGTGCGGACACCGGCGTCGCGCATCGCGGCGAGCAGGTCCATGGTGCCGCCGACGTTGTTGCGCCAGTACTTCTCGGGGTCCGTGACGGACTCGCCGACCTGGGAGAAGGCGGCGAAGTGCAGCACCGCGTCGTAGGAGGCGTCGAGCCACTTCGCCGCGTCCTGGATGCGGCCCTCGATGAAGCGGACTCCGGCGGGGACGCCCTCGCGGTGGCCGGTGGACAGGTCGTCCAGCACGGTCACCTCGTGACCGGCCTGCAGCAGATGTGCCGCGACGACGCTTCCGACGTATCCCGCGCCACCTGTGACCAGGTACTTCTTGCTCACTCGCTCGCTACCTCTCGCAGTCGCTGGGCCGCGGCCTCCGGCGGCACATCATTGATGAACACGTTCATGCCGGATTCGGAACCCGCGAGGAACTTCAGCTTGCCGGAAGTGCGTCGGATGGTGAAAAGCTCGAGGTGGAGTGCGAATTCCTCGCGGTGCTCGGCGCGCAGCGGCGCCTGGTGCCAGGCGGCGATGTACGGCGTGCGGGCGGCGCCGGCCGCCCGGGGTCCCGGGCTCGTCCCCGTATCGAAGATCCGGTCGAAGCGCCGCAAGACTTCCAGGTAGACCTGTGGGAACTCTGTGCGCGCGGCGTCGTCGAGGGCGAGCAGGTCGGGGACCCGGCGCTTGGGGTAGAGGTGCACCTCGTAGGGCCAGTGGGCGGCGTGAGGGACGAAGGCCACCCAGTGTTCGGCGTCGAGGACGACCCGGCGGCCGTCGGCCAGCTCGTCCGCGACCACCTCGTCGAAGAGGTTGCCGCCGGCGGTGGCGGCGCGGTGGGCGGCGAGCGAGGTGAGCATGCGCGCGGTGCGCGGGGTGACGAAGGGGTACGCGTAGATCTGGCCGTGCGGGTGGCCGAGGGTGACGCCGATCTCGGCGCCGCGGTTCTCGAAGCAGAAGACCTGCTCCACGCCGGGGAGCTGGGACAGCTCCGCGGTGCGGTCGGTCCACGCCGTAAGGACCAGGGCGGCCTGCTCGCCGGTGAGGTCGGCGAAGGAGGCGTCGTGGTCGGAGGTGAAGCAGACGACCTCGCAGCGGCCGCTGTCGCCGGCCAGGGAGGGGAAGCGGTTCTCGAAGACGGCGACGTCGTAGTCCGCGGCGGGGATCTCGGAGTGGCGGCCCTCGCGGGAGGGGCACAGCGGGCACTCGTCGGCCGGCGGGTGGTAGGTGCGGGCCTGGCGGTGCGAGGCGATGGCGACGTCGTCGCCGAGGAGCCGGTCGTGGCGGATCTCGGAGGCGGTGGCCACGGGGTCGAGGGGGCGGCGGTCGACGGCATCGCGTACGACGTCGACGCGCGCGTCGTAGTAGATGAGCTCCCGGCCGTCCGCGAGCCGGGTCGACGTCTTCTTCACGGGCGCTCCTCACCCTGCGACCAAACACAAACAAACACAATGAAGCACAACTAAACAGTTGCGTCAACGCCGGGCCCCAGGGCGAGTTCCGGGCGAAGTGCGCCCGGACATTCCTGACATAGGGGATGCCTCGCTCACGAAAGCGAAACTGAACCAAACAAAAGTATTCAGTTTCCTGAGGTCCGCGCGTAGCTTTTTGTGCGTTCCGATCGCACAAAGATGTGTCCTCCGGGGGCCGCGCTCCCGACCCGCGAAAAGAGTCGCCCATGATCACCCTGGCCGAGGGGCTACGGCTCCCCACCAACGGGCTCGATTACACGATCCTGGCCATCTACTTCGTCGTCGTCCTCGGCATCGGATTCGCGGCCAAACGCAGCGTGAAGACGAGCCTGGACTTCTTCCTCTCCGGGCGGTCGCTGCCCGCCTGGGTCACCGGCCTCGCCTTCGTCGCCGCCAACCTCGGGGCCACCGAGATCCTCGGCATGGCCGCCAACGGGGCGCAGTACGGGGCCTACACCGTGCACTGGTACTGGATCGGCGCCATCCCGGCCATGGTCTTCCTGGGCCTGGTGATGATGCCGTTCTACTACGGCTCCAAGGTCCGCTCGGTGCCCGAGTTCCTGCTGCACCGCTTCGGCCCCTCCTCGCACCTGCTCTCGTCGGTCATCTTCGCCGTGTCGTCGGTGCTGATCGCGGGCGTGAACCTGTACGCCATGGCGATCGTGCTGCAGGCGCTGCTCGGCTGGCCGCAGTGGGTCGCGATCGTCGTCGCCGGCGTCTTCGTCCTGGCGTACATCACCATCGGCGGCCTCTCCTCGGCGATCTACAACGAGGTGCTGCAGTTCTTCGTCATCCTGGCCGCGCTGATCCCGCTGACCATCGTCGGGCTCAAGCGCGTCGGCGGCTGGGACGGCCTGACCAGTTCGCTCGACGCCTCGCACGGCGACGCGTTCCTGACCGCCTGGAAGGGCACCGGCATCGGCGAGGCCAACCCGCTCGGCGCGAACTGGCTCACCATCGTCCTCGGCCTCGGCTTCGTGATGAGCTTCGGCTACTGGACCACCAACTTCGCCGAGGTGCAGCGCGCGCTGTCCGCGAAGAACCTCTCCGCCGCCCGGCGCACCCCGCTGATCGCGGCCTTCCCCAAGATCTTCATACCGCTCGTCGTGGTCGTCCCGGGCCTGATCGCGCTGGTCATGGAGCCGACGCTGGGCAAGTCCAAGGACGGGCTGCAGTACAACGACGCGATCCCGGTGCTGATGCGGGACCTGCTGCCCAACGGCGTGCTGGGCATCGCGGTGACCGGTCTGCTGGCGGCGTTCATGGCGGGCATGGCCGCCAACGTCTCGTCCTTCAACACCGTCTTCACCAACGACATCTGGGCGGCGTACCTCAAGAAGGGCCGCGAGGACCGCTACTACCTCAAGACCGGCCGCGTGGTCACCGCGGTCGGCGTGCTGATCGGCATGGGCACGGCCTTCATCGCCTCGTCCTTCAGCAACATCATGAACTACCTCCAGACGCTGTTCTCCTTCTTCAACGTGCCCCTGTTCGTCGTCTTCATCATCGGCATGTTCTGGAAGCGGACCAGCGCGGCGGCCGGCTTCTGGGGCCTGCTCACCGGCACGCTCGCCGCGATGGTCAACTACTTCGGGCTCTACAAGCAGGGCGTCATCGCGATCCCCTCCGAGCAGGGCGCCAACTTCGTCTCCTCGATCGTGGCGTTCGTCGTCGGCGCGCTGGTGATGGTGCTCGTCACCCTGGTCACCAAGCCCAAGCCGGCCGCGTCGCTGGCGGGCCTGGTCTACGGCTCCCGGTCCCCCGGCATGGAGGACCTGCCGGCCGAGGGCGACGACGCGTGGTACCGCAAGCCGGCCCTGCTGGGCTGGGGAGCGCTGATCCTCGCCGCCGTCTGCTACATCCCGTTCTCCTTCTGAACCTGCCTGAACCAGCGGAGTTGACGCACCATGAGTGACTACCAGCACGAGGTCGAGGAGCTGGAGCGCGAGTCCGCGACCGCCGCGCGGCTCTTCGACGTACGGCGCATCATCGGCGGCCTGTTCGTCGTCTACGGCGTGATCGTCACCATCGCCGGCCTGACGGCCTCGGACGCCGACCTCAAGAAGGCCCAGGACATCAACATCAACCTCTGGACGGGCATGGGCATGCTCGCCCTCGGCCTCTTCTTCCTCGTCTGGCTGAAGCTGCGCCCGGCGGTCCCGCCGACGGCCGAGGAACTACGGGCCGGGGCGGGGGAGGAATCCGGGGAGGGGTGAGCGGGGGCGAGTGGGGGCTCAGCGGGGGCTGAGCGGGGTGGTTAATGCGGGGCACGGAGGTTGTTTACGGGGGCCGGGGTTGTTACTGCGGGGGTGGGGCCGGATCGGCCTGATGCGGCCCCGCCGTGGTGTGGTCCGGCCCCACCGTGAACCGGCCCGGCCCCGCCATGGCCCCCTCCGCCGCCTCCGTTCCCGCCGCGGTGCGCGCGGCGCGGCCGCCCGCCGCCCGGTCCAGCAGTCCGGTGCGGGCCGCCAGCGCGGCGGCCTCCAGCCGGGACCCCACCTCCAGCTTCATCAACACCCGCTGCACATGCGTCCGCGCGGTGCTCGGCGCGATGTCCATCCCCGCCGCGATCAGCCGGGTGTCCTCGCCGTCCGCGACCCGCATCAGCACCTCGACCTCCCGCGGGGTGAGCAGCTCCAGCAGCCGTGCCCCCTCATCGTCCGGCTGCGCCGCGGGGTGCAGCAGCTCCTCGAAGGCCTGCTGCAACAACTGCGGGGCGACCGCCGACTCCCCCGCCCGCGCCTTCATCATGGCGCGCTCCACACCCTCGATCCGCTCGTCGTTGCGGACGTACCCGGAGGCCCCGGCCGCGAACGCGGCGGCGATCCCCCGCGGACTGGGCACCGGCCCCAGCACCACCACCGCGACCTGCGGCCGCTCCTTCTTGATCCGTACGACCGGGTCGAAGGCGCCCGGCCTGGCCGGCGCGGCGGTACCGAGCAGGCACACCTCGGGCGCCCGGCTCACCACCAGCTCCGCGGCCCCGGCGCTCGGCGCGGCCGCCGCCAGGACGCGGTGCCCACGCAGCTTCAGCGCCGAAGCGAGCGCCTCCGCGAGCAGACGGTGATCGTCCACCACCATGAGCCGCACGCCCATCGAGCAACCCCCTCCACCCCGGCGGGCCCCGGCGCGGCCCCCGACCGGGCCGCTCGTCCCCGGGAAGCTACACGCTCGGCTGCGATAGCGCGCCCCCTACCGGGAAGAAGCCCCCCGGAATGCTGGAATCCCGGCCATTCGGGGCCGATGGGCGTCCTGGGGGGTGCGGGGCGGCGCGGGCATTCGCGATGCGGGAAGGAGCGGGCGCCAGGCATCACACGGCTCGGTGCTGCCGCTCGTCCCACGAGCCACTGGAAGCTCGACGATCTGGCCGGAACCAGGTTGGTTGCCGGCCCCCAGGTACCGGACACCGGCCGCGGCGCGGCAGGCACCACGGAGGTGTTGTGGAACGCCTCAAGACTGCCCCTACGCCTCCTCCGCCAACTCCAGCCACCGCATCTCCAGCTCGTCCTTCTCCGCGCTCAGTTCGCGGAGTTGGGCGTCGAGGCCGGCGACCTTTTCGAAGTCCGTGGCGTTCTCGGCGATCTGGGCGTGGAGCTTGGTCTCCTTGTCGCCGAGTTTGTCCAACTGGCGCTCGATCTTCTGGAGTTCCTTCTGGGCGGCGCGGTTGACGGCGGCGGCCTTCTTGGGGGCCGCGGTCTGCTGGGCGGGGGCCGGTGTCGCGGCCTCGATGACCGCGCGGCGGCGGTCGAGGTACTCGTCCAGACCGCGCGGCAGCATCCGCAGCGTGGCATCGCCGAGCAGGGCGTGCACGCGGTCGGTGGTGCGCTCGATGAAGTAGCGGTCGTGGCTGATGACGATGAGGGAGCCGGGCCAGCCGTCGAGGAGGTCCTCCAGCTGGGTCAGGGTCTCGATGTCGAGGTCGTTGGTGGGCTCGTCGAGGAAGAGGACGTTGGGCTCGTCCATCAGGAGGCGCAGGATCTGGAGGCGGCGGCGCTCACCGCCGGAGAGGTCGCCGACCGGCGTCCACTGCTTCTCCTTGGTGAAGCCGAACTTCTCGCAGAGCTGGCCGGCGGTCATCTCCCGGCCCTTGCCCAGGTCGACGCGCTCGCGTACCTGCTGGACGGCCTCCAGCACCCGCAGCGCCGGGTCGAGTTCGGCGACCTCCTGGGAGAGGTACGCCAGCTTGACGGTCTTGCCGACGACGACGCGGCCGGCGGCCGGCTGCGCCTCGCCCTGGGTGCGGGCCGCCTCGGCCAGCGCCCGCAGCAGCGAGGTCTTGCCGGCGCCGTTGACGCCGACCAGGCCGATCCGGTCGCCGGGGCCCAGCTGCCAGGTCAGGTGCTTGAGGAGGACCTTCGGCCCGGCCTGGATGCTGACGTCCTCCAGCTCGAAGACGGTCTTGCCGAGGCGGGAGCTGGCGAACTTCATCAGCTCGGCGTTGTCGCGCGGCGGCGGGACATCCGCGATCAGCTCGTTGGCGGCCTCGATGCGGAAGCGGGGCTTGCTCGTACGGGCCGGGGCGCCGCGCCGCAGCCACGCCAGCTCCTTGCGCATCAGGTTCTGCCGCTTGGCCTCCTCGGTGGCGGCGATCCGCTCCCGTTCGGCCCGCGCGAAGACGTAGTCGCTGTAGCCGCCCTCGTACTCGTGGACCGCGCCGCGCTGGACGTCCCACATCCGCGTACAGACCTGGTCGAGGAACCACCGGTCGTGGGTGACGACCACGAGGGCGGAGCGGCGGGCGCGCAGGTGCCCGGCCAGCCAGGAGATGCCCTCGACGTCGAGGTGGTTGGTGGGCTCGTCGAGGACGATCAGGTCCTGCTCGGCGATCAGCAGCTTGGCGAGCGCGATCCGGCGGCGCTCACCGCCGGAGAGCGGGCCGATGACGGTGTCCAGGCCCTGGGTGAAGCCCGGCAGGTGGAGGTCGCCGAAGAGGCCGGTGAGGACGTCGCGGATCTTGGCGTTGCCGGCCCACTCGTGGTCGGCGAGATCGCCGATGACCTCGTGCCGGATGGTGGCCGCCGGGTCGAGGGAGTCGTGCTGGGTGAGGACGCCGAGGCGCAGGCCGCCGTTGTGCGTGACCCGGCCGTCGTCCGCGCCCTCCAGCTTGGCGAGGATCCGGATCAGGGTGGTCTTGCCGTCGCCGTTGCGCCCGACGACGCCGATCCGGTCCCCCTCGTTGACGCCGAGCGAGACACCGTCGAGCAGGGCACGGGTTCCGTAGACCTTGCCGACGGCTTCCAGATTGACGAGGTTGACGGCCATCTCACTCCTGCACTCAGACCTGCACTTCCGACCTGCACGTCAGATCGATCGACTTGCCCAGCCTAGTCGGCGCGGGGAGGACGGCCGCCGGGAGATGAGTATCCGCACGGGCGGACGGGGCTGCGGGCGCTCCTGGCGCGGCCCGCATGATCAATGCCCCGGCGCCGCCCACCACTTCCGTGCGCGATACGGCACCCTGGGTGACGGGTTCGCCGTGGCCCGGGTCGCCGTGGGCCTTCCCCTCGCCGCCGCCTTCGTGGCCGCCCTGACGGCGGTGGTGGGCATGAGCGGAAGGGCACTGCCCGGCGGGGATGCCTGCTGGCCGCTCCGGGCTGCTGCTCGTTTCCGGGCGGTGTCGTTCGCCGTCGCGAGCGGCTAGGACGCTGCTTCCGGGTCTCCGGCATTCGACAGGTACGGGGCCTTCATCGCGGCGTAGGCGAGAGTCAGTCCGATGACGGCTCCGGCCAGCCCGATCATCCAGCGCCAGGTGCCCGTGATGTCGAGGGTCAGCAGCGCGGCGCAGCCGATGAGCGCCGCCGCGAGCGCCAAGGCGGACGGTGCCAGGTAAAGGGGCCATGCGGAGTGTGGATTCCAGAGCCGCAGGACGCGGGACTCGCTGTGCCCTGCCGCGGCCTTGTCGACGGAGACGCCCTCGGCGGCCATCATCCGCGCGTCGTCGGCCTTCAGTTTCCCGTGCATCACCCAGCCGTCGTCGGACACCAGTGCCGCCACGGTGCCGCCCGCGGCGGACTGTCCGTTCTCGGCGCCGCGTGGGGCTTCCCAGCACAGCCACAGATGCTGCCCCTTGAGGGACGCGGGTACCTGATCCTCCGTGACAGGGACCAGGAAGTGGGCGGTGCGGGAGGACGCCGTGACGATTTTCAGGCACTGCTCCTTACGGGAGTCCCGCTGCCAGAAACCGGCCCCCAGACATGTCCCGCGTACGGCCATGTCAGCGCCGCCCAGCCGTGAGAAGGAACGGAATCCATGGCGCAGGGAAAGACCGATGACCGAGAGGACGATTCCGGCGGCCCAGGCGATGCCGACGATCCAGGTACGACCGGTCGTCATCGTGGAGCCCTCAAACGCGTCACCGAGGCTGCGCTCGTTCCCCGCGAGGGCGCCCAGCGCGGGACGGTCCGGGGCGTAGAGAACCGAGACCTTGCCGCCCACGTGCGGACGGTCGTGCGTCACCGGGTGGACCCTGGCCGTCACCGGATCCCCCTCCGCGCCCGAGCCCGGGGCGAGCCGGACGACCACGGTCGAGGTGTAGTAGTCGTGCCCCTTGCTCGGATCGTGGAGCCGGACGTCGCTCACCTTCTCGACCGGCACGTTCGCGAACTCGGCCCCGGCGTCCACGATCCGCTGCATACGCTCCGGCCGCTGCGGCGCACCCATCACCAGGGCGAGAAGGCTCACCAGCACCGTGCAGACCCCGAAGTACCAGACGAGGGAACGAGCTTGCATGCCACGGCGTGAGGGCAGCACCGAGGGCGGTTGGTCCGGCCCTGCGGCGCCCGGCCCGCCCGGCTCCGTCGTTGCCGAGAACTCGGCGACAGCGACCTCGGCGTACGACCGCCGTCCCCCTGCCGCGCGCTGGAAAAGGGCGATGCCGCCGAGACTGGCCAGTGCGCAACCCAGCGCGATGAGGATCGCCGTCCGGCGCGGTTCCGGATCCGAGCAGAAGAGCCACAGCGGCAGCACGGGCAGGATTGCTGCCAACCCCAGTGCGCCGAACAATGCCCCGGCCCGCCGGGGCGCCGTGCCCACCCGGCGAAGGGCGGGCACGGCGCCGGTTGTGGTCGGGTCAGCCGAAGACATGTCGCACCTCGTCGGTCGCTGATTCATCGCGGGTCCTGGTGCCCTGCTCGGCGCCCGACTGGACATCCTTGTTGTGGTCGTCCACGTCTCCCCAGCCGTCCTTGCCGTCGTTCGCCGCGACACCACCGGCGATGGGGACGGTGGTGCCCCAAGCGGTGTCCCTGCCGATGTCGTGGCTCTCGGGGGTATGGGTGCCCCTGAGATCGTTCGCGATATCGCGCATGCCCTTGTCGACGCCGCGCAGCGTGCCTCCGGCACCACCCGCCGCGCCGCCGGAGATGGCGGTGATCGCAGTCTGCCGCATGTCGAGATCCTCGCCCTTGCGCCAGGAGTCCAGGGCATCGCCGGCGACACCGCCGGCCGCGCCGCTTGCGGCCCCGCCGACGAATTCGCCGGCACCCAGACGGCCGGCGAGCGCGCCCGCGCCGGTACCGACGGTCGCGCCCCCGATTCCGCCCATGAGGTTCGTCCGCCACTCGGGGCCCTTGCCGCTGATAAGGCTCGTGGCCACGCCGCCGGCGGTACCGGTCGTGGTGTTCAGCGCGAAGGACGACACCATTTTCGCAACGGTGGCCGTGAAGGTGTTGATGCTCTTGAACGCCTTGTACGCGTTGGCAACCGCCCGAAGCATCCGGCCCAGCATGCCGGCCGCGTCCACGGCCTTCTTGGCCAACATCGCCACCCGCGCCGTACCGACCGCGGCGGAGACACCGAGGGTCAGGAAGGACATACCGATCGAGACACCTACGGAGATCCCGATCTCGAGGTAGATGTCCTCGATTTCCTTGTTGACCTCTTCGATGGCCTTCGCTGCCTTGTCGAGACCTTCGGCAGCTTCATCGAAGTGCTCGGTCACGTGATCTGTGGCCTTTTTGCACTCGTTCCAGTGCTTATGGAATGCCTCGGCAGCCGGTCCCCGCCAGGTGTGTCCGACCGTGGCGTTCACCTGTTTGTCCAGAGCGCCGAAGATGTGTTCGACCTCGGTTTTTAGGTGACGCCACTGCCTGGCTGCCTCTCTCAGCTCGTCCGGTCGACCTCCCGGATGAACAATTTCAATTCCGAGTTCGACGATCTCCTCGCCGACGGACTCGTTACCACTCATCACTTGCCCCGTGCTCGCCGAAGAGCGCACCGACACCCTGGTCATTGGTGTCCGTGTTCGTGGTGACCTGTCGCAAACCTGCGCCGATGGCGTCGAGGTGGCCGTAGATGGACTTCATGGCACTGGCGACGTCTCTGGAGTACTCGATGTACGCCGAGGTGACCTCTTCGGATTCGGTCAGGACGCCGAAACCGTCACTGATGGCTTCTTCCCCGGTTTCCGCGACGAACTTCTTGAGGGTCGACTCCAGGTCGTAGGAGTGCCCTTCGAAACTCTTTGCCAGCTTTACCAGCTCAGCATGATCAACGAAATGACTCGCTGTCAGCCACACGTAGCCCTTCCCCGTTGACGCCATGAATCCCGCCACATGCTGCCCGCCATGCACCGGCCGACGCAAAACCTCTGAACAACCGGGCTGCGAAAGCACAGCATTCACGCCATATCTCGCTAGCGCATATCGACGCGTTATGGCGCCAATCGAAGCCTGCACGCTTGCGCGGCCAAATCAGGGCATAGCACCGGCCGTATGGCCCGATGGCCCTACTGCCTCGGCGGGGAAGCCGTTCCCGGTGTGCGGCAGTGCCGGATGCACGGAGGGTGCTCCACAGCAAGCACGGGCGCCTGAGACTCCACGCCCTCGTTGTAACGTGCCGTCATGGCACCGGACATGGGCATGGCGGACCCCGCGGGCACAGCCGTGGAGACGGTACGCGGGCTGGTCTACGGCCCGAGCGGGAAGCGGCTGGATGTGCACCGGCCGGCGGGCGCGCCCGGGCCGTTGCCCGTCGTGCTGCTGTGGCATGGCATCGGTCCCGACGAGCGGGACGTCCTCGAACCGCTGGGGCGCACCGCGGCGGCGCAGGGCCTGCTGGTCCTGGTACCGGACTGGCGCTCGGACGCTGCCGACGGGGGCCGGGCGCACCTGCTGGAGTCGCTGGCCTTCGCCCGCGAGGAAGCGGGCGGGCTGGGCGGCGACGGGGAGTCGTTGGTGCTGGCCGGATGGTCGGCGGGGGCCGGAGCCGCGCTGGGGGTCGCGCTGTGGCCCGAGAGCGTGGGCGGGTGGCGGCCGAACGCGGTGGTGGGGGTGGCGGGCCGCTACGACCTGACCGCCCGGACCACCGGGACCGCACCGCTCGACGATCTCGCCGCGGGGCGGGAGCCGGGCGTGCCCGTCCACCTGGTGCACGGGGCCCGCGACACCGTCTTGGACGCCCGGTACTCCCGCGACCTCGCCGACACGCTGCGGTCGGCGGGCCGGACCGTGACGCTCCAGGAACTGGACAGCGACCACGCGGGCGTGATCATGACCGCGTACGACCCGGCGGCGGACCGCTGCGTCCCGACGACCGCGGAGCACGCGGTACGGGCCGGGCAGGTGGTGGCCCGGGTGCTGGCCGACGCCGCGAGGAGCGGGGGCGGGAGCGAGGGCGAGGTCGGGGCAGAGGGTTCGGCTTAGCACCCTTTGTTCGTGGTCCGGCGGCGGCCCGCACTGACCCGATCACCGGGTGCCCGTCGCCCCCGGCCCCGCCCCTGCGCGGTCAGCTCAGCGACTTCTCGATGGCCTCGAAGATGTCGGCGTCGGTCTCCTGCTGCCAGGCCGGGAGGCCGGACCAGTCCGCGACGTATCCCGGTTTGGGGTCGTCGAAGTGCTTGAACATCTGGGCCGTCCAGCAGGTCGCGACGAAACGGCTCTTCTGCTCCCGGGACAGCCGGGACGTGCGCCCGTCACTGGCCTCGACGAACTGGCGCACCTGCTCGTAGACGGACCCGGCGGCCTCGCGTTCCCACTGCGGGGTGTCCGCCCAGGGGGTCACGTAGCCGGCCTTCGGCTCGCCGGGGAAGTGCTGGTGCACTCCCGCGATCCAGGCTTCCCGGAACAGTCGTGCGCCTTCGGTCTGCGACATGCCAACCCCTCTCGTCACGGCGTGCTGAGCGTGGCGATCTCCGCCCCCAGCTCGGCCACCCGGTGGTCCCGGCTCAGGGGGCCGAACTCGTCGCACAGGTCTCGGAGTCTACGGGCGATGTACCCCGAAGATGAGGCGCGAGCCAGTTCGACCGCTTCTCTGCCATAGGAGACCGCCTGCTCAGGATCGCGCCGCTTCACGCCGATGGCCGCCAGGTCCGTCAGCACCGCGCCCCTTCGCCGCAACGACTGTCCGGACGCCAAGGCCGTGTGCTGCAAGGCCTCCCGCAGCGTTGCCTCCGCCAGGTCCAGGCGCCCGAGTCGGGCATAGCGCGCACCACGCTCCTCTGCGAGCCGGGATCCGTCGAACCTGAGCCATCCGCCATTGGCACTGTCCGGGGTAAGTTCCCGGACTTCCTCAGCGCGCCCCAATGCGCGCTCACACGCTTGCAGATCGCCCAGGCCGGCGTGCGCCTCCGCTTGGACCGAGGCAACCCAATGACGGGTCGAGAGCGTCTTGTCCCCACGCCCGGCGAGCCTCTCGGCCACGCCGAGCATCTGTGCCGCCTGGCGGTATCGGTGCTCCGACATGTCGACGTAGGCGTGCCGTACCAGGGCGCAGGCCCACAGGTCGTACGCTCCGGTGTCCTTGCTGATCGATGCCGCGAGCGCATATGAGGCAGCGGCTTCGGCGTACCGGTTCGCGTCGAATGCCACCTCGCCGGCCAGCTGAAAGAGATCTGCTGCCGCGTTCAGGAGCGGACGGGCGTTGCCGCGCTTCCCCGCCAGGGCTTCGTTGAGCGTCGTCAGCTGCTCGCGGACGACGGGGTAGACGGAACCCTTGGTGCGCGCGAGTTGGTAGACCTGCCAGAGGTGGCTGTTCATGCGGGCGAAATCGGCGGGAGTTCCCCGGCAGACTCCTGCGGTGAGGGCTTCCGCCTCCTCGGCCGGGAGAGCGGCCAGAGCTCCGCTGACGGTGAGTATGCGCAGGAATTCGCGGCGGATCATGTCGTCAGGCTCTCCCGCGTTCGGGGGGTCACTGGGCTGCTGCCCCGGCTTCTCCTTGCTTGTTGCTCCTGGCGGCATCAGGAGGGCATCCAGCTCGTGAAGGCTGACGTCAAGGGCGGTGGCCAAGGCTCGTCGCTGGGGTGGTTGAGGGGCGATTCTGCCGCTCTCCCAGCGTCCGACCGTTGTGCGGTCCACGCCGAGTAACTGGGCCAATTTCTCCTGACTGTAGCCCAGGGTCCTGCGCCTTCTCGCCAGTCCCATGATCGGCCCTTCCCGTAGTCCGGCCTGTTCGAAGTCCGTGCACGGATCTGCGTCAAGACTGCCGCACCGATGCCGTGGAGAACTCCAACTCCTCCGGCTTTTCTGGATGTTGCCCCGAACGAGCACAGATCCACAGAGGAGTTCGGTCATGACCACGAGCGGCGAGATTCTGACGCACGAGCCGGACGACGATGCGCGGATTCCGGGCCTGGGTACCGAACAGCGCGTCCTCATGACACTCAGGATCTCCCATGACTCCGGCCGGACGTGGGGCCCGGTGAGGGAGGTGCGGGAGGAAGAACATCCGGCGACATTCGACAACCCTGGCCGGTTCCCACCATGTATGTGCCGGCGCTGCACCGGTCATAAGCCGCGCGTCGGAGCTTCCCCTCGGGTGGTGTCGTGATGAGGTGCGCGCACCGGCGCCGACTGCCACTGGGCCTGGCGCGGGAAGCGCGGGGGAGGTCGGCCACGGAATGCGTCGACAGTGCCGTTCAGTGCCAGTTGTGCGCACACGAGGACGGCGAGCACTACGGCCTGCTCGACGATCTGGAGTACGGCACCGCGCTGTGGTTCCGCTGGGGCGGTGCCCACGTGGATCTGGTCGTGCTGCCGGACTGTCCGGTGACCGGCCCCGGCCCTGACCGGGAGGGCTGCTGTCTGTTCGCCGACCACTCCGAACAGCACACCTGGGAAGACACCGTGGAGGAGGCCTCGTGCACCAGTTGATCGCGAGTCCGCACAACGGCACGTTCCTCGTCGCCCGGCCCGGCGCCCGGGCCGGCATGCAAATCCCCCGAGCGATGTACGCGCAGCTCGCCTCGATCGCTGGGAGCAGCAGCTCCCTGCCCGACTGGCTTCTCGACGGCGCCCGAACCGCGTGGGGTCTGGACCTGGCGGGCGTGCCCATGCGGGAGGCAGTCCTGGTGCGCCCGGAGACCCGGCTCGGTTACGGCCGTGCGACGTACGAGATCAACAAAGGCTGCAACTTCAACTGCGAGCACTGCTACCTCGCGGAGCGGAAGTTCGAGGGCCTGCCGTGGGAGGGCAAGGCCCGGCTCTTGCGCCTGCTGAGGGATGCCGGGGTGCTGTGGTTGCAGTTCACCGGCGGCGAGCCGTTGATCGACCGCGACTTCATGGACGCGTACGTGCTCGCGCACCGGTCCGGGATGCTGATCGAGATCCTCACCAACGGCTCCCGGCTTCACCGGTCCGAGGTCATCGAGATGCTGCGGGAGCTTCCGCCGCACAAGGTGACCGTCTCCCTCTACGGCGCGACGTCCGACAGCTTCGACTCCCTCACCCGGAAGAAGGGGGCGTTCAAGCTGGTCGAGAAAGGGCTCAGCGCCGCGAGCAAGGCCGGGATCGCCCTCGAACTGGCTCTGATCATCACCAAGCACAACGCGCACGAGCTGGACGCCATGCGAGCCCTCGCCGACCGGTACGGGGCCGGCCGCACCGAGTACGGGACAATCTCCCCGACGTACTCGGGCACCCCCGACCCCCTGGCCGCGCAGGCCCCGGGCTTCTTGAACGGCACCAGCGTCTTCAAGGGCTGCCCCGCCGGCCACACCTTCTTCCACGTCGATCCGCACGGCCTGGCGACCATGTGCAAGGTCGGCCGCGAGAACCCCATCGACCTCATGACCGAGGGCATGGACGGATTCCTCCGCCTGCCCGGCATCGCTGATGCCCAGATGCTTCGCACCGGTGGCTGCGGCGGCTGTCAGCTCTCCGGCACCTGCCGGGTCTGCCGACCGCTCGCCAAGGCCTACCAGGAGGCGAAGGCACCACTGAACACCTACTGCCGGCACGGAAGAGAGGAAGCGCAATGACCACTGTCACGGTGGAGATCACGCCCCGGCCCCAGGCCCAGGACGAGCCCGAGGGAGTCGTCCTCCTGGAGGACCTGGAGATGCTGACCGAGGGTGCCGTCCCGGGCTGCAACGAGGACAACCCGTACCGGTAGGCATCCAGCCGAACAGAACCGCGGGGGCTTCAGGGCGTTCTTGCGTCCGAGGCCCCCGCGCCACTGCACCGTTACGCCGCCGCTCCGCCGTGGAAGAGTGAGGTCCATGGCGACTACCCGCATCGGCCTCGACCGGCTGCCCGCTGCCGCCCGCGCCGCCGTCGAGCACCACACCGGCCCTCTGTCCACGGTCGTGGAGGCCACCGAGGGCTTCAACAGCGAGATCGCCGCGCGTGTCACCTCCGCCGCCGGGACGTGGCACATCAAGGGCCTGCGCACCGACCATCCCCGCGCCTGGACCCAGCGCCGAGAAGCAGCCACCGCCCCCTTTCTCACCGGGGTCGCTCCCGCGCTCCGCTGGCGCGTCGAGGCCGCCGGATGGGATCTCCTCGGGTTCGAGGCCCTGGACGGCCACCACGCCGACTACGCGCCCGGCTCCCCCGACCTCCGCGAAGTCGCCGCCCTCCTGCGCCGCCTCGCCGAGACCCCCTGCCCGGACGTCGACCTGCGGCACGCCGAGCAACGTCTGGAGCTCTACGCCGCCCGCCCCGACGACCTCCGCTTCTTCGCCGGAGGCCACCTCCTGCACACCGACCTGAACCACGCCAACGTGCTCGTCAACGACCATGCCCCACACGGTGATCGGGCGCGGCTCGTCGACTGGGCCTGGGCCACGCGAGGAGCCGCCTGGCTCGACGCCGGCTACTGGGTCATCTGGCTCATCGCCGCCGGGCACACCCCAGCCTCGGCGGAACACCAGGCCGCGGAGATGCCCGCTTGGCACACCGCACCGGCGGAGGGCATCACCGCCTTCGCCACTGCCAATCGCAACCTCTGGGACGAGATCGCCACCGCCGACCCCGACCCGTGGACCCTCCGCCTGGCGGCTGCCGCAGCCAGTTGGCACCACCACCGCAGGGCCGCCTGAAGCGGGCTCCCGGCGCTACAGAACCCGCGCCCCCACGGCCGGCGAATCCGCCACCCGGACCTGGCGGCAGGTCCCCGACGCCAGCAGCTCGGACGCGATCTTCTCTGCCGCTTCCGGGTCCTTGGCCAGGAAGGCGGTGGTCGGGCCGGAGCCGGAGACCAGGGCGGCCAGGGCGCCGGCGGTGGTGCCTGCCTCCAGGGTCGCGGTCAGGGAGGGGCGCAGGGAGAGGGCCGCGGGCTGGAGGTCGTTGGCGAGGGTGGCGGCGAGGGCGGTGGGGTCGCCGGATTCCAGGGCGGACAGGAGTTCCGAGGTCGCCTCGGGCTCCGGCACGTTCGTGCCCGCGGTCAGGCGGTCGAACTCGCGGTAGACGGCGGGGGTGGACAGGCCACCGTCGGTGACCGCGAAGACCCAGTGGAAGGTGCCGCCGACGGGGAGCGGGGTCAGCAGTTCGCCGCGGCCGCGGCCCAGGGCCGCGCCGCCGACCAGGCTGAACGGGACGTCGCTGCCCAACTCGGCGCAGAGGGAGAGGAGTTCCTCGCGCGTGGCGCCCGTCGACCAGAGGGCGTCGCAGGCCAGGAGGGCGCCGGCGGCGTCGGCGCTGCCGCCGGCCATGCCGCCCGCGACGGGGATGTCCTTGGTGATGTGGAGGTGGACGCGCGGCTCGATGCCGTGCCGGGCGGCGAGGAGTTCGGCGGCGCGGGCCGCGAGGTTCGTCCGGTCCAGCGGGATCTGGTCGACGTCATGGCCCTCGGCCGTGATCCGCAGGGTGTCGGCGGGGGTGGCGGTGACCTCGTCGTACAGGCCGACGGCGAGGAAGACGTTCGCCAGGTCGTGGAAGCCGTCCGCGCGGGCGGCGCCCACGGCCAGCTGGACGTTGACCTTGGCCGGCACCCGGACGGTGACCGGGGCGGCGGTCGTGGCGGTCATGCGGTGGCTCCCCCTGACTGACGGATGCCGGGCGTCCCGCCCGGCTGCTTGTGCTCGGCGATCCGCGCGAACTCCTCGACGGTCAGCGCCTCGCCGCGCGCCTGCGGCGAGACGCCCGCGGCGACCAGCGCTGCCTCCGCGGCGGCGGCCGAGCCGGCCCAGCCGGACAGCGCGGCGCGCAGGGTCTTGCGGCGCTGGGCGAAGGCCGCGTCGACGACGGCGAAGACCTCGTCGCGGCTCGCCGTGGTCTCGATGGGCCGGTCGCGGCGGACGAGGGAGACCAGGCCGGAGTCGACGTTGGGGGCGGGCCAGAAGACGTTGCGGCCGATGGCGCCGGCCCGCTTGACCTCGGCGTACCAGTTGGCCTTGACCGAGGGCACGCCGTAGACCTTGTTGCCGGGGCGGGCGGCGAGGCGGTCGGCGACCTCGGACTGGACCATGACCAGAGTGCGGTCGATGGTGGGGAAGGTCGCGAGCATGTGCAGCAGCACGGGGACGGCCACGTTGTAGGGCAGGTTGGCGACGAGCGCGGTGGGCGCGGGGCCGGGCAGCTCGGTGACGTGCATGGCGTCGCTGTGCACCAGCGCGAAGCGGCCGGCGCGCTCGGGCAGCCGGGCCGCGACCGTGGCGGGCAGCGCGGCCGCCAGCACCTCGTCGATCTCCACGGCGGTGACCCGGTCGGCGGCCTCCAGCAGCCCGAGGGTCAGCGAGCCGAGGCCCGGACCGATCTCGACGACGACATCGTCGGGCCGGACGCCGGCGGTCCGCACGATCCGGCGGACGGTGTTGGCGTCGATCACGAAGTTCTGGCCGCGCTGCTTGGTGGGGCGGACGCCCAGCGCGGCGGCCAGCTCGCGGATGTCGGCGGCGCCCAGCAGGGGGCCGGAATCGTCGGTGGTGCTCTTGGTCATGCCACAGCCTCGGTGCGCTCGTTCACCCGTGAAGCTTACGGCCGCAGACCGGCCACGGGCTCGCCCCCCTTCTGATGTAGAGCTTCTTGGCCCGGAAGGTCTGTTCCCGGGGAGAGGCGTCCTGCGGGCGGCCGCGGCCGCCGAGGGCCCGCCAGGTGGGGACGTCGAACTGGTAGAGCCCGCCGTAGGTGCCCGACGCGTCGACGGCGTCCGGCCGGCCGCGGGCCTCGCACTGGGCGAGCGCGTGCCAGGCGAGGTGGTCGGCGCCGCGGACGGAGGCCGGCAGCGCCATGGTGCCGAGGTGCACGATCCGCGGACGGGGCGCGTGCACGACCTTGCTGTGCAGCCGCTTCGGTTTCTGCCGGACGCCGTTGACGGTGCGCACCCGGTAGGTGACCCGCCGCACGCCGGGGCGGCCCTGCTGGACGACCGACTGGACGCCGCGGGCCAGACGCGGGTCGGCGCGCAGGATCGTACGGAACGGCAGGGGCTCCTCGCGGACCTCCCTGGAGCCGGTGATCCTCATCACGGAGAGGGTCTGGCCCTCGTGCGGGAAGCTGTCCGGCGGCACCGAGGTGGTGTCCTGGTCGCGCAGCGCGAGCCCCGCCTCGGCCAGCGCCTCGCGGACGGTGGCGGCGTTGGTGCGGACCCGGTGTTCCCGGCCGTCGGCGACGATGACCACCGAGCGTTCGGTGCGTACCGCCAGCTCCATGCCGTGCTGCTCGATGCGCCGGGAGCGGGAGGCCGACAGGACGGCGCCCTCGGCCCGGACGCCGAGCTGGTGGAGGGCGCCGTCGACGGTGTCCGCGGTGGTCCACACCCGGCGGCGCTGCCCGTCGATGGTCAGGACGACCGGGCGGCCGTGCCGGACGACGACCTCGTCGCCGCTGCTGAGCCCGGTGCCGGGGGCGGGCGCGACGAGGTCGTGGGTGCCGACGGTGAGGTGCTCGTCGGCCAGCAGTTCACCGACGTCCCCGGCGAAGGTGTGCAGGGTGCGCGGGGTGCCGTCGACGGTGAGCCGGACCGCCTTGTCGTGCGCGACGAAGGCGGTGGTGCCGCCGGCCAGGAAGACGACGACCAGGGCCCGGGGCAGGAGGCGGCGCAGCGCGTCGGGGCGTTCGGCGCGGCGTCTGCGGCGGCCGCGCGCGGCGCGGTGGCTGCTCGACGATGGACTCACGGCACGCTCCACGGGCCACGGGGTGCGGTTGACGGCCGGAATGTAGCGGAGCGGCGGTGACTCTCCCAACTCGGTCCGATACGGAAAGTGGTCACATCGGGGGACGGCGCGGGCCCCCGGCGGCGCCGGAGGGCGGCCGGGGGCCGGGCGGGGAGCGGTGCCCCGCGGGCCGGGGCGCGGCGGTGGTCCGTTCAGTACCCGAAGGCACGCGCCGTGTTGGCGGCGACGGCGGTGGCCAGGTCGTCCTCGGTCATCTTCTTGACATCGGCCATCGCCCGGAGCGTGACCGGAACGAGGTACGGGGCGTTGGCCCGTCCGCGGTACGGGGCGGGGGTGAGGAACGGGGCGTCGGTCTCGACGAGGACCAGCTCGGGCGGGGCGACGGCGAGGGCTTCGCGCAGCGGCTGGGCGTTCTTGAAGGTGACGTTGCCGGCGAAGGACAGGAAGTAGCCGGCCGCGGCGCAGACCTCGGCCATCGCGGCGTCGCCGGAGAAGCAGTGGAAGACGACCCGTTCGGGGGCGCCCTCCTCGCGCAGGATGCGCAGCACGTCGTCGTGCGCCTCGCGGTCGTGGATGACCAGGGCCTTGCCGTGCCGCTTGGCGATCTCGATGTGGGCGCGGAAGGAGCGCTCCTGGGCGGCCATGCCCTCGGGGCCGGTGCGGAAGTGGTCGAGGCCGGTCTCGCCGACGCCGCGGACCTGCGGCAGGCCGGCGAGCCGGTCGATCTCGGCGAGGGCGGCGTCCAGCGCGGCGTCGCCGCCGGGCTCCCTGGCCCCCTGCCGCGACCACCCGTCGGGGTCGCCCAGCACGATGCGGGGCGCCTCGTTGGGGTGCAGGGCGACCGTGGCGTGCACGGCGTCGTGGGCGGCCGCGGTCTCGGCGGCCCAGCGGGATCCGGCCAGGTCGCAGCCCACCTGCACCACGGTGGTCACCCCGACGGAGGCGGCCTTGGCGAGCGCCTCCTCGACGGTGCCGTCCTGCATGTCGAGATGGGTGTGGGAATCCGCGACCGCCACCCGAAGCGGTTCGGGCAGCGGCGGCGGGGTGTTCTTGTCCTGCGGTGCCATGGCCGCGATCCTACGAGGGCCGTGGCACGGGCCTCACCTGCGGTGGTGCTGGAAGGGGTGCAGCAGGTCGGAGAGGTGCCAGTGGTGGCGTCCGGAGTCCTCGGCGCGGTCCGGTCCGGCGTCGGCGGCCGGTTCCTTCTTCCGCTCGCTGCCGTGCTGGCGCTGGTGCATGCTCGCGATCGCGTCGGAGACCATCGAGACCTGGCCGGAGCGCATGATGCGCACGACGTTGCTGCCGCAGTTCAGGCAGGTGGGGCAGGTCAGCGGGGACGGGACCCGCTCGCCGTCCGCGTAGTAGACGACGTGGGTCTCGCCCTTGCCGTCGACCTGGTGGACTATCTCGTACGCCTGCTCCCAGCCGTGCCCGCACCGCATGCAGGCGAAGGCGTATGCCTCGTGCGCGGCGGCGTCGGGACGGGCGATGGGGTGGTCCTCGCTGGTGGTCGAACCGCCGGTGGTCTTCGCGATCTCGCTCATGTGCGCGCTCCTCTTGTCCGCTGGACAAGGTCTTCGGGAACCGTTCGTCCCTCGTCCAGTGGACGCCTCCGAGGCGGAGAATGCAGCCCATCGCCGACGCTATTGGCCCAGATTTGGCCGACGGTAGGAAAATCACCTCAACGCGCCGACCTGCGCTTTACCTTTCCGGTCAGCCATTTACCTTCTGAAGGGTCGCTTTTCGCCCGGCGCCGCGCATCAATCCCCGGCGGGGCCGTCCTCAATCCCCGGCGGGGCCCTTCGCGGCCTTCTTCGCCGGGTCCTTCTCGGCGTTCTTGGCGGCGACCACCGCGTCGAAGACCTCACGCTTGGGCAGCCCGGCGTCCGCGGCGACCGCGGCGATGGCCTCCTTGCGGCGCTCCCCCGCCTCCTCGCGGACCCGCACCCGGCGCACCAGCTCGTCGGCGTCCAGGTCCTGCGGCCCGCTCTGCGGGGCGCCCTCGACGACGATGGTGATCTCGCCGCGCACCCCCTCGGCGGCCCAGGGCACCAGCTCGCCCAGCGGCCCCCGCTTGACCTCCTCGTACGTCTTGGTCAGCTCGCGGCACACCGCGGCGCGCCGGTCGGCGCCGAAGACCTCGGCCATCGCGGCGAGGGTGTCGTCCAGGCGGTGCGGCGCCTCGAAGTAGACGAGGGTGCGCCGCTCGCCGGCGACCTCGCGCAGCCGGGAGAGCCGCTCGCCGGCCTTGCGCGGCGGGAAGCCCTCGAAGCAGAAGCGGTCCACCGGAAGACCGGAGAGGGCCAGGGCGGTGAGCACCGCGCTGGGGCCCGGCACGGCGGTGACCTTGATGTCCCGCTCGACGGCCGCGGCGACCAGGCGGTAGCCGGGGTCGGAGACGGAGGGCATGCCCGCGTCGGTGACCAGCAGCACCCGGGCCCCGCCGGCCAGCGCGTCGGCCAGCTCGGGCGTCCGGGCCGCCTCGTTGCCCTCGAAGTACGACACGATCCGCCCGGTGGGCTGGACCTGGAGCGCCTGGGTCAGCCGGCGCAGCCGCCGGGTGTCCTCGGCGGCGATCACATCGGCGGCGGCCAGCTCGGCGGCGAGCCGCGGCGGCGCGTCCGTGATGTCCCCGATGGGCGTTCCTGCGAGTACCAGCGTTCCAGTCACGCTCCCATCCTCCCAGCCCGCCGCCGCGCCCCGATCCGCCGGTATCGCCCGGTGGCGCTCCCCGCCGGTCCACAGCGTGCTTCCCTACGATGGCCCGGTGACGAGTGACACCACCGCGACCGACGCCACCGCGCAGCACGCCCCGGAGCTGTCCGAGCGGCCCCCCGTGTGGCAGCGGCGGCTGCGCCGCTTCGGATACCCCGTCCGGCCGCGGGGCGATGTCCGCGCGCGGCTGGTGCCCGCGTTCCCCGAGCCGGGCGGCCGCCTGTGGGCGGTGTTCGGCGCGGGCCCGGACGCGGCGGCCCGGCTGGCGCGCTGGTCGGGCTGGGCCGGCCCGCTGCTGGTGGCGCTGTTCGCGGGGGTGCTGCGGTTCTGGAACCTGGGCAGCCCGCGGAAGGTGATATTCGACGAGACGTACTACCCCAAGGACGCCTGGTCGCTGCTGCAGTACGGCTACGAGGGCACCTGGGCCAAGAACGCCAATGACGCGCTGGTCGGGCATCCGCCGCAGCTGCTGCTCTCGCCGGAGCACTCGTACGTCGTCCATCCGCCGATGGGCAAGTGGCTGATCGCGGTCGGCGAGTGGGCGTTCGGGATGGACCCCTTCGGCTGGCGGTTCACGGTGGCGCTGCTCGGCACCCTGTCGGTGCTGCTGGTGTGCCGTATCGGCCGCCGGCTGCTGCGGTCGACGGCGCTGGGCTGCCTGGCGGGCACCCTGCTGGCGGTCGACGGCCTGCACTTCGTGATGAGCCGGACCGCGCTGCTGGACCTGCTGGTGATGTTCTGGGTGGTGGCGGCGTTCGGCTGCCTGCTGGTGGACCGGGACCGCACCCGGGCCCGGCTGGCGGCGGCGCTGCCGCTGGACTCCGCCGGGGTGGCGCACCCGGACGGGGAGGTCGGCGACCGGCTGCGGCTGGGCCCGCGCCCCTGGCGGATCGCGGCCGGGCTGTGCCTGGGCCTGTCCGCGGCGACGAAGTGGAACGGCCTCTACTACCTCGCGGCCTTCGCGCTGATGGCGGTGCTGTGGGACGTCGGGGCGCGCCGCACGGCGGGCGCCCGGCGCCCGTTCCGCTCGGCGCTGCGCCGCGACGTCCTGCCCGCCTTCGGGTCCACCGTCGTCGTCGCGCTCGCCGCCTACCTCGCGTCGTGGTCGGGCTGGATCGCCACCAAGGGCGGCTACTACCGCGACTGGGCGACCACGCCGGACGGCCGGACGGGCCACTGGACCTGGCTGCCGGACTGGCTGCGCAGCCTGTGGCACTACCAGACCGAGGTCTACGCCTTCCACACCGGACTGACCACCCCGCACACCTACCAGTCCAACCCGTGGAGCTGGCTGGTCCTGGGCCGCCCGGTCTCGTACTTCTACGAGGACCCCAAGGCCGGCCAGGACGGCTGCACGGCGGCCGAGGGCTGCGCCCGCGAGGTGCTGGCGCTGGGCACCCCGCTGCTGTGGTGGGCGGCCTGCTTCGCGCTGCTCTACGTCCTCTACCGCTGGCTGTTCCAGCGGGACTGGCGGGCCGGGGCGATCGCCTGCGGGGTCGCGGCCGGCTACCTGCCGTGGTTCCTCTACCAGGAGCGGACCATCTTCCTCTTCTACGCGGTGGTGTTCGTCCCCTTCCTGTGCCTGGCGCTGGCGATGCTGATCGGCGCGATCATCGGCCCGCCGGGCTCGACGGAGCGCCGCCGCACGATCGGCGCGGTCGGCGCCGGTGTCCTGGTGCTCCTGATCGTGTGGAATTTCATCTACTTCTACCCGCTCTACACGGGTATGCCGATCCCCAAGTCGGCCTGGCACCACCGGATGTGGTTCGACACCTGGGTGTAGCGGACGGACGGCCGGGCGCCAGCTCGGGGGCGGCCGGGCGGAGTTCGACAACTCTGTAACAGCTCTACAACAGCGCGTCACCGTACCGTGCCCTGATCGAGACTCGCGGCCCTCCCGTGTCCCTTAGAGTGCGTGGCACGTTCTTGTGTGCGTATTCAAGGACGAGAACTCCGGGAGGGAATCGGTGGCATGCGCCGCGAGGTGAAGTACGGGCTGATCGGCGGATCTGTTGCCCTGGTGGCGGGAGTCGTGGGCGGCTTCACGCTGTTCGGCGGCTCGGACGGGTCCCCGCAGGAGGTCAGGTCGGCGGACGCCAAGGACGGCGGCGGCAAGCCCGGGGTGAAGACCGGCCCCCTGTCGGCCAAGGAAGTCCGCACGACGACACAGGGCTTCCTGACCGCCTGGCAGTCCGGCGACGCGGGCAAGGCGGCCGCTCTGACGGACGACCCGGTGAAGTGCAAGGCCGCCCTGGAGTCACTCGCCAAGCAGGCGCGGTTCTCGAAGGTGGCGCTGACGCCGGGCACGCCGTCGGGCGACAAGGTGCCCTACGGCGTCGCCGCGCAGATCGACTACAAGGGCACCAAGGCGGCCTACTCGTACCGCACCGCCACGACCGTGGAGCGCGACAAGGACACCGGCAAGCCGCGGATCGCCTGGCAGCCCGCGATGCTGCACCCGGGGCTCGCCAAGGGCGACCAGCTGCAGACGGGCGAGGCCGAGGCGCCGCCGATCAAGGCCGTGGACCGCAACGGCGCGGCGCTCACGCCCGAGGCGCATCCGGCGCTGGCCGGGGTGCTGGACAGCCTGCGCGACAAGTACGGCGACAAGACCGACGGCAAGCCGGGCGTGGAGCTGTTCATCCACCGCGCCAAGAGCGCGAAGCCCGCCGACCAGTTGCCCGACAAGACCCTGAAGGTGCTGTCCAAGGGCACCCCGGGCACGCTCAAGACCACGCTCGACGCCAAGCTGCAGGCGGCGGCCGAGCGGGCGGTCAAGGGCAAGAAGTCCGCCTCGGCGGCCGCGGTCAAGCCCAGCACCGGCGAGATCCTGGCGCTCGCCAACTCCCCGGAAAAGGGCTTCAACATGGCCACCCAGGGGTCGCTCGCCCCCGGCTCGACCATGAAGATCGTCACCTCGGCGCTGCTGATGGACAAGGGCCTGACCTCGCCCGGCAAGAAGAACCCCTGCCCCAAGTACGTGACCGTGGGCGGCTGGAAGTTCCAGAACCTCAACAAGTCCGAGATCAAGGACGGCACGTTCGCCCAGAGCTTCGCCGCGTCCTGCAACAACGCCTTCATCTCGCACGCCAAGGACCTCAAGGACGACGACCTCACCAATGAGGCCCGGGACGTCTTCGGCATCGGCCTGAACTGGCAGACCGGCATCCCCACCTTCGACGGCGCGGTGCCCGTGCAGCACGACGCGCAGATGGCGGCCTCGCTGATCGGCCAGGGCGGGGTGCGGATGAACCCGCTCAACGTCGCCTCGCTCTCCGCGACGGTCCGGGCCGGCTCCTTCCACCAGCCGTACATCGTCTCGCCGCAGCTGGACCACCGCACGCTCGCCAAGGCCGCCCGCACGATGAAGCCGTCCACCCTCAGCGGCCTGAAGTCGCTGATGAAGCTGACGGCGACCTCCGGTACGGCCGCCGAGGCGATGGCCGGGGTCAGCGGTGACATCGGCGCCAAGACCGGCTCCGCCGAGGTCGACAACCAGAAGAAGCCCAACGCCTGGTTCTCCGCCTACCGCGACGACCTCGCCGCGGCGGCCGTCGTCCCGGCGAGCGGCCACGGCGGCTCCAACGCGGGCCCGGTGGTCCGCGCCATCCTCACCGCCGGCTGACGGGGCGGGGGCGCCCGCCGGGGTGCCCCTCGTCTCATCGAGCGGATTGTGTTCGCATGGCCCGTACAGCTTTCGCTAGCGTGCGGGCCATGAGCGATTCCCGGTCCGGCACCACCCCGGAAAGCACCCACGCAACGGCTCACCCCCGCTTCGCCGAAGCGCTCACCGCACTGGGACTGGCCGTCGAGGTCCGCGGCTTTCCCGAGGCCACCCGCACCGCCGCCGAGGCGGCCGCGGCCGTCGGCTGCGACCTCGGCCAGATCGTCAAGTCGCTGATCTTCACCGCGGACCGCGAGCCGGTCCTGGTCCTGGTGGACGGCTCCGCCCGCGTGGACCTGGAGCGGGTACGGGCCGAGCTGGGCGCCACCGCAGTCGGCCGCGCCGACGCCGCCCTCGTCCGCGAGACCACCGGCTACGCCATCGGCGGCGTACCGCCCTTCGGGCACCGCACCCGCACCCGCGTCCTGGCCGACCGCGGACTGCTCGCGCACGAGACCGTCTGGGCCGCCGCCGGCACCCCGCACACCGTCTTCCCGCTCGCCCCCGCGGCCCTGATCGAGCACGCCGGGGCCACGATCGCCGACGTGCGCGAGCGCACCGCGTGACCCCGCTCGTCGTCGCGGCCGTCCTGCTCGCCGCCGTCACCCACGCCAGCTGGAACGCCATCGCCCACGGCATCCGCGACCAGCTCCTGGCCTTCACCCTGGTCGGCGGCGGCGGCGCGCTCTGCGGCCTCGCCATGGCCGCCGTCACCCCGCTGCCCGCCGCCGGCGCCTGGCCCTTCCTGCTGGCCTCCGCGGTGCTGCACATCGTCTACCAGGCGCTGCTCATGCAGTCCTTCCGGCTGGGCGAGTTCGGCCAGATGTACCCCATCGCCCGTGGCACCGCGCCGCTGGTCGTCACGGTCCTGGCCGCCGTCTTCGTCCACGAGGTCCCCGACGCCTGGGCCCTGGCCGGCGTCGCCCTGGCCTCCGCCGGGCTGGTCGGCGTCGCCCTCTGGGGCATCCGCGGCTCGGGCACCAAGCCGCACTGGCCGGCCCTGGTCGCCGCCCTCGCCACCGGCCTGGCCATCGCCTCCTACACCACCGTCGACGGCCTCGGCGTCCGCGCCTCCGGCACCTCCCTCGGCTACATCGCCTGGCTGATGATCCTCGAAGGCATCGTCATCCCCGCCTACGCGCTCGCCACCCGGCGCCGCCGGCTCCTGACCGAGCTGCGCCCCATCGCGCTGCGCGGCCTGGCCGGCGGCGTGCTCTCCGTCTTCGCCTACGGCCTGGTCCTGTGGGCGCAGACCCGCGCGCCCCTCGCCCCCATCGCCGCCCTGCGCGAGTCGTCCATCATCGTCGGCGCCGCCATCGGCGCCGTCTTCTTCAAGGAACGCTTCGGCGTCCCCCGGATCGCCGCGGCCGGCCTGATGGTCATCGGCATCGGCCTGATGCTGCACACGGGCTGAGCGGGCCGCCGCGGACGGCTCAGGTGCCGGCCCGTGCCGCGCGCACCCGCCGCACCAGGTCGTCCGCGGCCCCCCGCCACTCGTCGTACCCGAAGGCGAAACCCGCGTCGAGCAGCCGGCCGGGCACCACCCGCCGGCTCTTGAGCAGCAGTTCGGTGTCGGAGCGCAGCGCGAACGCGCCCAGCTCGGCCATCCACTTCGTGGCCGGCAGGCCCACCGGGACACCCCAGGCGGCCCGCAGCGCCCGCATGAACGCGCGCTGCGGCAGCGGGGCGGGCGCGGCGAGATTCACCGGCCCGCACAGGTCGCTCCCGATCAGGAACTCGACGGCGCGGACGACGTCACGGTCATGGATCCAGGACACGTACTGCGCCCCGCCCGCGACCGGGCCACCGAGCCCCAGCCGCGCCAGCCACAGCAGCACGTCGAACACGCCGCCGCGGTCGGGGCTCATCACCATGGCGGAGCGCAGCGCGACCTTACGGGTCTTGGGCGTCGCGGCCTCCTCCTGCGCCCGCTCCCAGGCCCTGGCGATCTCGACGCTGTACGCCCAGTAGCCCGGAACACCGGCTTCCGCGCCCCCGACCACACCCGTCGCCTCGTCGTTCGGGGCGTCGAAGCGGTGGGCGTAGACGGTGGCGGTGCTCATCTGCAGCCAGACCCGGGGCGGCCGGGCGGCGGCCGCGATCGCCTCCCCCACGACGCGGGCGGAGTCCACCCGCGAAGCCATCATCTCCCGGAGGTTGTCCGGGGTATAGCGGCAACTGACGCTCCGCCCGGCCAGGTTGATCACGACATCGCTGCCGTCGACCGCCGCCTCCCAGGCCCCCCGCGTCGCCCCGTCCCACCGCACCTCCCCGTCCCGCACCGGACGCCGGGTCAGCACCACGACCTCGTGCCCCGCCGCGCTCAGCGCACGGTTCAGGATCCCGCCCACCTGACCGGTCCCGCCGGGTATCACGATCTTCATCAGACTTCCCCTCCCTGCGTTTTGCACTTCGTGCACCTTGTGCACTTCGGGTACCGGACCGGCCGTTCCCTCGCGGCCGTGGGGCGGACCCTTGCGGCGGCGGTGCCTGCGTTCCCCCGTCGGATGCCGCCGCGCCGCCCTCACTCCCCCCGCAGCGCCCGGACCAGCTCCCCGTTGGCGACCAGCACCCCGCCGTCCACCGGCAGCGTGACCCCCGTCACCCACGCGGCATCCGACGACGCCAGATAGGCCACCGCCGCCGCGACGTCCTCCGGCCGCCCGACCCGCCCCAGCGGGTACGCGGCCGCCGCCCGCCGCAGCCGCTCCTCGTGCCCCGCCCAGCTGGGGGTGTCGACGGTCCCCGGGGCGACCAGGTTGACCCGTACGCCGCGCGGCGCACACCGGCCGGAGAGCGTACGGGTCAGGCTCGCCAGGCCCGCCTTGGCCGCGCTGTAGGCGTGATTGCCGAAATCCTGGATGCCGTTGACGGACCCGATGTTGACGATCGCGCCGCGCCCGCCGGCCGCCGCCAGATGGGGCAGCGCGGCCCGCGCGCACCGGAACGCGCCGCCGAGCGTGACATCGAGGTCCGCCGCCCAGTCCTCCTCCGGCTCGTCCTCGAACAACGGGGTGTCCGGATGGCACCGGTAGGCGTTGTTGACCAGCACGTCCAGTCCCCCGAACCGCTCCACCGCGCGGGCCACGGCCGCGTCCACGGCCGCGCGGTCCCCCACGTCGCACGGCATCGCCCCGGCGGTTCCGCCGGCCTCCTCGATGCCGGCCGCCACTCGCTCGGCGCGGGCGGCGTCGAGGTCCGTGACCAGCACCCGGGCTCCCTCCGCGGCCAGCCGGTACGCGGTGGCCGCTCCGATTCCCCGCCCCGCGCCGGTGATCAGTGCGCTGTAGCCCTCGAAGCGATGCATTTGTTCGTCCCCCGGTGTCGGGTGGTCCGCGTCTGTTGCAGTGTGCCGCGTTGGGGGTGGCCGTGGGGTGTTTTCCGCGGCGCCGTGTCGCCTCCGGCGGGGGTGGTGAGGGTTGGGCGGGGGCCGCTTCTGCTGCGTGGTGGGTGCCGGTGGCGGGCCTCCGGGGGTGGGGGTGAAGGTCTTCAAAAGCCAGTAGCCCGGCCCGCATCGTGGTGCGGGCCGAGCTACTGGTCTTTTGTTTTGCTGCACCCCCACCGGGGTGGGGCCCCACAAACGGCGGGAGGGTTCGGGGCCGGAGGGGTGGGTTGTCGGACTGCTTCGCTTTACGTCCGACAACCCACCCCTCCGGCCCCGAACCCGCCACCCACCACAAACATGGGGCCCCACCCCACACAACCCACCCCGCCCCCGCCGAAGGCGGGAAAGAACAACAGAAAGAAAAACGGCGGATCACCCGGCAACGTGGGAAACCGCGCGCAACAGCGCTTGCGCCCGAGGGTCCGCCATCACATTCCGCTGCATCCCATTCGTGACGTACCCGAACGCGAGCCCCGTTTCGGGGTCCGCGCAGGCGAGGGCGCCGCCGCGGCCGGGGTGGCCGAAGGAGCCGGGGGCCAGGAGTGGTGAGGCGGGGCCGTGGAGCATGAAGCCCAGGCCGAAGCGGGTGTGGACGAGGAGGGTGCGGTCGAGGCCGGCGGACTCCTCGGTGCGGGCGAGGGTGAGGGTGGCGGGTGCGAAGAGCCGGGGGCGGCCGTCGACGGGGCCGATGAGCGCGGCGTAGCAGCGGGCCAGCGAGCGGGCGGTGGCGATGCCGCCGGAGGCGGGCAGTTCGGCGGCACGGTAGGCGGGGTCGTTCTCGTCGGGCGCCGGGGTGATCGCGGCGAAGGCGCGGCTGGTGAGCGAGTCCGGGTCGGCGTACGCGTCGGCGACGGTCTGCTTGGGGCGCACCCGCAGGCCGGCCGCGGCGGGCCGGGCGGGCGGCTCGACGGGGGCCAGCCGGCCGACGCGGGACTGCTCGGCCCCGGGCAGGCCGATCCACAGGTCGAGGCCGAGCGGCCCGGCTATCTCCTCGGCGATCCAGCTGCCGAGGGTGCGGCCGGTGACCCGCAGCACCAGTTCGCCGATGAGCCAGCTGTAGGTCTGCGCGTGGTAGCCGTGGTCGGTGCCGGGTTCCCACAGGGGTGCCTGGGCGGCGAGTGCGGCGGGGCCGCTGACGCCGTCGATGGCCTGGCCGGGGGTGAGCGGGGTGTCCAGGGCGGGGAGTCCGGCGCGGTGCGAGAGCAGGTGGCGGACGAGGACGCGTTCCTTGCCGGCGGCCTTGAACTCCGGCCAGTAGGTGCCGACGGGCGCGTCGAGGTCGAGCTGTCCGCGCTGGTGCAGCAGCAGCGGGACGAGCGCGGCGATGCCTTTGGTGGCGGAGCGGATCACCTGGGCGGTGCCGGCCTCCCAGCGGGCGGCGCCCGCCGCGTGCTTGCCGGCGTCGCCGTCCCTGGTGCCGCCCCACAGGTCGACGACCTTGTGCCCGTGCCGGTAGACGGCGACGGCCGCGCCGCGCTCGCCGCGCCGGGCGAAGTTGGCCATGAAGGCGTCCCGGACCGGCTCGAAGCCGTCCTCGACCGTGCCCTGGACGTCCACCACTGATTCCTGCTTCCCGCTCATCCGTCGCTTTCGTGACCCATCCATGGTGCAACGCGCGGATCAGTGCTGATGACCAGGACAGCGGCCCGTGGTGTTCGTCACACGGGCCGGTCGCGGGGGCGGCGGTGACGCCTCAGCGGCGGGTCACAGCGGGATGTCGACCGAGCGCGGGTCGAAGCCGAAGGGGAGTTCCAGCCGGTGGGTGCGCATCAGTTCCTCGTCGCACAGCAGCTGCTGGGTGGTGCCGTCGGCGACGATCACGCCGCCGGAGAGCACCACGGACCGCGGGCACAGCTCCAGCGCGTAGGGCAGGTCGTGGGTGACCATCAGGACGGTGACGTCCAACGAGCGCAGGATGTCGGCGAGTTCGCGGCGGGAGGCCGGGTCGAGGTTGGAGGACGGCTCGTCGAGGACGAGGATCTCCGGCCGCATCGCCAGCACCGTCGCGACGGCGACCCGGCGGCGCTGCCCGAAGGAGAGGTGGTGCGGCGGCCGGTCGGCGAAGTCGGCCATGCCGACCCGGGTGAGCGCTTCGGTGACCCGTTCGTCCAGGGCGTCGCCGCGCAGTCCCGCGGAGGCGGGCCCGAAGGCGACGTCCTCGCGGACGGTGGGCATGAACAGCTGGTCGTCGGGGTCCTGGAAGACGATGCCGACCCGGCGGCGGATCTCCGCGAGGTGTTCCTTGCCGACGGGGAGGCCGGCGATCTCGACGGTGCCGGCGCCCGCTTCGAGGATGCCGTTGAGGTGCAGGACGAGGGTGGTCTTGCCGGCGCCGTTGGGCCCGAGCAGCGCGACCCGCTCGCCGCGGCCGACGGTCAGGTCGACGCCGAACAGCGCCTGGTGGCCGTCGGGGTAGGCGTAGGCGAGCCGGGAGACGGCGAGGGAGGGGGCGGGTGCGGTGGTGCTCAAAGGGTCCATCCCAGGAGGCAGACGGCGAGCGCGGCGAGGGGGAGGGCGGCCGCGCGGGTCCATTGTGTGCGGGTGGCGGTGGTCTCGGCGAGCTGGGGCATGGTGCCGGTGTAGCCGCGGCTGACCATGGCGAGGTGGACCCGCTCGCCGCGCTCGTAGGAGCGGATGAACAGCGCGCCGGCCGACTTGGCGAGCACGCCCCAGTGGCGGACGCCGCGTGCCTCGAAGCCGCGGGAGAGCCGGGCGATCCGCATCCGCCGCATCTCGTCGGTGATCACATCGCCGTAGCGGATCATGAAGGAGGCGATCTGGACGAGCAGCGGCGGCATCCGCAGGCGCTGCAGGCCCAGCAGGAGTTCGCGCAGTTCGGTGGTGGCGGCGAGCAGCACGGACGCGGCGACGCCCAGCGTGCCCTTGGCGAGGATGTTCCAGGCGCCCCACAGCCCGGACGCGCTCAGGCTCATCCCGAGGACCTCGGTGCGCGGGCCCTCGGCGACGAACGGCATCAGCAGGGCGAAGGCGACGAACGGCACCTCGATCAGCAGCCGCTTGAGCAGGAAGCCGGCCGGGATCCGGGCGGCCGCGGCGGCAGCCGCGATCAGCAGCGCGTAGAGCCCGAAGGCCCAGACGGCCTCGCGCGGGGTGGAGACGACGACGAGGACGAAGCAGAAGACCGCGGCGATCTTGCAGTGCGCCGGCAGGGCGTGGACCGGTGAGTGCCCGTGCCGGTAGAGCTTGTGGGCGTGGCCGGCGCCCATGTCAGGCGCTCTCGGACGGGCGCCGGCCGTCCGTTTCCTGCTGCCCGGCGCCTTCGCTGCGGCGGCGGCGCAGGACGACGAACACGCCCGTGCCCACGGCGAGCGTCGCGCCGACGCCGATGATCCCGGCGAGGCCGCCGGCCAGGCGCGGGTTGGTGATGTCCTTGACGCTGTAGTCGGCGAGCGGGGAGTCCTTGGCGGCGTGGTCGCGGGTCTTGGCGTCGATGCCCTGGTCGTGGGCGACCTTCTCCAGGCCGTCGGGGCTGGCGGAGGCGTAGTAGCTGATGCCGCCCGCGCACACCAGGGCGGCGGCGAGTCCGGCGAGCCAGACGCGGCGGGCGGAGCGCCGGGGTGCGGCGGGGGCCGGGGCGGCGGGGGCGGCGGCCGGGGCGGGCTCGTCGGCGGGGGCGGCGAGCGGCGAGGTGCGCAGCTCCAGGGGCTTGGCCAGGCCGCGTGCGCCGTACACCAGGTCGGGGCGCACGGCGATCACGGCGCCGACGGTCAGGGCGGTGATCGCGGCCTCGCCGATGCCGATGAGGACGTGGACGCCCACCATGGCGGTGAAGACCTTGCCGATCGGCACGTCCGCGGTGCCGCCGAGCGCGTACATGGCGGTGAAGGCCACCGCGGCCGCCGGGACCGAGATCAGCGCGGCGGCGAAGGAGGCCACGGTGATCGAGCGGCGCCGCCGGGGCAGCACCTTCACCAGCCCGCGGAACAGGCCGTAGGCGACCACGGTCGTCACGATCGCCATGTCGGTGATGTTGACGCCGAGCGCGGTCAGCCCGCCGTCGGCGAAGAGCACGCCCTGCATGAGCAGCACGACGGAGACGCAGAGCACGCCGGTGTACGGGCCGACGAGTATCGCCGCCAGCGCGCCGCCCAGCAGGTGCCCGCTGGTGCCGGCGGCGACCGGGAAGTTCAGCATCTGCACGGCGAAGATGAACGCGGCGACCAGTCCGGCCAGCGGCGCCGTCCGCTCCGCGCCCGCGGCGCCGCCCGTGCCCGCACCCGCCAGCTCGCGCCGGGCGCCGCGCAGGCTGACCGCGACCGCGGCGGCGGCGACCGCACCGGCCGCCACCGACACCGGCGCGTTGATGAATCCGTCGGGTACGTGCATCTCAGGTTTTCTCCGCTTCAGGCTCTGCGACCCGCCAATGGTGGGGCTCCCTGCAAATAACTTGCAAGAGCGCCCATGATGCGGAACGGCCGCGGCGACCGTAAAGGCGGGTCCCCCTCGCACCTCCGGCCCCGGGGGGCGCATGGGGGCGAAGGGGCGGAGCGCGCCGTATGCGGGCGCGCGGCCCGGCGACGGTCCCCGTCCCCACGGGAAGCCGTCGCCGGGCCTTCGGGTGCGCCGCTCCCCGTCCCCACGGGCCGGCGCCGGCTCCGGGAACCGCGCCGCTCACAGCGGCTCCCGGAGGTCTGGGCGCACCGGCCGGGCGGCCGGTGCGGTGGCGGTCGGTCAGACGCGCTCCGGTGCGCGGGCGGCGCTCGCGTCCGGGCCGGCGGCGTCGGCGGCGAGCCGCTTGCGCAGGCCCTCTCCCTCGACGTCGACGTTCGGCAGGGTCTTCTGCAGCCAGCCGGGCAGCCACCAGGCGGAGCGGCCCAGCAGGGCCAGGACCGCGGGGACCACGGCCATCCGGACGAGGAAGGCGTCGAAGAGGACGGCGACGGCGAGGCCGAAGCCGATCATCTTGATCATCGCGTCGGTGGAGCCGATGAAGCCGGCGAAGACGCTGATCATGATGACCGCGGCGGCGGTGACCACCCGCGCCCCGTGCCGGAAGCCGGTGACCACGGCCTCCCCCGGTCGCTCGCCGTGGACGAACGCCTCGCGCATCCGCGTGACGAGGAAGACCTCGTAGTCCATCGCCAGGCCGAAGACCACGCCCACCATGAAGATCGGCATCATGCTCATGATCGGTCCGGTCTGCTCGACGCCGAACACATCGCCCAGCCAGCCCCACTGGAAGACCGCGACGACTGCTCCGAGCGCCGCCACCACCGACAGCAGGAAGCCGAGTGCCGCCTTGAGCGGGACGAGCACCGAGCGGAAGACCACCATCAACAGCAGGAAGGCCAGGCCGACGACCAGCGCCAGGTAGGGCAGCAGTGCGTCGTCGAGCTTCTGCGAGACGTCGACGTTCATCGCGGTGGTGCCGGTGACCAGGGTCTTCGCCCCGGTGTCCTGGGCGATGCCGGTCGACTTGGACCGGATGTCGTGCACCAGGTCCTCGGTGGCGCCGCTGCTGGGCTTGGACTTCGGGACGACGGTCAGCATCGCGGTGTCGCCGGCCTTGTTGAAGGTGGGCGGGGTGAGGACGGCGACGTCGTCCAGCGCGCCGACCTCCTTCGCCACCCGCGCGGCGGCGGATCTGGTGCTCTGCCCGGCGTGGACGCCGCGGCCGTCGACGACCAGCATCAGCGGGCCGTTGAAGCCGGCGCCGAAGCTGTCCGTCAGCAGGTCGTACGCCTTGCGCTGGGTGGTGTCGGTGGGCTGCGAGCCGTCGTCCGGCAGGCCCAGCTCCAGCGAGGCCGCGGGGACGGCGACGGCACCGAGGGCGACCACGGCCGCGAGGAGCACGGTGACCGGGCGGCGCAGCACGAACCGCGCCCAGCGGGTGCCCATGTTGGGGCGCTCGGCGGCGGCGGGCCGGCCGTGCGGCTCGCCGGCCGGGGCGCTCTCCCGGCTCTCCCGGTCCTTGCGTGCCTTGCGGGGCAGCACCCGCTTGCCCGCGAAGCCCAGCAGCGCCGGGATGAGGGTGAGCGCGATCAGGACGGCGATGACGACGGTGCCGGCCGCGGCCAGGCCCATCTTCGTCAGCATCGGGATGTTGACGACGGCGAGGCCGACCAGCGCGATCACCACGGTCAGCCCGGCGAAGACGACCGCGGAGCCGGCGGTGCCCACCGCGCGTCCGGCGGCCTCCTCGCGCTCGCTGCCCTCGGTGATCTCGGCGCGGTAGCGGGAGACGATGAACAGGGCGTAGTCGATGCCGACGGCGAGGCCGATCATGGTGGCCAGCGTCGAGGTGGTGGTGGAGAGGTCGAGCGTGCTGCTCAGTGCGGTGATGGTGGAGACGCCGATGCCGACGCCGATCAGCGCGGTCACCAGCGGCAGTCCGGCCGCGATCAGCGCGCCGAAGGTGATGACGAGGACCACCGCGGAGATCGCGATGCCGATGACCTCGGTGGCGCCGGTCTCGGGGATGGCCTGCAGGGCGTTGCCGCCGGTCTCGACGGTCAGTCCGGCCTCCCGGCCCTCCTTCGCCGCGTCCTCCAGGGCGTCCTTGGAGGCGTCGGTCAGCTCGAAGCCGGTGACCTTGTAGGAGACCTGGGCGTAGGCGGTACGGCCGTCCTTGCTCAGGGCCCTGGCGGTGTACGGGTCGGCGACCCGGTCGACCTGCGAGGAGCCCGACCGCAGGGCGTGGACGGTGCGTTCCACGGCCGCCTTGTTCGCCGGGTCCTTCATCGTCTCGCCGGCGGGGGCCCGGAAGACCACCCGGGCCGTGGCGCCGTCGGCGTTGGTGCCGGGGAAGCGCTGGTCGAGGAGGTCGAAGGCGCGCTGGGCCTCGGTGCCGGGGATGGCGAGGGAGTCCTCGGCGGGCGCGGCGGCGGTGGCCGCCCCGACGCCGGCGACGGCCAGCAGGGCGATCCATATCAGGGCGACGAAGCGACGCCGCCGGAAGGCGAAGCGTCCGAGTTGGTAGAGGAAAGTGGCCACGAGACCGGGTGCTCCCGTCGGGTGAGGGGTGTGCGAAGGCGTGCGTCATCGCCCCGGCGACGAGAGCGGCGCGCCGGGTACGAGGACTCGGTTGGAGGGAAGTCGGGCGGGCGGGGTCAGACGCCGAGGGCGGGGAGGACCACGGCGTCGAGGTAGGAGGCGAGGAACGCGGCGTCGGCGCTGCGGTCCTCGATGAGCTGCCGGGCGATGAGCGCGCCGACGAGCATGTGCGGGGCGAAGGCGAGGGCGGGGCAGTCGGCCGCGATCTCGCCGCGGTCGATGGCCCGCGTCAGCATCGCGTTCAGCCCGGTCACCTCGGGGTCGAGGAGGACTTCACGCAGGGCCTGGTGCAGATCGGGGTTGCCGTGGATGGCCATCCCCAGGCCCCGCATCAGGGCCGCGTCCTTCTCCACCTGTCCCTCGTCGTCGGCCCGGCGCACCAGTTCGGCGAAGTCGCCGCGCAGGCTGCCGGTGTCGACGTCCGCGGTGCTGACCGGCTTGCAGTGCCGCAGCGCCCGGGCCACCAGCTGCGGCTTGCCCTGCCACTGGCGGTAGAGGGTGGCCTTGCTGGAGCGGGTCCGGGCGGCGACGGCGTCCATGGTCAGTGCGTCGTAGCCGACTTCGCGCAGCAGATCGAGCACGGCGTTGAAGAGCTCGGTCTCCCGCTCGGGGGTCAGCCGGCTGCGTCCCATGACAGATACCTCTCGGTCGGGCCGTTCGGACGCGGCCACCCTACCGGCGGAAGCGAACGAAACGGTTTCGTACACTTCGAAGCTACCGCCGGATCGAGCGAAACGGAACCGATTCGCTTGTGGTCTGCGTCACCGAGGGCCTCAACGCTTGAGGACCATCTCGGCCCGGACGGCGAAGCCGCCCTCCAGCTTCCGCCGCCCCCAGCGATCGGCCAGCGCCTCCACGATCAGCAGTCCGCACCCGCCTTCCTGCTCAGGCCCCGGCCTCACCGGCTCGGCCACACAGCCGTGCCCCTCGTCGCTCACACCGATGCACGCGGTCCGGGCGGTACGCGAGAGCGCGACGGCAATGAGGCGGCTGTCGCTGTACTTCAGCGCGTTGCCGACGAGCTCCCCGGCGATCAGCTCCAGCGCTTCCACCTGCTCCGGGGCCACATCCCACCAGCACGCCATGGTCCGGACGTAATGACGGGCGGCGCACGCGGAGGAAAGGTCCCCACCGGGGAGCGACCACAGGCCCAACGCCTGGAGCGGGGTGGACGACTGCTTCAACGCGCCCCAGAGGGCATCCGTTAACCGACCGTCCGGAGAACCGAGTTCAGGTTCCGGATCCCGCCCGAAGTCGGCGAACACGTCGGGCGTCTGGTCGGGCGGCCCACTTGCCCCGCCGGGCCGCATTGCCTCCAGCCGGTTGACGAGGCGGGACACCGGGCCGGTGCCGTCCGTGGACAGATAGCCGGGCCGGCCATCCTCCCCCACCCAGGGCAGCCGCCGCAGCGAAGTGTCATCGGCATTCACCGCGCCACCTCCATGTCGGGCATGCCGCATGCGGTGCCCCGAGGCGTGCGGAGCTGTCGCCGATGCCGTCGCTCGCGCCACTGCTCGTGGGCGAGCAGGTAGGGGCGGATCATGGCCGTTGCCCGGCCGTCGATGGGGGTGTCGGTGGCGTAGGGGCCGGGGCGGCGGGACGCCGTCACAACGGCTGTCGACCGGGCAGCGCGGGCCGGGCGGGAAAGATGGCTCAGCGCTCCGGCACGGTGTCGGCCAGGTGGGGCGATCAGAGACCGCAGTCGGTTGATGACGTGCGCGTACTGGCGGTGCATGACCTCAACTCCCTTTGCAGAGTCAGCATCGATACATCGCAAGAAGACTGCCATTGGATTCCAATGGATAGCCGACTCACAAGTGGAGTTCATCAATGTGGGTGACGAGCAATCCGAGGGTGCCCGTGTCGGCCAATGCCTGCGTACGCTCGCCGTGTTGGGCCGTCGCCGAGCGTGACAGTGAATGGCGAGCGAGAAGGAAGAGGCGGGGATGACCGCGACACTCACAGGACCGGCAGGGCGCATGCAGATCGCCCGTGGCTTGATCTCGTTGCGCGAGCGATGCGGTTTGACTCAAACACAGGTCGCCGAGCGGGCTGGGGTCAGCAAGGCGACAGTGAGCCGTTACGAGATGTGGCAGGACCGCGCCAGGATCCGGTGGGCCACGGTGAAGGCGATCGCCGATGCCTGTGAGGCCTCTGCAAGCGAATGCGAAGCCCTGGTCCGAGTCGCGCGGACCCAGACCGACGGCTGGTGGGTCGGGAACAGCGCGGTGCCTGAGTGGATGGACCCGCTGGTGTCCTTCGAGCACGAAGCGGAGTACGAGCACCTCTGCGCCAACACCGTCATCCCTGGCCTGCTGCAGACGCGGGAGTACGCCCTCGCCATCCATCAGGCGCGCGAGGTGCGCAGCCCGAACGATGTGATCGAGCAGATGGTGGACGCCCGGATTCAGCGCCAGGGCATCCTTCGACGGGAGCCTCCGCTGCACGTGTGGGCTGTGTTGGATGAAGCCGTGATCCGCCGTACGGTCGGCAACTCAGGTGTGATGGCTCAGCAGTTGGACCACCTCTACGAGATGGCACAGAGCCCCACGATCGAGATCCAGATCCTGCCTTTCAAAGCCGGAGCCCATGCAGCCGGAGCCGGCGACTTCGTCATCCTCGGCAGGAACGATGAACGAAACCCGCTCAACTCCATGGCCGTGGTCTACATCGAGATGCGTCGACGCGGGCTCTATCTCGATGAAGCCGAAGACGTGTCCGGCTATAAGCTCACCTTCGACTACCTTCGCTCACAAGCAGCCGACACCTCGGCGTCGTTGCGTCTGCTGACCAAAGTACGACAGGAGCTGTCTCATGACTGATCGCCCACTGTCCGGCATAGAAGTACCGGCTCCCACTTGGTTCAAGAGCAGCCACAGCGGCGGCGAAGGCAACGCGTGCCTGGAAGTCGCACATGCCGGGACCCGGGTCGCCATCCGCGACTCCAAGGCCCCGGACGGGCCCACGCTGGCATTCCCGGCGGCAGCCTTCACGGCGTTCATCGACGAAGTCCGGGGCGCCTCGGCCGACGGCCGCTTGGTGTGACGCATCAGTAAGAGCTGAGACAGACGGCTCGTGACGAAGGGGGTCTCCCGTCGGCGGGAGGCCCCCTTCGCCGCGTGAGGACCGGGTTCCGTACCTCGATGTGCGGTGGCCGCCTCGGGCCGAAGCGCAGCCAAGTCGTTACTCCAGCTCCGCCATGGCGACCCGATGCAGCCGGGCCGACGCCGTCGAAGGCCGTGTGGGAGCAAGCCACCCCGGACCCGCTCGGACGTGCCCGATGCCCACGCATTCAGGAACTCCAGTGGAATGTTTATAGGGTAAAAGGGCGGGCTGTACAGGCCGCTATGGCTGGAATCTGTCTGCTGACTGTTCCCCATCCCAGGAAATAACCTGCCACGGCACACATCGCGTACGACGCATGTGAAAGGAAACCCGTGAGTCAGTTATCGCGAATCAGCAGACGCGCCTCGGCGCTCGCGAGCGCCGGCCTCCTGTCCGTGGGGCTCGGCACCGTATCGGCCACTGAAGCGAGCGCCGCCCCGAGGGCGGACGTCGTCGTCATCGACGGCTACACCAGAACGGTGCGAGAGTCGGCCGGAACTCCCGTCGAGTGCCCGGCATATCAGGTCCTGATCGGCCGGGCGCACAGTGGTGACGAGAACGGCAACACCACGTACTACTGCGGATTCATCCTCATCCACGACGAACTCGTCCAGGTGAGCGGGCCGACCTGGAGCAGTTCCCAAAGGGAGAGCGGATCGTTCTTCTCCGCTCCGCCGCCCGATAAGGCACTGTCCGGCCGGCAGCACAGCGGGGACGAGAACGGTCAGACGCGGTATGCGACCGCCTCGATGACCTGGCAGGGGCGGAATGTACACCTGACCTCCTACCGCTGGACCGCAGGCCAGCGGGAAAGCTCCAGCCACTCGAAGGCAGGCCCGGAAGAAGTCATGGTGGGCCGGCAGCACAACGGAGACGAGAACGGTCAGACCTACTACCAGTACGCCAGGGTCTCCCTGGGGTAGATCAGCTGTGGTTTTCGCTGCCTGCGGTCATCTGCGGCAGCAAAACCGCCACCACAGGGTGAGCAGCCAAGAAACGGTCTGCCGGGTAAACCGGCAGACCGCCACTACGAGGGATCAAGACCGGCTCAGGGGCTTCAGATGCATGCCCTCCACTCCTTGGCCCCGGCTGTTCAGACACGTGTACTCGATGCGGCGTCCCGTGGGGCTCGTCAGGTCGTAGAAATCCTTCAGGCACTTTCCCAGCACCTTCTGGCCATAGGAGTTCGGGTGGAAGGATTCCTCCACCTGCCCCTGTGCGTGAGAAATCCCCGCGGACAGAAAGCGCATCCACTCCGCGTCCCTGCTGGGAATGGGACTGGCCGGCGTGTCACCGGCCCTGGCATGACGAACCCCCTTGGCGCAGACCTCATGACCGTCGAAGGCCCACTGGAGATCCAGATAGTGGACGTTCTTCTCCGCCGCGACGCCCTCCAGCATGTCGGCGATGCCCTTCACCACGTCCATGCGCGCCCAATTGGTGTCCTCGTTGTAGAAGGGGCATCCGCCTGGACTGTAGCGGCTGGAGGAGAAGCTCACGCCCTGTGAGTAGCGGTAGCTGGAGGACAGGGGAACCGGCGACGGGTACGACTGCATCGCCAATGCGTAAGAGCCTTCCGGGTGCCCCGTCTCCCGCATCACCCTGCGAACCTGGTCAATCACATTTTTTACCTTGTCCGGCACTTCTCTCTTCAATTTTTCCTTGAGGTCCCAGTCGTAGACTTTCCAGCAGTACTGCCCGACCGGATTGGAGAGAAATCTCGTGATGCAACTCCTGATGATGTCGCTGAATCCGAGATCATTTCCGCTGATGGAGATCTGAACCAGCTTGATGTCGTATGTTCTTGCGAGGTCTCGCAGCTGGTCCGCCTGGGGCCACTCCCCTTTGAAGGACGTGCCGCCTGCCGCCGCGGGCAGGATATTGCCGGTCACTGCACCTGAGCAGGCAAGATTGAACTTGCGGTCCACGGAAATGTTCGACTCGATGATCTCCGCGACATCGGATCTGTGGCAGCCGTTCTCCTTTCCGGTCGTCGGATCCAGGTACGACCCGTCCACATACACCCGGTTCGGATCTTTCCGGCAGCCACCGGAGTCGCATACGGTGGCCCGGTCCGTTCCGAACATGCTGTCCGTCTGGCTGTACGCCATATCGACGTTGCCTTGCCACCTTCCCCCCTCTCCCGAGATGAAGCTGTCGCCGAGCGATACGATTGCCGTGGGCTTTGCCCTGGGGCCGCCGGCCCCGATCGATGTCGCTGCCGAATCGACCGACGATGCCGCCAGGCAGACCGGCAGGAGTGCAGCGACCACCGTTACCGCAAGGGCTTTCCGATGGATGCACAATGCGAGGCGAGAATTCTTTCGACGGCCAGATCTCATAGCATCCTGCACGGCTTCCCCCTGCATCCGTAGGTGCCTTCTCCGGCAACGAGCCCGAGCGGCGGATCCACGGTACGCCGCCATATTGACGCGGAGAGCAGAGTTTCGGGCCAGATTTTCGTAATGTGGAACTGAAAAAGCGTGGCGCGGAATCAATTATTCAATGATCCGGTCCTGGCGGCCGACGGGCCTTTTCCGGCTCCCCGAAAACCCGACAGATGACCGACGGCGCCACCACGGGCCAGTCGGACGGCAACTGTCCAGCGAAAACGTCGGCCCGGCAGCCGACAACAGCGCTGCGACAGACGGAACAGGTGGCGCGTATCTGCCCGCGGAATTTCGCCATCACCCCGATGTCCGACTTGAGAACCCGTGCGCACCTCACACAGGCCGACTTGCCCCCGCTCCCCCGTCCCGGAACGATGGTTGGGTGAGCGATGCACCCGAGGACGTCGGGCCGCGCCCGGAGTCGGACCCCGCCAAGGCCCGTGGGCGGCTGCATCGGGAGCCGACCGCCACGGGCTCGCCGGGGGCGTCCGACAGCGCCTATCTGCGCTATCCGCACCTCCACGGCGACCTGCTCTGCTTCGCCGCCGAGGACGACCTGTGGATCGCCCCGCTCGCCCCCGAGGGCCGGGAGCCCGGCCGCGCCTGGCGGCTGACCGTCGACCGCACCCGCGTCGGCCACCCCCGCTTCTCCCCCGACGGCACCCACATCGCCTTCACCACCTGGCGCAGCCTCGACCCGGAGGTCCACCTCGCGCCGGTCGACGGCGGCCCGGCCCGCCGGCTGACGTACTGGGGCAGCACCGACGCCCGGGTCTGCGGCTGGACGCCGCCCGACCACGAGGGCCAGGCGCACGTCCTCGCGGTCTCCTCGCACGGCCAGCCGTTCTCGTACTACTCGTGGGCCTACAGCGTGCCCACCGACGGCAGCCCCGGCGGCCAACTGCCCTGGGGGCCGGTCTCCGACATCGCGGTCGCCGACCTCGAAGGGGAGCGCCGCACCCTGCTGCTCAGCGGGAAGCCGCCGCACGAGCCCGCCTCCTGGAAGCGCTACCGGGGCGGCGCGATGGGCCGGATGTGGCTGCACGGCACCCGGCTGCTGCCGGACCTGTACGGGCACCTCGACTCGGTGATGTTCGTCGGCGGCCGGATCGCCTTCCTCTCCGACCACGAGGGCATCGGCAACGTCTACTCCTGCCTGCCCGACAGCACCGATCTGCGCCGGCACACCGACCACACCGACTTCTACGCCCGGCACGCCGCCAGCGACGGCGCGCGCATCGTCTACCAGTGCGCCGGCGACCTCTGGCTGATCGACGACCTGGGCCCGGACGCCGTACCGCGCAGGCTGACCGTGCGCCTGGGCGGCCCGCGGGCCGGCCGGCGGACCTACCAGGTCCCGGCCGCGTCGCACGTCACCGGGCTCGCGGTGGACACCACCGGGCGGGCCAGCGCGGTCGGCGTCCGCGGCAGCCTGTACTGGCTCACCCACCGCGACGGCCCGGCCCGCACCCTCCACGACACCCCGGGCGTCCGCGTCCGGCTGCCCGTCATGCTGGGCTCCACCGGCCGGATCGCGTACCTCACCGACGCCGAGGGCGAGGACGCCATCGAGATCACCAACCTGCCGCGGGCCGGCGCGCCGGGCGCACCGCGCCGGCTGGCCGCCGGTGAGCTGGGCCGGGTCCACGAGATGACCTCCGCACCGGACGGCGAACGGGTGGCGGTGGCCGCGCACGACGGCCGGCTGCTGCTGGTGGACACCGCCCGGCCGGAGGAGGGAGCCGACGAGGACGAGCGCGCCGCCGGCGTCACCGAGCTGATCCACTCCGCCAACGGGCCGGTCCGCGACCTGGCGTTCTCCCCCGACTCGCGCTGGCTGACCTGGTCGCACCCCGGCATCGGCCGCACTCTGCGGCAGATCAAGATGGCCCGGCTCGCCGACCGGCACATCGTGGACGTCACCAACGGCCGGTTCGAGGACGAGCAGCCGGTGTTCACCCGCGACGGCCGCTACCTGTCGTTCCTGTCCTGGCGCGGCTTCGACCCGGTCTACGACGTGCACACCGGCGACCTGTCGTTCCCGCTGGGCTGCCGCCCCTACCTCGTCCCGCTGTCGTCGGCGACCCCCTCCCCCTTCGCGCTGTCCCCCGAGGGACGGCCCGCGGCGGGCGGACTGGACCCGGACGAGATCCCTCCGCCCTCCGACGAGGGGACGGTGCTGGTCGAGGTGGAGGGGCTGGAGAACCGCGTCACGCCGTTCCCGGTGGCGGCGTCCAAGTACTCCTCGCTGGCGCCGGTCAGCGGCGGCGGGCTGGTCTGGCTGCGCTGGCCGATCTCCGGCGCGCTGGGCGAGACCTTCGCCAACCCGGCCGACACCTCGGGCCGGCCGACCCTGGAGCACTTCGACCTGACCAAGGCGCGGCGCACCGAACTCACCAGCTCGCTGGACGGGTTCGCGCTCAGCGGCGACGGCACCCGGCTGGTCGTCAACGACGAGGGCGAGCTGCGCGCGGTGCCCGCGACCGAGACGCCGGACAGCGACTCGACGGTCTTCCTGGACCTGCGGCGCATCCTGCACGACGTCGATCCGGTGGCCGAGTGGCGCCAGGCGTTCGACGAGGCGGGCCGGATCGCCCGGGCGTACTTCTGGGACCCGCGGATGTGCGGCATCGACTGGGACGGGGTGCTGGCGCAGTACCGGCCGCTGCTGGAACGGGTCGCCTCCCCCGACGAGTTCGCCGACCTGCTGCGCGAGGTGATGGGCGAGCTGGGCACCTCGCACGCCTACGTCACGGGCGCCCGGCGCAACGAGGGCCCGCCGCACTACCAGCGCGCCATGGGCCTGCTGGGCGCCAACCTGGTGTGCCGCGACGGGCGTTGGGTGGTCACCCGGATCCTGCCCGGCGAGTCCTCGGACTCCCGGGCCCGCTCCCCGCTGGCCGGCACGGGCATCCGCGAGGGGGCGGCGCTCACCCATGTCGACGGCCGCCCGGTGGACCCGGTGGCCGGCCCGTATCCGCTGCTGGCCGCGGCCGGCGGCACGACCGTGGAGCTGACCTTCGCCCCGCCGGAGGGCGAGGGAGTGCCGCGCCGGGTCGCGGTGGTCCCGCTGGTCGACGAGCGGCCGCTGCGCTACCAGGACTGGGTGGCCAAACGCCGCGCCGTGGTGCGGGAGTTGAGCGGCGGCCGGTGCGGCTATCTGCACATCCCCGACATGGGCGGCTCCGGCTGGGCGCAGTTCAACCGCGACCTGCGGATGGAGGTCTCCCGGCCCGCGCTGATCGTGGACGTCCGGGGCAACGCGGGCGGCAACATCTCCGAGCTGGTGATCGAGAAGCTGACCCGCACGATCATGGGCTGGGACCTGACCCGCGACGCCGAGCCCGTCTCGTACACCTCCAACGCCCCGCGCGGCCCGGTCGTGGCGGTCGCCGACGAGATGACCTCGTCCGACGGCGACATGATCACCGCGGCCTTCAAGCTGCTGGGCATCGGGCCGGTGGTGGGCATGCGCACCTGGGGCGGGGTGGTCGGGATGACCGGCCGGCACCGGCTCGCCGACGGCACCGCGATCACCGTGCCGATGAACGCCGCGTGGTTCCGGCTCTACGGCTGGGGCGTGGAGAACCACGGCGTCGAGGTCGACATCGAGGCACTGCGCTCCCCGCTGCACTGGGCCGAGGGCCGGCACCCCCAACTGGGCGTCGCGGTGCGCACGGTGCTGGAGCTGCTGGAGCGCCATCCGGCGGCGAACCCCCCGGACCTCTCGGACGTGCCGGACCGCCGGCGGCCCCCGCTCCCGCCGCGGGACGAGGGCACCTCGGAGGCGGCAGGCGCCTGACCGGCCGCGGGCTTCTGCGAGCGGCGTCCGCCCTTGCTCCGCTCACATGCTCCGCTCACTTCGCGACATCGCCGGCCGACACGGCGGTGGGGCGCACCCGGTCGACCGGGTGCGCCCCGTCACGTACGGCGCGTACGCCGCCGTACGTGAGGTTCAGGACGAGCCTGTTCAGCTCTGGAAGCGGCCCTCGGCGGCGTCCATCGCGTCCTGAGCGGGCTGACGGCCCTGCTGGCCGCGCTCGCGCGGCTGGGCGCCACGCTCCTGGCCGCCCTGACGGCGGTCCTGGTCCTGGCGCTGGCCGCCGCGCTCGTGGTCGCGCTGGCCGCGGTCGTGACCCTGCTCGCGAGCGTCGCTCCGGGCGTTCTGCGCCTGGTTCTTGAGCTCGTTGGCCTTGTCCTGGAACTGGTCCTTGATGCCCATGCTGTTCACTCCTAGTGGGGTGTATAGGGGGGGTTGGGCCCCGTTCAGCGTGACACGCCCGGACATTGCTCGCATTTCGATCACGTTCGACTACGCTCCGTAAGGGCCGAAGGCCGCTCCCCGTGTGCGCGGGAGCGGCCTTCGGGACCTCGCGGTGCGGCCGGCAGGGCAGTTGGCGGGACGGGTCCCGCCCGGGTCACCGGTCCGCCCGCGCCTTCTCGTCCGCCTCCCCGCCGGCCCCCACCAGGCCGACCCGCATGCCGTCCAGCCGGTCCCCGAAGCGCCGCATCTCCCGCTGGCCCACCGTCCCGACGAGCGAGGGCAGATACCCGCGCAGCGACTGCATCCCGCGCAGCCACCACTGGCCGTAGACGTGCGCCGAGCGGCGCTCGACACCCGCCACGATCCGGTCGACGGCGGGCCCCAGCGGATAGGTCCGGTTCGACGGCCACGGCAGCCGGGAGCGCAGCTCGCGCATGACGGCGTCCTGGTCGGCGCCGCGCACCATGTCGGTGTCGGTCCAGCTGAGGTAGCCGACCCCGACCCGTACGCCCTTGTGGCCGACCTCGGCGCGCAGGCTGTGCGCGAACGCCTCGACGCCCGACTTGGAGGCGCAGTAGGCGGTCATCATCGGCGCCGGGGTGATCGCGGCCAGCGAGGCGATCTGCAGGAAGTAGCCCCGGGAGGCCGTGAGGGCGGGGAGGAAGGCGCGGCCGGTGACCGCGCCGCCTATGAGGTTGACCTCGATGACCCGCCGCCAGGCCACCGGGTCGGAGTCGGCGAACGGGCCGCCGGTCGCCACCCCGGCGTTGGCGACGACCACATCGACCTTCCCGAAGCGGTCCTTGACCTCACCGGCGACCCGGGTCATCGCCTCGTGGTCGGTGACATCGGCGTGCCAGTGGTGGGCCGGACCGTGCAGCGAGGCGGCCACGCCCCGCAGCTCGTCCGGCTCCAGGCCGACCAGCGCCAGCGTCGCCCCGCGCGCCGACAGCTTCCTGGCCAGCAGCGCGCCGACGCCGCGGGCCCCTCCGGTGACGACGACGACCTGTCCCGCCAGGTTCCTGCTCGCCCTCATGCCGTCTCCTCCTTCTTCTGCCGTGCGGAACGGGGGACTTGGGCCACCGCGACCTCTCCGGCGCCGCTCCCGTCCCCGGCGCCGTCCGACCGCAGGTGGTCCTCGACGAGGGCGCGCAGCCGGCCGGCGACCGCCGCGGGATCCTCGACCGGCGTCATGTGACCCAGGCCCGGCAGCTCGGTCAGGCCGCGGCAGTCGGGCAGGACGGAGGCCAGCCGGCGAGCGTGCACGAGCGGGGTGAGCCGGTCGGCGGTGCCCGCCACCACGACGGTCGGCAGCGCCAACCTGGCGGCTCCGCCGGTCAGTTCGAGGCCGGACAGCACCCTGCCCCAGCGGGCCCGCACCCCGGGCGGGCAGGCGTGCACGATGCGCGCGCAGACCTCGATCTGCTCGGCGGTGGCGCCGGGGCCCATGGTGGCGTACCGCAGGGCGCTCTTCGTGAGCGGCGACACGGGGCCGAGCGGTGCCCGCGCGTGCAGCAGCAGCCGGTGCGCCAGGCGCCTGCCCTGTGGGCTGCGCAGCGGGAACACCCGTGATTCGGCGGCCAGATCGGCGCTTCCGGTGCTGCACAGCAGCGCGGCGGCGGCCCGCTCGCGCAGCTGCGGCCGCTCGGCGGCGGCCATGATCGTCATGCCGCCCATGGAGTGGCCGCCCACCACGGCGCGCTCGCCCGGCCGCAGGGTCGCCTCCAGTACGGCGACCAGGTCGTCGGCGAGCGCGGGGGTGCCGTGGCCGGCCGGGCGGGCGGCGGGGCTGCGGCCGTGGCCGCGCTGGTCGTAGAGCACCACCCGGTGGTCGGCGGCCAGCTCGCGGACGACCGGCGCCCAGAAGGCGGTCGAGCAGGTCCAGCCGTGCGACAGGACGACGGCCGGCGCGTCCTTGGGGCCGTGCACCTCGGCGTACAGCCGGGCGCCGTCGGCCGAGGTGACGGGCAGCGTGGTGTGCGGCACCGGCGGGGCGTAGGGGCCGGTGGTGACGTGTCCGGGGCGGCGGCTCATGCGGCCACCTCCGTGCGCGGCGGGGCGGTCCGGTCCGCGGGCGGGCCGGCCGGCGGCCGCAGCACCTCGTACTCCGCGAGGTCGACCTGCAAGGTGGCCTTCTTGAACCCCGAGGTGGTACCCGGCCAGACGGTGGTGTTGCGGCCGTTGGCGTCCAGGTACCAGCTGTCGCAGCCGCCGCGGCTCCACACCGTGCGCGTCATCCGCTCCTGGATCGTGTGGTTCCACTGCTGTACGGCGGAGGGCCGGGCGTCGAGTGCGATCTTCCCGCCGAGGACGTCCAGCTGGCGCAGGTAGTCGGCCAGGTAGTTCAGCTGCGCCTCGATCATCAGGATCATCGAGCTGTTCCCGAGGCCGGTGTTGGGCCCGATGATGGTGAGGAAGTTGGGGAAGCCGGCCGCGGTGGCGCCGCGCAGCGCGGCCATGCCGTCCTTCCACTCCTCGGCGAGCGTCGTGCCGTGGGCGCCGGTCACCCGCCGCGCGATCGGCATGTCCGTCACATGGAAGCCGGTGCCGAAGACGATCGCGTCGGCCTCCGCCTCGGTCCCGTCGGCCGCCACCAGGGTGCTGCCGCGCACCTCCTTCAGGCCCGCGGTGACCACGTCCACATTGGGCCGCGCCAGCGCCGGGTAGTACGTGTTGGAGAGCAGGATCCGCTTGCAGCCGATGCGGTAGCCGGGGGTCAGCGCGGCCCGCAGCCCCGGGTCCTTGACGGCCTTCTTCAGGTGCTTCCTGGCCAGGAACTCGACCAGACCCAGCTGGTCGGGGCGCTTGGTGAAGGCGCTGACCTGCATCTCCCTGATGCCCCAGAGCAGTCCGCGGCGCGCGGCCCGGGTCGCGGGGAACGTGCTGTGCAGCCACTGCTCGGCCGCGGTGATCCTGCGGTCGGCGCGCGGCAGCACCCAGGGCGGGGTGCGCTGGAAGAGGGTCAGCCGCGCCACGTCCGGCTGGAGGGCCGGCACGATCTGGATCGCCGAGGCGCCGGTGCCGATCATGGCGACGCGCTTGCCGCGCAGGTCGGTGTCGTGGTCCCAGCGGGCGGAGTGCGCGACCGTGCCGGGGAAGGTGTCCAGGCCCGGGATCGCCGGGATCTTGGGGTCCGACAGCGGGCCGGTCGCGGACACCACGACGTCCGCGGTCAGCTGCCCGTCGGCGGTCTCCACCTCCCAGTGCAGCGCCTGCGCGTCCCAGCGCATGCCGAGCACCTCTGCGTGGAAGCGCAGGTGCTCGCGCAGCCCGAAGGTGTCGGCGATCCGCTCCAGGTAGGCGCGGATGTGCGGCTGCCCGGAGAAGTTGCGCGGCCACTCCGGGTTGGGCGCGAAAGAGAAGGAGTACAGGTGCGAGGGCACATCGCACGCGCATCCCGGATAGGTGTTGTCCCGCCAGGTGCCGCCCACCGCACCGGCCCGCTCCAGGATCACGAAGTCGGTGATCCCCTCGCGTCGCAGCCGGACGGCCGCGCCCAGCCCACCGAATCCCGATCCGATCACCGCAACCCGCACATGCCTGCGCTCGCGCTCGGCCATCCCGCCGCCTCCCGAGTCCGACGTCGTTCCCTGCCATCTTCGATGCCGTGACATCCGGCGCCACGGCCGCCCTCGTCAATCACGCCAGTAATCACTGGCGCAATGGGAGCGTAAGGGCAGCGGCATACCGAGCGGTAGGGGTCGGGCGGCAGGAAGTTACCGCCAGTTGCCCACCGGCCCGGCGCCGTACCCCCGGCATAGGCTGAACCCGTGGCAGCGAACGAGAACCCCCAGGACGCGCGCACGGCACCCGACGCCCCCGCCCCGGCCCGCGAATTCCGCATGCCCGAGCTGGCCCGGGAAGCCGGCATCACCGTCCGTACGCTGCGCTTCTACCGCGAGCGCAAGCTCATCCCGCCGCCGCGCCGCGAGGGCCGGATCGCCTGGTACAACGAGCACCACCTGGCCCGCCTGCGCACCATCGGCGCCCTCCTGGACCGCGGCCACACCCTCGGCGGCATCGCGGAACTCCTCTCGGCCTTCGACACCGGCCGCGACGTGGGCGAACTGCTCGGCCTGGAGCACCCCCTCGTCCCGCCCTGGTCCGAGGAGACCCCGGTCCGCCTCACCCCCGAGGAACTCGCCGACCACTTCAGCGAGGACATCAACGCCGAGAACCTCACCGCGTCCCTGGACATCGGCTACCTCGCCGTCGACGGCGACGAGTTCGTCCACATCAGCCGCCGCCTGCTGGACGCCTCCACCGAACTCGTCGACCGGGGCGTCCCGCTGGCCGCCGTCCTCGAAGCCGGCCGCCAGGTACGCGCCCACGCCGACGCCCTCGCCGACCTCTTCGCCACCCTCATCCGCGCCCACATCCTGCCCGACGTCCTCACCCGCCCCGCCACCGCCGAGCCCCCCGCCCCCCACGAGGTCACCCGCATCGCCGAGACCATCGAAAAACTCCGCCCCCTCACCAAGGGCGTCGTCGAAGCCGAACTCTCCATGGCCATGGACCGCCGCGTCCGCGCGGAACTGGCACGGTGGCTCCCGGAACAGGACACAAAAGGCGAGTGACGGCGGGCACGGGGTGGGCGCGGCCGCGCCCCACGGCGCGGTGCCTACACCGCAGTTGATGCCCGGTCAGCAAGTCTTTCGCGTCCGTGGTTCGGCCGGCGTTCAGCGGTTCCCGATCGCGCCACGCAGGGACGCAACGGGCATACGCTGGTGGCGAGGTGAGTGCCGATGTCCACAGGCTTGGCCGACAACGTCAGGAAGTACCGCCGGACCGCTGGACTGAATCAAGAAGGGCTGGCCGAAGCGGCGGGCCTCTCGCTGAGCACCGTACGCAAGGCGGAACAGGGCGGGCACGTCAGCATGGACACCATGGCCGCCCTGGCCGGCGCGCTGGGAGTCACCACCTCCGCGCTGTTCGCCAGCGAGGCGCCGAGGTCCGTGGTCGGCCTGCAGGACGAAGTGAACCGCCGGAACCTCGCTGAACTGAGGCGCGCCCTCATGCCGCCTCTGGGGCTGTCCGCCCCCCTGTCGGAGCCCGGTGAAGCCGAGGCACCATCAGTGATCCGGCAGGGCGTTCAGGACGGTCACGCGCTCTACCAGGCGGACCGGTACGACGCTGTCGCCAAGCGCCTCCCCCCGCTCCTCCTCGGCTCCGAGGCCGCGGTGTCCGCCCTGGAGGGGGAAGAGAAGCGACACGCGATGATCGCGCAGGCGCACGCGCTCCTGCTCACCGGCAAGTACCTGACGCAGGTCCGGCAGTACGACATGGCGTACTACGCACTGGCCGAAGCGATACGGCTCGCCCGCGAGACCGGAAAGACCCAGCTGGCGGCGACGGGAGTCGTGGGACTGTGCTGGCTGCTCCTGCGCCAGGACCGCTTCGACGAGAGCGAGCAGCTGGCGGCGCGGACCGCGGCGGAGGTCGAACCGCGGATGTCGGAGGCGAAGCCCGCGCAGCTCGCCGTCTGGGGCGAACTGTGGCTGCGGGTCGCTGCCGCCGCGTGCCGGAACAACCGGCCCGACGTGGCGAAGCACGCGCGCCGGATGGCCGCCACCGCCGGTGGAGCACTGGACCGGGAACACACCCGCTTCCCCTCGCACTGGGGCAGCTTCGGGCCTGTCACGGCCGAGGCGAAGGCCGTGGAGGACCTGGCGCTGACCGGCGACGCACGCGGTGTCCTCCGGCGCGCGGACGAGGGCCCCCTGAGCAGCAGGGCGACGACGAACGTGGGGCGGCTGAGCAGCAACAACTGGGGGCGCCACAGGCTGGACGTGGCGCACGCCCATCTCCTCGTGGGCTCCCATCAGGACGCCATGGACGAACTGGTCCACCTCCGGGACACCGCTGACGTGTGGCTGACGCATCAGCCCATGGCGCGGCGCGTGATGCAGGGCATTCTCCGGACCCGTAAGCGCACGCTGACAAAGGACATGCGGAGTATGGCCGCCCACCTGGGCATCGCCGGCTGAGGACTGTCCCGTAATCCGTCGTGCGCCCGCCAGGGGTGACGGGACAGCCCTGAGCTACCACGGAGCGTGGTAGTCCGGTCGACCCGCCCGCTGAACTACCGCTCCGCGCGTGTGGGTTCTCCCGCCGGGCGCTCCTACGGTCCCCTTACCGATCACGGACGAAGGGGACCGAAGCCATGCGCGGAACAGGCGCCGACGGACAGAAGGAGACGGGCCCTGCCACCGGCCCGACCGGACGCATGCCCCGCTTACTGCCCTGGACGTCGGAGGCCGGGAATGCCTGCTATCTCAGCACCGACAGCGGATCGAGCATGCTTTCCGGGCTGGCCGACGAGATGGAGGAGGTACAGCTCTCCATGGGCGAGGACGTGCTCGGGGAGGCGCGCAGACTGCTGAGCGACCCGCTGTCTCCGCACGCCGAGGTGCGGTACGCCGGGATCCGCCTCGCCGAGTGCCTGGTCGACGCGCTGCGGGTCGCCGAGTCGCGTGGGATGCGCCTGCCCGTGCCGGACAGCGAGGAGCACGCGGCCGCCGAGGAGCGCCCCGCCCCGCCGGCGCACCCCGCGCGACCCGTCACCCCCGCTCAGTCCCCGTAGACCACCGTCACCGGCGCGTGGTCGCTCCAGCGCTGGTCGTAGGACGTCGCGCGTTCCACCCAGGACTTCAGGGCGCGGCGGGCGAGGCCGGGGGTGGCCATCTGGTAGTCGATGCGCCAGCCCGCGTCGTTGTCGAAGGCGCGGCCGCGGTAGGACCACCACGAGTACGGGCCCTCGGTGTCCGGGTGCAGGCTGCGGACGACGTCCACGTAGCCGCCGCGGTGCTCGTCGAGGACATCGGTCAGCCAGGCCCGCTCCTCCGGGAGGAAGCCGGACTTCTTCCGGTTGGCCTTCCAGTTCTTGAGGTCGGCCTCCTGGTGGGCGATGTTCCAGTCGCCGCAGACGACCACCTCGCGGCCGTCCGCCGCGGCCCGCTCGCGCAGGCCGGTGAGGTAGGGCAGGAACTCCGCCAGGAAGCGTTCCTTCTCGTCCTGCCGCTCGGTGCCGACCTCGCCGGAGGGCAGGTAGAGGCTGGCGACGGTCACGCCGGGCAGGTCCGCCTCGACGTAGCGCCCGCTGTCGTCGAACTCCGCCGACCCGAAGCCCACCCGGACCCGCTCGGGCTCGCGCCGGGTGCAGAGCGAGACCCCGGCCCGGCCCTTGGCCGCCGCCGGGGCGTGCACGGTGTGCCACCCCGCGGGCTCGCGCACCTCGTCGGGGAGCTGGGCGGTCTCGGCCCGCACCTCCTGCAGGCACAGCACGTCGGCCTCGGTCTCCGCCAGCCACGGCACGAAGCCCTTCTTGGCGGCGGCCCGCAGGCCGTTCACATTCACGGTGGTCACGGTGAGCATCCGGGCACGATACCCATCCCGGAACCTGATCGCGCCGCGCGCCCGCTCGCCCGTACGCTTTCTGGAATGGAGATACGCCCGTCCCGCTATGACCACCCCGACGCGGTCGCCCTCGACGCGCTGGTGCAGCAGGAGTACGCCCGGCGCTACGGCGACGACGGCGACATCACCCCGCTCTCCCCGGAGATGTTCACCCCGCCGCACGGCGCGTACCTGATCGCCTACGACGGCGGCCGCCCGCTGGCCACCGGCGGCTGGCGGCGGCAGGAGGACGCGGCCGAGGGGTACTCGGTGGGCGACGCCGAGATCAAGCGGATGTTCGTGCTCCCGGAGGCGCGCGGGCGGGGCCTGGCCCGGCGGATCCTGGCCGCCCTGGAAGCGGACGCGCGGGCCGCGGGACGCTCCCGCATGGTGCTGGAGACCGGCACCAAGCAGCCCGAGGCGCTGGAGCTGTACGCCTCCAGCGGCTATGTGATGGTCAAGAAGTTCGGCCTGTACCGGACCTACGACGACAGCCGGTGCATGGCGAAGTCGCTGGTCACGGCCGGCTGAGGGGGCCTTCGGCGCCCCGCGGCCCGGCCGGCGCGGCCGCCTCTCGCCCACCGCCCCCGCGGTCCTTTGTTGACACGCCTCCCGGCTGCTCCCCATACTCATTCCACTAATCAACTAGCTAAAGGGGGGGATCCGGGTGAGCGACCCGAGCCCGTGGGCCATCGAGGCCGAAGGACTGGGGAAGCGGTACCGGCGCGGCTGGGCGCTGCGGGACTGCTCCTTCCGGCTCCCCGCCGGCCACATCTGCGCCCTCGTCGGCCCCAACGGCGCGGGCAAGAGCACGTTCCTGGGCACCGCGACCCGGCTGGTGCAGCCGACCACCGGCACGCTGAAGCTGTTCGGCGTCCCGGTCTCCGACCCGGCCGTCCTCCAGCGGGTCGCCTTCCTCGCCCAGGACAAGCCCCTCTACCCGCGCTTCACCGTCGCCGAGACGCTGCGTCTGGGCCGCGAGCTCAACCCGCGCTGGGACCAGCCGCTGGCCGAGCGGATCGTCCGGTCGGGGAACGTGCCGTTCGACGCGCGGATCGGCACCCTGTCGGGCGGCCAGCGCACCCGCGTCGCCTTCGCCCTCGCCTTCGGCAAGCGGCCCGAGCTGCTGCTGCTCGACGAGCCGATGTCCGACCTCGACCCGCTCGCCCGGCACGAGCTGTCCGGGCTGCTGATGGCCGAGGCCGCCGAGCACGGCACGACGGTCCTGATGTCGTCCCACATGCTCGCCGAGATGGAGGTCATGTGCGACTACCTCCTCGTCCTCGCCGAAGGCCGGCTGCGGATGGCCGGCCAGACCGAGGAGCTGGTGCCCGCGCACCTGCTGGTGACGGGCGTGGCCGACGGCGACGGCGGGGTGCCGGCGGAGCTGCTCCAGCGGCACACCGTGGTCGAATCCCGGGTCAGCGGGCGGCAGTTCAGCGCCCTGGTCCGGCCGCACGGCCCCCTCGGCGACACCTGGGAAACGCTGTCCCCGAGCCTGGAGGAGGTCCTGCTGGCCTACCTGCGCTCACCCGAGGCCCCCACCCTGATCGCGGACGAGGCCCGGATCGACGGCCCGCGGGAGGCCGCCGCGTGACCCGGACCCGCGCCACCGGCGCACCGGCCGGGACGGCGGACGACGCCGCCCCGGCGCCCGCCGTCCGCCGCGGCCTGCTGCACGGCCTGCCCTGGCTGGTCTGGCACCGGCACCGCGCCCTGCTGCGCGCCGCCCTGCTGATCACCGTCGCGGGCTGCGCCACCTTCGCCTACCAGCGCCTCGGCCTGATGGACTTCCTGCACGCCCACGGCGCCTCGGCACCGGCCGGCGGGCGGGTCGCCACGGACTTCCAGAACAGCTTCGGCGCGATGTTCAAGAACGACATCCAGATCCTGGAGCTGCTGCCGGTGCTCGCCGGGATCTTCCTCGGCGCGCCGCTGATCGCGGGCGAGCAGGAGCGCGGCACGGTCAAGCTGGTCACCACGCAGTCGGCGAGCCGCGGCCGCTGGATCGCCGCCACCCTCGGCCTGCCGCTGGCCCTGGTCGCGGCGTGCTCCGCCCTGCTGTCGGCCGCCTTCACCTGGCTGTGGACACCGGCCCACGCCCTGGTCGGCGACGGCGACTGGCTGCAGAGCGGCGCCTTCGACACCACCGGGCCGGTCCCGGTCGCCAAGACCCTGTTCCTGGCCGCCTGCGGCATCGCCCTCGGCGTGCTGATCCGGCGGGTGACCGCGGCGATGGCGGCCACCTTCGTGTTCACCGCCGCCTTCGCCCTGGTCTGGGACGAGAAGGTGCGCCCCGTCCTGGGCACGCTGCGCAGCGTCAGCTACCCGTACAACGGCGACGGCCCCCGGCTGCCGGCCGGCTCCGTACGGATCGACGACTGGGTGTCCACCGCGGACGGCAGGCTCTACGGCTTCGGCACCTGCGTCGGCGGTGACTCCGGGGCCTGCCGGGCCAGGCTGGGCATCGTCAACCGGGTGACCCAGTACTTCGACTACGGGCAGATGGCGGGAATGCAGTGGCTGGGCGCGGGGATCCTGCTGGCGCTGACGGCCGTGGTCCTCGGCTGCGTGGTGTGGCGGGCACAGCGGCGGCCGCTCTGAACGGGGCGGAGCGCGGCGGGCGGCACGGGCGCCGGCCCCCGGGTACCTCCCGTACGGGGAACACCCCGGGCGGCGCTTTGACACCCGGCAGGACCAGCCCGATCATCAAGCGGTCGGGCAGCACGGTCCCGGCGGCACGCCGGTCGGCACCGGCGGAAGAAGCAGAGAGGTGGTGAGCGCCGTCGAGTTCCGCATCGACCGCCGCAGCGGCGTCGCCACCTACCTCCAGATCGTCCAACAGGTCCAGCAGGCACTGCGGTTGGGCATCCTGGTGGAGGGCGACCGCCTGCCGACCGCCGCGCAGGTCGCCGCCTCGACCAAGGTCAACCCCAATACGACCCTCAAGGCGTACCGCGAACTGGAGCGCGAGGGCCTGGTCGAACCCCGCCCCGGCCTCGGCACCTTCGTCAGCCGCACCCTCGCCCGCCCCGAGTCCGCGGCGGACGCCCTGCTGCGCGAGGAGCTGCGCTCCTGGATGGACCGGGCCCGCACGGAGGGCCTGGACCGCGAGGACGTCCAGGCGCTGGTGAACTCGGTGCTGCAGGACCGGTACCCGGACGGGTGAGCCGGGCGGGTGAGCCGGGCGGGTGAGCCGGACGGGGCGGGTCCCCGGCTGCTCGCCCCGCCTCGCTCCCACCGCCCGTACCGCACCGCGCCGCGCTTGACCCTCACGCCACGTCAGGCCCCAGCCTGGAGAACGGCCGCCCCGCCACCGGTGACACCCTCCGGAAGGGCGGGCCGGCCGGACACCACGGGACGAAGGGCACTGCGATGAGCTACTCGGTCGGGCAGGTCTCCCGCTTCGCGGGCATCACGGTGCGCACCCTGCACCACTACGACGAGGCCGGACTGCTCTCCCCCGGCGACCGCAGCCCCGCCGGCTACCGCCTCTACAGCGACGCCGACCTCGCCCGGCTGCAGCAGATCCTCTTCTACCGGGAACTCGGCTTCCCCCTCGACGAGATCGCCACCATCCTGGCGGACCCGCAGGCCAACGCCCTCGACCAGCTCCGCGCCCGCCACCGCCTCCTCACCGACCAGATCGCCGCCCTGCAACGGCTGGTCGAGGTCGCCGAACACGCCATGGAGGTCCAGCAGACCGGCGTGGAGCTGACCCCCGAGGAGCGGTTCGAGGTCTTCGGCGAGGTGACCTTCGACCTCACCTACGCCACCCAGGCCCACCTGAAGTGGCAGCACCGCGAGAGCTACCGGCACTCGATGGCACGGGCCGCCGCGCACTCCAAGGAGGACTGGGCCGCGATCATGGCCGAGGCCGCCGCGTGGCGCCGTCGGCTCACCGCCGCCTTCGACGCCGAGGAGCCCGCGGACGGCACACGCGCCATGGACCTCGCCGAGGAGCACCGCCAGCACCTCGCCCGCTGGTTCACCCCCTGCCCCACCGACGTGCACGGCCGGATCGCCGACGGCTTCGTCACCGACCCCCGCGCCTTCGCCCTGATCGTCCCGGCCACCGAACAACGCCCCGGCCTCGCCCCGTACCTGCACACGGCCATCCACGCCAACGCCGTACGCCACGCCGCCTCGGCCCACGGGGACTGACGCGGGCTCAGCCCAGGGCCCGCCCCAGGCCGCACCGGACCGCCCCGGGTCCGCAGGGGCCGTACGGGGTCCGCAGGAGCCGTACGGGGTCTGCCCGACGCCGCCCCGAGGCCCCCAACAGCGACGCCCGAAGCCACCCAAGACCTCCCTCCCCCGGCCCCCTGAGGCCGACGCCCCATCCACCCCCGCATCCCCTGCCCGGAAGGCGGACCGCCCCATGCCCGAGAAGATCCTCATCACCGCCGCCGGGTCGTACGGCGACGTCGCCCCGTACACCGGCGTGGGCGCCCGGCTCCGCGCGGCCGGCCACGAGGTCGTCCTCGCCACCCACGACACCTACGCCGGCCTCGTACGCGCCGCCGGCCTGGAGTTCCGCCCGCTGCCGGCCGACCCCCGCGCCCACCGCCCCGACCCCGCCGGCCCGGCGCGGCCCGCCGGCCCCGGCAGCAGGCGCGCCCTCCTGCGCCGGGCCGCCGCCTTCATCGAGGAACTCGGCGGCGGGATCGCCGACGCCGCCCACGACGACACCGCCCTCCTCCTGCTCTCCGCCACCACCGCGCCGCTCGGCCACCACCTCGCCGAGGCGCTGGACATCCCGTCCCTGGACCTGCCGCTGGTGCCCGGCGCCCCGACCGGCGACTTCGCCCCGGTCGTCGGCGGCGGCCGCTCACTGGGCCGCTGGGGCAACCGCGCCGCCGGCCGCCTCTCGCTCCGCGTCATCGACCGCCTCTACGCCGGCGCGACGGCCGCCCTCCGGACCCGCCTCGGCCTGCCGCCGGCCACCCCCCGCGCCGTCCGCCGCCGCGCCGAAGCCGCCGGCCGGCCGGTCCTGCACGGCTTCAGCGAGGTCCTGGTGCCCCGCCCCGCGGACTGGCGCCCCGGCCTGGAGGTGGTCGGGAACTGGTGGCCCTGGCACGCGCCGGAGGCCCAACTCCCGCCCGTTGTCGAGGACTTCCTCGCCGCCGGCCCGCCCCCGGTCTTCCTCGGCTTCGGCAGCATGGCGGCCGGCGACGGCGAGCGCCTCGGCGACCTCGCGGTACGCGCCCTGCGCCGGGCCGGGCTCCGCGGCATCCTGCAGTCCGGCTGGGCCGGGCTGACCACCCGCCACACGGGCGGCCACGCCGACGTCCTCACCATCGGCGACGTCCCGCACGCCCTGCTCTTCCCCCGGACGGCCGCCGTGGTGCACCACTGCGGCGCGGGCACCGCCGCCGCGGGCCTGCGCGCGGGCGTCCCCACCGTCCCGGTCCCGGTCACCGCCGACCAGCCCTTCTGGGCCCACCGCCTGGCCGCCCTGGGCGCGGCCACCGCCCCGATCCCCTTCCCCGAGCTGTCCGCCGACCGCCTGGCCCACGCCCTCACCCAGGCCACCGCCGCCCCCGAACGCCGCCGCCACGCCGCCGGGGCCGCCCACCGCCTCGCCACCGAGGACGGCACCGGCGCGGTCCTCAAGGCCGTCGAACGCCTACGGGGCTGAGCCGCCCGGCCCCTTCAGGACGGCAGGCCGGCTACGCCCGGGCCGTCACCCCCGCAGGTCCAGGGCCCTGCGGCCCCCGTGCCCCTCACCCGACCGACACCCCGCACCGCCCCCATCCCCCCTCGGGCGCCCACCCCGACAAGACTCACCCACCGGGCCGAACCGCCCCCCGTCCGGCCACCCGTTCGGCCGCCCGGTGGCCCGCCCCGGGATGCGACCACCCGTCACAAGGCGTGGCCTTCAACTATGACCACCTTCCGCCAACGCCCCCCGCTGCGCAGACTGCTGCTCCACGCCATAGCCACGGCGGCCATGGGCTCCGCCCTCCCCCTGACGGTGCCCCAGGAGGCCCACGCCGCCCCCGCCGGCACCTGGGCCCACCCCACGCCCTCCCACTTCCGCATCAGCTCCCCCTACGGCGCCCGCGGCGCCTGGCGCGCCGGCCACCACACCGGCATCGACCTCGCCGTCCGCTCCGGCACCCGGGTCCGCTCCGTGGGCTCCGGCACCGTCGTCCTCGCCCGCAGGTCGGGCGCCTACGGCAAGGCCGTGACGATCCGGATGACGGACGGCCGCTACGTCCTCTTCGGCCACCTCTCGCGCATCACCGTCCGCCCCGGCCAGAAGGTCCGCGCCCGCACCCGCCTCGGCTACAGCGGCGCCACCGGCCGCGTCACCGGCCCCCACCTCCACTTCGAGGTGCGCAGGAACCGCCGCTACGGCTCGGACATCAACCCCCTCACCTACCTCGCCAGACACGGCATCCGCCTCACCTCCCGCACCTTCACCCGCTGACCCCCTGCCCCTGCCCCCTGCCCCACCCTTCCCCAACTTTCCGCAAACTTCCCTATTCAGCGCACCACGCGGGAAGATAGGGTAATTCCATGGAAGACAGCTTCTACTCCGTGGAACAGGTCGCCGAGCGGCTGGGTCTGCACGTCCGCACCATCCGCAACTACGTACGGGACGGCCGGCTCCCCGCGGTCCGCATCGGCAAGCAGTACCGGATCGCGCACGAGGACCTCGAAGCGTTCACCGGCCGCCCGGCGAGCGCCCCCGGCGACCCGGCCGGGCGCCCCCGGCACACCGAGGTGTCGAGCATCGTGGAGATCGAGGCGGTCGGCGCCGCGACGGCCCACCGCGTGACCACCCTCCTGATGGGCGCGGCCGCCCACCGCGGCCCGGGGGACGATCCCCTGCGGATCGAGACGGCCTACGACGCCGAGCGGTCGCGGATGAAGGTCATCGTCCTGGGCGGGCTGGCCGACACCGCCCGGCTGTTCGACTACCTGGAGGGGGTGCTCACCTCATGAGCGCGCTCTACAAGTCCGAGGCCGGCGCGCACGAGCTCCGCCGTCGCTACCAGGAGCAGCTGCGCGACTGGCCGGTCCCCGCCGAGCAGGTGCGGGTGCCGACCCGTGAGGGCGAGACCTTCGTCGTCGTCTCCGGCCCCCCGGACGCCCCGCCCGTCCTGCTGCTGCACGGCTCCGGAGCGAACGCGACGAACTGGCGGGACGACATCGCCACCTGGTCGCGGCACCTGCGCACCTACGCCCTCGACCTCATCGGCGAGCCGGGCCTGAGCGCGCCGTCCCGCCCGCCGTTGGCCTCCGACGCCCACGCCCGGTGGCTGGACGACGTCCTGGCGGGCCTCGGGATCACCCGCACCGCGATCGTCGGGATGTCCCTCGGCGGCTGGCTGGCGCTGGACTACACCACCCGCCACCCGGAACGGGTGACCCGCCTGGCCCTGCTGTGCCCCGGCGGAGTCGGGAAGCAGAAGACCGGCTGGCTGTTCAAGGCCCTGCTGCTGCGCCCCTTCGGCCGCTGGGGCGCCCGCCGGTCGGTCCGCGCCGCCACCGGCCTGCACACACCGGAGGCCCGGCCGGTCCTCGACCAGGTGCTGCTGACCTTCTCCCACTTCAACCCGCGCACCGAGCGGCTGCCCGTCTTCCCCGACAGCGCGCTGCGCCGCCTGACCATGCCCGTCCTGGTGACGGCCGGCCGCCGCGACGTCATGTTCGACTCCACCGAAACCGCCCGCCGCATCCGCCACTGCCTCCCCCACGCCACCGTGCGCCTCCTCCCCGACGCCGGCCACGCCCTCCTCGGCCAGACCGACTCCGTCCTGACCTTCCTCCACCCCTGACCCACACCGCGACGACGAACCGGCCGTCCCGATCCCCGAGTTCCCCGGGCCGTCCCCCACCGACCCCACCCCGCCCACCACTTCACCCCAGCCCCCGCCGCCTGCCCCACCACACGAAAAAGCCCCCACCGGATTTCCCCGGTGGGGGCTTTGACACGCTGTGGACCTGAGGGGATTCGAACCCCTGACCCCCTCGTTGCGAACTACCGGCAGGGTGGTTGGTGAGGTCTGCTGGCCTGACGACCCGGCTGCTCGGGTGCGTTGGAGGGCGGCAGCAGTCACTGTGGTTGCTGTACTCCGCTGCTGTATTGCCCCGGTTCCCTGACACCGGCGAACCTCCCCACCTCGCTGCGGGCTCGTGTTCTCGCTGCACGGCAATCGGCGAGACTGCGTGTCCTCCCTCATGTTTGGCAACCTAGGTGAGAGCGTGGGCCCTGGGAGAGCGTTCGATCGCAGCCGAGCGTTTTTTGCCACCTGCCAGGTCGGGGCAGGTTCCCGTGACACCTTGCCGGGCATGGAAGGACAGGCGCGACCGACCCTCGTTCGCGTGCTGCTTGCTATGCCTTTCTCCGTTCTCCCAATCGGTGTTGTGGTGGTAGCCATCACCGGCCTGGCGTACGTCAGCCTCCTCGTGGCGCTCGCCTTGACCGCAGTATTTGCCAAGAGTCCGCACCGCAGAAGAGCAGCCCGTACAGTGCTGCGGATCTTGATCCGGCAACAAGATGGAGCTTGACATCACCGCGCCGTAGTCTCCTGAGTGCCGAGCCGGCGTCGGTGCCCTACACGCCGTGCACCGGTCTTGAGGGCTGTCGTGGCGGCAACGTCACCGTAGGTTCAGGAACCGTCGCTTTGTCCGCCTACCGCGACTGCCCGGCCTTCGCCGTGCCTCCCCGCACCGGGCACGATGACCTTCTGTTGAGAGTGCGGCGCTTCCTGGGCTGCGTGAATGGCCGCCCGCATGGCGAGCGGCTGAGTTGAGCGACAGACACCTCAGCTCTTCGTCTTGGGCGCCCGAAGTAACAAATCGGCTGTCAAGCCCTCAAGGGCGCAGCTAAGGTACGGAAATGGCTAGCAGTGAGGAGCGCAACGTCGCCGATGCTGGCAGCTCGAAGCGGGCAGGCGGCAGTCAGGATCCGAGGAAGCGTCCCCTCTTCGATGTCGTGGCCGAGATAACTGCCGTTGCAGAGCAGGCTGCCGATGCGGCGGCCGATGCGGATAACACCGCAATTCATCTTGATGGGTACGTCCTTCGGCGCGGAATCAAAGGCTTGAAGTCTGCTCAACTCCTGGTCGATGCGGGCCACTGGGAATATGCCACCCCCGTTGCGCGCCAGTTGTTTGAGTTGCTTGTGAACATGGAGCACTTGGGATCGTTCGCCGATCGCCGAGAAGCGCAGAGAATTTACAGTAACTTTGGCCTACTCCAGTACTTCCTTGCAGAGTCACGCCGCATCGAGTTCGAGAAGACGCGGGGGCGCCCTTCGGGGTCTCCATGGGAGCTGAGCGTTAAGGATTTTCTCGACCGTTGCACTGATTTCAGGATGGCACCGCGAGCTGATGGGACGGTACGCTGGCGAACAAGCTGGAGTGGGAAGACGACCCGTGCCCTAGCCGAGTCGTCACCAGACCCGATGCGGGTGCCGCAGTATGAGTTGCTGTTCTCGACCTGGTCGGAGCAGACACATGGGGCACCCGGGGTGCTCGCAACAGATCTATTCCTTCGCTACGAGGAGGAGATCGTCGCTGAGGCGCTTGCGGAGGTGAAGGGGGTGCCGCCCGAACTTCCTCAATTAATTACAGGCTCGGGACTTAAAGGAATGCAGACGCTGAGTATGGCGATCATTCTTTTTTTGCATTTGTGGCAGCAGCTTCCAAACGTGCCTCAACCAGATTTGGGAGAGTGCAGCAAATGGCTCGGAATCACAAAGGCCTTCACAGGAGGTAAAGGAATTCCGATCGCCGATTGACAGCTACTGGACATGCCTGGCGAAGCTGGTGGACACCATTTAGGGGCGGCCCTTAGGTGACCAGCCCTGCCCTTGGCCTGACACAACGACGGTGGGTTAGTTAGCGGAGCGCCCATGACGGGCTGAGCCACATCGCGGCAGCAGATTGCTCCCCCTCAGCCGCGCATCAGGGCTCGGTCCGCTTACGCGCTCGCATCCGCGACGGTGGCGGTACGGCGATTCGCTCATGCCGGCCTGGATGCCCGGAGCGCTCGGCCTCCCTGACCCCACTCCTCCCGTAGCCAGCTCTTGTCGACGTAACCAAGACCTATGGCACGGTCGGCAGTGCGCCCGCCATGTAAACCGCTCACCGCTTCCGCCCCACCTCACCACCTACTTCTTCGCACTTGCTCGCCGCCCTCGGGGCTCCCCGCCTGGACCTGCCTCTGAGCACGGGCGCCTTCGTGGCTGCTCAGCTCGTCCTGATGGTGGGTGACTGCGGCCGGGCTGGCGGGTGGCGTCGGTGGTGGCGTTGGCCGGTGGGGTGTCTGCCCGGTCCGGCGCTGCTTTGGGCGGGACAAAGCGTCTAGCGGATCACCCCGTGGCAACTGTGGTGGCGCGGGGCCGGGGGCGGGGGCGGAGCGGGCCGAAGGCAGGAGCGTCGCCCCCAGTCCCCGAGCCCGCGCCGGCCCGCTTGGCGGGCCGGTGGGGTGTGATTCGTAGCGGCGGCTGTCAAGCCGTTGGCCTGCGCGCCGGATGCCGGAGGCACGAGCACCCACAAGGCCAGAGCCACAAGCCGTAGGCCCTCCCGCGGGACCGAGCCGCGAGAAGCTGACCAACGAGGTACACGCTTGCTGCTGGCCCCGATCGGCACTCCACGGACTCAACGGGCTGATACCGCGCGATCGGCATCCGGAGACCCGGCAAGGAAACGGCACCACCCGCGAGAGCCCCCGGAGTGCTCTTCCTCCCCCACCTCCCTGCCCCCTTCCCCGGCCGAAGGGCGGGGCTTGATGAGGTAGAGAAACCTGTAACAGCTCTGCCATGCGACGGGCTTGTGGCTACCGCGGGAGGTCCGCTCTTGGAAAGGGGTCAAGCAGCGGAGACTCAGAGGGGCATAGCGAGCAGTGGTACGGCTTCCTCGGGCCACGCTGGGCTGCTCTCATAGTGTCGACACTGCCTGACATCTTGGGGGTCGGAGCTTGAGTGACTTACGCGTGTCTGCGTGGAAGCGATACGGACATGATCGGGTCTACGTGAGCCTGCCGGACGGCACGACCGTCGCCTGGTTGGATCGCAAATCCGGCATCGTCACGGTCTTTCTGCCAGAGCATGAGGCTGCTGCCCGACAGGCGCTCGCCATCTATCTCCCTGCCACCCAGAAGCCAGCTCCTTCACCGATGACGGCCGCAGATGACCTCGCGCTCAATCAGCCTGGGCAAGCACTCCGTCAGAAGTTGGCGGAGGTGTCGCCCGGCCGCTTCGCACTGATCGTGGCGCGTTTGCTACGAAGGAAGACCGAAGCTGATTCCTGGCGAAAGGGCTTGGCCGGAGAGCGCGACATTGGACGTGAGCTTGCGCGTCTCACCAGGTCCGGCTGGCGGGTCCTGCACTCCATCCCGCTGCCGCGAGAGGTCGATATTGACCACCTGCTTATCGGCCCCGGTGGGGTGTTCTCGATCAACACCAAGCACCACCGTGACGCCAGCGTCTGGGTTGGGGACGACTCGGTGAAGGTGAACCACGGCCAGGCTCGCCCATACGTCCGGAAGGCTCGGCATGAGGCACTGCGCGCTGGCCGGGCGATCACTCGTAGATGTGGTTTCGCTGTCGAGGTCCAGCCGGCGCTCGTCTTCGTTGGGGCAAAGCGGGTTGACGTGGTGCCGACGTTGCATGATGTGCGTGTCATCCGCGGCAAGGAGGTCGCGGCCCTCGGTCCGCTGAGTGGAGCACTCACGCCTGAAGAAATCGAGCTGATCTACATAGCCGCGCGCGATCGACGCACGTGGATCGAAGCTTGAACGGTTCAACGGTTCTTCCACTGACGCGGCGAGTAACTGCCAACCAGCATCAAGAAGGGCCCTGCGGGTACGGTCACGCCATGAACCTGGGCCCTGAAGACGCACGCCAAAGGTTCGTGGCTTCGCCGGTTGCCCGGCTGGCCACGGCCAGTGCATCCGGCACGCCACATCTCGTTCCCGTCACCTTCGCCGCGGAAGGTGACGCGCTCTACTTCGCGGTGGATCACAAGCCCAAGAGCACCAGGGATCTGCGGCGTCTGCGCAACATCCGGGAAAACGACCGCGTCGCCGCCCTCGTCGACCAATATGACGACGACTGGTCCCACCTCTGGTGGGTACGCGCTGACGGCCACGCGGAGGTGATCGAGGACGATTCACGACGTGGTCATCCCATCACCCTCTTGCAATCCAAGTACGTGCAGTACCGGGAGCAGCCGCCGCAGGGTCCGGTTGTAGCGATCCGGGTAACACGATGGTCTGGGTGGTCCTTCGAGTGACTGCGGCATGCCGGTGTCGTACTCTCGCTTGTGTAATCAAGTAGAGGTGACCCGATGGCTCAGCCGAATGTGTTCGTGCAGATCGCGAACGACCTGCGAGACCAGATCACGGCGGGCGACCTTCCACCAGGGGAGCCGATCCCCTCCGAAAACACGCTCGCGAAGCAGTACCAGACCACTCGCCCTACGGTCCGTAAGGGCATCGCCCTCCTGAAGGCTGAGGGGCTGGTCGTTAGCAGCCAGGGCGCCCGTGCCATCGTGCGACCACGCCCCCGCGTGCAGATGCTGTCGACCGGGGCCAACTTCCGAGACCGGCGAAATACGGGCAAGAGCAATTTCAACGCGGAGGTTGCCGCGCAGGGCGCCCGACCCGAGCAGCGGATCCTGAGCGTTGAACTGCAGCCGGCACCGCAAGAGGTAGCGGAACGCCTGGGGCTCACCGAAGGGGAGGAAGTGGTCGTTCGCCGGCGGCTGTTCCTCGTCGACGACGAGCCCATGCAGCTATGCGACGGCTACTACCCGGCAGCGCTGTTCGCGGGTACTGCGGTCGCCGAACCACGCCGCATCCGCGGCGGCGTGAGCGCCCTTGTTGAGGATCCGAACGGTCCGGTGGGGCAAAGGATCACGCAGTTCGTTGAAGACCTGGACGTTCGCATGCCGACACCCGACGAGATCGAGGATCTGAGCATGCCTCCGGGTGTGCCGCTGGCTCGGGTATGGCGTGCTGCGCATGTGGCGGATGGATCGATCGTGGAAGTCCTCGACTCGCGCATCCCCTGCGATCGCCATGTTTTTCGGTACGTGATTGACGTGCCGTGACCAGCTGATTCAGCGTCAGGGGGCCTTCTGGGCCCCTTTTTTCTGCACCCAGCCACTTGTATACCCAAGTGAGCTGACGTACGGTCATCTCAGCTTGGTTATACAAGCTGTTCCGTACGGGGCGACGTTCGGCGCTCGGCGGCCGCAGCCCCTCCAAATGAGGAGAGATCCCATGCCTTCGTTCAAGATCGACACTTCGACCGCTGTGGTGTTCGTCGCGACCGCCCCGACTCCGAAGCTCGTGAACAAGCAGACCGGTGAGCGGGCCGTGGACCGGGAGACCGGTGCGGGTCTGTCCACGGTGGGCCTGCTGATCTCCGACGACGGGGAGGGCAACCTGTACCAGGTGACCGTCCCGGAGACCGGTATCCCGGAGGGCCTGGCGCCGGGGACTCCGGTGTCGGTGGTGGGTCTGAAGGCTCGGGACTGGGAGAACGAGTTCAACGGGCAGAAGCGGCACGGGATCTCGTTCCGCGCGGTCGCGATCACGGCTGGGGTCTGACCATGTCGGACCTGACCACGGTGCTCGAAGCGACTGGCGCCTTAGCGGGCGTGGGTGGCCTCGGTTACGCGAAGGGCCGTGCGCCGCGGGTTTACTGGTCGCTGGTGGGTCTGCCGGTCACCTGGGGCCGGTTCACGGTGACGTACCGCTCGACGATGGATGTGTGTGGGCTGACGGTGCAGCCGTCGCGTCTGCGGGCGTTCATGGCGCGCAACGTCGCCCGTCGCGAGGTGCAGCCGGTCCCGCCGAAGGTCCGCCGGGTGCGGGGCACTTCGACCGGACTGCGGGTCTCCCTCCGCCTTCCGGCCGGCCTCGAACCGGCGGATGTGGCGGCGGCCTCCGAGCGACTGCGGCACGCGTGGGGTGTCCACTCCGTCAGCGTGGTGGAGACCAAGCCGGGTGTAGTGGAGCTGCGGATGACCGGCTACGACGTGCTGGGGCGCGTACGGATGCCGCGGCGGGCCAAGGCTGCCGACATGGTCGTCCCCGTCGCACTGCGCGATGACGGCACCGTCTTCTCACGCGACTACCGGCAGGTCCCGCACAGCCTGACGCTGGGGGCGAATCAGTCGGGCAAGTCGATGTATCAGCGCAACCTCGTCGCCGGCCTGGCCAAGCTCCCGGTGGGCCTGATCGGTATCGACTGCAAGCGAGGGGTGGAACACAGCTCTTACGCCCCCCGTCTCTCCGCGCTGGCGACCACGCCGGAAAGCGCGGCACAGGTACTGGGCGTGCTGGTCGAGGAGATGGAGCACCGTTTCGACCTGCTCAGTGAGCATCATGTCTCGGACCTGTGGGCCCTGCCCGCGGCCGTACGGCCAGTACCGCTGGTGGTCCTCGTCGACGAGGTCGCCGAGCTGTTCCTCGTCGCCGCGAAGAAGGACGAGGAACGCCGGGACCGGATGGTGATGCAGATGGTGCGGCTGGCGCAAATGGCGCGCGCGGTCGGCATGTACCTGGAGGTCTGCGGGCAGCGCTTCGGCTCTGAGCTCGGCAAGGGCGCCACCATGCTCCGTGCCCAGCTCACCGGCCGGGTCGTCCACCGGGTCAATGACAAGCAGACCGCCGAGATGGGGCTGGGCGACATCGCCCCCGACGCAGTGTTCGCGGCCACGACGATTCAGGCGGACCGGCCCGGTGTCGCGATCGCCGGTGACACCTCCGGCGGCTGGTCCCGCATCCGCACCCCCGAGACCTCGCCCGCGGACGCTGCGGCGGTCTGCCGCGCCTACGCCCACCTGACGCCGGGCCTTCCCGCACTGGCCCCGTTCCGGCCGGTCGCACCCATCGAGCCGTCGATGGACGATGCGCCCTCGCTGATCAAGCCCCGGCCCGTCGTCGAATAACGCCCCTACCCCACACGGTCGGCCTGACCGCCTCACGCCACGTCCCTGGCACCGCCATGCCCAAACCAGGAAGGAGGTACTGCGATGCGATCGAAACTGCGCCTGGATGCCGTGCTCGTTCAGGCCGTGATCGCCGGTGCCCTGTCCTTTGCCCACCTCCACGACATCGCCGAAGCCGCCGGCCAGCACGGCTGGAAAGCCTGGGCCTACCCCGTCAGCGTCGACCTTCTCTTCGTCGCAGCCTGGCGCCGCCTTCGCTCCCTGCGCGCCAACGACCAGGCAGCACGTGCTGCTTGGACCTGGTTCGTCATTGCGCTGGCCGCGTCCCTGGGGGCGAACATCGCCACCGCCGGGCTCCTCGACCTGAACGCCGTGCCGGCCTGGCTACGCATCCTCGTCGCTGGATGGCCCGCGCTGGCCTTCCTTGGCGGCACCCTCCTCGCCCACACACCCACCACAACGCCGGCAGAAGCCGAACCCGCCGACACCCCCGTCGATGAGACCAGGCTGGACCGCACACCCGAGACCGCTTCGGCACCGCTCCCGCCCGCGGCTCCGGCCGCACCGGAATCAGCGCCCGCGGTGGCCGACGCCGCGCTGCCTGCCGAGCCCGCACCGGTTGCTCCGGCATTTGAGCCTGCCGCCCCTTCGGTTCCCGCGGTTCCTCCGGCGCTGCTCGATCACGCCAGGAAGATCGCCGACACCCACCAGACAACCACCGGCTCACCGATCGACCGCGACACCCTACGCGCCCGCCTCGGCATCCCGCCCCTCCTGGCTGACGCCATCACCGCCCAACTCACCTGACAAGGAGATCTGCTCATGCGCCCTTCCACTCGCGCTGCGCTGGAACGCGCCGCCGAACTCACCCGCGCCAATCAGCTCGTTGAGGCCATGCGCCTCGGAGAGTCTGCGATCAACCAGGCCACCGACGACGAACACCCCGAGATCCAGCAGTGGCTTGCTGACCACAACGACGACTTCGTCGGCCGGGAGGGCTAATAGATGCCGCGCCCGAACCGCTTCTACGACGTGATCCGCATCGGCCCCGTCCAGGTCGGCTCCCACTACGACGGCCACGGACGCACCAAGCACACCGCCGCTTGCACCGCCCCCGGCTGTGGATTCTCCGCCGACTACCGCGACCGCTCCGCCGCTGAACTCGCCGCCCGCACCCACCACTGCAACCCCTGACAGGAGGACACCGCGATGCTTACGCCCAAGTACCCGGCCCCCGACACCGCCTCGATCGTGAGGGGCCAGGGAGTCTCGCCCGCGCATGAGCTGGTCACCGTCACCCCGGCTCCGCCGTCCCAGACTCCAACGCCCGCTCCGACCGCTCGGCCCTCGGTACAGCTCACCCCCGGCACGCTCGTCGCCGCTGTGGGGGGAGGGACCGCGGTGGTCCTGGTCGTCGGCACGGTCCTGGTCTCCATGCTCCTGGCCGTTGCCATCACAGCCGTCTCCGTGACGGTCTGCGCCCTCGTCATCCGCTCGCTGCTGAACAGCCACCAGACCGGTCGCTGAGCGGCCCCCGGGGCGGCCTCGGTCGCCAAACTTCCGCCGCCCCGGGCGCCTGACCCCTTCAAGATCCTCCGACCCGAAAGGGACTCCTCATCATGCCCGAGATCACCCCTGCCCGCAGTCGCCGCTGTCCTGACTGCGACGACTTCCCGTCCGTCGCCATCACCACCGGCCAGACCAACCCCGACGGAACGCGTAAGACCCTCACCGTCACCTGCCGCACCTGCCAGGGCACCGGCACCGTGCCCCGTCACTCTGCCGTCACCGCGACGTCTTCGGGCCGGTGATCACCATGGCTGACCTGACCCCGACGCCGGCCAGCCCCGGCGTCCACGTCTCCAAGCCCTCCCCCTACCGCCCGGCTACCGCCTCCTACGCCTGCGGCTGTGGCAAGACCCGCCAGGCTCAGGGGGATGACCAGGCCCGTGAACTCGTCGCCGCTTGGACCGATCACCGATCCGCCTGCTCCGGGCGAAAGGAATCCGCGTGAGTGACGCCGCCACCCTGGCGGGCCTGGACCCGACCACCCTGGGGGATCTCCTCCGGGTGACCGGGTCCCCCGGCTTCGACCGCTGGGAAGAACAGATCCGCCGCACAGGCGGCTGCTCCGACCCAATCCATCTCACCGGGGCCACGAAGACCGTCGACCGCACGACCGGCACCGTCCTGCACGCCTACTCCACCGACACCGAACCCGGCGGGCGGCTCCGGGTGGCCTGCGGCAACCGTCGCGCCTCCCGCTGCCCCTCCTGCGCCTGGACCTACGCCGGCGACACCTACCACCTCATCCGCGCCGGACTGACCGGCGACGAGGCCAAAGGCACCCCCACCACGGTCCGGGACCATCCGCGGGTCTTCGCCACCCTCACTGCCCCCTCCTTCGGCCCCGTCCACAACCGCCCCGGCCACCGCCCCTGCCGCTGCGGCACCCACCACAGCGAAGAAGCAGCCGAGTTGGGCACTGCGCTCGACCCCGAAACCTACGACTACGCTGGCGCCGTCCTGTGGAACAACCACGCAGGCCACCTCTGGCGCTACGTGACGATCTACCTCCCGCGCGAGCTGGCCAAGCGGGCCGGCATCACCCAACGCGCCCTGCGCCAACAACTCCGCGTCTCGTACGGCAAGGTCGCCGAGTACCAGAAGCGCGGCGCCATCCACTTCCACGCCGTCATCCGCTTCGACGGGCCCGAGGGTCCCGACACCGAACCACCGTCCTGGGCGACGCTCGACCTGCTCACCGACGCCTTACGCGCCGCCGCCGCACGGGCCGAAGTAACCCTTCCCGCGGTCGGCGACCAGCCCGCCCGCACTCTGCGCTGGGGCACCCAGCTCGACGTTCAGCCCATCGGCGCCTTCGGCAGCGGCGAAGACCTCACCGAACAGGCCGTGGCTTCCTACGTGGCCAAGTACGCCACCAAGGCCGCCGAGACCACGGGCACCGTCGACCGCCGCATCGGCGAACTCGCCGAACTCGACAAGCTCCCCGGCCTGCCCGACCACACCCTCCGCCTGATCCGCGCCTGCTGGGACCTCGACGCGCTCTACCCCGACCGGCGGCTGTGGCAGTGGGCCCACATGCTCGGCTTCCGCGGCCACTTCTCCACCAAGTCCCGCCGGTACTCCACCACCCTCGGTGCCCTGCGCCAGGTCCGCGCCGACTACCGCGCCGCCCAGCAACGCGCCGCCCTCGGCCTGCCCGACCCCGACGACCACCCAGAGGCCACCACCCTGACCCTCGCGCACTGGGCCTACGCCGGCCATGGCCACACCCCCGGCGAATCCTGGCTCGCCGCCAACCTCGCCCGCGATATCCAGCACAACCGCGAAACCGCCCGCCAAGCACGCGCCGAACTGGAAGCCGAAGAAGGAGACGCCTGGTCATGACCACGACCGTGATCGCGAGGAAGTGGCACACCACCGCCGAAGTCGCGCAGATGCTCGGCTACGGACTGTCCAAGACCAAGATGCTCGTGCTCACCGGCGAGATTCGCTCGATCAAGGACGGGCGCAACCGCCGCATCCTGCCCCGCTGGGTCGACGAGTACGTCGAGCGGCTCGCCCGTGAGGCTGAGGAGCAGTGGTCGGCATGAGCGGCAAGCGCGGCAACGGCGAAGGCTCCATCTACCCGTACAAGAACGGCTTCGCCGCCTACGCCTGGGTCACCACCCCCGACGGCAAGAAGAAGCGCAAGTACGTCTACGGCAAGACCCGCGAAGACGTCCACGACAAGTGGATCAAGCTTCACTCCGAGGCGAAGAAGGGGCCGGTGGCGACCAAGTCTCCGACGGTCGCGCAGTACCTCGCGTACTGGTTGAAGGAGGTGGTGGAACCTGACCTCAAGCCGAAAGCGGTCGAGACGTACGGCATGCACGTTCGCCTGTACATCACGCCCGGGCTCGGCACGAAGCGGCTCGACAAGCTGTCCGTGCGCGACGTACAGACCTGGCTCAACAAGCTGCGGACTCAGTGCCAGTGCTGTGCTCAGGGGAAGGATGCCGCGCGCCCCAAGGTGGACAAGAACCCCACACGCCGGCAGCGGTGCTGCGCGATCGGCCGGTGCTGCAAGCAGACCGTCTCTCACCGGACAGTTCAGGATGCCCGGACCGTTCTGCGCTCGGCTCTCAGCAACGCCATGCGGGAGGAGCTGATCTCGAAGAACGTCGCGGCCCTCGTCCGGGTGCGGTCGGCCCGTACGCCCAAGCCGAAGCCGTGGTCGGTGGAAGAGGCCCGGACCTTCCTCGAAGCTGCCCGGGCGGCTGGCGATCCGCTGTACCCCGCGTACGTGCTCGTCCTGGTGCTGGGGTTCCGCCGCGGTGAGGTGCTGGGCCTCACCTGGGACAGCGTGAATCTCAACGCTGGAGAGGTCACGGTGGAACAGCAGCTTCAGCGCATTGCCCGACAACTGGTGCATGCGGAGACGAAGACCGAGGCTTCAACCGCGGTGCTGCCGCTGCCCGACATCTGCGTGACGGCCCTTCAGCTGCGCCGGAAGGCTCAAGAGGCAGCGAAGCAAGCGGCCGGAGAGTTGTGGACGGACTCGGGCTTCGTGTTCACCACGCGGTACGGCACCCCGATCGAGCCGAGGAACTTCAACCGGGAGTTCACCGCCCGTTCGGACAAGGCCGGCGTTCGAAAGATCCGCCTGCATGACACGCGCCACACCTGCGGATCGCTGCTCGCCGCCCTCGACGTGCACCCCCGGATCGCGATGCAGATCCTGCGGCACAGCAAGATCGCAGTGACCATGGAGATCTACACGCACGTGCCGTCGGAGTCGACGCGGAAGGCTCTGCGCAAGCTCGGCAAGCACCTCGGCAACCAGGGCGATCACGCGTAGTTGCTGTACTTCGCTGCTGTACGGCGCGAAAAAGCCCCCACCGGATATCCCCGGCGGGGGCTTTGACGTGCTGTGGACCTGAGGGGATTCGAACCCCTGACCCCCTCGTTGCGAACGAGGTGCGCTACCAGCTGCGCCACAGGCCCTTGCGACGAGTGAAACTCTAGCATCTCGATCGCGGTGCTCGGAAATCGCTTCCGGTGCTGGTCAGCGGAGGGCCGTCACTCGTTCGCCGCGCGTGGGCGGTCCTCGTCCTCGTACTGGTCGAAGAGGGGGGTACGGCCGCGGGTGCGGCGGCCGGGGTGGGTGGGGCGGTCCTGGGCCGGGGTGTCGGGCTGGGGGTGGTCGGCGGCGGCGCTGGATCGGGCGGAGCTCCAGGCGTCCTCGGCGTCCAGGTCGACGTGGCTGGTGGCCCGGGGGGCGACCGGCGCGGTGACGTAGGTGGGGAGGGGGACGGGGACCGGGTCCCAGCTGCCGGCGGCGGGGCGCGGGCGCTCGCGTTCGCGCTGCTGGTCGACCCACTCGGCGTGGTCGGTCTCCTCGACCAGGGCGCGGCGGCCCGCGGTGTGGGCGGGGATGGCGGGGCGCGGCGGTTCCGGAGCGGCGTCGGCCGGGGCGTCCGCGCAGACGTCGGCCGGGTGGTCGTCGGCGGGCGGCTGGTCGGCGGCCTGGGGGCGGGGCCGCCGGCCCTCGCGCAGCCGCTGGGCCGCCGCCTCCGCCTTGCGGCGGTCCATGGTGAACGTGAAGCGCCGCCGCTCCTGGACGCGCAGGTAAATGATGTACGCGGTCAGCAGGAGGGCGGGCAGGGCGGGGGCCCAGAGGAAGGGGACGCCGCCGACGGCGGCGACGATGGCGCCCGCGGTGAAGGCGAGGAACAGGATGGTGGTGGTGCGCCGGCGGCGGGCGAGGACCTTGGCGCGCTTGGTCCGCTCGGCGGCGGAGGGGCGCGGCGGGGCGGCCTGCACCCGGGTGTGCACGGCGCCGGCCGGGTCCGCCGCCGAGGGGTCGCCGAAGGCCCGGGCGGCGGCCTCGTCGGCCGGGGCGTCCGGGTCCACGTCGTCGCCCGCATCGTCGGCGGGGTGTCCCCCGTTCGCCTTGTCGTAACGGCGCTGCATCGCCGCCCGTCCGGACAGCAGCCGGATGGCGGTGCTGAAGCGCTCGGTCGGACGGGCCTCGTTGAGCTCGTCCTGCCTACGGAGCCACATCGGCACCAAATAGGCGGCCCAGGCCCCGACGATGACTGCGTAGATGAGGCCGCTGCTTCTCACAACTCACACGGTAGAGGGGTTTGCAGGGGGCCATCCGCCAATTGGGCCGGTGTGTCGCACGATCTGGCTGATATCTCGAACTTTTTTGTGATGGTAGAGATCAGCGCCTCCACCGATCCGGTCAATCAGGGAATGCATTCGAACATTTATTTTATTTGTGGGGTGTGCCAGGAGTGCTCGGCTTCTCCCGGCGCCAGCGGTTGAGCAGGCCCTCGGGCACCTCCTCCGCGGTGAGGGCGAAAACCAGGTGGTCGCGCCAGGCGCCGTCGATGTGGAGGTAGCGCGGGCGGATGCCCTCTTCGCGAAAGCCGAGCTTTTCGACGACCCGGCGGCTGGGGACGTTCTCCGGGCGAATGCAGATCTCGATGCGGTGCAGTCCCACGGACCGGAAACAGTGGTCGACGGCGAGCGCCACGGCGGTCGGGATGACGCCGCGGCCGGCCACGTCCCGGTCGACCCAGTAGCCGATATGGCCCGAGCACATCGAGCCCCAGGTGATGCCCGCGACCGTCAGCTGGCCGACGAGCTGCCCGCGGTATTCGACGACGAAGGGCAGCATCCGGCCGGCGTGCGCCTCCGCGCGCAGGTGACGGACCATCTGACGGTACGTGGGACGGTGCGGCGGGACGAGGCCGGGCGGGGGCGGCGGGACGGTCGCCTCCCAGGGGCGCAGCCAGTCGCGGTTGCGGCGGTTGACCTCGCGCCAGGACCGTTGGTCGCGCAGCTTTATCGGGCGGAGGGTCACCACTCCGTCCGTGAGGACCACCGGCCAGGGCGCGTTCAGCTCGGGCTCCCGGCAGGTCCGGGGTGGTCGCCGCCGCGGATCTGGTCGACGGCGTGCGGGAGGAGTTCCGCGAGGACGGCGAGGCCGTCGCGGACGCCGCCGGTCGAGCCGGGGAGGTTGACGATCAGGGTCCGGCCGGCGACGCCCGCCAGGCCCCGGGAGAGCGCGGCGGTGGGGACCTGCGTGCGGCCGGCGGCGCGGATCGCCTCGGGGATGCCGGGGACCTCGTAGTCCAGGACCCGGCGGGTGGCCTCGGGGGTGCGGTCGGTGGGCGAGAGGCCCGTGCCGCCGGTGGTGAGGACGACGGCGTAGCGGGCGGAGGCGACGGCGCCGCGCAGGGCGGCCTCCACCGGTTCGCCGTCGGGCACCACCTGGGGGCCGTCGACCTCGAAGCCCATGGCGGCCAGGCCCTCGGCGAGCAGCGGGCCGCCCCTGTCGGGGTAGACGCCGGCCGCGGCGCGGTTGGAGGCGGTGACGACCAGGGCGCGGGCGGCCGTCACGACCGGCTCCAGTCGCCGGACTTGCCGCCGGTCTTCTCCTCCACGCGGATGTCGGTGATCACCGCGGCCTTGTCGACGGCCTTGACCATGTCGACGACGGTGAGCGCGGCGACGGAGACGGCGGTCAGGGCCTCCATCTCGACGCCGGTGCGGTCGGTGGTCTTGACGGTGGCCGTGATCTCGACGGCGTCGTCGGTGAGGGAGAGGTCGACCGTGACGCCGGAGACGGCCAGCGGATGGCAGAGCGGGATCAGCTCGGGGGTGCGCTTGGCGCCCATGATGCCGGCGATCCGGGCGGTGGCCAGGGCGTCGCCCTTGGGCATGCCCTCGCCCCGCAGCAGCTCGATGACCTGCGCGGAGACCAGGACGCGGCCGCGGGCGGCGGCGGTGCGGGCGGTGACGTCCTTCGCGGAGACGTCGACCATCCGCGCCGCGCCCGCCGCGTCGAGATGGGTGAGGTGTTGCTGGCCGCTGCTCATCGTTCTCCCGGTACCAAACTGCCGCCTGTGGGACGACACCGTACCCCCGGCGGCAGCGGGCTACCCGAGCAGGACGAGGTCCACTTCCGCGCCCGCGGCGACCTCGGTGGTCTCCTCGGGGACGACGATCAGCGCGTTGGCGTGCGCCATGGCCTTGATCAGGTGGGAGCCGGCGCCGCCGACGGGGGTGACCGTGCCGGCGTCGGCGTCGTAGGAGCCGCGCAGGAACTGGCGCTTGCCCCGCGGCGAGGAGGCGATGGGCTCGGTGCACCGGGCGGGGGTGGTGGGGCGGTGGACGTCGGGCAGCCCCATCAGGGCGCGGATGGCGGGGCGGACGAAGAGTTCGAAGGAGACGTACGAGCTGACGGGGTTGCCGGGCAGCGCGAGGAGCGGGGTGCGGTCGGGGCCGATGAGGCCGAAGCCCTGGGGCTTGCCGGGCTGCATGGCGAGCGTGCGGAACTCGACGGCGCCGCCCGCGAGGGTCGAGCCGTCGGGCTCCGTGGCGGACAGGGCGGTCAGGGTCTCCTTGACCACGTCGTAGGCGCCGACGCTGACGCCGCCGCTGGTGACGAGGATGTCGGCCCGGATGAGCTGGTCCTCCAGGGTGGAGCGGAGGGTCTCGGCGTCGTCGGCGACGGCGCCGACGCGGTAGGGGATGGCGCCGGCGGCGCGGGCGGCGGCGGTGAGCTGGTAGCTGTTGGAGTCGTGGATCTGGCCGGGGCCCAACGCCTCGCCGGGCGGGACGAGTTCGCTGCCGGTGGACATCACCACGACGCGGGGGCGGGGGCGGACCGTGACCGTGCCGCGGCCGATCGCGGCGAGCAGGCCGATCTGGGAGGGGCCGAGGACCGTGCCCGCGCGCAGGGCCGGCTCGCCCTCGGTGACGTCGCTGCCGCGGGCGCGGATGTGGGCGCCGGCGGCGGCCGGGCGGTGGACGCGGACCTCGCCCGCGGCGTCCTCGGGGGCGGCGCTGTGGGCGCGCATCGTCGCGGCCGGGCCCCCGCCCGTGCCGCCGTCGGTCCATTCGACGGGGACGACGGCCTCGGCGCCGGGCGGCAGCGGGGCGCCGGTCATGATGCGGGCGGCCCGGCCGGGGCCGACCTCCGGCAGCTCGCCGCTGCCGGCCGCGACGTCGCCGATGACGGTGAGGACGGCCGGGGCGCTCTCGGTGGCGTCCGCGACGTCGGCGGCGCGGACCGCGTAGCCGTCCATGGAGCTGTTGTCGAAGGGCGGCAGGGAGACGGGGACCGTGATGTCCTCGACCAGGACACAGCCCTGGGCTTCGAGGATCTGCAGCTCGATCGGTTCCAGCGGGGCGATCTTCGCCAGGATGTCGTCGAGATGCTCGGCCACCGACCAGACGCGTTCCTGGTGGCGGGTCCGGCCGGTGGCGTGGTTCAACGTCCTACATCTCCTCGGTGACGTAACTGCGCAGCCAGGTCCGGAAGTCCGGGCCCAGGTCCTCACGTTCGCATGCCAGTCTGACAATGGCACGCAGATAGTCGCCGCGGTCGCCGGTGTCATAGCGGCGGCCCTTGAAGACCACGCCGTGGACGGGGCCGCCGAGGGCGGGGTCGGCGGCCAGCGCCTGGAGGGCGTCGGTGAGCTGGATCTCGCCGCCGCGGCCCGGGGCGGTCTTGCGCAGCACCTCGAAGACGGCCGGGTCGAGGACGTAGCGGCCGATGATGGCGAGGTTGCTGGGCGCCTCGGCCGGGTCGGGCTTCTCGACCAGGTCGGAGACGACCACGACGTCGTCGTCGCCGGTGGGGGCGGCGGCCGCGCAGCCGTAGAGGTGGATCTGCGCGGGGTCGACCTCCATGAGGGCGATGACGGAGCCGCCGTGCTGCTCCTGTATCTCGACCATGCGCGCCAGCAGCGGGTCGCGGGGGTCGATCAGGTCGTCGCCGAGGAGGACCGCGAAGGGCTGGTCGCCCACGTGCGGTGCGGCACACAGCACCGCGTGGCCCAGGCCCCTCGGGTCGCCCTGGCGTACGTAGTGCATGGTCGCCAGGTCGCTGGACTCCTGCACCTTGGCGAGCCGGGACTCGTCGCCCTTGCGGTGCAGGGCCTCTTCGAGCTCGTAGTTGCGGTCGAAGTGGTCCTCCAGCGGCCGCTTGTTGCGTCCGGTCACCATCAGCACGTCGGAGAGTCCGGCGGCGGCCGCCTCCTCCACCACGTACTGGATGGCGGGCTTGTCGACGACCGGGAGCATCTCCTTGGGGGTGGCCTTGGTGGCGGGGAGAAACCTGGTGCCGAGGCCGGCCGCGGGGATGACAGCCTTGCTGATCCGTGTGTGCGATGGGGTCATGCGCGACACCATAACCGGCCCTATCGGCACCATGATGAGAGTCCGGTGAATACGGCATGAGAGCGGGAGCAGGGCGCACAGTGAGCACCGATCACGGTAGAAAGCGCAGGTTGCGGCGGGATCTCCTAGAGATGAGGAGAGCGTTGCCGGCGGGTGTCGTCGCCGCGACGGGCGAGGCGCTGGCCCGACGGACGCTGGAGCTGGACGAGCTGGCCGGGCCCGTCCCGACGGGCGCCGGCGCCCCGCCGACCGTCGCCGCTTATGTGTCGATCGGCGGCGAGCCGTCCACCCGCGCCCTGCTGGACCGGCTGCGGGCCGCCGGGGTGCGGGTGCTGCTGCCGGTGCTGCTGGCGGACAACGACCTGGACTGGGCGCGCTACGAGGGCGCCGAGCGGCTCGTACGGGCCGGCCGGGGGCTGCTGGAGCCGGACGGGCCGCGGCTGGGCCCTCAGGCCGTCACGGAGGCGGACGTGGTGCTGCTGCCGGGGCTCGCGGTGGACCGCGGCGGGCTGCGGCTGGGGCGCGGCGGCGGCTCCTACGACCGGGTGCTGGCCCGGCTGGAGCGGGCCGGGGCGCGGGCGTCGCTGGTGGTGCTGCTCTACGACGACGAGGTGCTGGCCGAGGTGCCGGCCGAGCCGCACGACCGGCGGGTGCACGCCGCGGTGACCCCGTCGGCGGTGCACCGGTTCACGGCGCCCGGGGGCCGTACGGAGCGCTGAGGCGGGACACGAACGCCGTCGGGCGGGCCGGATGTCTCCGGCCCGCCCGACGGCGTCAGCACTCACCCGGGGCGGCGGGAGCGCCGCCCTGCCCTACGGCGACAGGGTCAGCGTGTCCTTGCCCGCCTTCTTGACGGCGTCCTCGCTGTACGCCCAGGGGAGCAGGTCGCCCTTGGCCCACTTGTCGGTCTGGTCGTAGTAGTGGGCGTCGTAGGCGTGCCCGGAGGCGCCGGTGAGGTTGATCCAGCGGGACTTGTCGAGGTCGGCGAGGTTGACCACCATCCGCATCGACGGGACCCAGGTGACCTTGTAGCCGCCGGCGGCGTTCCAGCCGGTGGCGTCGACCGCGGCCTCGCCGCCGCCGACGTTCCAGGGGCCGCGGTTGAACAGGCCCTGCAGGAAGCCAGGACCGTCCGTGCCCAGCGTCTGGTTCTTCAGGTACATCTGGTGCAGGCGGCCCCAGCTCCAGTTGTCGATGTTCTTGCCCAGCTTGGAGGTGAGCTCGTAGCGCGCGTCCTTCATGGCGTGCGCGAGGAGCTGGTCGCGGTTCTTGTCGCCGGGGCGGCCGGGCCGGTCCTCGGTCTTCCACCAGGCGTTGTTGGGGTCGTCGAGGATGTCGCGGACGACCTCGTACCAGCGGTCGCCGCCGTCGGGCTGGGCGGTGTCGCCGTCCCGCTCGCCGCACTCGCGGATGTACTTGTCGTTCTCGTCGGCGGGGCCGGTCTCGTCCGCGGGGCGGACGGTCAGGCACTGGCCGTCGGGGCGCAGCTCCTTGGGCATCTTGTTGCCGAAGGCGAGCTTGAGGGTGTTGCGCCAGACGGCGTTGAAGTAGGCGGCCGCGGCGGAGTCGGGCTCCTGGGTGAAGTCCCAGCCGTCCAGCAGCTGCTGGGCGTCGCGGACGTACTTGTCCTTGATGTCGATCTTCGTCAGGTAGGGCGTCAGCAGGCGCGCGATCTCGCTGCTGTTGTCCTTCTGGAAGGCCTGCATGTCGTCGGTGGAGACCTTGCCGCCGTCCTTGATCTTGGACTCGATCAGGTCGTTGATCCGCTGGCTGCGGGAGCCGTAGCCCCAGTCCTTGGTGAGGAGGTAGGGGTACTTCTCGTCGGTGACGGCCTGGTTGGCGGTGACGATGTAGCCGCGCTGCGGGTTGTACTCGTACGGCAGGGCCTTCTGCGGGACGAAGCCGGTCCACCGGTACCGCGGGTCCCAGCCGGGCGCCGGGTAGGTGCCGTCGAAGTGGCCGTCCCCCTTGCCGCGGACCGGGATCCGGCCGGGGGCCTGGTAGCCGATGTTGCCCTTGGTGTCGGCGTAGATCAGGTTCTGGGACGGGACCTCGAAGTGCTCGGCGGCCTTGCGGAAGCCGTTCCAGTCCTTGGCGCGGTTCATCTCGAAGACGGCGTCCATGGACCTGCCGGGGTTCAGCGCGGTCCAGCGCAGCGAGACGGCGTAGCCGTCGCCGCGGTCGGGTGCGGCGTTGCCGACGGGGGCGTCCTTGCCGACGTCGGCGAGCTCGCCGTCGCGGTCGGAGACGATCGGCCCGTTGTTGGTGGAGCGGACGGTGATGTGGCGGCTCTCGCCGTCGGCGACCTTGATGGTCTCCTTGCGGGTTATGAAGGGCTGCTGCTTGTTGTCGTAGAGGTAGCCCTCGGCGTTGACCTTCTCCAGGTAGAGGTCGGTGACGTCGGCGCCCAGGTTGGTCATGCCCCAGGAGATGTCCTGGTTGTGGCCGATGACGACGCCGGGCATACCGGAGAAGGTGAAGCCGGAGGCGTCGTAGTTGCACTTGGGGCCGGTGGTGCGGCAGTGCAGGCCCATCTGGTACCAGAGCGAGGGCATCTGCGGGGCCAGGTGCGGGTCGTTGGCGAGCAGCGGCTTGCCGGTGGTGGTGTGCGCGCCGGAGACGACCCAGGAGTTGGAGCCGATGCCGTTGCCGTTGGGCCCGAGCAGCGCCGGGATCTTGTCGGTGGTCTCCGCCAGCGCGGACAGGCCCGACTGCAGGCCGGAGGCGGCGCCGGCGGGCGTGGAGTTCGCCGAACCCTTGGGCGAGAACTTCTTGGTGGCGGGGTCGACCGCGCCGTCCTGGACGATCGGCTTGTTCCGCTTGTACGGGTACGCCGGGTAGAGCTGGGCGATCTGCTCCGGGGTGAAGCGGCTGGTCATCAGGGAGCGGTCGATCTCCTCCTGCATGTTGCCGCGCAGGTCCCAGGCCATCGCCTTGAGCCAGGCCACCGAGTCGACCGGCGTCCACTTCTCGGGCTTGTAGTCGTTCTGGAAGTCCAGCGCCGCGTACTCCAGGGAGACCGCGGAGCCCTCGTGGTCCTTGAGGTAGGCGTTGACGCCCGCGCTGTAGGACTGGAGGTACTTCTTGGTGCTGGGCGACAGCTTGGTGTCGTACTCCTTCTGCGCCACCTCGTGCCAGCCGAGGGTGCGCAGGAACGAGTCGGTCTTGACCTGGCTCTTGCCGAACATCTCGGAGAGCCGGCCGGCGGTCATGTGGCGCCGGACGTCCATCTCCCAGAAGCGGTCCTGGGCCTGGACGTAGCCCTGGGCGCGGAAGAGGTCTTCGTCGGTGTCGGCGTAGATCTGCGGAATGCCGTTGCCGTCGCGCACGACGTCCACCGGGTTGGTCAGGCCCGGGAGTTTGAGCGAGCCGGTGGTCTGCGGCAATGAGGCACGGACGGTACTGACCCCCCAGAACGCGCCGACGCCGATGCCCGCCACGAGCAACAGCACGACCGTGATCGCGACGAGACGGCCGCGCCGCCCCTTCTTCTTCCTGGGGACTGGGCCGGACTTGTTGGCGGGCATCTCGGTCCTTCGAGGGGCAGGGTGGGAGTGCTGGAGCAACCATAGGCGCACGGGTTCGGCTACCCCTACGCGGAGTCACCGCCAGCACCTTCAATATTCAAGCAATGGTAAATTGTTAGCCTCAGTAACTAGATACGGTAAGGAAAGACCCCTCCGGAACCCGTGCGAGGAAGGACCAGCTCCTGAACGTCGACCACCTCAACGAACTCCTGCTGATCTGCTCGCTCGTACTGCTCATCGCCGTTGCCGCAGTACGGCTGTCCTCGCGCAGCGGGCTCCCCAGCCTGCTCATCTACCTGGGGATAGGCGTCGCCATAGGCCAGGACGGCCTGGGCGGCGTCGTCTTCGACAACGCCGAGCTGACCCAACTCCTCGGCTACACCGCGCTGGTCGTGATCCTCGCCGAGGGCGGACTGGGCACCAAGTGGAAAGAGATCAAGCCGGCGCTGCCCCGGGCGGTGTCGCTCTCGACGGTCGGCGTCGCGGTGAGCGTGGGGGTCACCGCGGCCGGAGCGCACTATCTCGGCGGGCTCGACTGGCGTCAGGCGCTGCTGATCGGCGCCGTGGTCTCCTCCACGGACGCCGCGGCCGTCTTCTCCGTGCTGCGCAGCGTGCCGCTGCCGGCCCGCCTGACCGGTGTGCTCGAAGCCGAATCCGGCTTCAACGACGCCCCCGTGGTCATCCTCGTCGTCGCCTTCTCCACCGCGGGGCCGGTCGAACACTGGTACGTCCTGCTCGGTGAGATCGCCCTGGAGCTGGCGATCGGCGCCGCCGTCGGGCTGGCGTTCGGCTGGCTCGGCGCCTACGGCCTGCGGCATGTGGCACTGCCGGCGTCCGGCCTGTACCCGATCGCCGTCATGGCCATCGCGGTCTCCGCCTACGCGGCCGGCGCGCTGGCGCACGGCTCCGGCTTCCTCGCCGTCTATCTGGCCGCGATGATCCTCGGCAACGCCAAGCTGCCGCACGCGCCGGCCACCCGCGGCTTCGCCGAGGGGCTGGGCTGGATCGGCCAGATCGGCATGTTCGTGCTGCTCGGCCTGCTGGTCACCCCGCACAACCTGCTGGACGACTTCGTGCCCGCGCTGCTGATCGGCATGATCCTCACGCTGGTGGCCCGGCCGATGTCCGTCTTCGTGGCGCTGCTGCCGTTCCGGGTGCCCTGGCGGGAGAAGACCCTGCTGTCGTGGGCCGGGCTGCGCGGCGCGGTGCCGATCGTGCTGGCCACCATCCCGATGGTGGGCGACGTCCCCGGCAGCGAGCGGGTCTTCAACATCGTCTTCGTCCTGGTCGTGGTCTACACCCTCGTCCAGGGGCCGACCCTGCCCTGGCTCGCCAGGCGGCTGCGGCTGGGCGACGGCGAGGAGGCCGCGGACCTGGGCATCGAGTCGGCGCCGCTGGAGCGGCTGCGCGGCCATCTGCTGTCCACGTCCATCGGCCCGGCGTCCCGGATGCACGGCGTCGAGGTCGGCGAGCTGCGGATGCCGGCGGGCGCCGCGGTCACCCTCGTCGTCCGGGACGGCTCCAGCTTCGTGCCGTCGCCGTCGACGGTGCTGCGGCACGGCGACGAGCTGCTGGTGGTCGCCACCGACCCGGTGCGCGACGCGGCCGAGCGGCGGCTGCAGGCGGTCTCGCAGGGCGGCAAGCTGGCCGGCTGGCTGGGGACCGGCGGGCCCGCGGGGCGCGGCGGCCACCGGCACCGCTGAGGCCGGCGCGGGCACCACGGCGCGTCCCGCGCTCCCCGGAGCGGGAAATGTGGTGCACATCTCCACGGATCCCAAGGAAATTCCCGTGAAGCCCTGGTCAATCCCAGGGCTTCACGCGTTTCGGCCTGTAGGATGAAAAGGCACATCGACGAACCAACTCTGCCTGATGCAGAGCTGGCGCGACCGCTCGGCGGCCGCGGTCCCCCTGCCCCACGCAGCCACCCTTCCGGTGCGGACCACGCGGTATCACTCGGTCCTGCGCGAGAGGACAGCTCTCGGCGCGCACCTGTGACGACCTCGCGGGCGGCGCGCTACCAGGCGGCAGAAAGGCCCGGCCGTGGCATCCGCGGTCAAGGACTCCCGTTCCGGATACGGACCACTGCTCCGCACCCCTGGTGCATGGACATTCCTGCTGCCCGGCTTCCTGGCCCGGCAGCCCTTCGCCATGCTGACGATCGGCATCGTGCTGCTCGTCGAATCCACCACCGGCTCGTACGGCACCGCGGGCGCGGTCTCCGCCACGACCGGCGTCTCGATGGCCCTGTTCGCCCCGCAGAGCGGCAAGCTCGCCGACCGTTTCGGGCAGCGCGCGGTGCTGGTCCCCGGCGTCCTGGTGCACGCCGCGGGCGTCGCCGCGCTGATCGCCCTCGCCCTCGCCCACGCCCCCCTGTGGGCGCTGTTCGCGGTGGCCGTCCCCACGGGCGCCTCGACGCCGCAGGTCGGCCCGATGGTGCGGGCCCGCTGGGCCGCCCGGCTCGGCGGCAGCCCGCTGATGCCGACGGCCGCCGCCTTCGAGTCGGTGACCGACGAGTTCACCTTCGTCGTCGGCCCGGTGCTGGCGACCGCGCTGTGCACCGGCGTCCACCCGGCGGCCGGTCTGGTCGCCGAGGCCGTGCTGACCCTGGCCGGCGGGCTGCTGTTCGCCGCCCAGCGGCGCAGCCAGCCGGCGGTGCACCGGGCGCGGGCCGGCGAGCGGGCGCGCGTCTCGGCGCTGTCCGTCCCGGGTGTCCGCGTGCTGATCGTGGCCTTCCTGGGCATCGGCTCGGTCTTCGGCGGGATGCAGGTCTCGCTGACCGCGTTCACCCAGCACATCGGGCAGCCCGGCATCAACGGCGTGCTCTACGGCATCTTCGCGGGCGGCAACATGCTCGCCGGCATCGCCTGCGGGGTCGTCTCCTGGAAGGTCGGCCCGCGGCGCCGGCTGCTGGTCGCCTACGGGCTGCTGGCGCTGGCCACCACCCCGCTGTGGGCGGTGACCGCACTGCCGCTGCTCGGCGCGGTCGGCCTGGTCGTAGGCCTGTGCATCGCCCCGGCCCTGATCACCGGCTACACGCTGGTCGAGTCGCTGGTGCCGGCCGCCGCCCGCACCGAGGCGTTCACCTGGCTGACCGGCGCGGTCGCGCTGGGCCAGGCGGCCGCCGCCACCTCGGCCGGCCAGCTCGCGGACGGCTTCGGGCCGAGCACCGGCTTCCTGGTGCCGCTGGCCGGCACGGCCCTGGCCCTGACGGTGCTGCTGGCGCTCCGCGCCCACCTGCTGCCGTCCGCGTCGGCCGCGTCCGCCGACGGCCCCGGATACGGCGTGGACGACCTGGTCCCGGCGGGCTCCGAGGACCGGGAACGGGAGCTGGCACGCGCCTGAACGGACGTGGAGTCGGTCACCGTCGCGCGATCACGGTGGACTGACGGGCGGGAATACTGCAATATGGAGCGTCGTTAGCACTCATCGAGTGAGAGTGCCAGGAGGAAGACAAGTGCCGACCTACCAGTACCAGTGCACCGAGTGCGGCGAGGGCCTCGAGGCGGTGCAGAAGTTCACCGACGACGCTCTCACGGAGTGCCCCGCCTGCAACGGACGCCTCAAGAAGGTCTTCTCCGCGGTCGGCATCGTCTTCAAGGGCTCCGGCTTCTACCGCAACGACAGCCGCGGCTCGTCGTCCAGCAGCAGCCCCGCGAAGAACTCCTCCGCGTCGAGCACGTCCTCGTCGGACTCCTCGGGCTCCGCCGGCTCGACGGGCTCCTCGTCCGGCGGCTCGGACAGCAAGTCCTCCGCGCCGGCCGCCGCCTCGTCGTCCGGCACCACCTCGGGCACCAGCTCCGCCGCCTGACCCACAGCTCTCCGGGCCCCGCCGTCACCGACGGCGGGGCCCGCTGCCTTACGGATTCCTTTCACCTCCGCCGCCCGCCCCCTCCGGGCCACCGTCCCCCGATAGTGTGACCGGCATGGCTGACGCGGAGATTGGTGTAATCGGCGGCTCGGGGTTCTACTCCTTCCTCGACGACGTGACCGAGATCACGGTGGACACCCCCTACGGGCGCCCCAGCGACTCGCTGTTCCTGGGCGAGATCGCCGGCCGCCGGGTCGCGTTCCTGCCCCGGCACGGCCGCGGCCACCACCTCCCGCCGCACCGCATCAACTACCGCGCCAACCTCTGGGCACTGCGCTCGCTCGGCGTGCGCCAGGTCCTCGCCCCGTGCGCGGTCGGCGGCCTGCGCCCCGAGTACGGCCCCGGCACCCTGCTGGTCCCCGACCAGCTCGTCGACCGCACCAAGTCCCGTCCCCAGACCTACTTCGACGGCGAGCCGCTCCCCGACGGGACGACCCCCAACGTCGTCCACCTGACCTTCGCCGACCCGTACTGCCCCACCGGCCGGCAGGCCGCTCTCAAGGCCGCCCGCGGCCGGGACTGGGAGCCGGTCGACGGCGGCACCCTGGTCGTGATCGAGGGCCCCCGCTTCTCGACCCGCGCCGAATCGCGCTGGCACGCCGCGCAGGGCTGGTCGGTGGTCGGCATGACCGGCCACCCCGAAGCCGTCCTGGCCCGCGAACTGAGCCTGTGCTACACGTCATTGGCGCTGGTCACCGACCTGGACGCGGGCACCGAGACCGGCGACGGCGTCTCCCACGAGGAAGTCTTCCGGGTGTTCGCCGAGAACGTCGGCCGGCTGCGCGCGGTCCTCTTCGACGCGGTCGCCGCCCTCCCCGACACCACCGACCGCAGCTGCCTGTGCACCGACGTCCACACCGGCTGGGACCTGGGCATCGACCTGCCGTAACGCCCCCACGAACCCACCCGGCCTCCCCCTCGCGGGTGGCCGGGTTGTCCACAACCGCCCGGCGGTCCACAGCCCACGGCGGGCCGGAGCGGATTCGGGGACGGTGGTGAGGCCGGTCCTTCCGATCCCCTCGCCTCAGGTGGTGTGTGGCATGGCTCGTGGTTGTCTGGGTTCTTGTTCGTCTCCTCTGTCGACTTCTCGGTCGACTGCCCTTTCGATGTCGGCCTCGGCGTCGACAGGGACGTCCGCCTCCTCTTCCTCTCCCCCTTCGGCGGTTTTCCCGTCTGCCTCCCCTTCTCCGTCCGGCGCTCTCGATCCCCGTCGACTGCCGGATCCCGGTCTTCTCTCACCGCCGCTTCCCGCGCCGCCGCCGTGTGAGGTACCGCACTTCGCTCCCGTGCGGGCGGGCGGCGGGCGGCGCGGACGGGGGCGTGGCGCCCGGCAGCGGATGCTGGCCGCCGGTCTGGCGATGACCGCCGCAGCATTGGCCGGCGGAGCCTCGTACGGTGCCGTACGACCCGCTCCCGCTCCCGGCTGCCCGTCGTCGGCGGCCGCGGGAGGTCGGTGACCATGCTCCAAGATCAAGTGGCCACCGCATTCCCCTCACGCCACACTGCTGCGAGTGGCGGGGCATCCGCCGCGCGCCAATGGGGGCGTGCTCACCGCACCACCCTCGCGGTATCCGTCCACGGCGTCCGCAGGGCCGAACCCCTCCGCCGGACGCGCACCGCCGCCTCGGCCGATCGCCGGTTCGTGGTGGACGACTGGACACCTCCGCCCTGCCCTGCCGTAAGTTGCGGTGCTGAACATTGGTGCACCATCCCCCGTGAGCGTGGAAAGAGGCTGTCAGGTGAGCGAGAGCAAGGGCGTCCTTCAGGGATTCAAGGAATTCCTGATGCGCGGCAACGTCATCGAACTCGCGGTCGCGGTGGTCGTCGGTGCTGCCTTCACGAACATCGTGAACGCCGTGGTCAAGGGCGTGATCAACCCGATCATCGGCGCCCTGGGCTCGCAGAACCTCGACAATTACAAGGCCTGCCTCAGCGCGTCGTGCGAGGTGAACAAGAAGACGGGCGAGTACACCAGCGGGATCTACCTGCTCTGGGGCTCGGTGCTCAGCGCCGCCCTGACCTTCCTGATCACCGCCGCGGTCGTCTACTTCCTCATGATCCTTCCGCTCAACAAGTGGAAGGAGCGCCTGGCGGCCAGGAAGCCGGTCGAGGACGTCCCGGTGGACCCCACCGAGGTCGAGCTGCTCATCGAGATCCGCGACGCGCTGCTCGCGCAGCGCGCCGGATCGCCGTCCGTGCCCTCCTCCCACGCGGGGATCATCGGCACGCAGAAGTCTCAGCAGTAGCGGGCGCTCACAGCGGCCGGCACACGCCGCCCCGTCGCCTCGCTCAGAGGTGGTGGGGCGGCTTTTCGTCGAGGAAGCGGGCGAGATCGGCTGCGCTGTCCCTGCCGTCCGCGCGCTCGCCCCAGCCCCGGTCGGTGTCGTCCGAGGACTGCTGGTTCAGCGGATCATCGAAGATCAGCTTCACCGCGGGCTTACGGGCCGGGCGCGCCGAGGACGCGGGGGCGGACACGGACTCCTGCGCGGCCGCGCCGTCGACCGCTTCCTGGGAGGAGGCGGGGGCCGACTGGGGTTCGGGGGCCGGCTGCGGCTCGGGGCTGGTGCTCACCCGTCCAGGGTACGGGCGGGCCGGGGGCGGTCGGTGGTCGGCGCGGGCCTGGGGACGGGCGGTGGCAGCGTACGGCCGCGCGCGGTGCCCGTGCCCGTTCGCGGAGTCCTTCGCTCAGGGGCGGTAGAGGGCTTGGGCACGGGCCGTGTCGAGAGGGGCGTCATCGGGGAGCGGCAGGAAGTACTTCACCTGCCATGCCTGGGTGCTGCGGGCCTGGCGGTTGGTCGTCTCCACCCACGGCGGGTAGACGCGGAACGCCCGCTTTCCGCCGGAACCGTTCCTGGAAACGATGTCCCGTTGGCAGAGCACATCCCGCGGAAAGACGAAGTGCCCGGCATTCCGCTCGTCGCGGGAGCTGATGACGAAGAGGTCGACCGGATCCTCGGAGTCGAACGGAGCAATCGGCCCGCCGGGGCTCCTCTTCCACACCGTGACGAACTGACCGACCTTCGTCGGGGTCGTCTTGGCCACCCGGAACCTGACGGAGCTGCCGTCGAGCGTGAACTCATGCGCCGCATACTCAGCGCTCTCGGCCTCGGGCACCGGCCGGGAGCAGACGAATCCGCAAGGGTCGTACACCCGCGCCTTCGCCACGAGGAGGTCCTCATGCAGTGAATCCTCACCCGCCCAAGGCTCGATACCTGCCGGACGGTCCTCCGAAGAGGCCGAGGAATTTGTCGCCATTGCGCCATCCTGTCATTGCCGGGTGAAGCGCCGGCCGGTGGGTTGACGGTTCAGGCGCACGCGCGGGCCGGACGCTGCCACCGGCCTGCGGGAGGAGGGCGGGGCGGGCTCGGGAGGGGAGGCGAGTGCAGCGACGGCTGTGGGTGCGAGCGCGGGGACGGCTGCGGGTGCGAGTGCAGGACGGCTGAGGGTGCGAGCGCGGGGGCGGCGACTGCGAGCTCGGGTACGGCTGGTGGTGTGCGCGCGGGGACGGCTGCGAGCGCCAGCGGTCCGACCGTTGTGCGCGGGCGGTGGGGCGGGGTGGGAGGGGGCCGGGGGGCGGGGGGGGGGGGCCCCAGGAGAAGGGGCGAGTCGAAGAGGCGTGGAGCGGGCTGTGGCTGTCGGGCTAGTGGCCCTTGTCGTGGGTGGGTATGGGGCGGGGGCGGTGCCGGTCCTGGGGGCGGGCCGGTGGGCCCTGTGAGCCGTGTCCGCGTCGCAGGGGGCGGTTCCGGGTGGTGCCGGGCAGGGGATGGCGGGGGTGTGCGTACTCATGACGGGCCATGGGGTGGCGGCCTTTCCGGTCGGGGGGAAGGTGGCAGCCATCAGGAGAAGCGCGAGGGGCGATCTCATCGGCGTCGCGCGGACCATGGAGGTCGGAGGGATCGCCGGACGCCAGGAACGCATGGAACGTGAGGGGTGTGCAGGGCGTGTGGGCCGCAGGGATCGCCGGGGCCGTCCGGGGCCTCGGCCTAGGGGGCGCCACTGATGCCTCGGGCTTTGCAGCCGGGGCGGGTGGGGCGTCTGATGGCTGTGGCACGGAACCCACGCTAGGTACGTATACGGCAAACGGCTTGTTTTGCGGTCTCAGTGGGTGAATTTTCGCCACGGTGCTGGACCAGAGCCGCGCCTTCCATTGGTGGTGGGCGGAGGCCATCGCCCACCTTCGTGCGCCCCTTTGTGCCGGGACGGGGCTCCAACCCCGCGAATGCGCACGCCCTATCCCCAATGGACAGGCTCCTCCCCCCCCATGGGCAGGCTCCCCGTCCCCCATAGGCAGGTGTCCCGGTAGGCGCAGGCCCGTCGGATCCGCGCTCGGGTTCTCCGCCTCGGGCGGGCGCGTCCTCAGTGGGTGGCTGCCGGGACGCCCAGGGCCTCGTGCCACCACAGGTCGCGGCCGGGCTTCCAGGAGACCGGGCGGGAGCACCGGTTGACCACCAGCACGGTGCGGTCGGGTGCGCTTCCCGAGGTCGCGCTGCGTGCCAGTGCGTGGTCCAGCAGCGGCTTCACCGGGCGTACGGCGCCGTCCCAGAACGCCGCGTCGGCCGTGATCAGCACCCGGGCCGAGGACTCACGGGTCCGCGCGACGAGTTCGGGCACCGTCAGCGAGACGGGCAGTGTGGTGCGTATCGCGTCCAGTCGGCCGCAGGCGAGCGTGGCGATCACCGATTCGGGGACCAGCGGCAGGTGCACCGCGACCCGGTCACCGGCGCGCACGCCGAGCCGGGTGAGCGCGGCCGCGGCGCGCTCGGCCCGGTCCAGGAGCATGCCGTGCGTCAGCTCCTCCTGGCGGCCGGGCTCCCCGCTCCAGGTGAGGGCGATCCGCGACGCCTCGGGCTCCTGCGGCTCCCGGGTGTCTTCTGCATGCTCTGAGATCAGACGGCGCAACATGCGGATCAGGATGGAGATCACCGATCAACGTTCGCTGAACGTCCGCTTTATGAGGCGCTCGCTCGGCTCTCGGCACTCTCGGCCGTAGCCGCGCTGCAGGTACTCGCGCCGGAGTTCGCCGGTCGGTCAGCGGTCAGCCGGTCAGTCGGTGAGCCGGGCACGGCTCGGCGCCCCAGGCTTCCTGCCCTGTTTCTTGCTGCCCTATTCCCCGGTCTTCCATCCTCTGCATTCCATCCTCTCCTTCCGCTCCCCGCCGCTCCCTGTGCCGCTCTCTGCCGCTCTCCGTGCGACGTACGCCCCTTCTCTCGCTCAGCCGCCCGTCGCGCCGGCCGAGGCCCAACGGCCCGTCGGACGCGCGCTCACCCGACGCCCGCGGCCGCTGCCTCGTAGCCCCCCACCACGTCGCAGACGTCCTCGAAGCCGCGGGCCTCCAGCAGTGCCGCCGCGATCACCGAGCGGTTGCCGCTGCGGCAGTAGAGGACCACCGGGCGGGCCGGGTCCAGTTCGTCGATGCGGTGCGGGAGTCCGGCGAGGGGGATGTTGCGGGCGCCGGGGAGGGCGCCCGCCTCGTACTCGGCGGGATTCCGGACGTCGATCAGCTGGATGGGCGAGCGGTGCGTGGGAGCGGCTGGACCGCCTCCGGCCGTTTCGGCCCCCGTCGCGTCAGCCCCTGCCCCGCCGACTCCGCCCGGACCGGCACCCGTCAGGCCGGCCCCCGCCGGGCCGCCGTCGAGTTCGTCATGGCGGATCCGGTGGCTGCTGCGGGTGAGGGTGGGGGTGCGGTCCAAGACGGCGGAGGGGTCGGGGAGATGGCCGAGGACGTGGTCGTAGCCGATGCGGGCGAGGCGGAGGCGGGCCTCCTGTTCGGTGCCGGGGTCGGCGAGCAGCACGATGGGGGTGCCCGGGGCGACCACGGTGCCGGCGTATTCCGCGAACCGGGTGTCCAGGCTCGTATGGAGCGAACCGGCCAGGTGTGCGCGGGTGTAGGCGGCCAGTGGGCGGCAGTCGAGGAGGACGGCGCCCTGCCGGTCGCGGGCTTCGAGTGCCTCGTTCAGGGTGAGGGCGGTCGGCGGGCCGGGCTCCAGGAGGGGGTGGCCGTCGCGGTTGAGGGCCGCGTCATGGGCGAAGTAGCCGGGGGCGGTGGGCTGTCCGGCCGTGACCAGCCGGACGAAGTCGGCCTCCGGCATGGGCTGCAGGGCGTAGTTGAAGCGGCGCTGGTCGCCGATGGTGGAGCTGGTCTCGCTGGAGAGGCTGCGGCCGCAGGCGGAGCCGGCGCCGTGTGCGGGAAAGACCCGGGTCGCGTCCGGGAGGGTCAGGAGTTTGGTGTGCAGGGAGCGGTGCAGCCGGGCGGCCATGTCGTGAGCGGAGTGGCCGGCGGCGGAGAGCAGGTCGGGGCGGCCGACATCGCCGACGAAGAGGGTGTCGCCGGTGAGGACGCCGAACGGGACCTCGTCGTCGGGGTGCTCGTGGATGACCAGGCAGATGGATTCGAGGGTGTGGCCGGGAGTCGCGAGAACGGTGAGGGTGACGCCCTCGCCGTCGTCGGGGCCGAGCGAGAGGCGCTCGCCGTCCCGTAACCGCCGTACGGGGAAGCCGGTTTCGGCGGCCTCGCCGAAGGCGATGGCGGCGCCGGTGGCGCGGGCGAGTTCGAGGTGGCCGGAGAGGAAGTCGGCGTGGATGTGCGTCTCGACGACGAGTTCGATGCGCAGGCCGGCGGCTTCCGCGTCGTGGAGGTAGTCGTCGATGTCGCGGCGCGGGTCGACGAGGACGGCGCGTCCGGTGGTCTTGTCGCCGATCAGATACGACGCCTGGGAGAGGCAGTCGAGGTAGTACTGCGCGAAGTGCACGGTCGGCCTCCAGGGGTGCGCGGGGCCCGTGCGCGGCGGCTGGGCCCCCTCAGGCAGGGTGCGTTGTGCGGATGCACGGATGTACGTACATTAGGGAGCCGGGTGGCGGGCGACAAGCCGTGACCGCCGCCCAGGCGCATCATGTGACGCCGCACCAGGCGCACTTGCGTGACGACGTGGCAGGCATCACGCCGCGCGACGTCGTCCGGCAGGGGTGTGAGGGACGGCGTGGGCGGCGTCGTCCCGTACGGACGTGAGGGTGCGATGGCGCCTCGTACGGACCTCGCGTGACGCCGCCTCAGCTTCATATGCGGCTCTGCGCACCGTTTACGCACGGCTCACGCACCACGCCCGCCCCGTCCGCCGCACCACCCGCGCGCCGGCCGACTCGTACGACCGGTCCGGCGCAGACGACCGCACCCAACACCACCAGCCCGTACGCCCGCGGAGGAACCCACCATGACGACCGAGCCGCCGGACGGCGCGCACGGCCCGCGTCCCCTGGACCGGCGCTCGCCGCTGCCCCTGTGGGCGCAGCTCTTCGACGATCTGCGCCGCCGGATGGAAGCCGGCGAATTCAGCGCGGAGTTCCCGGCCGAGCACCGGCTCACGGGCGAGTACGAGGTCAGCCGGCACACCGTCCGCGAGGCGCTGCGCAAACTGCGCGCCGACGGGCTGGTGATCGCCGAGCGCGGCCGTACCAGCCGGCTCGACACCCGCCGCATACAGCAGCCGCTCGGCTCGCTCTACAGCCTCTTCCGGGAGCTGGAGGGCCAGGGTGTGGAGCAGCGCAGCGAGGTGCTGCGGCTGGAGCGGACGGCGGACGGGACGGTCGCCGGGCATCTGGGGCTGATTCCGGACGCCCCGCTGGTCGTGCTGGAGCGGCTGCGGCTCGCGGACGGCGAACCGCTCGCGCACGACACCGCGTACCTGCCCGCCGAGGTCGCCGAGCCGCTGCTGGGCGCCGACTTCGGGCACACCTCGCTGTACGGCGAGCTGACGCGGCGCTGCGGGGTGAAGGTCACCGGCGGCCGGGAGCGGATCCAGCCGTTCCTGCCGGACATCCGGCAGGCGTGGCTGCTGGGGCTGGCCGACCGGGAGCCCGCGTTCACCATCGAGCGGCTGGGGCGGGCCGGGGAGCGGCCGGTGGAGTGGCGCGAGACGGTGGTCCGCGGCGACCGGTTCGCCTTCGTCGCGGAGTGGTCCGGCGAGAGCCGGGCCGTCGCCCTGGCGCCGCGGGCCTCGTGTCCGTCCTCATAGCCGCCGCGGCGCTGCCGTGCGGGCTGCTGATCGGGCTGCTGCTGGGCTCGCTCGGCGGCGGCGGGTCGGTGCTGGCGGTGCCCGCGCTGGTCTACCTGCTGGGGCAGTCGCCGCACGAGGCGACCGCGGGCGCGCTGATCGTGGTCACGGTCGGCGCGGTGACGGGGCTGGTCTGCCATGCCCGTGCCGGGCGGGTCCGGTGGGCGGCCGGCACGGTCTTCGGGGCGCTGGGCACGGCCGGCAGCTACGTCGGCTCCCGGTGGAGCGCGGCGCTGGATCCGACGGTGCTGATGGCGGCATTCGCGGGACTGCTGCTCGTGGTGGCGGCGATGCTGGTGTCACGGAGTCTGCGCGAGCGGCGGGGGGCGGACGGCGTGCGCCCCTTACGGGGGGCCACGGAGACGGAGACAGGGACCGGGACAGGGGCGGAGACCGAGACGGAGACGGCGGACTCGGAAGGGCGGAGGGAAGCGGTGCCTTTACGTGACGGACCGGAGCCCCCGCGCTCCCCCGAGGCCCCGGAAGCCGTGCCCTTACGTGACGGCCCGGAGCGCACGCCCTCCTGCGAGGCCCCTGGGCGCGCGCCGTCGGACGGCGTCCCCGGCGCCCGCTCCGGCTCCCGCCGCGCCCGCCCCGTACGGTTCGCCGTGACCGCCTCCGGCGTCGGCCTCCTCACCGGGTTCTTCGGGGTCGGTGGCGGCTTCGTGGTCGTACCGGCCCTCACCCTGGTCCTGGGCCTGGAGATGCCGGTCGCCATAGGGACCTCGCTCCTCGTCATCCTCCTCAACTCCCTGACGGCGCTGGCCACCAGAGCGGGCACCGGGAACCTGGACTGGCCGCTGCTGGCGGGCTTCGCGGCCTGTGCGGCACTGGGCAGCCACCTCGGCAACCGCCTCACCACCCGGCTGCGCCCCCAGACCCTGACCACGGCCTTCGCCGCCCTCGTCACCGTCCTCGCCGTCACCATGGCGGCCACCGCCCTCCCCCGCCTCTGGAGCCCCTGACCGCACCGGCCCCCTACGGGACCGCCCGCACACACCGACACCCCTCTCCCAGACCCCTTCACCACCGCCCGTCCCCTCACCCACCAGGAGGAAGCACATGGCCCCCGCCCCCGCACCCGCCGCCCCGTCCCATCACCAGGTCCTCATCGTCGGCGGCGGCACCGCAGGCATCACCGTCGCCGCCCGGTTACGCCGTGCCGGAGTGCGCGGCATCGCGCTGCTGGAGCCGTCCGAGACGCACTGGTACCAGCCGCTGTGGACGCTGGTCGGCGGCGGCCAGGCCCCGCTGCGCGCCGCGCTGCGCACCGAGGCGGACGTGATGCCGCCCGGTGTGCGCTGGCTGCGGGAGCGCGCGAGCGCCGTCGACCCGGCCGCGCGTACGGTCACCACGGCCTCCGGCCGGGTCCTCTCCTACGGGCGGCTGGTGCTCGCCCCCGGGCTGCAGCTCGACTGGGACGGCGTGCCGGGCCTGGCCGAGGCCCTCGGGCACGGCGGGGTGAGCAGCAACTACCGGCCCGATCTCGCGCCGCTCACCTGGGATCTGATCCGGCGGATGCGAAGCGGTACGGCCGTGTTCACCATGCCGTCCGGGCCGGTGAAGTGCGGCGGCGCCCCGCAGAAGATCGCGTATCTGGCGGCCGACCACTGGCGCAAGCGCGGCGTACTGGGCGCGATCCGCACCATCCTGGTGCTGCCGGAGCCCGCGATGTTCAAGGTGCCGGTCTTCTCCCGCGCGCTGACGGAGACGGCCCGGCGGTACGGCATCGAGGTGCGGCTGAGCTCGGAGATGACCCGGCTCGACGGTGCGGCCCGCGAGGCGGAGATCACGGATCACACCACCGGCAAGACCGAGACCGTGCGCTACGACCTGCTGCACGCCGTGCCGCCGCAGCGCGCCCCCGAGTGGCTGGCCGACGGCCCGCTGGCCGACCCCGCTTCCCCCTACGGGTACGTCAAGGCCGACCGGGAGACGCTCCAACACCCGGATTTCCCGAATGTGTTCGTGCTCGGTGACGTCGCCAACCTGCCGACGTCCAAGACGGGTGCCGCGATCCGCAAGCAGGCGCCGGTCGTCGTCGCCAACCTCCTCGCCGGTCTGCGCGGGCGCCCCGCCACCGCCCGCTACGACGGCTACACCTCCTGTCCGCTGGTCACCGCCCGGCACAAGATGCTGCTCGCCGAGTTCGACTACGACCTGCAGCCCACCCCGTCGATCCCCTTCATCGACACCACCCGGGAACGCACCGACATGTGGTTCCTCAAGCGCTACGGCCTGCCGCAGCTCTACTTCAAGGGGATGCTCAAGGGCCTGGCCTGACCCCTCCGGCGGCCCGGTGCGGCGGCGGTCCCCCGTCCCGCCGCCGCACCACCCCCTCAGGGCCTCCCCGGAGGGGCCGTAGGGGCGTCCCCTAGGCAGCCGCCTCCGCCGCCGTCAACTCCCCCACCACACAGGCCACGTTGTCCGGTGCCCCGGCCTCGCGGGCCAGGCGGATCAGCTCCCGTACGGCCAGGTCGGGGTCGTCGGCCGCGGTCAGCACGTCCTGGATCGTCTCGGGCGGCACGACCGAGGTCAGGCCGTCGGTGCACAGCAGATAGCGCTCCCCGGGCCGGGCCTGGAGCAGTTGCAGGTCGGGGGCGAAGCCGGTGGTCCCGTCGAGGGCGCGCAGCAGCCGGGCGCGCTGGGGGTGCGAGGCGGCCTCCTCGGGGGTGAGACGGCCCTCGTCGACCAGCGACTGGACCCAGGTGTGGTCGTGGGTGATGCGGAAGAGGCCGGAGTCGCGCAGGACGTAGGCGCGCGAGTCCCCGAGGTGCAGCAGCGCCAGCCGGGTGCCGGAGCGCAGCAGTGCGGTCAGGGTGCTGCCGGTGGCCTCGTCGGCCGACGGGGCGGCGTCGTGCGCGCGCCGGGCCGCCTCCTCCAGGGCGGCCGGCAGGTCCGCCGAGGTCAGGTCCTGGTGTTCCAGGTCCTTGAGCGCCTCGATGGCGGCCGTCGCGGCGAGGTCGCCGCTGGAGCCGTAGCCGTCGGCCACGGCCAGCAGCCGCGGTCCCGCGTCGCTCCACCCGTCCGCCCTCCTCGTACCGGGCGCCTCGCCCGGTACGACCGATGCTGGGGCTTCCCCCAAGGACAAGGTCAACCGGCGGCCGCCGCCCCGTCCCGGCCGCCGGGCCCCGCGGTCTCGGCCGGGGTGCGCTCCGCGGGTGCCAGCTGGTTGAGCGCGGCGGCGGTCAGCGCCTGGACGCCCATGGTGAGGGTGGGCCGGACCACCGGGACGAAGTACGGCGAGTGGTTGGACGGTATGTCCTGGGCGAGCCGGCCGGCCGCCAGCGCCGTTCGGAACTCCTCGGGGTCCCAGCCGCCCAGCCACCAGTAGTAGAGCGGCGCCCCGGCGGCGGTCGCCAGCAGCCCGGCGTCCTCGCTGCCGGTCGCCGGGCCGTAGGCGAACAGCCGCTGCTCGCCGAAGAGTCCGGTGAACTGCTCGTTGACCTGCCGCAGGATCGCGGGGTCGTTGACGGTGACGGGGAAGGAGTCCAGGACCTCGGTCTCGGGTGCGCGGTCCGCGCCGGAGGCGGCGGCCTCGGCACGCGCGATGCGGTCGACGGCGGCCAGCACGGCCGTGCGCACCGTCTCGTCGAAGGTCCGCACACTGAGCCGTACGACGGCGCGGTCGGGGATGACGTTGGCGCCGTCCCCGGCGTGGAAGGAGCCGACGCTGACCACCGCCCGGTCCTGCGGCGCGACCTCGCGGGCCACCACCGACTGCACCCGCTGCACGAAGGCGGCCGCCATCAGGATCGGGTCGACGGTGGTCTCGGGGCGCGAGCCGTGGCCGCCGGTGCCGTGGAAGGTGATCTCCAGGCTGTCGGCGGCGGCCATGCAGGGCCCCGGGCAGTACGCGAGGAGCCCGGCGCCGAAGGGGGCGACGTGCTGGGCCAGCACCACGTCGGGCGTGGGGACCAGGCCCTTGCTGTAGAGGCCGGCGTCGAGCATGGCGCGGGCGCCGCTGCCGACCTCCTCGGCGGGCTGGAAGAGCACGACCAGGGTGCCGGACCAGCGGTCGCGGCCCGCCGCGAGCAGGTCGGCGGCGCCCAGCAGGCAGGTCACATGGACGTCGTGCCCGCAGGCGTGCATCCGGCCGGGGACGGTGGAGGCGTACTCCAGGCCGGAGTTCTCGGTGACGGGCAGGGCGTCCATGTCGGCGCGCAGCAGGACCACGGGTCCCGGGCCGTTGCGCAGCACGCCGACGACGCCGGTTTCGGCGATGCCGGTGGTGACGTCGTAGCCGCAGCCGGTCAGCCGGCGGGCGGCCTCGGCGGCGGTACGGGTCTCCTGGAAGCCGAGTTCGGGGTGGCGGTGGAGGTCTTCGTAGAGGGCCACGAGGTCCGCGAGGCGGTCGTCGAGCGGGGCCAGGACGGCGGCGGGGCCGTCGCTGTGCTCGGCGTCATCGGTCGGGCGGGTCGGGCCGGTCGTGTCGCTGTCGCTCATACACGCATTCGACCATGCGCCGCCGCTGCGCACCGAGCAAACATCCCCCACTCGCCCCGGAGCCGCCCCCTACGGGCCCGGTGCCCGGCCCGCCGCCCGCACACCGCCCCGCCCTGGCCGGACTTCGCGGGTGCCGCCGCGGCCGCCCGTGACACCGGGGCCCGTGACTGCAACGGTGAATCACCCTGCCCGTGGCCGGAACCGGCAAGCCCAAGCCGACGACTGGAGGCCGACGTTGGCCACTTCCCCCACCCCTTCGACCGGCGAGCCCCGCGACCTCATGACGTATCTGGTGGAGCAGGCCATGGGCCACCTCTTCTCCGCCGCCCTGCGCACCGCGGCCGAGCACCGCATCGCCGACCATCTCGCCGCGGGCCCGCGCACCGCCGGACAGCTGGCCGCCGCCACCGGCACCCACGCCCCGCACCTGCGCCGCGTCCTGCGCTACCTCGCCACCCGCGGCTTCTTCCGGGAGGACGCCGTGGGCGCCTTCCACCTGACGCCGGCCGCCGCCCCCCTGCGCACCGACGTCCCCGACTCGCTGCACCCGGCCGTGATGATGCTGACCGACGCGCTGTTCCGGCAGACCTCGCAGACCGTCCCGGAGGCCGTACGGCACAGCGGCGCGTCCTTCGAGCGGATCGCCGGGGCGCCCCTCTTCGAGCATCTGCGGACGGACCCGGCCACCCGGCGGCTCTTCGACGAGGGGATGTCCTCGCTGTCCGCCCCGGTCGACGCGGCGGTGGCGGAGGTGTACCCGTTCCCCGAGGCCGGCACGGTCGTGGACGTCGGCGGCGGCCGCGGCGGGCTGCTGCGCGCCGCGCTGCGCCGCCACCCGCGGCTGACCGGGGTGCTCTTCGACCAGGCGCCGCCGCTGGCCCACCACCTTCTGGACGAGGAGGAGTTGAAGGGCCGCTGGCGCACCCGGGAGGGCGACTTCTTCGCGTCCGTACCGGAGGGCGGCGACGTCTACGTCCTCAAGCACGTCCTGCACGACTGGCCGGACGAGTCCTGCCTGCGCATCCTGCGCAGCTGCCACCGGGCCATGGCGACGGGCCGCCGGCTGCTGGTCATCGACGCGGTGCTGCCGCCGGGCAACGCCCCGCACTTCGGCAAGACCCTGGACGTCGCCATGATGGCGGTGGTCGACGGGCGGGAGCGGACCGCGGAGGAGTTCGCCGCCCTGCTGTCGGCCGGCGGGTTCCGGCTCACCCGGGTGCTGCCCACCGCGGCCTTCCCCTCGATCGTGGAGGCCGTCGCCGAGTAGCCGCCCCGCGGCACGACACGCCGCGCCCCGCTCCCTCGTGGGCACCGCCGCCCGCCCGCGCTGTACTGATGCCGGCCGCTCCGGCCGACGAGAGGAGCTGACGTGCCGGTCCTCATGCGGGCGCGCCGCCGCGACGAGGAGCACCGCACCGCCACCCCGCTGGAGCTCTTCTTCGACCTGTGTTTCGTGGTGGCGGTCGCCGCGGCGGGGCGCCAGCTGGCGCACGCGCTGGCCGAGGGCCATCCGGGGCACGGCGTCCTCGGCTACCTGATGCTCTTCTTCGCCGTGTGGTGGGCGTGGATGAACTTCAGCTGGTTCGCCTCGGCGTACGACACCGACGACCCGCTCTATCGCGTGGTGACCCTGGTCCAGATGGCGGGCGTGCTGGTGCTGGCCGCCGGCGTGCCGCGGGCCTTCGCCGACAGCGACTTCACGGTGATCTGGTTCGGGTATCTGGTGATGCGGCTGGCCATGGTCGCCCAGTGGCTGCGGGCCGCGCTCGCCTGCCGGGGCGCCGAGCGGCGCACCGCGCTGCGCTACGCCCTGGGGATGACGGTGTGCCAGATCGGCTGGCTGGGCCTGCTCGCGGCGCCCAGGGGTGACGTGCCGTGGGTGTTCGTGGTCGTGGGTCCGATGGAGCTGGCCGTCCCCGCGCTGGCCGAGCGGGAGCGCGGGACGAGCTGGCATCCCCGTCACATCGCCGAGCGCTACGGCCTGTTCACCCTCATCGTGCTGGGCGAGACCATCGCGGCGGCCACCCTCGCCGTGCAGTCGGCGCTGGACGAGCACGCCGGGCTGGGCACGCTGCTGCCGGTCGCGGGCGGCGGGCTGCTGCTGGTCTTCGCCGCGTACTGGATCTACTTCGCGGCGCCCGTCCACCAGCACCTGCGCTCGAACCGCCAGGCGTTCCTGTGGGGCTACGGCCACTACCTGGTGTTCGGGTCGGCGGCCGCGGTCGGGGCGGGCATCGAGGTCGCGGTGGAGGAGGCGTCCGGCGCGGCGCGCCTGTCGGCGTTCGCGGCGGCCGCCTGTGTGACGGTGCCGGCCGCGCTGTTCATGGCGACGGTGTGGCTGATCCACTCCCGGCACCAGAAGCGCGGCCCGGCCCAGCAGCTGGTGCTGCCGGTGTGTTCGCTGCTGGTGCTGGCGTGCACCCTCGCCGGGCCCTGGGCGGTCCCGGCGGCCGGCCTGGTGGCGTGCGGCGCGGTCGCGGCCGGCGTGTCCCTCACATCCCGTCAGGAAACCGCCCTGGTGGAGTAGGAGCGGGCGCGGCGTCACCCGTCTCGGCGAGCGTCGGGGCACCGATCCGGGGAAACGGGCCCCGAGGGGCCGCCCGGCGCACCCGCGGGGCCCCCGGCCGCTTCCCCCATAAGTGTGCCGAACGGTCGTGCAAACCTCCGCAATCGCCCTGATCCCGCATCAGATTCGGCCATCTTCCCCCCTCCGCCGGAGGGGGCGCCCTCACCAGCGGAGCCCCCCGGCCGCAGCGACGCCCCATACCCCGTCAATTACCCACCAATGGACCCTACTTCCCGCCACTTGGTGCCCTTGTTCCCCACTGTTCACCGGGGCCAGCGGAGGCGCGCCGACTCTGAAGCGGTAGGGTGCAGATTGCCCTTTTTATGACAGGGGCGCCCGGGAAAGAGCCGCAGGAATCCCGGGGTCCGACCACCGTCCGTACCTGAGGAGACGCCAGCCATGGCCCGCCACGCTCAGTCCCGCGCGCGGACGAGACTGTCCCGGCGCAGCAAGGCCGTGGGCGGCCTCGCCCTCTCCACGCTGGTCGGCACCGCCCTGTGGGCGTGGCCGGCGTCGGGCGACGACCACAACAGCGCGACCGACGCCAAGAGCACCACGTCCACGACGGCTTCCGGCCCGGACACGCCACGCGTCCCCGTGTCCGCCGCGAAATCGGCCCCGAACGCCGCACCGAACGCGCCCGCCGGCCGGCCCATCCCGGGCCTCAGCGACGCCGCCAGGAAGCGCATACCGGCCGACGCCCGCCAGGCCCTGGTCGTCACGGGCAAGGGCATGGACTCCTTCGACTCCCGGGTCGTCCTCTACACCCGCGAGGAGGGCTCCGACGACTGGGAGCCGGGCCCCACCTGGTCCGCGCACAACGCAGCCCACGGCTGGACGGACGACCACCACTACGGCGACCTGCGCTCCCCCATCGGCGTCTTCTCCCTCACCGACGCCGGCGGCCTGCTGTCCGCGCCCGAGGGCACCAAGCTCCCCTACGACCACAACACCAGCTTCGTCGCCGACGGCACCGGTGTGGAGGGCGAGCCGCTGGCCGGTGCCTTCGACTACGTCATCGCCATCAACTACAACCGGGAGGCCGGCGCCTCCCCCCTGGACCAGCGGCGTCCCTGGGGCGATGCCAAGGGCGGCGGCGTCTGGCTGCACGTGGACCACGACGGCCCCACCCAGGGCTGTGTGAGCCTCAAGCCCAAGGTGATGCGGGAACTGCTGCGCACCCTCGACCCCGACCTGCACCCGGTCGTCGTGATGGGACCGGCCGATTACTGAGCACCCGCCGCACCCCGCGGGGCCGCGGGACGCGCTGACCGACGTCCCCGGCCTGCGGGTCGGCCACGCCGAGCGGACCGGCGGCGGGTACCTGACCGGGACCACCGTCGTCCTCGCCCCCGAGGGCGGCGCGGTCGCGGCCGTCGACGTCCGCGGCGGCGGGCCCGGCACCCGCGAGACCGACGCGCTCGATCCGCGCAACCTCGTCCAGCGCGTCGAGGCGGTCGTGCTGACCGGCGGCAGCGCCTTCGGCCTGGACGCCGCTTCCGGTGTCGCCGCCTGGCTGGAGGACCACGGACGCGGGTTCCGCGTCGGGCCCGACCCCGCCCAGGTCGTGCCCGTCGTGCCGGCCGCCGCCCTCTTCGACCTGGGGCGCGGCGGCGACTGGCGGGCCCGCCCGGACGCCGCGCTGGGCCGGGCGGCGGCCGCGGCCGCGGCGGACACCGGGCCCGGCGCCCCGGTCGCCGAGGGCAACACGGGCGCCGGCACGGGCGCGGTGATCGGCGGCCTCAAGGGCGGCATCGGCACCGCGAGCGCGGTCCTGCCCTCGGGCGCCACCGTCGCCGCGCTGGCCGCCGTCAACGCCGCGGGCTCCGTCACCGACCCGCGCACCGGCGCCCTCTACGGCCGCCTGTACGAGGACCCGGCGGCCCTGCCCGCCCCCGGGGTGCACGCCGCCGCCGTCCGCCGGCTGGCCGAGGCCCGGGAGATAACCGGGGCCCGCTCGGCCGCGTCCGTCCGCCCGCCGCTGAACACCACCCTCGCCGTGGTCGCCACGGACACCGCCCTCACCCGCGCCCAGGCCCACAAACTGGCCGGCACCGCCCACGACGGGCTGGCCCGCGCCGTCCGCCCGGTCCATCTGCTGTCCGACGGCGACACCGTCTTCGCGCTGTCCACCGGCGCGCGCCCGCTCGCCCCCGAAGCGGCCGGCGCCGAGGCGGCCTTCGGCGTCCATATCGAGGCCGGGGCCCTCAACGAGATCCTCGCCGCCGGCGCGGACGTCCTGACCCGCGCCGTGGTGCGGGCCGCCCTCGCGGCGGAGACGGTGGACGGCCCCGGCGGGGTCTTCCCCTCGTACCGGGACCTCTACGGGACGGGCTGACCGCGGCCGGCCGGGGCGGTCACACCCCCACCGCCCCCAGCACCGACCCCGCGGCGTACGTCACGCCCATCGCCACGGCGCCGCCGCCGACGTTGCGCAGCACCGCCCGGCCCACCGGCGCGGCGCCCAGCCGGGCGCTGCTCCAGCCGCACAGCGCCAGCGCCGCCAGCACCGCGACGACCGTGATCCACAGGCGGTGGGCGGCCGGCGGCAGCACGATCGCCAGCAGCGGCAGCAACGCCCCCACGGTGAACGCGAGGAAGCTCGCGCCCGCCGCATGCCAGGGGTTGGTGAGCTGGTCGGGGTCGATGCCCAGCTCCACCTCCGCGTGCGCGCGCAGCGCATCGTGCTCGGTGAGCTGCTCGGCGACCTCCCGGGCCAGCTGCTCGTCCAGCCCCTTGTCCGCCAGCATCTCGGTGAGCTCGATGAGTTCGGCCTGCGGTTCGCGTACCAGCTCCCGCTTCTCCTGGGCGAGCGCGGCCTTCTCCGAGTCCCGCTGGGTGGAGACCGAGACGTATTCGCCGGCCGCCATCGACAGGGACCCGGCCAGCAGTCCGGCCAGCCCCGCCGTCAGCAGGGCGCCGCGCGAATCGGTGGCTCCGGCCACCCCGACGACGAGTCCGGCGGTGGAGACGATGCCGTCGTTGGCGCCGAGGACCGCGGCCCGCAGCCAGTTGAGGCGGCTGCCGAGCCCGCCGCCGTGCGCCTCGTCGTGCTCCGGTGTCTGATCGGTCATCGGCAGAGCGTCTCATCCGCCCCGCGCGTGCCCCCGCCCGACGCCCCCGCCCCCGGCCCGAATTGGCCGGTGGTAGAAACGGCTCATGTCCGCACCACCCCCCTCCCCGCCTCCCCAGCCGCCACCGCCCACGCTCGTCCAGCCGGCTCCCCGGAAGCCGGCGCCACGCCGCCGTCTGTGGTGGCACCAGCTGATATTCGGGCTCTGGTACCGCCCGGTGGAGGTGTTCGACGAGGCGCGGGACCGCAGCACCTGGAGCGCGGCGGTGCTGCTGTCCCTGATCAGCGGCGGCATCGGGGTGCTGTCGGTGGACGCGTTCCACACCCAGTGGGCCGTCGACCACGCCGCGGCGCTCAAGCTGCTCGGGCTGGGCGAGGCGGGCGTGCTGGCCGCCAGCCTCGCGCTGGGCTCGGTCGCCCACGCGATCGCCCGGACGCTCGGCGGGATAGGCCGGTTCGCGCCCACGGCGAGCCTGTTCATCGTCCTCTTCTGGGTGACGGACCTGCCGCGGATGGCGATCGCGGCCTGGCTGCCGACCGACGCCACGTTCGTGCAGGCCGCGACCTGGACGACCTGGGGCTTCGGCTACGTCCTGGCCGTCCTGCTCATACGGGGCCAGCACCACCTGTCGACGGGGAAGTCGGCGGCGGCGGTGTCGGTGCAGATGCTGGCCGCGCTCGCCCTGCTGAGGCTGGGCCCGGTGCACTGAGGCCGGGCCCGGTGCGCGCAGCCCGCGGCCGCCGTCCGGTCAGCTCCGGCCGGACAACTGCCGTACGAGACCCTCGAAGGCCGCGCGCTCGGCGGCGCTCAGCTCCACGCACTCCGACGGCGGACCGGCCGGACCGGTCTGCCGCGGCACGGAGCCGAGCAGGCCCGGCTGTGCGGGCAGCCCCGCCGGGCCGGGCGGGGCGAGCCGCCCGCGCGGCGCGTACCGCGCCCGCATCTCCCGCTGGTCGCGCCACATGGCCGTCTCGTACCGCCCCCGCCGCAGGAGTCTGGCCAGCCCGAGGGTCCAGACGAGGGCCACCGCGAGCAGCGCGCCGAGGCCGATCTGCTGCAGAATCGAAGCGGAGGGGAGCATGCGGTCCTCCCGGACGGGTAAGGGCGCTGGGGCAGAGCCAGTAGACACCACATCTCGGGCCTTCCGACAGGGGATCTTGGGACTTAAGTCCCGAAGTGACGCATCTCCTATGACATTTCGCTACATTCCCCTCACGGTGCGGCACAACGGGCCGCCCAGGAGGCCGCCACGGCAGGGTGCCCGCCGCCCCGTTGGACACCCCGGAGCCTTCCCCCGGCGAAGATCGTCGCGGACGATGACGGCACTTCGTCCGCGACGTGAGGAGCACGCACGTGCCGCAGCCGCACCGGCCGCAGCCCCGGCCGTCCACCGACGCCGACACGGCAACCGCCACCACGGACGCCACCACCGCCGCCCCGCCCGGCGAGCCGCCCGCCCGCGCCCTGGACGGGATCCTCGTCGCGGACTTCAGCCGGGTGCTGGCCGGCCCGCTGGCCGCCGCGACCCTCGCCGACCTCGGCGCCGACGTGATCAAGGTGGAGCGGCCCGGCACCGGTGACGACACCCGCGCCTGGGGCCCGCCGTTCAGGGACGGGACGGCCGCGTACTTCGACGCCGCGAACCGCTCCAAGCGCGGCCTGGCCCTCGACCTCGCCGATCCGGACGACGCCGCCGCGGCCCGCGAGCTGGCGCGCCGGGCCGACGTGCTGATCGAGAACTTCCGCCCCGGCTCGCTCGCCCGCTACGGCCTGGACCACACCGCCACCCGGGCCGCCAACCCGGGCCTGGTGCACTGCACCATCACCGGCTTCGGCTCCGGCGCGGGCGCGGAACTGCCCGGCTACGACTTCGTGGTGCAGGCCGTCGGCGGGCTGATGAGCATCACCGGCGAGCCCGGCGGTCCGCCCCTGAAGGCGGGGGTCGCGCTGGTGGACGTGCTGACCGCGAAGGACGCCGCCACCGGCATCCTGGCCGCCCTGCACCACCGCGCCCGCACCGGCCGGGGGCAGTTGGTGGAAGTGAATCTGCTCTCTTCTCTGCTGGGCTCGCTGGTGAACCAGGCCACCGGGCATCTGGCCACCGGGCGCGACCCGGGGCCGATGGGCAACCGCCATCCGAGCATCGCCCCGTACGAGACGCTGGCCTGCCGGGACGGGCAGCCACTCGCGGTGGCGGTGGGGAACGACCGTCAGTTCCGGGCACTGGCACAGGAGCTGGGCGCACCGCAGCTCGCCGACGACGTCCGGTTCGCCCGCAATCAGGACCGGGTGCAAAACCGTACAGATCTCATCAAAGCGCTGGAAATCCGACTGGCCGCCGACACCCCGCAGGGCTGGGCCGAGCGGCTGACCGCGGTCTCGGTGCCCTGCGGTCCCGTCAACAGCCTCTCGCAGGCCCTGGAGTTGGCGGAGCGCCTCGGGCTCGACCCGGTGACCCCCGTCGGCGCGGGCCGTATCCCCCAAGTCGCCAGCCCGCTCCGCCTTTCGGCCACGCCGGTGGCCCAACCCTCGGCTCCACCCCGCCTGGACGAACACGGCACGCCACTGCGAACCTGGCTGTCGGGACCGGCCGACCAACCTCTCCCTACGTGAATGTGACCTTCGTCACAACCGGGCCCCACCCGCAACCGAATTCGCCCGTAGGTGCTGTTTATCAGCACGGAATCACAACACCCTTGTATGGAGCAGCTCGTGACATCGCCGGACAACCCCGCGCCCGCTCGGTCCCGCACCCCGCACCAGCTGCTCCCGTCAGCCGAGCAGCAGGCGGCCGGGGCACCGCGCCCGCGCCGCCGGATGCGCCGCACCCTGGCCGTTACCGCCCTGTTCGCGGCGGGTGCGCTGGCCCTGTCCGCCTGTGGCGGGGACGCCTCGGCCGGTGGCAACGACGACGGCAAGAACGGGCAGGCCGGTGCGGACGCCGCGGCCAAGAAGGACGCCTCGGACGCCAAGATCACGGTGTCCTCGAAGGACGGCGCCACCAACGCCAGCATCAACGACACCGGTGTGAAGGTCACCGGTGGCAAGTTGACCGATGTGAAGCTCACCGAGGCCGATTCCGGCAAGGACGTCGCCGGTGCCATATCGCCCGACGGCGCCTCCTGGAAGCCCGGCGTCCAGCTGGAGCGGGGCACCAAGTACAAGATCGTCGCGAACGCCAAGGACTCCAAGGGCCGCTCCGCGACCGAGAACACCACCTTCACCACGGTCTCCTCGGCCAACAGCTTCATCGGCTCCTACACCCCCGACGACGGCAAGACCGTCGGCGTCGGCATGCCGGTGTCCTTCAACTTCGACAAGGCGATCACCAACAAGAAGGACGTCCAGTCCCACATCAAGGTGAGCTCCAGCAGCGGCCAGGAGGTCGTCGGCCACTGGTTCGGCGCCCAGCGCCTCGACTTCCGGCCCGAGGACTACTGGAAGGCCGGCTCCAAGATCACCATGAAGATCGACCTGGACGGCGTGAAGGGCGGCCAGGGCATCACCGGCGTCCAGTCCAAGACGGTCACCTTCACCATCGGCCGCTCCCAGGTCTCCACCGTCGACATGAACACCCAGACCATGACGGTCAAGCGTGACGGCAAGACCTACAAGTCCATCCCGATCTCCGGCGGCAGCCCCGAGCACCCCACCTACAACGGCCGGATGGTCATCTCCGAGAAGTTCGAGCAGACCCGCATGGACGGCTCCACGGTCGGCTTCGGCGGTGAGTACGACATCAAGGACGTCCCGCACGCCATGCGCCTGTCGTCCTCCGGGACCTTCATCCACGGCAACTACTGGGGCTCCTCGTCCGTGTTCGGCAACTCCGGCACGAGCCACGGCTGCGTCGGCCTGCGCGACAACAAGGGCGGCGGCGGCGACACCCCCGGCAAGTGGTTCTTCGACCAGTCGCTGGTCGGCGACGTCGTCATCGTGAAGAACTCGCACGACAAGACCGTCCAGCCCGACAACGGCCTCAACGGCTGGAACCTGTCCTGGTCCGACTGGAAGGCGGGCAGCGCGGTCTGACGGACGGCGCTCACCGAGCCTGCACGCGAACGGCGGTGGCCGGTCCCCGGGAGGGGGCCGGCCACCGCCGTTTCGGCTGGAGGGGGACGGTGCGGATCTACGGGTGGTAGCGCTCGGCGATCTTCGCGGCGACGCCGCCCTGCACGGTCACCCGCACGTCGACGGTGCCCATCCTGGCCGCCTTGCGCAGGTCGTCGAGGGTGCACGCGGTGGTGCCGTAGCCGGGGCCGTCCGTGTGGACGCGGCCGTCGGGGGCCTCGCAGAGCGCCGCCGCGCCGAGCGCCCTGGTGCTGCCGGCGATGTGGAACGCCTGCTCCGGACCGTAGTCCGGGGCCACCGAGAGCTTGTCCTCGCTGAGCCACTTCAGCTTGCCGACCCAACTGCCGCTGACGCCGCTGAGGTCGGCCGGGGCGCCGCCCGGGGCGCGCTTGCCCGTCCCGGTCGCGGAGTCGCCGCCCGCCTGCCCGCCCGCCGTGGGACCGCCGGACATGGCGTGCGCCGCCGCGCCACCGGGCGCGTCCTGGCCGCTCGACGCGGAGGGCACGTCCGACGCCTTGCCGTCCCCGCTCTGGCAGGCGGTCAGCGACAGCGCCGCGGCCGCGACGAGGGAGGCTGCGGCGACCCGGCGCCCCCGGCGCAGGGTGGTGGTGGAGAGCGACATGAGGAGTCCCCCGACTGGTGAGCGGATGGTGAGCGGGCGGTGAGCGGACCCGTCGGCCTGACACCCATGACTCTCGTCGCGGTCGCTAAAGGTCGGCTAACGCACCGGTAACCACGCCTTACGCCCCGTCAGCGCGGGTTTTGGCGGGCGGCCCCGGGGAGGGCGGCACACGCGCCGAGGCCCCCGCCGGGTGTCCGGTGAGGGCCTCTGGACGGCCGGGAGGCGGCCGCGGATCAGGCGGCGGCCCGGGGCCTCATGCGGCGGCCTTCACCTCGGCGCCGCCGTCGGCAGGCGCGTCCGCCGCGCCGGCCCGCCGCCGCGTGCCGAGGCCCTTGAGGAGGATCACCAGGGCCGCGCTGACGCCCGTCCCCGCGGCGATGGCGAGCAGGTAGACGAACGGCTGGCCGATCAGCGGGACGACGAAGATGCCGCCGTGCGGGGCGCGCAGGGTGCAGCCGAAGGCCATCGACAGGGCTCCGGTGACCGCCCCGCCGGCCATCGCGGCGGGGATGACGCGCAGCGGGTCGGCGGCGGCGAAGGGGATCGCGCCCTCGGTGATGAAGGAGGCGCCGAGGACCCAGGCCGCCTTGCCGTTGTCCCGTTCGGTCTTGGTGAAGAGCCGCCCGCGGACGGTCGTGGCCAGCGCCATCGCCAACGGCGGCACCATCCCGGCCGCCATCACCGCGGCCATGACCTTCAGGCTGCCCTCGTTGGGGTTGGCGAGGCCGCCGACCGCGAAGGCGTAGGCGACCTTGTTGAGCGGGCCGCCCAGGTCGAAGCACATCATCAGGCCGAGTATCACGCCCAGGATGATCGCGTTGGCGCCGGTGAGGCCGGACAGCCAGTCGGTCAGGCCCTTCTGCAGCGCGGCGACCGGCTTGCCGATCACGAGGAACATCAGGAAGCCGACGAGCGCCGAGGAGATCAGCGGGATGACCACGACCGGCATGATGCCGCGCAGCACCGGCGGGACCGCCACCCGCTGAATCGCCCTCACCACCGCGCCCGCGATCAGTCCGGCGATCAGACCGCCGAGGAAGCCCGCGTTGATGGTCAGCGCGATGGCGCCGCCGACGAAACCGGGCACCAGGCCGGGCCGGTCCGCCATGCCGTACGCGATGAACCCCGCCAGCACCGGGACGAGGAAGCCGAACGCGACGTTGCCGACCTGGAAGAGCAGCGCCGCCCAGCTCGTGGCATCGGTCCACAGGAAGTGGTCGGCGACGGACGGCGCCTTGTTGATCGTGTAGCCGCCGATCGCGAAGGCCAGCGCGATGAGCAGACCGCCCGCGGCGACGAACGGGACCATGTAGCTGACGCCGGTCATCAGCCACTTGCGCAGGCGGGTGGCGAAGCCGTCGCCCGTGGCGGCGTCCTTGTCCATGGGCGCGGCGGCGCGCGCGGGGGCGGCCACCTCGCCGCGCTCGGCCTTCTGCCGCACCTCGGCGATGAGTTCGGCGGGGCGGTTGATGCCCGCCTTCACCCCGACGTCGACGGTCGGCTTCCCGGCGAACCGCTCCTTCTCCCGGACCTCGACGTCATGCGCGAAGATCACGCCGTCCGCGTCCGCGACGAGCCGGGGATCGAGCCGCTCGAACCCCGCCGAGCCCTGGGTCTCGACGAACACCTCCACGCCGGCGGCCTGCCCGGCCTTCTCCAGCGACTCGGCGGCCATGTAGGTGTGCGCGATGCCGGTGGGACAGGAGGTGATGGCGACGATACGGAAGGGGGCGGGGGCGGAGGGGGCGGGGGCGGAGGGGGCCTCGGCGGAGGGGGTGTGAGGGGTCGCGGCGGGGGTGGGCTGCGGCTCGGGGGCGGGCTCGGAGACGCCCTGCGGCTCGGGGGCGGACTTCGAGGCAGTGGTGGGTTCCGGCTCGGGGGCCGGTGCCGATCGCGTGTCCGTTGGCGGCTCCCCGGGCGGGGGCTCCTCCGGGGGCGCGTCCCCGCGGATCAGTGCCGCCGCGGGCTCCGCCTCGGTGGCGGACCGCAGCGCGCCGGTGAAGGAGTCGTCCATCAGGTGCCGGGCGAGGGTCGAGAGGATCGACAGGTGGTCCGCGTCGCCGCCCGCCGGGGCCGCGATCAGGAAGATCAGGTCGGCCGGGCCGTCCGGCGCGCCGAAGTCGATACCGGAGGCGCTGCGTCCGAAGGCCAGGGTCGGCTCCGTGACATGCGCGCTGCGGCAGTGCGGGATGCCGATTCCCCCGTCCAGACCGGTCGGCATCTGGGCCTCCCGTGCGGCCACGTCCGCGAGGAAGCCCTCCAGGTCGGTGACGCGACCGTGGGCGGCCATCCGCTCGGCCAGGGACCGTGCGGCGGCGTCCTTCGTTTCTGCGGACAGGTCGAGGTCGACCAGTTCCGCGGTGATCAGCTCACTCATCGCGGGCTCCCTTGCGCGCGGTACCGCCACGGGGACGGTGGGGACGGAACGGGGGGGGTGGCTGAAGTGTCCTTCCGGCGACGGCCGGAGGACGGGATCGAGGGGCCGCGGGGGACCGGGGAGAGGTCGCGGGGGCCAAGGGGCAGGACGGGCCAGGAGTCCGCGGAGAGCCAGGAGTCCGCGGAGAGCCAGAAGGCCACGGCGACGGGGGACCTGAAGGCCGCAGGGGCCCAGGAGTCCGCGGCGCCCGCGGACGGGCCGGGCGCGCGGCACGGTCCCGGAACTCCGGCCGCGCGAACGGCGCTCCGCCCGCCGGAAGCGGAACTCACCGGGCCGACCGTCACCACCGCCCCGCCCGGTCTCCCCGCGGCTCTCATGACACCGGCTCCGTGAGGAGGCGGTTGAGCGGCACCGCGTCGGTGGTGGTGACGGCCGACGTGTCCAGATCGGCGGGGGCCGGCATCTGGCTGCCGGGCAGTTGGACGGCGGCCGCACCATGGGCCAGGGCGGCGGCCAGCGCCATCGGTCCCGTCCCGCCCGCGGTGAGGAAGCCCGCGAGCGAGGCGTCGCCCGCGCCGACATTGCTGCGGACGGCGACGACCGGGGCGCTGCCGAAGTAGGCGCCCTCGTCGTCGACCAGGAGCTGGCCGTCCGCCCCGAGGGAGGCCAGGACGGCGCGGGCTCCCCCCGCGCGCAGCTCCTCGGCGGCCTTGACCGCGTCGCCGAGGGTCGTGAGCGGACGGCCGACGGCCTGCGCCAGCTCCTCGGCGTTCGGCTTGACGACGTCGGGGCGTTCGCGCAGCGCCGCGGTCAGCGACCGGCCCGAGGTGTCCAGGGCGATCCGGGCGCCGGCGCGGTGGGCGCGGGCCACCAGCTCCGCGTACCACTCGGGCGCCAGACCGCGCGGCAGGCTGCCGCAGCAGACGATCCAGTCGGCGCCCGCGGAACGCTCGCCGACCACGCCGAGCAGCGCTTCCGACTCGGCGGCGGTCAGTTCGGGCCCGGTCGCGTTGATCTTCGTCAGGGTGCCGTCGGGTTCGGCGACCGAGATGTTGGAGCGGGTCTGGCCGGCCACCGCCACCTCCGCCACCTCGATGCCCTCGGCCTCCAGCAGCCCGGCCAGCGCGGCGCCGGCCGGACCGCCCAGGGGCAGTACGGCCACGGTGCGGTGGCCGGCGGCGGCCACCGCCCGCGAGACGTTGACGCCCTTGCCGCCGGGGTCGATCCGGTCGGCGGTGGCCCGGAGCACGGCACCGCGGTCCAGCGCCGGGATCTCGTACGTCCGGTCCAGGCTGGGGTTGGGGGTGACGGTGAGGATCATGCGCGTACCACTTCCGTGCCCGCGCGTTCGAGGGCGAGGGCGTCGTCGGGGCTCAGGCCGGTGTCGGTGATGAGCAGGTCCACGTCCGACAGCTCGCCGAAGCGGGCGAAGTGCTGCTGCCCGAACTTGGCGGAGTCGGCGAGGAGGACGACCCGGCGGGCGGCGGCGATCAGCGCCCGCTTGACGGCGGCCTCCGCGAGGTCGGGGGTGGTCAGGCCGCCGTCGGGCGAGAAGCCGTTGGTCGCGAGGAACAGCACATCGGCGTTGATCTCGCGGTAGGCGCGCAGCGCCCAGTCGTCGACCGCGGCCCGGGTGCGGCGCCGGATCCGGCCGCCGACGAGGTGGAGGGTGAGGCCGGGGTGGTCGGCGAGCCGCGCGGCGACCGGCAGGCCGTGGGTGACGACGGTCAGCTCGGCTTCCAGCGGGATCTCGGCGGCGAGCCGGACGGCGGTCGTGCCCGCGTCCAGGATGACGCTCCCGGAGCCGGCGCCTTCGCCGCCGGGGAGCTCGGCGAGGGCGGCCCGCGCGATGCGCTGCTTCTCGTCGGCGGCGACGGCGTCCCGCTCGGCGAGGTCGGGCTCGAAGTCCAGGCGGCCGGCCGGGATGGCTCCGCCGTGCACCCGGCGCACCAGGCCGGCCCGGTCCAGCGCCTTCAGGTCGCGTCGTACGGTCTCGGCGGTGACCTGGAACTCCTCCGCCAGGGACAGCACATCGACCCGCCCGCCTTCACGGGCGAGCCGCAGAATCTCCTGCTGGCGCTCCGGTGCATACATCTGCGTCTGTGTCCGTTCTCATGCCCGAACCTGTGGTTTCACCGCGATGCTACGGCGAGATTCCCGCAGAGTAAAGACAAACGGACTTGGGTCGGACTCAAACGGGCACGCTCTGGCCCCCCTGTTACACCCCGCCCCGGACACAGCGGAGCCCCGCTGCCACGAAGGGCACCGGGGCTCGTCCGCTGCGGACACACGTCTCACCAGGGGCGGGGGCTCGCGCGCGCGACGGGGCGCGCACCCGTCAAGCGGCCGCGTCGAACCCCGTGTCACGCGCCATCCGCTTCAGCTCCAGCAGGGCGTGCTTCTCTATCTGCCGGATCCGCTCGCGGGTCAGGCCGTGCTGCTTGCCGACCTCGGTCAGCGTGCGCTCACGGCCGTCCTCGATGCCGTAGCGCGCCTTGATGATCGAGGCGGTGCGGTGGTCGAGGCGGTCGATCAGGTCCTCCAGCTCCTCGCTGCGCAGCAGCGAGAGCACGGACTGCTCGGGCGAGGCGGCGGAGGTGTCCTCCAGCAGGTCGCCGAACTGGGTGTCGCCGTCGTCGTCCACCGACATGTTGAGGCTGACCGGGTCGCGCGCCCAGTCGAGGACGTCGGTGACGCGGGCGGGCGTCGAGCCCAGCTCGCCGGCGACCTCCGCCGGCTCCGGGTCACGGCCGTTCTCACGGTTGAACTCGCGCTGCACCCGCCGGATGCGGCCCAGCTCCTCGACGAGGTGCACGGGCAGCCGGATGGTGCGCGACTGGTCGGCGATGGAGCGGGTGATGGCCTGGCGGATCCACCACGTCGCGTACGTCGAGAACTTGAAGCCCTTGGCGTAGTCGAACTTCTCCACGGCACGCACCAGACCGGCGTTGCCCTCCTGGATCAGGTCCAGCAGGGGAAGTCCGGCGCGTGGGTAGCGGCGGGCGACCGCCACGACCAGGCGGAGGTTGGAGCGGATGAAGATGTCCTTGGCCTTCGCACTCTCCTCGACCAGCGCTTCGAGCTCCTCGCGGCCGGCGCCCGCGGCGTTGCCGTCGGTCACCTCGCCGTCCAGGATCTGCTGGGCGTAGACGCCCGCCTCGATGGTCTGGGACAGCTCGACCTCCTTGGCGGCGTCGAGCAGTGGCGTACGCGCGATCTCGTCGAGGTACATGCCGACCAGGTCGCGGTCGGCGATCTCCCCGCCTACGGCGCGAACACTGTTGGCCCCGTCAGAACCGCTGCTGCTTTCCTGACGTCGGGCGACGGCACGGGTTGCCATGCGTGTGCTCCCTCTGCGATGAGTCGGTCGCGGGACGATGGGCGGGTCGGAAGGGGCATCGCACCCGATGCTCACCGAGCGAACCGTCCGAAGGAAACAACGGCTGGAATCCGGACAGAATTCCCACGCGGCCCCGCTATTTTTCTGATCATGCAGTACCCTGCGCCCCCACCTAGGGAGGTCACATGCTGCGTGAGCAGGGAGAAGTGCAGGTCAGGGCGGGCGCGGAAGCCGACCTTCCGGCCCTTACGGATCTTTACAACCACTACATCCGTGAGACATGCATCACCTTCGACCTGGAGCCCTTCACCCCGGATCAGCGCCGCCCGTGGCTGCTCTCCCACCCCCAAGACGGGCCGCACCGCCTTCTGGTTGCCCAGGAGGCGACAGACCGGACGAAAAACCCGCACAACGGGCCGGCGAGCGGACCTCGGGCCGGGGCGACGGCACCCGGGGCGACGATCTCCGGGGCGCCGGAATCCGACGTGGCCGCGTCCGGGGCCGGGCACCCCGGAGGCGCCCTGCTCGGCTACGCGACCAGCAGCGCGTTCCGCCCCAAGGCCGCCTACGCCCCCTCCGTCGAGGTCACCGTCTACTGCGCCCCGCACGCCGCCGGCCGCGGCATCGGCACGCTGCTCTACACGTCCCTGTTCCGGGCACTGGCCGACGAGGACGTCCACCGCGCCTACGCCGGGATCACCCAGCCGAACGCGGCCTCCACCCGCCTGCACACCCGCTTCGGCTTCCGGCACGTCGGGACGTTCACGGAGGTGGGCCGCAAGTTCGGCCGCTACTGGGACGTGGCCTGGTACCAGAAGGATCTGCGCTGAGGGGCCGGGCTCCGGCACCCGCCGTTCCGGTTGCCGCCGACGGCCCCCTGGTGTCGCCTGGACAGGAGGGGCAGCGGGACAGGGGGCGAACGAGAGGAGCCCGTCATGGACCAGCACGCTCAGCGGCACGGAGCAAGGGCCGCCGGCTCACACGGCACCGTCGACGGGGAACACGGCGCGACGGCGGACGGCCGTTCCCGCGCCCCGCAGCGGACCTCGCTGCCGGCCGGCCGGGCCGGCCTGGCGGAGCGGGCCAAGCACCTCCCGGCGACCGTGGTCCTGCCGCTCGTCACGGCCCTCGCCTTCGGCCTCTTCACCATCTTCCGCACCCACACCGACGGCACCAAGGGCGGCCCGGCCATGCTGTACGGGCTTGCCGCGTTCGTGGTCTCCGGGGCGCTCGGGCTGGTGGTGGCCCACTTCCAGTCGTCGCTGATCACCGAGACCCGGGCACTCGCCTACGGCGCGCTCTTCGGCTGCTCCCTGGGCTGGGTGTACAGCCTCGGCGGGGAAGCCATCCTCAAGTCGTGCGCCTTCGGCCTCACCATGGGCGCCGTGATGTTCGTCGTCTCCCTCTACGTCTTCCGCACCCACCGCGTCCGCGAGCCGCACGGCCGCCACCGCCCCCATCACCACAAGCAGCACTCCCGCAGCCCCAGCCTCCCCGTGGCCACCCACTGAGGCCCCACTGAGACACCCGCGGAGACAGCGCCGCAGGAGAGCGGGCGCCCCTCACTCCACCCGGAGCGCCGGATCGTCCGACGTCCTGCGGAGGGTGCGCAGCGGCCGCCGCGGCGCCCAGCTCTCCAGCACCACCCAGCCGTCCTCGGTATACGTACGCACCGCCTCCGTCAGCTCCGCCCGGAAGAGGTGGAACGGCTCCGGCGGCCCCACCGCCGCGGCATAGCGCGCGACCACCGCGGGGTCCGTCACCTCCACGGCCCGCCCGGACACCCGTACGTCACCGCCGGACAGATCGGTGCCCGGCCCCGGGTTATGACGGCCGCTCTCCCGGCAATACCTGACACCTTCTGTCGGGTAGGGAGACGGGTTCGAGACGGCGGTTCGGGCAGGCACCACCGTCACCGGCCTCGGACCGCCCCCGGACCAGTTTTGGACCGGCCCCGGACCGGCCTTCACCCCCGGCCCTCCCCCGGCCCCGGTCATCCGCCGTAAGCCCAGCGGTCTAAGCCGGAAGACCGTCGGCGAGGTAGGCCGGAAGCCCGTTACGCGTGCCGGCCCGCGCTCCTAGCCTCCACCCCATGGAGCCCTCTACCGGCACACTCGACGAAGCCCTGTCGCGCCTGCACGCCGCCGGCCCCGAGTTCCGGGGTTTTCTGAGCAATCACGGACCGATGGCCGTGGAAGCCATGATCCGCAACGGCCAGGCCCGGACCGTCCACCGCTGGCTCGACTCCTACGCGGCCAGACTGGAGGACGTACCGCGTGCGCACGCCCGGATCACCCCCGCCAACTGGCGTGCGGCGCTGGGCGATCCGAGCCGGGTCACCGACTGGACCGCGTACTTCACCGACCAGCTCGCCGAGCGGCCCTGGCGCGCGCTCCTCGCCACCTGGTGGCCGTGCCTGCTGCCCGGCATCGCCGGCGCCGCCACCCACCCGGCGATCCGTATGGGCCACGCCGTGCGCAGCCTGCTGACGGACGGTGAGGACACGGCGCGGCTGGCGGAGTTCGCCCACGCTCTCGGCTACTGGGCCGCCCGCCATCTGCCCCTGCCCGTCGCCGTACGCCCCGCGGGCCGCGCCACCCCGGCCGAGGCGCTGGCCGCCCTCCCCCGCATCACCGACCAGCGCGTGTCGCCGCAGGACGGCTACGCGCAACTCCCCGGCACTCCCGCGTGGTTGAGCACCACCGAGTCCCTGCACGTCCCCGAGGACCCCGAGGCCGCGCGGGCGGGCCTGACCGCGCTCGTGCGCGCCGCCACCCTCAACTACGGGCGCTACGGCCACGGAAACGGCATCATGCTGGTGCACGCCGCCACCGCGCCCAACGCGGTGCTGCGCACCCTGCCCGCGCTCCCCCGGGACCTGTGGGCGAGCTCGTACGCGGTGGCCTGGGCGGCGACGTCCGCGATCACCGCGATCTACGCCGCCGACGCCCCGCGCCAGGCCCCGGACGCCGCCTCGGCCACGCCCGGCGAGGTCTTCGAGCGGGCGGTCGCCCACGGCAACGAGCATGCGATCAAGTTCGCGGACACCGCGCTGGACGTGGCCGCCGCCTCCGACGACGGCGACACCCGCGCCCTGTCGGCGGCCCTGAACGCCCTCGCCCTGATCGACGAGGACGAGTGAGACGTGGCCGAGCGAGACGGGTCCGCGTGAGACGGGGCCGCGTGGCGGGAGCGACGGACGGCAGGCGGGGGCGCGGGCCGCCCGGGGCGGGTGGTCCCCCGGGCGGCCCGGCCCCGGGTCAGTCGAGCCTGGCGGCGGCGTACGCCTCGATGGCGTCCCGCTGGAAGGCGGACAGGCCCGGCGCGATGGTGTCGTACGCGGCGCGCCACGCCTCGTTGTCCACACAGGCGCGGCCCATGGCGCGGTACTCCTCGGTGGAGACGGCCCGCAGGCCGGCCAGGGCCCGGTACTGGGCGTCGATCTCGGCCTGGACGGGCTCGGCGTCGGCCGGGTGGCCGGCCGCCATCAGCTCGGCCAGCCGGATCATCAGCGCCGTACGCTCGCGCTGCCCGGCCTCGACGTCCTGCGGGGTCATCCCGGCGACCCGGCGGGCGACCGCCTCGGCGTGCTCGGGAAAGTCCCGCAGGGTGGCCTCGTACTGGGCGGGCCGCACGCCCTCGAACAGGTTCTCCGGCCGGTTGACGGTGGTCATGGGTGTGCCGTCCTTCCTGGACTGTTCCAGTTCGGCGATGGTGCGGGAGACGGTGCGGGCCAGGGCGCCGATCCGGTCCCGCTCGGCGAGCAGCCGCCGGTGGTGCCCGCGCAGGGCCGCCACCTCGTCGACCTGGTCGGCCAGGACCCTGCCGATCTCCGGCAGCCCCAGGCCCAGCGCGCGCAGCACGAGGATCTGCTGCAGCAGCAGGAGCTGGTGCTGCGCGTAGTAGCGGTGGCCGTTGGCCCCGATCCGCGCGGGCGGCAGCAGGCCGATCTCGTCGTAGTGCCGCAGCGTCCGGGCCGTCACGCCCGACATCCGGGCGACCTCCGCGATCGGCCAGTCCATCGCCGTCCCCCTCACAGTCGCTTCACCGGGCCGGTCTGTCCGGCCCTGTTCAGGACGGTAGAAGCTGCCGCAGCGGCAGCTTCAACCCCCGGATCGGAGTGAGCGCACCGGTCTTGCGGACAACGCCACCTCGCGGCGGCACACTGGGCAGTAGTCGGTGCGCGTGACGATTCGACCGCCGCGGACGACGAAGGCCGAAAAGGTTCAGACGCCGAGAACCGGGGCATCTCGACGTTATTCAAACTTAAACAACTCTCCGAGTGGTGAGAGAGTGGATGGTATGAGCATCGAACCCGCAGCAGAGCCGCGCTGGCTCAGTGACGAGGAGCAGTTCGCCTGGCAGTGCTACCTCCACGCCACCACGCTCCTGGAGGATCACCTCGACCGCCAGCTGCAGCGGGACGCCGGAATGCCGCACGTCTACTACGGCCTGCTCGTCCAGCTCTCCCGTGCGCCGCGGCGCCGGATGCGGATGACCGAGCTGGCCCAGAACGCCAAGATCACCCGCTCCCGGCTCTCCCACGCCATCGCGCGGCTGGAGCGGAACGGCTGGGTACAACGCGAGAACTGCCCCTCCGACAAGCGCGGCCAGAACGCCCACCTCACGGACGAGGGGATGCGGGTCCTGGAGAAGGCCGCCCCCGGGCACGTCGCCGCCGTACGCGCCGCGATCTTCGACCGGCTCTCCCCGGAGCAGGTGTCCCAACTGGCCGAGATCTGCCAGGTCATGGTCGAAGGACTGCAGCCGAAAGGCGCCGACCTCCCCTGGCTCCGCTGACGGATCGGCGGGCCGGAGGAGGCCGGCGACGGCGGAAGGCGGGCGCGCTCCCGAGCGGGCCTGCCCAGGAGCCGGGTAGGAATGCGGTAAGAGAACGGCGGGTGAGCCGAGGCGGCGGGCCGTACGGCCACCCCGCCCCGCCTCACCCCCGCACGATCAGTGCGCCATCACCGGAACGTGCACCTCGTCCTCGTGGGCCGCGCCCTCGCCGTCCTCCGAGGAGGCCACCTGCCGGCCGCCGCCCGGGTTCCCGGCGTTGATGAAGGTGAAGGCGATCACGCCCGCCAGGGCCAGGATGCCGACCGCCCACCAGATGGCGGTGGTGTAGCCGTGCACCATCGCCTGGAGCTTGAGCAGATCCAGCGAGCGCGCGCCGGCCGCGTGCGAGGTGGCGTACGCGGTGGTGGCGCTGGCCGCGATGGTGTTCAACAGGGCCGTACCGATCGCGCCGCCGACCTGCTGCGAAGTGTTGACCATCGCGGAGGCGACTCCGGCGTCCCGCGCCTGCACCCCGTGCGTGGCCAGCGACATGGCCGGCATGAACGCCGTACCCATGCCGAGCCCCATCAGCAGGAAGCCGGGCAGGATCAGCGCCGGGTAGGACGTGTCCAGGTCGATCTGGGTCAGCACCAGCATGCCGAGCGCGGCGACCGTGAAGCCCGGCGCCATCAGCAGCCGCGGGCGGACCCTGGTCATCAGCCGGGCGCCGATCTGCGTCGAGCCGGTGATCATGCCGACGATCATCGGCAGGAACGCCAGACCGGTCGTGACCGGGGTGTAGCCCTTCACGATCTGCAGGTAGTAGGTCAGGAAGAGGAAGAGACCGAACATGCCGATCACGGCCAGGCCCAGGGACGCGTAGATGCCGGCGCGGTTGCGCTCCGCGACCACCCGCAGCGGCAGCAGCGGGGCCTTCACCTTGGACTCGACCAGCACGAACGCCAGCAGCAGCACGACGGCCGCGGCGAACAGGGCCAGCGTCCAGCCGGCCAGCCAGCCGTCCGACTCGGCCCGGGTGAACCCGTAGACCAGCGAGACCAGGCCCAGCGTGGCCAGGATGACGCCGGGGACGTCCAGCCGGGAGGTGTTGCGGCTGCCCGCGGGCTCGCGGATGACCAGGTACGCGCCGGTCGCGGCCACCACGGCGAACGGGATGTTGACGAAGAAGGTCCAGCGCCAGTTCATGTACTCGGTCAGCACGCCGCCGAGGATCAGGCCCACGGCGCCGCCGCCACCGGCGATCGCGCCGAAGATGCCGAACGCCTTGGCACGCTCCTTGGCCTCGGTGAAGGTCACGGCCAGCAGCGACAGCGCGGCCGGCGCCAGCAGCGCGCCGAAGACACCCTGCAGCGCACGCGCGCCCAGCAGCATCCCCTGGTTGACCGCGGCCCCGCCGAGCGCGGAGGCGACCGCGAAGCCGGTCAGGCCGATGATGAAGGTCCGCTTGCGGCCCCACAGGTCGGCGACGCGCCCGCCGAAGAGCAGCAGCCCGCCGAAGGCCAGCGCGTAGGCGGTGATCACCCACTGCCGGTTGGCGTCGGTGATGCCGAGATCCTGCTGCGCGGAGGGCAGCGCGATGTTCACGATGGTCGCGTCGAGGACGACCATCAGCTGGGCGAGGGCGATGAATATCAGCGCTTTCCAGCGCCGGGGATCGACGTATGCGGCTGCTTCGGGCATGGCGGTATCCACCTAGTGGTGCGGTGAGCGAACAGGAGCGAAGAACGGGACGGGACGGGACGGGACGGGACGAGCGAAGAGGAACGGGACGGACGAAGAGGGGAAACGGGCGTACGGACGTGGAGAACGGGCTGCGGGCCAGGGGCCAGGGGCGTGCGGGAAGGCGTCGGGCCGCCGGGGCCCGCGGCCCGGTCTACGAGCGGCGCCTCAGATCGTCCAAGGTGGCCGCGGAGCCGGGGAGTTCGGAACGGGCGGGCGCCTGCAGACCGTCCAGGAACAGCTGCAGATGACGGTGCACGAACTGGTCGAAGTTCGCGCAACTGCTGCCCGGCAGCGGCCGGGTGAGCTGGGTGATCGCGACCATCAGATCACCGGCCGCGACATCGGCCCGCAGCCTGCCGCTGTCGCGCGCCGCGCCCATCACGGCCTCGACGGCCGCCTCCAGGCGGTCGCGCGCCGCGACCAGATCGGGGTGATCCCGGTCGACCCCGTCGGAGAGCAGCGGGCACAGGGCCCCGATCCGCTCCTCCACGGCAGCGTGGACGAAGCGCCTCAGCGCATGGAAAGCATCGGACTCCTCGGCAAGGGCACGCTCCGCGCGGTCCGCGGTACGGGACATGACGGCGAGCGTGACGTGGTGGATCAACTCCAGGCGATCCGCGAAGTGACGATAGAGCGTCGCATTGCCGACACCCGCGCGTCGAGCGATTTCATCGAGCGGGACCTCGGGCCCGCACTCGACCATCGTCTCGCGCGCGGCCGCGACGATCCGCTCCCGGTTGCGCAGCGCGTCGGCCCGCAGGCGGGGCGGCTGCCCCTTTCCCCCGGTCTTCACGCATGCGGCGACAGCGGTCACGGCAGCTCACTCCCCTCGGCTCTCGGCACTTCCCGGAGGTCCCGGTTCCCGGCCGGACCTCGCCCCGCGCGCCCGGTCGGGTGAACCGAGGGGCGGGCGACGAGCGGACGACTGGCCGACGTGCGAAGGAGCAGGCGGCCGACCGGGACCCGGCGCGAACCGGGGAGACGCTCCCCGGTTCATCCGGACGCCTGGTTAAACGGGGAGACAGTCCCCGGATATTTCACGCCCACACGTGACCTGAGCCACACCCCGTCCGCTCCCCCTCCGGCGCGCGACGGCACCCGCCCCCGTACGCGCCCGCGCCGACCCACCACCCGGTCCGGCCCACGGCCCGCACCGCTCGCACCGACCCATCCGGCCCCGCCATGCCTCCGGTTGACGTAACCCCGCGCGCGAGCGGTCCCCCGCCGCCACAAGGTGATCGATATGAAGCACAAGGTTTCGGCGGTTCTGGCCGCGGGCGCGGCCACCGCGGCCGCGGCCATAGCCCTGGGCTCACCGCCCAGCGCCGTCGCCATACCCGCCGTGCCCGGCGCCGCGCCGAGCGGCCCCTGCGCCCTGCGCGGCATCACCGACGACGTCGCCGAAACCGCCGAGACCCCCGCCGGCTACGCCCGCTCGTCCGGCACCGTCAGGGCGCTCACCCTCTTCATCGACTTCCCGGACGCCCCGGCCACGCTGTCCCCCCAGGACCGGTTCGCCGAGTTCTTCCCGGCCGCGACGGACTACTTCCGCACCAGCTCGTACGGCAGGCTGACCTACCGCCCCGTGCCGCTGTTCCGGTGGATCCACATGTCGCGCCCGCTCGCGGCGTACGGCATCGGACGGGGCGCCAACTTCGACCCGGCCTCCGACGACGGCTACCACGCCCTCTCCCGGGAGATCGTCCGCGCCGTCGACCCGGTCGTCGACTTCCGCGACTACGACGTCATCAACGTCATCGCCACGCCCAACGCGGGCCCGCCCGCGACCCGTACCGTCCTCTCGGTCACCTTCAGCGGCGGCGACATGGGCCTGAGGACCGCCGACCGGGTGCCGTTCCGGAACGCGTCCTTCATCTGGAGCCGGCAGACCGGGGTGAGCGCCTTCCGCGTCCTCAACCACGAGAACGCCCACAGCTTCGGCCTGCCCGACCTCTACTACACCGACGACCGCGACGACCCGCCCGCGGCGGGGCACTGGGACCCGATGGACGAGGACTGGGGCCCGAGCAACGACTTCGTCGGCTGGCACAAGTGGAAACTGGGCTGGCTCTCCCCCGACCAGGTGCACTGCGCCCCGCACCGCGGGACGCCCGGCGAACACACCCTCACCCCGATCTCCACCCCCGGCGGCACCAAGATCGTCGTCATCCCGACCTCCCCCCGCACCGCCCTGGTCGTCGAGGCCCGCACCCGCAGCGCGCTCGACCCCACGGTCTGCCGCCCCGGCATCCTCGTCTACCGCGTCGCCACCGACGTCCCCTCGGGCCGCGGCCCCCTGCGCATCGTGGACGCCACCCCGCACAGCGGCGGCTGCTACCAGGACAACAAATACGTCGACCCGGAACTCACCGACGCCACCTTCCTCCCCGGCGACACCTACACCGACCGCCACAGCGGCGCCGCCGTCACCGTCCTCACGGAAAACCCGGACGGCACCTACCGCGTACGGGTCACCCCGGCCCGGGGCTGACGACGACGGGCGGGGGGGCGGCCCGGGGCCGACCAGGACGGACAGGCGGCCGGACGCAGCGACACACGCCCGCCGAGAACGAACACCGCACGCGGGCGCCCCGCACACACCCGCCGAAGACGAACACCGCAGGCGGACACCCCCGCACACGCCCGCCGAAGACGAACACCACAGGCGGACACCCCCGCCCCTGCTCTCCCTACCCTCCCCCGTCGTCGTCCCCCCGCCCCTCCTCCCGCCAGTGGCGTCGCCCGATGCTGATCAGCCGCAGCTGCCGGCGCGCGACCCGCACCACCTGTCCGGCCGCCCCCTCGGCCCCGTCCGCCTCCGCGTCGAGCAGCGCCGCGGCCGTCGTCACCAGCCGGTCCACGTACAGCTCCGCCAGCATCCGTATGTCGTCATCGCGCCAGCCCTCCGACACCGGCTGGGACTTGAGCGCCGCCGCGACCTCCTCCGCGAACCGGTCCAGCTCGTCCGCGATGGCCTGCCGCACGGCCCGTACGCCGCCGTGCCGTTCGCGCGCCACGAACCTGATGTGCAGCGGATACCGGCGCACATGCTGCTCGACGACCGCGACCGTACGGTCGATCCGCTCCTCGGCCCCGTCCTGCTCGGCGAGGATCGCCCGCACCATCACATGCAGGCTCCCCAGCGCCTCCTCGACCAGGACCACGCCCAGCTCCCCCATGTCCCGGAAGTGCCGGTAGAACGCGGTCGGGGCGATCCCCACCACCCGCGTCACCTCCCGCAGCCCCAGGCTGCTCAGGCTCTGCTCCTCCAGCAGGCCGAGCGCCGCGTCGAGCAACGCCTGACGGGTCTTCTGTTTCTGGGCCTGCCGGACTCCAAGACTGTGACTCATGTCATCCAGTAAACAACCGTTCTCTGAACTACTCCACCCGTGGGCAGTCGTAGACTGAAGGAACTGAGTGAACAACTGTCCTCTGGAATCGGAAAGGAAGATCATGCTCTTCCTCGTCGCAGCCCTCCTCCTGATGGGGATCATGCTGGGCACCGCGGCACACCTCCCCGTCCCCGTCACCCTGGTCGCGGCCGCCGTCATCGCCGGCTGGCTGCTCGTCTTCTTCCTCCGCGAACGCCGCCACCACGACGAGGTGACCTCCCGATGACCACGCTCAGCGAAGCCGCCCGGACGACCCCGTCCGCGCAGACCATCGAGCCCCAGGCCCCGCACCGGCCCGCCCCGCGCCTCCGCCCCCAGGCGGACGGCATGGCCGTGGCCTCCTTCATCCTCGGCCTGCTCGGCACCCTGGTCCTCAACATCGTGCTCGGCCCCTGCGCCCTGGTCCTCGGCGGCCTGTCCCTGGCCCGCGGCACCACCCGCCGCGGCCGCGCCCTCCTGGGCATCACCCTCGGCATCGCCGACCTCCTCCTCCTGGCCCTCCTCACCACCACGGACGGCACCGTCAGCTGGCACATCGGCGGCTGACACCCCACCCACCGGGCCACCACGCAACAGCCGGCCCGGCACGGCACACACCGCCGAGGGCGGTGGTCCCCCGGACCACCGCCCTCGACCGCACCGTCGCCACAAGCAACGACAACCACCCCCACCCCCAACAGAAGCGAACTACAGCGAACGCATCAGCTACCCTGTCAGGGGCTCAGGCCTTGCCTCCGTAGCTCAGGGGATAGAGCACCGCTCTCCTAAAGCGGGTGTCGCAGGTTCGAATCCTGCCGGGGGCACCATGCATGACCGCTCCAACCTGGGGTTCCTCCGGGGAGGCGCTCCAGTCGGCCCCGGACTCCTTGTCCGGGGCCGCTTGCGTGAGCGGGCGGGTCGCCAGACCCCGACATTTCCCCCGATGGATCAACACCATCCGGCACAGACCGGCCTACTGGACTCGATGCCGTCATCTCCTCGATGCCCGAAACGGCTGTGGCGACGGGCCGACCTCGGCCGGTTTCCCGCGCGGCGGCGCCGGGAGCCACTTCGCGCGGCCTTCCGAGGAAAGGCTCGTGGTCCTGAGCACCCGCCCCCCTCCGCTGCGAACAGTTCTATGGATCAAGGGAGTTCGCGGTTGCTCAGGCTCGGACTCACCGCTTCACCGTCCCCCCTCTCGGCAACCCGCTCCGGACCTGGTCAATGGGCCATGAAATCGCGCGCACGGACGTCCACGCCGACGTCACCGAACAGCCCGAGGGGTCAGTCCATTCCAGTCCGCGGCACCAGATCCAAACGGCGCAGCGTACGGCAAGCAAGCCCATACGCCGAGCGAAAGTGCAGCTTCAGGCCAACACAGTCATGTTCCATGCGGATGAAACGAATTTCGAGCCACCTTGGCCGCATACGCCCAATGGCACCGCCTGAACGCGTGGCCTGAATGCACCCTGACCCAAGTAGGCACCAAAGAGAGACTTCGAAACTTTCCGATCATGCTGAGTAATATGGGCACGTAGCGAATGAACAGGATCATGACACTCCGCCTCATGAACTCCCAGATGGCCGTCAGGCTCCTTTGACACACGCTATTTCAGGTCACATCAGATCAGGCTCTTCTCTCCTCATGGCGCCGACCGCGACAGCGCTCCTGTGGAAGCATTCAAGGCTCGGGGAAAGCTCTTCCGGACAAGGGAGGGCACGGGGGTAAACGGGGTAGAGCTGCGTGCATTACAGGGAATCGATACGGCGCCCGAGGCGACCTTTCCGGCAGATTTAGCCGAGTCCGGCAGCCGCGATAGCGACCTGCCTAGTTCGGCTTTCCCTCAGCCGCACTTGGCGAGAATCCATGCCACGTGTGTGTTTGCGTTCATGCGGAGCCTGCCGCCTTGATCCGGGCGGCACGACACAAAGACCAAATGCGCACCACCCCGCCCTTTCGGGGCAGTTACACCGGGCCTTCTCGCATCTTTTCCACACTTAATTCCCGTAGGGGAAGGAAGGAATGGTCACTCATGCAACGCATAACCCTTTGCGCCGACGACCTGGCACGAATCAGAATCGCCTACCCGCTCGGGCGACAAGTTGAGGCGATTTTCGCTGTGGACGCCTTGCGCAACACGAAAAGCGAATTCTTCCGGGCCTGGCGCCGAAGGGTCAATGCGAGAATCCTGCATGCAGGTCAACGGCTTGACGGAGTGCGACGACTGGCCAGGGTGCACGGTGGGTCCCGGGAGATCCTGTCCGCCTGGTCAGGTGCCACAGGCACGTCGAGTACCACCCAGTCCGGCATCCTCGAGATGCCGAAACAGTTATTATCCGCCGTCGAAGATATGTACCAGGTGGCCGTGCAGCCGCATTGGAGTCGCATTTACGCTCATCTCGCCTCGACCCGGGATTTCCGTCGAGACATCATGTGTGGTGACGGAATCGAGGCCCTACTAAACAGTCTTGGTCCGGGAATACGGTGGACCGCGCCCGTACTGGAAATCGACTCCGAAAGCACCGCACATATCAAGCCGGACGGCCGGGGACTGCTGCTGTCACCTTCTCTCTTCCTGCAGGACGCCGGCGTGGTGATCCCGTCGTCTCCGGGGGCTGCGGGTGGAAGCCCGGTCCTGATCTTCCCCGACCGTCCCAGTGACCAGTGCGCTGTGCTCTCGGACAAGGGCCTGTCGTCCGTGCCTGCCGCAACCCACCGACCACAGGAGAGCCTGGCCGGCCTGGTGGGCAGGACCCGGGCAGCGATCCTCCACGCCTTGCGGGACGGCTGCAGCAACGGCGATCTCGCCCAGAAGCTGGGCGTCTCCCCAGCAGCGGTAAGCCAGCACACCGCCACGCTGCGGAATGCCGGACTGATCTCGAGCCGCCGTAGCGGCAGTCAGGTCGTGCACACCGTCACCACGCTCGGCCGCCATCTGCTGCGCGACGGATCGGATTCCAGCGAGCCGTGCGGCCTTGTGTCACCCGGCGCTCAAACAACAGACTTCGCTCCCGCGCGTGGCGGCTTGCGCCCTCGCACCCCGGACGCCTGGCATAGGCCGCCACCCGTAATTCGATGTTCCGCTTAAGCTGACTCTAAAAAGGTTGTCATTCTTGCGGCCAACCCAAATCATGGGTCATGTCGATAGGGGCACGGGAGTTCGAGCCCACTCGGCGCTCAGCGCGCCAATGAGTGAGGACTCCCCACGGGCAAGGAACAGGGGGGGAAGTGGACCCGAATTACGGGCCGTATATCGTTGCCGATTCCAACTGGTACGAGCCATTGGAACGCTGCGACGATACCGCCTCGCGGTTCTCTTTGACCAAGCGGGCATTCCCCGCTGGATGGAAGCGGGACCAGCAAGGCGTCTGGGAAGTTCTCGCTCCGGTCGGTGGCAAGAATTTACCCCGGCAGGGCTGGAAGATTCACATCACTGCCACGCCCGATACCGCCGAGGAAACCATCGAGCAGACCTGGGCAGTGTGTCAGCGGTTGAACCTGCCCTGGAAGTTCCTGCGCAGCCGCCGCATCACGACCGTACTCAACAGCAAGTACGCCAATCGCGCCGCCAGCGGCAAGGTCGTCACGGTCTACCCGCGCGACGCGGAAGAGCTGCACACCGCCCTCACCGAGCTCGATGCGGTACTCGGTGGCCGCCCCGGCCCGTACATCCTCTCCGACCACCGCTGGAACAAGGGGCCGGCGTCGGTCCGGTACGGAGCGTTCGCGCTCATGTGGTGCGAACTGCCCGACGGCTCCCGGGTGCCGGCACTGCACGATCCGCAGGGCAACGCCGTTCCCGACCGGCGACGGCCGGCTTTCACCGTTCCCGAGTGGGCCGAGACCCCGGGCTTCCTCGCCACCAGCCTCGCCGCAGCGGCCGAGGGCACTGACGCCACACTCAACGGCTACACGGTCCTCAAGGCCCTGCACTTCTCCAACGGTGGAGGTGTGTACCTGGCCAAGGCCCCTGAGGGTACTCAGGTCGTCCTGAAAGAGGCGCGACCGCACGCGGGCCTGGACGCGGCCGGCGCCGACGCAGTGGCCCGGCTGCGCAACGAATGGTCGGCCCTGAAAACCGTCGGCCACCTGCCGTTCGTCCCGAGCCCCATCGAGTACTTCACCGCGTGGGAGCACCACTACCTGGCCATGGAGCACATCCAGGGGCAGTCCCTCAGTACGTGGATGGGCCGGGACTATCCCCTCACCCGCCACGCACCGGACGAGCGGGCACGCGCCGAGTACACCGCACAGGCCGTCGACTACCTCGGACAGGCGGAGGCCGCGATCGAGACCCTGCACAAGGCAGGGACGGCCTTCGGTGACCTTCACCCGCACAACATCCTCATCCGTGACGACGACACCATCGCCCTGGTGGACTTCGAGATCGCCACGTCTGTTGACACCGCGCGCACCGCCGTGCTCGGCGCCCCGGGATTCGTCGACCTGTCGCTCACCAACGCCCGCGACAGCGATCTCTACTCCCTGGGCTGTTGTCAGCTCTCCGTGTTCATGCCGCTCACCGGTCTGGTGCAGCGCACTCCAGCGGTCATCGGCCACCTGATCGAATTGACAACCACCGCCTTCCCGACACTGCCCGCGGCGTACGTCGAGCGAATGGCCGAGCGCCTGGCGCTGTCCCCGAGGGTGCGTCCCACCTTCCCGGACACCGGGCCGACGCGGTGCCCACGCTCGCGCCCCCGCGCGTCGACTCCCTGCTACGAGGTATCGGCCGGTCCGCCGACCCCACTCGCATCGACCGCCTCTTCCCCGGCGACATCGCCGGGAACCGGGAAGGCGCGGCACTGGGACTCGCCTACGGAACTCCCGGGGTCCTCCTGGCCCAACTGGGCGCAGGCTCCTCCGCGGACCCCGAACACCTCGCGTGGTTGGAGGACGCGGCCCGCCGGGCCCCGGCCCGCACCCCGCTCGGGCTGTACGACGGGCTGGCCGGCACGGCATGGCTGCTGCACCGACTCGACAACCCACTGGGCAAGGAGCTCATCGACCGCATCCTCTCCAGCCGGCTTCCCTCCTCTCCCGGGTTGTTCAACGGCCTGACCGGCATCGCTCACCTCCTGTTGGACGCCGGCCTGCGCGACGAAGCACTCAAGCTGGCCGCGACCGTCCGTGAACGCATCGGCGAAGACGGGGTGTTGGACCGCCCCGGACTGATGTACGGCTGGTCCGGACCGGCCGTACTGCTCGCCCGCTGCGCCCGCTTGACCGGCGACGCGGACTGGGCCGAGGCCGCCGCCACCGCCGTACGAGCCGACCTCGAGCACGCACGGCAGTTGGACGGGGGGCTCCAGATGAGCAGTTCCCAGCGGCTGCTCCCCTACCTCGCCGAGGGCTCGGCCGGAGTCGCCCTGGCCGCCATGGCGCTCCCCGGGCCCCAGGCTGCCGCGATCGGGGCCGACGAGATCGTGGCAGGAACGGCGCACGCCACAGCAGTCCAAACCGTTTCCCAAGGCGGCCTGTTCAACGGCCGAGCCGGGAACATCTACTTCCTCACCCACGCCGCGACTCGCCTCCGGCAAGCACGCTCGTGGGCCGAGGACCAGCTGCGCCTCCTGTCACTGCATGTGGCTGACCACGACGGGGGACAAGCCCTTTTCGGCGGTCAACTTCTGCGCCTGTCAGTAGACCTGGCCACCGGAACTGCCGGTGTCCTGCTGGCAATGGAGGCAGCCAAGACCCCCGGCGCCCGCCTGCTCCCCGGTGCTCACCCCGACCCGGGTCGAGCACCGGACGGAGCGGCTCGCCGGCTCCCACTCACCGACACCGTGAAAGGAGGTGACCGATCATGACGAACGTTCTCGCACTGCAGGAACTCACCGAGGAGACCCGCCTCGAGGAGATGCCGAGCACCATCAGCTTCATCGCCTGCGACACCTGATAGCTCTCGTTCATGAGAGACCAGTGCGGGGAGGCCACGATGAGGGTGGCCTCCCCGCACCGTCTCCAGCGTATCGCCCCGTGGAGGACAGGAATCCGTGTCTGCAGCGCTTCCCACCCCGCCCCCGCCGACCACCACCCGTACCACCCCGACCCGTCTCCTCTTGTCGGAGATACGGGCCTATCCCGGGCGGGTCATCGGCGCGGCGACAGCATGCTGCGCCACCGCGGCGGGTGTCGGGGCCTGCCTGATCCTGCTGCTGGGCGCGAGCCTTGCCGATCTCCCGGCAGACTCGCCCGAAGCAGCCGCCGCCAAGAGCACCCAGGACATCATGGCACTGCTGATGTCCCTGCTGCTGATGTGCGCGGTACTGGTCATCGGCTCCACCGTCTCGCTGTGGACCGGACAACGGCTGCGGCAGTTCGCCGTCCTCAGGGCCCTGGGGATGACCGCCGCACGGCTGCGGCGCATGGCGGCCATGGACGTGGCACGCCTGGCCCTCGTCTCGGCGGCCTTCGGCGCCGCGGCCGGAGCACTGCCGCTGGCGGCGCTCGGACGCCGCATCCTCATCGAACAGAAGTTGTTCCCCGCCGTCACCGAGCTGCCGCCGCCCGCCCAGACCTGGGGTGCCTGCGTCGCCGTGTGCCTGGGAACTGTCGGTATGAGCGTGCTCGCCGCGCTGCTGAGCGTGCGGGCCGCCGGACGGGTCAACGCGATCGATCTCCTCAAGGACCACGAGGGCGCGCCGGGTACCAAGCGCAGCCGGGCCCGGCTGATCACCGGTCTGACCATGGCGGCGCTGTTCTGTGCCCCACTGCTGGTCGTCATGGCGGTTCCGGGGCTGCCTCCGAAGGTACGCGCCGGTGTCGCCCCAGGGCTGGCTCTCTTCGTCATCCCCACCCTGGCCGTGCTCGCCCCGTGGGTCCTCCCGCCGTTGACGGGCACGGTGTGCGCGGTCCTGCGCGTGCTGGATCGGCGCGTGGGCACCATCGCCGCTGCCGGCCTGCGAGCAACGCCCGCGCGCACCACGGCCCTGGCCGTTCCCGTCCTGTTGTCCGTAGGAGTCACCGCCTGTCTGCTCGGCGGCGGCACCACCATGGCGCGCGCGACCCAGCAGGAGGTCGAGGCGGCGCTCCGAGCCGACGCCGTGATCAGCGCGGAACCCGGCGCGCGGCTTCCGGCCGCCCCCGGCCCGCTCTCCGGAGCCACCGCCACCCCTGTGATAGCCACCAAGGTCACTGTGCCCGGTCCCAAACGCCATTCAGCGCCCAAACCGACCCGTGCCTGGGGAGTGGACGGACGCGTGCTGTCGCGAGTGCTGGACCTGTCCGAGCGAGAGGGCAACGTCACGAAGGTGGGCGAGGGTACCTTCGCCGCGGGTGCGGAACTCGCGGACCAGGCGAAGTGGAAGGTCGGCCAGTCCGTGCAACTGACCCTGGCCGACGGGAGGCCAAAGCGGCTCACCCTCGTCGCCGTCTACGCACGCGACCTGGCCTTTCCCCACCTGATTCTCCCGCGTGCCACCGCGCTCGCCCACACCCCCTCTCCCACCGCCGACCGCATTTTCCTGACCGGACCGAGCAGCGCCTGGCCAGTGGCAGAGGGGCAGACCATCGCCTCGCGCGAGGGCTACGCGCAGACCTTCACCCGCAGTCCCGCCGACGACCTGGCCACGCGCCTGATAGCGGCGGTGGTCGCGGCGTACGCGCTGTTGGCGGCGGCCAATACCAGTGCGCTGGCGCAACGTGACCGGGTGGCGCAGCGCGCCCATCTGCGGGCCCTGGGACTCAGTCGCTTCCAGATGCTGCGCTGTGTGCTCTACGAGGCACTGGGCGCGGGAGCGATCGGAGTGGCGCTGTCCGGCCTCGTCGCCGTGGTGTGCCTGGTCCCCTTGTCCGTGACGCTCGGCCTCGGCCCGCTGCCGACGTTCGACGGCCCGTGGACCGTGGGTGTCCTGGCGGGTGCCGTTGTGGCGCTCGGCGTTCCCGCAGCCATGACCGCCCATCCGCTGTTGTCCGTCCAAGGGCAGTTCGCCCGGAGAGGGCAGTGAGGGCAGTGCCGTCGAAGCCGGCTCTGGGCAGACCGTTCTGGCTGTTGTTCGGCGGGGAGGCCGCATCGGCTTTCGGAACGTCCGCCTCGATCGTCGCACTGCCGGTGGTCGCGTTGCAGGCATCCGGGGACGTACGGGAAGCGGGACTGGCCAGTACGGCGCTGTCCGCGGGCGTTCTCCTGGCCCGTCTGCCTGCCGGGGTGTTCGCGGACCGTTTCGACCGCCGGGCGATATTGCTCGGCGGCAATCTGCTCGGTGCGGCAATTCTGGGAACTCTGGCGCTGGTCCAGGCACGGGATGCCCTTTCCCTGCCCCTGCTGATACTTGCCGCGCTGCTTCTGGGCATGGTCGGCAGCACGTTGTCCCCGGCCGAGAGCGTCGCCATCCGGAGTTTCGTCCACCCCGGTCTCCTCGCCAGGGCACTGTCGTTGACCCAGGCGCGGACTGCCGCGACCTTGATCGCGGGGCCGGCGGCCAGCGGCGCACTGCTCGCAACGCAACCGGTGTGGGTCTTCGCTCTCGACGCCGCCACATATCTCGTCGCGGCCGCCTGTATGGCGGCCCTGCCCTCGAGAGCGGGCCCCGTCGGTGTCGGGCAGCCCACGCTGAAGGCCGCCTGCGAAGGGGTCCGCTTCCTGTGGCGCTCGCCGTTCCTGCGGTACGCGGCGGTCAACGCGGCCGTTCTCAACCTGGTCTTCAACGGCCTGCTGATCGTCGTCATCGCCTCGACCGACGGCGGGGCACAGGCCGCTCTGGGCATCGGGGCGCAGACCGCGGCGATCGGGGCCGGGGCCCTGGGAGGCTCCCTGATCGCCGCTCCGGCCGCCCGACATCTCCCAGCGACGCTTGGGATCGCCCTGTCCACCGGCGTGATCGCTGTGGCGCTGGTGGGCTTTGCCACCGTCCGCGACCACGGGGCTGCCGCGTTCCTGCTCGCTCTCGCCTCCGCTTGCGGACCGGTGGTCACCGTCCTGCTCGCCACCGCGCAGATCCGGATGACACCGGCTGAGCTCCAGGGTCGGGTGCACAGCGGGACCGGGTTCCTCGCCCAGGCCATCTCTCCACTGGGCCCCACCCTCGTGGCCGTGTCCACCCGAGCCTTCGGGCTCTTCCCGACCGTGCTGGGGGCCGCGCTGCTGGTGGTGCTCCTCGCCCTCGTCGGCGGCGTCGTCACAGCTCGCCACCTCCACGCCTCACCCCCGTACACACCACGGCCGACGGAGCCGAGCCGACAGTGACGGATCGGCACCCCAGGGCCGGCAATCAGCAACCGACGGTCAAGAACTACAGATGAGGAGCCGCGCATGATCCCGTCGCACCCCCCGTTGGGCCGTCCGGGCCATCACTCGGCAGCCACTGCCCGCGACCTCACCAAGGTCCACGACATGGGCGGCCACCGGGTAACAGCGTTGGACCAGGTGTCCTTCGACGTCCACCAAGGGCAGTTCACCGCCATCATGGGCCCCTCGGGTTCCGGCAAGTCCACCCTGATGCACTGTCTGGCCGGCCTGGACTCCCCTTCCTCCGGCGCGGCATGGATCGGCGAGGTCAATCTCGCCGAGCTGTCGGACCGGCAGCTGACGTTGATGCGCCGGGACCGGATCGGTTTCATCTTCCAGGCCTTCCATCTGCTGCCGACCCTGACCGTCATGGAGAACATCACGCTGCCGATGTCCCTTGCCGGTAAGCGTCCGGACCAACAATGGCTCACGGAAGTGATCGCCACGCTGGGCCTGCGGGAGCGGCTGGCCCACCGGCCCCCTCAGCTGTCCGGCGGTCAGCAGCAGCGAGTCGCCTGTGCCCGCGCGCTGCTGAACCAGCCGGAGATCATCTTCGCGGACGAGCCCACCGGGAACCTCGATTCCCAGGCGGGGACCGAGGTGCTGCGGCTGCTTCGGGAGTCGGTCCAGCGGCTCGGGCAGACCATCGTCATGGTGACGCACGACCCGGTGGCCGCCTCCTACGCCGACCGCGTGGTCTTCCTCGCCGACGGCAGGATCGTCGACGAACTGCAGCAGCCGACGGCGGACGGAGTGCTGGACCGCATGCGGATGTTCGACCCCATGGGCGGCGCGTGAGGCAGCAGCCTGTGCCGTGTGGGGGCGGCGGGGCGGCGGCATCGCGACCACGATGCCGACCTTTCCGTCGGTGAGTGGTGCGAAGGAGACGCCGTTGCGCCCGCCGCGTCGGCGTGAAGGCGGCTGCCGTCGGCAGGCGGGTTCGCCGTATTGGCATCCAACGGGTGAATCAGGGCATTCGGTGCGTGGTGGGCGGTGTGGCAGGGGGAAGGCCCTCTGGACACCGGACATGCGATGGGCAGGGAGCGTCCCGATGCCGAAGTTTCTGATTCAGGCCACTTATACGTCCGAGGGCACCAAGGGGTTGCTCAAGGAAGGCGGGAGTGGGCGCCGGGCTGCCGTCGAGCAGGTGGTCACGGGGCTCGGGGGGACGGTCGAGGCGGTGTACTTCGCCTTCGGGCAGGACGATGTCGTGCTCATCATCGATCTGCCCGACCCGGTCTCCATGGCCGCCATCAGCCTCACCGTCAAGGCCAGTGGGGGCCTGCACACCCGGGCCACGCCCCTCCTCACCGTCGAGGAGGTCGACGAGGCCGCCCGCCGGCAAGTCCCCTTCCGCGCGCCCAGCGTGTAGGGCACGGGCGAGGAATTCTTCAGCTTCACGAGCATGAGCACGAGCACGAGTGCGTCCTGCGCCGCGTGGGTGGTGGGGACGACGAAGGCCCGGGCCGGCCGGTGGTGAACCGGGTGCCTGGGCCTTGGTCGTGGTCGTGGTCGTGGTCGTGCTGGTGGGCGTGGGCGTGGTGTTCGTGAGGGGGGCGCGCGTCGCCGGGGCCGGGGTCGTGCGGGGGCGGCGGTGGCCGGTGACGGGTGTCGCCGGAGCGGGCGTGGGGTCAGGGGGTCTCCTGTCGGGGTGGGTTGTGGTGCCAGGTGGTGAGGGTGGTGGCGATGCTGCGGCGGGCCCAGGAGGCTTCGGGGGGCGTGGTGGCGAGTGTGGGGGCCTGGGCCGTTCTGGTGGAGAGGGCGGTCAGGGCGGCGAGGACGGCGGCCAGTTCTTCGCGGGTGGGGCTGCCGGAGAGGATGCGGAGGGTCATGAGGGCTGGTTCCCGTGTTTGCGGTGCGGGAGCGGTGCCGTCTTGCCGGTGAGCATGCGCAGGCCCGCGGCCAGGACCCGGCGGGTGTGCTGGGGCGCGATCACGTCGTCGACCAGGCCGCGTTCGGCGGCGTAGTACGGGTGCATGAGCTCGGAGCGGTAGGCGGCGACCCGTTCGGCCCGGACGGCTTCGGGGTCGTCGGCCGCGGCGATCTCCCGGCGGAAGATGACGTTGGCGGCGCCCTCGGCGCCCATGACGGCGATCTCGTTGCTGGGCCAGGCGTACGAGAGGTCGGCGCCGGTGGAGCGGGAGTCCATGACGATGTAGGCGCCGCCATATGCCTTGCGCAGCACGATGGAGATGCGGGGCACGGTGGCGTTGCAGTAGGCGTAGAGCAGCTTGGCGCCGTGGCGGATGATGCCGCCGTGTTCCTGGTCGACGCCGGGCAGGAAGCCGGGGACGTCGACGAGGGTGACCAGGGGGATGTTGAAGGCGTCGCAGAGGGCGACGAAGCGGGCCGCCTTCTCGGAAGCGTGGATGTCCAGCACGCCTGCCAGGGACATCGGTTGATTGGCGACCACGCCGACGGGGCGGCCGTCGAGCCGGCCGAGCGCGCAGAGGATGTTGGTGGCCCAGCGCTCGTGGATTTCGAGGTACTCGCCGTCGTCGAGGACCTCGCGGAGGACCGCGCGCATGTCGTAGGGGCGGGAGGGGTCCGCGGGGACGAGGTCGAGGAGGGCGTCGCAGGAGCGGTCGGCCGGGTCGTCGGGGGCGTGTGCCGGCGGGGACTCGGTGCTGTTCTGCGGGAGGAGGGAGAGGAGGTAGCGGACCTCTTCGAGGCAGGTCTCCTCGTCGTCGTACGCGAAGTGGGCGACGCCCGAGGTCCCGGCGTGGACGTCGGCGCCGCCGAGCCCGTTCTGGGTGACGGACTCGCCGGTGACGGCCTGGATGACGTCGGGTCCGGTGATGAACATCTGGGAGGTGTCGCGGACCATGAAGACGAAGTCGGTCAGGGCCGGGCTGTAGGCGGCGCCGCCGGCGCAGGGGCCGAGCATGACGGAGATCTGCGGGATGACGCCGGAGGCCCTGGTGTTGCGCTGGAAGATGCCGCCGTAGCCGGCGAGGGCGGTGACGCCTTCCTGGATGCGGGCGCCGGCGCCGTCGTTGAGGGAGACGAGGGGCGCGCCGGCCTGCAGCGCCAGGTCCATGATCTTGTGGATCTTGGTGGCGTGGGCCTCCCCGAGGGCGCCGCCGAAGATCCGGAAGTCATGGGCATAGACGAAGACGGTCCGGCCGTGGACCGTGCCCCAGCCGGTGACCACGCCGTCGGTGTGCGGCTTCTTCGCCTCCAGGCCGAAGCCGGTCGCGCGGTGCCGGCGCAGCGGTTCGACCTCGTGGAAGGAGTCCTCGTCCAGCAGCAGAGCGATGCGCTCCCTGGCGGTCAGCTTGCCCTTGGCGTGCTGCCGTTCGGTCGCCCGCGGATCGCCCTCGGCGACGCCGCGGCGCATGCCTTCGAGTTCGACGGTACGGGTGCGCAGGGAGGGGATGGCCGAGGGGGCGGCGAAACCTTCCTCCAGGCCGTCGGCCGGGGGGAGCGGGGGCGGGGCGAGGGTGGCGGTGGGCGGGGCGGCGTCCGTGTGCATGGGTGGATTCCCTTCGGGTGAGGGGTGGCGTTACTGGTCGGCGCCCTGGGGTCCGGGGGCGGGTCCGGGGCGGCCGGGCCGGGGTCCGTGCGACGCCGGCCCGGGCGCCCGCCGGTGGCCCGCCTGCCGGGAGGGCGCGCCGGTCACGGCCGGCTCCCCTCCACGGGTGCGGGCGGCAGGCGGACCGGTGACCGTTCGGAGGCGGTGAACGCGTGGATCGAGACGCGGTCCCACACGCCGGCGACCGTGAAGGGGTCACGGGCGACGAAGTCCGCGACCGCCTGCCGGGTCGGGGCCTCCACGACGAGGAGGCTGCCGATCGCCCCGGCGCCGTCGTCCGGCACCAGGGGGCCGTAGAGCACCGGGCGGAGGTCCGCCGTCCGGAGCCGGGCGGAGTGTGCGGGCCGGGTGGCTGCCCGGAGTTCGGCGGTGTCCGGACCGTCCAGGCAGTGGATCACCCACAGCATGTGCTTCTCCTCGGGGTGGTGGTGGGGCGGTGGCGACGGATGGGGTGAGGGGGGAGTCGGCGCGGTACGGCCGGTGGCGGGACCGCGGGACTGCCGGCGGCCTGGGTGGGGGCCCGCGGGGGGGCGCCCCGCCCGGCCCGTCCGCGCTCGGACCGCCTCGCCGGCCGCCCTCCCCTTCCCGGTCAGACCGCCACGCTCTCGGCCGGTGTGGTCTGCTCCCGGAGCCGAGCGACCTCCGAGACCACGGCCTGCCGGGCGGCGAGGGCCTCCTGCTTGGCGCTGATCTTCTCGGGGATCACCCGGTACTCGGCCTCGACCTCGGCGGCCGGTGCCGTCGCCTCGCCGTGGTGGAAGCCGATCCGGCAGCGGAAGACCGTGCCGACGGGGGTGCGGGTGTGCTCCAGGAGTTCGTAGCTGAGTGTGGCGGACATCGGGAACACGAAGCTGTGGAACGAGGAGTTGACCGAGCCGATGACGAACCGGGTGCGGTCGGTGCCGGTGAGCAGGAACTGCTCGGTCACCACCGTCCAGAACTGGCGGGCCGCCTCCAGCAGGGTGATGGCCGGTATGTGCTGGCCGGTGAGGTGGTCCTCCAGCACCTCGACCCGCTCGTCCAGCACCAGGTCGGCGACGAACCGCCGCTCGCCGATCTGGCCGACCGGGCCGACGAGAACGTTGCGCTGTTTGTGCTTGTGCGTCAGGCGCTGTTCGGCGTGGGACGGCAGGCCCTGCTTGCCGAAGGCGACGGCGGGCGAGCGCAGTTCCACGAGCTCGCGCAGCTCGTCCAGTTGGCCGGCCGAGAGCCCCTGGCCGACGCTGAGGGCCAGGCTCTCGGGCAGCTCGCCGGTGCGCAGCCGGGTCAGCAGCGCGGAGTGGGCGATGGTCCCGCGGTTGACGAGGAACTCCTCGAACCGGTCCCCTACGACGACGAGCGCTTCGTGCGTTTCCTGCGCGGCGTGCGACATGTCTCTTCCTCCTCGTGGTGGCGGATGACGATGGGTGGAGCAACGGGTGTGCCGGGCACGGCCGCGGACGGATCTCCGTCCGCGAGGGGGGCGGGGCGGGCGCTCAGGCCGCGACGGCCGCCCGGCCGGCCATGTCCACGTACGCGTCGACCAGCGCCTTGAGGGTCCGTACGTCGGAGATGACGTACTCCTCCTCGAACGGGTCGAAGCCGAACTCGATCTCCAGCTGGATGACCAGCCGTGCCAGCAGCAGCGAACTGAGCCCGATCTTGTTGAGGATCTCGCTGCCGGTGAGGACCGGGATGGGCAGTTCGGCCTCGGCGAGCAGCGCGACGATCTCGCTGTGGATCTTTCCCTGGATCTCCTGTGCGTTCAGCATGTGATTCCTCCGTCTACGACAAGGGTCTGGCCGGTGATGAACGAGGCACCGGGCGAGGTCAGATAGAGCACGGCGTCGGCGATTTCGCCGACGTCCGCGAGCCGGCCGAGCGGGGTGCGCTTTTGAATGCGTTCCTTGTTCCGTTCGGTCACCTCGACGGTCATATCGCTGTCGAAGAATCCCGGAACGAGGGAATTCACCCGGATGTTGAAGGCGCCGAGTTCCCGGGCCAGGCTGCGGCTGAAACCGTCGAGCCCGGCCTTGGCGGCGGAATAGGCCGCCACTCCCCGGAATCCGCGGATGGCGTTGATGGACGACACGTTGAGGATCTGGCCGCCGCCCTGCCGGGTCATCGCCCGCGCACAGCTCTGGGCAAGGGTGATCGGGGCCAGCAGGTCCGCCGCGATCAGCTGCTCGATCTTCTTGGGGGCGGTGGTCAGGAAGAGCTCCTGGTGCAGCACCGCCGCGTTGTTGATGAGCAGGTCGACGCGGCCGGCCCAGCCGATGACCCCGCGTACGACGGCGCGCAGCGCGGCCTGGTCGGTGAGGTCGGCGGCCTCCCAGCGGAAGCGGTCGGGCCGCTCGGCGTGGAGGTCCTTCACCCAGTCGTTGGCCGATCTGCTGAAGGTGGCCACCCGCCAGCCGTCGTCCAGCAGCCGGGTGACGAGCAGCCGGCCGAGTCCGCGGCTGCCGCCGCTGATCAGGGCGACCCGCTCGCCCCCGGGGGCGTTCACGCGGCGCTCCGGATCTTCTTGAACCGGTCGGAGTGCTGCGGCGCGGAGGCGAGTTCCACCAGCACCGGCACCTTGAAGGGCTCCAGCCGCCGGCCGCAGAACTCCCGTACCCGGCGGGTGACGGAGCGCCGGTCCTCGTCCTCGATCAGGGTCACGGTGGCCTTGACGACCATCCCGGTGACCGGGCTGGGGCGGCCGCTGACCGTGGCCTCGGCGATGTTGTCCAGCTCCAGCAGGACGGACTCCACCTCGCTGGGGTAGACCTTCTCGCCGCCGACGTTGATGATCTCGGAGTCGCGCCCCAGGATGCGGATCCACTCACCGTCCGTCCGGACGACGTCCTGGGTGTTGAAGAAGCCCTCGTCGTCGAAGGGGGCGGGCGCGTTGAGGTAGCCGAGCATCGCCATTTCCGAGCGGATCCACAGCACATTGCCGATGATCTTGTGCTCGAAGCCGGCGCTGCCGAGCTTGAGCCACAGGCTTCCGTCGCCGCGCGAGCGGGTCGGCAGGATGCCCAGCTCGGACAGGCCGTACGTCTGCTTCAGCCGGGCCGCGGGGAGCGCCGCGGTCAGCCGCTCCAGGGTCCGCTCCGGCATCGGCTCCGTGCCGTAGGTGACCAGCGTGAGCGAGTCGGTGGCGTACTGCTCGTGGACGCCGGAGATCAGCACCATGTTCAGGAACGTCGGGGTGGTCGGCAGGATCTGGACCTGGTGGTCGGCGATCGCCTCGAACACCGACTCCGGGGTGCGCTCGGCCACGGTGATCACGGTGCCGCCCTGGCTGAGGGTGTGCAGCAGGGTGTTGACGCCGCCGATGTGGTCCAGGCTCAGGAACGACAGGATCCGCGACGGGCGGGTGGGCTCGCCGTAGCGCGCCAGCACCTTCTCGAAGTCCAGCACCGATGCCTTGCTGCGGCCCGAGGTGCCGGAGCTGAAGAGCACCAGGCCCGGGTGGCCGGCCTCGCGGAGCCGGCCGTACAGCTCGTGGTCGGCGCGCCGCCCGGTGGACTCGCAGTGGTGCGCGCCGCCCGGGTCGACCCGGATCACCGTCTCCACCATCGCCACGTCCAGGAACTCGGCGCGCTTGGCGGCGGGCAGCGTGGTCAGCGGCACCACGATCACGCCGCGTTCGATCAGCGCCAGCAGCCCCGCGCAGGCCTCGGGCGAGTAGGCGCCCTCCAGCGTGACGACCTGGCCGGCGGCGACGTCGTGCCGGTCGAGGAACATCCGCCACTCGGCCACCAGACGCAGCAGGTCGTCGTAGCGGTAGCTGCGCTTTTCGAAGACCACGGCCTCGGCGTACCCGAAGGATTTCAGCCGGTCCAGAAACGGGTGGGTCATTGCGTGTCACTCCAAGGTGTTTTCGCTGGTGATTTCGCCGGTGCGCATCAGGATTTTCCGCTGTGACGCTCGATCGCTTTTGTGCGGTGCCCTTTTCGTTGCCCGAACTCTAGGCGCCCCTTTTCCGCGGCGACAACGCCTCAATACCGGCAGCTCGGCCGGTGCGTTCACAGGGGCAGGTACACCGGAATGGCCGGATGAAATATCCGGGCGGAGTGCCTGAAGGGGGCGGCGGAATGGCGCATCCGAAGGGAGTGTCCGGCCGGACCGTCCGGAGGGAATGCCCGAACGGGGATGCCCGGATGGAGTGCCCGGAGGGTGTGCCCGAACGGCCTGGCCGATGTGGCGGGTGGCCCCGGAGGGCACCGGGACGGCACCATGCGAGACGTACAGCTGTACTGCCGTGACCTGTCCTGGGATGGCAGTGGGCGGCCGGCCTTCGCCGGCGCCCCCGGCGCGTGCCGTCTGCCGCCGCGCCCTGTTTCCGCGATGCGCCGAGCGCTCGCGGCACCATCCCAGGAGAAGTGATGATGCAGCAGATCCTGCCCTCGGCCGTCGCCTGCGTGGACACCACCGCGGACGTGCTGGACGCCCCGACGGCTCCCGAGGAGGCGGCCGCCCTGGAGGCGTGCACCGAGCCGCGCCGGCGGGAGTTCACCACCACCCGGCACTGCGCGCGGCGGGCGATGGCCGCGCTCGGCGTGCCGCCGGCCGGCATCCCGTCGGGCCCCAAAGGCGAACCGCGCTGGCCCGCCGGGGTCATCGGCAGCATGACGCACTGCGAGGGCTACCGCGCGGCGGCGCTCTCGCGCACCACCGACCTGCATGCCGTGGGCATCGACGCGGAGCCGCACCGGCCGCTGCCCCCGGGCGTCCTCGACAGCATCTCGGTGCCCTCGGAGCGGGAGCATCTCCGGTCCCTGGAGCGGGAGTTCCCCGAGGTCCACTGGGGGACGGTGATGTTCAGCGCGAAGGAGACGGTCTACAAGGTGTTCAACCCGCTCACCGGCCGCTGGCTCGGTTTCCGGGACGCCCGGATGACGTTCGATCCGGCCGCGGGCACGTTCCGGGCCCGGCTGCTGGTGCCGGGCCCGGACGTGGACGGCAGGCGGCCGGCCTGGCTCACCGGCCACTGGGCGCTCCGCGGGGGGCTGGTCCTCACCGCTCTCGCGCTGCGACGGGGCCGCGCCGCGCGCTGATCCGTACGGCGCCCGGGGTACGGGCCCGCAGCGGGCCGGCGGCCGCCGAGAGCACCGCCCAGTCCAGGGCCTGTGCGCGTTCCAGCAGGACGGGGTCGGCGCCGACGATGACCGGGTCCCCGACGACCTGGAGCATGTCGAGGTCGCTGGCGTGGTCGCCGTAGCAGGAGCACTCCTCGGCCGACAGGCCCCGCGCGGCGAGCGTTTCGCGGACCGCGTCCGCCTTGATCGCCCCGATCATCGGGCGCCGGATCTCGCCGGTGAGTCGGCCGTCCTCGCCCACCAGCGGCTCGGAGCAGAGGATGAGGTCCGCCCCGAGGTCGCCGGCGAGCGGTTCCAGCAGCGCCCGGAACGATCCGGACACCAGCGCCACCAGGTCGCCGGCCAGGGCGTGCCGCCGCGCGGCGGCCCAGGCGGCGACCACGACGGCCGAGCCCTCGCGCCGGTAGGCGTCGTACCAGTCGCGGCCGGCCCGCGTCAGCTCGGCGTGGTCGACCCCGGCGAAGCGCCGGTAGTAGCGGCGGTTGATCTCCGTACGGGGAACGCCGGACGCCGCCTGGGAGTTCACCTCGGCCATGACGGCGTCGTACGCGCTGCCGTCGTCGCCCTGGCGCGCCATCCAGAAGCGCAGGAAGTGGAACATGCTCTTGGTGTTGAGCAGCGTCTCGTCGACATCGAAGAACGCCGCTCGTGCGTGGGTGCCCATGGGGACATTCACCATCCTGCAACTGTGTCGGGCACCGGGACGGGCCCGGTGTGGGGGAAGGCGGTGGAGGGCCCGGTCCGTTCGGCGCACAGCCCTTCGCGGAGGGCGCGCGCGGCCGCCAGGGTGCGGTTGGGGCAGTTGAGCTTGGCGAGGATGTTGGCCACCAGGCGCTTGGCGCCGTGTTCGGAGATCCGCAGCCGGCGGGCGATCTGCTTGTTGCTGTAGCCGTCGACGAGCAGGACCAGCGTCTCGCGTTCACGGGGCGTCAGCCGGGGCGCGCCACCGGCGCGGACCTCGCCGTGGCCGGCCCGGCGCAGCAGGGTGTGGGTGAGGGCGGCGGGGACGTAGGTCTCCCCGGCGGCCGTGGCGGCCAGGCTCTCCGTGAGGGTCCTGGTGCTCAGGTCGTCGCAGACCAGCAGGGACGCGCCCGGCAGGATGCCGGCCTGCCCGAGCGTCGCGTCCTCGGCGTCCGGCAGCAGGAGCAGGATCCGCAGGCCGCCGTGCGCGGCCCGGCGCAGGGCGACTTCACCGGCCGGGTCGACGGCGTCCGGAGTGGTCAGCAGGATGCTGCCGCGCGGATCGCGTACGGCGGCGACGGCGTCGGCGAGCGTCGCGTGGGCGGTGCAGTGGCCGGCCGACTCCACGGACCGGAGCATGCCCACCATGCCGAAGCGCTGCAGTTCGTTGGGTATCGCGAGGAAGACCGCCGGCGGTGCGGCGGAATCGGGCGGCGCCGCGCTGTGTCGCAACATGAAATCTGAACCCCCATCTGGGTGCATGCGATGGCACCCGCGTCACGGACGCTAGCCGTGCACAGGGCTCAGCAGGGCTCCACTACCCCCAAGGCCGGGCGGCCGGTGCTCAGAAAGGAGTAGCAGCCGGTCCCGGAGCGGTATCGGGGGTCCGGCTGCTCGGAGGGGGCGCCGCGGCGTCACGCCCCACGGTGGACGCGGCGTCAGGCCCCCACGGTGGACGGGAAGGAGCCCGCGACGGCCTGGCGGGCGAACTCGACCACCTGGGTGCGCAGATCGGCCCCCGCCGCGGTGTCGCCGAGGATCAGCCGGGCCATCTGCGGCACCGCGTTCGGCCAGGCGGCGAGCCCGATCAGGCTCAGCAGGCAGGCGGCCACCTTCGGGGCGTCCTCGGTGCCGAAGGTCGCGGCGAGGGCCTGCACCTTGCGTTCGTAGTGGCCGGCGCGCTGGACCTCGTTGGGCAGCACGTCGTCCCGGTAGTGCAGCCCCTCCCAGAGGAACAGGCGCACCAGCTCCGGGTGGGCGCTGTGGAAGTCGTAGACCCGGCCCACGTACTCGGCGGGGTCGTCGCCGGGCTCCAGCGGTACGGCCTCGGCCAGCTCGTCCAGGGCACCGGCCACCACCAGGTCGAAGAGCTTCTGCTTGTTCCCGAAGTAGCCGTAGATGCGCTCCTTGTTCACGCCCGCCAGCTCGGCGATGCGGTCCACCCGGGCGCCCGCGATGCCGTGAGCTGCGAATTCCTTCTTGGCGGCGGCGAGGAGCCGGGCCTTGGTCTGGGTCGTGTCCTGGGTCATGGCTCCAGCGTAGAGCGGCTGCCCCCAGAAGCCAACCAACTAGATGGTTGACAACCAACTGGTTGGTTGCCTACCTTCAGGGTGTCGCCACGACGGGAACCCGGAAACGGGCTCCCCGACCGGCCCCAGGACACGCAACACCCGTACCCCCCGCACCACTTGCACGCCTCGCCCGACCCGTACGCCCCGCGTCCACCGCCCTTCCGAGCAGAGTGAGGACCCGCCCCATGGCTGCCACCACCACCAGCGACATCGCCCGCACCGGCCTGGCGCTGTCCCGAGCCGGCCTGCCGTTCCACGGAGGCTGGGAGGCGGCCGGGACCCGCCGGGAGACCCACGACGGCCGCCCCGTCACCGTCGTCCGCTTCCAGCAGTCCGCAGCGCGGCGGGCCGCCGCTCCCGGCGGGCCCCACCTGAGCGTGGTGCTCGACGACGAGGACGTCCTCCTCGGCTACACCCGGCTCACCGCGCCCCCGGCCGGTGCGGAACGGGACCTGCCCGGCGAGGACGAGGCCCGCACCGTGGCCTTCCGGTTCCTGACCGCGCTCGACCCGCGGTACGCGGCCGCCCTGACCGTCCAGTGGATCGCCCCGCACCACGAGCAGATCACCGCCCCCGACGGAGCACCGGCCGCCCTGTCCGGCACCAAGGTCAAGACCCGCCACACCGACGGCCTCTACGCCTGGGTCGTGGTCGGCGCCGACCGCACCGTCCTCACCTTCGAACGCGACATCCGCTGGGACTCCGCGGCCGGCCGCCGCGGCACCGAGATGTGGCTGCACGACAGCTGGATCGCCGCCCGCGAGGGCACCGGCGCCCAGCCGTCCGCGCCGTACGCCCTCGTATGAGTTCCGACCGCCCCGCCCGCCCGCTCCGCACCGCCACCGAGGAGAACGCCATGACCACCATGACCACCGCCCCCGCCCCCGCCTCCGCCTCCGACCGCACCGCCCAGCACGCCGCCCCGGCGCCCGCGCCCGCCCTCCCCTCCGTCCACATGCGGGCCCTGCTGACCTGGCTGGCCGTCTACCCCTGCATCACGCTCGCGCAGATCGCGCTCGGCCCGGCGCTGATGCCGCTGCCCGTGGCCCTCCGCGTCCTGGTCATCACCGGGCTGGTGGTGCCGCTCGTGGTCTACGTCCTGGTGCCGAACCTGCTCAAGATCCGCGCCGCCGTGCTCCGGCGGAAGGGCTGAGATCGATCGGTCGCGTCCGGTGCGGCCACGCCCCTTCAGCGGCGGCCGGCGGGCGGGAGACGGGACTGCCGTCTCCCGCCCCCCGCCCGCTCGGGCAACTCCTGTGGCTGACAGCACAGTCAGCTAAGATGCCCTCGCATTGTGCGGTGGGAAATGAGCCACGGCCCGGCCAGGGCGGTGGACATTCCGCTGGGGGAGGACACAAGTGCTGTTCACGAAAACACTGCTGCCCGTTCGCGCCACCGGTCCGCACCTCAGACGTGCGGGGAAGGCGGGCGCATGAACGGCGAGGCACCGCTCCACAGCGCAGGCACCATGTCCGAAAGTCGTTTACGGACCTCCGAGGACCTGGTCATCGCCCAGTACCGCGAACGGCTCCGCGCCATCAACAGCCCGCTCGCCCTGAGCGCCGAGGCCTGGGCCCAGTGCGAGCTCCAGGCCCGCCGCATCTACCGGGACTGCACCCGCAGTTACACGGCCGGAAAGCCGCTCGTCTCCGACACCCACATCGCCGAGGTGGTCGACCTCGGCGGGGAGCGGGTACGCCAAGGCGTCCATCTCACCCACTCGGTGCGGGCCGGCGTGCTCCTCTTCGACCTCGTCCTGGACCAGGTCGTCGAGTGGACCGAAGCCGACGGGGCACCCTGGAGCGCCTACGCCGCGGCCGTGCGCTCGCTCCAGCACAGCGTCGGCCGCCGCCTGGAGGCGGGCTCCATCGGCTATGACTCCTTCATGCTGGCCAGGGTCCGGGAGGTGCACAAACAGGGGCACCGCAAGCTCGCCCGCGAGATCCACGACCAGATCGGCAACTCCCTGAGCCTGGCGATGCGCCAGATCGAGCTGTACGAACTGGAGTTGCGCGACCGCGGCGCGGACGTGCCCAAGCACGTACGGGCCGCGCGGGAAGCCGTGCTGGAGACCCTCGCGAGCACCCGGGAGCTGGTCACCGAGCTGCGCAGGCCGACCGTGGCCGGCTCGCTGGAGACCGCCCTGAACCACTTCGTCATGTCCATGGGCGACGCCCGTACCCCGGTCCAGCTGTGGGTCCGCGGGCTGGACGAGTGGATCCCGACGGCGGTGTCCGAGGAACTCTTCCTCATGGTCCGCGAGTGCCTGCGCAACGTCTACCGCCACGCGGAGGCGGGCAATGTCGTCGTCCACATCGACATCGCCCCGCACGAGATCCAGACCGAGGTCATCGACGACGGCCTCGGCTTCGACCTCGCCTCGGTGCACGCCGGCGGCCGCTCCAACGGGCTGACCGGCCTGGAGGAGCGCGCCGAACTCCTGGACGGCACCCTCAACATCGACTCCTCCCCCGGCCGGGGCACCCACGTCACGATCTGGATCCCGATCAAGGAGGACCCCGCGTCCCCGCCGCCGGCGCCGGGCCGGGCACCGGAGACAGAGGGACGCCGATGACCGCCGCCCCGGTACGGATACTCGTCGCGGACGACCACACCCTGCTCCGCGAGGCGCTGTGCGACCTGCTGCGGTCCGAGCCCAGCTTCGACATCGTCGGGCAGGCGGGCAACGGCGAGGACGCCATCCGGATGGCCGCGGAGCTGCGGCCCGAAGTGGTCCTCCTCGACATCGAGATGCCGCGCAACGACCCGCCCGTGACCGTACGCCGCCTCCTGGAGCGCGATCCGGGCCTGCACATCATCGTGCTGAGCATGTACGACGGACAGCACCTCGTACAGGAGTTGCTCGCGCTCGGCATCCGCGGCTACCTGCACAAGAGCACCGGGCGCGACACGCTCGTGACGGCCATCCGGGACTGTGTGCTCAGCAGCCGCAACACCGTCACGGTCTCCATCTCGCCGGACAGTCTGCGCGCCCGGGCTCCCGAACCCGAGGGCACCGACCGGCTGTCCGAGCGCGAGGCCGAGGTGCTGGCGCTGGTGGCCCAGGCGATGAGCAACCGGCAGATCGCGGCCCGGCTGGGCATCGCCGAGGGGACGGTCAAGCGCCATATGCGCAACATCTTCAGCAAGCTCGACGCCGTCTCCCGGATCGACGCCGTCAACAAGGCCACCGGCCTCGGCATGCTGCCGCGCCGGCACAGCGGGCCGTCCTCCCTGGCACGCTTCCCCGCGCGCCAGGTCTTCTGACCGCCCGGCCCGCCGACGGCCGCACGCGCTCGGCCTCCGCACGCTCCGGTGCGGAGGCCGAGCGCCGCGCCGGGGCCCGGCGCGGCGGGTGCTCAGAGGGCGAGCTGCAGGAACAGCGCCCCGTGCACCAGGTGTTGGGACACCATGAAGGCGCGGTACGGCGTCCGGCCGCGTGCCGGATCGCGCCGGGTCGTCCAGCACAGCACCGCCACGGTCACGGCCCCGCCGAGCAGCACCAGCGACGGCACCCGCAGCACCGGCCACGGCAGCCCCGCGAGCAGGAACCCGGCCGCGACGGCCGGCGCTCCGGCCGCGGCGACCAGCCGCGCGGCCGACGGCCCCCAGGCGGTGACGGACGTACGGCGGCCGGCCGCGGCGTCCCCCGCGGCGTGCGAGAAGTCCTTGGTCACCGCGCCGACCACGGCCATCCACAGCGACATGGTCACCGCGAGCGCGACGGTCGCCCCGGACGGCGTGCCCCCGCCGGTGGCCTGCCAGCCCGCCGCGTACGTCAGCAGCCCCATCGCCAGCACCGCCCCGGAGGCGCCCAGGGCGCTGCACTTGAGCGGGAACGGGGCCGCGGAGTAGGCGTAGCCGATCACCAGATAGACCAGGACGAGCCCGGTGAACAGCGCGTCACCGCAGGCCAGGGCCGTGATCACGGAGCCGGCCGCGGCCAGCCAGGTCAGGGTGGCCGCGGTCCGCGGCGACAGCTCCCCGCGGGCGATCGGCCGGCCGGTGGCGTTGACCCGGTCCTCCGACACGTCCGAGACGCCGTTGATGCCGTACGCGAACAGCGAGGCCAGCACCCACGAGACCCCCGGACCGGCCAGCTGGTGACCCCACCCCGCAGGGCGGTGCGCCGTCGTGGTGAGGGCCCCGGCCAGGAACCGCAGGAAGAAGATGATCTGTACGCACGGGCGGCACTCCTCCAGGAAGAGGCGGACGGCCCGCACCGCGCCCGTCGCGCGGACTAACGAGGTGTTTCTCGGTATGTGCGCTAAGTAATCCCCCATGCCCGGAACAGTAGCCAGACGGCAGAGACCGCACATGCCCCGTCGGCAGGTCATCCGATACCCCTTTAGGGGGATGTGGGGGTATCGGATGACCCACCGGCGGAGCATGTGCGGCCCGGCATCGGGGGCCTCGCGGGTCACTGCTCCCGCTGCGCACCGGTCACCGAGGGCAGGTTCACCAGCAGCGCCGCGAGCAGGCCGATGATGAGGCCGGTGAAGTGCACCTGCTGGGCCGCGCCGATGTAGATCCAGTAGCCGAACCACATGCCGCCGGACAGGAAGATCAGGAACAGCCCGACGAAGACGCCGAGGGCGAGGTTGGCCCGCCGGGTCGTCGCGATGCCCGTCCGCGCGCCGCGGGCCCGGCGCACCATGCCCACCGCGGCCCAGGCCAGCAGCGCCACCGCGGCCACCTCGTAGACGATCACGCCGATCAGCGCCGGGGTGGCGAACGACTCCGGCATCGCCTTCCACTCCAGGCCGTTGCCCCGCACCGGGTCGTGGACCAGGTCGGTCATGGTCAGCATCCGGGCGATCAGCGCACGGTTGGTGCCGAAGTCGGTCAGGTTGTTGAGGGTGACCAGGCCCAGCCACAGGGTCAGGCCGCTCAGCAGGAAGGCGTTCAGACCGGTCAGCCGGGAGCGGACCGAGAGGTCGGCGGCGGCCGTGCCGGAACTGGGGGCAGCGGTCTTCAGGGACGGTTCGACGGTCAGAGCCATGGCGGATTCTCCTCAGCGGGACACGGAAGCGAGCGGGTGGTGCGGTGCGGTTCAGCCTGCCCGGCCCGGAGCCGTGGCGGCAGCTCCCTCTTCGACGTGCCCGATCGGCCTGGCCGGGCGGGTCCGCACGGGCCGGGGGCCGTCCGGGCCGGGGGCCGTCCGGGCCGCGGCGTGAGATATCCACAGGGTCGACGAGGACCCCCTCCGAACTCGTAGGCTTCTGGAATGGCTCAGGCGGACGTGGAAGTGGTCGTGGACATGGATGTGGAAGGCGCTTCGGACACCAGCGAGGCGGTGCAGGTGCTGCGCCGGGTGTTCGGGTACGAATCGTTCCGCGGCAGCCAGCAGGAGATCATCGAGCACGTCATCGGGGGCGGGGACGCCGTCGTCCTGATGCCGACCGGTGGCGGAAAGTCCCTGTGCTACCAGATTCCCTCGCTGGTCAGAGGCGGTGTGGGGGTGGTGATCTCACCGCTGATCGCCTTGATGCAGGACCAGGTCGACGCCCTGCGGGCGCTCGGGGTGCGGGCCGGGTTCCTCAATTCGACGCAGGATCTGGAGGAGCGGCGGCTCGTCGAGGCCGAGTTCCTGTCCGGGGAGCTGGATCTGCTGTATCTGGCGCCCGAGCGGCTGCGGGTCGAGCAGACGCTGAACCTGCTGGACCGGGGCAAGATCTCGCTCTTCGCGATCGACGAGGCGCACTGTGTCGCGCAGTGGGGCCATGACTTCCGGCCGGACTACCTGGCGCTGTCGATGCTGCACGAGCGCTGGCCCGAGGTGCCGCGGATCGCGCTGACCGCCACGGCGACCGAGGCCACCCACCAGGAGATCACCACGCGGCTGCGGATGGCGGACGCCCGGCACTTCGTGGCGAGCTTCGACCGGCCGAACATCCAGTACCGGATCGCGGCGAAGAGCGAGCCGAAGAAGCAGCTGCTGGAGCTGCTGCGCACCGAGCACGCGGGGGACGCGGGGATCGTCTACTGCCTGTCGCGGGCCTCGGTCGAGAAGACCGCGCAGTTCCTGGTGGAGAACGGCATCCCGGCGGTGCCGTACCACGCGGGACTCGACGCGCGGATGCGCGCCGAGCACCAGTCGCGCTTCCTGCGCGAGGACGGGCTGGTCGTGGTCGCCACGATCGCGTTCGGGATGGGCATCGACAAGCCGGACGTCCGGTTCGTGGCGCATCTCGACCTGCCGAAGTCCGTGGAGGGCTACTACCAGGAGACCGGGCGTGCGGGGCGCGACGGCCAGCCGTCGACGGCCTGGCTGGCGTACGGGCTGCAGGACGTGGTCCAGCAGCGGAAGATGATCGACGGGTCGGAGGGCGACGAGGCGCACCGGCGGCGGCTGGCGGCCCATCTCGACGCGATGCTGGCGCTGTGCGAGACGGTGCAGTGCCGGCGGGTCCGGCTGCTGGCCTACTTCGGCCAGGAGAGCAGCGCGTGCGGCAACTGCGACACCTGCCTGGCCCCGCCGGAGACCTGGGACGGCACGGTCGCCGCGCAGAAGCTGCTGTCCACGGTCGTACGGCTCAAGCGGGAGCGCGGGCAGAAGTTCGGCGCGGGCCAGATCATCGACATCCTGACGGGGAAGAAGACCGCCAAGGTCATCCAGTTCGATCATGACGGGCTGAGCGTCTTCGGGGTCGGGAGCGACCTCCGGGAGGCCGAATGGCGCGGCGTCGTACGGCAGTTGCTGGCCCAGGGGCTGCTCGCCGTCGAGGGTGACTACGGCACGCTGGTGCTCACGGACGCGAGCGGCGAGGTGCTGGGCGGCCGGCGCGAGGTGCCGATGCGGCGGGAGCCGGAGAAGGCGGCGCGGGCGGCCAAGGCGAGGACGAAGGGCAAGCGTGCGGCGCCGGCGGACCTGCCGGAGGAGGCACTGCCGGTCTTCGAGGCCCTGCGCGGCTGGCGGGGGCGCACGGCCAAGGAGCAGGGCGTACCCGCGTATGTGATCTTCCACGACGCCACCCTGCGGGAGATCGCCACCCTCCGGCCGGCGTCCACGGCCGAGCTCGGCACGATCAGCGGGGTCGGCGAGAACAAGCTCGCGAAGTACGGCACGCAGATCCTGGACGTGCTGGCGGGGCGGGAGACGTCCGGGGAAGAGGGACAGGGCGATGGCGCGCCGGCGGCGACGGCGGGAGCGGGGGCAGCCGACGCCGCGGCCGGGGCGTCGGGGATGGCCGGGGCCGCGGGGACGGCCGGGCCGAACGGTGCGACAGGGGGCGGCCCGGTGCCGCCGGAGCCCATCGACGAGGAGGCGTTCCCGGAGCCGCCGGACGACATCGACTGGTGAACCGGATGACATCGACCGGTGAGGCGTCAGGCCCGGCCGGTAGCGGGCGGGGGGGCGGGGCCGGGCCGTCCCGGTCGCCCCGCACCGCGCCGCGCCGTCCCGCGCCGTGCCCGCCGCCCCCGCGCCGGGCCGCCCCATGCCGTCGGCGGCCCGGTCAGGAAGCCGTACGGGAGGCGTCCGGGGGAAGCCGGAGGACCGCGCGGGCGCCGCCGTCGGGGGCGTTGGTGAAGCGGAGGTCGATGCCCAGGACGGCGGACTGGCCGACGGCGATGGTCAGGCCCAGGCCATGGCCCTTGCCCCGGCCCGGGGCGTCGGTGCGGAAGCGCTGCGGGCCGTGATGCAGCAGGTCGAGGGGGTAACCAGGGCCGTGGTCGCGTACCTCGATGGCCGGCGGGCCGTCGGGCGGGGCGTCCACGGTGACGAGGACCGGGGGCCGGCCGTGCCGGTGGGCGTTGATGACGAGGTTGGCGACGATCCGGTCGAGGCGGCGGCGGTCGGTCTCGACCACCGCGTCGGCGGCGATCCGCACCACGGTGTCGAAGCCGGTGGCGCGGACGGAGCCTTCGACGAGCGTGCCGAGGTCGTAGGCGGCGAGGTCGGCGCGCTCGGTGCCGGAGTCCAGCCGGGAGATCTCCAGCAGGTCCTCGATGAGGCGGCGCAGCGCCCGGAGGCGGTCGTTGATCATCTCCTTGGGCCGGCCCTCCGGGAGCAGCTCGGCCGAGGCGAGGATGCCGGTGAGCGGCGTACGGAGCTCGTGCGCGACATCGGCGGTGAACCGCTGCTCCGCCTCCAGACGGCTCTGCAGGGAGCCCGCCACCGAGTCCAGCGCCGCGGCCACCGCCGCCACCTCGTCCTGCCCCGTCGAGCCGCCGCCCAGTCCTTGATCCGCGCCGTCGCCGACCCGGGCGTCCAGATCGCCGGCGGTGATCCGGCGTGCGACCGCCGCCGTGGTGGCCAGCCGACGGCTGATGCGGTGCGCCAGGAACAGTCCGGCGAGGGCGACGACCGCGGCGGCGAGCACGGCCGAGCCGAGGATGGCGGTGTCGAGGTTGTCCAGGGAGCGGCGGGTGTTGCCGAAGGGCGACCAGACGGCCATGACATGACCGTCGGCCGGCGCCGCCGCCCACATGACGGGGCGCCCCCGGTACGTCCCCACCATGGTGCCGCGTTGACCGGAGCGCGCCAGCCGACCGAGGGCGGCGGGCAGTTCACGCGGGTCGAGGAGGGAGTTGAGCCCTTCGCGCGAGGTGCCGTACTCGAAGAGGTCCAGGGCGGTGTCGAGGTTCGCGCGGGTCTCCTTGCGGACCTGGCCGACGGTCTGACGGGCCACCGCGTCGTGGACGAGGGCGCCGAGGACGGCGGCGACCGCGCAGCTCACCGCCATCACGGTCAGCGCGATCTTCCAGCGGAGGGAGACCGCGGGGCGTTTCACGGGCTGCCGCCGCCGGGCTGCGGGGTCTGGGACGTGCGGGCGTCGTCGAGCGTGAGGTTCCACAGGCTCATCGAGTCGCCGTCCCAGAGATAGTCGATGACGCTGACATAGCGCGGGTCCTTGGTGGGCTCGCGGATGGCGAGATGCCCGGCCGCCAGCTCGACACCGGCCAGCACACCGCGCAGGGCGAGCACCCGGGTCACCACCGAGCCCCGGACGGTGTACACCCGCAGCTCGCTGTCGCGGGGATCGAGGTTGACCGCCATCAGCAGGTCCGGTTTGCCGTCGCCCGTGACGTCGTGCAGCTCGGGGCGGCGCACCGCCTTCGCCGCCGGCGGCGTCTGGCCCTGCCCGGCGATGTCCGCGTCGAGGACGGTGAGTGGCTTCGCGTCGGCCATGCTGCCGCTGGGGACGCGCGGGACATGCGGTACGGGCACGAGGGCCGCCGGATTCTCGTCCCGCCGGGGCGGCGCGGGCGAGTAGTCCGGCCACAGCACCAGCGGCGCGTCCACGTCCCGGGCGCGCCCCTCGCTCTCCAGCCCCTCCACGTCCGCGCATCCGGCGGCGAGAAGGGCGAGGGAGACCAGGACGCCGAGGGTGGCGAGGAAAGGGAGGGGGGAGAGCAGCGAGCGGGCGGAGAGCGGGGAGCGGGCGGGGTGCGGGGAGGCGCCTCTGCGGAGGGGCAGCGTCGTGCGGGGTCGCAGCCGTCGCATGTCGTCGCCACCGCCCTCGTACCTCTGCGCCCTCGCGCCTTCTCACCCTCGCGCCGGCGCACCCTGGTCCCGCCGGCCGGACCGCTCCCTCAAGCCGATCACCCCTCGTGACCACTCTGCACAGAAAGCGCCTCATATACGCCGCTCATGCGTCCCATATGCGGACGTAATACGAACCAAAGCTATCCAAGTCAGTAGCGAACGGAATCTTTGAGTCGGCCATTCCGGCGGCGTTTGCGGCCTTTTGACCCCGTGGAGCCGGCGTTCCTTCACATGACCACTCCCAGAGATCACAGCGACTGTTACACAACGTACGGATTACCGTTAAGGACGCTCCGTAGCGTGCTCCTTAGTAACCGCACCCCTACGGCGGCCCGAGCCGCCCACGACGAGGAGTACCCCATGCGGGCCCAGCACCGCTCCGTGATCCGCACCGCCACCGTCGCGACCGGTGCGCTGGCCGTCCTGCTGCTTCCCGCGGGCGCCGCCTTCGCCGCCGATTCCACCGCGCCCACGGAGAGCCGGACGTCGATCATGCTGCCCGACAACGGCCTGGCCGGCCTGGCCGAGAAGGCCGGTCACCTGCCCAAGGTCGGGGTGATAGGCGGTGCGGGTGCGCTGGGTGTGGCGGGTGCGGTGATCGCCGTGCACCGCCGCCGCCACGGCAGCCGGGGGCGCCAGGTCTGACCCCGGGCGCCCCGCCCCGGAATCCGCGCCCGCCCAGCCCGGCCCCACACAGCCCAGCCCGCGCGGAACGCCCCACACACCCACCCGGCCCGCGCGGCCCGGCCCACGCGTCTCGCCCCGTGCCGACGCGCCCCACCCGGCCCGCGCAGCCGCTACTCCTCCCCCACCAACCGCTGCACGTCCTCGTAGCCCAGCACCTCGCCGCCCGCCCCCGCCGCGTCGGCAGGCCGCCGGCCCGTACGGATCGCGTCCGCCGCCGTGAGGGTGGCCTGCAACGCCGTACGGAAGAGCAGCGAGCCCGTGCTGATGCGGCGTACGCCGAGGTCCGCGAGGCGGCTGACGGTGTGCCGCCCGGGGGCGAACAGGATGTTCACCGGCGCGGGGATCTCGGCGACCAGCACCGACACGTCCTCGTCGGCGATCACGCCCGGCACGAAGATGCCGTCCGCGCCCGCCGTCAGATAGGTCTCGGCGCGTTCGAGCGTCACCGACAGCGGCGGCGGGCTGTCCGCCAGCCAGTGGGTGTCGATCCGGGCGTTGAGGAACAGACCCGGCGCCCGCTCCTTCACCGCGGTGATCGCCGCGGCCTGGCGCACCGGGTCCTGCAGCCCCTCGCCGCCGGGCAGCCCGTCCTCCAGGTTCAGCCCGGCGGCCCCCGCCTCCGCCAACTCGGCTGCCAGGTCGCCCACTTGGCCGGCGTCGCCACCGAACCCGCCCTCCACGTCGATCGTGTACGGGCAGGACAGCCGGCCGTTGAGCCGCAGCGCCAGCGCCACCGTCGCGTCCCGGGCCTCGGCGAACCCCCGCCCGTCCGGATAGCCATGGGCCGCGGCGACGCCCAGGCTCGTGGTCCCGACCGCCGCGTATCCGGCCCCGGCGAGGGCGACGGCCGAGATCACGTCCCAGGCGTTGGGCAGCAGCAGCGGCTGGTCGGCGTGGTGCAGCGCATGGAAGTGGAAGGTGGCGTACTCCGGGGAGGTGCTCATACGGGCACCGTAGGCCGCGGTCGCTTCGGTAGGCGCCGAAGACTCGCGGCGGACAATGGAGTCATGACCACTCCGGCGTACAGCTCCGAGCTCGCACGGCTGGCCGCACTGCTCGCGGACCGCACCCGCGCCGCCTTCTGCCTGGCCCTGCTCGACGGCCGGGCCTGGACCGCCGGCGAGCTGGCCGCATACGCGCAGGTCGCGCCGTCGACGGCGAGCGAGCACCTGACCCGGCTCACCGACGGCGGGCTGCTGGTGGAACGCCACCAGGGCCGCCACCGCTACGTCCAGCTCGCCGGGCCGCGCGTCGCCGAGTTGCTGGAGTCCCTGACCGCGCACCTCGACCCGCCGGCCGAGCGCCCCCGCGGGCTGCGCGCCGTGAGCGCCTCCGCCGCACTCGCCCGGGGCCGCACCTGTTACGACCACCTGGCCGGCCGGCTCGGTGTCACGATCACCGACGCCATGACCGGACGGGGACTGCTCGACCAGGACGGCGGGTTCGCCCTCACCGACGCCGGACGGAACTGGCTCACCGACCGTCTGGGCATCGAACCGGCCACACTCTCCCCGGGACGGCGGCCACAGGCCCGCGCCTGCCTGGACTGGACCGAGCGCCGGACCCACCTCGCGGGCACGGCCGGCGCCCGCCTCTGCGACCAACTCCTGGCACGCCACTGGATCCGCCGCATCGGCACCACCAGAGCCGTCCGCCTCACCCCGGAGGGCGCGACGGCACTGCACGACCTGCTGGGGATCGACGGGGCGGCGGCGGATCTGATGTGAGGGGGAGGACGGGTGCGGTGGGGCCATGATGAAGGCCACCCCCAACATGCCGCACTTCACGGAGTGTTGGGCGGCTCGGAGGCCGTATGGGACGTAGAGCCGCATGCGGCGGGACCTCGCCCCCGGCCCCTACCCGCCCCCTCCGCACGCCCCCGGCCGCCCGTACACCGTGATCCGGGCGCCGCGGACCTGCACCGTGCGGCAGATGGTGAACGCGGAGTGCAGCGTGGACCGTTTGGCGATCTCCTGGTCGTTGTCGTCGACCGGCTGGCCGTCGGGGTCGCCGGCGACGATGATCCGGCGGGCGGCCAGCATCCGGTCGCGGATCGCGTCGCCGGACCGCTCGGTGCCGTAGAGGGTGTGGGAGGCCGACGGGCTCTTGGCCAGGGCGAGGTCGTGCAGCCCGCGGAACTCGTGCGGCAGGGTCGCCCGCCAGATCCGCCTGCGGGACGGCATGAACAGCAGGCCGTCGCCGGGCTCGGCCACCTCCCGTAGGGCGTGGGCGATCGCGGTGACATCGTCCACACGGCTGTCCGGGCTGCGCAGATGGACGTTGACGGGCAGCAGCACCACCGGCACCAGCCCGGCCGTCACCGCCCACCGCAGCCGCCTGCCGCGGGTCTGGCCCGACTCGCCGGCCGGCCGCAGCAGCCGCGCCAGTGCGGCGCCCGCGAGCAGCGCGAACCCGACGACGTAGTAGAGGACGTAGCGGTCCACGTAGGCCGGCTCGACGTGGGAGAGGAGCAGCAGGAGAAGGGTGGGCAGGAGCAGCAGGGGGACGCCGAGCGCGCGCAGCCCGATCGGGCCGCGGGAGCGGACCCGGACGCGGGCGCAGGCGACGCCGAGGACCGCGAGCACGGCGAAGGTCAGCAGTTGCACGGGGTCCGGCCACATCAGCCAGCTGATCTGCGCGGACTGCCGGGTGCTGAACACCGCGAGCGGGGCCAGCCCGGCGAGCGTGGTGACCGCGCAGAGCAGCCAGGCCCGCAGTACCCGGCGGGGCAGCCGGGCGAGGATCACCGCGGCGCCGTGCGCGGGCAGCGCCAGCGACGCGAACTCGTGCAGCAGGCACGCGACCAGCATCAGCACCGTGTAGCCGAGCCACAGCCCCCTGCGCGGACCGGCGGCGGCCAGCACCAGCAGGTAGGAAGCCCAGACGACCAGCGCGCAGACCGTCGCGTACGAGCGCCCCTCCTGCGCGTACTGCTGCACGACCGGGATCAGCGCGAAGGTGCAGCCCGCGCACAGCCCCGCCCGCCGGCCGACGAGGCGCTCCCCCAGCAGCGCGACGCCCACGGCGGCGACCGTCATCGCCGCCACGGACGGCAGCCGCAGACCGACCGCGTCGCCGAACGCGCCGCGGAGCGTGGCGTCGTATCCGGCGAACCAGAGGTGCATCAGCGCGTAGTAGAGGCCGTGCACGACATCGACGTGCAGCAGCGTGGCCCACAGATCGGCCGGGCCGCGGTGCGCCATGTCGAGGGTGACCGCCTCGTCCCGCCATATGGCGTCCTGCCGACGGATCCCCCACGCCCCCAAGAGCAGCATCAGCCCCGCGGGCAACAACACCACCAGGCCCCGCGCCACCCGGGCGCCACGGCCGGCCGCGTCGGGCACATACGTCTTCTGCGCTTGCGCTACGTCGATGACGGACTCCGGTCACGCGCGGGACGGACGGATGAACGAACGGACGAACGATCACACACATGCGGGACGGTTACACGGGGACGGACACGCGGGGGGGGGGAGGGGACGGATTCGGCGGAGACCCCGGGGCCGAGGGCCGGCCCCGGTAGGCCGAGGGGCCCCGGGCCGGCCGCCCGGAGCCCCTCGGTCCGTTCTCTTCCGCTCCGCTCGGAGCGACTCCGCTCGGAGCGGCTTCACTCAGGTGATGCGGATCAGCTTCGCGCCGAAGGTCGGCTCGACCAGGTCCTTCTGCAGGGCCACCGGCACCTTCTGCGTGCTCTCGCCGTTGCCGACCGTCAGCACACCGACCTCGGTACCGGCCTTGGCGGTGTGCGGGATGGTCTTGCCCCCGCTACCGACGCTCAACTTCAGCTTCTGGCCCGGGACGCCGACCGCCTTCAGGTCCTTGGTGGCGACGACCGGCGTGCGTCCGTTCAGGCCGTCGTCGACATAGCCGACGACCTGGCCCTTCTTCACCGCCGGGGCCGAGGTCAGCGCGTCGCGTACGACCTGGACGACCTGCTTGCTGTTGTTCTTGACCATGGTGAGGCTGTTGGAGGCGTCCGGGTCCAGACCCTTGAAGTGCTGGTCCATCATGGTGCCGAGGATCAGGCGGTCCTTGCCGTCCACCGTCTTGTAGGCCGCCCAGGACAGCGTGCCGCCGGCCGCCGTGCTGGAGCCGGTCTTGATGCCCTTGATGCTCAGCCCCGCCAGCAGCAGATCGTCGTTGTTGTTGTTGATCCGCCCCGGAAGGCCCCGGATCTCGGCGTTGGGCATGGCGACGATCGGCCGGAAGGCGTCGAACTTCATGACGGCCTCGGCCAGCTTGAGCTGGTCGACGGCGGTGCTGACGGTCTTGGGGTCCAGGCCGCTGGGGTCGGTGTACGTGGTGTTCTTCATGCCCAGTTCCTTGGCTGCGGCGTTCATCTTCTTGACGAACGCCCCCTCGTTGGCGGACTTGGTGTCCCAACGGGCCAGCAGCCGGGCGATGTTGTTGCCGGACGGGATCATCAGCATCTTCAGCATGTCCTGCTGGCTGAACTTCTGCCCCGCCTTGAGCCCCTCGATCCGCGACTCGTGCCTGGAGCCGCCCTCGGTCACCGCCTTGGCGTCGACCTCGATGTCCGGGCCCTTGTCGTCCTTCTTGAGCGGGTGATCCCGAAGGATGACATAGGCCGTCATGATCTTGGCCACGCTCGCGGTCGGCACCGGCTTCTGCGGGCCGAACGTCCCCAGGTCCCCGGAGCCGACCACCTTGACCGCCGCCTGCCCGTGTTCGGGCCACGGGACGGCGAGCTTGCCGCCCTCGAAGGTGAACGAGGACTTGGCGTCGCCGACGGTGAGCGTCGGGTCGGGCAGCGGCCGCACCGCCTGGGCGACCACGAAGATGATCACCAGCAGCACCGCCAGCGGGGTCCAGATCTTGAACCGGCGGACGACCGTGCGCAGCGGGGTCTCGGGCGGCGGCGGGGTGTTGGTGAGCTGCGCCAGGAGGTCGAGCGGCGGCAGGGGCTCCTGCTTGGTCCGCTCGGATTCGGGCAGCGCGCCGGGAGCACCGGCGGCCGTGGCCCCCGTGGCAGCGGACGGCATGGCGCCCGGCCGGTCGGCGGCCTTGGACGGTGCGGTCGCTTCGGCGCCCTCGGCAGGCTTGGCCGGCTTGGTGGCCGGGAGCGCGCCGGCGGCCTTGTCCTCCGGCTTTCCTGCCGGCTTGTCCGCGGCCTTGTCGGCCGTCTTGGCCGCCGCCTGGCTCCCGGACTTCTCCGTGGGCTTCTCAGCGGCCTTGTCGCCGGCCTTGTCGGACGTACGGGCAGGAGTCCGGGGCGCCGTCTTGCCCAGCGACTTGCCCGCCGTGCCGTCGTCCGCCGACTTCAGCGCCACGAACTGACTGGTCCGCTCGGAGTCCCGCTCGGAGGTACCGGGCGCCTTGGAGTCGGCCTTGGACCCGGGCTTGGCGTCGTCCTTGTCGCCGGCCTTCGCGTCAGCCTTCTCGCCGGCCTTGGAGCCGGCCTTGGCATCCGACTTCGCGTCGGTCTCGGCATCAGCCTTGGCGTCGGCTTTGGGCCCGGTCTTGGCGTCGGCGCCGCCCTTGGCGCCGGACTTGCCCTTGCCGGCGGCCGCACTTCCGGGCTTGGCCTCCGCCTTGCTCCCGCTCTCGCCCGCAGCCTTGTCCTCGGTCGCGCCCTTGCTCTCGGTCGCGTCCTTGCCCTTGGCCGCGTCCTTGCTCTTGGCGGGCGCGTTGATCTTGAACGCGGTGGTCGCCTGGTCGACGGCACCGGCCGCCGCGCCCTTCCCCTTCAGCTTCGCGACGGCAAAGACACGGGTCGCCTCATCCACCGCCGACTCATCGACGTCGGCGTCCCCCTCATCGCCGCCGTCACCATTGCCGTCGCTCTTGCCCTTGCCCTTGCCGTCAGCCGCAGCGCCGCCCTTCTCGTCGGGCTTGCCCTTCTGCGGCCCCACGGTCTTGAAAACGGCGGTCGGCTGATCGACAACCTTGGTCGCGGTCTTGGACTCGGCCTCAGCCTTGGGCTCGGCTCCGGACTCGGTCCTGGGCGCGGACTCGGCCACGCCCGCCCCCTTCGCCGCAGCCTTCCCGTCGGCCTTCCCGTCGGCCTTTCCACCGACCTCCGCGTCGGCCTTCGCACCGGCCTTGCCGCCCGAGCCCGCGTCACCCGAGCCCTTCACGTCGGACCGCGCCGCGTCCTCGGCCTTCGGCTCCGCCGCCGCTTCCGGCTCTACGGACGGCTTCGCGACGGCACCATCCGCACCCTCGTCCGTGCCCGTGCCCCCGTCCACGTCCACGCCCCCGTCCGCACCTTCACCAAGATCGCCGGAACCCGCGGAAGCCTTATCGGCGTCGCGGCCGTCACCGCCCTCGGCGTCCTGGGCGCCTTCGGCCTCCGCGCCCTCGGCGCCCTCGTCGCTCTCGTCGCTCTTCCCCGAGACCCAAGCGGCCACAGCGGCCCGCAGACGGTCGTCGCCACCGCCCTCGCCGCCCTTGCCCTCGCCGGCGCCCTCAGCGGCCTCCTGGGGCGCTTCCGGCGCCTTGGAGGCATCGGCCCCCGCGGACGCCGCGGAGGAGCCCGCAGACTCCGGCTCGACGACAGACTCCGGCTCGGCCGAGGACTTCGACTCGGCGGCAGACCCCGACTTCACTCCAGACCTCGACTTCGTCCCGGACCCCGGCTTCGCCGCGGATCCCGACTTCGCCGCAGGCTTCGGCGCCGCCGCAGCCTCCGGCTTCTTCTCAGGCTTCGAGTCCGTCCCGGACCCCGATTCCTTCGCCGGCTCGGCCGGCTCCCCGCGGAAGGCGGACAGGCGCGGATCGCGTTTGCTCCGCGCCGTCTCCCCCGACGACTGCTTCTTGTCCGACTTGTCGGGGGACTCGCCCGCCACCGATGTCTCCTTCATACGTCGCCCGCTGCCTGGCCCTGTGATCCAAGTGTCCTGTGTCCACGTAGCACCATCTCGCCGCCACGCGTACCGGTAGGCGTGGCACCCCACAGAAAGATGTCGCCGACGTGCAAGACGAGAACGACATACCTACCGGTTCCCTACCGAACCCCCCACGCACCCTCGACAGATGAATGTGAGAGGGGTCACCCTGTCATTCATCCACGCGGGGAGGCATGGATGGGCAGGAGCCGCAGAACAATTCCGGAGGAGCTTCTGCTGCTCGCTCTGGACCCGACGACGGGTACCACAGCGCAGCCGCAGTCGCTCGACCTCGGCCTGGCCGGGGCCCAGCTAGTAGAGCTGGCTCTGGCAGGACGGATAGCCCCAGACGGGGATCGTATCGCCGTGGTGATGGCACGGCCGACAGGAGATCCAACTCTGGACTCCGCGCTGGAACTGCTGCGCCGACGCGGCAGTCCGGTACGCGCGGTCCACTGGATCGGCGGGCCCCGGCTGGGGCTGCGCCAGACCTACCTCACGCACCTGGAACGGTGCGGCATGGTGCATGCCGTGGCGGGCCAGATGTGCGGGGTGCTGCCGACGACGCGCTACCAGGCGACGGAGACGGCCATCAGCCGGGAAATCAGGGCCCGGCTGGACAACGCGATCCGCACCGGCGTACCCCCGGACCCGCGGACCGCGGCACTCGCCGCGCTGGCCCATGCGGTCGGCCTCGGCAAGCACCTGTATCCAGGGAACGAAGGGCGTTCATCGCGCTCCCGTCTCCGGGATCTGATCCGCCACGACCCGATGGGCGGGCTGGTCGCACACGCCGTCATGGATGTGCAGAACGGCGTCGCGGCCCAGCCGCGGCGTCCGCAGGCAGCCGGCGCGGGAGCCGTACGGCAACCGGCGGCGCGGGCCACGGCGGAGCCGGCCGGTGCGCCGGGCCAGTCGCGGCACGGCCACGGCCGGATGGCCCGGGTAGGCGCCCGCTGACGCCGTAGGACACCGGCGGGGTCCTGCCGCGCCACCGCCGCACCACCGACCACCGTCCCCACGATCCCGTTCGGGAGCCGCAGCAAGAAGCGCGGGGTGGCGGGGCCGGCCGTTCTGGACGACGGCCGGCCCCGCCACCCCGCGCGCATGCGCGGGCGCATTTTCGCGATTCCGGCCCCAAAATTCCACCGTGACCACCTTGTCCAGCCATTTGCCAGCGCGGCGCGGACCGTTGGTGGCAGTCTGCTGACCAGAAAACAGCAGTACGGAGCCGGAGGTGCACTTAGCGTGGCGTCCAACGTCAACCCCACCGTCAGGCGACGCCGATTGGGCCAGGAGCTGCGCAGGCTTCGAGAGGCCAAAGGCATGACGGCAGAAGAGGTGGCGGACCGGCTGCTCGTCTCGCAGTCGAAGATCAGCAGACTCGAGAACGGCCGCCGCAGCATCAGCCAGCGCGACGTCCGCGATCTGTGCGGGGTCTACGAGGTTGCCGATCAGCACATGGTCGAATCCCTCATGCAAATGGCCAAGGAGTCCCGTCAGCAGGGCTGGTGGCACGCATTCGGCAGCCTCTCGCCGAGCTACAGCGTCTACATCGGGCTGGAGGCCGACGCGCTTTCCGTGCGGAATTACGAATCGCTTCTGGTTCCGGGCCTTCTGCAGACGCCCGAGTACGCGGAAGCCGTGATCCGCGGGATGTGGCCCGAGGCCACTCCGGAGGACGTCGAGAGCCGGGTCGGCGTGCGCCTCAAGCGGCAGCAGCGGCTTCGCGCGTCCGAGTCCCCGCTCCGCTTCTGGGCCGTGATCGACGAGTCGGCCACCCGCCGGATCGTCGGGAACCGCCAGACGATGCGCGAACAGCTCGAGCATCTGGTCGAGTTGAGTCAGCTTCCCCACGTCACCCTGCAGGTGGTGCCGTACGCGGTGGGATCGCACCCCGGAATGACCGGGACGTTCTCCATCCTGGAGTTCGACGACCCTTCGGACTCGACCACGGTCTATTTGGAAGGCGTCACCAGCGACCTCTACCTGGAGAAGCACGGGGACGTCCACAAGTACGGGATCATGTACGAGCATCTGCGAGCCCAGGCGCTGAATGCGGACGAGACCCGGAAGTTCATCTCGGATGTGGCCAAGGAGTACGCCACCTGATTTCGCGGGGGCGGAAAGTACACCACCACCACACCTCGACGGAAGAGCCCTCGGGCATATGTCATCCGGTCGAGTGATCGGCTCCCCCTGTTAGCGATGTTGGAGCGTAGCGTCGTCAGCACTCCGAGAAGTCACCACTTCTCGCCCACCCGAACGCACGGGAGTGCACATGACGAGGAATCTCAACACGGCTCTGATGTGGCGGAAGTCGACTTACTCGGGCAAGGACGGAAACTGCGTCGAGGTGGCCCCCCTGGAGGATTCTGCGGTAGCCGTCCGCGACAGCAAGGCACCTCGTGGACCGGTTCTCTCCTTTTCGGAGCAGGCCTGGACGGCTTTGCTCTCGGATATCGACCGCGGCCGCCTGGGCAGCGCCTGACGCCGCCGTCACCCTGCCTTACGACACGAGCCCTCTCGACTGGTCCGCCGTCCTGGCCGAGGGGGCTCTGCCTCGCCCGCCGCGCCGCCCCTGACCCCCTGTCGCCCCTTCGCGTCTCCCCCGCAAGGAGCCTCGTTCAGCGGAGTTCGTCGACATAGCGGTCGGTCCCCGGCAAGGTGGGAATGAACGGCGCGACCAATTCGACAGAGCCGAGACCCCGCTCCGCGACGAGGGAATCGACGCCGGTGAATTGCTCGCGCCAGCACGCTCGCGGATCCTGCTCCAGGAACCAGAGGAGCGTCAAGCGGTTCTCCACACCCTCCACCTGCTTGACGTAGGACATCCGGTCTTCGGGCAGCGGATGGGGGCGAAAGGCCATCACCATGGCCGCCGCGGAACCCCGAATTCGCTCCTCGAGGTGCTCCGCGCACAGCCACTCGAGCAGTTCGGAACGCCGGCCGGCATCGGCGGCGTCGATCACCTCCACGACCAGACCGTCGTACGGGTAATCCAAGGCATGGAAATCGCGGGGACCGTTGCCGCCGTCCCGGTACACCGTCGCGACATGCTCGTGGAACGCCGTGAAGACGTGGGTCCGCTCGCGATAGACACGGTCGTCCCGGTTGAGCCGTTGATTGATCCCCACACTCCACTTGATGTGCTCGGGATAGCGGCCCTGCGTCACCCAGTACGTCGAGAGGTAGCAACCGCTGGTCACCGGGCGCGCGACCGCGGATTCCGCCGGGTACCTGAGAAGCTGGAGGTCACGCGTCGCCACCCATCGGCGGCCCGCATACATCCACGGCATGGCCATGGCCCCGGCGATGAAATGGTCGTCCTCGTACCACCTGTTGTAGGCACGCTCATGGCCGGGGTGCGGCTCCACCATCGTGATCAGCGCATGGCCGGGACTGACGCCGTACGGCCCCGCACCGGCCAGTCGGGCATACGTCTCGACATGCGTCACATCGCTCATTGCGGCACTCCCACGGCAGGCAGATCCGGCAGGGCATCACAATTCTGATGCCCCGTCAGATCAATGGCCAGGGGTGCGACCGGCTATCGCGCGGCCTCCTCCGCCGCCCGCAGCGCGGTGCGGCAGTCGATCGTCTCTTGGTGATCTTCTCCGTACACGCGTCGGCAGGCCTCCAGCGTCTCCGTCCCCCTCAGGACCGCCTCTTCGGTGCGCCCGGCAACATGCGCGATACGGATGAGCTCGATGCGGATGAGCAGTGTGAGCCGATGCTCGTCCCCGAGCATCGACTGCCGGACACCGAGAACCTCCTCGGCCAGCTGCTGGGCTTCCTCCCACTGGCCAAGGCCCCGCAGGACCATGGCGAGCCGGTTCGCGCTGGCCATCGTGAGCCAGTGCTGCTCGCCGTGCACCCTTCTGCAGCTCTCCAGCGCGCGGCGGGCCGGGCCCTCCGCGTCCGCCGGCCTGCCCACTTCGTCGAGCACAAACGCCCTGGTGAGGGTGCTGCTGATGGTGATGGGGTGCTCCGCGCCCAGCACCCTTTCGCTGACCTCGCAGATCTCTTCGGAGATCCGGACGTTCTCCTCCTTGTCCCCCATGCGGCACAGCACCTCTGCCAGCAGGCCCCGGCTGTGCAGCGTGTCAGGGTGCCCCTCGCCCAAGACCCGCTCGCGCCCTTCCGCGGCCCGGCGGATCGTGCGCTCGGCGGCCGGCCAGTCCCCCAGGTGGTAGTGGTTGAAGAACAGTTCATGGGCGCTGCGCAGGGTGTCCGGGGCATCGGTGCCCAAAGTGCGCTCGCGCCGGGTCAGCACCTCACTGTGCAAGGAGATCGCGGCGCTGTGTTCGTCGGTCCAGAGGAGAGCTCTGGCGAGCTGATGCTGATCTTCGAGGAGTACCGGGTCATCTGCCGGAACACTCCGCCGTGCCACATCGACGACGAGTTGCGCCAGCGTGAGGGCGGTGAGTCCCTCGCCGCGCTCCATCAAGTCGTCGCGGAGCCCTCGGGCCGAGGCCAAGGCGGCGGCAACGACGTCCTCGCCGCCCTCCGCTTCCGCGTTCCGAAGGAGTTGGACAGCGTGCGGGACCATCATGTTTCGCATGCGATCTCCAGCTGGTGTGGGGACTTCCTCCGGAAGGGCCCGGAGGAAGAGGGAGGAAGCCGCCGCCAGCAGGGGGCCCCGCATGCGTGCCGGGATGCCCCCGAAGACCGTGTCGAGCACCAGCGAGTGAAGCTGCACGATACGCGTGGGCCGTTCACCACGCCGGCCGGGGGCATCCTCGACCAGGACCAGGGCCTGGCCGAGGAGCCCGCGCAGACAGGCCTCGACCCGGCTGCTGGAAAGCGGCGGTTCGAGCCTTCCCAGACCGGCGGCTTCCAGGCCGCCGGGCCGGATGAGGCTGATGGGCAGTGGGTCGGGGGCGAAGCAGCTGAACAGCCGCATCAGCGTGCCGGCATCGGGCAGCCCCCGCTCGGCCAGCGCGTCCAGGGAGAGCTGCCAGGTACTGCCGAGGGTCCGCCGCAGATCGGAATCCCAGGGGACGCTGCCGTTGTCGATCTGCAAGCTCGGTTCATGGGCCAGCCGACGCCGGAAGTCGGCCATGGTGACCGCCTCCAGCAGTTGGTCGGAGAGCTGCGAGCCGACGAGCGTGAGGGCCAGCGGCAGACGGCCCACCGCCTGCGCCAGCTGCAGTGCGTCCTCGTCGCTGCCGGTGGAGGGCGCAAGGTCGCTCAGCACCCGGGCCGCGTCCTGCGGCGGCAGCAGACCGATGGGGTGGAGTTCGGCGTCCGTCCACACCGGCGACTGGCCCTGCCGCGTCGTCACCAGGACGGTGCCGTACCGGCTGGGCCTGATCCATCCGCCGTCCAGGAAGGCGGGGTCGTCCGCGTTGTCCATCACGAGGACCCACGGTGTGCCCGGCCGGTCCAGATAGCCCCAGACCAGATCCGCGGCCGGCCGGTGCCCCCGGTGGACCGCTTCGAGTTCCGCGGCGGTGGCGCCTCGCTCGGCGGCGACCGACAGCATGCCCGCACGCAGTGCGGAACGGCTGGCGGTGTTCACCCAGAAGCCCTCGACGGCACGGCTGTTGACCGTTTCGTCGAACACGTACCGGGCCAGGGTGGTCTTGCCGCATCCCCCCATGCCATGGAGCACATGGATGCGCGCGCCGCTCAGAGCCGTCACGGCGGAGAGGAGTTTCGCCTTCGCCTCGTCCCGGTCACGTACGACGACCGGCTTCGGTGCCGCCAAGGGCACCCGGATCGAGTCCGGCCCGGTGCCCTCGGACCGCCGAGGGACGTTCGGCCCCGTCGCATCACCGCTGTAGTGGTGGTGATGCTCGGTGATGTGCTGGTCTCCGTCCGCTTGAAATACCCTCCCGTGGCCTTCGGCCACGGCTCCGGGACCCCCGGCATACCCTCGAGGCTGCTGCTCCGACATTCTCTTGCACTCCTCCGCCGGCCCCGCCGGTTGGCTGCCACGCTCCATGGGCGTGCCGTTCAGGGCGTCAGGACCGCCCCGGGCGAACCCCGCTCAGGCTTCCCGGATGGTCTGGTTGCGCCCCGCTTGATAGATGCGAGCGTGCCCGGAGGCCGTCGCGGTCATCTGGACCCCGATGCGGGTCTGCTCGGCCGGGGCGAGCAGTGGGTTCAGCTCTTCGTCCAGCACGCGGCGCAGTTCGTCCGCGAGGGACGGATCGTCCCGGAGCAGCCGGCGGAGTCGGCGCTGCCAGTCGGCGGCGAGGTCCTCCTCCGCCTGCGGATCGCCCTCCTCGCGGGCCGCGATCACCTCCGCCCGGACGTCGGCGAGTTCGGCCTCGATGGCAGGCACCCGTTCCGGATGCACCCGACGCCATAGCGCCACCGTCGCCTCGCGGGCCTGCCGCCAGGCGTCGGTGGCCATGCTGCTCACCACGGCAGTGCCCGCCGCGAGTACCAACGGATCCATTCCGCCCCCCCCCATTCGAAGAGTCCCTGTCCGGACGTCACCGTAGCCGGACCCCACGACATCGTTCCGAGGCTTCCCCGATGTGGCAGCCCGCCATGCGATTCCCCCTGCACACCGGTGCGGTGCGCGCTTAAGCTGCCGGTTGGCTGTGGCGGGGGTCGGGCTGTCGCAGGCGCGAGCGAGGGGAGCTGCCATGTCGGACGGGACAGAGGGGCCTGGGGGCAGGGGCGTGGGCGGTGCCGTCCCGGGGCTTGCGGGGCGGGTGGCGCGGACCGGGAGTTCGCCCGTGCGCGAGATTCTGGCGCTCACCGCGCGGCCCGAGGTCATCTCGTTCGCCGGCGGGCTGCCCGCGCCCGAGCTGTTCGACGCGGCCGGGATCGCGGCCGCCTTCCAGCACGTGCTGGCCGAGGAGCCGATGCGCGCGCTGCAGTACTCCACCACGGAGGGCGATCCGGCGCTGCGCGCGGCCGTCGCGGCGCGCACCACCGCGCGCGGGCTGCCCACCGACGCCGATGACCTGCTGATCACCACCGGTTCGCAGCAGGGGCTGACGCTGCTGGCCACGGCTCTGCTGGAGCCCGGTGACGTGGTGCTGGTCGAGGACCCCTGTTACCTCGCGGCGCTGCAGACCTTCTCCTTCACCGGCGCCCGGGTGGTGCCGGTGCCGACCGACGACGAGGGCCTGGACCCGGCCGCGCTCGACGAGATCACCGCGCGCGAGCGGCCCAAGCTGCTCTACCTCGTGCCGACGTTCCAGAACCCGACCGGCCGCACCCTGTCCGCCGAGCGCCGGGCCGCGGTCGCCGGGGTCGCCGCCCGGCGCGGGCTGTGGATCGCCGAGGACGACCCGTACGGCGAGCTGCGGTTCGAGGGCGAGCCGGTGCCGTGGATCGCCTCCTTCCCCGGGGCCGAGGACCGTACGGTGCTGCTCGGCTCGTTCTCCAAGGTGATGGCGCCCGGTCTGCGGCTGGGTTCGCTGCGGGCGCCGGCCGCGCTGCGGCGCGCCTGTGTGATCGCCAAGCAGGCCGCCGATTTGCACACCTCGACCGTCGACCAGGCCGCCGCGGCACGGTACCTGTCGGTCGCCGACCTGGACGCGCATCTGCGGCGGGTGCGCGACGCCTACCGTGCGCGGCGGGACGCCCTGGTCGACGGGCTGCCCGCGGCACTGCCCGAGGGGTCGCGGTGGAACCGTCCGGCGGGCGGCATGTTCGTGTGGGCGACGCTGCCCGAGGGGTACGACGCGACGGCACTGCTGCCCGAGGTGGTGCGGCACGACGTCGCCTACGTCCCCGGGGCGCCGTTCTTCGCGGGCCCGCCGGACGCGACCGCCGTCCGCCTGTCGTTCGTGACCCACTCGCCGGAGGAGATCGGGGAGGGGCTGGGACGGCTGCGGAAGGCGCTGGAGGGCGTGGGGCGGGGCGGGTGAGACGCGGGCCGACTCTGGTCTTCCCCGGGCGGCGGGCCTAATCTGACGCTTCGTCAGGAGTGAGCCGAGGGGCCCGTCCGGGAGGCACGCATGCTGCTGGAGAACAAGACCGTCATCGTCTCGGGTGTGGGCGCCGGGCTCGGCCACCAGGTCGCGGCGGCCTGCGTGCGGGACGGCGCCTCGGTGGTGCTGGGAGCCCGTACGGAGGCGAATCTCGCCGAGTCGGCGGCGCGGATCGACCCGTCGGGCGGGCGGACGGCGTGGCGGGCGACCGACATCGGCGACGAGGCGCAGTGCGAGGCGCTGGCCGCGCTGGCCGTGGAGCGGTTCGGCGGCATCGACGCGGTGATCCATGTCGCCGCGCTGGACTCGCTCTTCGGGGGCCTGCGCGACGCCGACTTCGCCTCCTGGCGCGACGTCGTGGACGTCAACCTCTTCGGCACGCTGCGGATGACCCGGGCCTGCCTGCCGTCCTTGGCGGCACGCGGCGGCGGGTCGGTGGTGATCATTGGCACCCAGTCGTCGGTGGCCGCTCCCACGCAGGTGCAGCAGGCGGCGTACGCGGCGTCCAAGGGCGGGCTGGTGTCGGCGATGTACTCGCTGGCGCGCGAGCTGGGGCCCGAGCGGATACGGGTCAACACCGTGCAGCCCGGGTGGATGTGGGGCCCGCCGGTGGAGGCGTACGTGCGGTTCCAGGCGCAGACCGAAGGCATCCCGGAATCCGAGGTGCTGGGCCGGCTGACGGAGCGGATGGCGCTGCCCGAGCTGGCGACGGACGCGGATGTGGCCGAGAGCGCGGTCTTCCTGGCCTCCGACCGGGCACGCGCCATCACCGGCCAGTCGCTGCTGGTCAACGCGGGAGAGCTGATGCGGTAGGGCCCGGGCCGGGCCGGCGGGGCGGAGCGGGTCGGCGCGCCCCTCAGGCCCGCGGGTACCGGGCGAGCCAGCCCGGTGACGAGCCGGCCGGGCCGTGCAGGGCGGGGCCCTGCGTCATCTCCATCGAGAAGTCGTCGGCCAGCTGGAGGATCGTCTCCCGGCCCTCCAGCTCGACCAGCCACACCGGCGGCAGCGCCGTCTCGCCGTGCAGGGTGCCCAGCAGGTTGCCGCAGATGGCGCCGGTGGAGTCGCTGTCACCGCCGTGGTTGACGGCGAGCAGCAGGCCGTGGCGGATGTCCTCGGCGACCAGGGCGCAGTACACGCCGATCGCCAGCGCCTCCTCGGCCGTCCAGCCCTCGCCGAGCGACTCCACCCGGGCGGGCGTCGGCATGCCCTGCCGCACGGCTCCGAGCGCGCGCTTGAGGGCGTCGGTGGTCTCCTCGTGGCCGGGGCGGGTGGCCAGGTGCGCCAGCGCCTTCTGCACGGCGCCGTCGAGGTCCTCGCCGCGGGCCAGCGAGTGGCTGATGACCGCGAAGGCGCCGGCCGCCAGGTAGCCGGTGGGGTGGCCGTGGGTCTGCGCCGCGCACTCGGCGGCGAGCTGGAAGACCAGCTGCGGCTCCCAGCCGACCAGCAGTCCGAACGGCGCGGAGCGCATCACCGCGCCGCAGCCCTTCGAGTCCGGGTTCTTGGGCTTCTCCAGCGTGCCCATGACCTCGTCGCCGAGGCCGCTCAGGCAGGCCCGGCCGGGCGCCCGGCGGGAGTACAGCCATTCCTCGCGGGCGAGCCAGCCGTCGTCCTTCCTGCGCTCGTCCGGGCCCCAGTCGCGCTGGGTGGCGGCCCAGCGCAGGTAGGCACGGTGGACGTCGGTGGGCGGATGCCAGGCGCCGGTGTCGCGGCGCACCTGGGCCCGGATCAGGCCGTCCACGGTGAACAGGGTCATCTGGGTGTCGTCGGTGACCGCGCCGCGCCGCCCGTAGGCGGGTACGAAATCGGACACGCCTTCCTGGCCGTGTGCCGTGCGGATCGCGTCGAGCGAGTCGAATTCGATACCGGCGCCGAGGGCATCGCCGATGGCGCCGCCGAGCAGACAGCCGCGTACCCGGCTACGGAAGTCCTGCTGTTCCGCGCGGCCCCAGATAGCGGCGCCGCCTCCCGCTGCGCTCACTGCGCCCTCCAGAAACTGACAACATCCCGGGGCCTTGCGGGGCCCCTGGCGCAGCACTGTAATCGACCAGGAATGATCAATTTTGGGCCAGGCGGGTATTGCGGCTAGTCACTCGCAAGGAGGCTTTTGACCGGGTACCGCCCCGATGGGCCGGGGCTCGGCCGATACGGCCATGGCCGAAACGAGTCGGTCGGTATCGATCGGTACGGGTTCGTCGGTACGAGGGGCATCGGCGCGGGCGTTCGTCGGCATGGGAGGCGTCGGCGTGGGGGTGTCACCCTCCGCACCCGGGGCGCATGCGTTCGATGATGGCGGGGACGCGCGCTGGGCATGCTCTCCCCATGTCCGAGTACGAGTGGGATCGCACCACCATGGCCGTCGTCGCCTCCGCGCTTTCCGGGGACAGCGACGGCGCGGTGGAACTCCTCCGTCCGCTCCCCCAGAGCGACGTCTGCCATATCGCGGTGCGGCTCGCCGCCATGGCTGCCGATGCGTTGATCGTCGCCGCCCAGGACAGCGGAGGCGACCGCGAAGAGGCGCTGTCGCAGTGGCAGCAGTGCATCCTGCAGCACGAGGCCGAGTACGAGGGCGAGTGAGGGCCCGGCCCGAGCGGCCGATTAAGCCCATTCGGCCCGTCCGGCCCGCCCCGCCCGGCCGGCCGGCCTACTCGACCACGGGCAGCAGTTCCGGAAGGTGGCCGTCCGAAGCCAGGGCGGAGGTGCGGCGTTCCTCGGTGACCGGGGCGTAGGTCGTGGTGCGGGGACGGGCCGGGCGGCCGGCCAGGTCGGCGATGGCGACGAGGTCCTGGATGGAGCGGTAGGAGCCGTAACTCGATCCCGCCATCCGGGAGATGGTCTCCTCCATCAGGGTGCCGCCCAGGTCGTTGGCGCCGGAGCGGAGCATCTCGGCGGCGCCGTCCGCGCCGAGCTTGACCCAGCTGGTCTGGATGTTGGTGATGTGCGGGTGGAGCAGCACCCGGGCCATCGCCGTCACCGCACGGTTGTCGCGCGCGGTGGGGCCGGGGCGGGCGATACCGGCGAGGTAGACGGGGGCGTTGGTGTGGATGAACGGGAGGGTGACGAACTCCGTGAAGCCACCGGTCTCCTGCTGGATCTGCGCCAGCAGCCGCAGATGCCCGAGCCAGTGGCGCGGCTGGTCGACATGGCCGTACATCATCGTCGAGGACGAGCGGATGCCCAGCTCATGGGCGGTCTTGATGACCTCGACCCAGGTCGCGGTGGGCAGCTTGCCCTTGGTGAGGACCCAGCGGACCTCGTCGTCGAGGATCTCGGCGGCGGTCCCGGGGATGCTGTCCAGACCGGCGGCCTTGGCCTCGCCGAGCCAGTCACGGAGGGACAGCCCGGTACGCGTCGCGCCGTTGACGACCTCCATGGGCGAGAAGGCGTGCACATGCATACCGGGGACGCGTTCCTTCACGGCGCGCGCGATGTCGAAGTACGCCGTGCCGGGCAGGTCGGGGTGGATGCCGCCCTGCATGCACACCTCCACCGCACCGACCTCCCACGCCTGTTGGGCGCGGTCGGCGACCTGGGAGAGGGAGAGGGTGTAGGCGTCGGCGTCGGTGCGGCGCTGGGCGAACGCGCAGAAGCGGCAGCCGGTGTAGCAGACGTTGGTGAAGTTGATGTTCCTGGTGACGATGTAGGTGACGTCGTCGCCGACGGTGTCGCGGCGCAGCGTGTCGGCGATGCCGCAGAGGGCGTCCAGGGCGGGCCCGTCGGCGTGCAGCAGCGCCAGCGCCTGCGCGTCGGTGAGCTTGGTGGGGTCGTCGGCGGCCTGCGACAGGGCCTGGCGTACGTCGGTCTCGATGCGCTCCGGCACCATCCCGGGGGCGGCGGCCTCCCGCAGCGCCTCCCAGTCGCCGTAGACCTCGTCGAAGTCGTCGCGGCGGTCGGCGGTGCGGCCGTCGGTGTCGATGGTGCGGTGCAGGTCCGTACGGCCCGAGGAGCTCGCCGTGAAGCCCTCGTCGGGCTCCTGCCAGGGGCGCCCGACCACGGGGGCGTCCTCCACGGCCAGGCCCGTCTCCGGGTCGGCGAGCGCGCGGACATGCGGCAGCAGACGGGGGTCGAGCCACGGCTCGCCGCGCTGGAGGAACTCCGGGTAGATGGGCAGCCGTTCCCGCAGCTCGAACCCGGAGGCGGCGCAGCGCTCGGTCAGCTCGTCGATCTGCGGCCAGGGGCGCTCGGGGTTCACATGGTCGAGGGTGAGCGGGGAGACACCGCCCCAGTCGTCGATACCGGCGTCGATGAGCAGCGCGTACTCGCCGTCGACGAGGTTGGGCGGCGCCTGGATGCGGGTCGAGGGGCCCATGATGTGCCGGGCCACGGCGATGGTCGCGGCCAGCTCCTCCAGCTCGGCGTCCGGCATTCCGCGCATCGCCGTGTCCGGCTTGGCGCGGAAGTTCTGCATGATCAGTTCCTGGATGCCGTGGTAGGCACGCTGGATGCGGCGCAGCGCGAAGAGGGACTCGGCGCGCTCCTCGTAGGTCTCGCCGATGCCGATGAGCAGGCCCGTGGTGAAGGGGACGTTGGAGCGGCCGGCGTCCTCCAGGACGCGCAGGCGGACGGCGGGTTCCTTGTCGGGCGATCCGTAGTGGGGGCCGCCGGGCTCGCTCCACAGCCGTTCGGCGGTCGTCTCCAGCATCATCCCCAGGGACGGGGCGACGGGCTTGAGCCGCTGGAAGTCCGTCCACGACAGCACCCCGGGGTTGAGGTGCGGCAGCAGTCCGGTCTCCTCCAGGACGCGGATGGCCATGGCGCGGACGTAGGAGAGCGTGTCGTCGTAGCCGTGCGCCTCCAGCCACTCGCGGGCCTCGGGCCAGCGGTCCTCCGGCTTGTCGCCCAGGGTGAAGAGGGCTTCCTTGCAGCCCAGTTCGGCGCCGCGGCGGGCGATGCCCAGCACCTCGTCGGGGGACAGGAACATCCCGTGGCCGTCGCGGCGCAGCTTGCCGGGGACGGTGACGAAGGTGCAGTAGTGGCACTTGTCCCGGCACAGGCGCGTCAGGGGGATGAAGACGCCGCGCGAGTACGTGATGACTCCGGGGCGCCCCGCGGCCTCCAGGCCGGCGTCCCGCACCCGGGCCGCGGAGGCGCACAGGTCCGTGAGGTCGGCGCCGCGCGCCTGCAGCAGCACCGCGGCCTCGCCGGCGTCCAGCGCCACGCCGTCGCGGGCCCGCTTGAGGGCGCGGCGCATGGCGTTGGCCGTCGGGCGGCTCCGCGGGGCCGTCCCGGAAGCCGTTTCGCGGTCGGTCCCTCGGTCGGACGCCTGGTCAGGTCCCTGCGCGCTGGAAGTCATCCTCCGAGGATACGAGCGCCCACCGACAGCGCCGCCGCCGGAGAACGAGCGGCCGTTGTGCCACTGATCACTACGGACGGTGGTTCCGTCCGGGCCCGGAACGGGCACTTCCCGGCGGCGGCTCCCGGCACGCTTGGCGCGTGCGCGGAACGGTCCACATGTGCAGCGGCATGGTGGGCTACCTCGCGCTGTGCGCCGCGTTCCTCGTGCCGCCCCGGCACTTCGCCTGACACGGCCAACGCACTCGTCGCCCACACCCTCGCCGAACGCGGCGGAAACCGGCCCGGCAGGGGTGCGGCGCGGTCGGTCACATACTGGCCAGGAGTTCGTCGGAGTAGGTCCTGGTCAGGAACTCCATGTTGTGGCCGTCGGGGTCGTCGAGGTAGAGACCGCGGCCGCCGTCCAGGGTGTTGATCTCCTGGGGCCTGGTGTGCATGGGGTCGGCCCAGTAGGGCAGCCCGCGCTCCTGTATGCGGGCGAAGATCCCGTCGAACTCGTCCTCGGTGACCAGGAACGCGTAGTGCGTGGGGACGAACTCTCCCTTGGCGACGTGCTCGGCGTAGTCCAGGGCCACTCCGTTGTCGAGCTTGAGGGCGGCGAAGGGGCCGAACGCCTTGGGTTCGGGCGCGCCGAGCAGGTCGGCCAGGAACCGGGCGGAGGCGAAACGGTCGGTGCTGTGCACGATCGTGTGGTCGAGGCGAGGCATGGGATCTCCCTGATCTCTCGGGTCGCGTGGGCAACGCGTCCCCTGAGCTGCCGCGGCGGCGCGGACCGTTGCCCGTCGTGGGCCGTTGATCTCCGGGCTCTTGTGGAGCCCTGATCTTCCGGCCGGTGACCGTTCTCGTCGGGCCGCCGCTCCACGGGGATCCGCGGCCCTTCCCCTTCGACGCTACGACCGCACGGGCCGCGGCGGATCGTTCTCCGGTACCGACCCGGGCGGAAGGCGGTACACCGCTGGTCCTAGGCCCGTGCGGGGCGCCCGTCAGGGGGCGGGCAAGACGGCCTCCCAGGGACCGTGCGCCCCCGCGCCCCGTCCGTCATCACCCTTCCCGCACGCCGCGCTCCCCTGCGTCACCCGTCACAGGTACTGCGCGAAGTCGTCCAGGGTCCGCAGCACCTCGCCCTCCCCGGCCGGCGGCAGTTGCAGCACCACCTCCCGGACGCCCAGCTCGCGGTAGTGGGCCAGCTTCCCGGCCGAGGGACGGACCGCATAGGGCACCACGACCGGCTCGCCGGCGCGCCCGGCGTCCGCCCAGGCCCGCCGCAGCACCGGAACGGTCTCCGCCAACCCGCCGCCGCCGATCGGCAGCCATCCGTCGGCGTACTCGGCGATCTGCCCGAAGAGCTTGGGGCCGGCCGCGCCGCCCAGGAGGATGCGCGGCGCGCCGTGCACCGGCTTGGGGTGGGCGAACGAGGCCCGCACGGAGCCGAATGCGCCCTCGTACGCGGTCGGTTCCTCGGCCCACAGGGCGCGCATCAGCGCCACCCGGTCCCGGGTCAGCGCGCGCCGGGTCGACCACTCGACCCCGTGGTCGGCGGCCTCCTCGACGTTCCAGCCGTAGCCGACGCCGAGGGTGAAGCGGCCCCCGGAGAGGAAGTCGAGGGTGGCGATCTGCTTGGCGAGGTCGACCGGGTCGTGCTGGGCGACGAGGGTGATGCCGGTGCCGAGCGCGAGCCGCTCGGTGACCGCGGCGGCCTGGCCGAGCGCGATGAACGGGTCGAGGGTGCGGCCGTATTCGCGGGGCAGCGGCTCGCCCATGGGGGCGGGGGTGTCCCGGCTGGCGGGGATGTGGGTGTGCTCGGGGAGATAGAGGCCGTCGAAGCCGCGCTGCTCCAGCTCGCGGCCCAGCCGGTCGGGCCGGATCGTCTCGTCGGTCAGGAAGATCGTGGTCGCGATCCGCATACGGGACACCTCCGCGTCAGGCGTGTGTGGGACCGAATGTTGCCGCACCGACCGACGGTTATCCACAGCCCTTTCCCTCCCCGCCGCACGCGCGTACAACAGTTTTCACGCGGCGCGACGAGCCGGCCGCGCGGCGGAAACAGACCGGCGCGGCACGGGCCCGCGCGGGTCGCAGACGCAGGGACGGGGCTGATGCGACACGGGGTCCGGGCGGGCGGAAGAAGGCGCAAGACGACACAGGACGGCAGGGGGCGGGGATGGAACGACGTGAGGTGCTGAGACTTTCGGCGGTTGCGGGCGCGACGGGCGCGCTTACGCTCGGACGTGTGAGCTTCGCCGACGCCGCACCCGCCGCCGGGCGGCCCGGGGGCGGTCCCGGCGAGCAGACCCGGCGGGTGCGGGGCCATCTGCCGACGGGCGCCCCGGACTTCGTCTACCTTCCGGTCGAGGTGCCGCCCGGCGTCCGCGAGATCGCCGTGGCCTACGACTACGACAGGCCGGCCGTCCCCGCGGGCACGGCCGGCAACGCCTGCGACATCGGCGTCTTCGACGAACGGGGCACTGACCTCGGCGGCGCCGGCTTCCGCGGCTGGTCCGGCGGCGCGCGGACGGAGTTCTTCCTGCGCGCCGACGACGCCACGCCCGGATATCTGCCGGGCCCCGTCAACGCCGGCACCTGGCACATCGCCCTGGGGCCGTACACGGTCGCGCCGCAGGGTCTCTCCTACGACGTCACGGTCACCCTGCGGTACGGGCCCCCGGGGCGCACCCCGGCGCCCGTCCATCCGCCCGAACGTGCCCGGGGCCGGGGCCGCGCCTGGTACCGCGGCGACGGCCATCTGCACTCCGTCCACTCCGACGGCAGGCGCACCCCCGCCGAGATCGCCGCGCTGGCCCGCGCCGCCGGGCTGGACTTCATCAACACCTCCGAGCACAACACCACCTCCGCGCACCGCGCCTGGGACGGCCTGTGGGGCGACGACCTGCTGATCCTCACCGGCGAGGAGGTCACCACCCGCAACGGGCACGTGGTCGCGCTGGGCACCGACCCCGAGGTCTTCATCGACTGGCGCTACCGGGCCCGCGACAACGCCTTCGGGAAGTACGCGCGCGCCATCCGGCGGGCCGGCGGGCTGGTCGTCCCGGCGCATCCGCACGCCACCTGCGTCGGCTGCAACTGGAAGTTCGGGCTGAACGAAGCGGACGCGGTGGAGGTCTGGAACGGCCCGTACACCCCCGATGACGAGATCACCCTCGCCGAGTGGGACAACGCCCTGGTCGCGCACACCCGTGGCCGCGCGGACTGGCTGCCGGCCGTCGGCCACAGCGACGCCCACCGCGACCCGGACGTGGTGGGCCTGCCGCAGACCGTGGTCCTCGCCGACGATCTCTCGCGCCGTGCCCTGCTGGACGGCATCCGGGCGGGCCGGGTGTGGATCGCCGAGTCGTCGAAGGTCGATCTGGCCTTCTCCGTCACCGGTGAACGGGGCGAACACGCCGGGATCGCCGAACGCCTGGCGGTCCCCCGTACGGCGAAGGTCACGGCCCGCCTCACGGTCTCCGGCGCCCCCGGGCGCACGGTCTCCTTCGTCACCGACCAGGGGACGCTGTACTCCACCCCGCTGCCCGCCTCCGGCGACGGCACCGTCAGCTGGCAGACCACCGCGGAGTACGCCGCCTACATACGCGCGGAAGTCCGCCATCCCTCGGCGACCGCGGGCCTGCCGGGCCCGATGGCGGCCATGACCAACCCGGTCTTCGTGGGGCACTGGGGCTGACCACGGCCCGCCGGCCCGGCCACGCGCGGCACCCGCGGCGCGCACGCCGGTCCGGGCCGGACCCGGGTGACGAGGACCGCGGGCCATGCTCGCCGCGCAACGCCATGCGTGGCCGCCAAGACCACTGCGGGCCACGTAATTTGGCGGAGAGGGAGAGACATCGATCGCGGCGATCGTAGCGATTGCGGCGGTCCAGGGACCGGCCGTCGGCGGGACATGACCGGCTGCCGGGGAGTTCGACCCGTCCGGGAGGGGCGTCATGCGTGCCATGCAGTTCGAGCGATTCGGTGAACCGGAGGTCCTGGAGGAGGCCGAGGTGCCGGAACCGGTGGCGGGGCCGGGCGAGACGCTGGTCGAGGTGGCGGCCGCCGGCGTCAACTTCGGTGACATCAAACAGATGGCGGGCGAGCAACCCGACGGCCCTTACGCGCCGAAGGGGCCGCTGCCGCGCATCCCCGGCATGGAGGTCGTCGGCCGGACCGCGGACGGGCGGCGGGTGCTCGGCTACGTCCTCCAGGGCGGCTACGCGGCGAAGACGGCCGTCCGCGACCGCGACCTGGTCGCGTTACCGGACGGGGTGAGCGCGGGCGAGGCTCTGGCGCTGCTCATACAGGGGCTGACGGCGTGGCATCTGCTGCGGTCGGTCGCGCGGGTGCGGCCCGGCGAGAGCGTCGTGGTGCACGCCGCCGCGGGCGGGACGGGCAGCCTCGCCGTCCAGCTGGCCAGGGAGTTCGGCGCGGGCCGTGTCATCGCCACGGCCTCCTCCGAAGAGAAGCGCGCCTTCGCCCTCGGACTCGGCGCGGACGCGGCCGTAGACGGCGAGGCGGAGGGCTACCGGGAGCGCGTCCTCGACGCCAATCAGGGGCGCCCGGTGGACGTCGTGCTGGACGCCGTCGGCGGCCCCGTCCTCGATGCCGCCCTGGACTCCCTCGGGCACCTCGGCCGGCTGGTCACCTACGGCGCCTCGTCCCGCAAGGCCGCCTCGGCCCTCGACCCGAGCCGCCTGGCGGTGGAGAACATCGGCGTCGCCGGCTTCTGGCTGGTTCCGCTCCTCGCCCGGAACGGCGCCGGCGGTCCGGTCCTGGAGGAGCTGCTCGGCCTCACGGCGCGGCGGCGGCTGCGGCCCCTGGTCGGCGCGGAGTACGACCTCGCGCGGGCCCGCGACGCCCACGAGGACCTGCTCGCCCGCCGCACGAAGGGAAAGCTGGTCCTCCGCCCATGAGGACCGCGTGCTCACCCAGGAGCCCGAACCGCCGCCCCCGAGGCGGCACCACCGTCCCCCGGCGCCGAATCCCTCCCTGCCCCACGCCCCTCAGTCCTCCACCACCAACGCCGGCGTCGCCCGGGTCAGGACCGTGCCGCGGAAGAAGCCCGGGCTGCGCCGCTGCATCACGAGCATGAGCACGAGGCCCAGGAGCAGCAGGCCGACGCCGATGACGAAGACCGAGCCGACGCCGAGGACCGAACTGCCCGAACCGTAGGCGGGGTTCCACATGTCGGTCAGGGTCTTGAAGAAGACGGCCGCGAGCAGGATGCCGCCCAGGACCGGGAAGACGCCCTTGAACAGCAGGTCACGGGCCGAGTTCCGCAGCTCGCGGCGGAAGAACCAGGCGCAGGAGAAGGCGGTGATCGCGTAGTAGAAGCAGATCATGAGGCCGAGCGCGTAGATCGTGTCGATGAGCACGTTCTCGCTGAGGAAGCTCATCACGGAGTAGAAGACACCGGTGGCGACGCCGGCCGCGACGGTCGCCCGGCCCGGGGAGCGGAAGCGCGGGTGGATCCTGGCGAAGGACGCCGGCAGCGCCTCGTAGGTGCTCATCGCCAGCACCGTCCGGGCCACCGGGATGAAGGTGGTCTGCAGGCTGGCCGCGGCCGAGGCGAGGACCGCGACGAACAGCAGCACGCCGAGCACGGTGCCCATGACGGGGTTGGCGAGCGCGGCGAAGACGTTGTCGGCGGTGTCCGGGTTGCCCAGGCCCGGGCCCTCGTGCCCGACGCCGGAGAACATCTGCGAGGCGACGGCGGTGAGCAGGTAGGAGCCGATCAGCACGACCATGGCCAGCAGGGCGGCGCGGCCGGGCGTCTTCGCGCTGCCGGCGGTCTCCTCGTTGACCGTGAGGCAGGTGTCCCAGCCCCAGAACATGAAGATCGACAGCGACAGGCCGGCCGTGAAGGCGGAGAACGACCGGACGGCGAACGGGTCGAGCCAGGTCCAGGAGAAGTCGACGGAGCCGGCGAAGTCGCCGGACCGCGCCTTGATCACGGCCAGCACGACGAACACGGCGAGCACCGCGAGCTGCAGGCCGACCAGGGTGTACTGGACGCCCTTGGTGGCGGTCATCCCGCGATAGCTGACGGCCGTGGCGGCGGCGATGAAGACCAGGCAGGTCAGGACGTGCGCGGCCCTGTTGTCGTCCAGGGCGGCGACGGCCGGGCTGCCGGTGAGTTCGCCGAGCAGCAGGTAGAAGAACGAGGTGGCGACGCCGGCCAGGTTGGAGAGCACGATGATCGTCGCGATCACCAGCCCCCAGCCGCACATCCAGCCGACGCGGGGGCCGAACGCCTTGACCGTCCAGGTGAAGGAGGTGCCGCAGTCCGGGACCGCGTTGTTGAGCTCGCGGTAGGCGAAGGCGACCAGCAGCATCGGCAGGAACCCGGCGAGGAACACCGCGGGCATCTGCACCCCGACCTCGCCGACCGTGGGACCGAGCGTCGAGGTGAGGCAGTAGACGGGCGCGACGGTCGAGATGCCGATGACCGCGCTGCCGAGCAGGCCCACGGAGTTGCCGCTGAGGCCCTTGCTGCGGGTGCTACTGCTGCTCCCGCCGCCGGCAGCGCCGACGCTCGTTACCGTGTCTCCGGTCTGGGGGCGGGGGTCAACCTGAACCATGAACAGGACGTTAAGGGCTGCTGTATCCGTATCCGGAAGATCCACTTCCGCGAGCCGACCCTTTCATGTCAAGGGATTTCAGGGGCATCAAGCCGACCACATCAACGAAAGCCCCACGCACAGCCTTTGATGCGAAGGTTTCGACATGCATCTTTCGCATTGCGAGAACCGCAGCCCTGCCCCTTTTGCCCCAGTTCCAAATTTTCCCGTCCGCTTTCCGGACGCCGGGGCGACAGGCCGACAGGCCAGCAGCCCGACAGGCCGGCACGCGCCACGCGGAAGCGGCCTCACCCCGCCCACACGATCGCCTGCAGTTCGCTGTACGCATGGAGCGCGTAGGAACCCACGTCCCGCCCGACCCCGCTCTTCTTGAAGCCGCCGAAGGGCGCTTCCATGTTCCGGCCGACGGTGTTCACGCCGACCCCGCCGGCCCGTAGCTGCCGGGCCACCCGGAAGGCGCGGGCGACGTCGCCGGACCACACGTAGTCGATGAGCCCGTAGTCGCTGTCGTTGGCGAGGGCCACCCCCTCGTCCTCCCCGTCGAAGGGCAGCACCACGACGACCGGACCGAAGATCTCCTCCCGCACGACCCGCATCCCGGGGGTGCAGTCGGCCAGCAGCGTCGGCGCGACGTAGAAGCCGCGCTCCGGGGCGGACGGCCGTGCGCCGCCCGCCACGACCCGGGCGCCTTCCTTCCTGCCCAGCTCCACATACGACTCGACCCGGTCGCGGTGCGCGGCCGAGATCACCGGACCGACCACCGTCCCCCGGGCGCGCGGATCGCCGATCGTGAGCTGCCCGATGTACCGGGTCAGCCGCGCCACCAGCGCCTCGTACACCCCGCGCTGCACGATCACCCGCGTGGGCGCCGTACAGATCTGCCCGCTGTAGAAGGAGTACGTGGTGCCGATGCCGGCCACCGCCGCGTCGAGGTCCGCGTCGTCGAAGACCACCGCGGCGCCCTTGCCGCCCAGCTCCATGAGCTGGCGTTTCATCCCGCGCCCGCACACCTCGGCGATGCGCTGCCCGACGGCCGTCGAGCCCGTGAAGCTCACCATGTCCACGTCCGGCGCGTCCACGGCCGCCTCGCCCACCTCGGCGGACGCGCCGCTCACCACGTTCACCACTCCCGGCGGCGCCCCCGCCTCCGCCAGCGCCGCCGCCATCCGGTACACCGACAGCGGGTCCTGCGGAGCGGGCTTCACCACGACGGTGTTGCCCATCGCCAGCGCCGGGGCGATCTTGCCCGCCGGGTTCGCCCACGGGTTGTTGTACGAGGTGATGCAGGTGACGACGCCGACGGGCCGGCGTCCGGCGAGGGCGCCCAGCACGGCCGCCCGCCCCATCGGCCCGGCCTCGTTGATCTGCGGCGGCAGCCCCTCCTCGACCGGCTCCAGCGCCCCCTTCGCGTAGCGCCGGAAGCGCGCCACTCCCACCGCGACCTGCATCCCGCGCGCCGTCGCGGTGGTGGCCCCGCTCTCCGCCCGCGCCAGTTCGGCGTGCGCCGCGAAGTCGCGCTGCATCACCTCCGCGGCCCGGTCGAGGACCGCGGCCCGCTCCTGCGGCGAGGTACGCGACCAGGTCGCGAAGGCTTCCCGCGCCGCGGCCGCCGCCTGGTGCACCTGCGCCCGGCTCGCCTCGGGCGCGAGCCCGACGGCCTCCTCCGTCGCCGGATCGACGACCTCGTAGTGGCCCTCGTCGGGCTCGACCCACTCACCACCGATGAACAGCCGCCCGGCCTCGCTCACTTCGTGCTCACCGTCCGCGTGTCCCGTCCCGACCGCAGCACCGTCCCCGGCACCGCGCCGGTCACCACGTCCCCGCGGATCGTCTCGACGCCGTTGACCCACACCGCGGTGACGCCGATCGCCCGGGAATCCAGCCGCGGGCTGTCGCCGGGCAGGTCGTGGACGAGCGTGGCCTTGCCCGCGTCGATCCGCTCGGGGTCGAAGAGGACCAGGTCCGCGTGCCAGCCCTCCTCGATGCGGCCGCGCTCGCGCAGGCCGAAGAGCTGGGCGGGGTCGTCGGTGAGCATCTTCACCGCCTGCTCCAGGCCCACCAGCTTCCTGCCCCGCAGGCAGTCGCCGAGGAAGCGCGTCGTGTACGGCGCGCCGCACATCCGGTCCAGGTGGGCGCCCGCGTCGGACCCGCCGAGCAGCACGTCCTCGTGCTGCCAGGTCTCGGCGCGCAGGGCCCAGGAGGCCGGGTCGTTGTCCGTCGGCATCGGCCACAGCACCGTCCGCAGCCGGTCGTTGGCGCAGATCTCGACCATGCAGGCGAAGGGCTCCAGGCCGCGCTCGGCCGCGATGTCCTCGACGACGCGTCCGGTCAGGCCCTCGTTCTGCGGGGAGTAGGTGTCCCCGATGACGTACCGGCCGAAGTCGGTGAGCCGCCGGAAGACGCCCGCCTCCTTGCTGCCGGCGTGCCGCAGCAGTTCGGCCCGGACGTGGGGGTCGCGGAGCCTTTCGATGCGCTCGGGTACCGGGAGGCCCAGGATCTCGCCCCAGCCGGGGATGAGGTTCAGGGCGCAGAAGGTGCCGAGGGACATGTTCATGGGGGTGAGGATCGGCATCGTCAGGGCCACGATCCGGCCGCCGGTCTCCCGGGCCCGTTCGGCGGCGGCCAGTTGGCGCGGCACCCGCTCGGGCACGGCCGCGTCGATCGTCAGGACGTTCCAGTTCAGCGGGCGGCCGGCCGCCGCGCTCATCGCCGCGAACAGCTCGATCTCGTCGTCGTCGAACTGGTCGAGGCAGCCCGCCACGATCGCCTCGATCTGGGTGCCCTCGTGTGCGGCGACGGCTCGCGAGAGGGCGAGCAGCTCCTCCGGTCCGGCGTGCCGGGAGGCGACCGGCCGGCCGTCCCCGTCGGAGTGGGTGGTGGACTGCGTGGTGGAGAAGCCCCAGGCCCCGGCGTCCATCGCCTCGTGGAGGAGCGCCAGCATCTCGTCCAGCTGCCGGGGGGTGGGCTGCCCGCCGACGGCGTCCGCGCCCATGACGTACCGCCGCAGCGCGCAGTGGCCCACCATGAAGCCCGCGTTGACGGCGATCCGTCCCTCCAGCGCGTCCAGGTAGTCGCCGAAGGAGTGCCACGTCCAGGGGGCGCCCTCTTCGAGCGCCACCAGGGACATGCCCTCGACCTTGGACATCATCCGCCGGGTGTAGTCGGCGTCGGCGGGCCGTTCGGGGTGCAGCGGTGCCAGGGTGAAGCCGCAGTTGCCGCCCGCCACGGTCGTCACGCCGTGGTTGAGCGAGGGGGTGGCGTACGGGTCCCAGAAGAGCTGCGCGTCGTAGTGGGTGTGCGGATCGACGAAGCCGGGGGCGAGGACCAGCCCGGTGGCGTCCTCGCTCGTCCTCGCCTCCTCGGTGACGGTGCCGGCCGGGGCGACGACGGCGATCCGGCCGTCGCGGATGCCGACATCGGCGGTGTACGAGGGCGTGCCCGTCCCGTCGACGACGGTCGCGCCCTTGATCAGGTGGTCGAGCATGGGCGGAGCGCCCCCTTCCCTCGGCGGACTCAGCTGCCCGCGGCCTGACGGAACCGGGTCGTCCGGTGCACCGGATCGGTGTCGATCTTCGGGATCACGTGCTCGCCGATGAGCTTGACCGTGTTCATGGTGTCCTCGTACGAGATCCCGATCGGCAGGCCGAAGCTCAGCTGGTCGGCGCCGGCCCGCTCCCAGCGCCTGCACTGCCCGAGCACCTCGTCCGGGTCGCCGCAGATCATCAGCTCCTCGGCGATCAGCAGCTCGATGACCTCGGCGGTGTAGTCGGGCAGCAGCTCGGGCCACTCGGGGATGCCGTCGGGGCGCGGGAAGGTGTCGTGGTAGCGGAAGACCAGCGACTGCAGGTAGTTCAGCCCGCCGCCCACGGCGATCTCGACGGCCTTGTCGTGCGTCTCGGCGCAGATCGCGGTGGAGGTGACCATCACGTTGTCGTTGACGAAGCCGCCGACCGGCTCGGCGTCCCGGATCGCCGTCTTGTACTGCTCCAGCACCCACTCCATGTCGGAGACCTTCTGCACGCTGAAGCCGAGGACGCCCAGACCCTTCTTCGCCGCCATGGCGTACGAGGACGGGGAGCCGGCCGCGTACCACATCGCCGGGTGCGCGGCCCCGTACGGCTTGGGGAAGATCTTGCGCGGCGGCAGCTGCCAGTGTTTGCCCTGGAACCCGGGGTACTCCTCCTGGAGCCACATCTTCGGGAACTCGGCGATGGTCTCTTCCCAGATCTCCTTGGTGTGGTTCATGTCGGTGATGCCCGGCAGGAACCCCAGGATCTCGTGGCTGCCGGCGCCCCGCCCGCTGCCGAACTCGAAGCGGCCCTCGCTGAGGTGGTCGAGCATGGCGACCTTCTCGGCGACCTTCACCGGGTGGTTGACCTGGGCGAGCGGGTTGAAGATCCCGGAGCCCAGGTGGATCCGCTCGGTCGCGTGGGCCAGATAGCCGAGGAAGACGTCGTTGGCGGAGAGGTGCGAGTACTCCTCCAGGAAGTGGTGCTCGGACGCCCAGGCGTACTTGAAGCCGGACTTGTCCGCCTGGATGACGTACTCGGTCTCCTCCATCAGCGCCTTGTGCTCCGCGAGCGGATCGGTCTCGGCCCGCTTGCCCACATATCCCTGTACAAAGAGCCCGAATTCCAAGGAGGTTCACCGTCCCCTGAGAGCCGTTCGCCATTTCTGACGAACCGTCAGATTCGATGTGCCGACTGTTCCACCGCGCACGGGGAGCGTCAATAGCCGCCGCCCGGTCGCCTGACGAACCGTCAGAAGACGCTGACCCCCGCCAGCCAGCCGCCGTCGACGACGAACGGCTGCCCGGTGATGTACGACGAGTCCTCGCAGGACAGGAAGAGCGCCAGCTTGGCGACCTCCTCCGGCCGGCCGATCCGGCCCAGCGGCACCAGCTTCCGGTAGAGCTCGTCCACGGCCCGCCTCGACTCGGCGGGATCGGCGCCCGGGTCCAGCGTCGCGGGGTTGGTCATCGGGGTGTCCACCGCCCCCGGGCACACCGCGTTGACCCGGATCTTCCTGGCGGCCAGCTCCACCGCGGCGACCCGGGTGAGCCCGAGGACCGCGTGCTTGGTCGCGGCGTAGGCGCCGACGAAGGCCATGCCCGTCAGGGCCGTGTACGAGGCGGTGTTGACGATCGTGCCGCCGCCGGCCGCCTCGATCTCCGGCGCCACCGTACGGATCCCGAGGAAGCAGCCGACCTGATTGACCTGCACCACCTGCTGGAACTCCTCCAACGGCGTCGACACCAGCTCGTTGAAGCGCAGGATCCCGGCGTTGTTGACCAGCCCGTCGATCTTCCCGAAGGCGTCCTTCGCCGCGACGGCCGCCGCCTCCCAGTCCGCCTCCCGCGTCACGTCCAGGTGCACGAACCGGGCCCGCTCCTCCCCCAGCTCCTTGGCGAGCGCCTCGCCCTGTCCGTCCAGCACATCCCCGAGCACGACCTTCGCGCCCTCCGCCACGAACAGCCGCGCCTCCTGCTCACCCTGCCCACGCGCCGCACCCGTCACGATGACAACCCGCCCGTCGAGCTTGCCCATGCCTGCACTCCTCTGCTGGTGCGTACGTGGTCGCCTGTTTCCGGTGCGTGCGGGGCCGCCTGGTCGGGGCCCGGCGGCATGGGCCGCCGACGGCCGGTGGCGGCCGTCGGTATGCCGCCAGGGGGCCGCCGGCCGGCCGCCATCGGCCGCCGGCCACCCGCTGTCAGCCGTCAGCCGTCAGCCGTCAGCCGTCAGCCGTTGAGCAACGGCGCGACATCCGTCCCGAACGCCGCCATCTGATCCGTCAGTTCGTCGGCGCTGCGGCTGCGGAACCGCACCTGGATCTGGTGCACCCCCATCGCCCCGTACTCCCGCAGCGACTCCGCGATCCGCTCCGGCGCCCCGGACAGGGTCCGCCGGCCGACCTCCCACCCCGGCGCGCCGACGTACAGCGGCTCGGTGATGGCGCCCACCACGACCGGCTCCGTGACGCCGGCCGCCTCCCGCAGCCGGTGCAGCTTCCCGATCTGCGCCGGCAGTTCGGCCCGCCGGTCGCCCTGCGGCAGCCAGCCGTCGCCGCGCACCGCGGCGCGGCGGACCGCGGCGGGCGAGGAGCCGCCCACCCAGATCGGCGGCCGCGGCGCCTGCACGGGCCGCGGCGCCTGCCCCAGTCCCTCGAACGGGAAGCGCTCCCCCGCGAACTTCGGGAACTCCTCCGGCCCGAGCGCCGCCTTCAGCGCGTCGACGGCCTCGTCCACCACCGCGCCGCGCCGCGCGAAGTCCACCCCGAGCGCGTCGAACTCCTCGCGCACATGCCCGGCCCCGACCCCGAGGATCAGCCGCCCCCCGGAGAGCCGGTCCAGCGTCGCGTACTGCTTGGCCGTGACCAGCGGGTGCCTGAGCCCCACCACCGCCACATGACTCAGCAGCCGCACCCGCTCGGTGACGGCGGCCAGATGCGCCAGGGTGGCCACCGGGTCGTACCAGACGGTGCTCATCGCCTCGGCCAGCCGCCGCGGAATCGCGATGTGCTCACAGCAGGCGACGTACGCGAACCCGTACCGGTCGGCGGCGCGCGCCACGGCCACCAGCTCGCCGGGCCCCGCCCCCGGCTCCCAGCCCTCCGCGAACAGGGGGCTCTGCGCCTGCACCGGAAGCTGCATCCCATAGGCCGGCCGCCCCGCCTCGGGCCGCCATACCGCCTCGCACGCGCTGTCCATACACCCTCCCGGCAGGATCCGGATCCGACGAATCTGACCTTCTGACCTTCAGGCCCCCGGCCCCGCCGACGGCCCCCACAGCCCCTCCCGCGTCAACCCCAGCAGCGCGATCGCGTTCCCCCGAACGATCTGTTCCACCACGTCCGGCGCGAGGTGCCCCATCTGGGACTCGCCGACCTCCCGCGACGTGGGCCAGGTCGAGTCCGAGTGCGGGTAGTCCGTCTCGTACAGGACGTTCCCGACGCCGATCGCGTCGAGGTTCCGCAGCCCGAAGGCGTCGTCGAAGAAGCAGCCGTAGACGTGCTCGGCGAAGAGTTCGGACGGCGGGCGGCGGACCTTGTCGGCGACGCCGCCCCAGCCGCGGTTCTCCTCCCAGACCACGTCCGCGCGTTCGAGGATGTACGGGATCCAGCCGATCTGGCCCTCGGCGTACATGATCTTCAAGCCGGGGAAGCGGTCGAACTTGCCGCTCATCAGCCAGTCGACCATCGAGAAGCAGCAGTTGGCGAAGGTGATCGTGGAGCCGACGGCGGCCGGGGCGTCGGCGGAGGTCGAGGGCATCTTCGACGAGGAGCCGATGTGCATGGCGACGACCGTGCCGGTCTCGTCGCAGGCGCGCAGGAACGGGTCCCAGTAGTCGGTGTGGATGCTGGGCAGCCCCAGATGGGGCGGGATCTCGCTGAAGCAGACAGCCCGTACACCGCGGGCCGCGTTGCGCCGCACCTCCGCGGCCGCCAGCTCCGCGTCCCACAGCGGGACGAGGGTCAGCGGTATCAGCCGGCCCTCCGCCTGCGGGCCGCACCACTCCTCCACCATCCAGTCGTTGTACGCCCGCACCCCCAGCAGCCCCAGTTCGCGGTCCTTCGCTTCGGTGAAGGTCTGGCCGCAGAAGCGGGGGAAGGTGGGGAAGCACAGGGCGGACTGGACGTGGTTGACGTCCATGTCGGCCAGCCGTTCGGGCACGCTGAAGGAGCCGGGGCGCATCTGCTCGTAGGTGATGCCTTCGAGCTTGATGTCGTCGCGGGAGCAACCGACGGCGGTGTCGAGACGGGTCAGCGGCCGCAGCAGATCTTCGTAGACCCACCAGTCGGCCATCGGCCCGTCGTCACCCGCGGCGCCCATCTTCGGGGCGAACTTCCCGCCCACGAAGGTCATCTCCCGGACGGGCGCCCGGACGATGCGCGGGCCGATGTCGCGGTACTTCGAGGGGAGCCGGTCCTGCCAGACGTGCGGGGGCTCCACCGTGTGGTCGTCCACCGAGATGATCTTCGGGAAGGTCTCCATGCCGGATACGGTAGCGCTGATCTGACGATCCGTCAGTAATCGCGGAAGGGCCGGACGGCACCCGGGGGCGCGCGGGAACGCGGGCTTCACGCCCCCGCCGTACGTCGCTCCGCCCTCCGCCCCCGATCGGCCGGGGAGGCTTTGTGGACGGCCCGGACCCCTACTGACGGAAAAGGGCGCGACAAGGCAGACTGACCGTTGCGCACAGCGAGGTGGTGCGCACAGTGCGAACAACATGACTGAGAGCAGGGGGACACCATGGACGACGGTCCGGGGCGGGAGCGGCTCCGCTTCACCGTGCTCGGTCCCGTACGGGCCTGGCGTGGCGCAACGCCGCTGGCAGCGGGCTCCCCGCAGCAGCGCGCGCTGCTCGCCGCACTACTCCTGCGCGGTGGACATACCGCCACCGCGCCCGAACTCGTCGACGCGCTCTGGGGCGACGAACCGCCGCACGCCGCGCTCGCCGCGCTGCGCACCTACGCCTCCCGGCTCCGCAAAGCGCTGGGCGCCGACGCCGACGCCCTGGTCAGCGAGTCCGGCGGCTATGCGATCCGGCCGGTCAACGGCCGGGCCCTGGACCTCGATCACGACCTCGCCGAGCAGTACGCGGCCGAGGCGGAGAAGGCCAGGGCTGCCGGCGACCGCCGCCGCGCCCGCGAACTCCTGGAGAGCGCCCTGGCGCTGTGGGACGGCGAGCCGCTGGCCGGACTCGCCGGTCCGTACGCCGAGACCCAGCGCATCCGCCTCGACGAGTGGCGGCTCTCCCTCACCGAAACCCGGCTCGAACTCATCCTGGACGCCGGGTGCCACGCCGACGCGGTCTCCGAACTGACCGTCCTCACCGCCTCCCACCCGCTGCGCGAGCGGCTGCGGGAGCTGCTGATGCTGGCGCTGTACCGCAGCGGACGGCAGGCCGAGGCGCTCGCGGTGTACGCCGACACCCGCCGGCTGCTCGCCGACGAGCTGGGCGTCGACCCGTGCGCCTCGCTGTCCGACCTGCACCAGCGGATTCTCCGCGCCGACACCGACCTGGACGCACCGCCCGCGACCAGCGACGACCCGGGCTCCGCCGACCAGGTCGTGATGCGCCCCCAGCAGCTGCCCGCCACCGTGGCGGACTTCACCGGCCGCACCGCCTTCGTCGCCGAACTCGGGGCACAACTCGCCACCGCCGAGGGCAGCGTGATGGCCGTGTCCGCGCTCACCGGCATCGGCGGCGTCGGCAAGACGACCCTCGCCGTCCATGTCGCGCACACCGCCCGCGAGCACTTCCCCGACGGGCAGCTGTACATCGACCTCCAGGGCGCGGGGCACACCCCCTGCGAACCCGAGGCCGTACTCGGCGCCTTCCTGCGTTCCCTGGGCACCCCGGACTCCTCCATCCCCGACGGGCTGGAGGAGCGTGCCGCCCTCTACCGCTCCACCCTCGCCGGGCGCCGCGTCCTGGCGCTGCTGGACAACGCGCGCGACGCCGCCCAGATCCGGCCGCTGCTCCCCGGCACGGAGGGCAGCGCCGCCCTGATCACCAGCCGCGCTCGCATGATCGACCTGGCCGGCGCGCACCTCATCGACCTCGACGTGATGAGCCCCGAGGAGGCCATGAGCCTCTTCACCCGGATCGTCGGCGAGGAGCGCGTCGCCTCCGAACGCAAGGCCGTCATGGCGGTCGTCGGAGCCTGCGGCTTCCTTCCCCTGGCCATCCGCATCGCCGCCTCCCGGCTCGCCGCGCGCCGTACGTGGACGGTCTCGAACCTGGCCCGCAAGCTGGCCGACGAGCGCCGCCGCCTGGACGAGCTCCGCGCCGGCGACCTCGCCGTCAAGGCCACCTTCGAGCTGGGCTACGGCCAGCTGGAGCCCCAGCAGGCCCGCGCCTTCCGCCTGCTGGGCCTGGCCGACGGCCCTGACATCTCCCTGGCGGCGGCGGCCGCCATGCTCGATCTGGACGCCGACGACGCCGAGGAGCTGCTGGAGTCCCTCGTGGACACCTCCCTGCTGGAGTCCGCGGCCCCGGGACGCTACCGCTACCACGACCTCGTACGGCTCTACGCGCGCTCCTGCGCCGAACGCGACGAGCAGCCGCCCTCCGAGCGGACCGCCGCGCTCTCCCGGCTGCTGGACTTCTACTCCGCCACGGCCGCCAACATGTACGTCCTCGAACGCCCCGGCGACCGGCTCGTCGACCACCGGGAGGCCACCGCCTACCCCGGCCTGGAGTTCGCCGACCGCACCACCGCCCTGGAGTGGCTGTTCAGCGAGGCCGGCTGCCTGCTGGCCTGCGCCCGCCAGTGCGGCGGATCGGAGACCCTGCGGCGCGCCGTCGACCTCCTGCTGCTCACCAAGGACCTGGCCGAATCCGGTGCCGACGCCCTTCAGTACGAGCAGACCAACGTCTCCCTGCTGGCCGCCGCCCAGGAGATCGGCGACCAGCACGCGCAGGCGAGGATCCACACCGCGCTGACCTACTCCCGCACGCTTTCCGGGCGGCTGAACGAGGCGGACGAGAACGCCAAGGCCGCCATGCTGCTGGGCGTGGCCGCCGAGGACCCGTTCTCCTCCTCGTACGCGCCCAACGACCGGGCCATCATCGCCAACTCCCAGCACCGGCACGCCGACGCGGAGGCCTATCTGCGGCAGGCCCTGATCGCCTTCCGCGAGGACCGCAACTGGCAGTCCGAGGCCAGCGCGCTGTGCAACCTCTCCCGGGTCCACCTGGACACCGGGCGGGTCGACAGCGCCATACAGCTCGCGGAGGAGGGCATCGCCATCTACCGCCGGGTGGGCGCCAAGCGGCGCCTCGCCAACGGCATGTACGCCCTCGCGCTGGCGTACACGCAGGCCAACCGGCTGACGGAGGCGACCGAGCAGCTCCGCGCCGCCCTGGCCATCTTCCAGGACAGCCGTCAGCGGTTCTGGGAGGGCATGACCAACTTCCGGCTCGCCGAGGTCGATCTCGCGGCGCGCCGGCCGGCCGCGGCCGCCAACCACGCCGAGCAGGCGCTGGCCGCCCTGCGCGGCATCGGCGGCGAGGCCCGGCGGGCCGGCGTCCTGACCACGCTCGGCCGGGCGCTCAACGACATAGGGCACACCGACCGGGCACGGGTGTGCTGGCAGGAGGCGCTGGCCATCTTCGAGCGCGTCGGGTCACCGGAAAGCACCGCGGTCCAGGCGCTGCTGACTCCCGTGGTCGTCGCATAAGCGCAGGTGCGGGCGCTCATCGTGGGCGTTTATCGATCGTTCATCGCCGAGGGCCAATCTCTTACTCATCCGATCCGCCGCCTCGGGGGGCAAGCGGCTCGGTGACCAGGTCGCCCCGTTAAGGTGAGCGGCCGCGCCGCGCCCGTCCGGCGGCCCTCGGGGGAGTCTCCGGGCGGGCGCGGCAGTAAGCGCCCACACAGGAGTTGATCGCAATGAGCACCGAGAAGCAGGTACAGCATCTGAGGGACCGCGACATCGTCAAGCCGCTGGACAACCACCAGCCCATCGCGGGGGCGGGCGTCGCGCCCAAGGCGTCGCCCCAGGGGGACCGCGATGTCATCAAACCCCTCGACAACCACCAGCCCATTGCGGGCAGCGGCGTCCAGGCCACTGCGGACGACAATCACCAGCCGACGCCCGGCGAGCGGCTCACGGGGGACAACCACCAGCCGGTCGGCAAGCCCCAGTAGGACCCACTGAACCAACGGGGGTATTCGGGGGATCGCAGGGACCGGTGTCGATGGCGGGGAGGGGAAGCCACCGACACCGGTCCCTGCGGCATTTTTCCGGCAGGACAGACCGGATGATTCACCTCCGGGGCAAGAAGTCGAACATCTGCCCCCATGAGCCACTATTTTTATGACGTAGGAACACATCCCTTTATTGATAGAGGAGTTGGCATGACATACATGAAGAAGGCTCTTGCCGTCGGCGCACTCACACTCGTCGCCTTCGGCGGCGCCGCCGCGCCGGCCCTTGCCGACAGCCACACGCCCGCGCCGCCCCACACCGCCTTCGTACTGGACAACCACCTGCCGGTGTCGCCGTCGGACAGCCACACCCCGCTGATACCGCTGGACAGCCACACCCCCTGACGTCCGGGGCCGAGTTTTCCGCTGTGACACGTATCTGACGAATCGTCAGCTCCCGGTGCTACAGTCACGCCACCCGCGACCCGCGAGGAGGCGCCGTGTTCGAACTCGCCCGTATCCACACGCTCTGGGAACTGGTCGAGTACCGCGCGCGGGTCTCGCGCGGGGCGCCGATGTTCTACGACGGGGACGGGCGGAGCGTCACCTTCGACGGGGTGCGCGATCAGGCGCTGCGGGTGGCGGCCGGGTTCCGGGAGCTGGGGATCGGGGCGGGGAGCCGGGTGGCCTGGCAGTTGCCGACGCGGATCGAGACCGTGGTGGCCTCCCTGGCGCTGGCCAGGCTCGGGGCCGTACAGACTCCGGTCATACCGCTCCACCGGGAGCGCGAGGTCGGCTTCATCCTGGCGGAGTCGGCGGCGGAGTTCGTGCTCGTACCGGGCGAGTGGCGGGGGTTCGACCACGCCGCGATGGTGCGCAAGCTCGCCGGGGACGGGGTGCGGGTGGTCTCGGTGGCGGGCGGGCTGCCGGAGGGGGATCCGGGGGCGCTGCCGGCCGCGACGGCCGGAGCGGGCCGAGCGGCCGGAGCAGGCGGGGGGAACGGGCCCGGCGCGGGGCGCGGGCCCCGCGCGAGGGCCGGTGCCGGCGAGGGCCGGCGCGCGGAGGGCGAGCACGGAGGGGACGCCGGGCGCACCACCTGGATCTACTACACCTCGGGGACCACCGCCTCCCCCAAGGGCGTCGAGCACACCGACGCCACCCTCCTCGCCGGCGGCATCGGGCTGGCCACCGCGCTCGGCATGTCCGCGGACGACATCGGCTCGATCGCCTTCCCCTACGCGCATATCGCCGGGCCCGACTACGTCATCGCCATGCTGGTCAGCGGGTTCCCCGCGGTCGTCCTGGACGCCTTCGAGCCGGGCCGGGCGGCCGAGGTCTACCGGCGGCACGGCGTGACCATGGCCGGCGGCAGCACCGCCTTCTACCAGGCGTTTCTCGATGAGTCGCGGCGCCGGCGGGAGCGCGGTCCGCAGGCCGGGCCCCTGATCCCCTCGCTGCGTCTGCTGTCCGGCGGCGGGGCGCCGATGCCTCCGGAGCTGTACGCGGCCGCCGGGCGGGAGCTGGAGTGCGCGATCGTCCACGGGTACGGCATGACCGAATGCCCGATGATCACGATGGGCACCCCGTACGACAACGAAGAGCAGCTGTCGCGGACGGTCGGCAGGCCGGTGGTGGGCGCGGAGATCCGGATCGCCCGGCCGGACGGGAGCGAGGCCGCAGCCGGGGAGTCCGGTGAGGTGACGCTGAAGGGCCCGATGCTCTTCCGGCAGTACACGGACCCGGCGCTGACCCGGGAGGCGTTCACCGCCGACGGCTCCTTCCGCACCGGTGACCTGGGGTATCTGCGTCCCGACGGGCATCTGGTGCTGACCGGGCGGCTCAAGGACATCATCATCCGCAAGGGCGAGAACATCTCCGCGCAGGAGATCGAGGACCTGGTGCACACCCATCCGGCGGTGGCCCAGGCCGCGGTGATCGGGCTGCCGGACCGGGAGCGCGGCGAGCGGGTGTGCGTGGTGGTCACGCCCGCCGATCCGGCCGCGCCGCCGCTGACCCTGGAGGGGCTGACCGCGCATCTGCGGGCGGCCGGGCTGATGACGCAGAAGCTTCCCGAGCAGCTGGAGACCGTCGGCGAGCTGCCGCGCGGCGGGCCGCTGAACAAGGTGCTCAAGACGGTGCTGCGGGAGCGGTATACGGAGTAGCCGGGGGCGCCACGGCGGTGTGGCGATGAGTTCCGGGGCCCGGCGACGTCTTCACTGGGAGCGTCACCGGAGGGCGGGCCCTGCGGTGACGGACCCGGCAGGACGCCCCGGCCGCATGCGCCGGCAGGACGGAAGGACCCGGACGATGACCGACACGATCGACTTCACGGCGCAGGCCCGGCTGGTGTCGCGGCTGGCGGCGCGGACCGCCGACGAGCAGCTCGGCGCCCCCACCCCCTGCGAGTCCTACGCGGTGCGCCATCTGCTCGGCCACCTCGTCGGGCTGTCCGCGGCGTTCCAGCACACGGCGCGCAAGGACCTGGGGCCGATGACCAGCGTCCCGCCGGACGCGTCGGTGCCGGACGTCGCGCCCGGCTGGCGGGACGAACTGGCCCGGAACCTCGACGCGATGGCCGGGGCCTGGCACGATCCGGCGGCCTGGGAGGGCGAGACCCAGGCGGGCGGGGTGACCCTGCCCGCCGCCCTCGCGGGCCGGTTCGCCCTGAACGAGCTGGTGCTGCACGGCTGGGACCTGGCGCGCGCCACCGGCCAGGAGTACGCCCCGGACGCGACCGGCCTCGGGGTGTCGTACGCCCTGCTCGCGCCGATGGCCGAGAGCCCGGAGCGCGTACCGGTCTTCGGCCCGCCCGTGGCGGTGGCCGCGGACGCCCCGCTCCTCGACCAGGTGGTGGCCCTCAGCGGCCGCCGGCCCGACTGGGCGCCGCCGGGGGCGTGAGGGCCGGGCCCGGTCACGCCGGCGCCGGCCCCGGGTTGCCGTTCCGCAGCAGGGTCTTGAGGATCTTGCCGCTGGCGTTGCGCGGGAGCGCGGGGACGAAGGCGACCTCGCGCGGGACCTTGTAGTTGGCCATCTCCCGGCGGGACCAGGCGATCAGGTCGTCGGCGGTGAGCTGGGAGCCGGCGCGGCGGACCGCGTAGGCCTTGCCGACCTCGCCGAGGCGGGGGTCGGGTATGCCGACGACGGCGACCTCGGCGATGTCCGGGTGGCGGCCGAGGAGTTGCTCTATTTCGGCGGGATAGGCGTTGAAGCCGCCGACGATGAACATGTCCTTGATGCGGTCGGTGATCCGGAGGTTGCCCGCCGCGTCGAGGACCCCCACATCGCCGGTGCGCAGCCAGCCGTCGGGGGTGAGCACGCGGGCGGTGGCGGCCGGGTCCTCGAAGTAGCCCGCCATCACGTGGTAGCCGCGGACGTGCACCTCGCCGGGGTCGCCGGGCGGCGCCGGGCGGCCGACGGCGTCGACGACCCGGACCTCGGTGCCGGGGATGGCCCGGCCCGAGGTCGTGGCGATGACCTCGGGCGGATCGCCGCGGCGGCACATCGTGACCACACCGGAGCTCTCCGAGAGGCCGTACGCCGTCAGCACGGTGGCGATCCGCAGCTCGCTGCGCAGCCGCTCGACCAGCTCCAGGGGGACCACGGCGGCGCCGGTGACCACCACGCGCAGCGCGGAGAGGTCGTGCAGGGCGCGGGCGGGGTGGTCGAGGAGCTGTTGGTGCAGGGTGGGCGGGCCGGGGAGGACGGAGACCCGTTCGGCGGCGATGTTGGCGAGCGCGGTCTCCACGCCGAAGACCGGCTGCGGGATCATCGTCGCGCCGCGCAGCAGGCAGGCGATGATGCCGGCCTTGTAGCCGAAGGTGTGGAAGAACGGGTTGACGATCAGATAGCGGTCGCCCTCCCGGAGGCCGGCCAGTTCGCTCCACACGTCGTAGGCGCGCAGGGTCTGGGCATGGGTGATCACCGCACCCTTGGGGCGGCCGGTGGTGCCGGAGGTGAAGACGATGTCGGAGGGGGCGTCGGGGTGCAGGGCGTCGGCCCGCTCGCGGACCGTTTCGGGGGAGACCGCGGCGCCGCCGGCGAGGAACTCCTGCCAGGTGGTGAAGTCGGCGGGGGCGTCCTCGGCGAGCACCACGACCTTCTCCAGCCGCGGCAGTCCGGGCAGCGGGCCGCGGCCCGTGCCCTCCTGGGCGGCGCGGCGGAGCGAGGCGACGTAGGAGGTGCCGAGGAAGGTGCCGGTGACGAAGAGCAGCCTGGCGCGGGTGCGGCGCAGGACGTAGGCGGCCTCGGTGCCCTTGAAGCGGGTGTTGACGGGGACGAGGACGGCACCGGCGGTGACGGCCCCGAGGGCGGAGACGATCCAGTCGAGGGTGTTGGGCGCCCAGACGGCGACGCGGTCGCCGGGCTCGACCCCGGCGGCGACGCAGGCGGCCGCGGCCCGGGACACCCGCTCGCCGAGCTCGGCGTACGACACCCGGGTGCGGCCCTCGACCACGGCCTCCCGGGAGGCGTACCGCCGGGCGGCCGCACGCACCAGCCGGGGGATGACGCCGTACTCCAGATCCGCCCGCGTCTCCTGCTCCCCCGGCGCCGCCGGCTCCCCCGCCGCCGGATCCGCCCGCGTCTCCAGGTCGTCACGCATCGCGTCGCCTCCCGCCGAAGAGCCCCTGCGCCACTAGCTGACTGTCCGTCAGATTAGCGGTAGCCTCCTCCGCTGTCAGCACTGACGACCGACCGCGGAGGTGGCGATGGGGCCGACCCTCAAGGACGCTACGGCGATAGCCGGCATCGGACAGACCCCGTTCGCCAAGCGACTCCCCGCCTCCGAGAAGGCGCTGGCCTGCCAGGCGATCGTCGCGGCACTGGACGACGCCGGGATCGCCGCCTCGGAGGTGGACGCCTTCGCCTCCTACACCATGGAGGAGACCGACGAGGTCGAGATAGCCAAGGCCATCGGCGCCGGGGACGTCACCCACTTCTCCAAGGTCGGCTACGGCGGCGGCGGTTCCTGCGCGACGGTGGCCCACCTGGCGGCCGCCATCGCCACCGGCCAGGCGAGCGTCGGCGTCGCCTGGCGGTCGCGCAAGCGCGGTTCGGGACCGCGCCCCTGGAAGAACACGCAGGTCCAGCTGCCGACCCCGGGACAGTGGACCCGGCCCTTCGGGCTGCTGCGCCCCGCCGACGAGATCGGCATGCTCGCCCGCCGCTACATGCACGAATACGGCGCCACCCGCGACCACCTCTTCAACGTCGCGCTCGCCTGCCGCAACCGCGCCAACCAGAACCCGGCCGCGATCATGTACGAACGCCCGCTGACCCGCGAGATGTACATGACCGCCCGCTGGATCAGCGAGCCGCTCTGCCTCTTCGACAACTGCCTGGAGACCGACGGCGCGCTGGCCTGTGTCGTGGTCAGTGCCGAGCGGGCCCGCGACTGCCGGCAGCGGCCCGTCTACGTCCACTCCGCCGCCCAGGGCCTGCCCGCCCAGCACCACGGCATGGTCAACTACTGGAACGACGACCCGCTCACCGGCCCCGCCTGGACCGCCGCCCGCCACCTGTGGAAGGGCGCCGACCTCGGACCGCAGGACGTCGACGTGGCGCAGATCTATGACGCGTTCACCCCCCTGATCCCCCTCTCCCTGGAGGGCTACGGCTTCTGCGGGCGCGGCGAGGGCGCGGCCTTCACCGAGGGCGGCGCGCTGGAGATCGGCGGCCGGCTGCCCCTCAACACCGGCGGCGGCGGCCTCTCCGAGGCGTACGTCCACGGATTCAACCTGATCAACGAAGGCGTCAGGCAACTGCGCGGCACCAGCACCGCGCAGGTCCCCGACGCCGCCACCTGCCTGGTCACCGCGGGCGAGGGCGTCCCCACCTCGGCCCTGCTGCTGAGGAGTTGACACGCCATGAGCGCCCGTGAAGCCGTCGAGTCCACCGTCCCCGCCCCCTCCGCCGAGCCGGATCAACCGGCCGCGTCCGCCGCGCCGGCCCCCTCGGCCCCGTCCGCCGAGTCCGTACGCGATGCCATGTCCCCGATCGTGACACCCACCACTGACAACCGGCCCGACAGCGGCGCCGACCTGCTGTTTCCCGTCCCCGACGACGACGGCGCGCCCTTCTGGGAGTACACCGCCCGGGGCGAACTGCGCATCCAGACCTGCTCCGGCTGCGACGCACTGCGCTTCCCGCCCCGGCCCTGCTGTCCGCACTGCCAGTCGTTCGCCGCACACTGGCAGCGGATGAGCGGCCGCGGCCGCATCTGGTCCTACGTCGTCCCGCACCCGCCGCTGCTGCCCGCGTACGCCGCCCTGCCGGGCTACAACGCGATCGTCGTGGAGCTGGCCGACGCCCCGCACATCCGCCTCGTCGGCAACCTCGTCGCCGCCGCCGACGCCCCCCTCAACTCCGTCGAACCGGCGCGGCTGCGCATCGGCGCCCCGGTCAAAGCCGCCTTCCACACCCTGCCGGGAGGCGTGACCGTACCCCGCTGGCTCCTGGAGCGCCCATGACGGTCCGCACGGAGGTCGCGGACGGGGTCGCCCTGGTCACCCTCGACCGGCCCGAGCGGCACAACGCCATCGACCTGGACACCGCCGGCCGACTCGCCGCCACCTGGCGGTCGTTCCGCTTCGACGACGCCGTACGGGCCGTGGTCCTCACCGGCGCCGGCGGCCGCGCCTTCTGCACCGGCGTCGACCGCGACGCCGACGTCCCCCAGCCGTCCTCGCCCTACTCCCTCGACGACCCGCTGCTCCGTATCGGCCCGAAGGCCAACGACCTGTGGAAGCCGGTGATCGCCGCCGTCGACGGCATGGCCTGCGGCGGCGCCTTCTATCTCCTGGGCGAGGCCGAGTTCCTCATCGCCTCCGAGAACGCCACCTTCTTCGACCCGCACACCACCTACGGGATGGTCAGCGCGTACGAGTCCATCCTCATGGCGCAGCGGATGCCCCTGGGGGAGATCGCCCGGATGACCCTGATGGGGACCGCGGAGCGGCTGGGCGCGGCCCGCGCGTACGAGATCGGGCTGGTCTCCGAGCTGACCCCGCCCGGCGCCGCGGCCGAGGTGGCGCTGCGCCGCGCCGCCGTGCTCGCCGCTCAGCCGACCGCACCGGTCCAGGGCACCGTACGCGCCCTGTGGGCGGCCAAGGAGGCGGCCCGGGCCCCGGCCCTGGCCCACGCCCCCCACCTGATCGCCCTGGGCAACCTGCCCCCGGACGACCAGGCCCGGCTGTTCGCCGCCCGCCGGCGCGACGGCGGCGGGAAGGGCGGCCGGGAGGACCGGCCACCGGTCAGATGACCCTCACATCCGGGTCTTGTGCGCCCGGGTGATCTGGCAGGTGTACCAGAACTGCCCGATGGAGGACTGGTTGACGGTGTACTTGGCGGTGTACGTCTCGGTGTCCCCGGGGCCGACGATGACCGAGCGCTCGTGCAGCCCGTACGCCTTGCCGTCGGCCGGCTTGGCCTTCATCCAGTTGACGGCCATGTCGTAGGAGAACGAGTCGGTCGTCGACGGATTGGTGATCGAGACCGTGTAGGTGAACTGGCGCAGCGCATCGGAGAAGTCGCAGTTGCTGCCGCTGACGTCCGAGCGCCCGTCCGGGTCGTAGGTCTCCTGGGTCGGCGAGGGCGAGTAGGTGGGCTCGTACGCCGAGGACGGGTCGCTCGACGCGTCGTAACCGCTGCTCGACGAGGGACTCGGAAGGTACACCGGCACCTTGACCCGTGGCCGGGCGAAGGCACAGCCACCGACCGTGGCGACCGTGGCCAGCGCCAGTCCCGTCGCCACCACTGCCCTGATCCCCCGGCGGCCGCCCTCAAGGCCGTCCGGGCATGCGCGCTGCATCATTCTGCTGTCCGTCCCCCGTGAAAAAACCTGAACCCCGCCAGCCCCTGGCTTGACGCGTGCACGGCACCCTAGCAAGGCCCGGTGACACCCCGTACGGGCACCGGCAACGCGGGCGGGCGTACTTCTCTCGCGGGCGCCGGAGGTCCGGCGTAGCGTCGGTCACGGAGGACGACCGGACAACTCGAAGCGAGGCGACGCCCGTGGTGCGCAACGTTCTCGGGTCGCTGATCGCCCTCGCCGGAGCGGCGGCCGCCGTATGGAGCCCCTTCCGTCCCTGGTACGACGGCCGTCGCGGCCGCGACATCCGGATCGAAGACCTCTTCAACGGCATCACCCCCACCAGCGCCGCGCTCTTCGGCTCCGTGCTCCTTCCGATGGCCTTCGCGGCCCTGCTGACCCTGATCGGTGTGGCCCTGCGCTCCCGGGCGCTGATCACCGTCGCGGGCCTGGTGGTGCTCGGCTTCACGATCCTGTGGATGGTCCGCCAGGGCCAGGCCACCAGCGAACTGACGGCCGGCGCCCGCGGTCTCGGGATCGGCGTGGCCAGTGCCCTGGGCGGCGGCGCGCTGCTGCTGCTCGGTGCCCTGATCATGCGAGGCCGGGGCCGCCGGGTCTACGACCGCGGCCTGGACGACCGGCAGTACGAAGACGGCCGCTACGGCCCCACCGCGCACGACGACCGCTACGACCGGCGCGCGCCGCACGACCCGTACGCGCCCTACCCGCCGGGGACGCCCGAGCCCTGGGACGCGGGCCGCCCGGGGGGCGAGGAGTGGAACCCCGAGCCGTACCCGACCGGCCCCGGTCCGGGCGGCCCGGCGGCGCCCGGCGGACACGGCCACGGCGCCCACGGCCCGCGGGAGGACACCCCCACCGCTCCCCTGCCGGTCACCCCGCCGCCACCCGCCCCACCGCAGCAAGAACAGCAACAGCAGGCTCAGCCGACGCAACAGCCTCAGCGGCCTCAACAACCGCGGCAGCCCCAGCAGTCACCACCACCGCCGCCGCCGCCATCACAGACGAAGCCGGCGCATCAACAGCCCCCCACCCCTCCGGTGGAGTGGGCCAGGGAACACCGGCAACCGCCGCCTTCGCAGCCCGGCGAGCCCGGCCGGACCGGACAGCCCGGCCACCCCGACCAGCCCGGACAGCCCGGCCGCCCCGAAGGCACCGAACCGCCCCCCGACGACCGGCAGTAGACGACCACGCGGACACGGCGCACGCCCTCTGACGCACGGCTCTCGGCACACGCCCTCTGGCGCACGCCCCCGCCCCGCCACGACCGGCGTCAGCGGCTCACGGCCACCGCGCCCTCCGCACCCGGGCCCGCATCATGTCCGCCGCGCCAGCCCCGTCCCCTTGGCCGCGTCCAGCGCGTACACACAGCGGTCCTTGCTGCAGGCGTACACCACGCCGCCGACCGCCACCGGTGAACCGGTGATCTCGCCGCCGGTCTCCAGCTTCCAGCGCAGTTGGCCGCCCATCGCGTCGAGCGTGTAGAGGCAGTGGTCGGCCGAGCCGAAGTGCACCCGGCCCTCCGCGACGACCGGTGCGCCGACGACCTCGGCGCCGGCCTGGAACCGCCAGCGCGGGGTGCCGGTCACCGCGTCCAGGGTGTAGAGCGCCTTGCCGCTGCCCAGGTGGACGGCGCCGTGGGCGACTCAGCACCGGTTCGGTGGACTGCCGCGCCTCGGTGGCGATCCGCCAGCGGTCGCGGCCGTCCGCCGCGTCCAGGGCGTAGACCGTGCCGAGGTAGTCCGCCAGATAGACCCCGCCGCCGGTGACGGCCGGGCCGGGGGCGAAGGCGGGCGGGCTCAGGAACACGGCGGGCGCCTCGAAGTGCCAGCGCACATCGCCGCGGGCGATGTCGATCGCCAGCACCCGGGTGCCGGCCACGACGTAGACCGCGCCGTCCGAACCGGGCACCAGCCGCACCGGCACCCCGCCGCAGGACGCGGCGTCGCCGACCGGGTACGACCAGCGCTCGGCGCCGGTCCGGGCCTCCAGCGCCTTCAGCCGTGCGTCGGCCCAGACGAAGACCGTGCCGTCGTGCACCACGGGTGCGGCCTCGGCGGTCTCGAAGTCGGTCTGGACGCCGCCGGTCTCCCACAGCAGTTCGCCGGTGGCCGCCTCCCACGCCTGGACGCCGCCGCCCCGGGTGCTGGTGACGACGGTCCCGCGGTCCACCCGGAGGGCGTAGACCCACCCCTCGGTGTGCAGCCGCCAGCGCTCGGTGCCGTCGCCGGCGTCCAGCGCGTACAGGCTCGGGCCGTCCGAGGCATGGATCCGGCCGTCCGCGACCGCCATCGCCCAGGCGACGTCACGGGTCTTGAACTTGCGGCGCCCGCTGGCCACATCGAGCGCGTGCACCTCGAAGGACGTGACGTACAGCAGGTCGTCGGCGACGGCGGGGGTGCCCCACACGTCGTTCGACATCCGGAAGCGCCAGGGGCGCCAGCGGCCCGGCTCGGCGGGCGGGGCCTCGGGCGGAGGGGGCGCGGCGGCCTCGCCGCGGGCCGGGCCCTCGCCGGCACCACCGGCCGGGCCCTGCGGCGGTACACCGGTCGCGGGTCCGGCACCGGGCGGCCGTACCCAGTTGGTCGCGGCACCGGCCTGCCCGCGCGGCTGCGGCCCGGGGGCGTCGGCGCGCGGTCCCGGCCCTATGGGGGCGGCCGAGCCACCGAGGCGTACGGGACCGGCGGCGCCGTCGCCGGTGACGGCCGGCGGGGCGGTGGAGAGTGCGGCGGCGGGGGACGGCGAGGTGGTGGGCGGCGCCGCGGAGACCGGGGTCGCGCGGGCCGTCGCGGCGTCCGGGCCGAGCGCCGCGGGCTGCGGCATCGGGCCGGGGTGGCCCGCACGCGGGTCGGTGCCGCGGTGGGCGCCGGGGCCCGCGCCGACATGGCCGGGCCAGCCGGTCTCCGCGGCCGCCGGTGCGTTCTCCGGCCGCGGCGGCGCCTGGGCGGGCCGCGGGGGCGCCGCGGGCGGGGCCGGCGGCGCGGCGGGCGCCTGACGGGCGGCGCCGCGCCCGGAGCCGGCCCGCTGGCCGCCGTTCGCCACGGTGGAGCGGCCGCCGCGGCGGCCTTCGATGAGCGCGACCGCGCCGGCCGGCAGCCAGGCGGAGGCGGTGCCGCTGTCGTCGCTGCCGGAGCCGAAGAGGTGCGGCGCGAGCTGGGACTGCAGATCGGCGGGGGACGGCCGCTGGCCGGCCTCCATCTGCATACAGGACTCCAGGAGCGGACGCAGTTCGTCCGGCAGCCCGGTCAGGTCGGGGCCCTCGCGCAGCAGCATGAAGACGGTCTCGACGGGGTTGGCGCCATGGAACGGCGCGTGGCCGGTGGCGGCGAAGACCAGCGTCGAGCCGAGGGAGAAGACATCGCTGGCGCCCGTCACGCTGCGCGAGTCACGGGCCTGCTCGGGCGACATGTAGGCGGGCGTGCCCACGGCGACGTTGGTCATCGTCAGCCGGGTGTTGGACACCCCGGAGGCGATACCGAAGTCGATCACCCGGGGGCCGTCCTCGACGACCAGCACGTTCGACGGCTTCAGGTCGCGGTGCACCAGGCCCGCGCCGTGGATGGACTGCAGCGCCTCGGCGATCCCGGCCGCCAGCCACCGCACCGCCTGGGCCGGGAGCGGCCCGCACTCATTGACTATTTCCTCGAGGGAAGGCGCGGGGACATAGGCCGTCGCGAGCCAGGGCACCGCCGCGCGCGGATCGGCGTCCACCACCGCGGCCGTGTAGAAGCCGCTGACCGCACGGGCCGCCTCGACCTCGCGTGTGAAACGGACCCGGAACAGCTGGTCCTCGGCGAGCTCGGTGCGCACCGTCTTGATCGCCACGCGCCGGCCGGACGCGGAACGCGCCAGATAGACCAGTCCCATGCCGCCGGCCCCGAGACGGCCGAGCACCTCGAACGGGCCGATCCGCCGGGGATCGTGCTGCGTCAGCTGCGTCAGCTGCTCCACCACTTGCCTGCCACCTCCCCGTGGGGCGTAAAAGAGACTCTCCATGGCCACGAACCGACGAGAGCCACTGCCCCGTGCAGCGTCTCCCCGCCTGCGGCGAGGACTGTCGAAACGGCCGTACGCGTGCTGATTGTTCCTGGCCGGGCCGACGGTTGCGAACCCGGGGCCTGTCCGCCGTGTCACGGCATGCCCGCCGTGACCCGCACCGGGACCGTTACCCGACGTAACCCAACCCCGCCTGACGTGCTGCGATACGTCCCTTGACGGGCGATTGCCGAGCGGGTTACCAGCGGGTTGCCCACCCGCCGGGCGCGACACCGCCCGAAATACGGACGCTCACCACTTTGTTTGACGGCGTCGCGGAGGCGGCGGTTCACACCCTCGGACGTCCGGCGGCCGCGGTGGCCGAAACCATGCCGTCCCTCCGGCTGTGCTCACCCATCCCCCACCGGTCATGCCGCCCCCGTCGTCGCTCGTGACCCCACGGCCCAATTCTGCGCGTTCGAAGGTCATTTCGGCGCCAGGACGCCTGGCGTGGCGCCGTCCCGGACATCGGGGCAGGCCGGAGCGCCGGCCGCGACGGCGGCCAGATGTCCAAGCTAGCGCCGCTTCGTGCGATTTGCCCGGCGGGTATTCGTACGCACGGTCGATTACCGCGAGGTATGCGGAACGTGGCGACGGCGGGGCGGATGTTCAACTGACGGCCATCGCGGCGCACTTGCGGCACGGACGGTGACCACTTATCCACCAAAGTTGTCCACAGCCTGTTGATAACACTCTTCACCGGATCGGACCAATCGGTCGCCCGCGACCGTGCCCCTCGGGCGGCTCCGCCGCCGGCACGCTCACGGGGGTCTCGCACCCCGAACTCCCCCATCCCCATTTGCAGGCAGCCAAATCGCGCTCCGATCACCCCTCGGTAAGCTGACGGCATGACAGGACAAGTTCGAACCGTCGACGGCAGAGTTGCCGGCCGCCGCGGACAGGCGACGCGGCAAAAGCTTCTCGACTGCCTCAGCGAAATGCTCAGTTCGTCCCCCTATCGGGACGTCAAGGTCATCGATGTAGCCCGAAAAGCGGGGACTTCACCCGCAACGTTCTATCAGTACTTCCCGGACGTCGAGGGCGCCGTCCTCGAAATCGCCGAGGAGATGGCCAAAGAAGGCGCCACTCTGACCGATCTTGTCGCCGGACGCTCCTGGGTGGGCAAGTCCGCCTGGCAGGCGGCGGAGGATCTGGTCGAGGGCTTCCTCTCCTTCTGGCGGAAGCACGACGCGATTCTGCGCGTGATCGACCTGGGTGCCGCCGAAGGCGACAAGCGGTTCTACAAGATCCGCATGAAGATCCTTAATGCCGTCACCAACTCCCTTACCGATTCGATCAAGGAACTGCAGAGCAAGGGCAAGGTCGACAAGGACGTGAGTGCGCCCGCGATGGCGGGTTCGCTCGTCGCGATGCTGGCGGCGGTCGCCGGGCACCAGAAGGGCTTCCAGAGCTGGGGCGTCAAACAGGCCGAGCTCAAGCCGAATCTGGCGCTGCTGGTGCACCTCGGCATCACCGGCAAGAAGCCGACCAAATAACGAAGCAGCCGAAAAGCTCCCGGGGAAGCGGCCCGAGAAGCAGCCGCACCTCGAAAGTCCCGGATTTCCCCGGGCGGTTCGCCATCGATCCCGTATCCGTCCTGCCATAGCTGTACCGCACACACAGCGGGCGCCGCGCGGCCCCTCAAGGGTTCGCCGCGGCGCCCGCTGTGTGCCCGGCGGACCGCACGGGCCAGGGCGAAGCCCCGCTCCCGGCCGGCCGGCTCACCGCCGCTCCAGCCGGAACAGCCGGATCTCCCGCGCCACCCGCGCCTGATACGCGGCGTACGGCGGCCAGAACTCCAGCGCCGCCCGCCAGGCCAGCGCCCGTTCCTCGCCGGTGAGCAGCCGGGCCCGCACCGGGATGTCCCGGCCGCGCCAACTCACCTCGGCCTCCGGGTTCTTCAGCAGGTTGCCGGTCCACGCCGGATGCCCCGGCCGCCCGAAGTTGCTGCCCACCAGCAGCCAGCCGCCCTCCTTCTCCGGCACGCACGCCAGCGGAGTACGCCGCGGCAGCCCGCTCCTGGCCCCGGTCGCGGTCAGCACCACACCCGGCAGCATCCGCGCGCTGAGCAGCACCTTTCCCCGGGTCAGCCGGTGCACGGCACGGTCCAGCGCGGGAACGACGTGCGGCGCGATCCGGGCGAACGCACGGGTCGCGGAGACCTTCTGCACCAAGCGCTCCCCCGACAGCCTCACGCCTCGACCGCCTCTGCGGCCCGGCCCCTTTCAGGCGCCTCGCCGACCCCTGGGGGCGCGGGTGCCGCTTGGTGACCGTCCGCACCACGGCTGTCGCCGGGCCCTCGGCCTCCGCCGGCTCCTCCGCCTCCGCCGGTCTCACGTGCCCCGTCCGTGAACAGGCCCGCCTCCTCGGCGGCCCGGGCCCGGAGGCGGTGGGCGGGGCCCAGCAGCAGTTCGTCGCAGGCCGCCCGTTTGAAGTACAGGTGCGCCTCGTGTTCCCAGGTGAAGCCGATGCCGCCGTGCAGCTGCACCGCCTCGGCCGCCACCGCACGCAGCGTCTCCAGCGCCTGCGCCAGCGCGAGCGCCCCCACCCCGGGCTCGGCCGCACCGTACGCGCCCGTGGCGCCCCCGCCCCCGGCCCGGCCGCCGCCCGCCGACCAGGCCGCGTAGTACGCCGCCGAGCGCGCCGCCTGGAGCAGCACATACAGATCGGCGAGCCGGTGCTGCACGGCCTGGAACGACCCGATGGGCCGGCCGAACTGCTCGCGCTGCCGGACGTGGGCGACGGTACGGGCCAGCGCGGCGTCGGCCGCCCCCACCGCCTCGGCGGCCAGCACCGCGGCCGCCGTCACCCCGGTCGCGGCGAGCGCGGCGGCCACCGCCGCCGCGTCCCCGCCCCCGTCCTCGCCTTCCTCCCCCAGCAATTCCGCCGGGACGTCGCGCAGTTCGAGGCGCGCCTGCGGACGGGTCTCGTCCAGCGCCGTCTGCCGGGTGCGCAGCAGACCGGGCACGTCGGCACCGCCGAATGCACCGGCCCCATGGGCCTCCTCCGCCCCCTCCGCCCCTTCTGCCCTTCCGGCGCGCCGGGTGTCCGACGGGGCCGCCGGGCCGGAGGCCGTCGCCCGTACGAGGAAGAGCAGGGTGCGGCCGCGTGCGAACCCTCCGGTGTGCGCGGCCACCACGAGCACGTCGGCGGTGTGGCCGTTCAGCACCTGCCCGGCCTCCCCGTACAGCCGCCAGGTTCCGTCCTGCCGCCGCGCCTGGATTCCGCCGGCCCGGCCGCCGCCCGCCCAGTCGCCGTCGTTCGGCCCGGTCAGCGCCAGGGCGGTGGCCAGCCGCCCGCCCGGTACGACGAGCGTTGCGGTGCGCTCCCCGGTGGCGAGGGCCGGCAGGAGTTCGGCGCGCCGGCGTTCGCCGCCCAGCGCGAGGATCAGCGGCGCGGCCAGCGCGGCGGTGGCGACCAGCGGCGAGGGCAGAACGGCGCGGCCGGTCTCCTCGCAGGCCAGGGCGAGTTCGGTGGGCCCGCAGTCCACTCCCCCGTAGGCGGCGGGCAGGGCCAGGCCCGGCAGGCCGAGCTGGGTGGCGAGCTGCCGCCAGAGGCCCTCGTCGTAGCCGGGTGGGGTGCGTACGGCCGCCTTGACCTCGTCCGGACCACAGCGCTTGAGCAGCAGTGCGCGCAGCGTACGGCGGATTTCCTGCTGCTCCTCGGTGAACGCGGCATCCATCGGCGGGCTCCTCCCGGCCGTGCGACGACGCCCGTCCGGTCCGACGGGCCCCCGCTTCCGATCTGACGGGCCGTCATAGTAGGGACGGGGGTGGCACTTTCCTAGGCCGTTCCCCCGGCTCGTTTCGACGCGGCCGGGCCCGCGGAACCCCAGCGGGCGGCGGACCCGGGAGCGCCCGGATCCGCCGCCCGCGGAGAGTCGTCGGCACCGTCAGAGGGTGAGATGGACCGTGAGGCGCGTTTCCGTGTCGGTCACGTTGACGGCGTGGACGTAGCCGTGGGCCGTGCGGTAGCGGCCGGTGCCTCCGGTGATCGCCAGATCGATGTTTCCGGGGCCGGCCGTGGTGACGGTGAACCGGCCCTGCACGGTGATCTGCCCTTGGGAGAGGGCCAGGTCCGCCGCGCACTGCAGGTCGAACTGGTCGGTGGGGACGAAGCGGGTCAGTGTGCAGATCTCGCTGTACGTGCCGACCGCGGTGCTGCCGCGGAAGAGGTCCCCGCTGAGGACGTATTCGTCACCCAGACTCGGCCCGCCCGATCCGTCCACATCGACGAGACCGCCCTGCGTCTGCTTGGCGACCAGTTGGAGGACCTCCTCTCCCGGGGGATTCGGCCCGCGTCCGGCACCGGCCGCAGCCGATGCCGAGGGCGCACAGAAAAGCAGGGCGGCCAATCCGGTGACCGCACTGAGGGCGAGATGCTTGAAGACGCGCACGATTTCCTCCTGTGGGACTGTAAGGGGAATTCACTTGCCATGTGCCGGGCGAAGTGGAAATTCGCCGGGCGAGGGGGTGGGTAACGAGAAATTGATTCCGGCCCGGTATCGCGCGAACGGCAGGGCGGATTACGGGACGGATGGCCTACGGCGCTGATTGCGGGCCGGCCGGCATAAGGACGTCAGGCGGACGGCAGAGCGAACGCCAGGACGCATGCCGGAGGCGCCATTCCGATGCCGTCCCTCCGGGGTGCCATTACCCCACTCGTACTGTTCACGCATTTCAGCCGGTCATGTGAGCGGGTACGCCGCCGGGGAGCCGAAAACAGCGGCGCCGGAAGGGACACCGCACGCCGAGAACTCGTACTTCTTTCCGGAACCGCACGCCCGGACAGGCGCCGGCAACCGCGATGCGAAAGCGAACATGACACTCCCTGGGACAGGCGGGAACCTCTTGCTCCCGCACACGGAAATGCCTGCTCCACCGCATGGGCAACAGCGAGCAGTCAACCGGCCGAAAGGAAGGCCGGTGAATTACACACAGCGCATGGAGAATACCCGGCCCGGGAAAGCCTGGAAAGACCGTGCCGTTATCTCCGATTCTCCGATAATCACCTCGCGGAGCGTTTGCCGGGACGGCCTTCCGGGGACGGCCGCCCCGGGCCGGCCGTCCCGGCGCTTCGCCCTCCCCGGGGCTCCTCGCCGCCGGGAACCCGTGAGCCGGCCGAGCGTGCGGGCAGGCGGGCAGGCGCGTCCCCGGGCCCTCCGCCCCCTGCCCGCCCCCACATATCTGATGTACCGTCAGATTCATGACCCCAGGCACCCCTTACGGGAATCGCAAGGTCGCCGTCGCCGGAGTGGCCCTGTCCGATTGCGGGCGCGTGGACGACGCCACCCCCTATGCCCTGCACGCCCAGGCCGCGCGCCGGGCACTCGCCGACAGCGGGCTGGACCGTTCGGTGATCGACGGCTTCGCGTCGGCCGGCCTGGGGACCCTCGCGCCCGTCGAAGTCGCCGAGTACCTGGGGCTGCACCCCACCTGGGTCGATTCGACCTCGGTCGGCGGCTCCACCTGGGAAGTCCTGGCCGCGCACGCCGCCGACGCGATCGCCGCGGGCCACGCCAACGCCGTCCTCCTCGTCTACGGCTCCACTGCCCGCGCCGACATCAAGGCCGGGCGCCGCACCGCGAACCTCTCCTTCGGGTCGCGCGGCCCCCTGCAGTTCGAGGTCCCCTACGGGCACACCCTGATCGCCAAATACGCCATGGCCGCCCGCCGCCATATGCACCAATACGGCACCACACTGGAGCAGTTGGCCCAGATAGCCGTCCAGGCACGGGCCAACGCGGCGGCCAACCCGGATGCCATGTACCGCGAGCCGATCACCGTCGACGACGTCCTGTCCGGCCCGGTAATCGCCGACCCGTTCACCAAACTGCACTGCTGCATCCGCTCCGACGGCGGCTGCGCGGTCCTGCTCGTCGCCGAGGACTACGTACCGGACCTCGCCAAGCCGCCGGTATGGGTGCTGGGCTCCGGCACCGCCGTCTCGCACGCCGCCATGTCGGAGTGGGACGACTTCACCGTCTCACCCGCGGCGGTCTCCGGCCGTCTGGCCTTCGAACGCGCCGGTGTCCGCCCCGCCGAGATCGACCTCGCCGAGCTCTACGACGCCTTCACCTATATGACCCTGGTGACGCTGGAGGACCTGGGCTTCTGCGCCAAGGGGGAGGGCGGCGCGTTCGTCGAGAAGGGGCGGCTGCTGCGGGACGGGGAGTTGCCGGTCAACACCGACGGGGGCGGGCTGGCCGCCTGCCATCCCGGTATGCGCGGGCTGTTCCTGCTGGTCGAGGCGGTACGGCAGCTCCGCGGCGAGGCCGGCCCGGACCGCCAGGTGCGCAAAGCCGGCGGCGTGCTGCCCCAGCTCGCGGTCGCCTCGGGCACGGGCGGCTGGTTCTGCTCGTCGGGGACGGTGGTGTTGGGGCGGGGGTGAAGGGGGTGGCGGGGAACAGCCCCTAAGGGCTGCACGGCGGGGAGTGACGGGGCCGAGCCGCGCCGCACCCCGCCACTCCGTGCCTCCCCGGCACACCCCCGTCACTCCCGTCACCCCCGTCACCCTCCGTCGGCCTCGCCCGGGATCATCAGCCCAGCCGCTCCTCGATCAGGTCAGCGGCCCGGCGGGCGCCCCCTGCCGCGCGGGCTTCCGCCCGTAGCGCGGCCGAGCGCGCGGCGACCCGCGGATCGGTGGTGAGTTCCGTCAGGGCGCGGCGCAGGGACCGGGCCGTGGCGTCCGCGGTGTCGAGGCGCCGGGCGACGCCCAGCTCCACCAGCCGGTCTGCGTTGGCGAACTGCTCGGCGCCCTGGGGAACGGCGATCATCGGCACTCCCGTGTAGAGCCCCTCGCTGCTGCCGCCCATCCCGGCATGCGTCACAAACGCGTCCGCCTGCTCCAGCACTGCCAACTGCGGGACCCACGACCGCACTTCGATGTTCGCGGGGATACGGTCCCCCAGCTCCGCCGGGTCGGTGTACCTGCCGATCTGCAGCACCACATGCCACCCCGGCAGGTCCCCGAACGCCGCCACGCACTGCCGGTAGAACTCCGGCTGCCTGGTGAAAGCCGAGCCCAGCGACACCAGCAGCACCTTCTCGGCACCGGCCGGCCGCGTCCAGCCGCCCTGCTCCGCACGGCTGCCCAGGCACGGGCCGACGAAGGTCACCTTGGCGGCATCGACCCGGTCCGCACACGGCTGCATGGCGCGCGGGATCATCGCCAGCGCCCGCCGCGGCCTGCCGGAGAACTCGTCCACGTCGGTGGTGACGGCACCGCACCCGGCCAGCCAGTCGGCGAACCGCGCGCGGTAGGCGTCCGCCCCGGGCAGGGCGGCCAACTGCGCGCCGATCTCCTCCTGCGCACCCTCCCAGCCCACATAGGTCGGGGACAGCTGGACGAGGTCGCGGCCCTGCGCCTCGGCCAGCGCACGGGCGGCGTAGGCGGCGACGTCGTAGAGGTAGAGGTCGGCGGGGTCGTCGTCGTACGCGGCGCGCAACTGCGGCAGTACCGCGATCGCGTCGTCGAGGAAGAGCGAGGCGGCGGCGATGGGGTCCTGCGGCCAGTCGTTGTCGACGACCGGGAGAGTGGAGGTGCAGCGGACGAACTCGGCGCCGGTGGGGGCGATGAGGTCGGCCACGTGGTCGGTGTTCGCGTACGTCACACGATGGCCGCGGGCCACCAGCTCCCGGATGATCTCCAGACTGGGCAGCACATGGCTGACCATGGGCGCGCCGATCATGGCGATATGGGCGGGCGCGGAGACAGCTGGGGCCGGCGAGACGAATGCGACAGCCTGGGTGGACGAGACAGCCGGGGTGGACGAGACGGCCGGGGCGGACAAGACAGCCGGGACAGAGGAACGCATAAGGCTGGGACTTCCTTCGGAACAGAGCGACGGAACGGGACACGGAAACCCGACAGCCCGGGCGGCATCGCGCGACACCGGCGGGGAAAGCCGGCCGCGCCGCGGGCGCGCCTGGGTGCGGGCGGGGCGGTGGAACGCCCTCGGCCGTGTCAGCCGTAGATCTGGTGGAAGTACATGGGGGGAGCGTAAGCGGTCGCCTTGGGGGGCCGCGACGGGTTTTCCGCGGTGGCGGCGGGATGGAGAGGGCCGGGCCGGCGCCTGGGGGCTGTCCGGCGGCCGATGCCCGGGGGGTGTCCGGTGGCCGGTGCCCGGGGTTGTCCGGTGGCCGTGACTAACCGGCCGCCGGTGGGCGGGTGATGACGCTGAAGGACGTTCCGAAGGGGTCGGTGATCGGGGCCATGCGCCCGTAGGGGGCGTCCTCAGGGGTGCCCGCGGTACCTCCCGCGGCGAGGGCGCGGGCCACCGCCTCGTCGGTGTCCGCGACCTCGAACACCGTCTGCCAACGGGACGCGGTGGCCGCCGGATCGCCGAAGACGCCGCCGATCTCATGACCGTCGGGGCGGCGCAGGAAGGTGAAGTCGAAGTCGGGGAGGTCGTCGTTGCCGTCGAGGGTGAAGTCGAAGACGGCGGCGTAGAAGCGGCGGGCGGGGCCGGGGTCCGGGCACGCGAGGTCGTTGCGGACCAGGGTGCAGGGCTCGTTGACCAGTTCGCAGCCCGGCAGCAAACGCCCCTGCCAGAGGCTGAAGCGGGCACCGGTGGGGTCCGCCACGACGGCCGTACGGCCCAGGTCCGCCACGTCCTCGGGCGCCGCGAGCACGCTTCCGCCGTGGACGACGATCTGCTTGGCCGTCCGGTCGCAGTCGTCGGTGGCGACATGGACGTGCCACCAGGACTCGCCCTCGACGTCGGCGGCCGAAACGGGCCGCAGCGCCGCCACCCGCCGGCCCCGCAGCAGACACAGGGTGAAGGGGCCGGTCGCCGCCGACCGCTCCTCGTACTCCCAGCCGAAGAGCGCGCCGTAGAACGTCTTCGCACGGTCGAGGTCGGGGACCCCGAGATCGATCCAGGCCGGCGTTCCGAGCGGCTGGTTGGTACTGATCCTGCTCAACTTCTGCTCCTTCGCGGCGGTGCTGACAAGGGCGACGCTAGTGAGCATCGAGGTCGGGAAGTGTCCTACTTCCCGCCGCCGGGCCCGGCGGGTGTTCACGGCGGCGCGGGGGTGCGTGCGGTGCGTGCGGTGCGGCGGTGCGCCGGGCCGGGCCGGCGTAGGCGCAGGCGCAGGCCAGGCCAGGCCAGGCCAGGCTATTTGAACAAACGTCATAGACAAACGTTTAAGACGCTCGTATAGTCACCGTCACCGGTCAGCGCGTGCACCACGACCGAGCGCCGCGACCACCCCGGCGCAGTCAAGCCGTTCCGGAGCACCACGCACCCGAAGGGAATCCCGCCATGCCCGGCACCGACTCATCGCCCCGCGCCGACTCCTCACCCGGCACCGCCACCCGCCGGACCGTGCTGATCTCCGGCGCGAGCATCGCCGGCCCGGCGCTCGCCCACTGGCTGCACCGCTACGGCTTCGCGGTGACCGTCGTCGAGCGTGCCCCCGCACTGCGGACCGGCGGCTACAAGGTCGACATCCGGGGCGCGGCGATCGAGGTCGCCGACCGGATGGGGATCCTGGAGGACATCCGGCGCGCCAGTACGGACATGCGCGGCGGTGCGTATGTGAACGACGACGGCAAGCGGATCGCCTCCCTCCCCGCCGACATCTTCGGCGCCCGGACCGGCCGGGACGACGAGATCATGCGCGGCGATCTGGCACGCATCCTCTACGAACGCACCCGGGCGGGCGTCGAGTACCTCTTCGGCGACTCGATCGCCTCCCTCATACCCGTCGCCCCGACCGCCGCCGCGGAGCCCGGCGCATCGACCGCGCCGGACGGGTGGCGCGCCGGCGACGATGGCGCCGGCGTCGAGGTCACCTTCGAGCATGCCGCTCCCCGTCGCTTCGACCTCGTCGTCGGCGCGGACGGCCTGCACTCCACCGTCCGGCGGCTGGCCTTCGGCCCCGAGGAGCAGTTCCTGCGGCACCTCGGGGCCTACATCTCCGCCTTCTCCCTGCCGAACGACCTGGGCCTGGACCGCGAGGAGCTGTACCACGCCCAGCCCGGCCGGCTGATCTGCGCCTACCGCTGCGCCGGGGACCCGGCGGCCAAGGGCTGGCTCTCCTTCCGCTCGCCACGGCTGAGCTACGACCACCGCGACCGGGAACCGCAACTGGCCCTGCTGGAGGCCGCGTTCGCGGGGATGGGCACCGACGGGGCCCGCGGCTGGCGGGAGGTCCCACGGCTGCTCGCCGCGGCCCGCGAGGCGGACGACTTCTACTTCGACGGGATGTATCTGATCGAGATGGACCGCTGGTCGCGCGGCCGGGTGGTGCTGCTCGGCGACGCCGCGCACTGCGCCTCGCCCGCGTCGGGCCAGGGCACGGGGATGGCGCTGGTCGGGGCGTACGTCCTGGCCGGGGAGCTGGCGGCGGACGGCCAGGGGCCGGGCGAGGCGTTGCGGCGCTACGAAGCGGAGATGCGCGGCTATGTCGCGGTCAACCACGCGCTGGCACGGAAGTTCGCCCGGGACATGACGGCGGACACCCGCCGCCAGATCCGGTTCCGGCACCTGATGATGCGGATGCTGCCCCACATGCCGTGGAAGAACCTGGTCGCGAAGAAGATCGCCGAGGACGTGCAGCGCGGGGCCAACGCGATCACGCTCAAGGACTATCCGGTGCCGGCGACCCCACTGACCTCAGGGGCGACACGGGCAACGCCGATGTCACCGGCGTCACCGACGCCATCGGCATCACCGACACCATCGGCGTCACCGGCACCGAGCGGGGCGGCAGCCGGCCCCGTCCCCTCCGCCGCAGGTCCCACGTACGCTGCCTGACATGGCTGATCACCCCGGGCACCAGGACACGCCGGATGCCACGCCCACCGGCGCCGCCGCGCCCCCGCACGCGCGCCACTCCGACACCGCGGAGTCCCGCGCGTTCCGTGAGCTGCTGCGCGGGCTGCGGGTCTGGGACGTCGAGCTGCCGTCGTTCGACCCGGCGGCGGCGCCGGACGACCCGCTGCCGCTGTTCCGGCAGTGGCTGCGGGAGGCCGCCGAGGCCGGTGTCCCCGAGCCGCACACCATGACGCTGGCCACGGCCGACGCGTCCGGCGACCCCTCCGTGCGGACCCTGATGCTGCACGACGCCGACGAGCGCGGCTGGCACTTCGCCTCGCACCGCGGCAGCCGTAAGGGCCGCGAACTGGCGGTGCGGCCGCGCGCCGCGCTCGGCTTCTACTGGGCGGCGGTCGGCCGTCAGGTACGGGTCCGGGGGTCGGTGACCGCGGCGGGCCCCGAGGAGAGCGCGGCCGATCTGCACCGTCGTTCCACGGGCGCGCTGGCCGCGGCGCTGGTCGGGCGGCAGAGCGAGGCGCTCGGCTCGACGGCGGAGCTGGCCCGCGCCTCCGACGCCGCGTGGGAGCGGGCCCGGCGCGAGCCGGAGGCCCCGGTGCCGAGCTGGACGCTGTACGTGCTGCGCGCCGAGGAGGTCGAGTTCTTCCAGGGCGATGCGCGGCGGCGCCACGTACGTCTCAACTACCGCTACGAGGGCGAGGGCTGGGCGAAGGAGCTGCTCTGGCCGTGAGCCAGGGGGAGTGATCGTCGGGTCGTCGGCGGCCGGCTCCCCACGCACCCTCACGACTGCCGGTACGTCCTCACAACTGCCGGTACATGATGTGCAGCCCCACATAGCCCTTGGTGGGGTGCCGGAAGCCCTCGGGGAGCGTCGTCATGATCCGGAAACCCAGGGACTCCCAAAGAGCGACGGCGCCGGTGTTGGTCTCCACCACGGCGTTGAACTGCATCGCGCGATAGCCCTCGGCGCGGGCCCAGTCCAGTACGTGTTCGCCCAGGGCCCGGCCGGTGCCGCGGCCGCCGTACTGCGGGTCGACCATGAAGCTCGCACTGGCGATGTGCGCGGCGCCGCCCATGTGGTTGGGGTTCATCTTGGCCGTGCCGAGCACCGTGCCGGACTCGTCGACGGCGACGACCGTGCGGCCCGGCGGCGTCAGCATCCACATCTCGCGGGCCGTCGCCTCATCGAGGTCCCGCGGATAGGTGTAGGTCTCCCCCGCCGCCACGATGGCGTGGAGGAAGGGCCAGATGGCGGGCCAGTCACCCGCGGTCGCCTCACGGATCAACACGACCACAGCATCCCCCGGCACCCGCCGCGACCGCCACCGGAATTCGCCCCGGCCTGCGCAGGGCTAAGAGCCCCGGAGCCACGAAGCGAGGGGCCCAGAGCCTCAGAGCCGCAGAACCGAGGGGCCCCGGAGCATCGGAGCCGCGGGGGCGAGGGGCGAGAGGGCCGGAGGGCGAGGGGCCGAGGCGCTTATGGGGCGAGGCACGGGACGGCGTCACGCGGGCCGGAAGACGGGGATGGCGCCCCCTTCGCCGCCGTCGCCCTCGCCCTCTCCGCCACCGCGGCGGAAGTGCACCACGAGCGGCATGCCGATCCGTAGTTCCGACTCCGGGCAGTCGACGATCTCGGTCATCATCCGGGGGCCTTCGGCGAGGTCGACCACGGCCGCGATGTACGGGACCCGGCCGCCGAACGGCGGGAGGTCGTTACGGTGCACGACGGACCAGGTGTAGAGGGCGGCCCGGCCGCCGGCCTGCTCCCAGCCCACGTCCTCGCTCCAGCAGCGCGGGCAGAACTCGCGCGGGTAGTGATGGGCCACGCCGCACCCCTCCGCACGGCAACGGCGCACCAGCAGCCGCCCCTCGGCCGCCGCGTCCCAGTACGGCCTGGTGAACGCGTCGACCTCCGGCAGATCACCCCGCACCCCGCCCCGCGCCACCCGCGCCCCGGCCCCCAGCGCCCCTTCCGCCCCCACAGCCCCGCCCTTCACGAAACCGCCCCCTCACGTCATCAGCCAACGACGCCGCCGCCGGCCGCCTCATCGCCAACGGGCCGGCCGGGAAGCCGGCGCGGCCCGCCGCACTGCCGCTCCTGCTCCGCTCTCCATCGATCCGTTCTGACGGTACGTCAGTTCTGATGCTCGCGAAACCCGCCACCGCCGCCCGCCGCTTCCGCGCCACCAACCCCGCACGCCCCGGACCGCACAAGCTTTCCCGTGCACGACCATTCCTGACGTGCCGTCAGTTCAGTAATCTGACTATGCGTCAGTTGATGGAACGAGAGGCCTCACACAGGAGCGGGCGTCTGCGATGCTTGGATCGACTCACGGCACCCTCACCACGCACTCCCGGCCGGCCCGCGTCTTGGCCTGTGGGGAGCAACCACCGCACACCGTGCACGGCATCAGTGAACCTCATCCCGGCGACGGCGGACAGGGCGCACGGGCGGTCGACCGCGATGTCAGCGGGCGTCCGCTGCAGGCTCCGGTGCCCGACCTGGAGCGGTTCTTCCGGCCCGAGTCCGTGGCCGTGATCGGGGCCTCGGACAGCGAGGGCCGCCCCAACACGGGCATCACCCGGCAGCTGATCGCCTGGGCGGAGCGGGTCGGCGCCCGGCTCCACCCCGTCAATCCGGGACGCGCCGAGGTCTTCGGGCGCCCTTGTCACGCCACCGTCGCCGACCTGCCGGAGACCGTCGATCTCGCCGTGCTCCTCGTCGGCGACCCGCTGCCCGTCATCGAGCAGCTCGGCGAGGCCAAGGTGAAGTTCGCCGTGGCGTTCGCCTCCGGCTTCGCCGAGACCGGTGAGCGCGGCGCGGCCGCCCAGGCCCGGCTGGCCGAGGTGGTCGAGCGTTCCGGCCTGCGGCTGCTCGGCCCGAACACCAACCTCAACGCCTTCGAGAGGTTCCGCGAGGACCTGGACGGCCCGGCCATCGCCCTGATCACGCAGTCGGGCCACCAGGGCCGCCCCGTCTTCAGCCTCCAGGAACTGGGCATCCGCCTCTCGCACTGGGCCCCCACCGGCAACGAGGCCGATCTGGAGACCGCCGACTTCCTCTCCTACTTCGCCACCCGCCCCGAGGTCGGCGCCATCGCCGCCTATGTGGAGGGCCTCAAGGACGGCCGCAGCTTTCTGCTGGCCGCCGACCGCGCCGCCCGCAACAAGGTGCCCGTCGTCGCCGTGAAGGTCGGACGCACCGAGACCGGCGCCCGGATGGCGCTCTCGCACACCGGCAAGCTCACCGGCGCCGACGGGGTCGTGGACGCGGCGATGCGGCAGTTCGGCGTGATCCGGGTGGACGGGCTGGACGAGCTGCAGGACACCGCGGCCCTGCTGGCCCGCGCCAGGAAGCCCACCGCGGAGGGCGTGGCCGTCTATTCGATCTCCGGCGGCACGGGTGCCCACTTCTCCGACCTGGCGACCGCGGCGGGGCTGCGGCTGCCCACCCTCGGGGACGCCAAGCAGGCCGAGCTGCACCAGTGGATACCGGACTACCTCAGCGTCGCGAACCCCGTCGACAACGGCGGGCACCCGGTCGGCGACTGGCGCGGCCGCAAGATCATCGACGCCCTCCTGGCCGACCCGTCCGTCGGCGTCCTGATCTGCCCGATCACCGGCCCCTTCCCGCCCATGAGCGACAAGCTCGCGCAGGACCTGGTGGACGCGGCGGAGCAGACGGACAAGCTGGTATGTGTGGTGTGGGGCTCGCCGGTCGGCACCGAGGACGCCTACCGCGGCACCCTCCTCGGCTCCTCGCGGGTGGCGACCTTCCGCACCTTCGCCAACTGCATCACCGCCGTACGCGCCTATCTGGACCACCACCGCTTCGTCGCCGGCTACCGCTCCCCCTTCGACGACGCCCCGCGCACCGCGTCCCCCTCCGCGCGCAAGGCACGGGCGCTGATGCGCCCGGGCCAGCCGCTCAGCGAACACGCGGCCAAGCAGCTGCTGCGCGCCTACGGCATCCGGGTCCCGCGCGAACAGCTGGTGACCAGCGCCGCGGCGGCCGTACGGGCGGCGAGCCTGGTCGGCTATCCCGTGGTGATGAAGGCCTCCGGGCCGCAGCTGGCGCACAAGACCGAACTCGGCCTGGTCAAGGTCCAGCTGACCTCGGCCAGCCAGGTCAGGGACGCCTATCGCGAGCTCACCGACATCGCCCGTTACGAGGACGTCCCGCTGGACGGTGTGCTGGTCTGCCAGATGATCGAGCGGGGCGTCGAGATGGTCGTCGGCATCACCCACGACAGCCTCTTCGGACCGACCGTGACCGTGGGGCTCGGCGGGGTGCTCGTGGACGTCCTGCAGGACGTCGCGGTGGGCATTCCGCCCTTCGGCGAGGACCGGGCGCGCGCGATGCTCGCCGAACTCCGCGGCCGCGCCCTGCTGGACGGGGTGCGCGGCGCACCGCCCGCGGACGTCGACGCGCTGGTCGAGGTCGTGCTCAGGGTGCAGCGCATGGCGCTCGAACTCGACGGCGAACTCGCCGAGTTGGACATCAATCCGCTGGTGGTGCTGCCCCGCGGGGAGGGCGCCGTGGCCCTCGACGCGCTGGCCATCTGCCCCTGACCACCCGCGCACCCGTCCACGCACCCGCACCCATGCCCGTGCCCGCACCCATGCCCACCACGACCGCACCCTTGGGAGCCGCTCCCCCATGACGCCCTCACCGTCCCCCGATGCCGTTCCCCCTGCCGCCGGCCCCACCGGGCCCGTCGAGCCCGCCGGGCCCGGCCGGCCCGCCGACGGCGCCGCCCGTGCCGTTTCCCCCGACCGCGCGGACCCCGTCGATTCCTTGATACTGCACACCACTGACAACGGCGTCGCGTGGCTCACCCTCAACCGGCCCGAGGCGATGAACGCCCTCACCCAGGAGCAGCGCGAACGCCTCATCCGCCGGCTCGCCGACGCCTCGTCCGACCCCGGCGTACGGGCCGTGGTCCTCACCGCGACCGGCCGGGGGTTCTGCGCGGGTGCGGACCTCCGCGGTTCGCCGTCGTCGCGGGAACGGGTCGCCGGCGATGTCGCCCGGCTGATCCGCGACGGCGCCCAGCGGCTCATCGCGGCGGTGCTGGACTGCGAGAAGCCGGTCATCGCCGCCGTCAACGGCACCGCGGCCGGGCTCGGCGCCCACCTCGCGCTCGCCTGCGATCTGGTGCTGGCCGCCGAATCGGCCCGCTTCCTGGAGGTGTTCGTACGCCGCGGGCTGGTCCCGGACGGCGGCGGCGCCTACCTCCTGCCGCGGCTGATCGGCCCGCAGCGCGCCAAGGAGCTGATGTTCTTCGGCGACGCCGTACCGGCTGCCGAGGCGGCCCGGCTGGGACTGGTCAACCGCGTCGTCCCCGACGGCGAGCTGACCAAGACGGCACGGGAGTGGGCGGAGCGGCTGGCGACGGGCCCGACCCGGGCACTGGCCCTGACCAAGCAGCTGGTCAACGCCTCGCTCGACGCCGACCGGGCGACGGCCTTCGCCGCCGAGGCCACCGCCCAGGAGATCAATATGACGACGACGGACGCCCAGGAGGGCGTCGCCGCCTTCGTGGCACGCCGCACCCCCGCCTACCGGGGCCGGTGATCCGGACCGTACGGGCGGAGCCGACCGTTCCGGCCACGGTCCGGCCCCGGCCCCGGACCACAGGCGCACCCCCGGCCCGGCGGCCGCCCGCCCTACCTCTCCCCCCCCGGGCACTCCCGCACCTCGCGGGTGTTCCGCGTCCGCACCCCCGGCAGCCACCCACGCACGCCCTGCCCGGTGGTGACGAGATACCAGCGGGTGGAGGTGACGCCCGCCTCGTCGCGGACCATCCGGCCGTCGGTCACCACGCAGTGCGCGGCGAGGCCGTCGCCGTGCCAGACCCGGCCGGCGGAGTTGCCGCGCGCGGCGTACTCGGCGCGCGGGTCCCTGGCCAGCCGCAGGGCACACTCCAGGGAGCGGCCCGTACGGCAGGCCCGTTCGCTGTTGTAGACGGTGACCTTCACCGTCGCCGGCGGGCCCGCCGGCCGCAGCGCGACGGGCCCGGGGCGCACCAGCCACCACACGCTCAGCACCACCGCGGCCACCGCGGCCGCCACCACGAGCGCGACCGCGTACGGCCGCCTCCGGGGCAGTGCGGCCACGGCGGGGGCCGGCGTGGCGCCGGGGTCCCTGACGCGGCCCCACAGGCCGGGCGGTGTCTCGATCTGTTCGTCCGCGAGCCGCAGCCGGGCCCGCAGCAGCGCTTCGGCGTCGTCCCCGGGGCCGCCGCCCCGGCCGCCCCCGAAGTCCCGGCCGCCGCCGCCCGCACTGCCCGCACCGCCGTCGTAGCGTGGCCCCACACCCACCGCGCCGCTCACCTCCCGGCCTGCCCGTGCTCCGATGCAACGAGGTAGGCGCGGAGCCTGTCCAGCGCGCGGGCGCGATGGCGGGCGGCGGTACCACGGTGCACTTTCATGATCTTGGCGGCCTGGTCGAGGGTGTAGCCGTCGAGGTCGACCAGGATGACGATGCCGGCCTGCCGGTGCGACAGCTTCCCCAGCAGCCGCACCGCTTCGATCTCGGCCTGCCGCCGCTCCACCCCGCCGTCCCAGCCGCCCGGGGCCGCACCGGATCCCGCGCCCGCCCCGCCCTCCTCCACGCCGTCCATCCCGTCGACCAGGACCTGGCGCCGGTCCTTGCGGTAGGCGTCCCGGGCGACGTTGAGCACGGCGGTGAAGGCGTAGGCGTACGGCTCCGGATGGGCGAGGAAGCGCTGCGGACGCGCCGCGAGTCTGAGGTAGGCCTCGTGCACCACGTCCTCCGCGGACTGTCGCGATCCGGCCAGCATCACCGCCCTCCGGTAGAGGCGGGGCAACAGCCCGCAGAAGACCTCGTCGAAGGTGGGTGACGCGGCGGACGAAGCTGACGACGCTCTGGCATCGGCCATGTACCGGAACTCTCCCCCGTGTTCGGCTACGGACGCGGCCGGGGTGGACGCTACCCGCGCGGTCGACACGCAATCAGGAATCCGCTTCCCAATCTCCCCCGAATCAGCCGAGATCGCCCCGGATCGCCCGGCAAACCACACGTGCGGGTGGCCGCGGCGTCCCGCTCCTTCACATCTGACGCTGCATCAGATTCAATGAAGCCATGATGGGACACGCTGCAATGGCGGCCACGGCCGTGCGGTACCTGCGCTCCGTCGGCGCGCCCACCACGGCCGCCGCCCCCGCCGATCCCCACCCTCGGCCGGCGCTGCGGGCGGTACGCGACGACGAGCGCGCCCCCCTGGACCCGGCCGAATTCCGCGCGGTCCTGGGGCACTTCGCCAGCGGCGTCACGGTCATCACGTCCCCCGGCGAGCCGGGGCCGGCCGGTCTCGCCTGCCAGTCCTTCGCCTCGCTCTCCCTCGACCCGCCGCTGGTGGTGTTCATGGTGGCGCGCACGTCGACGACCTGGCCGCGGATCGCCCGCGCCGGGGTGTTCTGCGTCAACGTCCTCGGCGCAGGCCAGGGCGAGCTGTGCCGGGGCTTCGCGGTCAGCGGCGGCGACAAGTTCGCCGGTGTGGACCACACCGCCGCGCCGGCGACCGGTTCACCACGGCTCGCGGGCGTGCCCGCCTGGATCGACTGCACGATCCAGGCCGTGCACACCGGCGGCGACCACCTGATCGTGGTCGGCCACGTCGAAGCCCTCGGCACGGACCCGTCCGCCGCCGCACACGGCCCGCTCCTCTTCCACCGGGGTTCCTTCGGGCAACTCGGCGGGTGAGCACGGCCGGCCCGGTGGTACAGCCGGGGCGGACCACCGTCTGCCCTCGGTGAACACCGGCCCCACCGGGCTCGACGGTCACTACCGTCCCACCTCATGACGACGATCACCACGCGCACGGTCACCTACCCGGCCGACGCCCTCACGATGACCGGGCACCTCGCGCTCCCCGCCGGTGCCGGCCGCCGGCCCGCGGTCCTGATCGGCCCCGAAGGGACGGGGCTCAGCGACGTCGAGCGCCGCCGGGCCGATGCGCTGGCCGAGCTGGGATATGTGGCGCTGGCCTTCGACCTCCACGGCGGGCGCTATCTGGACGACCCCGAGGAGATGCTGGCCCGTTGCATGCCGCTGCTCGCCGACCCCGACCGGATGCGGGGCATCGGCCACGCGGCGCTCGACGTGTTGCGTGCCGAACCGCGGGCCGACCCCGACCGGATCGCCGCCGTCGGCTACGGCACCGGGGGTGCGATCGCGCTGGAACTCGGGCGCGACGGCGTGGACCTGCGTGCGATCGGGACGGTCAACGCACTGACCACGGGCCGGCCGGGCGAGGCGGCACGCATCCGCTGCCCGGTGTGGGCCGGGGTCGGGTCGGAGGACCCGATCATGCCGCCCGCGCAACGGGACGCGTTCACCGCCGAGATGCAGGCCGCGGGCGTCGACTGGCGCCTCGCGGTCTACGGCGGAGCCCTGCACGCCTTCCACCACCCATCGGTCGGCCACCCCGTGCGCCCCGGCGTCGGCTACCACCCACAGCACGCGCGGCGGGCCTGGCGCGACGTCGTCGCCCTGCTCGCCGAGTGCCTGCCGGTAACGGAGTGATCCGCCAGGGCCGGAGTTCCTCAGGATCGGGCCGGAGCCGGCCGGCACACCTCACCCGAAGGTCAGCACCGCCCGCGCCACCCGCCCGTGATGAGCGTCGTCCGCCGCCTTCGCGAAGTCCTCCACGGGGTACGTCTTCGTCACCAACTCGTCGAGCAGCAGGCGCCCTTCGCGATACAGCCGGGCGTAGAGCGCGATGTCCCGCTGCGGGCGGGACGAGCCGTAGCGGCAGCCCAGGATCGACTTGTCCAGGTACATCGACGACACCCGGAACGACGCCTCCGCACTGGCCGGCGGCACGCCGAGCAGCACCGCCTGGCCGTGCCGGTCCAGGAGGTCGACGGCCTGCCGGATCAGCCGGGTGCTGCCCACGCACTCGAAGGCATGGTCGGCGCCGGTCGGCAGGATCTCCTTCACCGCCTTGACGCCGTCCGGCGCCGCCGACGCGTCGATGAAGTGGGTGGCTCCGAACTGCCGCGCCACCGTCTCCTTCGCGGGGTTGGCGTCCACCGCCACGATCACCGACGCCCCGGCGATCCGCGCCCCCTGGAGGACGTTGAGGCCGATCCCGCCCGCCCCGATCACCACGACGGAGTCCCCGCGGTCCACCTTCGCCCGGTTGAGCACCGCCCCGACCCCGGTCAACACCCCGCAGCCGATCAGCGCGGCCGACGTCAGCGGAATGTCCTCGGCGATCTTCACCGCCTGCACCGCCTTGACGACCGTACGCTCCGCGAACGCCGAGTTCGACGCGAAGCTGAACAGCTCGGATTCGCCGCGCCGGAACGGCTTCTGGGGCATCCCGATCGCCTTCCGGCACATCGTCGGCCGCCCCCGGTCGCACTCCGCGCACGCCCCGCAGTTGGCCAGCGTCGACAGCGCGACATGATCACCGGGCTCCACATGGCCGACGCCCGCGCCCACGGCCTCGACCACCCCCGCCCCCTCGTGCCCCAGCACCACCGGCACCGGAAACGGGATGGTCCCGTCGACCACCGACAGATCGCTGTGGCACAGCCCCGCGGCCCGGATGCCGACCAGCACCTCGCCCGGCCCCGGCTCCCGCACCTCCAGGTCGTCCACGACCCGGGGCTGCTCGCCGTCGAACACGACACCTCTCACATCCGCTCCACTCTGGGCAGGCCGAGCACCCGCTCGGCGATGATGTTCCGCTGGATCTCGTCCGAGCCGCCGTAGAGGGTGTCGGCCCGGGTGAACAGGAACAGCCGCTGCAGCGCGTCGAGTTCGTACGGCGCCCGCGCGGTCCAGTCGGCGGGGCCCAGCGCCGCGGCGGCCCCGCGCACCCGCATCGCCAGCTCGCCCAGCCGCTGATGCCAGCCGCCCCACAGCAGCTTCGCCACACTCGGCGCACCGGCGTCCCCGGCCGCGCCCAGGGTCCGCAGCGCGTTCCACCGCATGACCTTCAACTCGGCCCACTGCGCGACGAGTCGGTCACGCAGCACGGGGTCCCGCAGCGCACCGGAGCGCACCGCGGCCGCCACGACCTCCGCCAGCTCCGCCGCGAACCCGATCTGCTGCACGAGCGTGGACACCCCCCGCTCCCGCGCCAGCAGCCCCATGGCCACCCGCCAGCCGGCGCCCTCCCCGCCCACCACGTACGGGGCCCTCGCCCCGTCGAAAAACACCTCGTTGAACTCCGCCGTCCCCGACATCTGCCGGATCGGCCGCACCTCGATCCGCCCCGGCTGGTCCATCGGCACCAGCAGGAACGACAGCCCCCGATGCCGCCGCTCGCCCGGATCCGTCCGCGCCAGCACGAAACACCAGTCGGCCTCCCGGGCCAGCGACGTCCAGACCTTCTGCCCGCTGACGCGATACCCGCCGCCGTCCCGGACCGCCACCGTCCGCAGCCCCGCCAGATCCGACCCGGCCTCCGGCTCGCTGTACCCCTGGCACCACAACTCCTCGCCCCGGGCCACGGCCGGCAGGAACCTCCGCCGCTGCGCCTCGTCCCCGTACGCGAGCAGCGTCGGCGCCAACAGGTTCTCCCCGATGTGCCCCGCCCGCCCCGGCGCCCTGGCCCGCGCATACTCCTCGGCCCACACCACCTGCTGCGTCAGACTCCCCACCCGGTTCCCGTACGCCCCCTCCGCGCACTCCCACCCGAGCCCGATCCACCCACCGGCCCCCAACTCCCGCTCCCAGGCCCGCCGCCCCTCGACCCCCTCGTGCTCGCTCCCGGGCCCGCCGCGCCCCGCCAACTCGGCATAGACACCCACGAGATGCCCCGCAAGCCAGTCACGAGCCTCCGCCCGAAACCCCTCGTCCCCACTCCCGAACTCAAAGTCCACAAAAACCTCCCTCGCCCACCCCCGCCCACCTGACCCCACCCACCCACGGGGAGCAACGGCGAGCGCACCGCGCCAGCGGGCGGCAAACGGCGATCAACAACCACGGCGGGAAAGCCAAAGACGCGGAAAGACCTACACGTTCGGCCGCGCCCCCGCATCCGCCGCGGCCGCCATCTCCGCCACCCGCGCCAGCATCGGCATGGGATCGGCCCCGACGGAACCCGGCAGCGCCTCCGCCACCCGCTCCGGCGTCCACCCACCCCCGTCGGCGTGCACGGAGCGAAGCTCCCTCGGCTGGGCCCACACCGCGATCTTCGGCCCGGCGACCGTGTAGACCTGCCCGGTGATCTCCCGGGCCCGGTCGCTCAGCAGGTAGACGACCAGCGCCGCGACGTCCTCCGGCTCGCCGATCTCCGTCAGTTCCATCGGTACGTTCGCCGACATCCTCGTCCGCGCCACCGGGGCCACCGCGTTGGCCGTCACCCCGTATTTGTGCAGGCCCAGCGCGGCGCTGCGGACCAGCGAGATGACGCCGCCCTTGGCGGACGCGTAGTTGGCCTGGGACACCGATCCCTGGTGGTTGCCGCTGGTGAAGCCCAGCAGGGTCCCGGAGCCCTGGCGGCGCATGACCGCGGACGCCGCGCGGAAGACGGTGAACGTCCCCTTCAGGTGGGTGGCGATCACCGGGTCCCACTCCTCCTCGGACATATTGAAGAGCATCCGCTCCCGCAGGATCCCGGCGACACAGACCACGCCGTCGATCCGCCCGTACTGCGCCAGCGCGGTGTCCACGATCCGCTGTCCGCCGGCCATGGTGGACACGTCGTCGGCGACCGCGGAGGCCGTTTTGCCGGCCGCCTCGATCTCCTTCACCACGGCCTCGGCGACCTCACTGCTGGGTCCGCCGCCGTCGATGGCGACCCCGTAGTCGTTGACGATCACCCGGGCGCCCTGCTCCGCGCAGGCGAGAGCCACCGCCCGGCCGATGCCGCGGCCCGCCCCCGTGACGGCGATCACTTTGCCGGCCAAGAAGTTCCCCATGCCGTGACCCTTCCCGCAGTTTCTGACGGACCGTTAGATTTTTGAGCAGACACCGAACGAACACAAGACCCCGGAGCGCATCGAACCCGGCCGCCCGAGGAGGGCCCATGCCCCTGCCGCAGGAGTTCCACGACATCGCCGAACGCGTGAACAACTGGGGGCGCTGGGGGGCGGACGACGAGATCGGCACCCTCAACCTGATCACCGACCGGGTCGTACGGGAGGCCGCCGCCGGCGTCCGCAGCGGCCGCCGCGTGCCGCTCGCCCTCCCGCTCCGGCAGGACGGCGTACAGACCGGCGTGATCCCCGGCCGGGTCAACCCGCTGCACACCATGACCGCCGTCAACCAGGAGATCTTCGGCCCCGGCACGGTCGCGACGACGGACGACGCGGTCACGATGGGCCTCCAGGCCGCCACCCACTGGGACGGCCTCGCCCATGTCTCCCACTCGGGGCGGCTCTACAACAACCGCCCCGCCGACTCGGTCACCGCGCACGCCGGCGCCACCCGCCTCGGCATCGAGAAGGCCGCCCCGCTCGTCTCGCGCGGGATCCTCCTGGACGTGGCCCGCGTCCACGGCACCGACCGGCTGTCCGGCGGGCACGCCGTCACGCCGGAGGACCTGGACGCCGCCGAGGAGCTGGCCGGGACGACGGTGCGGGCCGGCGACATCGTGCTCGTACGGACCGGGCAGCTGCGGCACTACCTCGACGGCGACCGGCAGTCCTACGCGTTCCCGTCACCCGGCCTGTCGGTGCGCACCCCGGAGTGGTTCCACGCGCGCGATGTCGCGGCGGTCGCCAACGACACCCTGACCTTCGAGATCTTCCCGCCGGAGATCGAGAACCTCTGGATGCCGGTGCACGCGCTGCACCTCGTCGAGATGGGCATGCTGCAGGGCCAGAACTGGAATCTGGAGGAGCTGTCGGCGGCCTGCGCCGAGGCGGGGCGGTACACGTTCCTGCTGTCCGCGATGGCCGAGCCGTTCGTCGGGGGCTCCGGGGCACCGGTCGCGCCCGTGGCGATCCTCTGAGCGGGCCGCGACGGGCCGCCGCCCCTGACGGCCGGCGGCCCGACGGCGCCCGGCCGGCCGGTGGCGATGCGCCCGTGCGCGCCCCGAGCACGGCACCGCGGACCGCCACCACTCCCGCTGTCGCGGGGAACCCGCCAGGCCGCGATCCGCACTCGCCGAGGCCCCGGCCGGCATCCCGGCCCCACGACCTCGACGTCCCCTCGCGGCGCATCGCTCCATCCAAGAGTGATCAACCGGGCACGCCGCGTCAACACCCGGTGGGGGCCGCAGGAGTGACGCCCGGCTTTGCCGCATACGCCGGAAATCTCACCCTGCGTAGCGGGCCGGGCGGTCACGCCTGGTGCGAGACGGCGTGCGGCGTCGCGTGCTGCGGTTCGTAGGCCCCCAGGTCGGATCCGGACGCCATCAGCAGCGGCTGGCCGCGGTCCACCTCGCACCAGATCCGCTTGCCGCCGCCCTCCTGCTGCCATCCCCAGCGGTCGGCCAGGCCGTCCACCAGCTCCAGGCCGCGGCCGTTGGTGTCGTCGCCGTCGGCGTGCCGCTGACGGGGCGGGCGGGCGCTGGCGTCCACCACCTCGACCCGGACGGTGCCGACCACGGCGCCCGAGCCGGAGAAGCACATCCGCAGCTCGGCCGCCGCGCCGGTGTGCACCACGGCGTTGGTGACGAGCTCGGAGATCAAGAGGATCAGTGTCTCCGCGAGTGGTTCGTCGGCCCCTATACCGGAACCCACGAGCCGCGACCGGGCCCACCGCCGGGCCCGCCCCACCTCGGCCGGGTCGGGCCGTACGTCCAACTGAACCTGAAGCACCTGCACCGCTCACACCATCCGAACCGGCGGAAACATCGCCTCGCGCCTCCACGGAGTCACGGTGCGTGACCCCGGTGAAGCACAGCATGGTTGACGTTGAGTCACCCCAACAAGCGCTTCGGGCATATTCCAGCGCAAGGGAGTATGCGTCCTGCATACTGTGCGACGCACTTTGCGGGGAGTCGAACAAGGGGGGCGACCGGGCCCCGCCCAAGGGCGAGCGGCGCGCAGTCCGTACCCCGGAGCCGTCTCACCGACGACACCGGGTCCGTTGCGCCACAGAACCACTCGCACCCCACGGAGGGTACCCGAGCCGCGCGCCGACTCCCCCCTGTGACGAGTCACGCCCAGGACACAACCCGATATCGACACTGCGTGACCGTTTCTGTGTGGCGAGTCCGACATTTCGCATACGAGTTGCCCGAGTCCGGCATCGCCGGGCGCCACCCGTCACCGCGGCGGCCGCCGTCCGGCCCCGTCAGGCGAGCAGGCCGTCCGCCAGCAGTTCCTCCGCCTCGCGGGCCGACCCCCAGCGCTCGGCCCGCAACCAGGCCCGCTTGAGATGCAGATGGACGTCGACGTCCCAGGTGAAGCCCATCCCGCCGTGCACCTGCAGGCAGTCCCGCGCATTGCGCACCGCGGCCTCGTCGGCGAGCAGCTTCGCGGCCGTGACTTCGTCGGCACGCTCCGTGACCGCCGCCGCATACACCGCACTTCGGGCGATTTCCGCCCGGACGAGCATCTGCGCGCACAGGTGCTTGATCGCCTGGAACGTGCCGATGGGCACCCCGAACTGCTCGCGCTCGCGGGCGTGGCCCACCGCCATCTCGACGGTGCGGACGGCGCTGCCCAGTTGCTGGGCCGCGGTGAGCAGGGCGGCCTCGCGGCGGAGCCGGGGCACGTCCAGGGCGAGGGGCGCGGTGCGGCGCAGGTCCGTGACGCGGGCGAGGGGGGTGAGGGGGTCGAGGGAGGTGAACGGGGCGCGGGCGATCCGGTCCGCCGCGCTCCGACAGGCCCCGCCCGTGCGCCCCTGTGCGCCCCTCAGCGCGCCCCCGGGGCCGTCGCCGGACCCACCACCGGGCCCGGCGCCGCCGCGGCCCGCCCCGCCCTCCACCAAGATCAACTCATCGCAGTCCCCGGGGTGTTCCCACAGCACCGGGTCCCGCTCCGCCTCGCACAGCGCGACGATCCGCTCGCCGGCCGCGACCCCGTCCACCGCCCCGGCCAGCAGCTGGCAGGCCACCAGCGGCCCCGGCAGCAGCGCCCGCCCGGCCTCCTCCAGGACCAGCACCGCCTCCGGCAGGCCGAGCCCCACCCCGCCGGCCCGCTCGGGCAGCCGCAGCGCGAAGAACCCGGCCCCGCCCAGCTCCCGCCACAGCGCACGGTCCAGCCCCGGGGCGTCGACCGCGGCCCGCAGTCGCTCCCGGCCGAAGCGTTTGGCCAGCAGCTCGCGGGTGCCGTCCCGCAACGCCCGCTGCTCCTCGGTGAGTCGGAAGTCCACGTCACCGCCCCTTCGGCAGGCCGAGGACGCGCTCGGCGACGATGTTCTTCTGGATCTGCGAGGTACCGGCCGCGATGGTGTACGAGAGGGACGACAGCCGGTCCGCGACCCACTCGTGGTCCGCGTCCAGCGCGCCGGCGCCGAGCACCTCGGCCGCCGCGTCGTAGAGCTCCTGGCGGGCGTGGGAGTAGCGGAGCTTGAAGACCGAGCCGCCGGTCCCCGGCACGCCGCCACCGTGCTGCGCCTCGCTCACGTTCCACTGGGTCAGCCGCCACAGCGCCGCGAACTCCGCGTTCAGCCGGCCCAGTGTGCGGCGCAGCACGTCATCGTCCCAGCGGCCGTTGGCGCGCGCCGCCCGGGCCAGCGCGCCGAGCACCCGGCGGCAGGCGACCACCTCGCCGACGAAGGCGGTGCCGCGCTCGAAGGACAGCGTCACCATCGTCACCCGCCAGCCGTCGTTCTCCGCGCCGACGCGGTTGCCGACCGGTATCCGCACCTCGTCGAGGAACACCTCGGCGAACTCCGTCGAGCCGGCCAGGGTGCGCAGCGGCCGGACGGTCACCCCCGGGGCGTCCATCGGCATCGCCAGCCAGCTGATGCCGCGGTGCCGGGGCACGTCCGGGTCGGTGCGGACGAGGAGTTCGCACCAGTCGGCGACCTCGGCGTGCGAGGTCCAGATCTTGGCGCCGCTGACGACGTAGCTGTCCCCGTCGCGCACGGCCCGGGTGCGCAGCGCGGCGAGGTCGGAGCCGGCGTCCGGTTCGCTGAAGCCCTGGCACCAGACGTCGTCGCCGCGCAGGATCGGCGGCAGCCAGCGGGCGCGCTGCCCGGGGCTGCCCTCGGCGGCGAGGGTGGGCCCGGCGTGCAGCAGCCCGACGAAGTTCGCGCCGACGTAGGGCGCGCCGGCCCGCTCGGTCTCCTCCAGGAAGATCAGGTGCTGGGTGGGGGTGGCGCCCTGCCCGCCGGCGTCCCGCGGCCAGTGCAGGCCCGCGTATCCGGCGTCGAACAGCATCCGCTGCCAGGCCGTGTCGTACGCCCGCCGGCCGGGCCAGTCGCGCGCGGCGGGTTTCGGGGGGAGGCCCGGCAGCACCTCGCCGAGCCAGGTGCGCAGCCGGGCCCGGAAGTCTTCCTCTTCCGGTGAGTACGTGAGGTCCATCGCCGCCCCCTCGACCGTTTCTGATGGGCCGTCAGCTATCAGGCTAGCCGCGGCCCCCTGGACCGACAAGGCGCCGGCCTCTAATCTCGGCACTTGGCCTGACGCTTCGTCAGCTCTGTGGGAGGGGCGGATGACCGGCAGCACGCTCTGGGACCTGGTCGCCTGGCGGGCCGCCCGCAGCCCCGGCGCCACCGCCCTCGTCCAGGGCGCCGCGTCCGCCCGGCACGAGCGGCGGATCACCTTCGGCGCCCTGCACGAACGCGCGGAACGGGTCGCGGCCGGCCTGTACGAACGCGGCGTACGGCCCGGCACCCGGGTCGTCTGGCAGCTGCCGACCCGGATCGAGACCGTGCTGCTCAGCCTCGCCCTGGCCCGGATCGGCGCCGTCCAGAGCCCGGTCGTCCCGCTCTACCGCGACCACGAGGTGGGCCAGGTGCTGCGCCGCACCGGTGCCGCCTTCCTCGCCGTCCCCGGCGTCCTGCGCGGCTTCGACCACGGCGCGATGGCCCGCCGGCTGGCCGCCCGCCTGGCAGGACCGCTCACCGTCCTCGACGCGTACGGCACCCTCCCCGACGCCGACCCGGCCGTGCTGCCCCCGCCGCCCGCCGACGCCGACGAGGTCCGGTGGATCTACTGGACCTCCGGCACCACCGCGGGCCCCAAGGGGGTGCTGCACACCGACCACAGCCTGCGCACCGCCGGCCGCACCCTGGGCGAGGCGCTGCGCCCGCGCCCGTCCGACGTCGGCTCGATGGCCTTCCCCTACGCCCATGTCGCGGGCCCCGACTACACCGTCCTGCTCCTGCTGCACGGCATCCCGGCCGTCCTGCTGGAACACTTCGCGCTGCCCGGCTCGCTGCCCGCCTACCGCCGCCACCGCGTCACGATCGCCGGCGGCTCCACCGCCTTCTACTCCCTCTTCCTCGGCGAACAGCGCACACTGCCGCCGGGCCGCCGGCTGCTGCCGTCGCTGCGGCTGCTGGCAGGCGGCGGGGCGCCCCGGCCGCCCGCGCTCCACCACGAGGTCGTCGCCGCACTCGGCTGCCGGCTGGCCCACGGCTACGCCCTGACCGAGGCCCCGATGGTCACCATGGGCGATCCGGACGACAGCCCCGAACTCCTCGCCACCACCGACGGGCGGCCCCCCGCCGGCATGGACATCCGTATCGCCCCGGGCACCGGGGAGATATCCGTGCGCGGCCCGGCCGTCTGCCGCGGCTACCTCGACGAGCCGTCCCCCTTCGACGCCGACGGCTTTCTGCCCACCGGCGACCTCGGCCGCCTCACGCCCACCGGCCACCTCGTCGTCACCGGCCGCCTCAAGGACATCATCATCCGCAAGGGCGAGAACATCTCCGCCCAGGAGATCGAGGAACTCCTCCATCGGCACCCCGGCGTCGCCGACGCGGCGGTCATCGGGCTGCCGGACGACCGGCGCGGGGAACGCGTCTGCGCCGTCGTCGAGCAGCCGCCGGGAGCCGCCGCGCTGACCCTGGACGAGGTCCGCTCGCACCTCCTCGCCCAGGGCCTCGCCCCGCACAAGCTCCCCGAACGCCTGGAGCTGCCGGCCGCCCTGCCGCGCGGCGCCACCCTGGGCAAGGTGCTCAAACGGGAGCTGCGGGAGCGGTACGGCGCCGGGCGGGGTGACGGCGGGGCCCCGCCCGGACAGGCCCCCGAAGAGGCGACGCCCGGGTAGGACACCACCTGTCCTACCCGCCCCGTACCGTCACCGTATGACCCGCTCGCGCCCCCGTATCGACACCGCCCAACGCCGTGCCCGCCTCGGACGGCGGCAGTTGCTCGCGCCCGCGCACCGCGCCGCCCGCAGCGAGGAGGTCGCCGACGCGGTCGTGGCGCTGCACGCCAGCGACCCGGCGACGGTCCATCTGGCGGCCTGCGCCCGGCTGGCCGCCCCGGACCCGGCCGCGGTGGAACGCGCGCTGTACGACGACGGATCACTGGTCCGGCTGCTGTGCATGCGCCGCACCCTCTTCGCGGTCGGCGCCGCACTGACCCCGGTCGTCGTCTCGTCCACCGCGCGGGCGATCGCCGCCAAGGAGCGGGCGGGCACGCTCAAGTGGCTCACCGAGGGCGCCCCGGGCTGGGACGAGCGGCGGCTGGCCGACGTCGAGGCGCGGACGCTGGCCGCGCTGCGCGCCCACGGCGAGGCCACCGCCGCCGAACTCGCCGCCGAGGTGCCCGACCTGCGCGAGACCGTCGTGAACTCCCCCGGCAAGCCGTACCAGGCCACGGTCGCCGTCTCCAGCCGCATCCTGCGGACCCTGGCCGCCGAGGGCCGCATCCGGCGCGGACGCCCGCGCGGCGGCTGGACCAGCAGCTCCTTCCGCTGGCGGCCGGGCACCGCGTTCGCCGAACTGCCCGCGCCGCCGGCCCCCGAGGCGCGCGCCGCCCTCGCCCGCCGCTGGCTCGCCGCGTACGGCCCGGCGACCGTCGAGGACCTCACGTGGTGGACGGGGTGGACGCTCACCGCGACCCGGCAGGCCCTGGCCGCCGTCGGGGCCGTCGAGGTGGACCTGGACGACGGCGCCCCCGGCGTCGCGCTGCCCGACGACCTCGAACCGGTCGCCGCCCCCGCCCCCTGGGCCGCCCTGCTGCCCGGCCTCGACCCCACCGCGATGGGCTGGAAGGCCCGCGACTGGTACCTCGACCCGGCCCGCGTACCGCAGCTCTTCGACCGCAGCGGCAACATCGGGCCGACGGTGTGGTGGTGCGGCCGGATCATCGGCGGCTGGGCCCAGCGCGCGGACGGCGAGATCGTCTGGCGGCTGGCGGACAGCGGCGGCGAGGCGGCCGCCGCGGTGGCGGCCGAGGCGGCCCGGCTGACGGACTGGATCGGGGACGTCCGCGTCACCCCGCGCTTCCGGACCCCGCTGGAGCGGGAGTTGAGCCGGTGACGGGCCCCGCCGCCCGGCCGCCTCAGCGCGGCCGGTAGCTGCTCGTCGCCTGCTCGTAGAGCTTGTCCACCTCGTGCCGGCCGCTGTCCGGGCCGATGACGAGGACGAGGTGGTAGCGGCCGTTGTGGATCATCGCGAGGTTGCGCACGTACACCTCGCGGCCGCTGCCGTCCCGCCAGGAGAAGGTGCCCTCGGCCATCGCCGTCTTCCCGACGTCGATCCGCTGCAGACCGGAGGCCGACGCCCACCCGGAGGAGCGGTACGGGGCCAGCTCGGGCTCCTTGTCCTGCATGTACGCCATGGGGTCGGTGCCGGAGTGCGCCGTGGTGTCCCGGCCCGGCACCACCACCAGCTCGAAGTCCCCGCCGACGTACCGCACCTGGCGCCGGTCGTTCGCCCCGCGCCGCTGCCAGTCCTTGCGGACCGCGATCTGGAAGCCCCCGGGGTCGCGGCGGACCTCGTAGCCGTCGGCGGCACCGGTCGGCCGGGTCGCCGGCGGCGCGCCGGGGGCCCCGCCGTCGCCCTTCTCCGGGCCGGCGGACGGTGTGGGCCCGGTGCCGGGCGCCGCGCCCGAGGTGCTCGCACGCTCCGCGCCGCGCCCGCCGGCCCCCTTGTCCCGCCCGGCGCCGGGCAGGAACGCCAGCGCGTAGACGACCGCGCCGACGAGGAGGAGCAGGACCACGGTGAGCAGCAGCCGGCCGAGGCGGCGCGGGGCGCGCGCCGGGTGCCCCTGGCGCGGCCCGGAGGCCAGCCCGACCTGGCCCAGCGTCTGCTGTTCGTACGGGTCCCGGTCCGCGTCCCCGGCGGCCCCGGCGAACGGCTCGGCGGGCCGCTCCGCCCGGACCGGCGCGGGCTGACCCAGCGGCCCCGGCTGCTTCGGGGGGCGCGGCGGACGGGGCGCCGGAGCGTGCGGCGCGGACCGCTCCGGCGCCTCGGGGACGGGCGGGGCGGCCGCGGCGGCCGGCGCCCGGTCCGCCCCGACGGCGGCCGGTGCCGGCTGCGGCCGCGCGCGCCGCGATGCCCGGGTCTTCTTGTGGCGCCCCTTGCGGACGAGTTCACCGCGGCGCCGCACGATCGGCAGCCGCCCCGGATCGGCGCCCTGCGACGCCGGCACCGTCACCAGCAGGCTGCCGGCCTCCGGCTCCGGCGCCGTACGGATCAGCGAGCGCAGCCAGCCGCTCAGCTCCTCGAAATCCGGGCGGTCGGCGGGGTCCTGGCGCAGCAGGGACTCCACGACCGGACGCAGCGCCCCGCACTCCTCGGCGACCGCCGGCGGCTGCGAGCAGACCAGCTGCGCCAGTTCGGTGACGCTGTCCTCCGGGAACGGCGGCTGCCCCTGCACGCTGCGGTAGAGCAGCGCGCCGACGGCCCACAGGTCGGTGGCCGGGCCGACCGGCGGCGCCAACTGCCAGTTCTCGTGCACCGGTCCGGCCTGCTCGGGCGCCCAGCGCTCGGTGACCGGGCCGATGGCGGTCAGCCGCGCCTGCCGCGCCCGCTCGGCGGCGAGCCCGGCGGAGGGCCGGCCGTACGGGGCGTCGTCGCCGGGCACGGGCTTGGTCAGCGAGGTCCTGGCGGCGGGCCCGTCGGCCTCCGGCCCGTCCCCTGCCGGTCCGTCCGCGGCGGCCCGGTCCCGTGGCGCCCCGGCCGCGGCGGGCGAGTCGTAGCCGCACAGCGCCTCCTGGGCCGCGCCCGCGGCCAGGCCGGTCAGGATGGCCCGGCCGTCGTCGCAGACCAGGACGGTACGGGCGGTGATGTTGCGGTGCAGCCAGCCGTTGGCGTGCAGCACCCGCAGCGCGGTCAGCAGGTCCGCGGCGATCTCCGCGGCCCGGTGCGGGGACAGCGGCCGCTCGGCCAGCAGCGCGGACAGCGGGCGGGCGGTGAGCAGCTCCGCGACGATCCAGAGGCTGCCGTCCTGGGCGAAGGCGTCGAAGACCTGCTCCAGCCGCGGGTGGTCGGCCAGCTGCGCGGCCGTCGTCGCGGCGTCCAGCGCGCGGCGCACGGTGGGGTCGGCGGGACTGCGGTCAGCCTTCCCCGCCGGCAACCCGGCCGTCACCCGCGCGGCGCCGAAGCGGCCGCCGCCCGTGCCCCGTTCGCCGGGACCCGCCGCCGGTGCGCCCACGACCTCCGCCTCGACGACCTCCGGCAGCGGCACCTGACGGACCAGCACCTCCTGGCCGCTGAAGGTGTCGAACGCCCGGGTCTCGGTGAAGTCGTCGTCGCCGAGGGGCCGCAACGGCAGGCGGTATCGCTCGGCGAGCACCCTTCCCGCGTACTCGTCCACGACGCCTCCCCGCAGCGCGCGCTGTGTCTACCGTCGCGCCGGAGCCGCCCGCCGGCGTCGGCGCCAACGGTCACTTCCGGTCGTCTTTCCGCCGAATGCGGATGCGTACGGTCTTCGCGGTCTTACGATACGTGCCCGCATCGCCGCTTGCGGCCCGCTCGGCGCAACGACGCGCGACCGGTGCCCTCCGCACGGCCCGCACCCTGGCCCCGCACCCGGGCCCCGCGTCCGCCGCCCCGCTCAGTCCTTCAGCGCGAAGGTCTTGAACGCGGTCTTGATCATCTGCTGGCAGGGCTTGTCCGACCAGGCGTCCGCCTTGCAGGTGATCATGATGGCGTAGCCGTGGTCGTCGTCGGCGCGGAAGCCGCGGTCGAGGACCCGTACCTTCTCGCCGCTCTGCCGGCGGGTGAACGACCAGTCGGCGACGGTCGGGTAGTCCCGCCACTTCACCGGCTTGATGCCGATGAAGTGGTAGTCCTCGCTGGAGGAGCGCACGGCCGGCTCCAGGCTGCGCCACGAGGCCGCCGCGTCGTCGCCGGGCTTGGCGTTGTAGTCGATCTGGATGCGCGGGAAGCCGCCCGACGCGCTGTATATGGCGCCGGAGCCCTCCCCCGCCGTGCCCGTCTGGTGGAAGCCCTCGGGCATCGCCATACGGAAGTGGAACCTGCCGTTGGTGACCTGGGTGAAGCCGCCCGGCAGGTCCTTGCCGCCCTTGCCGCCGTCGCCGTCCTTGCCGCCCGTGTCCTCGGCGGGGGTGAGGTTCGGCGGCGGCTGCGGGCTCGACGCGTCCTGGCCCTTGGCCTCGTCCCCGCTCGCGTCGGCCGCGTCCGCCGAGGGCTTCGCCCGGCTCGCGGACGTCGCCTTGTCCTGCTTGCCGGACGACTTGCCGCTCTTGCCCGTCGCGTCGTCACCGCCCAGGGAGACGGCCAGGATCGTGCCCAGCACGGCCAGGACGACGACCACGGCCACCACGATCAGCGTCCGGCGCGGGACGACGTCGGTCACCGACGCGCGCGTCGCCGGGCGGCTGCCGTCACCGGAGCCGGAGTCCGCGCGGGCCGCCATCGCGGCGGCGGCGCCGCGGACGGTCTGCAGGGCGCCGCGCAGCCGCTCCTTGGCGGCCTCGGCGTCGAACCCGGGGCGGGCGCCCGCGGGGCGGTCCGCGGCGGCGGTGTCCGTACGGTCCGTCTCCGTCCGGCCGGGGCCGGTCGTCTCCTCGGCCGTGGCGGCGGCCGCCTTCTGCTGCGGGCGCTCGGTCCGCGCCGGCGTCTTCGCCGCGGCGGCGGAGGCGGCACCGGCCGTGGCCGTGCCGGCCTTGCCCGTGCCGGCCTTTGCGGACGCGGCGGCGCCCGCCGCGCCGGCCTCGGACGTGCCCGTCTTCCCGGCCGCCGGCTTCGCCACCGGCGCGGCGGCGGTCTTCGCCGGCCGCGCCTTCGCGGCGGGCTTCTGCTTCGGCTTGGCCTTGGGCTTCGGCTCCGCCCGCTCCCGGGGCACCGTCGGCAGCGCCATCGCCCGGGTCGCGTCCATCGGGGGCTCCGGCGTCTTCGCCTCGGGGGCCTGGAGCACGTCCTCCAGCAGCGCCCGCGCACCGGCGTCGTCGAGCCGGGCCGCCGGGTCCTTCACCAGCAGGCCGTAGATGACCTCTTCCAGCTCGCCGGCGCTCTTCGGCGGCTCGACGGGCTCGGTCATCACCGCGGTCAGCGTGGCGATCGCGGAGCCCTTGTCGTACGGCGGAACGCCCTCGACGCAGGCGTAGAGCAGACCGCCCAGCGACCACATGTCGGCGGGCGGGCCCGGCTTGTGGCCGCGGGCGCGCTCGGGGGAGATGTAGGAGGGGGCGCCGACGAGCATGCCGGTCGAGGTCACGGAGGGGTCGCCCTCGACCTGGGCGATGCCGAAGTCGGTCAGCACGACCCGGCCGTCGTCGGAGATCAGGACGTTGGACGGCTTCACATCGCGGTGCAGGATGCCCTCGGCGTGCGCGGCGCGCAGCACGTCGAGCACCACCAGGCCGACCTCGGCGGCGCGGCGCGGGGTGAGCGGGCCGTCGTCGCGGACGACCTCGGCCAGCGAGCGGCCCTCGACCAGCTCCATCACGATCCACGGGCGGTCGTCCTCGTCGACCACGTCATAGACCGTCACCGCGCCGTTGTTGCGGATCCGGGCGATCGCCTTGGCCTCGCGCAGCGTGCGGGTGATCAGGCGGCGCTTCTCGTCCTCCTCGACCCCGCCCGGGAAGCGCAGCTCCTTGACCGCGACCGTGCGGCCCAGGACCTCGTCGCGTGCCCGCCACACGGTGCCCATGCCGCCCCGGCCGAGAACATCGGCGAGCCGGTACCGCCCGGCGAGCAGCCTGCCCCCTTTGCCGTCCATCTCGACCTCGTCGCCCACTGAATCCCCTCTGCAATCCAGCCGAGTTGGCAGCTTCGACGTCCCATCGATCACCAAACTGGCCCAACTCGGACAACCCACCCTGGCAGAGCCTTCATTCTCCCTCATCCACGGCCATGCGGAAGGCCCGGGTCTGTGCCGAACGCCACCGCACACCCGTCATGATGGCCCCGACGAACGGGAGTCACGATGCGCAAGCGCTCGCCACGCCCGGCCACGACCCCCGCGCCCCCGCCCGCGCCCCCGGTCACCGGCCGGCGCCGCGCCCTGGTCCGTTCGGGTGCCCCGGCCGCGCTGGCCGCACTCCTCCTGACGGGCTGCGCCGGCCCGTCAGGACCGGCCCCCGTCGCGCACCGGGCACCCGAACGGCCGCCCGCGGCGACCCGGCCCGCCCTGCAGCGCCTGGTCGACGACGGCGTGCCCGGCGCGGCCGCCCTCACCACCCGCGCCGGATACCCCGCCGCGCGCTACGCCACGGCCGGCGTGGCCGATCTGCGCAGCGGCCGCGCGATCGGCCCGCGGGACCACTTCCGGGCCGGCAGCCTCACCAAGACCCTGGTCGCGACGGTCGTCCTGCAACTCGTCGCCGAGGGCAGGCTGTCCCTGCACGACAGCGCCGCCGCCCACCTCCCGCCCGGCGTCCCGGCCGCGGGCGACGGCGACCGCAGCACCCTGCGCACCGTGACGATCCGCCAGCTGCTGGACCACACCAGCGGCCTGTTCAACTACACCCGGGACCCCCGGCTGTCGGAACAGCTCTTCGGCTCCGGCTTCGGCGCCCACCGCTACGACAGCCACACCCCGGCCGAGCTGCTGCGGATCGCCCTCGGCCACCCGCCGGTGGCCGCCCCGGGCACCCGCTACTCCTACTCCAACACCAACTACCTGGTGCTCGGCCTGGTCATCCGGGCGGTCACCGGGCACCCGTACGCCACCGAGATCCGCCGCCGCATCCTCGTCCCCGCCCGGCTCGGCCACACCTCCTTCCCCGGCACCGACCCGGTGCTGCCCCGCCCGCACGGCCGCGCGTACTCCCGGGCCGGCGACCGGCGGGTGGACGCCACGTCCCTGGACCCCAGCCGGGCGGGCGCGGCCGGCGAGATGGTCACCACCCTCGGCGACCTCAACCGCTTCTTCTCCGCGCTGCTCCGCGGCCGGTTCCTGGCGCCGCGCCAGATGGCCGAGATACGCGACGAGAAGGCCACCGGCGGCACCTACGGCCTCGGCCTGTACGCGACCAGGCTGCCCTGCGGCGTCACCGTCTGGGGCCACGACGGCGAGATCAACGGCTCCTACGTCCGGACCGCGGGCACCGCCGACGGCCGCCACATCGTCAGCTACCGCGTCAACACCGACACCCTGCCCGACCCGGCGCACGGCACGGCGGTGCTCACCGCGGAGTTCTGCGCGGCCCGGCACCACTGAGGCCCGGCGCCTACAGCGGCACGATGTCCGGAGCCCCCAGCCGCGCCGCGTCCGCCGTCAGATCGTCCGGCTGCCGCTGGGATTCGCGTTCCGCCTCGACCCGCTTCTGGTAGTGCGTGATCTCCTTCTCGATCTGGTCGCGCTCCCAGCCCAGCGCGGGCGCGATCAGCTCGGCGACCTCGCGGGCGCTGCGGGTGCCCCGGTCGAAGGTCTCGATGGAGATGCGGGTGCGCCGGGTCAGGACGTCGTCGAGATGACGGGCGCCCTCGTGCGTGCAGGCGTAGACCGCCTCGGCCCGCAGGTAGTCGTCCGCGGCCGCCAGCGGTTCGCCCAGGGAGGGATCGGCCACCACCAGCTCCAGCAGCTCCTCGGCGAGCGAGCCGTACCGGTTCAACAGATGCTCGATGCGCGCCACATGGAGCCCGGTGCGCGCCGCGATCCGGGCCCGCGCGTTCCACAGCGCCCGGTAGCCCTCGGCCCCGACCAGCGGAATGTCCTCGGTGACGCTCTCCGCGACCCTCTGGTCGAGGCCGTGCACCGCCTCGTCCACCGCGTCCTTCGCCATCACCCGGTACGTCGTGTACTTGCCGCCCGCGACCACGACCAGCCCCGGTACCGGGTGCGCGACGGTGTGCTCCCGCGACAGCTTGCTGGTGGCGTCCGACTCCCCGGCCAGCAGCGGACGCAGCCCCGCGTACACCCCCTCCACGTCGTCCCTGGTCAGCGGGGTCGCCAGCACCGCGTTCACATGCTCCAGCAGATAGTCGATGTCCGCGCTGGAGGCCGCCGGGTGCGCCTTGTCCAGGTCCCAGTCCGTGTCCGTCGTGCCCACGATCCAGTGCCGCCCCCACGGGATGACGAACAGCACGCTCTTCTCGGTCCGCAGGATCAGCCCGGTCGTCGAATGGATCCGGTCCTTGGGAACGACCAGGTGGATGCCCTTCGAGGCGCGGACGTGGAACTGCCCGCGCTCCCCGATCAGCCGCTGGGTGTCGTCCGTCCACACCCCGGTGGCGTTGACGACCTGCCGCGCCCGGATCTCGTACTCGCCGCCGCCCTCGACGTCCTGCACCCGCGCGCCGACCACCCGCTCGCCCTCGCGCAGAAAACCCACCACCCGCGCCCGGTTGGCGACCTGCGCGTCGTAGGCGGCCGCGGTCCGCACCATCGTCGCCACATAGCGCGCGTCGTCCATCTGCGCGTCGTAGTACTGCAGCGCGCCGACCAGCGCGTCCTTCTTCAGGCAGGGCGCGACCTGCAGGGCCCGCCGGTGCGAGAGGTGCCGGTGGTGGGGCAGGCCGCGGCCGTGCCCCGACGAGATGGACATCGTGTCGTACAGCGCCACACCGGTGCCCGCGTACCACCGCTCCCAGCCCTTGTGCTGCAGCGGATACAGGAACGGCACCGGCTTGACCAGATGCGGCGCCAGCCGCTCCAGCAGCAGCCCCCGCTCCTTCAGCGCCTCGCGCACCAGCGCGAAGTCCAGCATCTCCAGATACCGCAGACCGCCGTGGATGAGCTTGCTCGACCGGCTGGACGTGCCCGACGCCCAGTCCCGCGCCTCGACGAGTCCGGTGGACAGACCGCGGGTCGCGGCGTCCAGCGCCGTCCCCGCGCCGACGACTCCGGCGCCGACCACGAGAATGTCCAGCTCCCGCTCCGCCATTCGGGCGAGCGCCTCGGCCCGCTGCGCCGGTCCCAGTATCGCTGTCTTCACCGCTGCCTCCCGCTGTGATCGGGGCCACACCCCCCGTCCGTCGATTCTGTCCGCGCCGCGTTCCGGTATCCACCCTCCGCTCAATGGCGACAACACCCCGCCGCCTTGATCCATCAATCCCTATTCTGGGTCAAATATCCGCTTAGTCTACTTATGCACGATCGCCAGCCGCTCACGTCATGCGCACACGTCATTCGCAGTCGCTCGGGAAGGACGGCCGCAGCATGCCCGCAGACCTCGCCGTCATCGGACTCGGTCACCTCGGCCTCCCCCTCGCCCAGGCCGCCACCTCCGCCGGCATCGGCACCATCGGCTACGACCCCGACCCGCCCGCCGCCCTCTCCGGCGCCGACGGGCCGCTGACCGCCACCGAACTCCGCCGCCTGCTCTCGGCCGGCTTCCGCACCACCACCGACCCCGCGGCCCTCGGCCGGGTCCGCACCGCGGTCCTGTGCGCACCCACACCGCTCGGCGAGGACCGCGCACCGGACCTCACCGCCCTCGCCGACGCCGCCCGCACCCTGGCCGCGCACCTGCGCCCGCACACCACGGTGATCCTCGAATCCACCGCCTACCCGGGCACCACCGAGGAATTCCTGCGCCCCCTCCTGGAGGAGGGCTCCGGCCTCACCGCCGGCCGCGACTTCCACCTCGCCTGCTCCCCCGGCCGCCACGACCCCGGCAACCGCACCCACCACTACGCCAACACGCCCAAGGTCATCGGCGGCCTCACCCCCGCCTGCACCGAGGCCGCCGCCGCCTTCTACGGCCGCCTCACCGACAAGGTCGTCCGCGCCCGCGGCCCCCGCGAGGCGGAGACCGCCAAGCTCCTGGAGACCAACTACCGCCACATCAACATCGCCCTGATGAACGAGATGGCGGTCTTCTGCCACGACATCGGCGTCGACCTGTGGGACGTCATCCGCTGCGCGGAGACCAAGCCGTTCGGCTTCCAGTCCTTCCGCCCCGGCCCCGGCGTGGGCGGCCACGCCGCCCCCGTCGACCCCAACCACTACGCCGGCACCGGCCGTTCCCTCGGCCACCCGCTGCGCATGGTCGAACTCGCCCAGGAGGTGAACGACCGGATGCCGCGCTACGTCATCCAGCGCTGCGCCACCCTCCTCAACGAACACGGCAAGTCCGCCCGCGGCGCCCGCGTCCTGCTCCTGGGCGTCACCTACAAGCCCGACATCGCCGACCAGACGGGCTCACCGTCCCGCGAGATCGCCGCCCGCCTGATGGAACTCGGCGCGCACCTGACCTACCACGACCCGTACGTCCACCGGTGGAACGTCCTGGACCGCCCGGTCCCCCGCGCCGACTCCCTCTACGAAGCCGCCGCCGCGGCCGACCTGACGGTCCTTCTCCAGGCCCACCGCACGTATGACCTCCAGGGGCTGTCGGTCAAAGCGCAGCTGCTGCTGGACACTCGCGGGGCGACGCCGACCGGTGCGGCGCACCGGTTGTAGCCGTCCGTTTGCCGTTCGCCTCCGGCGGGGTGGGGTTGTTGGGCGGGGCCGCTTCTACTGTGCGGTGGGTGCCGGTGGCGGGCCTCCGGGGCCTGTGTGGTGGACTGCTTCGCTTTACGTCCACCACACAGGCCCCTCCGGCCCACCACCTCCCCGCCCGGACGGCGCCCCCCGCCCGGTGGGGGGATCTGTCAAAAGACCAGTAGCTGGGCCCGCACCACGATGCGGGCCCAGCTACTGGTCTTTTGTTTTGCTGCACCCCCACCGGGGTGGGGCCCCACAAACGGCGGGAGGGGGCGGGGCCTGCGGGGTGGGTTGTCGGACGTAAAGCGAAGCAGTCCGACAACCCACCCCGCAGGCCCCGAACCCGGCACCCACCACAAACATGGGGCCCCACCCCACACAACCCACCCCGCCCCCGCCGAAGGCGGGAAAGAACAACAGAAAGAAAAACGGCGGGCCACCCGGCAACGTGGGAAGCCTCAGCGCCGTGGCGCCACCGTCACCTCGACCCGCTGGAACTCCTTCAGCTCCGAGTACCCGGTCGTCGCCATCGCCCGCCGCAACGCGCCGAAGAAGTTCATCGAGCCATCGGGAACCGTGGACGGCCCCAGCAGCACCTCCTCGGTGGTGCCGACCGCACCGAGGTCCATCCGCTTGCCGCGCGGCACGTCCTCGTGGACGGCCTCCATGCCCCAGTGGTGGCCGCGCCCGGGGGCGTCCGTGGCGCGGGCGAGCGGGGAGCCCATCATCACGGCGTCGGCGCCGCAGGCGATCGCCTTGGGGAGGTCGCCGGACCAGCCCACACCGCCGTCGGCGATGACGTGGACGTAGCGGCCGCCGGACTCGTCCATGTAGTCGCGGCGCGCGGCGGCGACGTCGGCGACCGCGGTCGCCATCGGGACCTGGATGCCCAGGACGTTGCGCGTGGTGTGCGCGGCGCCGCCGCCGAAGCCGACCAGCACACCGGCCGCGCCGGTCCGCATCAGGTGCAGCGCGGCGGTGTACGTGGCGCAGCCGCCGACGATGACCGGGACGTCCAGCTCGTAGATGAACTGCTTGAGGTTCAGCGGCTCGGCCGCGGAGGAGACGTGCTCGGCGGAGACGGTGGTGCCGCGGATCACGAAGATGTCGACGCCGGCGTCGACGACGGCCTTGGAGAACTGGGCGGTGCGCTGCGGCGAGAGCGCGGCGGCGGTGACCACGCCCGCGTCCCGCACCTCCTTGATCCGCTGCCCGATCAGCTCTTCCTTGATCGGCGCGGCGTAGATCTCCTGGAGCCGCTTGGTGGCGGTGGGGCCGTCCAGCTCCGCGATCTCGGCGAGCAGCGGCTCCGGGTCCTCGTAACGGGTCCAGAGACCTTCCAGGTTGAGGACGCCCAGGCCGCCCAGCTCACCGATGCGGATGGCGGTCTGCGGGGAGACCACCGAGTCCATGGGAGCGGCCAGGAACGGCAGCTCGAAGCGGTAGGCGTCGATCTGCCAGGCGATCGAGACCTCCTTCGGGTCGCGGGTGCGGCGACTGGGTACGACGGCGATGTCGTCGAATGCGTATGCCCGGCGGCCGCGCTTGCCGCGCCCGATCTCGATCTCAGTCACGTGTGTGGCCTTTCCCTCTACGTCTGCGCTTCCAGTATCCCCGACACACCGAAGCCCGCGGCCGGGGTGCGGCCGCGGGCTTCACGGCAGGGCCGTGCTAGCGCCGTGTGCAGTGACGCGCCTTGATGGTCATCCGATCCCCTGGTCCGGGGGACCTCAGCGACCCGAGTAGTTGGGCGCCTCGGTCGTCATCTGGATGTCGTGCGGGTGGCTCTCCTTGAGGCCCGCGGAGGTGATGCGGACGAAGCTGCCCTTCTCCTTGAGCTCGGCGATGTCGGCGGAGCCGACGTACCCCATGGAGGCGCGCAGGCCGCCGACGAGCTGGTGGGCGACCGAGGCGAGCGGCCCGCGGTAGGGCACCTGGCCCTCGATGCCCTCGGGCACGAGCTTGTCCTCGGACAGCACGTTGTCCTGGAAGTAGCGGTCCTTGGAGAAGGACCGGGCCTGGCCCCGGGACTGCATCGCGCCCAGCGAGCCCATGCCGCGGTACGACTTGAACTGCTTGCCGTTGATGAAGACCATCTCGCCGGGCGACTCCTCGCAGCCGGCCAGCAGCGAGCCCAGCATCACGGTGTCCGCGCCGGCCGCGATGGCCTTGGCGATGTCGCCGGAGAACTGCAGGCCGCCGTCGCCGATCAGCGGGACGCCCGCGGCGTTCGCGGCCTGCGCCGCCTCGTAGATCGCGGTGACCTGCGGCACGCCGACGCCGGCGACGACGCGGGTGGTGCAGATGGAGCCGGGGCCGACGCCGACCTTGATGCCGTCCGCGCCCGCGTCGATCAGCGCCTGGGCGCCGTCGCGGGTGGCGACGTTGCCGCCGACGACATCGACGTTGATGTTGGACTTGACCTTGGCGATCATGTCGAGGATGCCGCGGCTGTGGCCGTGCGCGCTGTCGATGACGAGGAAGTCGGCACCGGCCTCGACCAGCGCCTGCGCCCGGTCGTACGCGGCGTCGCCGACACCCACCGCGGCACCGACGACCAGCCGGCCCTCGGCGTCCTTGGCGGCGTTCGGGTACTTCTCGGCCTTGACGAAGTCCTTGACCGTGATCAGGCCCTTGAGCACGCCGGCCTCGTCGACCAGCGGCAGCTTCTCGATCTTGTGGCGGCGCAGCAGCTCGATGGCGTCCTCGCCGGAGATGCCGACCTTGCCGGTGACCAGCGGCATCGGCGTCATGACCTCGCGGACCTGGCGGCTGCGGTCCATCTCGAAGGCCATGTCGCGGTTGGTGACGATGCCCAGCAGCTTGCCCGCGGCGTCGGTGACCGGCACCCCGCTGATGCGGAACTTGGCGCACAGCGCGTCGGCGTCGGCGAGCGAGGCGTCGGGACGCACCGTGATCGGGTCGGTGACCATGCCGGACTCGGAGCGCTTGACCAGGTCGACCTGGTTGGCCTGGTCCTCGATGGACAGGTTGCGGTGCAGCACGCCCGCGCCGCCCTGCCGGGCCATGGCGATGGCCATCCGGGCCTCGGTGACCTTGTCCATCGCCGCGGAGAGCAGCGGGATGTTCACCGCGACGTTGCGCGAGACCCGGGAAGCGGTGCTCACCGCGTTGGGCAGCACCTCCGACGCACCGGGCAGCAGCAGCACGTCGTCGTATGTCAGCCCGAGCATGGCGAATTTGGCGGGCATACCGTCGACGTTGTCACTCATGACACCTTCCCCAATGCTCTTGCCTCAGCGCGGACTCCCATGCTAACGGCCTAAGGAAGTGTCCCAATCCACGAGCGATGAGGGCCTCGTCACTTGTGTATTTCTACGGCGATATCCCGCCGTGGACAGCGGGAATCTGCTACTGCTCGGCGAGCGCCCGCAGCCTGCTCAGCGCCCGGTGCTGGGCGACCCGCACCGCGCCGGGCGACATCCCCAGCATCTGCCCGGTCTCCTCGGCGGTCAGCCCGACGGCCACCCGCAGCAGGACCAGCTCGCGCTGGTTCTCCGGAAGGTTCGCCAGCAGCTTCTTGGCCCACTCGGCGTCGCTGCTCAGCAGCGCCCGCTCCTCGGGGCCCAGGGAGTCGTCCGGCTGCTCGGGCATCTCGTCGGACGGCACGGCCGTGCTGCCCGGATGCCGCATCGCCGCGCGCTGCAGGTCGGCGACCTTGTGACCGGCGATGGCGAAGACGAACGCCTCGAAGGGCTTGCCGGTGTCGCGGTAGCGCGGCAGCGCGCAGAGCACCGCGACACACACCTCTTGCGCCAGGTCCTCGACGAAGTGCCGGGCGTCACCCGGCAGCCTCGACAGCCGGGTGCGGCAGTAACGCAGCGCGAGGGGATGCACATGCGCCAGGAGATCGTGGGTGGCCCGCTGGTCACCCTCGACGGCTCGCGCGACGAGAGCGCCGATTTCCTGCTTCCCGTCATCACGCATCGGACCATGGTGCCTTGGCGCCGCACGATCCGCGGCATCAGGTCCGTACTTGTGCACTGAAGCGTTATGCGCGGCAGGTGCGCCGGCTGTCATCTCCTGCGCCCTCCCCTCGTGCCCGACCGACCCGTCCCCGAGGAACCTCATACCTCAAGGATGCGGCACCGCGCGGCGAATCGGACCGCCGGCGGACGCGACGGCCTGCGGAGCACCTCACAGCCCCGCCCGCCGCAGGGCGGGCGGGGATCTTCGCTCCCCCGCATCGACGCACGTCACAACGCCTTAGCGGACCAGTCCCCAGCGGAAGCCCAGGGCCACCGCATGCGCCCGGTCGGAGGCGCCGAGTTTCTTGAACAGACGCCGCGCGTGGGTCTTGACCGTGTCCTCCGAGAGGAACAGCTCACGCCCGATCTCGGCGTTGGAGCGGCCGTGACTCATGCCCTCCAGCACCTGGATCTCGCGCGCGGTCAGCGTCGGCGCGGCGCCCATCTCGGCGGACCGCAGCCGGCGCGGGGCGAGCCGCCACGTCGGGTCGGCGAGCGCCTGGGTCACCGTCGCCCGCAGCTCGGCGCGCGAGGCGTCCTTGTGCAGATAGCCCCGGGCGCCGGCGGCGACCGCGAGCGCGACACCGTCGAGGTCCTCGGCCACCGTGAGCATGATGATCCGGGCGCCGGGGTCGGCGGACAGCAGCCGGCGCACGGTCTCGACACCGCCGAGACCGGGCATCCGTACGTCCATCAGAATCAGATCCGAGCGATCGGCACCCCAGCGGCGGAGGACTTCCTCGCCGTTGGCCGCGGTCGTCACACGCTCGACGCCGGGCACGGTCGCAACCGCCCGACGGAGCGCCTCTCGGGCAAGCGGGGAGTCGTCGCAGACGAGGACGGATGTCATGACCGCCCTCCGCAGCTGATGCGCGTCACCTTGAGCCTCCAGGCTGGTACGTATCGTCACCTGTGCGATTGGCGGCCTCGGACATCTGCCCGACGACTACCTCTGCCAACCGCCTCCGCACTCTCAACGACGGTCACTCGAAAGAGTTACGGCTTCGGCGACCGAGTTCAGCACGCTCCGTGAGGAGCCGGATACGCAGACGACTCATCGGGCGACCGGCATCCGCGCGTGCACCCTATGCCCTATTTGGCTCTCTTTCTTCCATTTTCATGGTGACTATGACTAGATTCGCAATGAGTCATATTTACATCTACTTCGACAGTAGATGTACCGTCGTGAGCACCGAGCCCGCATCAGCACCGCTTCGAGGGGACAAGCAATGGCAGATTTCTCCCGCCTTCCGGGCCCGAACGCGGATCTCTGGGACTGGCAGCTGCTCGCCGCCTGCCGCGGCGTGGACAGCTCTCTCTTCTTCCATCCCGAGGGTGAGCGCGGAGCGGCCCGCAGCGCGCGTGAGACATCGGCGAAGGAGGTGTGCATGCGCTGCCCGGTACGGGCCGAGTGCGCGGCGCATGCGCTGGCCGTCCGTGAGCCCTACGGGGTGTGGGGCGGCCTGACGGAGGACGAACGCGAGGAACTGATGGGCCGGGCCCGCCACCGGCTGATCCCCGCCTCCTCCATGACCGGTTCCGCGGGCGTCTCCGGCGCCTGAACCTTCGGGAGCGCGCCGCCCCTGAAGAAACGTTCCTGCATGGCCGCACGGTGTCGGCCGGCAGGGTGGGCGGGGAGATTGCCGCCGCGGGCGGGCGGCAGCGGCTCGGTGCGGGGCGGGCTCGGACGGGTGCGGGCTCGGTGCGGCCCGGCACCCGGGGCGGACGGGACGCCCCCTCGCGTCCCCGCGCGCGGCGTGCCCGCACGCGCCCCGGCTCAGCGACCGGCGGCGTCCGCCAGCCGGTCGAGGGTCGCCTCGACGGCGGGGACCTGTGCCAGGTCCGGCAGCGTGAGCGCGACGATCTCGCGGTGCACGGCGGGCTCCATGCGTATCGCCGTGGCCCCCTTGGGGCGTACCGATTCCAGGGTGAGCTCGGGCAGCGCGGCGACCCCCAGGCCCGCGCCGACCAGGCCGATCACCGCCGGGTAGTCGTCGGTCGCGAAGTCGATGCGCGGGGTGAAGCCCGCGCTCTCGCAGACCTCCACGAGGTGCCTGCGGCAGCGGGGACAGCCCGCGATCCAGGCCTCGTCGGCCAGCTCGGCGAACTGCGCGGTGCCCGCCTTGGCCAGCCGGTGGCCGTCCGGGACCAGGCCCACCAGCCGGTCCGCCAGGATCGGGCGGACCACCAGGTCGTCCCACTCCGCTCCGGCCGCCGGGTCCGCGCCGCGCACCTCCGGATAGCGGAACGCCAGGGCGATCTCGCAGTCGCCGTTGCGCAGCATCTCGATGGAGCGCGGCGGCTCGGCCTCGACCAGCGAGACCCGGGTGCCGGGATGGGCGGCGCGCATCGTCGCCAGGGCGGTCGGCACCAGCGTGGAGCTACCGGAGGGGAAGGAGACCAGCCGCACCCGGCCCGCGCGCAGGCCGGCGATGGCCGCGATCTCCTCCTCGGCGGCGGTGAGCCCGGCCAGGATGCCGACGGCGTGCCGGACGAGGGCCTCGCCCGCCTGGGTCAGCCGCATCTCGCGGCCCGCGCGGACCAGCAGCGGGGTGCCGGCGGACTGCTCCAGGGCCTTCATCTGCTGGCTGACGGCCGGCTGGGTGCAGCCCAGCTCGCGTGCGGCGGCGGAGAACGAGCCGGTCCTGGCGACGGCGCGCAGCACACGGAGATGACGGGCCTCGATCATGACTCAAGCATAAGCGGGTCTTGGGTTGAACGGGAAAAAACGAGTCCATGCTTTTGGGTGGCTTGACCTGCGGGGAGGTGGATCGCGGGCATGCGTGAGGCGGGACGCCCGACGGGCCTTTCCCTGGACCTTGCCGATCGAACGACGGAGCACCGCATGAAGCTGCTGACCGTGAACCTGGGGCGGCCCAGCCCGTCCGAGCACACCGATGCCGGGGGCGGCACGGGCATCGACAAGCGGCCCGTGGACGGCCCGGTGGCGGTGACCGCCCCGGGGCCGCACGGCACCGCGGGCAGCGGGCTGGCCGGTGACGCCGTGGTCGACCTGCGCCACCACGGCGGCGACGACCAGGCCGTCTACGCCTACGCGCGCGAGGACCTGGACGCGTGGCAGCGGGAGCTGGACCGTGAACTGCCCAACGGGTGCTTCGGGGAGAACCTCACCACCCTGGGCGTCGACGTCACCGGCGCCCTGATCGGCGAGCGATGGCGGGTCGGCCCGCGGCTGCTGCTGGAGGTCACGGGACCGCGCACCCCCTGCCGCACGTTCCACGGGTGGATCGGCGAGCACGGCTGGATCAAACGGTTCACCCGGGCCGCGGTGCCCGGCGCGTATCTCCGGGTGATCGAGGCGGGCGAGATCCGCGCGGGGGACGCCGTCGAGGTGGTGCGCCGCCCTGATCACGAGGTGACCGTCGGGCTGGCGTTCCGGGCCCTGACCACCTCGCGGGAGCTGCTGCCCCGGCTGCTGGCGGCGGGCGAGGCGCTCCACGGGGAGGCCCGGCGCAAGGCGCTGAAGTACGCGGCGCGGCAGGACGGTTGAGCCGGCCGGGGCCGCGTGGGCCGGACCGGGATGCCGGCGGGGCGGGCCCGCGGCGGCCGGGCGGCTACGGGCCCCGCGGGCGGGGGGCCGCGGGCCCCGCGTCCCGGTTTCCCGAGGGCCGGACGGGCGGCGTCCGCGGGCGGCCGCGCCGCCGGGGGGAGGGGCGCGGGCGTCGTGCCCCGGGCGGATAGCGTGCCCGTATGACGACTGCATTGATCACGGGAGCGACGGCGGGCATCGGGGCGGCGTTCGCCCGGCGGCTCGCGAGTGACGGCCACAGCGTGGTGCTGGTCGCGCGCGACGGGAAGCGACTGCACGCGCAGGCCACGGAGTTGCACGACCGGCACGGCATCGAGGCCGAGGTGCTGAGCGCCGATCTGGCCACCGAGGAGGGCATCGCCGCGGTCGAGGCGCGGCTCTCGGACCCCAAGCACCCGGTGGACCTGCTGGTGAACAACGCCGGGTTCGGCAACAAGGGCGAATACCTCGAAGTCCCGATGGCCGACGAGCTGACGATGCTGAAGGTGCACTGCGAGGCGGTGCTGCGGCTGACCACGGCCGGGGTGCGCGGGATGCGGGACCGCCGGCGGGGCGCGGTGGTCAACGTGGCGTCGGTGGCGGCGTTCGTGCCGCGCGGCACCTACGGCGCGAGCAAGGCGTGGGTCGTGCAGTTCACCCAGGGCGCCGCGCGGGACCTGGCGGGCAGCGGCGTGCGGCTGATGGCGCTGTGCCCGGGATTCGTACGGACCGAGTTCCACCAGCGGGCCGGGATGGGCACGGACAACATCCCCGGCTGGATGTGGCTGGACGCGGACAAGCTGGTCGACGCCGCGATGAAGGACCTGACGCGGGGGAAGTCCCTCTCCATTCCGGACCCGCGGTACAAGGCCCTCATGGGCGCCGTGAAGCTGGCGCCCCGTGGGGTGCTGGGCGGTATGACGTCCCGTACGGGCCGCAAGTACGGGCCGCGCTGACGTGCGGTGCTGACGTGCGGTGACGTCCCGCGGCGCCGGGAGGGGGGCGGCGCCGCGGCGGGTGTGCCGCAGGGGTCTGCCGTTCCGCTCCGGGCTCCCGGGGATGCGCGGGGCGGCGTCCGGGCATGGCTTCCCCGGGCGGTGGGCACCGCCGCGCAGCCACTCGTCCAGGAGCGCCGATGACCACACGTCACCCCGCCACCCCCGACCGCGTCCCCGGACCGGTGGAGCGGGCGGAGCGGCCCGCGTCCCCCGCCCGGCCCGCCGTGCTGCTGTCGATGGGCCCCGGCGTCGCCGGGCGGCTCCTCGACGCCCGCCACCGCGACCGCCTCACGGCTCTCGCCCGTACCGACCCCCGCCTCGTCGCCCACGAACTGGCCGACCCCGCCCCCGAGGTGGCCGCCGCCCTCGCCGACGCCGAGGTGCTCCTGACCTGCTGGGGCGCCCCGCCGCTCACCGCGCGGGTGCTGGACTCGGCCCCGCGGCTGCGCGCCGTCGTGCACGCCGCCGGCTCGGTCAAGCACCACCTCACCGACGCCTGCTGGGCGCGCGGCCTGGCCGTCTCCTCGGCGGCCGCCGTCAACGCGCTCCCGGTCGCCGAATACACCCTCGCCGCGATCCTCTTCGCCAACAAGCGCGTGCTGCACGCCGCGCACCGCTACCGCGGCCTGCGCGCACCCCACGACTGGCACCACGAACTCGGCGCGGCCGGCAACTACCGCCGCACCGTCGGCGTCATCGGCGCCTCCCGCATCGGCCGCCGCGTCATCGAGCTGCTGCGCCCGTTCGACCTGCGGGTCCTGCTGTACGACCCCTGCGTGACCGACGCCGAGGCGGCCCGGCTCGGCGTGCGGCCGGTCCCCCTCGACGCGCTCTGCGCCGACAGTGACATCGTCACCGTGCACGCCCCGGAGCTGCCCGCCACCCGCCATCTGCTCGGCGCCCGCGAACTGGCCCTGCTGCCCGACGGCGCGACGCTGGTCAACACCGCCCGCGGCTCCCTCGTCGACGAGGCGGCCCTGCTCCCCGAGCTGGTCTCCGGCCGCCTGCACGCCGTCCTCGACGTCACCGAGCCCGACCTCCCGCCCCCCGGCTCGCCGTTGTACGAGCTGCCGAACGTCCTGCTCACACCCCATGTGGCGGGGTCGCTGGGCACCGAACTCCACCGTCTGGCCGACCACGCCCTCGACGAACTCGAACGCTATGCCCGGGGTCTCCCGTTCACCGGCGCCGTACGGCCGGAGCACCTGCGCCACTCGGCGTGAACGCCCGGGGCGCCGCCGCGGGCCGCCCGCCGCACACGCACGAGACCCGGCCCCCGCGCGCGGCGGGGACCGGGTCTCGGTCCGTCAGGCAGTCACCTGCCCGTCAGGGTGCGTCAGTGCGCGTGCCCGTGGCCGTGACCGGCCTCGGCCGGCTCGTCCTCCGCGGGCTTCTCGACGACCAGGGTCTCGGTCGTGAGCAGCAGCGAGGCGATCGACGCGGCGTTCTCCAGGGCGGAGCGGGTGACCTTCACCGGGTCGATGACGCCGGCCTTGACCAGGTCGCCGTACTCGCCGGTGGCGGCGTTGAAGCCGTTGCCCTTGTCCTGCTCGGCGACCTTCGCGGTGATGACGTAGCCCTCGAGGCCGGCGTTCTCCGCGATCCAGCGCAGCGGCTCGACGGCGGCGCGGCGGACGACGGCGACACCGGTGGCCTCGTCGCCCTCCTTGCCGAGGGAGCCCTCCAGCACCTTGGCGGCGTGGACCAGAGCGGAGCCACCACCGGAGACGATGCCCTCCTCGACCGCGGCGCGGGTCGCGGAGATGGCGTCCTCCAGACGGTGCTTCTTCTCCTTGAGCTCGACCTCGGTGGCCGCACCCACGCGGATGACGCAGACGCCACCGGCGAGCTTGGCGAGGCGCTCCTGGAGCTTCTCGCGGTCCCAGTCCGAGTCGGTGGTCTCGATCTCGGCCTTGATCTGCGCGACGCGGCCGGCGACGTCCTCGGCCTTGCCGCCACCGTCGACGATGGTGGTGTCGTCCTTGGTGACGGTCACCCGGCGGGCGGTGCCGAGCACGTCCAGACCGGCCTGGTCGAGCTTGAGGCCGACCTCCTCGGCGATGACGGTCGCACCGGTGAGGGTGGCGATGTCGCCGAGCATGGCCTTGCGGCGGTCACCGAAGCCGGGGGCCTTGACGGCCACGGCGTTGAAGGTGCCACGGATCTTGTTGACGACCAGGGTCGACAGGGCCTCGCCCTCGACGTCCTCGGCGATGATCAGCAGCGGCTTGGAGGCACCGGCCTGGATGACCTTCTCCAGCAGCGGCAGCAGGTCCTGGATCGAGGAGATCTTGCCCTGGTGGATCAGGATGTACGGGTCCTCGAGGACGGCCTCCATCCGCTCCTGGTCGGTGACCATGTACGGCGAGAGGTAGCCCTTGTCGAAGGCCATGCCCTCGGTGAAGTCCAGCTCCAGACCGAAGGTGTTGGACTCCTCGACGGTGATGACACCGTCCTTGCCGACCTTGTCCATCGCCTCGGCGATGAGCTCGCCGACCTGCTTGTCCTGCGCGGACAGGCCGGCCACGGCGGCGATGTCGGTCTTGTCGTCGATCGGGCGGGCGGTCGCCAGCAGCTCGTCGGACACGGCCTTGACCGCGGCGTCGATGCCCTTCTTCAGGGCGGCCGGGGAGGCGCCGGCGGCGACGTTGCGCAGACCCTCACGGACCAGGGCCTGGGCCAGCACGGTGGCGGTGGTGGTGCCGTCACCCGCGATGTCGTTGGTCTTGGTCGCCACCTCCTTGACGAGCTGGGCGCCGAGGTTCTCGTACGGGTCGTCGACCTCGACCTCACGGGCGATGGTGACACCGTCGTTGGTGATGGTCGGCGCGCCGAACTTCTTGTCGATGACGACGTTGCGGCCCTTGGGGCCGATCGTCACCTTGACCGTGTCGGCAAGCTTGTTGACGCCGCGCTCAAGGGCGCGACGGGCGTCCTCGTCGAACTTCAGGATCTTCGCCATGGGTTGCTTCAAGTCCTCTCAATGCGATCCTCGGCCACGACGTGGGGACCGCTGTCGCTCAAACGAACTGCGCCCCTGCCCCGGGTTGTTTAGACGCGGGAACCAGGGGCGCAGATCACGGCAAAACCGGGTGACTTACTTCTCGACGATCGCGAGCACGTCGCGGGCCGAGAGAACGAGGTAGTCCTCGTTGTTGTACTTCACCTCGGTGCCGCCGTACTTGCTGTAGAGCACGACGTCGCCGACCTTCACGTCGAGCTCGACGCGCTTGCCGTCCTCGACACGGCCCGGGCCCACGGCCAGGACAACGCCCTCCTGGGGCTTCTCCTTGGCGGTGTCCGGAATGACCAGGCCCGAGGCCGTGGTCTGCTCGGCGTCGAGCGGCTGGACCACGATGCGGTCCTCAAGCGGCTTGATGGCAACCTTGGAGCTGGTGGTCGTCACGATCCGACCTCCCCCTTCGGAGATCTCACGGGGTTAACTGTCTGAGGTGGCGACCAGGTGGATCCGTCGTCGCGGGTGCCGGACCTGCCCGTCGCTGTGTTGGCACTCCCCACTGGAGAGTGCCAACGCCGAGACTATGACGCGGTTAGCACTCGGTCAAGCGGAGTGCCAGCGCGGCGAGGTCCGCTTCTCTCCCCGCCGGCGGCCCGGCACCGCGAAGCCGTGACCTCCGGGGCTCCGCACCCCCGCCCCGCAGGCCCCGCACGGCCGGAACGAAGGCGTACCGGGAGTCGCAAGACGGCCACCTTCCCATCAAATCGGACACACCTTCCCGTTCCCTCGCAACCACGCCACGGGCTGCCTCGTCTACCTCCCCGACTGCCGAGTCGGCGAACCGGGCACGACCCGGCCGGCCGGCGGCCTCGACGATCAGTGGCGGAGGAAACCCGTGCGTGGACAGACCCGCGTTCCCCGGGCGGCCCGGCGACCGGAGAGCGACGTCGAACGCACCATGACGTTCGCCGCGCTCGCCCGGGCACCGGACCGGCGGCGCACCGAGGCATGGCTGCTCGCCCTCGCCGTGCTGATCGCGGACTTCGGCTACGCCTGCACCGGCCTGTCCATGACCGGCCGGCTGCCCGGCGGACTGGCCGGCTTCGCCGTCAGCATGTTCTTCGTGGCGCTGGTGCCGCATCTGGTCCTGCGCCGCTACGCGCCCCGCGCCGACCCGCTGATCCTGCCGCTGGCGACGCTGCTGACCGGCGTCGGCCTGGTGCTGCTGCACCGCCTCGACCTCACCTACGCGCAGACGCCGCGGCTCAAGATCGCCGAGGCGGCGAGCGGGCAGCTGGTGTGGACGGTGATCGGGGTGGCGGTCTGCATCGTCATCCTGCTGGTGCTGCGCGACCACCGCGTCCTGCAGCGCTACATCTACCTGACGATGGTCGTCGCGCTGGTGCTGCTGATGGCCCCGGCCTTCTTCGGCGCCGACATGTACGGCGCCAAGCGCTGGATCCTGCTCGGGCCGCTGTCCCTGCAGCCCGGCGAGTTCGTGAAGATCATGATCTCGGTGTTCTTCGCGGGCTACCTCACCGTCAACCGCGACGCCCTGGCACTGGCCGGGCGCCGTGTCCTGAGCATCCAACTGCCCCCGGGGCGGCAGCTCGCGCCGATCTTCACCATCTGGGCGATCAGCCTCCTGGTGCTGATCTTCGAGCGGGACCTCGGCACCTCGCTGATCTTCTTCGGCGTCTTCGTGATCATGCTGTACATGGCCACGAACCGCACCAGCTGGGTGATCTGCGGCCTGCTGATGGCCGTCGTCGGCGCGGCCGTCGTCGGCTCCCTGGAACCCCACGTCCACGGCCGGGTCACCGCCTGGCTCGACCCGATGCGGGCCTTCACCAAGCAAGGCATCGCGGAGGGCATGTCCAACCAGCTCGGCGAGGCCCTGTTCAGCTTCGGCAGCGGCGGCATCTCCGGCAGCGGGCTCGGGCGGGGCCACCCCGAGCTGATCGGCTTCGCCGGCAACAGCGACTTCATCCTCACCACCGTCGGCGAGGAGATGGGGCTGGCCGGCGTGATGGTCGTGATCATGCTCTACGTACTCCTCGCCCAGCGAGGTCTCCGCGTCGGCCTGAGCGCCCGCGACCCGTTCGGCAAGCTGCTCGCGGTCGGCCTCTCCGGCGCCCTGCTCCTCCAGGTCTTCGTCGTCGCCGGCGGCGTCACCGGCCTCATCCCCCTCACCGGCAAGGCCCTCCCCTTCCTCGCCAAGGGGGGCTCCTCGCTGGTCGCCAACTGGGTCATGGTGGCCCTGCTGTTGCGGATCAGCGATCACGCGCAGCGGCGGCGTGAGCCGGTTTGATCTTTTCCCACGCTTTTGTCTTTCCCGCCGTGGTGGTTGCTCGCCGTGTTTCGCCCCGCTGCGCGGGTGCGCCCGGCGTGGCGCCTGCGGCGGGCGGTGCCGCTGCGCGGGGCGTTTCGGGTGCCGGTGCCGGGCCTCCGCGGGTGGGGTGCCGGACTGCTTCGCTTTACGTCCGGCACCCCACCCGCTCCGGCCCGTCCCCTCCCGTTGAGGGGAGGGAAAGAAGGCCGGTGGGGGTGGATCTGGGCGGTCCGGTGCGCGTTGTGGACGTGGAAAAGCGGCCGTGGACATCGGGAAATGGCTGCGGCGCAGGGAATCGGCTGTGATCGACGCCCGCACCCACTCACGATCACTTCACTCACTCACGGGAGGGGACGGGCCGGAGGGGCAGGGGTGTGGGACGTAAAGCGAAGCAGTCCCACACCCCTGCCCCGCAGGCCCGTCACCGCACCCACAGCCCCGCGCAGCGGACCCGCCCGCCGCAGGCGCCACGGCGAGACAGACCCACGGCGGGAAAGCCAAAAACGCGGCAAGCAAAGCGCAGCGGAACCCACGGCGGGAAAGCCAAAAACGTGGGGAGACAATTGGCATCGTGAACGATGCCGACACCTTCGCCGACCTGCTGACCGCCGAAGGCCAAACCTTGCTGGCCGAGCTACGGGACCACACCCCGTCGGACGAGCTGGCGGCAGCCACCCGGCTGCGGCGCACGTACCCCGCCGCGCTGGTCTCCGCCGCGCTGGGCCAGGCCCGGCTACGGCAGCGCGCGGCAGCGAAGTTCGGGGCGGACGCGGGCCGGATGTACTTCACGCCGAACGGCGTGGAGCAGTCGACCCGGGCCTCGGTCGCCGCCCACCGCGCGGAGCGCCTCGCGGCGCTGGGCGTGCGGTCGCTGGCGGACCTGTGCTGCGGCATCGGCGGCGACGCGCTCGCGCTGGCCCGGGCGGGGATCCGGGTGCTGGCCGTCGACCGTGACCCGCTGGCCTGTGCGGCGGCGCGGGCCAATGCCGAGGCGCTGGGGCTCGCGGAGCTGATCGAGGTGCGCTGCGCGGACGTGACGGAGGTCGACACGGCGGGATACGACGCGGTGTTCGTCGATCCGGCGCGGCGCAGCAAGCCCCGGGGTGGGCGGATTTTCGATCCCGAGGCGTACTCGCCGCCGCTGTCGTGGGCCGTCGAGGCGGCCCGTAAGGCACCGGTCGCGGCGTTGAAGATCGCGCCGGGGGTGCCGCACGAGGCGCTGCCCGAGGACGCCGAGACGGAGTGGATCTCGGACGGGGGCGACGTCAAAGAAGCCGTGGTGTGGTTCGGCGCGGCGGAGGACGCGGCGGCGCACAGGGCGGAAGACGCGGCGCATGGCGGCGCCGACCGCATCGCGCCGGGCGGCCGCCGGGCCACGCTGCTGCCGGGCGGGGACTCGCTGCTGGGCGCGGGGCTGCCGGATCCCGAGCCGGGCCCCGTCGGGGACTGGCTGTACGAGCCGGACGGGGCGGTGATCCGCGCGCATCTGGTCGCGGACGTGGCCCGGGAGATCGGCGGGCGGCTGATCGATCCGACGATCGCGTACCTGACCGCGGACCGGCTGACCGCAACGCCGTACGCGACCGCCTACGCGATCACCGATGTGCTGCCGTTCCACGTCAAGCGGCTCAAGGCGCTGATGCGGGAGCGCGAGGTCGGCATCGCCGTGATCAAGAAGCGGGGCTCGGCGGTGGAGCCGGAGGAGCTGCGCAGGAAGCTGAAGCTCGGCGGCGGCCGCAACTCCTGCACGATCTTCCTGACCCGGGTGGCCGGCGCCCCCATGATGCTGCTGGGGCACCCGGCCGCGGACGCGCCCTGAGCGGCGCTCAGGCCAGGTCGGTGAGGTCCTCGGCGTAGATCTGGGAGAGCGGCTGCGGTCCGATGTACTGCTGGCAGGTGCACTGGCCCGCCTCGTACTGCACCGGTTTGCGGTCGGCGTCCCAGGCGACGGGGACCTCCACCAGCTCATGACACTTGCCCTTTTTGTCATGCTTGGCGAGGTGGTGGGTGCAGCCGCACACCGGCTGCGGCGGCTGCTGCGCCGCGGCCAGCTCCTGCCGATCCTGACGGGCGGTCTCCAGCCGCTCCATCTTGCGTTCGTGCCGCGTGCGCAGCGCCGTGCGGGCGGTGTCGGCGACCTTCGCGAAGCCGCCCGCCATGAAGAAGATGAAGACCCACCAGAACCAGTCCACAGCCTGCCGCCTCCCCACGCGCGCGCCCGGTGCTGCCTGCCAGGGTAAGACCTCTGGCCCCAGCTCGGGCCGGGGACGGCGGCGAGGACTCGCGACACGACAAAACGAGCCCTCGCGGCGGCCTCAGGAGTAGAGGTTGTCCTTGCTCGTCTCGTGGACGTGGTCGTGGTCGTGGTGGTGCGCGGCGGCCGGCTCCTCGCCGGGCACATGCGGTTCGGTGACCGGCAGGGACGAGTCGGCGGAGAGGTCCCAGGCGGAGGCGGACCGGCCCCGCGCCACCATCTCGGCGCCCAGGGCGGCGACCATCGCGCCGTTGTCGGTGCACAGCTTGGGCCGCGGCACCCGCAGGGTGATCCCGGCGTCCTCGCAGCGGCGCTGGGCCATCGCCCGCAGCCGGGAGTTGGCCGCGACGCCGCCGCCGATCATCAGGTGGTCCACGCCGTTGTCCTTGCAGGCCCGGACGGCCTTACGGGTCAGCACGTCCACCACGGCCTCCTGGAAGGACGCCGAGACGTCCGCCACCGGCACCTCCTCGCCGGCCGCCCGCTTGGCCTCGATCCAGCGGGCCACGGCGGTCTTCAGGCCGGAGAAGGAGAAGTCGTAGACCGGGTCGCGGGGGCCGGTCAGCCCGCGCGGGAAGCGGATCGCGTCGGGGTTGCCCTCGCGGGCGTAGCGGTCGATGACCGGGCCGCCGGGGAAGCCGAGGTTCAGCACCCGCGCGATCTTGTCGAACGCCTCGCCGGCCGCGTCGTCGATCGTCGAGCCCAGCGGCCGTACGTCGGAGGTGATGTCCGGGGCCAGCAGCAGGGAGGAGTGGCCGCCGGACACCAGCAGCGCCATGGTGGGCTCGGGCAGCGGGCCGTGCTCCAGCTGGTCGACGCAGATGTGCGAGGCGAGGTGGTTGACGCCGTAGAGCGGCTTGCCCAGCGCGTAGGCGTACGCCTTCGCGGCCGAGACGCCGACCAGCAGCGCGCCGGCCAGGCCCGGTCCCGCGGTGACCGCGATCCCGTCCAGGTCGCTGGCCGCGACCCCGGCGTCCTTCAGGGCGCGCTGGATGGTGGGGACCATCGCCTCCAGATGGGCGCGCGAGGCCACCTCCGGCACCACGCCGCCGAAGCGGGCGTGCTCGTCGACGCTGGAGGCGACGGCGTCGGCGAGGAGGGTGTGGCCGCGGACGATGCCGACACCGGTCTCGTCGCAGGAGGTCTCGATGCCGAGGACGAGCGGTCCGCCGCGTGAGTCAGCCATGGTTCTCAAGTTCCTTGTACGGAGGGTGCTTCGGAGGAGGTCTGGGTGGTGCGGCGCATGACGAGGGCGTCGACGTTGCCGGGCTGGTAGTAGCCGCGGCGGAAGCCGATCGGCTCGAAGCCGAAGCGTTCGTAGAGGCGCTGGGCGCGGAGGTTGTCGACCCGCACCTCCAGCAGCACCTCGTGGCATTCGAAGTCGGTCGCGGCGCCGAGGAGTTCGGTCAGCAGCCGGGCGCCGAGGCCGGTGCCCCACATCTCGCGGGCGGTGGCGATGGTCTGGATGTCGCCGGTGCCGTCGACGGCGGCCAGCCCGCCGTAGCCGACCAGCCGGCCGCCCCGCCCGCCGCCCGGCGGCGCGTCCAGTTCGGCGACGAGGTAGCGGCGGGTGGCGTACGGGCCGCGCGCACGGGCCAGCTCGGACCAGAACATGCCCGGCGACCAGGCGTCCTCGGGGAACAGCTCCCGCTCCAGCTCCAGCACCGGCGCGATGTCCCACCAGCGCATCTCGCGCAGCGACGCGTCCTGCCCAGCGGCCGCGGGGCGCCGGTCGGGCGACGGGCGGGTGGTCACCGGGGAGTGACCACCTTGTAGTTGGCGGGCACCTGGGCGTCCGGGCGGCGCAGGTACATCGGCTGCGGGGCGGGCAGCTCCTCGCCCGCGGCCAGCTTCGCGACGGCCAGCGCGGCCAGCGCCCCGGCGGACTGGTGCTCGGGGGCCTCGCGCCGCAGGCCGGTGAAGACGGTGTCGTAGAGCACGGCGCCCGCGCCCACGGCCGGGACGCCGGCCACCTGGTCGGCGATGTCCGCGGGGCGGTCGACGGCGGGCTCGCTCAGGCGGGTGATCAGGCGGGGCGCGGAGCCGCTCGTCGCGGGGCCGGCCTCGTAGCGTGCCCAGTAGACCTCCTTGCGGCGGGCGTCGGTGGCCGCGACGAAGGGCCCGGTGAGCCCGGAGGCATGGGCGAGGCCGTCCAGGCTGCACAGGCCGTGGACGGGCACGCCGAGCACCGCCCCGAAGGTCGCGGCGGTCACCAGGCCGACCCGCAGGCCGGTGTACGGCCCCGGGCCGACGCCGGCCACGATGTCGCTGACGTCGTCGAGTTTCCGTCCGGCCTCGGCCAGCACCCGGTCGACGGCGGGCAGCAGCAGCTCGCCGTGGCGGCGGGCGTCGACCTGGCGGGACTCGGCGAGGACCCGGGTGCCGTCGTGGAGCGCGACGGTGACGGCGGGGGTGGCGGTGTCAAGAGCTAGCAGCAGCACGCCCTCAAGACTACGGCTCGGCGGGCGGTACCCGTCGCGGTGCTACCGTCGCCCCGTAGCCCAGCAGCAAGCAGCCCGGCGTTCCAAGGCCCGGGGCTCCCCGCCGGTGGCAGGGAGAGGGAGGAAAGGTGGCACAGCGGTGCCCGCTAAGAGCAGCACGATCGTCACCGCGCTGACGACGGCCGCCGTGATCGTGGTCGGGGTGCTCGGCTACCAGGCCGCGGCGTCCGCTCCGGACACCCTCACCCAGGCCCGCAAGGCCGGCCACCACAGCACGCCCAAGAGTCACCGCGAGCGGGACAAGAAGGACAAGGCCCCCGCCCCGGCCCCGGTCCCCGACGCGTCCGGCACGGGCCGGCGGATCGTCTACTCGCTGGACGCCAAGCGGGTCTGGCTGGTGGGCGCGAACGACAAGGCGCTGCGCACGTACCGGGTCGCGCCGAGCGCGGTGAGCCCGCCGCTGGGGGCCTACGCGGTCGCCTCGCGGTCGGTGAGCGTCACGGGGTCGGACGGCATCGCCATCGAGCACGTGGTGCGGTTCGCCTCGGTGGACGGCGTCACCATCGGCTTCAGCGCGGCCGTCGACGGCTCCCTGCCCGAGCCGGGCTCGGCGAAGAAGACCGGCGGCATCCGCGAGTCGCGGGAGGACGGCAAGGCGATGTGGGACTTCGCCCTGCACGGCACCAAGGTCGTCGTGGTCTCCTGACCGCGCCGTGGTCTCCTGACCCCGCGCGGGGCCGTGCGCCCTTCGCCCTAACGGGCTACGCCGCGTCGCGGCCGCCGGTGGACGCGGTCCCCGGGCCCGCCGGGCGCTCCTCGTCCCGTGCGCCGTCCGCTTCCGGCGCCCCGGGTCCGTCCTGACGGGCCTCACCTGCGGCGTCGGGGGGTGTGGAGACGGCGCTGGCCGCGGCGCAGGCCGCGAGCAGTTCGTTCATGGTCGGCGTCTCGCGCGCCTCGTGCTCGACGCGCCCGTCCGCCGCGAAGGGGGCACTCCCGCGCCCTTCGGGCGTGGGGGAGGGCTGGTGGGCCGACATGGACGCCTCCCGGGGCTCCTGGGACGAGCGAAGAAGCCAGGCTCGCTACTTAGGCAGACCTAACTGGGGTCTCCACCCATGTCACCACGCCCGGCACCGGGTACGCAACATCTTACCGACGGCTTGTCGGAAACTACCGGGAGGAGTGGCGGGATCGCCGGCGCGCGGGTCCGCGCCGCTCGGGCCGCCTTCCCCGCCGCCGGCGGGCCCGGGGCGCCCCGGCAGATCCCGGGCGGGGCCGGAGTCAGCAGGTCTCCAGCGCGGGCAGGCCGGCGTCCGCCCAGCGCGCGCCGAGGCCGGTGACCGTCACCTCGCGCACATCGTCCACGTCGTCCGCGACGAGCCCGTCCGCGCCGCCCGGCGCCTCGGCCCCCACGGCACGCCCGATGACCACGTGCAGCCGGTCCTCGGACAGCTCCTCGACCTTGCCCTCGCCCCACTCCACGACCACCACCGACTCCGGCAGCGAGACATCGAGGTCCAGGTCCTCCATCTCGTCCAGCCCGCCGCCGAGCCGGTAGGCGTCGACGTGCACCAGCGCGGGGCCGCCGGTCAGCGGGGGGTGCACCCGGGCGATGACGAAGGTGGGCGAGGTCACGGCGCCGCGCACGCCCAGCCCCTCCCCCAGGCCGCGGGTCAGCGTGGTCTTGCCGGCGCCCAGCTCACCGGTGAGCAGCACCAGGTCGCCGGGGCGCAGCAGCGGGGCCAGCCGGCGGCCCAACTCCTGCATCTGTTCGGGAGACTTGACGGTCACGTGCGCAATCGCTCCGGTGGTGCTCATGCCGCAAATGGTACGTCCCGCCCGACGGGGCCCGGCCCACTCGCGTACGACGCCCCGGCGCGACCGCTGCCGGCCGCGCCCGCCCGGCCCGCTCCCCGGCGGACCCGGCGCGACGGGCTGCCCGGCCGCTGCCCGGCAGGCCCGTGGCCTCAGGCGCGGGCGTGGCGCGAGCTGCGGGCCGCCGCGCTCGCCCGCTCCACCAGCGACACCAGGTGCTCGTTCACCAGCTCGGGCCGCTCCAGCATCACCAGGTGCCCGGCACCGGGGACGCACACCAGCTCCGCGTGGGGCAGCACCTCGGCGATCGTCCGGCTGTGGTCGGCGGGGGTGATCAGATCGCTCTCCCCGGCGAGCACCAGCGCGGGCACCGCGTCGTAGGCCACCAGCGCCTCGGTCTTGTCGTGCACCGCGAACGCCGGGAAGAACTCGGCGACCACGTCGATCGGGGTCGCCTCGATCAGCCGCTCGCCGAAGCGGGCGATGCCCGGGTCCACCTTCTCGGGCGTCCCGAACGAGTACCGCTTGACCAGCCCGGCGAAGAGGTCGGCGGTGGCCCGCCGGCCCCGCTCGACGATCTCGCGCTGCCAGCCCAGCGCCTTGAGGACGCCCGGCGCGAGCCAGTGGAAGGCCTTGACGCCCATGGACGGCAGCCCGAAGCCGACCTCGCTGAGCCGGCCGGCGGAGGTGCCGATCAGGGCCACCCCGACCACCCGCTCCGCGACGTACTCGGGGAACTGGTCGGCCAGCGCCATCACCGTCATCCCGCCCATGGAGTGCCCGACCAGCACGATCGGCCCCTCGGGCACCGCGGCGTCCAGCACCGCCTTCAGGTCCCGGCCCAGCAGGTCGATGGTGACCGGTTCCGTACCGTCGATCTGGCCGTGGCCGCGCGAGGAGCGGCCGTGGCTGCGCTGGTCCCAGTGGACGGTGCGCACCGTGCCGCGCAGCGCGGAGCGCTGGAAGTGCCAGGAGTCCTGGCTCAGGCAGTAGCCGTGGCTGAAGACGACCGTGGGGGCCTGCGAGCGCCGGCCCAGCGCCGCCGTCAGCCGCTTGCGCAGGCCGCCGTGGGCCTCCTGCGCGGCGCGGGCCTCCTTGCCGCGGACCGGCTTGGCGGACCGGTCGTTCCTGCCGTGCTTGGGATGCTTGCCGTTCACCGCGGACCTGCCCGCGTCGTCCTTCTCCGGCGGGCCCGGCTCGTCGACCTCGTAGTACAGCTCGGTGCCGTCCTCGGCGACCGCGGCGCCCGGGGTGCCGCGCAGCGTGCCGTAGGGGCCGGCGGCGTCCAGGGCGAGCCGGGCGCGGCGCCGCATGCCGCGGCCGACCGTCAGCCGCTCTATCGCCACCCCGGCCGCGGCGCCCGCCGCGACCACGCCGATCGCGGCGCCGGCGAACCCGGCGTGCCGGCCCGCGCGTGCCCAGTTGCCGGCCACCTCGGCCGCCGTCTCGACCGCCTGCGCGGCGGCCTCGTGTCCGTCGGTCATGCCGTACCCCCCGCGAGCGCGCTGTCTCCTTCGGCCTGGCTCCGTGTGCCGCTGTCCACATAGACGCGCGGCACGCGGGATCCGATCCGGGTGACGATCTCATACCCGATGGTTCCGGCCACCCTGGCCCAGTCCTCCGCGGTCGGCTCGCCGCGGTCCCCGGGGCCGAAGAGCACGGCCGTGTCGCCCGGCTCGGCGTGCTCGCCGCCCAGGTCGACGACGAACTGGTCCATCGCGATCCGCCCGGCGACGGTCCGCCACCTGCCGGCGATCAGCACGGGGCCGACGCCGGAGGCGTGCCGCGGGATGCCGTCGGCGTAGCCCAGCGGGACCAGCGCCAGGGTGGTCTCCCCGGGCGTCGTGTACTGGTGGCCGTACGACACGCCGTGGCCGCCGGGCACCCGCTTGACGGAGGCGAGCGCGGCCTCCAGCGTCATCGCCGGCCGCAGCCCGAGTTCCCGGGAGGTGCCGAGTTCGGGGCCGGGCGAGATCCCGTAGATGCCGATGCCGGTGCGGACCAGGTCGAAGTGCGCCTCGGGCAGCGTCAGCAGCGCCGGGGTGTTGGCGATGTGCCGCACCTCGGGGCGCAGTCCGGCCGTCTCGGCGGTCTTGAGCGCCGCGTGGAAGACGTCCAGCTGGGCGGCGATCGAGGGGTGGCCGGGCTCGTCGGCGCAGGCGAAGTGCGACCAGACGCCGGTGACGGTCAGCGCGCCCTCGGCCTCGGCGGCGCGGGCCGCCGCGGTGAGTTCGGGCCAGTCGGCGGGCGGGCAGCCGTTGCGGCCGAGCCCGGTGTCGATCTTGAGCTGGACGCGGGCCGTGCGGCCGCATTCCCGGGCGGCCGCGGTCACTTCGCGCAGCGCCCACAGCCCGCTCACCGCGACGTCGATGTCCTCCTCGACCGCCCGCCGCCAGGGGCCGCCCGGCGTCCACAGCCAGCACATCAGGCGCCCGGTGTCACCGGCCGCGCGCAGCGCGAACGCCTCCTCGGGCAGGGCCGTGCCCAGCCAGCCCGCACCGGCCTCACGGGCGGCGCGCGCGCAGCGCACCGCGCCGTGGCCGTAGCCGTCGGACTTGACCACGGCCATCAGCTCGGCCCGGGGTGCACGGGCCCGCAGCGCGCCGACGTTCGACCGCACGGCGGCGACGTCGATGGCGGCACGGGCACGCTTCGCTGTCTCGTTCATCCCCCTCAGTGTCGCAGGCGCCGCCCCGACACCCCGGGGGACGGGCGGGGAAACCGCGCTCACACGCCGGGTTTCCGCCCCCAGACGTACACGATGTCCCCCTTCTTCAGCAGATCCCACAGCTTCCGCGCGTCCTCCCATGTGAGGTTGAGGCAGCCGTGCGAGCCCGGACCCTGGTAGATGTCGTCGTAGACGGCGTGCAGCGCCTCCCCGCGGTCGAAGAACTGCGCGAACGGCATGGACGTGTGGTACAGGTTCGAAATGTGGTGCCGGTGGCGCAGATAGATGCGGTACGTACCGGTACGGGTCTCCATCGTCGGCGCGCCGGAGCGCATCACGACCGGGTCGAAGATCACCCGCCCGTCCTGCTGGACCCACAGCAGCTGCCGGTTCAGATCGGCGCACACGGTCCGCTCCGGGCGGTCGGGGCAGTGGCCGGCCCGGTTGGGGTCCTTCCCGGCCTTCATCAGCCGCACCATCTGCCCGGTGACCGGCCCGGCGAACCCGGTCGCCGGCGCGATGCGGTGCGCCCGCTGGAACCGCCGGATCGCCCGGCAGTCCCCCGTGCTCTGCCGCCCGTCCGCCTGCCGCCCCAGATAGCGCTCCGCCTGCCGCTGGTAGGGCCCGGTGGACCGGCTGCACGCCGTCTCGGCGCCGGGGCGCACCGCCTCGGGCCGCGGCACGCGCTCGATGTGCCACCGCTGCCCGCGCGTGTGCGCCCGTCCCGGGGTCTCCCGCGCCGCCGCGCGCAGCTCGCGCGCGAGGCCGGGGACCAGGTCGTAGGCCGGGTACGGGGCGGCCCCCGGGACCGCACGCGCGGTGGGCGACGGCGCCGCGGCCACCGCGGGCGGCCCGGCGACGACGAGCAGCGAGGCGCAGACCAGCAGCGCGGGAAGAGTGCGTTTCATGCCCTGACGCATGCCGTGGCCGCGCGCCCGCCCCGCGCCACGGGCGCCAGGTTCGCCCTGGTGCCCGCGCCATTCCCCCGCGGGGCGTAACGCCGGCCCGCCACCTCCTGTCACTCCGTCACATCGCGCCAGGCGTCGGGGAGATGGGCCGCCACCTCCGAGGCCAGGATCGGCGCGCCGGCCGGCCCGGCCGCCCGGCGGGCCGCCAGCCCGTGCAGGTACGCACCGGCCGATCCCGCGTCCCGCGTGGCCAGTCCCGCGGCGAGCAGCGAGCCCGTCAGCCCCGACAGCACGTCCCCGCTCCCGGCCGTCGCCAGCCAGCCGGTCCCGGTGGGGTTGACCCGCACCGGCCCCCGCGCGTCCGCCACCAGCGTCGTCGAGCCCTTGAGCAGCACCGTGGCGCCGTAGCGCGCCGCCAACTCCCGTACGCAGACGAGCCGGGCCGCCTCGACCTCCTCGCGTCCGCGTCCGAGCAGCGCGGCGGCCTCCCCGGCGTGCGGCGTCAGCAGCGTCCCGGCCGTCCGCGCCCGGACCCGCTCCGGGGTCAGGAACCGCAGCCCGTCCGCGTCCACCAGCACCGGGACCTCCGCCGCGAGCACGTCGTCCAGCGCGTCCGACTCGTCGCCGAGGCCGGGGCCGATCACCCACGCCTGCACCCGGCCGGCCTTGTCGGGCGGCCCGGCGTGCACCAGCGTCTCCGGGAACCGCGCGAGCACCGCCTCGGCGGCCGGCCCGACATAGCGCACGGCCCCCGCGCCGCCCCGCAGCGCGCCCGCCACCGCGAGCACCGCCGCCCCCGGGTAGCGCGCGGACCCGGCGACCACCCCGACCACGCCCCGCCGGTACTTGTCGCTCTCGGGCGCCGGACGCGGCAGCAGCTCCGCCACGTCCGCGTGCTGCAGCGCCTCCGCGTCGGCCTCCCGCGGCAGCTCCAGTCCGATGTCGACCAGCCGCAGCGCCCCGGCCCGCTCCCGCGCCGGGTCGATCAGCAGCCCCGGCTTGTACGCGCCGAACGTCACCGTCGCGTCGGCCCGTACGGCGTCCCCGGGCACCTCGCCGCTGTCCGCGTCCACCCCGCTGGGCAGGTCGACGGCGAGCACCGGCGCCGACTCCCATGCCGTGCGCACCAGTTGCGCGGCGTCCGGGCGCAGCCCGCCCCGCCCCCCGATCCCGACGATCCCGTCCACGGCCAGATCGGCCCGCGCGAGGTCCCGCGCGGGGTCGGCCGAGACGCGTCCCCCGGCCGCCCGCAGCGCGGCCAGCCCGCCGGGGTGCGCCCGTTCGGGCGAGAGCAGCACGGCCGCCACCCCGGCGCCGCGGCGCGCCAGCCGGGCGCCGGCGTACAGCGCGTCCCCGCCGTTGTCGCCGCTGCCCACCAGCAGCACCACCCGGGAGCCGTACACCCGGCCCAGCAACTCCGCGCAGGCGACGGCCAGTCCGGCCGCCGCCCGCTGCATCAGGGCCCCTTCGGGCAAGCGGGCCATGAGCTCCCGCTCCGCGGCCCGCACGGTCTCCACGCTGTAGGCAGTCCTCATACGGACAAGTCTCGCCCCTCGCCCGCGGGGTGCGGCGGATTTCCCCGGGCGGGGACGGCGCCCGTCCCCGGCGGGCGGGAACGGGCGCCGTACGGTCTCACGCCTCGGCGATCACCACGGCGGAGGCGACCCCCGCGTCATGGCTCAGCGAGACGTGCCAGCCGCGGACCCCGAGCTCCTTGGCGCGCGCCTCGACGGTCCCGCGCACCCGCAGCCGCGGCTGCCCGCTGTCCTCGACGTACACCTCGGCATCGGTCCAGTGCAGCCCGCTCGGCGCGCCGAGCGCCTTGGCCAGCGCCTCCTTGGCGGCGAAGCGGGCCGCCAGCGACGCGATGCCGCGGCGCTCGCCGCTGGGCAGCAGCAGCTCCTCGGTGAGGAACAGCCGGCGCGCCAGCTCCGGCGTCCGCTCCAGCGCCGCGCCGAAGCGGTCGATCTCCGCGACGTCGATCCCGACTCCGATGATCACTCCACCGTCACCGACTTGGCGAGGTTGCGCGGCTGGTCGACCTCGTTGCCACGGGCGGTGGCCAGCTCGCAGGCGAACACCTGCAGCGGGACGGTGGACACCAGCGGCTGCAGCAGCACCGGCGTCCGGGGGATGCGCACCAGGTGGTCGGCGTAGGGCACCACCGTCTCGTCGCCCTCCTCCGCGATCACGATGGTCCGGGCGCCCCGGGCCCGGATCTCCTGGATGTTCGACACGATCTTGTCGTGCAGGACGGACCGTCCGCGCGGCGACGGCACGACCACCACCACCGGCAGGTCGTCCTCGATCAGCGCGATCGGCCCGTGCTTGAGCTCCCCGGCCGCGAAGCCCTCGGCGTGCATGTACGCGAGCTCCTTGAGCTTCAGCGCGCCCTCCAGCGCCACCGGGTAGCCCACGTGCCGGCCGAGGAACAGCACGGTGTTCTTGTCGGCGAGGGAGCGCGCCAGCGCCCGCACCGGCTCCATCGTCCCGAGCACCTGCTCGACCTGGGTGCCGATGGCCGCCAGTTCGCGCACCACGTCGCGGATCTCGTCGCCCCACTTGGTGCCCCGCACCTGCGCGACGTACAGCGCCACCAGGTAGCAGGCCACCAGCTGGGTCAGGAACGCCTTGGTGGAGGCCACCGCGACCTCCGGCCCGGCGTGGGTGTACAGCACCGCGTCCGACTCGCGCGGGATGGTCGAGCCGTTGGTGTTGCAGATGGCCAGCACCTTGGCGCCCTGCTCACGGGCGTGGCGCAGCGCCATCAAGGTGTCCATGGTCTCGCCGGACTGGCTGATGGCGATCACCAGCGTCCGCCGGTCCAGGATCGGGTCGCGGTAGCGGAACTCGCTCGCCAGCTCCGTCTCGCAGGGGATCCGCGTCCAGTGCTCGATCGCGTACTTGGCGATCATCCCCGCGTGGTACGCCGTGCCGCACGCCACGATCACGACCTTGTCGACCTCGCGCAGCACCGCCGGCGGGATCCGCACCTCGTCCAGGGACAGCACGCCCGACCCGTCGATCCGCCCCAGCAGCGTGTCGGCCACGGCCTTCGGCTGCTCGGCGATCTCCTTGAGCATGAAGTAGTCGTAGCCGCCCTTCTCGGCGGCCGAGGCGTCCCAGTCGACGTGGTACTCGCGCACCTCGGCGGGCGCCCCCTCGAAGTCGGTGACCGTCACCGACTCCCGGCGCAGCTCCACGACCTGGTCCTGGCCCAGCTCGATCGCCTCCCGGGTGTGCGCGATGAACGCCGCCACGTCCGAGGCGAGGAACGCCTCGCCGTCCCCGACGCCCACCACCAGCGGCGAGTTCCGGCGCGCGCCGACCACCACGTCCGGCTCATCGGCGTGCACCGCGACCAGCGTGAACGCGCCCTCCAGCCGCCGGCACACCTGCCGCATCGCCTCGGCCAGCTCCCCGCAGGACGAGTAGGACTCGGCGAGCAGGTGCGCCACGACCTCGGTGTCCGTCTCGGACGCCAACTCGTGCCCGCGGTCGGTGAGTTCGGCGCGCAGCCCGGCGAAGTTCTCGATGATGCCGTTGTGCACGACGCAGACCCGGCCGGCGTTGTCGAGATGCGGATGGGCGTTCTCGTCGGTCGGCCCGCCATGGGTGGCCCACCGGGTGTGCCCGATACCGGCCGCCCCGGCCGGCAGCGGACGGTCCGCCAGCTCCTTCTCCAGGTTGGCGAGTTTCCCGGCCTTCTTCGCCGCTGCCAGCCCGCCATCGGCCAGCACGGCGACACCCGCCGAGTCGTAGCCGCGATACTCCAGCCGCTTCAATCCGGCCAGGACGACGTCCAGGGCGCTCTGCCCGCCCACATATCCCACGATTCCGCACATGAGGGCAGCGTACGCCGGGGCCCCTCAATACCCCCGTGCTATCCGCGCGTGCGCCTCGCGCACGGTGTCCAGGAACTCCTCGTCCGCCTCCGCGTCCGCCCCCGGGCCGCTGCCCGGCTCGAAGCCCTCCAGGACGTCGTCGAGATCCTCGCCCAGGTCCTCGTCCGGGAGCTGCTCCGCGAGCTCCGCGTACACCCGCGCGGCGAATCCGTCCGACGCGGCTTCCGCCGCCCGGTCGTCGTCCGCGCCCCTGGTCCTCCCCCACGGCCGCTGTCCCAGCAGGCCGGCCCTACGCGCTCGCACACGCACCCCTTGTTTCGTCCACGGCCCGCAGCCGGGCCTCTCCCCGCCGCCGACCGTACCGGGCAATATCCGCCGGGTACAGACACGCAGGCAGCAAGGCCCCCAAGCCGTCCCCGACATCCACAAGACCCTCCCCACCGGACGCCGCCGGGACACCCCAAGATGAACGGCGTGTGGCGGCTGCGCACAATGGGCCCGTGCCCCTGACGACCGATCCGCAGCAACGACGCCGCGCCGAGCGCTCCCCGTACGTCGATCTGACGCGCGCGCAGTGGAGCGCCCTTCGGGAGAAGACCCCGCTGCCCCTGACGGCCGACGAGGTCGAACGGCTGCGGGGCCTGGGCGACGTCATCGACCTCGACGAGGTACGCGACGTCTACCTCCCGCTGTCCCGGCTCCTCAACCTCTACGTCGGCGCCACCAGCAACCTGCGCGGCGCGCTGAACACCTTCCTCGGCGACGCGGGCGGCGGCCCCCAGACCGGCACCCCGTTCGTCATCGGGGTCGCCGGCAGCGTCGCCGTCGGGAAGTCCACCACCGCCCGGCTGCTGCAAGCGCTGCTGGCCCGGTGGCCCGAGCACCCGCGGGTCGAACTGGTCACCACCGACGGTTTCCTGTTCCCCAACGGCGAGCTGCACCGCCGCGGCCTGATGTCCCGCAAGGGCTTCCCGGAGTCCTACGACCGGCGGGCGCTGACCCGCTTCGTCGCGGACGTGAAGGCCGGCAAGGCCGAGGTGACCGCGCCGGTCTACTCGCACCTGATCTACGACATCGTGCCCGGCGAGCGGCTGACCGTGCACCGCCCCGACATCCTCATCGTCGAGGGCCTGAACGTCCTGCAGCCGGCGCTGCCCGGCAAGGACGGCCGCACCCGCCTCGGTCTCGCCGACTTCTTCGACTTCTCCGTCTACGTCGACGCCCGCACCGAGGACATCGAGAAGTGGTACCTCGGCCGCTTCCGCAAGCTGCGCGAGACCGCCTTCCAGAACCCGTTCTCGTACTTCCGCAAGTACACCCAGGTCTCCGAGGACGAGGCCCTCGACTACGCCCGCATGATCTGGCGCACCGTCAACAAGCCCAACCTGCAGCAGAACGTCGCCCCCACCCGCGGCCGCGCCAACCTGGTGCTGCGCAAGGGACCGGACCACAAGGTGCAGCGCCTGTCGCTGCGCAAGCTCTAGGGAGTCGCCCGCCGTGCTGCATCTACGCCTGATCGTTCCCGGGGACCGCACGGACGAGGTGCTCCGGCTGCTGGAGACCACGGTGGGGGTGACCCATCTGGTGGTGCTCGGCGGGGCGGCCCGCGACCCGCAGGGCGACGTGGTGATGTGCGACGTCGCCCGGGAGGCCGGTGACGGACTGCTCGCCCGGCTGCGGGAGACGGGTCTCGACACCACCGGGTCGATCGCGATCGAGAACATCGACCTGTCGCTGTCCCGGCGCGCCGACCGGGCGGAGGACGAGGCGCCCGGCGAGGGCGCGGACGCCGTGCTATGGGAGTCGCTGGCCGACGCCACCCACGAGGAGTCCACGCTCTCCGCGACCTATCTGGCGTTCCTGGCCCTCGCGACGATGATCGCGGCCTGTGGTGTGGTGCTGGACAACGCCATTTTGATCGTCGGCGCGATGGCGGTCGGCCCCGAGTTCGGCCCGCTGGCCGGCATCTCCACGGCCCTGGTGCGGCGCGCCCCGCGGCTGGCCTGGCGCTCGCTGGTGGCGCTGGTCGTCGGCTTCGTCGTGGCCATGGTGCTGACCTGCGGCTTCAGCTACTTCATGGACGCGGTGGGACTGTTCACGGAGCACCAGGTCGAGGGCCCGCGGCCCAACACGTCGTTCATCTGGCAGCCGGACTGGATGTCGTTCGTGGTGGCCTTCCTCGCCGGTGTCGCCGGCACCCTCTCGCTGACCTCGGCGAAGTCCGGTGCTCTGGTGGGCGTGGCGATCTCCGTGACGACCGTCCCCGCCGCCGCCAACGCCGCGGTCGCCTTCACCTACGGCGACTACGCGCAGACCTGGGGCTCCTCCACCCAGCTCGGGCTGAACCTGGCGGGCATCGTGCTCGCCGGCACCCTCACCCTGGTCACCCAGAAGCTCCTGTGGGCCCGGCACCACACCGGTCCGCGGACCGGCTAGCCCCCGCGCCGCGAACCCGGCCCACGGCGAAGGCCCCGCCCCGTACAGGGACCGGGGCCTTCGCCGTGCCAGGACAGGGCCGGGCTAGCCCAGCGCGGACTTGACCGCGTCGGCCAGCCGCTCGGCCACCGCCCGCGCCTGCTCGATGTCCGCGGCCTCCACCATCACCCGCACCAGCGGCTCGGTGCCGGACGGCCGCAGCAGCACCCGGCCGGTGGCGCCCAGCTCCCGCTCGGCCTCGGCGACCGCGGCGGTCAGCTCGGGAGCGGTGGCCACCCGCGTCCTGTCGACGTCGGGGACGTTGATGAGGATCTGCGGCAGCCGCTCCATGACGCCCGCCAGCTCGGCCAGCGACCGGCCGGTCGCGGCGACCCGGGCACCCAGCATCAGGCCCGTCAGCGTGCCGTCGCCGGTGGTGGCGTGGTCGAGCACGATCACATGCCCGGACTGCTCACCGCCCAGCGCGAAGCCGTGCGCCTTCATCTCCTCCAGGACGTAACGGTCGCCCACCGCGGTCCGCACGAGGTCGATGCCCGCGCGCTCCATGGCGAGCTTGAAGCCCAGGTTGGACATCACGGTGGCGACGACGGTGTTCTTGCGCAGCATCCCCGCCTCGCGCATCCCCAGCGCCAGGACGGCCAGGATCTGGTCGCCGTCGACCTCGTTGCCCTCGCGGTCCACGGCCAGGCAGCGGTCCGCGTCGCCGTCGTGGGCGACGCCGAGGTCGGCGCCGTGCTCGACCACGGCCGCGCGCAGCAGCCCCAGGTGGGTGGAGCCGCAGCCGTCGTTGATGTTCAGGCCGTCGGGCTCGGTGCCGATCGTGATGACCTCGGCGCCGGCCCGCGCGAACGCCTCGGGCGAGACCCGCGCCGCCGCGCCGTGGGCGCCGTCGATGACGACCTTCAGCCCGTCCAGGCGGTTGGGCAGCACGCCGACGAGGTGCGCGACGTAGTTGTCGAAACCCTCGTCGTAGACGGTGACCCGGCCCACGCCGGCGCCGGTCGGCCGCTCCCAGGGCTCACCGGAGCTGTGCGCCCGGTAGGTCTCCTCGATGCGGTCCTCCAGCTCGTCGGCGAGCTTGTGGCCGCCGCGGGCGAAGAACTTGATGCCGTTGTCGGGCATCGGGTTGTGGCTGGCGGAGAGCATCACGCCGAGGTCCGCGCCGAGCGAGCCGGTCAGATAGGCGACCGCCGGGGTCGGGAGCACACCCACCCGCAGCACGTCCACGCCGGCGCTGGCCAGGCCCGCGACGACCGCGGCCTCCAGGAACTCACCGGACGCGCGTGGATCGCGTCCGACCACCGCCACCGGCCGGTGACCTTCGAAGGTGCCGGCTTCGGCGAGTACATGCGCCGCAGCGACCGACAGACCGAGCGCCAGCTCCGCCGTCAGGTCCGCATTGGCGACACCGCGCACACCGTCAGTGCCGAAGAGTCGTCCCACTGGTGTCCTCCGAGTAGATGAGCTTGGACCAGAGCATGAAGTCCAGGTATACGCCCCTGGTCCCGGATAGCCGAACGCCCCGGCAGCACGGAGGTGCCACCGGGGCGTTCGCCAAGAGCTGCATGGTGCAGCGCGCGCGGTTAGCGCTTGCTGTACTGCGGCGCCTTACGGGCCTTCTTCAGACCGGCCTTCTTGCGCTCGACCGCACGGTCGTCACGCTTGAGGAATCCGGCCTTCTTCAGCGCGCCGCGGTTGTTGTCCACGTCCGCCTCGTTCAGCGCACGGGCCACACCCAGGCGCAGCGCACCGGCCTGGCCGGAGATGCCGCCGCCGGAGATGCGGGCCACGACGTCGTAGCGGTTGTCGAGCTCGAGCACCTTGAAGGGCTCGTTGACTTCCTGCTGGTGCACCTTGTTGGGGAAGTAGCCCTCGAGGGTGCGACCGTTGATCTTCCACTGGCCGGTGCCCGGGACGATCCGGACGCGGGCGATGGCGTTCTTGCGACGGCCCAGGCCGGCCGCGGGCTGCGGGTCGCCGAAGCGGGAGGCGAGGGACTCGGAGGTGTACTCCGACTCCACGACCTCGGTCTCGGTGGTGTACTCCTCGACCTCGTCCAGCGGGGTCTCGGGGGTGGTCTCAGCCACGATGCTCCTTGAGAATTCTCTGTCGTCTTAGGGGGTGGCCGGACTTACTGCGCGACCTGGGTGATCTCGAACGGGACCGGCTGCTGCGCAGCGTGCGGGTGCTCGGCGCCCGCGTAGACCTTCAGCTTCGAGAGCATCTGACGGCCGAGGGTGTTCTTGGGGAGCATGCCCTTGATGGCCTTCTCGACGGCCTTCTCGGGGTTCTTGTCGAGCAGCTCGTCGTAGCGGACGGAGCGCAGACCACCCGGGAAGCCCGAGTGGCGGTAGGCCATCTTCTGGGTCCGCTTGTTGCCGGACAGGTGCACCTTGTCGGCGTTGACGATGATGACGAAGTCACCCATGTCAACGTGCGGCGCGTAGACCGGCTTGTGCTTGCCCCGCAGGAGGGACGCGGCCTGGCTGGCCAGACGGCCCAGGACAACGTCCTGCGCGTCAATGATGTGCCACTGGCGCTGGACATCGCCGGGCTTGGGGCTGAACGTACGCACGTCTTAGCCTTCGCTTCTGAGTGAATGGGTCCTGTACTGGCCGCCGTGGCCGATCACGCAGCAGGGCGGCACTACGGGTGACGCAACCCGATCGTCCGCCGCTGGTCATCGGCCCAGGGACCGGCGTAAGGGCCCCTCACGTGAGATAGAGCAAGCCAATACGCATAACGAACCAGCAGAATACCGGGCCGTCCCCAGCGGGGTCAAAACGCCCCCCGGACCGGCGCGCGGCCCCCGTCCCGCCGCCCCGCACCGTCACCGCCGGTGCCGCCCCGGCCACCCGGAGAGACCGCCTAGCGCCGCCGCTCCACCCGCCGCTCGTCCCACACCGGCTCCGGCGTCTCCCGGACCAGCCCGTCCGAGCCGAACACCAGGAACCGGTCGAAGGACCGCGCGAACCACCGGTCGTGCGTCACCGCCACCACCGTGCCCTCGTACGCCTCCAGCCCCTCCTGCAGCGCCTCCGCCGACTCCAGGTCCAGGTTGTCCGTCGGCTCGTCGAGCAGCAGGGCCGTCGTGCCGGACAGCTCCAGCAGCAGGATCTGGAAGCGCGCCTGCTGGCCGCCGGAGAGCCGCTCGAAGCGCTGCTCGGCCTGCTGCTCCAGCTCGTAGCGGCGCAGCGCCGACATGGCCTGGCCCTTGTCCCTGGCGTGCTCGGTCCACAGGATGTCGAGCAGGGTCCGGCCCATCAGCTCGGGGTGGGCGTGGGTCTGCGCGAAGTGGCCGGGGACGACCCGGGCGCCCAGCTTCCAGCTGCCGGTGTGCGCGACGGGGTTCTCCTCGTCGCCGGCCAGCAGACGCAGGAAGTGCGACTTGCCGGAGCCGTTGGAGCCGAGGACCGCGACCCGCTCGCCGTAGAAGATCTCCAGGTCGAACGGCTTCATCAGGCCGGTGAGCTCCAGGTTCTCGCAGGTCACCGCCCGGACGCCGGTGCGCCCGCCGCGCAGCCGCATCGTGATGTCCTGCTCGCGCGGCGGCTCCGGCGGCGGCCCGGCCTCCTCGAACTTCCGCAGCCGGGTCTGCGCCGCCGCGTAGCGCGAGGCCATCTCATGGCTGACCGAGGCCGCCTGCCGCAGCGAGACCACCAGCTTCTTCAGCTGCGCGTGCTTCTCGTCCCAGCGCCGCCGCAGCTCCTCGAAGCGGGCGAAGCGCTCCTTGCGCGCCTGGTGGTAGGTGTCGAAGCCGCCGCCGTGCACCCAGACGTCGGAACCCGCCGGTCCCGGCTCGACGCTGACGATCTTCTCCGCGGCGCGGGCCAGCAGCTCCCGGTCGTGGGAGACGAACAACACGGTCTTGCGGGTGGTGCGCAGCTGCTCCTCCAGCCAGCGCTTGCCGGGCACGTCCAGATAGTTGTCCGGCTCGTCCAGCAGCAGCACCTCGTCGGTGCCGCGCAGCAGCGACTCCAGCACCAGCCGCTTCTGCTCGCCCCCGGACAGGGTGCGCACCTTGCGCCACTGCGCCTTCTCGTACGGCATCCCCAGCGCCGCCGTCGTGCAGATGTCCCAGGCCGTCTCGGCCTCGTAGCCGCGCGCCTCGGCCCAGTCGCTGAGCGCCTGGGCGTAGGCCATCTGCGCGGCCTCGTCGTCGCCCTCGGCGGTCATCATCGCCAGCTCCGCGGCGTCGACCGCGGCCGCCGCCTGCCGGATCCGCGGCTGCGCCACGGAGACCAGCAGGTCGCGCACCGTGCGCTCGTCCCGTACCGAGCCCACGAACTGCGGCATCACGCCCAGCCCGCCGCTGACGGTCACCGCCCCGCCGTGCGGCTGCAGCTCCCCCGCGATCAGGCGCAGCAGCGTCGTCTTGCCCGCGCCGTTGGCGCCCACCAGCGCGACCGACGCGCCCTCTCCCACCCGGAAGGACACATCCCCCAGCAGGACCCTCCCGTCCGGCAGGCAGTACTCCAGATGTCCGGCCTCAAGATGTCCCATGAGCGGGATTGTGACCGCCCGTTCCGCATTCCACCAACCCCATTAGGATGCGCGGCATGAGCTTTGGGCAAGGGGGGCCGTTCGACGGCCCCGGGGGTTCCTCGTCGTCCACGCCGGACTGGAGCGCACTCGCCGAGGAGAGCGAGGCGCGGTCCCGCCGCAGACGCCTGCTGTGGATCGGCGGCGGAGCGCTGGCGGCCCTCGCGGTGGCCGGCATCGTCACCGTCGCCGTCCTGAGCGGTGGCAGCGGCGGCGCGGGCGGCAATCCGACGGCGTCGCCCACGGCGTCCGACCAGGCCGCGGCGCCGGACGACAAGCCGAACTTCCCCGACGTCTCCGTGCCGCCCCCGCCCAACCCGCGGGACTTCATCTCCGACCCGAAGAAGGACACGGCGCCGCTCACCCCCGCCACCCTCTTCCCGCAGAAGAGCATGGTCGTCGGCGAGCACACCTACCCCCGCACCCGCACCGCCGGCACCAAGGACTGCACCGCCGGCGCCCAGGGTCCGCTGGTCTCCTCGCTGTCCCACAACGGCTGCAAGCAGCTGCTGCGTGCCACGTACGCCAAGGGCGGCGTCGCCGTCACCATCGGTGTCGCGGTCTTCGACTCGCCCGCCAGGGCGGCCAAGGTCATGAACGAGAACCGGGCGAACCTCATGCCGCTGCCCGGCGCCGGCGTCCCCGCGGACTTCTGCCAGGGCACCAAGTGCCGGATGGCCACCAACGCCACCGGCCGCTACGCCTACTTCACCATCGCCGGCTACCTCAACGGCAAGGACGTCACCGCCAACGAGACCAAGGCCCGGCAGATCGCCCGGGACGGCGGCGCCTACGCGTTCAGCCAGATCACCCAGCGCGGCAAGGACCAGGCCGCGAAGGCCGCCGAGCAGCAGCTGAAGGAAGCGCAGAAGAAGGCCGGCAAGTCCTGACCGCCGCCGGGGGCGCCGCCCCGCCGGGCGGCGCCCCGAGGGCCGCGGGGGCCGGCGCTCAGCAGCAGCCCGCGCCGGCCCCGGGCAGCGTCCGCTTGTTGCGCGCCTCCTGGTTGCGCGCCATCAGCAGTTCGTCGGCCGGGTAGCCGACCTCCTCCAGCGTCAGCCCGTGCGGCCGCACCACATGCACCGCGGAGTCCCGCACCCCGGCGGCCAGCACCTTCCCGGGCCACTCCACCGGCCGGTGCCCGTCGCCGACGAACAGCATCGCCCCCACCAGCGAGCGCACCATGTTGTGGCAGAACGCGTCCGCCCGCACCGTCGCCGTGATGATCCCGTCCGCCCCGCGCGACCAGCTCAGCTCCTGCAGCGTGCGGATCGTCGTCGCGCCCTCGCGCCGCTTGCAGTACGCGGCGAAGTCGTGCTCCCCCAGCAGCGGCCGCGAGGCCGCGTTCATCGCCTCGACGTCCAGCTCCCAGTCGTGCCACAGCACATGGCCGCGCAGCAGCGGATCGACGCCCCCGTGGTGGTCGGTCACCCGGTACGCGTACCGCCGCCAGATCGCCGAGAACCGCGCGTTGAAGCCGTACGGCGCCTCGGCCAGCCGCCAGACCCGCACGTCCTTGGGGAGCCGCCCGGCCAGCCGCCGCAGCAGCTTGTCCCGGTGCTCGTCCCACAGCGCGGCGGGCAGATCCACGTGCGCCACCTGCCCGCGCGCGTGCACCCCCGCGTCCGTCCGCCCGGCGACCGTGAGCTCGTACGTCTCCTGGGACCGGGTCACGGTGCGCAGCGCGTCCTCGATCTCCCCCTGCACGGTGCGCCGGCCACCGGCCTGCTTCGCCCACCCGGAGAAGTCCTTTCCGTCGTAGGAAAGGTCCATCCGCACCCGGACGAACCCGGGCTTCACTTCGTCACTCACGACGCCAATCCTCCCTCACACCCCAGGCGGCCGTTCCGCACGGGCCCGCCCCGGGCCCCGCACCGCCGTACGGCCGCCCGCCACCGCCACCGCCCCCGCGCACGCGAAAGCGGGCCCGCCCCCAGGGGCGGACCCGCTCACACGTCGGTCAGGACTCAGGCGTCCTTCGACTCCTCGGCCGCCTCGGCAGCCGTGGCCGCCTCCGCGTCCTTGGCCGCACGCTTGGTCGCGGCCTCGGCCTCACCGGTGGCCTGCTGGGCCACGGTCAGCGCCTCCACCAGCTCGATGACGGCCATGGGCGCGTTGTCGCCACGGCGGTTACCGATCTTGGTGATACGGGTGTAGCCACCCGGACGGTTCTCGAACCGCGGGGCGATCTCCGTGAAGAGCGTGTGCACGACGCTCTTGTCCGAGATCAGCTGCATGACCTGACGGCGGTTGTGAAGGTCGCCCTTCTTCGCCTTGGTCACCAGACGCTCCGCGTACGGACGCAGACGACGGGCCTTGGCCTCGGTCGTCGTGATGCGGCCGTGCTCGAAGAGCGAGGTGGCCAGGTTGCGCAGCATGAGGCGCTCGTGCGCAGCGCTGCCGCCCAGACGGGCACCCTTGGCGGGCTTCGGCATGGTGCTTCTCCTTGGTGTCTGCCCCGGCCGTATCAGGTACCGGGGTCAGTATCTGAGCAGACGGTTGTCCGTCAGAGACCGGGAGCTGCCCCGAAGGGCGCTCCCGGAAGGGGCGCGGGGAACTGCGCGACCAGCCACAGCACACCCGCACCCGGGTACGGACCGAAAGGCCCGAGCTCTTAGTACTGCTCGGTCTCCACGAAGCCCGCGTCCGCGTCGTCATCGGCGCCGAAGGCGTCCGCCGCGGCGGTCGGGTCGAATCCGGGCGGGCTGTCCTTGAGGGCCAGGCCCATGCCGGCCAGCTTCGCCTTGACCTCGTCGATCGACTTCGCACCGAAGTTGCGGATGTCGAGCAGGTCGGCCTCGGAGCGCGCCACGAGCTCACCCACGGAGTGGATGCCCTCACGCTTGAGGCAGTTGTAGGAGCGGACCGTGAGCTCCAGCTCCTCGATCGGCAGCGCCAGGTCGGCGGCCAGGGCGGCGTCCGTGGGGGACGGGCCCATGTCGATGCCCTCGGCGTCGATGTTGAGCTCGCGCGCCAGACCGAACAGCTCGACCAGGGTCTTGCCGGCCGACGCCATGGCGTCACGCGGACGCATGGCCTGCTTGGTCTCGACGTCGACGATCAGCTTGTCGAAGTCGGTGCGCTGCTCGACACGGGTCGCCTCGACCTTGTAGGTGACCTTGAGCACGGGGCTGTAGATGGAGTCGACCGGGATACGGCCGATCTCCTGGCCCACCTGCTTGTTCTGGACGGCGGAGACGTAGCCGCGGCCGCGCTCGACGGTCAGCTCCATCTCCAGCTTGCCCTTGCCGTTGAGCGTGGCGAGGACCAGGTCCGGGTTGTGCACCTCGACACCGGCCGGCGGGGCGATGTCCGCGGCGGTGACCAGGCCGGGGCCCTGCTTGCGCAGGTACATCACGACCGGCTCGTCGTGCTCCGAGGAGACGACCAGCTGCTTGATGTTGAGGATGAGGTCGGTGACGTCCTCCTTGACGCCCGGCACGGTGGTGAACTCGTGCAGGACACCGTCGATGCGGATGGACGTGACCGCCGCACCCGGGATCGAGGACAGGAGGGTCCGACGCAGGGAGTTGCCGAGGGTGTAGCCGAAGCCCGGCTCCAGCGGCTCGATCACGAACCGGGAGCGGTATTCGTCGACGACCTCTTCGGTCAACGAGGGACGCTGAGCAATCAGCATGGTGTTTCGATCCTTCAGTCGTGGACGCCCGCTATTTGACGCCCGCTGTACTGACAAGGGTACGGGCGGTACGGCGCCATCGGCTCCGTACCGCCCCCACCCGTCAGCTCTTACTTGGAGTAGAGCTCGACGATCAGCTGTTCCTGCACCTGGGTGTCGATCACCTGGCGCTCGGGCATGCTGTGCACGAGGATCCGCAGGTTCGAGGGAATCGCTTCCAGCCAGGCCGGAACGGTCCTCTCGCCGGCCTCGGCCTTGGCCACCTCGAAGGGGGTCAGGTTCCGAGAGCCCTCACGGACCTCGATGATGTCGTTCGTGGCCACCCGCGCCGACGGGATGTCGGTCTTGCGGCCGTTCACGGTGATGTGACCGTGACGGACCAGCTGACGGGCGTGGTCGCGGGACTTGGCGAAGCCGGCCCGGTAGACCACGTTGTCGAGGCGGGTCTCAAGGATGCGCAGAAGGTTCTCACCGGTCTTGCCGGTCTTCTGGTTCGCTTCCTTGTAGTAGTTCACGAACTGCTTCTCCAGGACACCGTAGATACGGCTGCACTTCTGCTTCTCACGAAGCTGGAGCAGGTACTCGCTGTCCTTGGTGCGCCCGCGACCGTGCTCACCCGGGGGGTAAGGACGGATCTCGATCGGGCACTTCGCGCTCTCGCACTTGCTCCCCTTGAGGAAGAGCTTCTGCTTCTCCCGACGGCAACGCTTGCAGTCGGCCCCGGTGTATCGCGCCATTTTCCAGTTGTCTCCGTTACCTCAGTGCGTCAGACGCGCCGGCGCTTGGGCGGGCGGCATCCGTTGTGCGGAGTGGGGGTGACGTCCTGGATCGAGCCGACCTCGAGGCCGGTGGCCTGGAGGGAGCGGATCGCGGTCTCACGGCCGGAGCCGGGACCCTTGACGAAGACGTCGACCTTGCGCATGCCGTGCTCCTGCGCGCGGCGGGCGGCCGACTCGGCGGCCATCTGCGCGGCGAAGGGGGTGGACTTGCGCGAGCCCTTGAAGCCGACGTGGCCGGCAGAGGCCCAAGAGATCACGTTGCCCGTGGGGTCCGTGATCGAGACGATCGTGTTGTTGAACGTGCTCTTGATGTGAGCGTGCCCGTGGGCGACGTTCTTCTTCTCCTTGCGGCGCACCTTCTTGGCGCCGGCCGTACGGCCCTTCGGAGGCATTCATTACTCCCGTGGAGGTGGTCGGTCCTACAGCGAAGACCGCTTGCAGGGGTCCGGGGGGCGTCCCCCGGAGCACACAGTGCGTCCTGCTGAGGACTACTTCTTGCCCGGCTTCTTCTTGCCGGCGATCGCGCGACGCGGGCCCTTGCGGGTACGCGCGTTCGTGCTGGTGCGCTGACCGTGCACCGGCAGACCGCGGCGGTGACGCAGACCCTGGTAGCAGCCGATCTCGACCTTGCGGCGGATGTCGGCCTGGATCTCGCGACGGAGGTCACCCTCGGTCTTGAGGTTGTTGTCCACGTACTCGCGGATCTTGACGAGGTCTTCCTCGGCCAGGTCGCGAACACGGGTGTCCGGGTTCACGCCGGTGGCGGCGAGAGTCTGCTGAGACAGCGTCCGCCCGATACCGAAGACGTAGGTGAGGGCGACCTCCACACGCTTTTCGCGCGGGAGATCAACGCCTGCGAGGCGTGCCATTGATGTGGCTCCTGATGGCTATTCGGAGGTCTTCCGCAGCACCGTTCCCGTAAGACTCTGCAGAATTACGAGCCGGGTCCCCGGCCTCCGAGCCGGGGGTGTCGTCCCCACGCGAGTGATGCGGGGGTCGGGTGACTGCGTATGTACGTATGTGCTTGCGTCGCGCGAAAACTGCGAAATGCAGGTGGTCGGCGTGCGTCAGCCCTGGCGCTGCTTGTGGCGCAGGTTGTCGCAGATGACCATGACCCGGCCGTGGCGGCGGATCACCTTGCACTTGTCGCAGATCTTCTTGACGCTCGGCTTGACCTTCATGGGATGTGAGGTTCTCCGGGTCAGTGCCGTCACCCCACGGGAGCGGGGCGGCGACAAGATCTACTTGTAGCGGTAGACGATCCGGCCACGCGTCAGGTCGTAGGGAGAGAGCTCCACGACGACCCGGTCATCCGGGAGGATACGGATGTAGTGCATCCGCATCTTTCCGCTGATGTGCGCGAGGACCTTGTGACCGTTCTGGAGCTCCACCTTGAACATGGCGTTCGGGAGGGACTCGATCACGGTGCCCTCGATTTCGATGGCACCTTGCTTCTTGGCCACGCTTCGCCCTTCGAATCGGCTACCTTGATCGACTATCCCGCACCACACCCTCGACCAAGAGGGCATACGGATGCACGAGAGCCGACGCGTTAGTCTACGTCAGCCCCCGGCAAAAGACGAATCCAGGATTATTGCCCACGTGGGGAGATCCTTACGCCCGCGGCCGACCGGCCGGGCGCGTCAGGGCACCGGGGCGGGTCGCGCCGCGGCGTCGGCGCGAGGAGTCAGGGCGTCGGCGCGGGTCAGGCCAGGGGGTCGGGCGCCGCGGTGATGCCCAGCTCCGCGAGCTTGGCCTTGCCGCCGTCCGGCGCGGTCAGCACCAGCGGGCCGTCCTCGGTCAGCGCGACCGAGTGCTCCCAGTGCGAGGACCAGCTGCCGTCGTTCGACTTGACCGTCCAGTCGTCGTCGAGGACGTGGGTCTTGGCCGTGCCGAGATTGACCATCGGCTCGATGGCGATGCAGAAGCCGGGCACCAGCTTGGGGCCGCGGCCGCGCTTGCGGTCGACGTAGTTCAGCAGGTGCGGGTCCATGTGCATCTGCGAGCCGATGCCGTGGCCGCCGTAGTCCTCGACGATGCCGTACTTCCCGCTCGCCGGACGGGGCTGGCGGCGGATGTAGCCCTCGATCGCCCTGGAGATGTCCACCAGCCGGTTGCCCTTGGCGACCGCCGCGACGCCCGCCCACATCGACTCCTCGGTGACCCGGCTCAGCTCGACCAGCTCCGCGGAGTGACCGGAGCCGACGAAGGCGGTGTACGCCGCGTCGCCGTGCCAGCCGTCGATGATCGCGCCGCAGTCGATGGAGATGATGTCGCCGTCGCGCAGCACCGTCTCGGTGTCGGGGATGCCGTGGACCACGACGTCGTTGACCGAGGTGCAGATCGTCGCGGGGAAGCCGCCGTAGCCGAGGAAGTTCGACTTCGCTCCGTGCTCGGCCAGTACCTTGCGTGCCGCGTCGTCCAGGTCCTTGGTCGTGGCGCCGGGCACCGCGGCCTCCCGGGTCGCCGCGTGGATGGCGGCGACCACCAGCCCCGCCTCGCGCATCTTCGCGATCTGCTCGGGGGTCTTGATCTCCACCATGGCGGCTGGTGCCTTCCTGAACCGACTGCAACGCATATTCCGGCGGCCGCGACGACCGCCCCGTACACGATACGGCCGCGGTAGCCCTTGCGGGCACCGCGGCCGTATCGGAAGCCGTGTGCTGCTACGCGTCCCGGGACGGCAGGGCCGCCATGGAGCGCCGGGTGACCTCGTCGACCTTCCCCATGGCGGGGATGGTGACGACCAGCTCCTGGTCCTTGTAGTAGTCGATGATCGGCTCGGTCTCCGTGTGGTAGACCTCCAGCCGCTTGCGGACGGTCTCCTCGCGGTCGTCGTCGCGCTGGTACAGCTCGCCGCCGCAGGTGTCGCAGACGCCCTCGGCCTGGGGCTTGTTGTACTCGGCGTGGAAGACGTGGCTGCTGTCGTTGCGGCAGATGCGCCGGCCGGCGATCCGCTTGACCACCTCGTCCTCCGGGACCTCCAGGTCCAGGACGGCGTCGAGCGTGAGGTTCTTGTCCTTGAGGTACTCGTCCAGCGCCTTGGCCTGGCCAAGGTTGCGGGGGAAGCCGTCCAGGAGGAAACCGCCGGCCGCGTCGGGCTGCTCCATACGGTCCTCGGCCATCGCGATGGTGACCGAGTCGGGCACCAGGTTGCCGGCGTCCATGTACGACTTCGCCTCGCGGCCGAGGGGCGTGCCCTGGCTGATGTTGGCGCGGAACAGGTCCCCCGTGGAGATGTGCGGGATCTCGAGGTTCTTGGCAAGGTACGCAGCCTGCGTACCCTTGCCGGCCCCCGGGGGTCCGACGAGGACGATTCGCATCAGCGGAGGAACCCTTCGTAGTTGCGCTGCTGAAGCTGGCTCTCGATCTGCTTCACGGTCTCCAGACCCACACCCACGATGATCAGGATGCTCGTCCCGCCGAACGGGAAGTTCTGGTTCGCGTTGAAAAGCACCAACGCCACTGTTGGTACGAGCGCGATCAGCCCCAGGTACAGCGAGCCCGGCCACGTGATCCGGTTGAGCACGTAGCTGAGGTACTCGGCCGTCGGGCGACCAGCCCGGATACCCGGGATGAAGCCACCATACTTCTTCATGTTGTCGGCAACTTCTTCGGGGTTGAAGCTGATGGCGACGTAGAAGAAGGCGAAGAAGACGATCAGCAGGAAGTACGTAACGATGTAAACGGGGTGATTTCCCTTGGTGAAGTTGGTGGCGATCCACGTCGCCCATGCCGCCTTCGACCCGCTGAACTGTGCGACGAGGGCCGGAATGTAGAGCAGCGATGACGCGAAGATGACGGGAATCACACCCGCCTGGTTCACCTTGAGCGGGATGTAGGTGGACGTTCCGCCATAGGACCGGCGGCCGATCATCCGCTTCGCGTACTGCACCGGAATGCGCCGCTGCGCCTGCTCGACGAAGACCACCAGGGCGACCATCGCCAGACCCACCGCGATCACCGCGAAGAACTCGATCCAGCCGTCGGCCAGCTTGCCGGTGAGCTTGATCTGCCACAGCGCGCCCGGGAAGCCGGCGGCGATCGAGATGAACATCAGGATCGACATGCCGTTGCCGATGCCGCGGTCGGTGACCAGCTCACCGAGCCACATGATCAGGCCGGTGCCGGCGGTCATCGTGATGACCATGGTGATCGTGGTGAAGATCGAGTCGCTGGGCACGATCTCGCTGGCGACCGGGCAGCTCTGGAAGAGCGCACCGCTGCGGGCGGTGGCCACCAGGCCGGTGCCCTGCAGGATGGCGAGCGCCACGGTCAGGTAGCGGGTGTACTGGGTGATCTTCGCCTGGCCGGACTGTCCCTCTTTCTTGAGGGCCTCCAGCCGTGGGATCACCACGGTCAGCAGCTGGAGGATGATGCTCGCCGTGATGTACGGCATGATCCCCAGCGCGAAGATCGTGATCTGCAGCAGCGCACCACCGCTGAACATGTTCACCAGGGCGAACAACCCACTGCTTCCGCCGGCCTGCTTCATGCAGGTCTCGACGTTCGCGTAGTTCACCCCGGGGACCGGGACGTGTGCGCCGATCCGGTAGAGCACGATGATGCCCAACGTGAACAGCAGCTTCTTGCGCAGGTCGGGCGTCTTGAACGCTCGGGCGAACGCGGTGAGCACGGTGCCTCCTGCGCCTCCCGCCTGTGCGAGAGGGACGGTCTTGAGGATCGACGAATGGGCGGACGAATACCGCGCGGACACGGCCCGCGCGGCGGGGGCCGGGGACGAAGCCCCGGAAACTACAGTCCATGCCACCTTACCGGCGACCGTACCCCCGTGGAACGACCAACCGGGGATGCCCCAAACGATGGGCATCCCCGGTCAGTTGAGTCAGCGAACTCAGATGAGCTCGGTGACGGTGCCGCCGGCGGCGGCGATCTTCTCCTTGGCGGAGCCGGAGACGGAGTCGACCGTCACCTGCAGCGCCACGGAGATCTCGCCCTGGCCCAGGACCTTGACGAGCTCGTTCTTGCGCACCGCGCCCTTGGCGACCAGGTCGGTCACCGTGACCTCGCCACCCTGCGGGTAGAGCGCGGCCAGCTTGTCCAGGTTCACGACCTGGAACTGCTTGTGGGCGGGGTTCTTGAAGCCCTTCAGCTTCGGGAGGCGCATGTGGAGGGGCATCTGCCCACCCTCGAAGCGCTCCGGAACCTGGTAACGGGCCTTCGTGCCCTTGGTACCACGACCAGCGGTCTTACCCTTGGACGCCTCACCACGACCGACACGGGTCTTGGCGGTCTTGGCACCCGGGGCGGGCCGGAGGTTGTGGACCTTCAGCGGGTTGTTCTCCGCCATGTCAGTCGACCTCCTCAACCGTCACGAGGTGGCGGACGGTGTGCACCATGCCGCGGAACTCGGGGCGGTCCTCCTTGACAACCACGTCGTTGAGCCGCTTGAGGCCCAGCGAACGGAGGGTGTCGCGGTGATTCTGCTTGCTGCCGATGAAGGACTTCGTCTGCGTGATCTTGAGGTGCGCCATTACGCGGTCACCCCTGCACGCGCCCGCAGCAGAGCGGCGGGAGCAACGTCCTCCAGCGGCAGGCCACGACGGGCCGCGATCTCCTCGGGGCGCTGCAGGCCCTGAAGCGCGGTCACCGTGGCGTGCACGATGTTGATCGGGTTCGACGAACCGAGCGACTTGCTCAGCACGTCGTGGATGCCCGCGCACTCCAGAACGGCACGCACGGGGCCACCGGCGATCACACCGGTACCGGGGGAAGCCGGCTTGAGCAGGACGACGCCCGCAGCCTTCTCGCCCTGGATGGGGTGAGGGATGGTGCCCTGGATACGGGGGACCTTGAAGAAGTTCTTCTTGGCCTCTTCCACGCCCTTGGCGATGGCAGCCGGAACTTCCTTGGCCTTGCCGTAACCGACACCTACGGTGCCGTCACCGTCGCCCACCACGACCAGCGCGGTGAAGCTGAAGCGACGGCCACCCTTGACAACCTTGGCGACACGGTTGATCGCGACAACGCGCTCAACGTATGCGGTCTTCTCGGCGGCAGCGCCACCGTCGCGACCCTTCCGGTCCCGCCGCTCGCCGCCACCGGCACCGCTCCCGCGGCGCTGGGGTCCAGCCATTGGATTTACCTCTCTCTGTTACGTCCGCTAGCTCCGGAACCGGGGCTTAGAACTTCAGCCCGGCTTCGCGGGCGGCGTCGGCCAGAGCGGCAATCCGCCCGGCGTACTGCTTGCCACCACGGTCGAACACGACGGCCTCGACACCGGCGGCCTTGGCACGCTCGGCGACCAGGGAGCCGACCTTCTTGGCCTGAGCGCTCTTGTCGCCCTCGCCACCACGGATCGACGCGTCCAGGCTCGACGCCGAGGCCACCGTGTGGCCCGCGATGTCGTCGATGACCTGCGCGGTGATGCCACGGTTGGACCGCGTCACCACCAGACGCGGACGCTCCGGGGTACCCGAAATCCGCTTACGGATGCGGATGTGGCGACGCTTAGCGGCGGCGCGCTTGTAGGCGTCACCCTTCGCGATCTTCACACCGTATGCCATGGCTTACTTACCAGCCTTTCCGACCTTGCGGCGGATGACCTCGCCGGCGTACTTGACGCCCTTGGCCTTGTACGGGTCAGGCTTGCGCAGCTTGCGGATGTTCGCCGCCACCTCGCCGACCTTCTGCTTGTCGATACCCTCGACGCTGAGCTTGGTGGGCGACTCGACCTTGAAGGAGATGCCCTCGGGGGCCTCGATCAGGATCGGGTGGCTGTAGCCCAGGGAGAACTCCAGGTTGGAGCCCTTCGCCTGGACGCGGTAACCGACACCGCTGATCTCGAGCGCCTTGCTGTAGCCCTGGGTCACGCCGGTGATCATGTTCGCCACCAGCGTGCGGGACAGGCCGTGCAGGGCCTTGTTCTGACGCTCGTCGTTCGGGCGGGAGACGTTGATGACGCCGTCCTCACCCTTGGCGACCTCGATGGGCGCCGCGACGGTGTGCGAGAGAGAACCCTTGGGGCCCTTCACCGCGACCGTCCGGCCATCGATGGTGACGTCCACACCAGCGGGAACCTGGATGGGCAGCTTGCCAATACGCGACATTAGCTATTCCTCCGTTCCCTGGTTACCAGACGTAGGCGAGGACTTCCCCACCCACGCCCTTCTTGCTGGCCTGCTGACCGGTCAGGAGACCGTGGGACGTGGAGATGATCGCCACGCCCAGGCCGCCGAGGACCTTCGGCAGGTTGGTGGACTTTGCGTAGACCCGCAGGCCCGGCTTCGAGATCCGCTTGATGCCGGCGATCGAGCGCTCGCGGTTCGGGCCGAACTTCAGCTCGAGGACGAGGTTCTTGCCAACCTCGGCGTCCTCGACGCGCCAGCCGGTGATGTAACCCTCCTGCTGGAGGATCTCCGCGATGTGCGACTTGATCTTGCTGTGCGGCATCACGACGGTGTCGTGGTACGCCGAGTTCGCGTTACGCAGACGGGTCAGCATGTCTGCGATGGGATCAGTCATGGTCATGAATTGGCCTTCGGCCTCTCTCGCCGGGGTTTCCTATGTGCGCCATCCCTCTCCCCGATCAGAGTCGGGACGGGTGCGGCGCGGGGACCTACGGCGTAGTAAGCGACTTTATGCGGGCTCGGCCCGCGGTCGGTCTCGGACGGCGGTGCGTCCAAACCCCTCTACCCTACGGGAAAGGAGGGGTGGACGCCCGCCGGCCGAATGCTTACCGAGAGTCCTGGTCGTCCCAAAGAAGGGATTACCAGGAGCTCTTGGTCACGCCCGGCAGCTCGCCACGGTGAGCCATCTCACGAAGGCACACGCGGCACAGGCCGAACTTGCGGTACACGGAGTGCGGACGGCCGCAGCGCTGGCAGCGCGTGTACGCGCGGACAGCAAACTTCGGCTTACGAGCCGCCTTAGCGATCAGAGCCTTCTTCGCCACGGTCAGTTCTCCTTGAACGGGAAGCCGAGGTGACGAAGCAGGGCGCGGCCCTCATCGTCGTTGGACGCCGTGGTGACCACGGTGATGTCCATGCCCCGCGTCCGGTCGATCTTGTCCTGGTCGATCTCGTGGAACATGACCTGCTCCGTGAGACCGAAGGTGTAGTTGCCCCGACCGTCGAACTGCTTCGGGGACAGACCACGGAAGTCGCGGATACGCGGCAGCGCCAGCGACAGCAGGCGGTCCAGGAACTCCCACATCCGGTCACCGCGGAGGGTGACGTGGGCACCGATCGGCTGGCCCTCGCGCAGCTTGAACTGCGCGATGGACTTACGGGCCTTGGTGACGGCCGGCTTCTGTCCGGTGATCGTGGTGAGGTCGCGGATGGCGCCCTCGATCAGCTTGGAGTCGCGGGCGGCGTCGCCCACACCCATGTTGACCACGATCTTGGTCAGACCGGGGATCTGCATGACGTTCTCGAGCGAGAACTCGTCCTTCAGCTTCCCGGCGATCTCTTCGCGGTAGCGCGTCTTGAGACGCGGCGCGTTGGTGGTGGCAGTCATCAGATGTCCTCACCGGTCCGCTTGGCAACGCGGATCTTGTTGCCCTCGTCGTCGAAGCGGTATCCGACGCGGGTGACGACCTTGTTGCCGTCCTTCTCCACGACGAGCTGAACGTTGCTCACGTGGATGGGGGCCTCGGTCGTCACGATGCCGCCGGTCTTCGAACCACGAGCGGTCTGTCCGGCCTTGGTGTGCTTCTTGACCCGGTTGACACCCTCGACCAGGACGCGGTCCTCGCGGGGGAAGGCCTGGACGACCTTGCCCTGCTTGCCCTTGTCCTTACCGGTGATGACCTGGACCAGGTCGCCCTTCTTGATCTTCATCGGTTACAGCACCTCCGGCGCGAGCGAGATGATCTTCATGAACTTCTTCTCGCGCAGCTCCCGGCCCACGGGGCCGAAGATGCGGGTGCCGCGGGGGTCGCCATCGTTCTTGAGGATGACGGCCGCGTTCTCGTCGAAGCGGATGTACGAGCCGTCGGGACGGCGGCGCTCCTTGACGGTCCGAACGATGACCGCCTTGATGACGTCACCCTTCTTCACGTTGCCACCGGGGATCGCATCCTTCACGGTGGCGACGATGACGTCACCGATGCCCGCGTAGCGGCGACCGGAACCACCGAGAACACGGATGCAAAGGATTTCCTTCGCACCAGTGTTGTCGGCGACCCGCAGTCGCGACTCCTGCTGGATCACGTCTATCTCCTGTGTGTCTGCCGGTTCCCGGCAGGGGCTTTCCTCTGCTGAGTGGGCCCCTGCCGAGCCTGGCGGAACTGTTCCTAGGGAGTCCCCCTAGGAGGGATTACTTGGCCTTCTCGAGGATCTCGACGATGCGCCAGCGCTTGGTGGCGGACAGCGGCCGGGTCTCCATCAGGAGGACGCGGTCGCCGACACCGGCAGCGTTCTGCTCGTCGTGCGCCTTGAGCTTGTTGGTACGGCGGATGACCTTGCCGTACAGCGCGTGCTTGACGCGGTCCTCGACGGCGACGACGACGGTCTTGTCCATCTTGTCGCTGACGACGAGACCCTCACGGGTCTTGCGGAAACCGCGCTCGTTCGTCTCAGTCACATTCTTCTCGCTCATCAGGCGCTCTCCACCGTCTCGATGCCCAGCTCGCGCTCACGCATCAGGGTGTAGATCCGGGCGATGTCCTTACGGACGGACTTGAGCCGACCGTGGTTCTCGAGCTGTCCGGTCGCCGCCTGGAAGCGGAGGTTGAACAGCTCCTCCTTGGCCTCACGAAGCTTGGCAACGAGGTCCTCGTTGTTCAGCTCGCGCAGCTCGGTCGCCTTGGTACCGGCCGCCATCACGACTCACCTGCCTCGCGCCGCACGATGCGGCACTTCATCGGAAGCTTGTGGGCGGCGCGGGTCAGCGCCTCCTTGGCAACCTTTTCGTTCGGGAAGGACAGCTCGAACATCACCCGACCGGGCTTGACGTTCGCGACCCACCACTCCGGAGAACCCTTACCGGAACCCATGCGGGTTTCGGCCGGCTTCTTCGTGAGCGGGCGGTCCGGGTAAATGTTGATCCAGACCTTGCCGCCACGCTTGATGTGACGGGTCATCGCGATACGAGCGGACTCGATCTGACGGTTCGTCACGTAAGCCGGGGTGACGGCCTGAATGCCGTACTCACCGAAGGCCAGCTCGGTGCCACCCTTGGCCATACCGCTGCGCTTCGGGTGGTGCTGCTTGCGGTGCTTGACCCTGCGAGGGATCAGCATGTCGGTCAGGCCTCCGTTCCGGGGGTCTCAGCCGGTGCAGAGGCAGCAGCCGCCGAAGACTCCGTCTTGGGGGCCTCGGCAGCGGCGTTCTGCTGCTGCGGCTTGCGGCCACCGCGGCCGCCACGCTCGCCACCGCGGCGCGGGCGGTCGTTGCCGCCACCGCGGGCCGGGCGGTTGCCCGCACGGGCGGCAGCGTTCTCGGCGCGCACCTCGGCGATGTTCTTGACGTCGCCCTTGTAGATCCAGACCTTCACGCCGATGCGGCCGAAGGTGGTCTTGGCCTCGAAGAAGCCGTAGTCGACGTTCGCGCGGAGCGTGTGCAGGGGCACACGGCCCTCGCGGTAGAACTCCGAGCGGGACATCTCGGCGCCGCCGAGACGGCCACCGCACTGGATCTTGATGCCCTTGGCGCCGGCCTTCATCGTCGACTGCATGCTCTTGCGCATGGCGCGACGGAAGGAGACGCGGGAGGACAGCTGCTCGGCGACGGCCTGGGCCACCAGCTGAGCATCGGTCTCGGGGTTCTTGACCTCGAGGATGTTCAGCTGGACCTGCTTGCCGGTCAGCTTCTCCAGCTCGCCGCGGATGCGGTCGGCCTCGGCGCCGCGGCGGCCGATGACGATGCCCGGACGAGCGGTGTGGATGTCAACGCGGACGCGCTCACGGGTGCGCTCGATCTCCACCTTGGAGATACCGGCGCGCTCCATGCCCTTCGTCATCATGCGACGAATGGCGACGTCTTCCTTGACGTAGTCCTTGTACAGCTTGTCGGCGTACCAGCGGGACTTGAAGTCCGTCGTGACGCCGAGCCGGAACCCGTGCGGGTTTACCTTCTGGCCCATTACCGGGTTCCTTCCTTGCTGCTGACGACCACGGTGATGTGGCTGGTCCGCTTGCGGATCCGGTAGGCACGGCCCTGGGCACGCGGACGGAACCGCTTCAGGGTCGGGCCCTCGTCGACGTACGCCTCGGAAATGACGAGGCTGCCGGCGTCGGTGTGGTCGTAGTTGTGCGCGGCGTTGGCAATGGCGCTGTCCAGCACCTTGCCCACCGGCACGCTCGCGGCCTGCGGGGCGAAACGCAGGACCGCCTGAGCCTCCGTGGCATTCATGCCACGGATAAGGTCCACCACGCGGCGGGCCTTCATGGGCGTGACGCGGATGTACCGCGCCTGGGCCCTGGCTTCCATGGTTGTCCCTTCGGTGTCAGTCATAGTCTTCGCACTCCGGTCGATCAGCGACGACGCGACTTGCGGTCGTCCTTCTCGTGGCCACGGAAGGTGCGGGTCGGCGCAAACTCGCCGAGCTTGTGGCCGACCATCGACTCGGTGACGAACACCGGGACGTGCTTGCGGCCGTCGTGCACCGCGATCGTGTGGCCGAGCATGGCCGGGACGATCATGGAGCGGCGGGACCAGGTCTTGATGACGTTCTTGGTGCCGGCATCGTTCTGAACATCCACCTTCTTGGAAAGGTGGTCGTCGACGAAGGGCCCCTTCTTGAGACTGCGCGGCATCTAAACCCGCTCCTAGCGCTTCTTGTTCGTCTTGCGGCGGCGGACGATGTACTTGTTGCTCGCCTTCTTCGGCGAACGCGTACGACCCTCCTTCTGACCCCACGGCGAGACCGGGTGGCGACCACCGGAGGTCTTGCCCTCACCACCACCGTGCGGGTGGTCGACGGGGTTCATCACGACACCACGCACGGTCGGGCGGACGCCCTTCCAGCGCATGCGGCCGGCCTTGCCCCAGTTGATGTTCGACTGCTCGGCGTTGCCGACCTCGCCGACGGTGGCGCGGCAGCGCACGTCGACCAGGCGGATCTCACCGGACGGCATACGAAGGTGGGCCATCCGGCCCTCCTTCGCCAGCAGCTGCACGGAGGCACCGGCCGAGCGGGCGAACTTCGCACCGCCGCCCGGACGCAGCTCGATCGCGTGGATCGTCGTACCCACGGGGATGTGGCGCAGCGGCAGGTTGTTGCCCGGCTTGATGTCGGCGCCAGGGCCGTTCTCAATCCGAGCACCCTGGACCAGGCCACGGGGCGCGATGATGTAGCGCTTCTCGCCGTCTGCGTAGTGCAGGAGCGCGATGCGCGCAGTGCGGTTCGGGTCGTACTCGATGTGCGCGACCTTGGCCGGCACGCCGTCCTTGTCGTGACGACGGAAGTCGATCACTCGGTAGGCGCGCTTGTGGCCACCGCCCTGGTGGCGAACGGTCACACGACCGGCGTTGTTACGGCCGCCCTTGCTGTGCAGCGGGCGGACCAGCGACTTCTCCGGCGTGGACCGCGTGATCTCGACAAAGTCGGCGACGCTGGAGCCACGACGGCCCGGGGTCGTCGGCTTGTACTTGCGGATACCCATTTCTCAGTCCTCGTCCGATTCCGGACGACTCGGACTCCGTTAGGAGACCGGGCCGCCGAAGATGTCGATACGGTCGCCCTCGGCGAGGGTCACGATGGCGCGCTTGGTGTTCGCGCGCTTGCCGTAACCGGTGCGGGTGCGCTTGCGCTTGCCCTGCCGGTTGATCGTGTTGACCCCGGTGACCTTGACCGAGAAGACCGCCTCGACGGCCTGCTTGATCTGGGTCTTGTTCGCGCCGGGCGCGACGATGAACGTGTACTTGTTCTCGTCCAGCAGCGCGTAGCTCTTCTCCGAGACAACCGGCTTGACGAGAACGTCACGCGGGTCCGAGAAGGTCTTGCTGGTGACGACGGCCTCACTCATCAGGCGTCGCTCCCTTCGGTCTCAGCGTTGGCCTTGGGGCCAGACACGAAGGACTCGAAGGCGGCCTTGGTGAAGACCACGTCGTCGGAGACGAGCACGTCGTACGTGTTCAGCTGGCCCGGCTCCAGGATGTGGACCTGGGGCAGGTTGCGGGCGGACAGCCACGCGGCCTCGTCGCTGCGCTCGGCGACCAGGAGCACGTTCTTGCGCTCGCTGACCTTGCCGAGGAGAGTCTTGGCGGCCTTGGTGGAGATGTCGCCCTCGACCACGCCGGCAACGACGTGGATACGGCTGTTGCGGGCCCGGTCGGTGAGGGCACCGCGCAGGGCGGCGGCCTTCATCTTCTTCGGGGTCCGCTGGCTGTAGTCACGCGGCACGGGGCCGTGGACGATGCCACCGCCGGCGAACTGCGGCGCACGGGTCGAACCCTGACGCGCCCGGCCGGTGCCCTTCTGGCGGTACGGCTTCTTGCCACCGCCGCGGACCTCGCCGCGAGTCTTGGTCTTGTGCGTGCCCTGGCGGGCAGCGGCCAGCTGTGCGACAACGACCTGGTGGATCAGCGGAACGCTGACCTTGGCGTCGAAGATCTCCGCGGGGAGCTCGACGGTACCGGCCTTGTCGCCTGCCGGCGAAAGGATGTCAATGGTGCTCATCGGTTACCTCAGGCCCCCTTGGCCGCGGTACGGACCAGGACGAGGCCGCCGTTCGGACCAGGAACTGCGCCCTTGATGAGCAGCAGACCCTTCTCCGCGTCAACGGCGTGGACGGTCAGGTTCTGGGTGGTGACCCGCTCATTGCCCATACGGCCGGCCATCCGCATGCCCTTGAACACGCGGCCCGGGGTGGCGCAGCCACCGATGGAGCCAGGCTTACGGTGCACACGGTGGGCACCGTGGGAGGCCTTGCCGCCATGGAAGCCGTGACGCTTCATGACACCGGCGAAGCCCTTGCCCTTGCTCTTGCCGGTCACGTCCACCTTGACGCCGGACTCGAAGGTCTCAGCGGTCAGCTCCTGGCCGAGGGTGTACTCGCCGGCGTCGGCGGTACGGACCTCGACGAGGTGACGACGGGGGGTGACGTCGGCCTTCGCGAAGTGGCCCTTGAGGGGCTTGTTCACCTTGCGCGGGTCGATCTCGCCGAAGGCGATCTGGACGGAGTCGTAACCGTCCTGGTCATTGGTGCGCACCTGGGTAACGACACAGGGGCCGGCCTTCACCACGGTCACCGGGACGACACGGTTGTTCTCGTCCCAGACCTGGGTCATGCCGAGCTTCTCGCCCAGGATGCCCTTGATCTGCTTAGCCATCTCTTCCGCGCCTCTCAGAGCTTGATCTCGATGTCAACGCCGGCCGGAAGGTCCAGGCGCATCAGCGAGTCAACGGTCTTGGGCGTCGGGTCGAGGATGTCGATCAGGCGCTTGTGCGTGCGCATCTCGAAGTGCTCGCGCGAGTCCTTGTACTTGTGCGGCGACTTGATGACGCAGTACACGTTCTTTTCAGTGGGCAGCGGCACCGGGCCCGCGACCGACGCACCAGTGCGGGTCACCGTCTCGACGATCTTCTTCGCCGAGGTGTCGATGACCTCGTGGTCGTAGGCCTTGAGCCGGATGCGGATCTTCTGTCCCGCCATGGCTACTTCGTAGTCCTGTCTCTCGTAACGCTCTGGGACCCGGTACGTTCCCGTTCTTCTCCGACCCACGCGGTCGGGCGTGTCGCACCCCTTCTCGTAAATCCCCACAGGGAGGATCCTTCGAGAAGGAGAAGGCAGGGGAAGAACACCCACCGGGCGCCTGGCCGAGGCACCCCGCTGACGCTTCCCGGAAGATTCCCGTATTTCCGGCCCTGAGAAGGGACGACGAATACCTGGGACTCGCTTCCGGTCCTCCCGGCGGGAGGCGCGCAGCATCGGCACTCAACCGAGCAACCTGGACAGTGTGCCATACCCGGGACGCCCAAGGCCAATCGGACCCCAACTGTCAAGGAGCCCCGCCCACCTGATGGTGGACGGGGCTCCTTGTGAGCTCCGGGGAGCTACGACCGGGTCGACCGGATCAGCGAAATTACTTCGTGATCTTGGTGACCTGGCCGGCGCCGACGGTCCGGCCACCCTCACGGATGGCGAACTTCAGGCCCTCCTCCATGGCGACCGGCTGGATCAGCTCGACCGACATCTCGGTGTTGTCGCCCGGCATGACCATCTCGGTGCCCTCGGGGAGGGTCACGACGCCGGTCACGTCCGTGGTACGGAAGTAGAACTGCGGGCGGTAGTTGTTGAAGAACGGGGTGTGGCGGCCACCCTCGTCCTTCGACAGGATGTACGCCTGGGCCTCGAACGAGGTGTGCGGCGTGACCGAGCCCGGCTTGATGATGACCTGGCCGCGCTCGACGTCCTCGCGCTTGATGCCACGGAGGAGCAGACCGACGTTCTCACCGGCCTGGCCCTCGTCGAGGAGCTTGCGGAACATCTCGATGCCGGTGACCGTGGTGGTGGTCTTCTCGGTCTTGATGCCGATGATGTCGACGGTCTCGTTGACCTTGAGGACACCACGCTCGATACGACCGGTGACAACGGTGCCACGGCCGGTGATCGTGAAGACGTCCTCGATCGGCATCAGGAACGGCTTGTCGACGTCACGCTCGGGCTGCGGGATCGACTCGTCGACGGCGGCCATGAGCTTGAGGACGGAGTCGCCCCACTCCTTGTCGCCCTCGAGCGCCTTGAGCGCCGAGACCTTGACGACCGGAACGTCGTCGCCGGGGAACTCGTACTCGGAGAGGAGCTCACGGACCTCGAGCTCGACGAGCTCCAGGATCTCCTCGTCGTCCACCATGTCGGCCTTGTTCAGGGCGACAACGATGTAGGGAACGCCGACCTGGCGGGCCAGGAGCACGTGCTCCTTGGTCTGCGGCATCGGGCCGTCGGTGGCGGCGACCACCAGGATGGCGCCGTCCATCTGCGCCGCACCGGTGATCATGTTCTTGATGTAGTCCGCGTGACCCGGGCAGTCGACGTGGGCGTAGTGACGGTTCTCCGTCTGGTACTCGACGTGCGCGATGGAGATCGTGATACCGCGCTGGCGCTCCTCAGGAGCCTTGTCGATCTGGTCGAAGGCCGAGGCCTCGTTCAGCTCCGGGTACGCGTCGTGCAGCACCTTGGTAATGGCGGCCGTGAGGGTCGTCTTACCGTGGTCAATGTGACCGATGGTGCCGATGTTGACGTGCGGCTTAGTCCGCTCGAACTTCGCCTTCGCCACTGGTTCCTCCTGAAGTGGTTCTGTACGCCTTACTCATCGGCGCCAGGTGATCTTTGCTGGGATGCCGGCTGACGGGGCAATCCTCACGGATTGCGGGGATCACCCCGTCAGACGGTGTCAAGCCTAAAGCGTGTTCCGACTCTCGGGAGACGGAGCTACTCGCCCTTGGCCTTCGCGATGATCTCCTCGGCGACGTTCCGGGGAACCTCGGCGTAGGAGTCGAACTGCATCGAGTAGCTCGCGCGACCCGACGTCTTGCTGCGGAGGTCTCCGACGTAGCCGAACATCTCCGAGAGCGGAACCAGGCCCGTGACGAGCTTGGCGCCGCTGCGGTCCTCCATGGACTGGATCTGACCACGGCGGGAGTTGATGTCGCCGATCACGTCGCCCATGTAGTCCTCGGGCGTGGTGACCTCGACCTTCATCATCGGCTCGAGCAGGGCCGGGGAGGCCTTGCGGGCGGCCTCCTTGAAGGCCATCGAACCGGCGATCTTGAAGGCCATTTCCGAGGAGTCGACCTCGTGGAAGGCACCGTCGAGCAGGGTGACCTTGACACCGGTCAGCGGGTAGCCGGCGAGAACACCGAACTCCATGGCCTCCTGGCAGCCCGCGTCCACGGACGGGATGTACTCCCGCGGGATACGGCCACCGGTGACCTTGTTCTCGAACTCGTAACCGTCGCCCTCGAGGGGCGCGATCGCGATCTGCACCTTCGCGAACTGGCCGGAACCACCAGTCTGCTTCTTGTGCGTGTAGTCGAGACGCTCGACGGCCTTGCGCAGGGTCTCGCGGTAGGCGACCTGCGGCTTGCCGACGTTGGCCTCGACCCGGAACTCACGCTTCATACGGTCGACCAGCACGTCGAGGTGCAGCTCGCCCATACCCGCGATGATGGTCTGGCCGGTCTCCTCGTCGGTGTGCACCTGGAACGAGGGGTCCTCTTCGGCGAGACGCTGGATGGCGACACCCAGCTTCTCCTGGTCGCCCTTGGACTTGGGCTCGATGGCGACCTGGATGACCGGTGCGGGGAACTCCATCGACTCCAGGATGACCTGGTTCGACGCGTCGCAGAGGGTCTCACCGGTGGTGGTCTGCTTCAGACCCATGACGGCGACGATGTCACCGGCACCCACCGACTCGATCTCCTCACGCTTGTTCGCGTGCATCCGGTAGATCTTGCCGATGCGCTCCTTCTTGCCCTTCACCGAGTTCTGCACCTGCGAGCCGGCCTCGAGGCGGCCCGAGTACACCCGGATGAAGGTGAGCTTGCCCAGGTGGGGGTCGCTCGCGATCTTGAAGGCAAGAGCGGACAGCGGCTCTTCCTCGGACGGCTTGCGCTTGATGACCTCTTCCGGGTCGTTGACCGCGTGGCCTTCGATGGCCTCGACGTCCAACGGGGAGGGGAGGTAGCGCACGACCGCGTCGAGCAGGGGCTGGACGCCCTTGTTCTTGAACGCGGTACCGCAGAACACCGGCGTGACGGTGGTGTTCTCGGCCTTGCCCGAGGCGATGGTGATCCGGCGGATCGCCGCGTAGAGCTGCTCCACGGTGGGCTCCTGGCCCTCCAGGTACAGCTCCATGATCTCTTCATCGTTCTCGGCGACGGCCTCGAGCAGCTTGCCCCGCCACTCGTCGGCGGCCTCGAGGTGCGTGTCCGGGATGTCGACGGTGTCGTACATCTCGCCCTTGGCGGCCTCGGCCGACCAGACCAGGGCCTTCATGGTGACGAGGTCGACGACGCCCTTGAAGTCCGCCTCGGTGCCGATCGGCAGCTGCATCACGATCGGGGTCGCGCCCAGGCGGTCCACGATCATGTCGACGCAGCGGTGGAACTCGGCACCCGTGCGGTCGAGCTTGTTGACGAAGCAGATACGCGGCACGCCGTAGCGGTCCGCCTGTCGCCAGACGGTCTCGGACTGCGGCTCGACACCGGCAACGCCGTCGAACACCGTCACCGCACCGTCCAGGACGCGCAGCGAGCGCTCCACCTCGACCGTGAAGTCGACGTGGCCCGGGGTGTCGATGATGTTGATGGTGTTGTCGACGTTTTCCAGCGGCCAGTGGCAGGTCGTCGCGGCAGACGTGATCGTGATGCCGCGCTCCTGCTCCTGCTCCATCCAGTCCATCGTGGCAGCGCCGTCGTGGACCTCACCGATCTTGTACGAGACACCGGTGTAGAACAGGATCCGCTCGGTGGTGGTCGTCTTGCCCGCGTCGATGTGGGCCATGATCCCGATGTTGCGGACCTTGGCCAGGTCAAGCGAAGTGGTAGCCATAGTGGCTCAATCTTCTCTCGGTCTCGATGTGGGTTGCGACTACCAGCGGTAGTGCGCGAAGGCCTTGTTGGACTCGGCCATCTTGTGCGTGTCCTCACGCTTCTTGACCGAAGCGCCGAGGCCGTTGGAGGCGTCGAGCAGTTCGTTCATGAGGCGCTCGGTCATGGTCTTCTCGCGGCGGGCGCGGGAGTAGCCCACGAGCCAGCGGAGCGAGAGGGTGGCGGCGCGGCCGGGCTTGACCTCGACCGGGACCTGGTAGGTCGCGCCACCGACACGGCGGGACTTGACCTCGAGGGTCGGCTTGATGTTCTCGAGCGCGCGCTTGAGCGTGATGACCGGGTCGTTGCCGGTCTTCTCGCGCAGACCCTCCATGGCGCCGTAAACGATGCGCTCGGCGGTGGAGCGCTTTCCGTTCAGCAGCACCTTGTTGATGAGGGAGGTCACCAGAGGAGAACCGTAGACCGGGTCGATGATGACCGGGCGCTTCGGGGCGGGGCCCTTACGAGGCATTCTTACTTCTCCTTCTTGGCGCCGTAGCGGCTGCGAGCCTGCTTGCGGTTCTTGACGCCCTGCGTGTCGAGGGAGCCGCGGATGATCTTGTACCGAACACCCGGCAGGTCCTTCACACGACCACCACGCACGAGCACGATCGAGTGCTCCTGCAGGTTGTGGCCCTCACCCGGAATGTAAGCGGTGACCTCGATCCCGCTGGTCAGACGCACACGCGCGACCTTACGCAGGGCCGAGTTCGGCTTCTTCGGGGTGGTCGTGAAAACACGCGTGCAGACGCCACGGCGCTGGGGGGAACCCTCGAGCGCGGGCGTCTTGTTCTTCTCGACCTTGTCCTGCCGGCCCTTGCGGACCAGCTGCTGGATCGTAGGCACCGTTTCTCCGGTTTCTGTGTGCCAGTCTCGGTAAAGCTAACCTGGAACATTCCCCGACCCACGCGGTCGGGTGTGTCGAATACTGCAGTCCGGTCCCTCGCTGGAACGAGTGAGGCGGCAGATTGCGGTGTCAAAACCCGGCTTCCGTGCTGTCGCGCTCCAGGCCAGAGGCTGTGGGGTGTGCGCGCACGGCAGCCCAGGGACACCCCAGGCACAAGGTCAGAGCGTACCTACCGCATGGGCTGCGGTCAAAACAAATGCACACGCGAAGGACACGCCGGACTCCTCACGGCGATGCGGCCACCGTAGTGCGATCGGCGACCGTACGGAAGAAGGCGCCACGCCGCCGCCGCGGCATCGCCACCGCCCCTCCCCCGCCGGCGCCGCGGGCCCGCGCACCGGTCAGATATTGACCGCTGCCGCCAGGACGAAGACCAGCAGGAACAGCGTCCAGCCGCCGATCGCCAGCCAGCCCAGCACCAGCCCCGTGATCGCCTGGCCGTCACCGCGCTCGCCGGTGCGGCGGATCTCGGCGCGTGCCTTGTGGCCCAGGATGACGGCCGGAATCGCGGTCAGCCCCCATGTCGGCAGCGTCATCAGCCCGCACACCAACGAGCCGGTCGCCGAGCCGTTCGTCGTCACCGGCACCGGCATCTGCATCGGCATGAACGTCGCCGGCACCATCGGCCGCTGCGGCACGAACTGCGCCTGCGGCACCGGCCCCTGCGGAAGGTCCGCGACCAGCATCTGCAGCTCGGCGTGCGTCTGCGCCTTGTAGGCCCGCGTGATCCGCTGCTCGTACTCCGGCTGCAGCAGCCGCCCCTCGGCGAACCCCGCCTTGAGCACATCGACCGTCCGCTCACGATCGGCGTGCGAGGCACGCATGGCAGGCACCTGAGGCGACGGCTGAGCCGGCTGCCCGCCCTGCCACGGCTGGAATGCCACTTCGCGAACCTCCCCCCGCTCGACAGTTCTCCCCATCTTCTCATCACAGACGCAGCAATGGGAGGACAAGTTCCCCCGCACGGCCCACGACCGCGGGAATGTGCCGGACAACGCCGCAGGGCGGCCATCCCGTGAGGGATGGCCGCCCTGTTGCTGTCGTACGGACCAGGATTACTGGTTGTACGGACCGTAGTCGTAGTCCTCCAGCGGGACCGCCTGGCCGGAGCCGGTGCCGAAGGGCGAGTAGTCGATGTCGTCGTAACCGACGGCCGAGTACATCGCGGCCTTCGCCTCCTCGGTGGGCTCGACCCGGATGTTGCGGTAGCGGGACAGGCCCGTACCGGCCGGGATGAGCTTACCGATGATGACGTTCTCCTTGAGGCCGATCAGGGAGTCCGACTTGGCGTTGATCGCCGCGTCGGTCAGGACCCTGGTCGTCTCCTGGAAGGACGCCGCCGACAGCCACGACTCGGTGGCCAGCGAAGCCTTGGTGATACCCATCAGCTGCGGACGGCCGGAGGCCGGGTGGCCGCCTTCCGCCACGACGCGACGGTTCTCGCCCTCGAACTTCGTGCGCTCCACCAGCTCGCCCGGCAGCAGCTCCGCGTCGCCGGACTCGATGATCGTCACGCGGCGCAGCATCTGCCGGATGATGATCTCGATGTGCTTGTCGTGGATCGCCACGCCCTGGCTGTTGTAGACCTTCTGGACCTCGCCGACCAGGTGGACCTGGACGGCACGCTGGCCGAGGATCCGCAGCACGTCGTGCGGGTTGACGGCACCCACGGTCATCGGCTGGCCGACCGTGACGTGGTCGCCCTCGCCCACCAGCAGACGGGCACGCTTGGAGACGCCGTAGGCCATCTCGTCGCTGCCGTCGTCCGGGGTGACGACGACCTTCTTGGTCTTCTCGGTCTCCTCGATCCGGACGCGGCCTGCCGCCTCCGAGATCGGGGCGACGCCCTTGGGCGTACGGGCCTCGAAGAGCTCGACGACACGCGGCAGACCCAGGGTGATGTCGTCACCGGCCACACCACCGGTGTGGAAGGTACGCATCGTCAGCTGGGTGCCGGGCTCACCGATGGACTGGGCGGCGATGATGCCGACCGCCTCACCGATGTCGACCAGCTTGCCGGTGGCCAGCGAACGGCCGTAGCAGAAGGCACAGGTGCCGACCGCGGACTCACAGGTCAGGACCGAGCGGGTCTTGACCTCCTCGACGCCCGCGTTGACCAGCGCGTCGATGAGCACGTCACCGAGGTCGACGTTGGCCGGCGCGACGACCTTGCCGTCGACGACGACGTCCTCGGCGAGCATGCGGGCGTAGACGCTGGACTCGACGTCGTCCGCCTTGCGCAGGACACCGGCGGCGTCCTTCGAGGCGATCCGCAGCTTGAGGCCGCGCTCGGTGCCGCAGTCCTCCTCGCGAATGATGACGTCCTGGGAGACGTCGACCAGACGACGGGTGAGGTAACCGGAGTCGGCGGTACGAAGGGCGGTGTCCGCCAGACCCTTACGGGCACCGTGCGTGGAGATGAAGTACTCCAGCACGGACAGACCCTCGCGGAACGACGCCTTAATGGGACGCGGGATGGTCTCGTTCTTCGCGTTCGACACCAGACCACGCATACCGGCGATCTGCCGCATCTGCATCATGTTTCCTCGGGCACCCGAGTCAACCATCATGAAGATGGGGTTCGTCTTGGGGAAGTTCTCGTTCATCGCCTCGGCGACCTCGTTGGTCGCCTTGGTCCAGATGTTGATCAGTTCCTGAGTGCGCTCGTCCTTGGTGATCAGACCGCGCTCGTACTGCTTCTGGACCTTCTCGTCCTGGGCCTCGTAGCCCGCGACGATGGCCTTCTTGGCCTCCGGCACGACGATGTCCGAGACGGCGACGGTGACGCCGGAACGGGTCGCCCAGTGGAAGCCGGCCGCCTTCAGGTTGTCGAGCGTCGCCGCCACGATGACCTTGGGGTAGCGCTCGGCCAGGTCGTTGACGATCGCGGAGAGCTGCTTCTTGCCCACCGAGTAGTCGACGAACGGGTAGTCCTCGGGCAGCAGCTCGTTGAAGAGCGCGCGGCCCAGGGTGGTGCGCAGCCGGAAGCTGTCACCCTGCTGCCACTCGGGCTCGCCCTCCTCCGGAACCGGCGGGGTCCAGCCGCGGGGCGGGACGGTGCCGATCGGGAAGCGGATGTCGACCTTCGCCTGCAGCGAGAGCTCGCGGGCGTCGAAGGCCATGATGGCCTCGGCGACCGAGCCGAAGGCCCGGCCCTCGCCCTTGACCTCGCGCTCCTCTTCATCCGTGGTGAGGAAGAAGAGGCCGAGCACCATGTCCTGGGTCGGCATGGTGACCGGACGGCCGTCGGCCGGCTTGAGGATGTTGTTCGAGGACAGCATCAGGATGCGGGCCTCGGCCTGGGCCTCCGCGGACAGCGGGAGGTGGACGGCCATCTGGTCACCGTCGAAGTCCGCGTTGAACGCGGTGCAGACGAGCGGGTGAATCTGAATGGCCTTGCCCTCGACCAGCTGCGGCTCGAAGGCCTGGATGCCCAGACGGTGCAGGGTGGGCGCACGGTTCAGCAGCACCGGGTGCTCGGCGATGACCTCTTCGAGCACGTCGTAGACGACCGTGCGGCCGCGCTCGACCATGCGCTTGGCCGACTTGATGTTCTGCGCGTGGTTGAGGTCCACCAGGCGCTTCATCACGAACGGCTTGAAGAGCTCCAGCGCCATGGCCTTGGGCAGACCGCACTGGTGCAGCTTGAGCTGCGGGCCGACGACGATGACGGAACGCGCCGAGTAGTCGACTCGCTTACCGAGCAGGTTCTGACGGAAACGGCCCTGCTTACCCTTCAGCATGTCGCTGAGGGACTTCAGCGGGCGGTTACCGGGACCGGTGACCGGACGGCCGCGACGACCGTTGTCGAACAGCGCGTCGACGGCCTCCTGGAGCATCCGCTTCTCGTTGTTCACGATGATCTCGGGCGCGCCGAGGTCGAGAAGCCGCTTCAGGCGGTTGTTGCGGTTGATCACACGGCGGTACAGGTCGTTCAGGTCGGAGGTCGCGAAGCGGCCACCGTCCAGCTGCACCATCGGACGCAGGTCCGGCGGGATCACCGGGATGCAGTCCAGCACCATGCCCTTGGGGCTGTTGCGGGTCTGCAGGAAGGCGGAGACGACCTTGAGGCGCTTGAGCGCACGGGTCTTCTTCTGGCCCTTGCCGGTACGGATGATCTCGCGGAGGCGCTCGGCCTCCTCGTCGAGGTCGAAGGTCTCCAGGCGCTTCTGCAGGGCAGCGGCACCCATGGAGCCGTCGAAGTACGTGCCGAAGCGGTCCCGCAGCTCGCGGTAGAGCAGCTCGTCGCCCTCGAGGTCCTGGACCTTGAGGTTCTTGAAGCGGCTCCAGACCTCGTCGAGACGGTCGATCTCGCGCTGCGCGCGGTCGCGCAGCTGCTTCATCTCACGCTCGGCACCCTCGCGCACCTTGCGGCGCACGTCGGCCTTGGCGCCCTCGGCCTCCAGCTCGGCCAGGTCGGTCTCGAGCTTCTTGGCGCGGGCCTCCAGGTCGGAGTCGCGGCGCTGCTCGATCTGCTGGCGCTCGACGGAGACGTGGGCCTCCAGCGAGGGCAGGTCGCGCGTACGGCGCTCCTCGTCCACCCACGTGATCATGTAGGCGGCGAAGTAGATGACCTTCTCGAGGTCCTTGGGGGCGAGGTCCAGCAGGTAGCCCAGCCGGCTCGGCACGCCCTTGAAGTACCAGATGTGGGTCACGGGAGCGGCCAGCTCGATGTGGCCCATCCGCTCACGGCGCACCTTGGCACGAGTGACCTCGACGCCGCAGCGCTCGCAGATGATGCCCTTGAAGCGGACGCGCTTGTACTTACCGCAGTAGCACTCCCAGTCCCGGGTCGGACCGAAGATCTTCTCGCAGAAGAGTCCGTCCTTTTCGGGCTTGAGGGTGCGGTAGTTGATGGTCTCGGGCTTCTTGACCTCGCCGTGGCTCCACTGACGGATGTCGTCAGCGGTGGCCAGACCGATCCGGAGCTCATCGAAGAAGTTGACGTCGAGCACTATGCGTCAATCCCTCTCAGGGTTGTAAGTCTTGGGGTCTGAAACGGGGGTCCTGGGGCCGGCCGGGGGAGCCATCGCTGACTCCCCGGCCGGACTCCCGTCAGACCTCTTCGACGCTGCTCGGCTCGCGCCGGGACAGGTCGATGCCGAGCTCCTCCGCAGCGCGGAAGACGTCCTCGTCGGTGTCGCGCATCTCGATGGACATGCCGTCCGAGGACAGCACCTCCACGTTGAGGCACAGGGACTGCATTTCCTTGATGAGCACCTTGAAGGACTCGGGAATGCCGGGCTCGGGGATGTTCTCGCCCTTGACGATGGCCTCGTAGACCTTCACGCGGCCGGTCACGTCGTCGGACTTGATCGTCAGCAGCTCCTGGAGGGCGTACGCGGCGCCGTAAGCCTCCAGCGCCCACACCTCCATCTCACCGAACCGCTGGCCACCGAACTGAGCCTTACCACCCAGCGGCTGCTGGGTGATCATCGAGTACGGACCGGTCGAACGCGCGTGCAGCTTGTCGTCGACCAGGTGGTGCAGCTTGAGGATGTACATGTACCCGACCGAGATCGGGTCCGGGAACGGCTCGCCGGAGCGGCCGTCGAACAGCCGGGCCTTGCCGGAGCCCTTGACCATCCGCTCGCCGTCGCGGTTGGGGATCGTCGACTCGAAGAGGCCCGAGATCTCGTCCTCGCGCGCGCCGTCGAACACCGGGGTGGCGACGTTGGAGCCGGGGGCGACCTCGTCGGCGGAGATCGCGTGGAGACGCTTCTTCCACTCCTCCTCGACGCCCTCGACCTTCCAGCCCTGGCTGGCGAGCCAGCCGAGGTGGATCTCCAGGACCTGTCCCGGGTTCATTCGGGACGGGACACCCAGCGGGTTGAGGATGATGTCGACCGGGGTGCCGTCCTCCAGGAACGGCATGTCCTCGACCGGCAGGATCTTCGAGATGACGCCCTTGTTGCCGTGACGGCCGGCGAGCTTGTCACCGTCGGTGATCTTGCGCTTCTGCGCGACGTAGACGCGGACCAGCTGGTTCACGCCCGGGGGCAGCTCGTCGCCCTCTTCGCGGTCGAAGACGCGGACGCCGATGACCTTGCCGATCTCACCGTGCGGCACCTTCAGCGAGGTGTCACGGACCTCGCGCGCCTTCTCACCGAAGATCGCGCGGAGCAGGCGCTCCTCGGGGGTCAGCTCGGTCTCGCCCTTGGGCGTGACCTTGCCGACGAGGATGTCGCCGGCGACGACCTCGGCACCGATACGGATGATGCCGCGCTCGTCGAGGTCGGAGAGGACCTCCTCGGAGACGTTCGGGATGTCCCGGGTGATCTCCTCGGGGCCGAGCTTGGTGTCACGGGCGTCGACCTCGTGCTCCTCGATGTGGATCGAGGAGAGGACGTCGTCCTGCACGAGGCGCTGCGACAGGATGATCGCGTCCTCGTAGTTGTGACCCTCCCACGGCATGAACGCGACGAGCAGGTTCTTGCCGAGCGCCATCTCGCCTTCGTCCGTGGACGGACCGTCGGCGAGGACCTGGCCCTCGATGACCCGCGCGCCCTCGTCCACGACGACCTTCTGGTTGAAGGAGGTGCCCTGGTTGGAGCGGGTGAACTTGGCGACGCGGTACGTGGTGTACGTGCCGTCGTCGTTGGCGACGGTGATGTAGTCCGCGGAGACCTCCTGGACCACACCGTCCTTCTCGGCCTTGATGACGTCGCCGGCGTCGACCGCGCAGCGGTACTCCATGCCGGTGCCGACCAGCGGCGACTCCGCCTTGATCAGCGGAACGGCCTGGCGCATCATGTTCGATCCCATGAGCGCGCGGTTGGCGTCGTCGTGCTCGAGGAAGGGGATCATGGCGGTCGCGGCCGACACCATCTGGCGCGGCGAGACGTCCATGAAGTCCACCTCGTCGGCGGGGACGAGGTCGACCTCGCCACCACGGCGGCGGACCAGGACACGCTGCTCGGCGAAGCGCATGTCGTCGGTCAGCTTCGCGTTGGCCTGGGCGATCAGGAAGCGGTCCTCCTCATCAGCGGTGAGGTAGTCCACCTCCTCCGTGACCTGGCCGTCGACGACCTTGCGGTAGGGCGTCTCGATGAAGCCGAAGACGTTGACCCGGCCGTAGGAGGCCAGCGAGCCGATCAGACCGATGTTGGGGCCTTCGGGCGTCTCGATCGGGCACATGCGGCCGTAGTGCGAGGGGTGCACGTCACGGACGTCCAGGCCGGCCCGCTCACGGGAGAGACCACCCGGGCCCAGCGCCGACAGACGGCGCTTGTGGGTCAGACCCGACAGCGGGTTGGTCTGGTCCATGAACTGGGACAGCTGGCTGGTGCCGAAGAACTCCTTGATGGAGGCGACGACCGGCCGGATGTTGATCAGGGTCTGCGGCGTGATCGCCTCGACGTCCTGGGTGGTCATGCGCTCGCGCACGACACGCTCCATACGGGCGAGACCCGTACGGACCTGGTTCTGGATGAGCTCGCCGACGTTGCGCAGACGACGGTTGCCGAAGTGGTCGATGTCGTCGGTCTCGACGACGATCTCCGTGCCGTTCTCGCCGATCGTCTCGGTCTCGCCGGCGTGCAGCTTGACCAGGTACTTGATCGTGGCGATGACGTCATCGGTGGTGAGCACACCGGCGTCCAGCGGCTCGTCGCCGCCGAGCTTCTTGTTGACCTTGTAGCGGCCGACCTTCGCGAGGTCGTAGCGCTTCGGGTTGAAGTACAGGTTCTCCAGCAGCGTCTGCGCGGCCTCACGCGTGGGGGGCTCGCCCGGACGCAGCTTGCGGTAGATGTCGAGCAGTGCGTCGTCCTGGCCCTGGGTGTGGTCCTTCTCCAGGGTGGCGCGCATCGACTCGTACTCGCCGAACTCCTCGAGGATCTGCTCGGTGGTCCACCCGAGCGCCTTGAGCAGGACGGTGACGGACTGCTTGCGCTTACGGTCGATGCGCACACCGACCATGTCGCGCTTGTCGATCTCCATCTCCAGCCAGGCACCCCGGGACGGGATGATCTTGGCGGAGAAGATGTCCTTGTCGGACGTCTTGTCGATGGAGCTGTCGAAGTACACGCCCGGCGAGCGGACCAGCTGCGAGACGACGACACGCTCGGTGCCGTTGATGCAGAAGGTGCCCTTGTTCGTCATGAGCGGGAAGTCGCCCATGAAGACCGTCTGGGACTTGATCTCGCCGGTCTCGTTGTTGGTGAACTCGGCGGTGACGAAGAGCGGAGCCGCGTACGTGAAGTCGCGCTCCTTGCACTCGTCGATGGAGTTCTTCGGGGGCTCGAAGCGGTGGTCGCGGAACGTCAGCGACATCGACCCGGAGAAGTCCTCGATCGGGGAGATCTCTTCGAAGATCTCTTCCAGACCGGACTTGGTGGGGACTTCCTGCCCACTCTCCAGCGCAGCCTCGACGCGACCCTTCCATGCGGCATTGCCGAGCAGCCAGTCGAAGCTTTCGGTCTGCAGCGCAAGGAGGTTCGGAACCCCGAGGGGCTCCTTGATCTTCGCAAAGGAGATGCGCAGCGGGGCGGTGCTGTCGCCGTTGTTCGTATTGGCAGTCGAGGCGTTGCGCGAGGCGGCCAAGAGGGGGTCCTTCCGAGGGCTCGGACTCACTACGCGCGTACCGGTCCCGAATCGAGCAGACTGAGGGATAGCCCAGGTCAGGGCGGTTCATTCAGCTTTGCTCGGGCTCGGGTATGCCCCTGGTGACGGGCAGGGAGCAGCTAACAGGCAGCGCAAAGGGTCAGTGTAGCCACTTGGCACACTGATGTCCAGAGCGAGTTTCCGGAGACCGGTTCAGCGCCGTGATACCGATCTTCTCCCTCCGGGAGGTCTTGTCCTCCCACCGGAGGAGCGCCTCGTTGTTCTTCTCTACGCCCATTGCCCTGCGCCTGCCGAAAGCCCTGCGCCAGTGGCGCACACCGATGCTTCCCTCTTCGTCGGCGATCCATGCCTCGAACCCTGGATCGCTTCAGCGTCGCGTCCCGAGAATTGCGCGCCGCGTCCGGTTCGTCAAGGCCCCCCACCTCTGGGAGATCGTCACATGGGGGCACGTCCGGGCAACGATGATCACCATACTCGCACGCAGGCGCGAGACAACGCAGCCGTGACGAGCACGCCGAAGGGCGACCACCCGCATGGGTGATCGCCCTTGGCTGCTGTCCGAGGCGCCTCAGGCGCCCTGGACGTGAGTCAGAGACTCAGTGGGTCACTTGACCTCGACGGAGGCGCCGGCGCCCTTGAGGGACTCGGCGGCCTTCTCGGCGGCGTCCTTGGCGACCTTCTCGAGGACGGGCTTCGGGGTGCCGTCGACGAGGTCCTTGGCCTCCTTCAGGCCCAGGGAGGTCAGCTCACGCACGACCTTGATGACCTGGATCTTCTTGTCGCCCGCACCGGTGAGGATGACGTCGAACTCGTCCTTCTCCTCCTCGGCGGCGGCGGCCGGGGCGCCCGGGGCACCGGCGGCGGCAACGGCGACCGGGGCAGCGGCCTCGACGTCGAACTTGTCCTCGAACGCCTTCACGAACTCGGAGAGCTCGATGAGGGTCATCTCCTCGAACTGCGCGAGCAGGTCTTCCTGGCTGAGCTTCGCCATGGTGGCGGTCCTTCCACTAATTCGGCTGGTGCCGGATGTACATGTCTGGCGGGCGTACTACGGGCCCGCTGGGCGTCCGAGTGATTACTCGGCAGCCTCGGCGGGAGCCGGCGTACCGGCACCGCCCTGCTCGACCTTGCTGCGAAGGGCGTCCGCGGTGCGGGCGAACTTCGTGAGCGGGGCCTGGAAGGTCGCCGCGGCCTTGGCCATGGACGCCTTCATGCCACCCGCCAGCTTGGCGAGCAGAACCTCGCGGGACTCGAGGTCCGCAAGCTTCTTGATCTCGTCGGCGGACAGCGCCTTGCCGTCAAGGACACCGCCCTTGATGACGAGAGCGGGGTTTTCCTTGGCGAAGTCACGAAGACCCTTCGCCGCCGTGACCGGGTCACCGGTCACGAAGGCAACAGCGGTCGAGCCCTTGAGGTGCTCGTCCAGCTGAATCCCGGCCTCCTTGGCCGCGATCTTGGTCAGCGTGTTCTTCACCACACGGTACTGAGCGTTCTCGCCGAGAGAACGACGCAGCTCCTTGAGCTGTGCCACAGTCAGTCCGGTGTAAGAAGTCACAACAGCTGCGTTGGAGTCACGGAGCTTCTCAGTGATCTCCGCAACGGCTGCGTTCTTGTCATCCGTCGCCATGAGCCTCGGCCTCCTTCCGGGTGATGAGGACCGCGCAGAAGGGGCTGGGCAAAACAAACGCCCCGGCGCAGGCGCACGGGGCGTACTCGACCGAGCGGAAATCCACCCGGGAGTTCATCCATACACACCTGCGCAGGCCGTCCGCAGCTAGCGGATCCTTCGGCCACCACACGTCCGGGACCGGACGCGCAGAGACAACCAGCGGTCTTTGGCTTCCGGGAAAAGATACGGGAGCGGCCCGCGCTCAGGCAAATCGGGTGGGAGCGGAGGCATCGGCGCGCCCCCGCTCCCCCGTCACACGGTCTGCCGTGCCGGTCAGGCGCCGGGCGGGGTCGCCGTCTGGCTCGCCGGCGGCGGGGCCACGTCGACCTTGGTGCCGTAGGCCGTGTAGAAGGCCGTGGAGTCGCTGGGCTGCTTGCCGCCGAGCTTCTCGGTCTTCTTGACCAGCAGGTTGTTCGAGTCGATCCAGACGTCGAGCTGCTCGCTCTTCGCGCCGCCCTTCGCGAACTGCTTGCGGATCATGTCACGGAGGTCCTTGCCGAGCTTGCCGCTCAGCTGGTCCAGCGTGAGGGTGCCGGTGTAGTGCGTCGCCTGGACGCCGTTGACGTCCTCCTTGCCGACGACCTTGGCCGTGCCGGAGGCGACCAGCAGATCGATCGGCTGGCCCGGGTTGGCGTTCTGCAGCGCTTCCTGGAACAGCGTGCCCGAGCCGCCCAGCTGCTTCGACAGGGTGGTGTAGGTGTACTTCATCCAGGGCTTGCCACCACCGCCCGGCATGGCGCCGCCCATGTTCATGTACACGGCGTCCTTGGTGTAGACCGCCTTGATCGGCTTACCGGGGCTGCCCCCGCCGGTCATGGTGTTCTCCACGTTCATCTGCATGCCCTGCGACCAGTCCAGCCCGCCCTTGGTGGCCTGCTTGATCTGCTTGCCGGCGACGGTCGTGGTCGTGGAGCCGTCGATCTTCGCGGTCTTCTTGCCGGCGGTGGCCTCCTGGGCCGCCTTCAGCGCGTCGACCGGGTTCTGCGCCGGGTCCTGCTTCCCGTCCGCCGCGCCGCCCTTGCCGGTGCTGCTGCTCCCGCCTCCGGACGCCTTGCCGGCGTCGTCGTTGCAGGCGGTCAGGCCGCCCACCAGGATCACGGCACCCGCCACGGCGGCGGCTATACGCGTGCTACGCACGAGAGGCTCCCCCTTAGATCATCTTTACGGACCTCGGGGCGACTGTAGTGCAGGGCACCGACAGCACATGCGTCAGGCCCCGTTCCTCCTCCGGGAGGGACGGGGCCTGACGCACGAATCACGCGCTACGAGGCGTCGATCAAGGAGATCAGACGGCCTCGTCCTCGACGAGGAGGTTGCGGGTGCGGTTGGCGTCCAGCGGGATGCCGGGGCCCATCGTGGTGGTGATGGTGGCCTTCTTGATGTAGCGGCCCTTGGCGGCGGACGGCTTGAGGCGGGTGATCTCCTCGAGCGCCGCGGCGTAGTTCTCCACCAGCTTGGCCTCGTCGAAGGAGACCTTGCCGATGATGAAGTGGAGGTTCGCGTGCTTGTCCACGCGGAACTCGATCTTGCCGCCCTTGATGTCGGTGACAGCCTTGGCGACATCCGGGGTGACGGTGCCGGTCTTCGGGTTCGGCATCAGACCACGCGGACCGAGCACGCGGCCGAGGCGGCCGACCTTGCCCATGAGGTCCGGGGTGGCGACGACGGCGTCGAAGTCCAGGCGGCCCTTGGCGACCTCGTCGATCAGTTCGTCCGAGCCGACGATGTCGGCGCCGGCGGCTTCCGCGGCCGCAGCACGGTCACCGGTCGCGAAGACCAGGACCCGGGCGGTCTTACCGGTGCCGTGCGGGAGGTTCACGGTGCCACGGACCATCTGGTCGGCCTTGCGCGGGTCGACACCCAGACGCATGGCGACCTCGACGGTCGCGTCGAACTTGACGGACGCGGTGTCCTTGGCGAGACGGACGGCCTCGAGGGGGGCGTACACGCGCTCCCGGTCGATCTTCGCGTCCGCGTTGCGAAGAGTCTTGCTGCGCTTCACTTCTGCTCCTGGTGCAGTGGGGTGGAGTCGTGGTGCGGACCAGCGCCTGGTCCTGCCACGGAGGTGCCTGAAGGGCTGAGGATCAGCCCTCGACCGTGATGCCCATGGAACGGGCGGTGCCGGCGATGATCTTCTCGGCGGCGTCCAGGTCGTTGGCGTTCAGGTCGGGCATCTTGGTGGTGGCGATGTCACGGACCTGGTCGCGGGTGATCTTGGCGACCTTGGTCTTGTGCGGCTCGCCGGAGCCCTTCTCCACGCCCGCGGCCTTCAGGATGAGCTTCGCGGCCGGCGGGGTCTTGGTGATGAAGGTGAAGGAACGGTCCTCGTAGACCGTGATCTCCACCGGCACGACCATGCCACGCTGCGACTCGGTCGCGGCGTTGTAGGCCTTGCAGAACTCCATGATGTTGACGCCGTGCTGACCCAGCGCGGGGCCGACCGGCGGAGCCGGGTTTGCGGCACCGGCCTGGATCTGGAGCTTGATAAGCCCCGTGACCTTCTTCTTCTTGGGAGGCATGCTCTCTCCGGGTCCTAGTGAGAGGTGTTTCGCCGATCCATCCGGTCATCCGGATGGAGGCATACCGCACAACGATAACGGGTATCGTCGCGCGGCCAAAAACCGAGCAGGTCAGACCGGCTGTGAGCCCGTCTGACCTGGTCGGTTTGGCTGGTGGTCCGGAAGAACCTAGTTCTTCTGGATCTGGTCGAAGCTCAGCTCGACCGGGGTCTCGCGGCCGAAGATCTCGACGAGGCCCTTGACCTTCTTCGAGTCGGCGTTGATCTCGTTGATCGTCGCCTGCAGCGTCGCGAACGGACCGTCGGTGACGGTGACGGAGTCGCCCACCTCGAAGTCCAGCACCTGGACCTCGACCTTGCGGGACGGCGCCGGCTTGCCCTCGGCCGCGGCGGCTTCCTTGGCGGCCTTCTCCTCGGCCTCCGGGGCGAGCATCTTGACGATCTCGTCCAGCGTCAGCGGGTAGGGGTCGTAGGCGTTGCCGACGAAGCCGGTGACGCCCGGGGTGTTGCGGACGACGCCCCAGGACTCGTTCGTCAGGTCCATGCGCACGAGAACGTAGCCCGGGAGCTTGTTCTGGCGGATGGTCTTGCGCTCGCCGTTCTTGATCTGGGCGACCTCTTCCTGCGGCACCTCGGCCTGGAAGATGAAGTCCTCGACGTTCAGCGAGACGGCACGCTGTTCGAGGTTGGTCTTCACGCGGTTCTCGTAGCCCGCGTAGGTGTGGATGACGTACCACTCGCCGGGCAGGCCGCGGAGCTCGTCACGGAGGGCGGCCACCGGGTCGACCGGCTCCTGCTCCTCGTCCTCGTCGACCTCGGCGGTGGCCTCGGCCTCGTCCTCGGTGTGCACCGCGGCCTCTTCGGCGGGCTCGCCGGCGGCAGCGTCCTCGGCGTCGAGCTCGTCGACCTCGTCGACGCCCTCGACGATCTCAAGCGCGGTGTCGTCGCCCTCGACCTCGGCCGAGGCAGCCGCGTCCACGTCGGCCGCTGCCGTCTCGGCGGAGTCGGCGGCGTCGTTCAGGTTCGGGTCAGACACGGTGGCTGCTTCTTCCTGGCTTCAAGGGGTTGAACATGCGAAACGGGCGCCCGCTGAGGCGCCCTCCGCGGGATCAGCCGAAGACGTACCCGACGACTCGGTTGATTCCCAAGTCAATCACGGTTACGAGACCGATGATGATGACAACGAAGACGATCACCACGCTGGTGTACGTCGACAACTGGCTGCGCGTGGGCCAGACGACCTTGCGGAGCTCCGCCACGATCTGGCGGTAGAAGAGCGCGAGACGCGCGAAGGGGCCCTTCTTGCCGCGCTTGCCGCCGCGGCGGGGCTTCTTCTGGGACTCCGCGGTGTCGTCCTCGGAGCGACCGCGCTCAGGCATGTCGATGGAGCCCAGGGCGTCCGTCACTCGTCCTCACCTGAATCCGGGTCGTGGCCGTGCCGCGCCCGGTTGAGCCGCACGGCGGTGCATTTCATACGTACGCGTGCACGCACTGCGGTAGGAGAGTGCGTGTAGCAGGGCCGGAGGGACTTGAACCCCCAACCGCTGGTTTTGGAGACCAGTGCTCTACCAATTGAGCTACGACCCTTTGTGGTTCCCCCAACCTACCGCATGCGGCCGACTGCACTAAGTGCGTGCGGCGCGGCGACCTGTCGGGAGCCAACGGTCAGCGAGTGTACGTGGTTCGGAGCCGGGCGTCGAACACGATCCTCCCGGGTGGTGCCCGCAAACCCGTGTTACGGGCTCGTCGGAGGTCTGCAACGATGCATATATGAGCGCTGCAACCCCTTCCGCATCGTCCCCCACCGACCGCCGGGTCTCGGCCCGTGTCGGTTCGATCTCCGAATCCGCCACCCTCGCCGTCGACGCCAAGGCGAAGGCCCTCAAGGCGGCCGGACGCCCGGTGATCGGCTTCGGCGCCGGTGAGCCCGACTTCCCCACGCCCGACTACATCGTCGAGGCGGCGATCGAGGCCTGCCGCAACCCGAAGTACCACCGCTACACCCCGGCCGGCGGTCTCCCGGAGCTCAAGACGGCGATCGCCGCGAAGACGCTGCGCGACTCCGGCTACGAGATCGAGGCCGCGAACGTCCTGGTGACGAACGGCGGCAAGCAGGCCATCTACGAGGCGTTCGCCGCGATCCTCGACCCGGGCGACGAGGTCATCGTCCCCGCCCCGTACTGGACCACCTACCCCGAGTCGATCCGGCTCGCGGGCGGTGTGCCGGTCGACGTGGTCGCCGACGAGACCACGGGCTACCGCGTGACCGTCGAGCAGCTGGAGGCGGCCCGTACGGAGCGCACCAAGGTGCTGCTCTTCGTGTCGCCGTCGAACCCGACCGGCGCGGTCTACACCCGCGAGCAGGTCGAGGCGGTCGGCCGCTGGGCCGCCGAGCACGGCCTGTGGGTGCTGACCGACGAGATCTACGAGCACCTGGTCTACGGCGACGCCGAGTTCTCGTCGCTGCCGGTGGTCGTGCCCGAGCTGCGCGACAAGTGCATCATCGTCAACGGCGTGGCGAAGACGTACGCGATGACCGGCTGGCGGGTGGGCTGGGCGATCGGCCCCAAGGACGTCATCAAGGCCGCCGCGAACCTCCAGTCGCACGCCACGTCCAACGTCTCCAACGTCGCCCAGGCCGCGGCCATCGCGGCGGTCTCCGGCGATCTGACGGCCGTCGAGGAGATGAAGGTCGCCTTCGACCGCCGCCGCCGGACGATCGTGCGGATGCTCAACGAGATCGACGGCGTGCTGTGCCCGGAGCCGGAGGGCGCGTTCTACGCGTACCCGTCGGTCAAGGAGCTCCTGGGCAAGGAGATCCGCGGCAAGCGCCCGCAGAGCAGCGTCGAGCTGGCCGAGCTGATCCTGGAGGAGGCCGAGGTCGCCGTCGTCCCGGGTGAGGCCTTCGGCACCCCCGGCTACCTGCGGCTCTCCTACGCGCTGGGCGACGAGGACCTGGTCGAGGGCGTGTCGCGGCTCCAGAAGCTGCTGGCCGAGGCCAAGTAGGGCATCAGCCACCGATCGATGGCGAACGGGCCCCGCTGTTCCGGGGCCCGTTCGCGCGTTCCCCGGGACACCCCTTCGGGAAAGGCCCTACCGGCGCACCGCCGGAATGCGGCAAGATCTTGGGATGGAGAGCGTTCCTGCCCGCGGTGAAGCCGCTGTTCGAGACCTGAGCCGACTGCCGAAGGCGCATCTGCACCTGCACTTCACCGGCTCGATGCGGTCCACGACCCTGCTGGAACTCGCCGACAAGTACGGCGTCCACCTGCCGGAGGCCCTGCGGAGCGGCGAGCCGCCCCGGCTGCGGGCCACGGACGAGCGGGGCTGGTTCCGCTTCCAGCGGCTGTACGACATCGCGCGGTCGTGCCTGCGGGAGCCCGACGACATCCGGCGGCTGGTCCGCGAGGCCGCCGCTGAGGACGTCCGCGACGGCTCGCGCTGGCTGGAGATCCAGGTGGATCCGACGTCGTACGCGCCGAGGCTGGGCGGCCTGATCCCGGCCCTGGAGATCATCCTGGACGCGGTGCGGGCCGCCTCCCGCGACACCGGGCTCGGTATCCGCGTCGTGGTCGCCGCCAACCGCATGAAGCACCCCTTGGACGCCCGCACGCTGGCGCGTCTCGCGGTGCGCTACGCCGACCAGGGGGTGATCGGCTTCGGGCTGTCCAACGACGAACGCCGGGGATTCGCCCGGGACTTCGACCGTGCCTTCGCCATCGCCCGGGAGGGCGGTCTGCTGGCGGTGCCGCACGGCGGGGAACTCTCGGGGCCGGCGAGCGTCCGGGACTGCCTGGACGATCTGCACGCCGGCCGGGTGGGGCACGGCGTACGCGCCGCGGAGGACCCCGTGCTGCTGCGCCGGCTGGCCTCGCGCGGGGTGACCTGCGAGGTGTGCCCGGCGTCGAACGTGGCACTGGGGGTCTACGAGAAGCCGGAGGACGTGCCGCTGCGGACGCTCTTCGACGCGGGTGTGCCGATGGCGCTGGGCGCGGACGATCCGCTGCTGTTCGGCTCGCGGCTGGCCGCGCAGTACGAGATCGCCCGCAGCGCGCACGGCTTCACGGACGCCGAGCTGGCCGAACTCGCCCGGCAGTCGGTCCGCGGCTCGCGCGCCCCGCAGGACGAGCAGCAGCGGCTGCTGGCGGAGATCGACGGCTGGCTGGCCGCCTAGTGTCCCGGGGCCGCCTGGGCGGCCTGGAGCCCGGTCCTGGGCCCGCTGGGGCGGGTCCCCGGGGGCGGCTTCGCTCCTAGAGGCTGACGCCGACCGTGACCGGCTCGTTGACGAGGGTGACGCCGAAGGCCGCGTGGACGCCGTCGCGGACCTCGCGGGCCAGGGCGAGCAGGTCCTCGGTGGTGGCTCCGCCGCGGTTGGTGAGGGCGAGGGTGTGCTTGGTGGAGATGCGGGCCGGTCCGGTGCCGTAGCCCTTGGTGAAGCCGGCCCGGTCGATGAGCCAGGCGGCGGAGGTCTTCACCAGGCCCTCGCCGGCCGGGAAGGCGGGCGGGGCGGTGTCCGGGCCGAGACGGTCCTGGACGCGCCGCAGGAAGACGGCGTGCTCGGCCTCGGTGAGGATCGGGTTGGTGAAGAAGGAGCCGGCCGACCAGGTGTCGTGGTCGTCGGCGTCCAGCACCATGCCCTTGCCGGCGCGCAGCGCCAGCACGGTCTTGCGGGCGACGGCGGCCGGGACCCGGTCCCCGGCCTCGACGCCGAGGGCGCGGGCCGTCTCGGGGTACTTCAGGGGCGCGGAGAGGCCGCCGGCGTCCTCCAGGGCGAAGCGCACCCGCAGCACCACGAACCGGTCGGGGTGCTCCTTGAAGCGGCTGTGGCGGTACGAGAAGCCGCACTCCTCGTTCGGGATCGTGACGGTCTCGCCGGCCCGGCGGTCGTAGGCGACGACCTCGGTGATCGTGGCGGAGACCTCCTGGCCGTACGCGCCGACGTTCTGGATCGGGGTGGCGCCCGCGGAGCCGGGGATGCCGGCCAGGCACTCCACACCGGCCAGCCCGGCCTCGACGGTGCGGGCGACCGCGTCGGACCAGTTCTCGCCCGCGGCGAGCGTGAGGTCGGTGCCGTCGAGCGCGAAGCCGCGGGTGGCGATGCGCAGGGCCGTGCCGTCGAAGCCCTTGTCGCCGATGACGAGGTTGCTGCCGCCGCCGATGATCAGCAGCGGGGTCCCGGCTTCGTCGGCCGCGCGGACCGCCGCGATCACCTCGTCGTCGGTGGTGGCCGTGACGAGGCGGGTGGCCGGTCCGCCGAGGCGGAAGGTGGTCAGCGGGGCGAGGGGCGCGTCGTGGAGTTCCTGCACGCGCCCCAGGGTACGGGGGCGGCCGGGCCGCGCTCGGCCGGCCGCCCCCGTAGGGCGCGGATCAGGCGAGGCGGACCACGGCGCGGGACATGCCCAGCACCTTCTGGCCCGCGCTCATCGCGGTGAGGTCGACGCGGACCGTGCGGTCGTCGTCGTCCAGCTTGGCGGCGACCTTGGCGCTGACCTCGATCAGCGCGCCGGTCTCGTCGTCGGGGACGACGACGGGCTTGGTGAAGCGCACGCCGTACTCGGCGACCGCACCCGGGTCGCCGGCCCAGTCGGTGACCACCCGGATCGCCTCGGCCATGGTGAACATGCCGTGGGCGATGACGTCCGGCAGCCCGACCTCCTTGGCGAACTTCTCGTTCCAGTGGATCGGGTTGAAGTCACCGGAGGCGCCCGCGTACCGCACGAGCGTGGCGCGGCTCACCGGGAAGGTCCGCGCCGGGAGTTCGGTGCCGACCTCGACGTCGTCGTAGGAAATCGTGGCGGTCATCTCAGGCCTCCTTCGCGGCGCGGGCCACCAGCTTGGTGAAGGCGGTCACGACGTGTTCGCCCGCCTCGTCGTGGACCTCACCGCGGATGTCGATGATGTCGTTGCCCGCCATGGTCTTGATGGCCTCGATGGTGGAGGTGACGCTCAGCCGGTCCCCGCCGCGCACCGGCCGGGTGTAGGCGAACTTCTGGTCGCCGTGCACCACCCGGCTGTAGTCCAGGCCCAGTTGCGGATCCTCGATGACCTGGCCGGCCGCCTTGAAAGTGATGGCGAACACAAAGGTCGGCGGCGCGATCACATCGGAGTGTCCGAGCGCCTTGGCCGCCTCGGCGTCCGTGTATGCGGGGTTGGTGTCACCGATCGCCTCGGCGAATTCGCGGATCTTTTCCCGGCCGACCTCGTACGGGTCGGTGGGCGGGTACGTGCGTCCGACAAAAGACTGGTCGAGCGCCATGGGCTCGCAACCTCCCTGTACTGATGGTGATAACGCCGTGAGGCCGCCCCCACGAATGGGGACGGCCTCACGGACGAGCCTGTGTTATCGCGTCTCGCGGTGCGCGGTGTGCGAGTTGCAACGGGGGCAGTGCTTCTTCATCTCAAGACGGTCCGGGTCGTTGCGCCGGTTCTTCTTGGTGATGTAGTTCCGCTCCTTGCACTCCACGCAGGCCAGCGTGATCTTCGGGCGGACGTCGGTGGCAGCCACGTGAGTGCTCCTTGACGGACGGATGGTCGGATTAACGCATAAAAGAGTAGCCGATCGGAGGACCGACCCCACAATCGGCTACTGTCAGTAGCGGTGACCGGACTTGAACCGGTGACACAGCGATTATGAGCCGCTTGCTCTACCGACTGAGCTACACCGCTGTGATGCAAGAGTCCCTCGCCCGAAGGCGAGGTACCTCACACATCAGAGCCCCAATACGGAATCGAACCGTAGACCTTCTCCTTACCATGGAGACGCTCTGCCGACTGAGCTATTGGGGCGAGCGATGAAGACATTACACGGCCCGCCGCCAAACGTGAAATCCGTATCCGGGCCGTGCCCCAACGGCCTCGCGCACCACACCGGTACGACTATTCCGTGCCTGCGCGAAGCTCTCCCGGCAGCGCCCTACGCTCGGAAGAACGCTGCGTGATCTTGCACGCCGGTGGCTTCGAGGAGCGCGATGTCCGACAGCAGTTCGCCGCAGCCCCAGCCGGGAAGTCCCGGCGGCACCGGCCGCTACGCCAGGGCGGACAGCGGGGCACTGGTGTTGTGCGGGGCACGGCTCGCCGACGGCCGGACGGTGGACGTACGGCTCGGCGGCGGACACATCGAGGCCGTCGGGACGGCCGGCAGCCTCGCCCCGCAGGGCGCCCGCATCGACCTCGCCGGCTACCTCCTGCTCCCCGCCCCCGCGGAACCGCACGCGCACTGCGACACGGCCCTGACGGCGGACGCCGACGGCCCCGCATCCGGCTCCCCCGAGGACGTGCAGCGGCGGACGACCGAGGCCGCGCTGCTGCAGCTGGGGCACGGCGCCACCGCCTCGCGCAGTCACGTCCGGATCGGTGACGTCCAGGGGCTGCGTTCGCTGGAGGCGGTGCTGCAGGCGCGCCGGTCGCTGCGCGGGCTGGCCGAGCTGGCGGCGGTCGCGGTGCCGCGGGTGCTGACCGGGGTGGCGGGGGCGGACGGGCTGGCGATGCTGCGGGACGCCGTGAAGATGGGCGCCTCGGTCATCGGCGGCTGTCCGGACCTCGACCCCGATCCGGCCGGGTACGTCGAGACGGTCCTGGAGCTGGCCGGGGAGCACGGCTGCCCGGTGGATCTGCACACCGACGGCGACGATCCGGCGCGGCTGGCGCGATTCGCGGCGATGTCCGGCGGGCTGCGGCCGGGGGTCGCCCTCGGGCCGTGCGCCGGGATGGCGCGGATGCCGCGGAGCGTGGCGGCGCGGGTCGCCGAGCAGTTGGCGGCCGCCGGGGTCGCCGTGGTCTGCCTGCCGCAGGGCGACTGCACGGGGCTGGAGCGGTACGGCTCGCGGGTGTCGCGGCCGGCGCCCGTACGGCTGCTGCGGGCGGCCGGGGTGCGGGTGGCGGCGGGCAGCGGGGCGCTGCGGGACGTGGCGAACCCGGTGGGGCGGGGCGACCCGCTGGAGGCCGCGTATCTCCTGGCCTCCCTCGGGGAGGCCACCCCGGAGGCGGCGTACGAGACGGTGAGTTCGGCGGCGCGGGCGACGCTGGGGCTGCCGGAGGTGCGTGTCGAGGCGGGCTTTCCCGCGGAGCTGCTGGCGGTGCGCGGGGAGCGGATCGCCGGGGTGCTCTCGCTGGCCTACAGCCGGATCGTGATCCACCGCGGGCGGGTGGTCGCCCGTACCAGCGCGGTGCGGGAGTACTGCGACTCGGCGGCGGAGGTGGCGCTGGAGCTGCCGCGCCAGTCGCAGCGCTGAGCCACGGCGGCGAGAAGGCGCCGGGACCCGGCCGGTCCCGCGCCCGGCGGCGGGCCTTCGGCGTACGGTCGGGATCATGCGCATTGTCATCGCAGGTGGACATGGTCAGATCGCGCTGCGGCTGGAGCGGTTGCTCGCCGGGCGCGGGGACGAGGTCGCGGGCATCGTCCGCCGGCCGGAGCAGGCCGGGGATCTGCTGGCCGCGGGCGCCGAGCCGGTGGTCTGCGACCTGGAGTCGGCGTCGGTGGAGGACGTGGCCCGGCACATGGAGGGCGCCGACGCGGCCGTCTTCGCGGCGGGCGCCGGACCGGGCAGCGGCATCGAACGCAAGGAGACGGTGGACCGCGGCGCGACGCGGCTGTTCGCGGACGCGGCCGAGGCGGCGGGTGTGCGGCGCTTCCTCGTCATCTCCTCGATGGGCACGGACCGCGAGCCGCCCGAGGGCACCGACCCGGTCTTCGCCGCCTACCTGCGGGCCAAGGCCGCCGCCGACGCCGACATCCGCTCGCGCGCGGGGCTGGACTGGACGATCCTGCGGCCCGGCCGGCTGACGGACGACCCCGGTACGGGCCGGGTGACGCTGGCCGACGCCACGGGGCGCAGCGCGGTCTCCCGGGACGACGTGGCGGCCACCTTGCTGGCGCTGCTCGACGAACCGGGCACCATCGGCCGGACGTTGGAGCTGATCGGCGGGGACGTGCCGGTGGTGGACGCGGTGCGGGCGGTGACGGCGGCGCAGCGCGGCTAGGACGTCCGCCGAAGGCGCGGTGGCGGCACCGGGCGCCGGCGGGCCCGTACGGGGCGGGGCCCGGTCGTGTGAGGTCGGCAACAGGCCGGCGGCCGGGCCGCCCGGAGCGTGGGGACACGCGCGGGCACGCGCACGACGAAAAGGTCCCCGGTCTGCGTTTCCGCAGTCCGGGGACCTTTCCACTACCTGTGGCGGCGCCAGGATTCGAACCTGGGAAGGCTGAGCCGGCAGATTTACAGTCTGCTCCCTTTGGCCGCTCGGGCACACCGCCTGGGTTTGCTGCCGGGAGACCCGCTGTGGGGCGGTGCTCCGTGGCAACGACGTAAACCATACCCGATGGCTGGGGGTGGTTCGCCACTCGATTCGAGAGCGCTGGATCTTGGCCGGGTGGCTAGGCTTGGCAGGCGGCCGGGGAAGGCCGCACCCCTGACGGATCTACGTAACGAGGAGCCAACTCAACATGGCCGACTCCAGTTTCGACATCGTCTCGAAGGTAGAGCGGCAGGAGGTCGACAACGCCCTCAACCAGGCCGCCAAGGAGATCTCGCAGCGCTACGACTTCAAGGGCGTGGGCGCGTCGATCGAGTGGTCGGGCGAGAAGATCGAGATGCGGGCCAACGCCGAGGAGCGGGTGAAGGCCGTACTCGACATCTTCCAGTCCAAACTGGTCAAGCGCGGGATCTCGCTGAAGGCGCTGGACGCCGGCGAGCCGCAGGCGTCGGGCAAGGAGTACAAGATCTTCGCCTCGATCGAGGAGGGGATCTCGCAGGACAACGCCAAGAAGGTCGCCAAGATCATCCGCGATGAGGGCCCGAAGGGCGTCAAGGCGCAGGTGCAGGGCGACGAGCTGCGGGTCAGCTCGAAGAGCCGGGACGACCTGCAGGCGGTGCAGCAGCTGCTCAAGGGCAAGGACCTGGACTTCGCGCTGCAGTTCGTGAACTACCGGTAGCGGCCCGGATTCCGGGTGCCACGGGATGGGGCGGCGCGCTTCGGCGTGCCGCCCCACCGGTGTGTCGGGGCGGAAACCTACGGGAGCGGTGTCGCGGAGCGGGCGGTCAGCGGGCGGCGAAGGGCTCGTCGGTGGGGACGATGTCGCGGCCCAGCGGCATGAGGGAGATCGGGATCATCTTGAAGTTGGCGATGCCGAAGGGGATCCCGATGATCGTCACGCACAGGGCGAGGCCGGTGATGATGTGCCCCAGGGCCAGCCACCAGCCCGCGAAGATGATCCAGATGACGTTGCCGATCGCCGAGCCGACGCCGGCGTCGTGGCGTACGACGGTCGTCCGGCCGAAGGGCCACAGGGCGTAGCCCGCGATCCGGAACGACGCGATGCCGAACGGGATGGTGATGATCAGGATGCAGCAGACGACGCCCGCGACGACGTAGCCGATCGCCAGCCAGAAGCCGCTGAGGACCAGCCAGAGGACGTTAAGGATGAACTTCATGATCAACAGCCTTCCACGGGCACTGCGGAGAATGATTCCGCCGTCCTAGACGCGCCGAGCCTGGTGAACCGTTGCGTTCATCATCCGCCGGGGGTGTGGTGACGGCCACCGGTCCCCCGGGGGCGTCAGGGGCGGTGGCCCGCCATCTGTTCGAGGCGGCTGATCCGCTCGCGCATCGGGGGGTGGGTGGAGAACAGCCGGGACAGGCCGTCGCCCCGGAACGGGTGGGCGATCATCAGGTGGCCCGCGGTCTCCAGGCGCGGCTCGGGCGGGAGCGGGAGCTGCTGGGTCCCGGCCTCCAGCTTGCGCAGGGCGGAGGCGAGCGCCAGCGGGTCGCCGGTGAGCTGGGCGCCCGCGGCGTCCGCCTCGTACTCGCGCGAGCGGCTGACGGCGAGCTGGATGAGCGAGGCCGCGACCGGGCCGAGGATCATGATCAGCAGCATGCCGAGGAGGCCGGGGCCCTCGTCGTCGTCGGAGCGGCCTATGGGGATCAGCCAGGCGAAGTTGACGAGGAACAGCACGACGGAGGCCAGCGCGCCGGCCACGGAGGAGATCAGGATGTCGCGGTTGTGGACGTGGCTGAGCTCGTGGCCGAGCACGCCGCGCAGTTCGCGTTCGTCCAGCAGCTGGAGGATGCCGTCGGTGCAGCAGACCGCGGCGTTGCGGGGGTTGCGGCCGGTGGCGAAGGCGTTGGGCGCCTGGGTCGGGGAGATGTACAGGCGCGGCATGGGCTGGCGGGCCGCCGTGGAGAGCTCGCGGACCATGCGGTAGAGCTGGGGCGCCTCGAACTCGCTGACCGGGCGGGCGCGCATCGCCCGCAGGGCCAGTTTGTCGCTGTTCCAGTAGGCGTAGGCGTTGGTGCCCAGGGCGACGACGACGGCGATGATCAGGCCCGTACGGCCGAACAGGCTGCCGATGACGATGATGAGGGCGGACAGTCCCCCGAGGAGGACGGCGGTCCTGAGCCCGTTGTGCCGGCGGTGCACGGTACGCCCTCCAAGCGGTGCGGCAGGGGAACCCTGTGCTGCGTTTCTCCACTCTCCAGTGGACCCTTACTCACTGGTCAACGCGAGATGAACGAGCCTGGTTCCCCGGTCCGCGCGCGGCGCACCGGGCGCGGCACGAGGACGCGCCCGGTGGGGCCGTGGGCCGTACGGGTGGGGCGGGGGCCGGTGGCGGCCGCCTGCGGGGCGTGTGCGGCTCCCTCGGGCCGTCAGAGCAGCGCGCCGGAGGCGAAGCGCAGGACGAGCTGCGGAGCGCCGGAGAGGGCGATGCCGAGGACGGCGGCGAGGGCGATGGCGGTGGCGAGGGGGGCCGGGATGCCGCCGCCGGACGGGTGTCCCGCGGGCGCGGGAGTCGCGGTGGCTGCCGCGTCTCCGGCGCGCTCCGCTTCGCCGGCGCCCCGGAAGAGGACCGTGGTCCACTGCAGGTAGTAGTAGAGCGCGATCACGACGTTGACGGCCATGATCACGGCGAGCCAGGCCAGGCCCGCGTCCACGGCCGCGGAGAACACCGTGACCTTGGCGAACAGGCCGATGATGCCGGGCGGCAGGCCGGCCAGGCAGAGCAGGAAGAAGCCCAGGGCGAGCGCCACGACGGGACGCCGGTGGTACAGCCCCCGGTAGTCGGTGATGCGGTTCGCCGGGCGGGTGCGGGCCACCAGGGCGGCGACGGCGAAAGCGCCGAGGTTCACGGCCGCGTACATCAGGGCGTAGGCGAGGGTGGAGCCGATGGCGTGCCCCGGGTCCCGCTCGAAGCCCGCGGCCGCGATCGGCACCAGGAGGTAGCCGGCCTGGCTCACCGAGGACCAGGCGAGCAGGCGTACGGCGCTGTGCGCGCGGCGGGGGTCCTGGCGCAGGGCCGCGACGTTGCCGACGGTCATGGTGAGCGCGGCGAGGACGGCCAGGGCCGGGCCCCAGACGTCCGCGTACGAGGGGAAGCCCTGGACGGTGACGAGGATCAGGCCGGAGAAGCCGACGGCCTTGCCCACCACGGAGAGGTAGCCGGCGATGGGCAGCGGCGCGCCGACGTAGGTGTCCGGCACCCAGAAGTGGAACGGGGCGGCGGCGGTCTTGAAGGCGAAGCCGACCAGGGTGAGGGCGACGCCGGCGCTCGCCAGGGTGGCCAGCCGCGGGTCGGGCAGGGCCGTGAGCGCGTGGGCCACCTGGGAGAGGTGGAGGCTGCCGGTGGCCGCGTAGAGGAAGCTCACGCCGAGGAGCATCACGGCGGTGGCGGCCACCGAGGACAGGAAGAACTTGAGGGCGGCCTCGGAGGACAGCCGGTCGCCGCGCCGCAGGCCGACCAGCGCGAAGGCGGGCAGCGAGGCGACTTCGAGGGCGATGACGAGGGTGGCGAGGTCCCGGGAGGCGGGCAGCAGGGCGGCGCCGGCCGCCGAGGAGAGCAGCAGGAACCAGTACTCGCCGGCGGGCAGGTCCTGGTCCCGGACGGTGTCGATGGACAGCAGGGCGGTCAGCAGCGCCCCGCCGAGCACCAGGAACTGCACGACCAGGGCGAACGGGTCGGCCGCGTAGCTGCACACGTCCGGGTGGGCGGGCAGGCAGAAGGTGCGGCGGTCGCCGTCCAGGAGGGGCAGCAGGGCCAGCGCGGCGAGCGCCAGGCCCGCCGTCGCGATCCAGCCCAGCAGCGGCTTGCGGGCCGCCGGGAGGAAGAGGTCGGCGACGAGGACGACCAGGGCGACGGCCCCGGCGAGGGTGGGCGGGGCGAGGGCGCGCCAGTCGACGGACTGGACCAGGGAGGTCACCGTGCTCATCACTTACCGCCTCCGAGGAGCTGCTGGACGGCCGGGTCGGTGAGGCCGAGGAGGGCCGCGGGCCACAGTCCGGCGAGGACGGTGAGGGCGGCGAGGGGGGTCCAGGCCGCGTACTCGTAGCGCGCGAGGTCGGGGAGGACGGGGGCCGGGGCCCCGGCGGCCGTCGCGGTGCCTTCCCCCGCCGCCGGGGCGGCCTCGGCGAGCGCCGGGGTGCCGCCCATGCAGACGCGGCGGACGACGAGCAGCAGGTAGGCGGCCGTCAGCAGGGTGCCGAGGCCGGCCAGCGCCATGAACGTCAGGAAGGCGGGGCGGCTGAGGCCGGCGGCGGGCCGGAAGGCACCGAACATCGCCAGCATCTCGCCCCAGAAGCCGGCCAGCCCGGGGATGCCGAGCGAGGCGACCGCCGCGAAGGCGAGCAGGCCGCCGAAGCGGGGGGCCCTGCCGTAGAGGGCGGCGCCGGTGCTGCCCGCCAGGGCGTCGAGGTCGGTACTGCCGGTGCGGTCCTTGAGGGCGCCGACCAGGAAGAACAGCAGGCCGGTGATCAGGCCGTGGGCGATGTTGGCGAACAGCGCGCCGTTGACGCCGGTGGGGGTCATGCTGGCGATGCCGAGCAGCACGAAGCCCATGTGGCCGACGGAGCTGTAGGCGATCAGGCGCTTCAGGTCGCCGCCCGCGCCCTTGCGGACGAGGGCGAGGCAGGCGAGCGAGCCGTAGATGATGCCGATGGCGGCCAGCGCGGCGAGGTACGGCGCGAAGGTCTGCATGCCCTCGGGCGTGATGGGCAGCGCGATCCGCACGAAGCCGTAGGTGCCCATCTTCAACAGGACTCCGGCCAGCAGCACCGAGCCGACGGTGGGGGCGGCGGTGTGGGCGTCGGGCAGCCAGCTGTGCAGCGGCCACAGCGGGGACTTGACGGCCAGTCCGATGCCGATCGCCAGCACCGCCAGGATCTGAACGGTGTGGCTGAGCTGGGCTTTCGGGCCGTTGTCAGTGGCGAGTGCCACCATGTCGAACGTGCCGGACTTCACGCCGATGAGGAGGAGGCCGAGCAGCATCACGACGGAGCCGAGCAGCGTGTAGAGGATGAACTTCCAGGCCGCCGCCTGCTTCCCCGCGCCGCCCCAGCGGGCGATGAGGAAGTACATCGGGATGAGGACCGTCTCGAAGGCCAGGAAGAACAGCATCAGGTCGAGGACGGCGAAGCTGGCGAGGGTGCCGGCTTCGAGCGTGAGCAGCAGCGCCACGAACGCCTTGGGGGACGGGCCCTTCGGCAGGTGGAAGTAGCTGTAGAGCGCGCAGAGGAAGGTCAGCAGCGCGGTCAGCACGACGAGGGGGAGCGAGATGCCGTCGATGCCGAGGTGGATGCGGATGTCCAGCGCCGGGATCCAGCTGATGTCGGTGGTGGCCTGCATACGGGCCGGGTGGTCGTGGTCGAAGCCGGCGGCCAGCGCGAGGGCGGCGGCGAGCACGACGCCGGTGACGGTCACGCCGTGGCGCAGCACGGCCTGGCCGGGGTCGCGGCCCCGCAGGCCAGGGGGCGCGGGGAGCAGGGCGCCGACCGCGCCCAGCAGGGGGAGGACGACGACCGCCGCGAGGAGGTACTGCAGAACGGTGGGGTTCACGGGTCAGGCCCTCCTCAGGGTTTCGGCTCCGGCGAGCCCGGCCGCGAGGGGTGTCGGCTGGGGGTGCGGGGTGCGTGCACCAGTGGTGTGCGGCATCGGTCAGGCTCCCGTACCCGTGGCGACGAGGACGGCGGCGACGGCCAGGACGAGCGAGCCCGCCAGCAGCGCGCCGAGATAGGTCTGCACGTTCCCGGTCTGGGCGCGGCGGACCGCGGCGCCCAGCAGGCCGGGGGCGGTGCCCGCGCCGCGCACGTAGGTGTCGACGACCTCGCGGTCCAGGAAGCGGACGAGCGTGGCGGCGGCGCGTACGGGCCGGACGAACAGGGCGGAGTAGACGGCGTCGAGGTGGAAGCCGACCGCCGCGTGGCGCTGCAGCGGGCCCAGGAGGAGACGGCCGGGGTCGGCCGGGTCCGGGGCCGCGGCGTTGTCGCCGTAGGCCGGGGCGTGGGTGTCGATCGCGACCTCCTCGGCGACCGCGGGGGTGGCGTCCGGGGCGGCGACGACCGCGCCGAGGGGGACGCGGGCGGCGAGCGCGGTGGTGTGCCGCCAGGCCGCGTAGGTGACCAGGCCGCCGACGAGGGCGCCACCGGTGCCCAGCACGGAGGTGGCCAGGGTCGGCGCGAGCGAACGCCCGTCGAACCAGCCGGGCAGGAAGGGGGCGGCGAGGCCGAGGGCGACGGTCGGGACGAAGAGCACCCACAGCATGGCGTTCATGGCGACCGGCTGCGGGCCGTGGTCGGGGGCTTCGGCGCCCTTGCCCTTGAAGACCAGCAGCCACAGGCGGGTGGCGTAGGCCGCGGTGAGCAGGGCGGTGAGCAGGCCGGAGACCAGCACGGTCCAGCCGGCCGCGCCGGGGATGCCGTGCGCGTCGCCGGTGGCGGCGTGTTCGGCGGCGCCCAGGACGGCTTCCTTGGAGAAGAAGCCGGCGAACGGCGGGATCGCGGCGAGCGCGAGCAGCGCCACGGTCACCGTCCAGTAGGCGTCCGGGACGCGCCGGGCCAGGCCGCTCAGCCGGGACATGGCGGCCAGCGAGTTGGTGCCGGCGGCGTGGATGATCACGCCGGCGCCGAGGAACAGCAGGGCCTTGAACGCACCGTGCGTCAGGAGGTGGAAGACGGCGGCACCACGGTCGCCGACGGCCAGCGCGCCGAGCATGTAGCCGAGCTGGCCGACCGTCGAGTAGGCCAGCACGCGCTTGATGTCGTCCTGCGCCAGGGCGGCCAGCCCCGAGCCGACCATGGTGACCGCGGCCATGACGGCGAGCACCACCAGCGCGGCCGCGGAGGCGGCGAAGACCGGGAGGAGACGGGCCACGAGGTAGACACCGGCCGCCACCATCGTCGCGGCGTGGATCAGCGCGGAGACCGGCGTCGGGCCGGCCATCGCGTCCGGGAGCCAGGTGTGCAGCGGGAACTGCGCCGACTTGCCCGCGACTCCGGCGAGCAGCAGCAGCGCGATCAGCGTCGGGTGGTCCAGGCCGCCGGCGGCGACGGAGCCGAGGATGCCGGTGATGCGGAAGGTCCCGGCGTCGGCGGCGAGCGCGAAGATGCCGAAGAGGAAGGGGACGTCCCCGAGCTTGGTGACGAGGAACGCCTTGAGGGAGGCGGCGCGGGCGGCCTCGGTCTCCCAGTAGTGGCCGACGAGGAAGTAGGAGCAGATGCCCATGACTTCCCAGCCGACCAGCAGCAGCATCAGGTCGCCGGTGTAGACGACCAGCAGCATCGCGGAGGTGAAGAGCGAGACCAGCGCGGCGTAGGAGGGGTAGCGCGGGTCGTCGCGCAGATAGGCGGTGGAGTAGATCTGCACACAGGTCGCCACGACACCGACCAGGACGGCGATCAGCGCGGCGAAGCCGTCGATGTGCAGGGCCAGGTCGATGGGGATCGAGCCGGTCGGGGTGAGCCGGGTGGCGACGTCGGTGGCCGGTCCGGTGCCCTGCCCGACGGCGACGGTCACGGTGAGCACGGCCGCGGCCAGCGTCGGCAGCACGGCCAGCGGCCGGACGAAGCCGGGCGCCCGCCTGCCCAGGAGGAGACCGGCGACGGCCCCGAGGAAGGGCAGGAGGGGAACGAGAACGGCGGTGGTCGTGAGGGTCACGCGGCGGCCTCCGCCGTGGTGTCCGGCTGCGGGTCCCCGTCCCCGGCGTCCGCCCGTTCGGCGAGGTCACGGAGCCGGTCGATGTCGGAGCTGCCGCGGTTGCGGTAGACGAGCAGCACGATCGCCAGGCCGATGCCGATCTCGGCGGCGGCGATGGCGATGGTGAAGAGGGTGAGCGCCTGGCCGGCGTGCAGGGTGTCGCGCAGCCAGACGTCGAAGGCGACGAGGTTGAGGTTGACGGCGTTGAGCATCAGCTCGACGGACAGCAGCACCAGGACCGCGTTGCGGCGCGCGAGCACGCCGTACAGCCCGGTGCAGAAGAGGAGGACGGCGAGGACGGCCGGGTAGGCGAGATGCATCAGCGCTGCTCCTCTCGCGGGGCGGGGGCCGCGGGGGTGCGGGCGGCGGCCTTCGCGAGGGCCGCCGCGGGCGCGTCCTCCCCGGTCCTGCGGGACAGCACGATCGCGCCGACGAGCGCGGCCAGCAGCAGCACGGACAGTGCCTCGAAGGGCAGCACCCAGTACTGGAAGAGGCTGCGCCCGGAGGCCTCGGCGGAGCCCTGGGCGGCGCCGTCGAGGTTGATCCAGGTCGCGCGGAAGCCGTCCACGACGACCCAGACGAGGGCGGCGGCCGAGGCGAGGGCCACCGCGAGCGCGGCCCAGCGGTTGCCCGAATCGGCGTCCGGGGAGCGGCCGATGGGCGCCTTGGTGAGCATCAGCCCGAAGAGCAGGAGGACGACGACGGAACCGACGTAGATCAGCACCTGCACCCAGGCGATGAACTCGGCCGTCAGGAGCAGGTATTCGACGGCGATCCCGCCGAGCGCGACGACCAGCCAGAGGGCGGCGTGCACCAGCTGCTTGGTGGTGACGGTGACGACGGCCGCGCCGAGGGTGGCGATGCCGACGAGGACGAAGGCGATCTCCACGCCGGTGGGCGAGAGGAAGCCCTGGCCGGCTGCGGTGGCGGCGAGCGTCACGTTCCCTCCCCTGGGGTGTCCGGTCGGTTCTGGTCGGTGGCCCGGTCCGTGTCCGCTTCCGCGGTCCCGGCGCGGGCGGCCTCGGCTTCGGCCTGCTGCTGGGCGGCGAGCTTGTCGGCCGCCTTGCGGGCGGCGGCCAGCTCCTTGGGCTCCTCGGCGGCCGGGTCGAGCGCCGGCGGTTCGGGCACCGTCCACATCCACTCGCGCAGCTTGTCGCGCTCATGGGTCAGATCGCGGATGTCCGTCTCGGCGTACTCGAACTCCGGTGACCAGAAGAGCGCGTCGAAGGGGCAGACCTCGATGCAGATCCCGCAGTACATGCACAGCGCGAAGTCGATCGCGAAGCGGTCCAGCACATTGCGGCTGCGCTCGCGGCCCCCGGGGGCGGCGGGCGGCACCGTCTCCTTGTGGGAGTCGATGTAGATGCACCAGTCCGGGCACTCCCGGGCGCACAGCATGCAGACCGTGCAGTTCTCCTCGAACAGCCCGATGACGCCGCGGGTGCGGGGCGCGAGGTCGGGCTGGACGTCCGGGTACTGCGCGGTGACCGATCGTTTCGTCATCGTCCGCAGGGTGACGGCCAGCCCCTTGGCGAGGCCGGAGCCGGGGAAGCTCATGACGAGATCACCACCTTGACGACGCCGGTGAGGGCGATCTGGGCGAGGGCGAGCGGGATGAGGACCGTCCAGGCGAGCTTTTGCAGCTGGTCCTCGCGCAGCCGCGGGTAGGTCACCCGCAGCCAGATGACGCCGAAGGCGAGGATCACGGTCTTCAGCAGCGTCCACAGCCAGCCCAGGCCGTCGGCGCCGAACGGGCCGTGCCAGCCGCCGAGGAAGAGGACGGAGGTCAGGGCGCAGAGGACGACGATGCCGGCGTACTCGGCGAGCAGGAAGAGCGCGAAGCGCAGTCCGGTGTACTCGGTGTACGCACCGAAGATGATCTCCGAGTCGGCGACCGGCATGTCGAACGGCGGCCGCTGCAGCTCGGCGAGCCCGGCGGTGAAGAACACGACGCCGCCGACGATCTGCCAGGGCACCCACCACCAGTGGAACGCCTCGACGATGCCCGGCAGCGAGAGCGTGCCGGCCGCCATCGCGACGGAGGCCGCGGCGAGCAGCATCGGCAGCTCGTACGCCAGCAGCTGCGCCGCCGTGCGCAGGCCGCCGAGCAGCGAGAACTTGTTGGCCGACGCCCAGCCCGCCATCAGCGAGCCGAGCACGCCGACGCCCATGACGGCCAGGACGAAGAAGATCCCGGCGTCCAGCGCCTGGCCCACGGCGTTGTGCGGGCCTATCGGGATGGCGACCATCACCAGGAGGTACGGCAGCAGGGCGACGGCCGGCGCGAGCTGGAAGATCCGCCGGTCGGCGCCGGCCGGGACGATGTCCTCCTTCTGCGCGAACTTCACCCCGTCGGCCACCAGCTGCGCCCAGCCGTGGAACCCGCCCGCGTACATCGGCCCGAGCCGGCCCTGCATATGGGCCATGACCTTGTGCTCGGTCTGCCCGATGACCAGAGGGAAGACCAGGAAGACGACGAAGACCGCGACCAGCCGCAGCGCGATGTCGAGGGCGTCGCTCACGGGGTGTCGCCTCCTGCCGGGTCTCGGGGGGTGTCCTGTGGGGGCTCGGGGGCGGCGGGCTTCTCGGGCTGCTCCGGGGGCGCCGCCTGCTCCGGGGGCTCCGGCTTCTCCGGGGGCACCGGCTTCTCCGGGGGCACCGGCTTCTCTTGTTTCTCCAGCTCCCCCGGCTCGTCGAAGGCCGGGCGGGCGTGGTGCCAGGGCGCGTCCGAGGAGGGCGGGGGTGTCTGCTTCTCGGGGGACTCCGCCGTCGCCGGGGTCTGGTCGGCGGCAGCCGTCTCGGGCGCCGGGGCCGTCGTGGCCTCCTCGGCGGCCCGTCGCTGCCCGGCCGAGCCCTCGCCCGCCGACCGCGTACGGCGTGCCGGCCGCTCCGGCCGCTCGGGACCGGCCTCGGCGGCCGGTGTCTCGGCCCCCGCCCCCGCCGTCTGCTGGCTGGCCGATCCGGCGCTCGCGGTCCGGGTACGGCGGGCCGGGCGCTCGCCCGCGGCCGCACCGGCACCGCCGGCGGCACGCGCGCCGCCGGCCGCCCGTGCGCCCCGCGCCGGACGCGCCGGAGCGGGCGGCAGCTGGCCCTTCAGCGGACCCCATTCGTTCGGGTCCGGGACGCCCGGGGGCAGCATCTGGCGGCGCTTGGGCCCGCCGTGCGCAGCACCCGCCGCCGGCTCCCCCGGCTCCTTGGCGCCCGGCCACGCCTTCGCCACCCGTGCCGCCAGCACGAAGTCCTTGCGCAGCGGGTGGCCCTCGAAGCTGTCCGGGAGCAGCAGGGGTACGAGGTGCGGGTGGCCGGTGAAGTCGACGCCGAACATCTCGTGGGTCTCGCGCTCGTGCCAGCCCGCGCCCGCGTACACGCCGAGGGCGGTGGGCAGGGCGGGCGCGTCGTGCGGCACGGTCGTCCGCACGATGAGGCGGTGGACGGTACCGGGCCGCGCCACGTCGGCGACGTGCGCACAGATCCGGAATCCGGTGCCGGGCTCGTCGACGGCGCTCAGCCAGTCGAAGTAGCTGCAGCCGAGGTCGTCGCGGGCGGCCGTCAGCGCGGTGAGCCAGCCGTCCACGGGGACGTCCACGGTCAGCACGTCGTACGCGAGCTCCGCCGTGGCCCCCGTACCGAAGATCTCGCTCGCGGGCCGCGGCAGCCAGCCGACGACCGGCTCGGCAACGGGCTCGGCCGCGGGCTCGGCAACCGGCGCTTCCGCCTGCGCGGCCTGCTCGGTGGTCTCTGCCCGGCGCTCCGGCTGGTCCGGCTGATCCGGCTGATCCGGCTGCTGCTTCGGCTGCTCGCTCATCGGGGCTCCTCCCCCGGCGCCTTCGGCTCGTCGGCGGGCTTCGGCTCGTCCGTGGGCTTCGGCGGGGGCGGCGCGACCAGTCCGCTGCGCAGCGCGGCCGCGGAGGGCCGGGCCGAACCGCCCTGCGCGTACCGCTCCCCCAGCGACTCGCGGGCGATCTTCTCCTGGAGCTTGAGGATGCCCTGCAGCAGCGCCTCCGGACGCGGCGGGCAGCCCGGTACGTACACGTCCACCGGGATGATCTGGTCGACGCCCTTGGTGACGGAGTACGAATCCCAGTACGGGCCGCCGCAGTTGGAGCAGGCCCCGAAGGAGATGACGTACTTCGGCTCGGGCATCTGCTCGTAGAGCCGCTTGACCGCGGGCGCCATCTTGTCGGTGACCGTGCCGGAGACGACCATCAGGTCGGCCTGGCGCGGGCCGGGCGCGAACGGGATCACGCCGAGCCGGATGAAGTCGTGGCGCGCCATGGACGCGGCGATGAACTCGATGGCGCAGCAGGCGAGGCCGAAGTTGAAGACCCAGAGGCTGTAGCGGCGGCCCCAGTTGAGGACCACCTTCATCGGCTCGGGCGCGAGCCGGGCCAGGGTCCCCAGGCGCCGCGGCTCCGGCAGGAACTGCGGCTCGGCGCCCTCGGACGCGGCTGCGGAGCTGTGGGAGGCGGGGGTCACGTCCATTCCAGGACGCCCTTCTTCCATGCGTAGAGCAGGCCGATGGCGAGGAAGCCGAGGAAGATGAACATCTCCACGAGCGTCACGCCACCGAAACCGGGGGCGGCGAAGATCGTCGCCCAGGGGAACAGGAAGATCGAGTCGACGGCGAAGATGACGTAGAGGAAGGCGTACACGTAGTAGCGGACCTGGGTGTGCGCCCAGCCCTCGCCGACGGGGTCCACGCCGCACTCGTACGTCAACAGTTTCTCGGGTGTCGGCACCACGGGCCTCAGCAGCCGCCCGGCACCGAAGGCCACGGCCACGAAGAGCACCCCGATCACGGCGATGATCCCGACGACCGAGTAGCCCTGGAAATAGTCCGCGGCGACAGTGGTGCGTACGGTCGCGTCCGGCACGTCCGCCCCTCGCTCCCTGACTGCGCTTGTTTCAACGACTTCGACGATCTGTACGGACGGGAGTCTAGGCCCTGCCCCGGCCGCGGTGAGCAGCCGGATCGTCGCGGACGGTGGGGTTGTCCCCACTTCGCCCTACCTGGGCGGCGGGCAGCGTAGACGGCCCGGCCGGTTGTCTCAGAAGGCGTCTCACGGATCGGACTCGGCGGGCGCTCGGACGCACCCCGAGGCGGCCGGTATGGCCGGCTTGAGGAGGAATGGGCGTTGTGGCCGGAAAGGGCGGCATGCCCGGCGCTCGGTCACCGGGGCGGGGCGGCGTGGGGGTCGGCCGGTGCGGCGTGGCCTCCGTAGGGGTCGGCCGGTCCGGGGCGGGTGGGGCTGCCGGGGGCCGTCGCCGGGGCGGCCGGGCCGCCGCCCGGACGCTGCCGGCCCGGTCCCCGCGAGACCGCGCGGTTCATCGCCTCGGCGGCGATCCGGGCGGCGGCCTGGAGCGTCCGCTCGCCGAGCAGCTCCGTACGGATCGCGCCGCCCGCGGCGAGATGGCGGTCGTACGGGAGGGGGAGCACCGTCGCGCCGCCGATGCCCAGGTGCTCGGTGGCCTTGCGCACGTCCAGGCCGGAATCGGGCGACACATGGCTGAGAACCACCACCGTCGTCGGCAGCATGCCGGGGTGGAGCCCGCCGACCCAGTCCAGGACCGAGCGGGTGGCCGCCACGCCCTCCGGGGTCGCCGGCGAGACCAGCACCCGCGCCTGCGTGGTCACCAGCGCGGTGCGCGCCACCTCGGCGGGGAGCGTCTCGCAGTCCACGACGGTGGTCGCGAAGTAGCGGCGCAGCGAGGTCATCACCACCCGGTAGGTGTCGATGTCCAGCCGCGTCCCGATGGCGCCCTGGCTGCCGGGCAGCAGCCAGCCGCCCCCGGGGAACGGAATCAGGTAGCCCGTCAGGTCCGTGATCAGCATCGACGGGTCCACTATCTGCGCGAGATCGGTGCCCGACCAGCGCACTTCGCGGGCGCCCAGCCGGTGCGGCAGCGTACCCAGGGCCGGGTCGGCCTCGATCGCCAGCACCGGATCGGCGCGGTAGTGCGCATAGGTGAGGGCCAGCAGCGCGGCGACGGTGGACTTGCCCGCGCCGCCCCGGATGCTCGTCACGGAGATCTGCCGGCCGGTGGTCACCGGCTGCTGGATGGCGTACGCGGTGTGGGTGACGGCGGCGGTCTCCGCCGCGGGCGACGAGGCGATCGCCCGCCGCACGGCACGCCCCGCGCGCTGCGCGACGGACTCGCCGTGCCGCGGCTTGGCCCGCAGGGCGTCCAGCTCGGGCGGCATCAGCGGCACCGAGACGGGGGTGGGGTGGGACCTGCGGAGCGGGGTGGGGGTGTGGACGGGGGCGGACGCGGGCGTCCGGGCGGGGGCCGGTGTCCGGGCGGGCTCGGGTGTCCGGGGGTCGGTGGAAGGGGCCTCGGAGGCGGGCGGGGCCGGAGTGGTGTGCGGAGCCGCCGGGGCGTGCGGATTCGGCGCAGGGGCCGGCTCCGGTGCGGGGTACGGCATCGGGGCACCGGCGGGCATGGGTCCGGCAGCGGGCAGAGCGCCAGGGGCGGGCATGTGGCCCGCGGGCGGCACGTGGCCCGCGGGCGGCACGTGGCCCGCGGGCGGCGCGTAACCGGCGCCCGGCATGGGACCGGAGGCAGCCGGGCCGGCCGGAGCGCCGTCCCGGAACTCCGCACGGTCCCGGTACTCCGCGGCGGCCGGTGTCTGCGGCGGCACGGAGGGCACCGGCGGGTACCCGGCACCGCCGTAGCCCGGCCCGGCGGAGTACGCGGACGCCGGGGCGGGCCCTCCGGGCACGTGCGCCGGGCCCGGCCCGGCCGGCTGCGCCTTCGCCGGCACCGGCGTGTCCCACACGGTCGCGCCCCCGGTCACGTCAGTGGCCGCGCCCCCGGTCACGTCACCCGTCGCGCCCCCGGTCATGTCACCGGTCGCGTCACCGGCCGGGGCCCCTGTCATGTCACCGGCCGCGTCGCCTGCCGCCGGTCCGGCCGCGTCCCCCGTCGAGTGCTCAGTCACGTCCATGGTCGCCTTTCCGGTTCAGAGCGTGGGGAGCAGCCGGCCGTAGATCCCGAAGGCCCCGAGGGCCACCGGGATCAGCGCCATCACGGCGACCGACTCGACGAGGTTCAGCAGGCGGCGCAGGCGGGCGCGGACGTGCTCCGGGACGCGCACCGCGAGCACCCCGAGCGGCAGCACCGCGCAGACGCACAGCACGGCCAGCGCACCCGCCGGACTCCCCGGGCCCGCCGCCCACCGGAGCACCAGGGACATCCCCACCGCCGTACCGGCCGCCAGCAGGGCGACGACCTCGGCCGTCAGGGGGTAGGCGCGCGCTCGCGACAGCGTCACCAGACACAGCAGCGCCGCGGCCGCGGCCGGCCACCCGTCGCCGGACCCGGCGGCCACCACTCCCGCGGCACCCGCGGAGACCGCCATCGCGACCGTGGCCGGCGCCAGATCGCGGTGGGTCGCGCCGAGGGCGGCCCCGACCTGGTGGCGGCTCACGGGCGCGTCACCGGACCGCCGGTCGTCGAGCCGGGTCAACCCGGCCGCCGTCAGGGCCAGTCGGGGCAGGTAGCCCAGCACGAGCACCGAGAGCACGCCGAGCGCGACTCCCGTACGGGTCAGGTCGGCCAGCGCCAGCCCGGCCTCCCACGCCCCGACCGCGACCGCGACCGCCGCCGCGCCGACGAGGCCGCCGCGCCCCAGCTCCGTGCAGACCCCGAGCAGCGCGAGCGCCGCCGCGACGGTCAGTCCGACGGCCGCCAGCCGCGCCCCGCCCGGCGAGGCGGCCTGCCAGGAGGCGAGCACGCCGAGCGCGCCGCCCAGGGCGAGCAGCGCGGTGCTCGTCGCACGCTGTCCGAGCGCGCCGAGCCTTCCGAGTCGCCCGAGCCGTGCGCCGGCCGCCCCGGCGGCCGCGGCCAGCACCCCGGCGACACCGAGCCAGAGCGCGGCCCGCCCCGGCCCGTACCAGCGCGCCGCCGCCACCCCGGCCACCAGCGCCGGCGCCACGCTCGCCGCGCCGGCCGTCCACGTCCGGCTCCGCCGGCCCCAGTGCCGGCCGCGCGCGTCCAGATCGTCGGCGGCCTCGCCCGTGGCGTCGTGCGCCGACGGCCCCGCCGGGGTCTGCCGCTCCCCCACGAGCCGCAGCACGGCCCCGTCGGGCACCCGCGCCGAGGCCAGCGAGTCGTCCGGCGAGAGCACCGAGCCGTCCGCGGTCACCAGCCGTCGCCGCGTCCCGTCGCCCGGCCGGTCGCCGAGCAGCCGCAGCACGTCCGGCAGCAGCGCGCCGAGGGGCTCTCGCGCGGGGAGCACGAGGTCGGCCCGCCGCCGCTCGCCCACGAGGGTCACCCGGCCCAGGGAGGTGCGCGACGCGGCCCCCGAATCCATCCCCGAACTCACACTCACCATGCCGACGCGGCCCCCGCGTTGCTGCCAGTAGGACTTGCTCCCGGGGGCCACCCGCGCAAACCACCGGCCAACTCGCCGACGATGAACGACCGCCCCCGCACAACCGGCACACACGATACGGCGCGGTCGCGACGGCTTGTCCACAACGGTCACCGGCGGGCTGCCCGCCGCCGTGCGGGTCCAACTGCGGCGATGCGGAGGAAAGGTGGGGAAAACCCCACCCCCGTCACCCCAGCCACCCCATGGCACGCGCGGCGGCGGCCGGGCAGTCTGGGCGCATGACCGAGAGATCCCGGCCCCGTGGTGCCGATCCCGCCGACGCCGTCGACGCTGTCGACGAAGCCCCTGACGGTGTCGCGCCGCCGCCGGAAAGGCCGCTCAGCGGCGCCACCTGGCGGGAGATCGCGTACCTGCTGTCCAATCTCCCGCTGGGTCTCGCCGGGTTCGTGGTGCTGGTGGTCTGGCTGACCCTCGGCATCGGACTGGCCGTCACGGTCACGGGGCTGCCGCTGCTGGCGAGCGGCCTGGTGACGTGCCGGGCGTACGGGAGGCTGGAACGGGCGCGGGCGCGGGCGCTGCTCGGGGTGCGGGTGCCGGAGCCGAGCCGGCTGCGGGCCCGCGAGCAGGGGTTCCTGCCCTGGATGTGGCTGTGCCTGAAGGACCCGGTCGCCTGGCGGCACGCGCTGTTCGCGTTCCTCCGGCTGCCCTGGGCCGCGTTCACCTTCTCGGTCGCCCTGGTCTCGCTCCTGGTGGCGTGGCCGGCGCTGCCGTGGCTGGCGCGCTGGCTGACGAACGTGGACCGGGCCATGGTGCGCGGGCTGCTCTCGCCCTCCGACGAGCTGGAGCGGCGGATCGCCGAGCTGGAGTCGGACCGGGTGACGGTCACCGACACCGCGGCCGCCGACCTGCGGCGCATCGAACGGGATCTGCACGACGGCGCGCAGGCCAGGCTCGTGGCGCTCGCCATGGGGCTCGGCCTGGCGAAGGAGAAGCTGCTGGAGGGCCGGGCCGACGACAGCGTGGCGGCGATGGTGGAGGAGGCGCACGGCGAGGTGAAGCTGGCGCTGCAGGAGCTGCGGGACCTGGCCCGGGGCATCCATCCGGCGATCCTCACCGACCGCGGGCTGGGCCCGGCCCTCGCCTCGCTGGCCGGGCGCTGCACGGTGCCCGCCACCACGGCCGTGGACCTGGCCGAGCGGCCCGCGCCCGCCATCGAGGGCATCGCCTATTTCACGGTCTCCGAGCTGCTGCAGAACATCTCCAAGCACAGCGCGGCACGGCAGGCGTCGGTCGAGGTGTGGCGGGCCGGGGACCGGCTGCTGCTCCAGGTGACGGACGACGGGAAGGGCGGGGCGCGGCTGGACGGCGGCAGCGGCATGGCCGGGCTCGCCGAGCGGCTGGGGTCGGTGGACGGCCTGTTCGTGCTGGACTCGCCGGAGGGCGGGCCCACGCGGGTGACGGCGGAACTGCCGTGGTGGCCGCGGGAGCGGGCGGCGGCCGGGACGGGACCGGCGCCGAGGAGGGCGGCGAAGGCGGCGCCGAGGGGCCGCTGACGGAGCGTCCGACGGTCGGGGCAGGGAGCTGCGGGGCGCCGCCGCGGAGGGGTGCCGGCCTCGGTCCGGGGGTGGGGAAAACCCCCGGAGAAGACTGCGAAGAGCCTCATGGTGCGCGGGGCGGCGGGCGCGGACCCTTGTCACAGCGGCACGAGCCGCCCGGACCCCGGGCGGCGCATCCGACAGGGCAAGGGCCACATCGGCAGAACGGACGACGAGACGATGGACACCGCATACGCACACCGGCCCGGCGGCTCCCGCGTGCCCGCGGGGCTGCGCGCCCCGTTCTCCGCGCGCACCTGGCGGGAGTTCCTCCACCTCATGCTCAACTTCCCGCTCTCCGTCGGGATGTTCGTCTTCACGATGGTGGCGGTCACCACGGGCTCCGGTCTGCTGATCACGTTCCTCGGCATCCCGGTGCTGGCGGGCGGCCTGGCCGGCATCCGCGCGCTGGGCGCCCTGGAGCGCCGGCGGGCCCGTGCGCTGCTGGGACTGGACGTCGCCGATCCGGAGCCCGTCCGGCCGTCCAGGCCCGGTCTGATGGGGTGGGTCGGGGCCGTGCTGAAGAGCGGGGTGTCCTGGCGGCACGTGCTCTACTGCCTGCTGCACTTCCCGTGGGCACTCTTCGCCTTCATCACCTCGTTCACCTTCTGGACGCTCGGCTGGCTGCTGCTGGCCTACCCGCTGTGGCGGTGGACGTTCCCGGCCTACCTCGGCCGCTCGGGCATCCAGCTGGGGTGGGACGGCAGCGGCAACGGCATCTACCTCAGCACCCCGGTGGAGACCGTGCTCACCAGCGCGGCCGGACTGCTGCTGGTGGTGGCCGGCTCGTGGGTGATCCACGGGCTGACGCAGGTGGACCGGCTCATGGTCCAGAGCCTGCTGGGGCCCTCCTCCCTCGCCGCCCGGGTCTCGGAGCTGGAGTCGGACCGCGGGGTGGTCGCGGACACCGCGGCGGGGGATCTGCGGCGCATCGAGCGGGATCTGCACGACGGGGCGCAGGCCCGGCTGGTCTCGCTCGCCATGGACCTGGGCCTGGCCAAGGAGAAGCTCGCGCAGGACCCGGAGGCCGCCGCGAAGATGGTGGACGAGGCGCACGGCGAGGTGAAGATCGCGCTCCAGGAGCTGCGGGACCTGGCCCGCGGCATCCACCCCGCGATCCTCACGGACCGGGGGCTCGGCCCGGCGCTGTCGGCGCTCTCCGCGCGCTGCACGGTCCCGGTGACGGTGACCGTGGACCTGGACCACCGGCCGGCCGCGGCGATCGAGGGCATCGCGTACTTCACCGTCTCCGAACTGCTGCAGAACGTCTCCCGGCACTCCGGGGCCACCGGCGCGACGCTGGACGTCTGGCACACCGCCGACCGGCTGATGCTGCTGGTCACGGACGACGGCCGGGGAGGCGCGCACACGGCGGCGGGAGGGGGCCTGGCCGGCCTCGCCGAACGGCTGGGCGCCGTCGACGGCCTGCTGGTCGTGGAGTCCCCGGCCGGCGGCCCGACAGCCGTCAGCGCGGAGCTGCCGTGGCGCGGCTGACGGCGCCCCCGCCCCGCGGCTGATCACGGAACCGCCCCGGCCCGGCCCCCCTCGGAATCGCGCCCGGATTCGCGCCCGCCCGCCCCGTTCCGCCCCCCGGTCCCTTGATCCGCCGCATCCGCCGCGCCGTCGTCCGGATGCTGGGATGCTGGAGGCCGGCAGGGGCGGAATGCGATGAGGCATGGGGGAATCTGAGCCGTGGAGGACAAGGTGCGGGTGGTCATCGCCGAGGACTCGGTGCTGCTCCGTGAGGGCCTGACCCGGCTGCTCACCGACCGGGGGCACGAGGTCGTGGCGGGCGTGGGGGACGCCGAGGCGCTGATCGGGACGATCGGGGAGCTGGCCGGCGCGGGGGCGCTGCCGGACGTGGTGGTGGCGGACGTACGGATGCCGCCCACGCACACCGACGAGGGGGTCCGGGCCGCCGTCCGGCTGCGCCGGGAGCACCCCGGCCTGGGGGTGCTGGTGCTCTCCCAGTACGTCGAGGAGCAGTACGCGACGGAGCTGCTGGCCGGGTCGAGCCGGGGCGTCGGCTACCTGCTCAAGGACCGGGTGGCCGAGGTGCGGGAGTTCGTCGACGCGGTCGTCCGGGTCGCCGGGGGCGGGACGGCGCTGGACCCGGAGGTGGTGGCGCAGCTGCTGGGCCGCAGCCGCAAGCAGGACGTGCTGGCCCATCTGACACCCCGGGAGCGGGAGGTGCTGGGCCTGATGGCCGAGGGCCGGACGAACTCCGCGGTCGCCCGGCAGCTGGTGGTCAGCGACGGCGCGGTCGAGAAGCACGTCAGCAACATCTTCCAGAAACTGGGCCTGTCGCAGAGTGACGGGGATCACCGCCGGGTGCTCGCGGTGCTCACCTACCTCAACTCCTAGCCATCTGACACCCTGTCAGATAGGTGGCCCGAGGCGTTTTCCAGCGAGGTCCAGGACTTTGGTCGTAGAACCAATGGAGGAGTCCGGAGCGTCATGAATGAGGGGGCACGGGGGGTGGTGATTTCATGACAATACACACCAGATCGGTGTCTCATGGTGACGTCCACCATGCGAGCAACCCAGGGAAGGCCACCCTTACCCACGTACGATGCTTATGGGACAACCGGTCAGTACGACACGTCCCGAGCCCTGCCTCCGGCGGGGACGCCGCACCCCTCGAGGGAGGTCCGAAGCAGTGACCAGCCAGGTCAACAGCACAGCCGAGCAGACCGACGCAGCGCTTGTCGGGGAAGCGCGCGATTCCGGAGACGGCGGCGCAGGCAAAGAAGTCCGACGCCTCGACCGGGTCATCATCCGGTTCGCCGGTGACTCCGGTGACGGTATGCAGCTCACCGGCGACCGGTTCACCTCGGAGACCGCGTCGTTCGGCAACGACCTGTCGACGCTGCCGAACTTCCCCGCCGAGATCCGCGCGCCCGCCGGCACCCTGCCGGGCGTCTCCAGCTTCCAGCTGCACTTCGCCGACCACGACATCCTCACGCCGGGTGACGCACCGAACGTGCTGGTGGCGATGAACCCGGCCGCGCTGAAGGCGAACCTGGCGGATGTGCCGCGGGGCGCGGACATCATCGTCAACACCGATGAGTTCACCAAGCGCCCGATGGCGAAGGTCGGCTATGCGACCAGCCCCCTGGAGGACGGGTCGCTGGAGGCCTACAACGTCCACCCGGTGCCGCTGACGACGCTGACGATCGAGGCGCTCAAGGAGTTCGGGCTCTCCCGCAAGGAGGCCGAGCGCAGCAAGAACATGTTCGCGCTGGGGCTGCTGTCGTGGATGTACCACCGGCCGACCGAGGGCACCGAGAAGTTCCTGCGGGCGAAGTTCGCGAAGAAGCCGGAGATCGCGGAGGCCAACGTCACGGCGTTCCGGGCGGGCTGGAACTTCGGTGAGACCACGGAGGACTTCGCCGTCTCCTACGAGGTCGCGCCGGCGACCAGGGCCTTCCCGACCGGCACCTACCGCAACATCTCCGGGAACCTCGCGCTGTCCTACGGCCTGGTCGCGGCCGGCCGGCAGGCGGACCTGCCGCTGTATCTGGGCTCGTACCCGATCACCCCGGCCTCCGACATCCTGCACGAGCTGTCCAAGCACAAGAACTTCGGGGTGCGCACCTTCCAGGCGGAGGACGAGATCGCCGGGATCGGGGCGGCGCTGGGCGCCGCGTTCGGCGGTGCGCTGGCGGTGACGACCACGTCGGGTCCCGGTGTGGCGCTGAAGTCGGAGACCATCGGCCTGGCGGTCAGCCTGGAGCTGCCGCTGCTGATCGTGGACATCCAGCGCGGCGGGCCGTCGACGGGTCTGCCGACGAAGACCGAGCAGGCGGATCTGCTCCAGGCGATGTACGGGCGCAACGGCGAGGCGCCGGTGCCGATCGTGGCGCCGAAGACGCCCGCGGACTGCTTCGACGCGGCGCTGGACGCGGCCCGGATCGCGCTGACCTACCGCACGCCGGTCTTCCTGCTCTCCGACGGCTACCTGGCCAACGGCTCGGAGCCGTGGCGGATCCCCGATGTCGACGAACTTCCGGACCTGCGCGTCCAGTTCGCCTCGGGCCCCAACCACCAGCAGGCGGACGGCACCGAGGTGTTCTGGCCGTACAAGCGGGACGAGCAGACCCTGGCCAGGCCCTGGGCGGTGCCCGGCACGCCGGGCCTGGAGCACCGGATCGGCGGCATCGAGAAGCAGGACGGCACGGGCAACATCTCCTACGACCCGGCCAACCACGACTTCATGGTGCGCACCCGCCAGGCGAAGGTCGACGGCATCGAGGTCCCCGACCTCGACGTCGACGACCCCGCCGACGACGACGGCCGCAGCGCCGGCACCCTCGTGCTGGGCTGGGGGTCGACCTACGGCCCGATCACCGCGGCGGTCCGGCGCGTCCGGCGTGCCGGCGGGCGCATCGCCCAGGCCCATCTGCGCCACCTCAACCCCTTCCCCGGGAATCTCGGGGACGTCCTGGGGCGTTACGACAAGGTGATCGTGCCGGAGATGAACCTCGGGCAGCTCGCCACGCTGATCCGGGCGAAGTACCTGGTCGACGCGCAGTCGCACACCCAGGTCAGCGGAATGCCGTTCAAGGCCGAGCAGCTCGCGGAGGTCTTTAAGGAGGCCATCAATGACTGAGACGATCACGGAGGGGTCCTCGCAGATCGAGGCGCTCTCCCTGGTGCCCAAGGCCGACGCCAAGCAGTCCATGAAGGACTTCAAGTCCGATCAGGAAGTGCGCTGGTGCCCCGGCTGCGGTGACTACGCCGTCCTTGCCGCCGTGCAGGGCTTCATGCCCGAGCTCGGCCTGGCCAAGGAGAACATCGTCTTCGTCTCCGGCATCGGCTGCTCCTCCCGCTTCCCGTACTACATGAACACCTACGGGATGCACTCCATCCACGGCCGCGCGCCGGCCATCGCCACCGGCCTGGCCTCCTCCCGGCGCGACCTGTCGGTGTGGGTCGTCACCGGCGACGGCGACGCGCTGTCCATCGGCGGCAACCACCTCATCCACGCCCTGCGGCGCAACGTCAACCTCAAGATCCTGCTGTTCAACAACCGGATCTACGGCCTGACCAAGGGCCAGTACAGCCCCACCTCCGAGGTCGGCAAGATCACCAAGTCCACGCCGATGGGCTCGCTGGACGCGCCGTTCAACCCGGTCTCGCTGGCCCTGGGCGCCGAGGCGTCGTTCGTCGCCCGCACCGTCGACTCCGACCGCAAGCACCTCACCTCGGTGCTGCGCGAGGCCGCCGCCCACCCCGGCACGGCCCTGGTCGAGATCTACCAGAACTGCAACATCTTCAACGACGGCGCCTTCGAGGTCCTCAAGGACAAGGAACAGGCCGAGGAGGCCGTCATCCGCCTGGAGCACGGGCAGCCGATCCGCTTCGGCGCCCTGGCCCCCGACGGCTTCGGCTCCAAGGGCGTGGTCCGCGACCCGGCCACCGGCGACCTCAAGGTCATCGACGTCCGCGAGGAGGGCACCGGCGGCGTGCTGGTGCACGACGCCCACAACCCGTCTCCCACCACGGCGTTCGCCCTCTCCCGGCTCGCCGACCCCGACACGCTGCACCACACCCCCATCGGGGTCCTGCGCAACGTCGACCGCCCGGTCTACGACACCCTGATGTCCGACCAGCTCGACGACGCCATCCAGCAGAAGGGCAAGGGCGACCTCGCCGCCCTGCTGACCGGCAACGACACCTGGACCGTCGTCGGCTGACCGGCCCGGCCCCGGCCCCGCGGGTGCCCCCGGGAGCGTCTGACGACGCTTCCGGGGGCACCCGTTTGTGTGGGCGGCGCGTGTGTGACGGCGTTTCATACGAGTGTCATAGACGACTGTTTAAGGCAGGCGTACAGTCGGGTCCCGTCAGCCAGCGCACCGTTCACAGGGGGCACTCATGAGCATCGTCGTCACCGGCGCCACCGGGGCACTCGGCCGGCTCGTCGTCGAGGAGCTGCTGAAGCGCGTGGAACCCGGCGAGATCGTCGCGGTCGCCCGGGACCGGGCCAAGGCCGCCGGCCTCGCGGCCCGCGGCGTCGAGGTCAGGATCGCGGACCACCGCAGGCCCGAGTCGCTCCAGGGCGTGTTCGGGGCCGGCGACCGGGTGCTGCTCATCTCCGGGAACGAGGCCGGAGCGCGCCTCGACCAGCACCGCGCGGTCATCGACGCCGCACGGGAGGCGGGCGTCGCGCTGCTGGCGTACACGAGCGTGCTGGGCGGGCCGTCCGCCACGTTCTCCCTCGCCGAGGAGCACCTCGCGACCGAGCAGGCGCTGCTCGCCTCCGGGGTGCCGTACTGCCTGCTGCGCAACGGCTGGTCCCACGAGAACTACACCGGGGCGCTCGCCGGCGCCCTGCGGACCGGCGCCGTCGTCGGCAGCGCCGGCGGGGGCCGGGTGGCCACCGCCGCGCGCCGGGACTACGCGGAGGCCGCCGCCGTCGTCCTCGCCGGCGGCGGCCGGGAGAACACGGTGTACGAGCTGAGCGGCGACACCGCCTGGACGATGGCCGAGTACGCGGCCGAGGTGTCCCGGCAGACCGGCCGGGAGATCCCCTACCGCGACCTGCCGCAGGAGCGGTACGCGGCGCTGATGACCGAGGCGGGGGTGTCGGCGCTGGGCGCGCGGGCGGTCGCCGAGGCGGACGCCGGGATCGCCCGGGGCGAGCTCGCCGCGACGCCCGGCGAGCTGTCCCGGCTGATCGGCCGCCCGACCACGCCGATCGCCGAGGCGATCACGGAGGCGCTGAAGGAACTGCCGGCCTGAGGGGGCCGCCGGGGCCTGGCGCCCCCTCCTCCCACCGTTCCCGCTTCCTCCCCCCCCCGCTCCCGCCCCGGTCGATCCGGTCCGCGCGTGCGGCCCTTCACCATCCTTCACCGGGATGTCATGACCGTATGGCGAAACAGGCATGACAGAAGGGCCCGGCGACGTTACTTTCACTCAAGGCGGCGAAGCGTTCTCAGGAGGTCCCCCTTGCAGCCTCGAAGCGATCAGCGTGTCGGTCTCGCCTACGGCATCGCCGCCTACACCATGTGGGGCCTGCTGCCGCTCTACTGGCATCTGCTGGGCGCCGCCTCCGCGTCCGAGATCCTGGCCCATCGCATGGCGTGGTCGCTGCCCGTCGCCGTCGTCATCCTGGCCGCGCTGCGCCGCTGGTCGTGGATCCGCCCGTTGCTGCGGCAGCCCAGGAGGCTCGGGCTGATCCTGATCTGCGCCGTGGTCATCTCGACGAACTGGTTCCTGTACATCTGGGCCGTCAACGCCGGGCACGTCCTGGAAGCCTCGCTCGGCTACTTCATCAACCCGCTGGTCAGCATCGCCTTCGGCGTGCTGTTCCTGCGCGAGCGGCTGCGGCCGCTGCAGTGGGTCGCCGTGGGGATCGGCGTCCTGGCCGTGGTCGTGATGACCGCCGCCTACGGCAAGGTGCCCTGGATCGCGCTCGTGCTGGCCTTCTCGTTCGCGACGTACGGGCTGGTCAAGAAGAGCGTCAAGCTCGACGGGATCGAGGGCTTCAGCGCCGAGACGGCCCTGCAGGCGCTGCCCGCGTTGGGGTTCCTGGTGTTCCTCGCGCTGCGCGGCGAGTGCAGCTTCACCAGCGACGGGGTGGGCCAGGCGCTGCTGCTGTCGGGCTGCGGTGTCGCGACGGCGGTGCCGCTGATCTGCTTCGGCGCCTCGGCCATGCGGCTGCCGCTGACGATGATCGGGATGCTGCAGTATCTGGCGCCGAGCTTCCAGTTCGTGCTGGGGCTCACTGTCTTCCACGAGCGGATGCCGGCGGAGCGCTGGGCCGGGTTCGCCCTGGTGTGGGCGGCCCTGACCGTACTGACCTGGGACGCGCTGCGGACCGCCCGGCGCGGACGGGCGGCACTGGCCGCCGCCGCGGCCCAGGCGGGCGAGGCGGGAGCGGCGGTAGCCGTACAGGCGGCGGACGCGGACCGGGCGGCCCCGGCGGCAACGGCGCCCGCGGCGGCGCCGCTCACCGACGCACCGGCCGAGACCTCGCGGCCTCCCCGCTCCACGCAGTGACACCGCGGCCCTCGGGCCCCTCCCCCGCCGGCTCCACGGCGCCCCGTCTCACGCGGTGACGTCCCTGGTCGTGAAGCGTGCCCAGGCCGCCGAGCCGAAGACGAGGGCGTACAGCGCCTGCAGGCCGGCGTTCTTCTGCAACTGGTCCCAGTAGACGGGGTCACGGAGCAGGTCCGCGAACGACAGCCAGTAGTGCGGGAACAGGTAGGGCTGGAGGGCGTGCAACTGCGGGAGGGCGTCCAGGATCTGCACGGTGATCAGCAGGCCGACCGTGGTCGCCATGGCCGCGATGCCGCTGGTGGTGAGCGCGGAGACGAAAAGGCCGACGGCGGCCACCCCGACGAGGGACAGCGCCACCGCGACCGCGACGGCCAGCGCCCGCAGCAGTCCCTCGGCGAAGGGGACGGAGGTGCCCGAGAGCAGGGTGACCTCGCCCACGGGGAAGAGCAGGGCGCCGGTCACCAGGGCGGAGAGCGCCACGACCAGGGTGCCCACCAGGCAGAACGTCAGGGTCGTGGCGTATTTGACCAGCAGGAGGCGGGTGCGGCCCGCGGGGGCCACCAGGAGGTAGCGCAGCGTCCCGGCGTGCGCCTCGCCGGCGAGGGAGTCGCCCGCGATCACTCCCACGGACATCGGCAGGAAGAACGGCAGCGTCACCGCGAGCGAGGTGAAGACGAGGAAGAGCCCGTTGTGGGTGACCTGGGAGAGGAACGCCGGTCCCCCCGGGCCACCGCCGCCGTCGCCCGTCTCGGTCTTGACGGCGACGCCGACCAGGACGGGTACGCCCGCGAGCACCGCCAGCAGCGCGAGGGTGCGCCAGCGCCGGAACGTCATCGTGATCTCGCTGCGCAGCAGGCCCAGCGACCACAGCGGTCGGGGCGTGCGCGGCGCCGCCTCAGCCTGCGACATCGAAGCCCTCCCCGGTCAGTCGCACGAAGATGTCCTCCAGGGACGCGCGCTCGGTGCCGAAGCCGCGGACCCGCACACCGGCGTGCACCAGCGCGGCGTTGAGGTCCGCGAGATCCGGCGGGGTGCCGCCGCCCGGTGCGCCCATCGCCGCGTCCGGGTGCGGGAGTTCGCCCGTCACCCGGCCGTCGGCGGCCTGCAGGCCGGTCAGGCCGTGCTCCTTCAGGACCCGGACCGTGTCGGCGGTGTCGGGGGTGGTCACCGTCAGCCGGCCGTGGCCGCGCGCGTCGAGGACCGTGGCGAAGAGGTCGGCGACCGTGCCCTGGGTGACCAGCCGGCCGCGGGCCATCACCGCGGCGTGGGTGCAGACCTGTCCGATCTCGTCGAGGAGGTGGGAGGAGAGGAAGACGGTGGTGCCGTCCGCCGCGAGGGCGCGGATCAGCGCCCGGATCTCCCGCATGCCCTGGGGGTCCAGGCCGTTGGTCGGCTCGTCGAGGACCAGCAGCTCACGGGGCTGGAGCAGGGCCGCGGCCAGACCGAGGCGCTGCTTCATGCCGAGGGAGTAGGCGCGGGCCTTCTTTCCTGCCGCGGCCGCCAGGCCGACCCGCTCCAGCGCCCGCCCGACCCGTGCGGTGCGGGTACGGGGGTCGGCGTACGGGTCGGCGGCGTCGAACCGCCGGAGGTTGTCCCGCCCGCTGAGGAAGCCGTAGAGGGCCGGGCCCTCGATGAGGGCGCCGACCCTGGGGAGCACCCGGCGGCCCGCGGCGGGCATCGGCTGCCCGAGCACCCGGGCGCTGCCGGCGCTCGCTTCGATCAGGCCCATCAGCATGCGGATGGTGGTGGTCTTGCCGGAGCCGTTGGGGCCGAGGAAGCCGAAGACGCTGCCGCGCGGGACGGCCAGATCGAGGCCGTCGACGGCGAGCCGGCCGCCGCGGTAGCCCTTGCTCAGCCCCCGCGTCTCGATCGCCAGGTCCCCGGCCGGCCGGGGAGCCGGTCCGTCGTCGGCCGGCCGGGTGCCTTCGGGACCCGGGGCGGGCGGCTGTGGCATCGGCTCCCCCGACGTCGTACGGATGGCCCACGGGCCGCGCCGCGCCACCCGCGGAGGGGTGGCGCGGCGGTCCCGGGTGCGGGCGAGGCCCGTTACTTGGCGGCGTTGGCCGCGTCGATCAGGGCCTGCTTGTCGACGGCGCCGACGTAGACCGTGCCCTTGTCCGTGATCAGGGCATTGACCAGGCGGGTGCTGAAGATCCGGCCGGATCCGAAGGAGCCGTGCGCCTTCTCGCCGATGCTGTCCAGGAACGTGGCCGCGTCGCCGCCGGCGCCGCCCTGCTCCTTGCCGGAGGGCATGCCGGAGCCCTCACCCTTGATCGTGGCGATGGACGTCCAGCCCTTGCCGATGACGTTCGGTCCGCCCTTGTCCTTGGCGAAGTCCCGCGCGCCCTCGGACGGGAGGTCCTTGCCGTGCTTGCGCTGCGCCTCGACCTTGTCGCCGTCGACGACCTTGGCGCCCTTGGGAGGGGTGAAGGAGAACGTGCTCGCGGCGGGCTTGGCGAACTCGACGTTCGTGTAGCCGACGTCGACGGCGGCCGCGCCGCCGCTCTTGGGGGTCAGGGTGAACTTCAGCGGCACGCCGTTCTCGGCGTCCACCGCGACCCGGATCGAGCCGACCGTCGAGGCGGCCTGCTTGGGCTTGATCAGCAGCTGGTAGGCGTCCCGCCCGGCGACCTTGGCGGTGCCGTCGACGGTGACCGAGGTGGTGTCGCCGGCCGCCTTCAGGGCCTGCTGGGCGAGGTCCTGCGGGGTGGCGTTCTTCAGGTCCTTGGGGAGGCCCTCGGCCGAGCCGTGCCGGGAGCCGTGCTTCTGGGCGTCGAGGTCGGTGCTGTGCAGGGCGGTGTTGCTGCCGCTGTCGTAGGCCCAGAGCTCGTTGCCGTTGTGGACCAGGCTGTACTCGGCGGCCTTGTCGACGATCGACACCCGCTGCTTCTCGGGGCCGTCGGCCGCGACGCGCAGCGTGTGGGAACCGGACGCCAGCTCCATCAGCTTGCTCTGGGGCGCCGCGGAGGCGCCGTCGCCGCCCTTCCCTCCGGCACCGGCCTGGCCGCCGGCGAAGCCGCCCGCCGCGCCGCCCGGCAGGGACGGCAGACCGAGGTCGGTGGTGACCCGGACCGTGCCGGAGAGCTGCTGGACATCCGACTTGGCGACCTTGGCTATCAGGTCCTGCGCCGAGATCTTCGGCAGGTCCGGAGAACCGGAACCGGCGAACGCCGGGACCAGCCCGATCGTGGCCGCCGCAACTCCCGCCACCGCGACCGGCACGGCGTACCGCGCCGCCTTACGGCGCCGCGGGGAGTGCCCCTCGTCCCATTCGCCGGTGACCTGAGTCGGTTCGTTCCATGACATCTGCCCTACCTCCGTCGTATGCGGCGGCTGCTGCGCTGTCCACTCGTCCCCCTGGGGCTCATTGTGACCCGCCGCCGCGCTCTGGTGTTCTCATCTCACCAAATCGCCCGGCGGATAACGTCAACCAGCGGGAGCAACTCTTCCTACTGCTGAGGTATGACACATGGTCACCTCAGGTCCGACTCCGTACCTCCGGAGTCGGACCGTTCCCTAGGGGATGCGCGGCGGGGACGTAGGGGACGCGGGGTGGCGCAGCGTGCTCGGGCCTCAGCCCGCCCGGTGCACCACCGCGTCGCAGAGCCCCTCCAGGGCCGACTTGGCGGTGCAGGACGGCAGCGGGGCCAGCATCGCGCGGGCCTCCTGCGCGTAGCGCACGGTGTCGCGGCGGGCCTGTTCGAGCGCCGGGTGGGCGCGCAGGCCGGCCAGCGCCTCGGCATGCCGGGCGTCGTCCGTGAGGTCGCCGGCCAGCAGCTCGACCAGGGCGCGGTCCTCGGGCGTACCGGCGCTGCTCTCGGCGCGGGCCCGCAGGTGCAGCACGGGCAGGGTCGGAATGCCCTCGCGCAGGTCGGTACCGGGCGTCTTGCCCGATTCGTGCGAATCGCTGGCGATGTCCAGCACGTCGTCGGCCAGCTGGAAGGCCGTGCCCAGCCGCTCGCCGTACTGGGTGAGGATGTTGACCGTGGACTCCTCGGCGCCCGACATCATCGCGCCGAACCGGCAGGCGACGGCGACCAGCGAACCGGTCTTGCCGGCGAGGACGTCCAGGTAGTGGTCGATGGGGTCGCGGCCGTCGCGCGGGCCCGCGGTCTCCAGGATCTGGCCGGTCACCAGGCGTTCGAACGCCTCGGCCTGGATCCGGACCGCCTCCGGCCCGAGGTCGGCCAGGATGTGCGAGGCGCGGGCGAACAGGAAGTCGCCGGTCAGCACCGCGACGGAGTTGCCCCAGCGGGCGTTGGCGCTGGCCACGCCGCGGCGCACATCGGCCTCGTCCATCACGTCGTCGTGGTACAGCGTCGCCAGGTGCGTCAGCTCCACGACGACCGCGGAGGGCACCACACCCGGGCTGTAGGGGTCGCCGAACTGGGCGGCCAGCGTCACCAGCAGCGGCCGGAACCGCTTGCCGCCCGCGCGCACGAGGTGCTGCGCGGCTTCGGTGATGAACGGCACGTCGCTCTTCGTGGCCTCCAGCAGGCCCTCCTCGACAGCCGCCAACCCGGCCTGGACATCGGCCTCAAGAGCCTGGTCCCGCACGCTCAGCCCGAAGGGCCCGACGACGGTCACGAGGGGTACTCCTGTCTGCTGACGATCAAACTGAATGTCGATCTGTCGCTGTCTCCACCATTGGCCAGCGTATCCGGTCGCAGTTCGATCACCGTGAGCGCCCGCCCCCCGACCCACCCGGAAGCACAGCGACCCCGGCCGACAGGTCCCGGACCGCCTGTTGACGCGAGTGTGGCGCGGAGGCGTGGAGCCCGGCAACGACAAGAGTATTTCTGGCCGCGTTCCGGTCCGGCAAGGGCTGTGCCGCCCGGGCTGCCGGGCAGGCGGGCGGCCCGGAGCGGGCCGTGTGGGGCGGGCCGTGCGGTCCGGCGCCGGGCGGGGAGAACAGCGCGGGTACGGCGCGCAGGAGGCAGGAGGGAGACGGCGTCAGTGCGGCGCGGGGCCGCACAGCTCAGGGCAAGAAGCGGAACACCACAATCCGCCGACCCGAGCGCCCGCGGCCCCGGCCGACGGCCGAGCCGAGCCCCCGGCCCTGGCCATCACCGCCCGGCCCCGCCCCGTCACGAACCCGCCCCCGGCCCCCACCGCCCCGCCGAATTCACCCCGGGCCAAGCCGACTTCCCCCGTGGGACGGGGACCGGGCCGGCGCCCCTCGCCGCCGCCCCCGCCCCGCCCGCCTCACCCGTACGTCCGGGCCACCGCCCGTGCCAGCCGCGGTGAGGCGAACTCCGTGCCGCACACGAAGCGCATCACCGGCCCGAACGAGGCGGCCGCCGGCAACCCCGTGAAGTACAGCCCCGGTACGGACGAGCCGAAGCCGGCGCCCAGCAGCGGCCCGCCGGCCCGCGTCACGATCTCGGTGCGCAGCCCCTGGCCCAGGAAGTCCAGTGCCGCCAGGTCCATGCGGTAGCCCGTCGCGGCCAGCACATGGTCGGCGGCGAGTTCCCCGCCCTGCCCGTCGGCCCCGCGCAGCGCCAGCACGGGACGGCCGTCGCGGACCGTGGCCCGTACGATCCGCCGCCCCTGCGTGACCTGCACCCGGCCGTGGAAACGCTCCCGCAGCCACCACGCGCCCAGCGGGCCGAGCACCCGGCGCACCAGGTGGCGCCGGGCGGGCACCGGCAGCCGCCGGAAGGCGCCGGCGTAGTACGTCAGCGCGTGCAGCGACCAGGCGTTGCCGAACGGCGACGGCGGCCGCAGACGGGGCTGGCGGTCCGGCGGCGTACCGAAGCCCACGGCGCCCTGGCGGCGCGCCACGACCCGGACCGACGCCGCGCCCGCCTCGGCGAGCAGCACCGCGCTCTCCAGCGCCGACTGCCCGGCGCCGATCACGACCACCGAGCGGCCGGCCAGCGCGGACAGGTCGTGGTGCTGCGAGCTGTGCGAGACCGGACCCGTGGCGGACGGTCCGTCCGGAATCGCGGCGGCCAGCTCCGGGGGCAGCTGCGCCAGCCCGCTCAGGCCGGTGGCCACGACCACGGCCCGCGCGCCGACCTGCTCCCCGCTGTCCAGCTTCAGCTCGAAGCCGCCGTCGCGCCGGTCGACCGAGACCACTCTGACCTGCTCCAGGTCGGGGACCGTGCGCTGCTGCACCCACTGCCCGTACCGGACGAACACCTCGACGGGGACGATGTCCCAGTCCGAGGCGTACGGCCCCTCCCCCGTCCCGGCGCAGAAGTCGCCGAGGCTGTGGCCGGGCTGCGGGACGTCGATGCTGGAGGCCGCGGGCGTCGACTTGAGCAGCATGCCCGCGGGCATCTGCGTGCGCCAGCTCGCCATCGGCGATCCGAAGACCCGCACCGGCAGGCCGCGCGCCCGTAGGTGCGCGGCCGTCGACACGCCGTACGGGCCGGCCCCGATGACCGCTACCGGAGTGCTCACTTCGGTCCCTCCCCTTGCCTGAGTGGTGCCTCGGTACCTGCCCGGCGGCCCGCCCGCCGCAGTTGCCGCAGATGTCGGGCGCCCGGTCCGACGGACCGCGCCAGCATCGTGAGGAACGGCAGCGGGTCGTCGCCCGCGAACCACGCCAGCTCGGTGCCGCGGGCGCGCCGCGGCGCGTGCGGGGGGCGGGGTCCGCCGCGCCGGTAGGCGAGCAGGGCGGGCAGATCGACGTTCTCGACGACGAAGCGGCGCCCGGCCCGCTGCGGCGCCTCCGGGACGGTGCGCCCGGTGAGCGCCAGGTGCTGGGCGCGGACGACGTCCACGCCGGCCGCGTTCTCGAAGAGCCGAAACTGAGCCCCCATACGGGGGTTGAAATCCAGCAGCTTGTACCGGCCGTCGCGGCGGTCGAACCGCCAGTCCAGATCGGCGATGCCGGTGAAGCCGATGCGGCGGACGAACTCCGCCGACATTTTGGCGAGTTCCGGGTTGTCGACCACGTACGCACAGGCCGTCATCCCGGCGTGCGGCGGCCAGGAGCGCACCTTGACGCCGGTGAACAGCGCCAGCGGCGCACGGTCCGCGCCGAAGCAGGCGTGCACGATCCAGTCCTCGGCCTGCTCCCGCGGCAGGTACTCCTGCAGGATCACGCCCGGCCGCGGACCCCAGTCCCGGGCCAGGTCCAGCAGCTGCGCCGGCCCTCCTATGCGGGTGGTGCCGGTGACGGCGGGCCGCTCGCGCCGTACGAACGCCTCGCGGTTCTTGGCCACCACCGGGAAGCGCGCCCGCCCGGCGTACGCCTCGATGTCCGCGTACGAGCCGGGGAAGACGGCGGCCGGTGAGGGCACCCCGTGGGCCGCGCACAGTTCGTGCAGCCCCTGTTTGCTGGCCAGCCTCCGCGGCAGGCCGGGCGCGGCCCGGGGGAAGAGGAACGACCCGGCGAGCGCCTCGGCGTGCTCGGCTATCAGCACGGCCGCCTCCTCGTCGGTGGGGAGCAGCAGCGTCGGGCGCCCGATCCGCCGGCCGATCCGCAGCAGCCCCGTCACCAGCCGGTCCGGCGCCTCCCGCCCGGTGGTCGGCCAGACGAAGCGGCCGCGGAGGTAGCGCGAGAGGGCGGCCGGTGTGAAGCGGTCCTCCGTCACGGCGTACATGGGCACCCCGAGCCGTCCCAGGCTGCGGATCGCCCCCACACCGCCGTGGTGCAGGGGGTACGCCCCGATCTTCACGATCAGCGCCGGAACGCTCCGGTCGACCGCGAGCCGTGTGCCACTGCGAGCCACGTGTCCCCCCTACGGAACGTCCCACCCCCGGGCCCGTGCCAGGAAAGGAAGCTAGGCCCGAATTGCGCAGTGCAGCAAGGCTTTTCAGGACATTGCCGATGCTTGGGGGCGCATCGCGCGGCGCGTCCGCCGTCCAAATCCGTACGCCCCCGCGCCCTCGCGCCCCCAGGACCGCCCCGTCGGCCACCGCCCGGCCGTACGCTGATCAACGGCACCGCCGGCCCGCGGGTCACCAGGCCCGGCCGGCCCGGCCGCCCACCGGCGACGACGAACGCGAGGAGCTGTCCATGCCCGAGCAGAGCCCGTTCGACCTGGCAGAAGGCGACCCCTTCGGCCCGCACAACCTGCCCTACGGCGTCTTCAGCACCGCCGACGCGCCCGACCGGCGCCGCCTCGGCGTCCGCTACGGCGACCGGGTCCTCGATCTGAGCGCACTGCCGAGCGCGCTGCCCGCCGCCATCCACCCGCACGCCGAACTGCTCGCGGCCCCGACCCTCAACCCGCTGCTGGCCGCCGGCCGTCCCGTCTGGCAGCAGATCCGGGCGGCCGTGCGCACCGCCGTCACCGACCCGGCGCACCGCGACGAGGTGGCACCGCTGTTCCATCCGCTCGCCGAGGTCACGCTGCACCTCCCCTTCGAGGTCGCCGACTACGTCGACTTCTACGCCAGCGAGCACCACGCCACCAACGTCGGCCGGATCTTCCGCCCGGACGCCGCGGCGCTGACCCCCAACTGGAAGCACCTGCCGATCGGCTACCACGGCCGGGCGGGCACCGTCGTCGCCAGCGGCACCCCGGTCGTCCGGCCGCAGGGCCAGCGCAAGGCCCCCGCGGACGAGGCGCCGGCCTTCGGCCCCTCGCTCCGCCTCGACATCGAGGCCGAGGTCGGCTTCGTCGTCGGTACGCCCTCCACGCTGCACCGGCCCGTCCCGCAGGCGGCCTTCCGCGACCACGTCTTCGGCGTCTGCCTCCTCAACGACTGGTCCGCGCGCGACATCCAGGCCTGGGAGTACGTGCCGCTCGGCCCGTTCCTGGGCAAGTCCTTCGCCACCTCCGTCTCCGCCTGGATCACCCCGCTCGACGCCCTCGACGCGGCCCGGACCGCGCCGCCCGCCCGGGACGTCCCGCTGCTGCCCTACCTCGACGACACGGACGCCGAGCCGGGCGGCATCGACCTGCGCATCGAGGTGCGCATCAACGGCGAGACGGTCTCCCGGCCGCCGTTCTCCGCGATGTACTGGACGGCCGCCCAGCAGCTCGCCCATATGACCGTCAACGGCGCCTCGCTGCGCACCGGCGACCTGTTCGCCTCCGGCACGGTCTCCGGGCCCGACCCCGACCAGCTCGGCTGCCTGCTGGAGCTCACCCAGGGCAAGGGCCCCTACCTCCAGGACGGCGACGAGGTCACCCTCACCGCCTGGGCGCCCGGCCCGGACGGCGCCCGGATCGGCCTGGGCGAGGTCACCGGCCGCATCCTGCCCGCGGTGTGACCGGGCCGCCGCCCGTCGCCCCCGGCGCCCCCTGCGTCACAGCCCCGCACCAAGTCCGTACCGGGGCCGCGGCGATCCGGACGACGGTTCGGACGGCTGTGCGGGGCCGCTGCTAGCCTCACGGGTCCTGTCCCACAACGGAGGAGACGTACGTGCGCAAGGCAGCGCAGATCGCCGGGGCGGCCGCCATCGCCGCGATGCTGCTCACCGGTTGCGGAAGCGGCGGCGACACCGGCGGCGGCAACGACAGCAAGCCGACCAAGTCGCCGGACGCGCCGGCGACCCCCGACAAGCCCGCGGACGCCGGTGCGGTCGAGGGCGCCTGGAAGGGCGGCTCGGCCGGCAGCCCCCAGGTCCTGGTGATCAGCAAGGGCACGGTCGCCTTCAGCAACGGGCACAAGGCCGCCTGTCTGGGCAAGGTCCAGCAGATGGCCGGGATGACCATGGCCGCGCTCAAGTGCACCGACGGGGACACCACCCGCACCATGGGCACCCTCAAGGCCGGCGCGGACGGCAAGACCCTCACCGTCGACTGGAAGAACGGCCCCACCGAGAAGTACACCAAGTCCAGCGACGGCAGCGTGAAGATCCCCGACATGCCGCAGCTGCCCAGCGGCGTGCCCACGAGCTGACCGCCCCCGCACGGCGAACGGCCGCCGTCCGGAACCCCCCGAGGGCTCCGGACGGCGGCCGCTGTCCTGGCGCGCCGCGCGTTCTCAGCGCACGAACACCCCGGCCTGGCCGGCCAGGTCGAGGAAGTACTGCGGCGCCAGGCCGAGCACCAGCGTGGCCGTGACGCCGATGGCGATGGCCGTGGTCGTCAGCGGGCTGGGCACCGCGACGGTCGGGCCGTCCGCCTTGGGCTCGTTGAAGAACATCAGCACGATGACGCGGATGTAGAAGAACGCGGCGATGGCCGACGAGAGCACACCGACGACCACCAGCCAGCCCGCGCCGCTCTGCGCCGCCGCCTTGAACACCGCGAACTTTCCGGCGAACCCGGAGGTCAGCGGGATGCCGGCGAAGGCCAGCAGGAAGACCGCGAAGACCGCGGCCACCAGCGGCGAACGCCGTCCCAGCCCGGCCCACTTGGACAGCGCGGTGGCCTCGCCGCCCGCGTCGCGCACCAGGGTGACCACGGCGAAGGCGCCGAGCGTCACGAAGGAGTAGGCGCCGAGGTAGAAGAGCACCGAGGAGATGCCCTCCTTGCTGGTGGCGATGACACCGGCGAGGATGAAGCCGGCGTGGGCGATGGAGGAGTAGGCCAGCAGCCGCTTGATGTCGGTCTGGGTGATGGCGACGATCGCGCCGCCCAGCATCGTGATGATCGCGACGCCCCACATCACCGGCTGCCAGTCCCAGCGCAGGCCCGGCAGGACGACGTACAGCAGCCGCAGCAGCGCGCCGAAGGCCGCGACCTTGGTGGCGGCCGCCATGAAGCCGGTGACCGGGGTCGGGGCGCCCTGGTAGACGTCCGGGGTCCACATGTGGAACGGGACCGCGCCGACCTTGAACAGCAGCCCCATCAGCACCAGCGCCGCGCCGATCAGCAGCAGCGCGTCGTTGCCCATCGTGCCCGCCAGCGCGGGATCGATCTGCTTGGCGCCGTCCGAGACCACCTCGGCGATCCCGGCGTAGCCGACCGTGCCCGCGTAGCCGTACAGCAGGGCCACGCCGAACAGCAGGAACGCCGACGAGAAGGCGCCGAGGAGGAAGTACTTCACCGCGGCCTCCTGCGACAGCAGCCGCTGGCGGCGGGCCAGCGCGCACAGGATGTACAGCGGGAGGGAGAAGACCTCCAGCGCGATGAAGAGCGTCAGCAGGTCGTTGGCCGCCGGGAAGACCAGCATCCCGCCGACCGCGAAGAGCAGGATCGGGAAGACCTCGGTGGTGGTGAACCCGGCCTTGACCGCGGCCTGTTCGGCGGCGCCGCCGGGGACGGCCGCGGCCTGGGCCGCGAAGGAGTCCACCCGGTTGCCGTGCGCCGCCGGGTCGAGCCGGCGCTCGGCGAAGGTGAAGACGGCGACCAGGGACACCAGCAGGATCGTGCCCTGCAGGAACAGGGCCGGGCCGTCGACGGCGAGCGCACCCATGGCGGCGATGTGAGCCTTGGACGAGCCGAAGCCGCCGGCCGCCAGGCCGACCACCGCGGCGAACGCGGCGGCCAGCGCCACCACCGTCAGCAGCAGTTGGGAGACGTAGCGGCTGCGGCGCGGCACGAACCCCTCGATGAGGATGCCGACCACCGCCGCGCCGAGGACGATCAGCGTCGGCGACAGCTGGGTGTACTCGATGTGCGGCGCCGGGATCTTGCCCGGTGCGCCGTCCGCCACCGTCCACAGGCTGTGGACACTTGCCACGGAACTCACTTCGCGGCCTCCACGTCTTGATCGTGCACGGCATGCCCGCCCCGGCCTCCACCGGGCACGGCGTCCACCTGCACAGGGGGCTTGGGGTCCTTCTTGTCCACGACGGACAGGGTGTGGTCGACCGCCGGGTTGACGAGGTCGGTGAGCGGCTTGGGGTACACCCCGAGGAAGAGCAGGAGCACGATCAGCGGCGCGACCACCACCAGCTCCCGCACCCGGAGGTCCGGCATGGTCTTCACCTCCGCCTTCACCGGCCCGGTCATCGTCCGCTGGTAGAGGACGAGGACGTACAGCGCGGCGAGGACGATGCCGAGGGTGGCGATGATGCCGATCACCGGATAGCGGCTGAAGGTGCCGACCAGGACCAGGAACTCGCTGACGAACGGCGCCAGGCCGGGCAGCGAGAGGGTGGCGAGACCGCCGACGAGGAACGTGCCGGCGAGGACCGGGGCGACCTTCTGGACGCCGCCGAAGTCCGCGATCAGGCGCGAGCCGCGGCGGCTGATCAGGAAGCCGGCCACCAGCATCAGCGCGGCGGTCGAGATGCCGTGGTTGACCATGTAGAGCGTCGCGCCGCCCTGGCCCTGGGACGTCATCGCGAAGATGCCCATGATGATGAAGCCGAAGTGGGAGATCGAGGCGTAGGCGATCAGACGCTTGATGTCCCGCTGGGCGACCGCCAGCAGCGCGCCGTACAGCACGCTGATCAGCGCGAGGACCAGGATGACCGGGGTGGCCCAGCTGCTGGCCTCGGGGAAGAGCTGGAGGCAGAAGCGGAGCATCGCGAACGTGCCGACCTTGTCGACCACCGCGGTGATCAGCACCGCGACCGGCGACGTCGACTCGCCCATGGCGCCCGGCAGCCAGGTGTGCAGCGGCCACAGCGGCGCCTTCACCGCGAAGGCGAAGAAGAAGCCGAGGAACAGCAGCCGTTCGGTGCCGGTGGCGATGTCCAGCTTGCCGGCCGCCCGCGCCTCGACGATCTGCTGCAGCGAGAAGGTGCCGGTGCCGAGCTGGTCGGCGGTGACGGCGTACAGCCCGATCACCGCGGCCAGCATGATCAGCCCGCCGACGAGGTTGTAGAGCAGGAACTTCACCGCGGCGTACGACCGCCGGCTCGCGGCCTGCTCCTCGCCGCCGGCGCCCGCCCGGTCCCCGAAGCCGCCGATGAGGAAGTACATCGGGATCAGCATGGCTTCGAAGAAGAGGTAGAAGAGGAAGACGTCGGTGGCCTCGAAGGAGAGGACCACCATCGCCTCGACGGCCAGGATCAGCGCGAAGAAGCCCTGGGTGGGCCGCCAGCGCCGGTTGGGCGTGGCCTCCTCCAGGGGGTCGGCGTCGTGCCAGCCGGCCAGGATGACGAACGGGATCAGCAGGGTGGTCAGCGCGATCAGGGCGACGGCGATGCCGTCCACGCCGAGTTCGTAGCGGACGCCGAAGTCGCTGATCCAGGCGTGCGACTCGGTGAGCTGGAAGGGGCCCTCGGCCCCCGGGTCGAAGCGGAACGCGACCACCAGCGCCAGCGCGAAGGTGGCCAGCGAGAACAGCAGCGCGAGCCACTTGGCCGCGGTGCGCTTGGCGGCGGGCAGCGCGGCGGTGGCGATCGCACCGACCGCCGGCACCGCGGCCACCGCCGTCAGCAGGGGAAACGACATGGCTCAGACACCCCTCATCAGCAGGGTCGCGGCGACGAGAACGGCGGCCCCGCCCAGCATCTGGACCGCGTACGAACGGACGAACCCGGTCTGCAGCCGGCGCAGCAGGCCGGAGAGTCCGCCCATGGAGGCCGCGGTGCCGTTGACCGCGCCGTCGACCAGGGAGCGGTCGACCTGGACGAGCGTGTCGGTGAGGTGTTCACCGCCACGCACGAAGACGACGTGGTTGAAGTCGTCCTGGAGCAGGTCGCGGCGGGCGGCCCGGGTCAGCAGCGAGCCCCGCGGGGCCAGCGCCGGAACGGGCTTGCGGCCGTACATCATCCAGGCGACGCCGACGCCCAGGAGCAGCACCACGATCGTCGAGGCGGTGACCGTGGTGGCGCTGACCGGGGAGTGGCCGTGTGCGAACGAGGTGACCGGCTCCAGCCACTTCACGAAGGACTCGTTGACGCTGAACAGCCCGCCCGCGAAGACCGATCCGACGGCCAGCACGACCATCGGGAGGGTCATGACCTTCGGCGACTCGTGCGGATGGACCTCGTCGGGGTTCCAGCGTTTCTCGCCGAAGAACGTCATCAGCATCACCCGCGTCATGTAGAACGCGGTGATCGCCGCGCCCAGCAGGGCCGCGCCGCCGAGGATCCAGCCCTCGGTGCCGCCCTTGGCGAACGCCGCCTCGATGATCTTGTCCTTGGAGAAGAAGCCGGACAGCCCGGGGAAGCCGATGATCGCCAGATAGCCGAGGCCGAAGGTGAGGAAGGTGACCGGCATGTAGGTGCGCAGGCCGCCGTAACGGCGCATGTCCACCTCGTCGTTCATGCCGTGCATCACGGAACCGGCGCCGAGGAAGAGGCCCGCCTTGAAGAAGCCGTGGGTGACCAGATGCATGATCGCGAAGGCGTAGCCGATCGGGCCGAGGCCGGCCGCGAGGATCATGTAGCCGATCTGCGACATCGTCGAGCCGGCCAGCGCCTTCTTGATGTCGTCCTTGGCGCAACCGACGATCGCACCGAAGAGCAGGGTGACCGCGCCGACCACGACGACCGCCAGCTGGGCGGTCGGCGCGGCGTTGAAGATCGCCCCGGAGCGGGTGATCAGATACACGCCGGCGGTGACCATCGTGGCGGCGTGGATCAGGGCCGAGACCGGGGTCGGGCCCTCCATCGCGTCGCCGAGCCAGGACTGCAGCGGCACCTGCGCCGACTTGCCGCAGGCGGCCAGCAGCAGCATCAGCCCGATGGCGGTCAGCCTGCCCTCGGAGGTGTCGCCGGTGGCGGCGAGCACCGGGCCGAAGGCGAAGGTCCCGAACGTCGTGAACATCAGCATGATCGCGATGGACAGGCCCATGTCGCCGACCCGGTTGACCAGGAACGCCTTCTTGGCGGCGGTGGCCGCGCTCGGCTTGTGCTGCCAGAAGCCGATGAGGAGGTACGAGGCGAGGCCGACGCCCTCCCAGCCGACGTACAGCAGGAGGTAGTTGTCGGCGAGGACGAGCAGCAGCATCGCCGCGAGGAAGAGGTTGAGGTAGCCGAAGAAGCGGCGGCGCCGCTCGTCGTGCTCCATATAACCGATCGAGTAGATGTGGATCAGCGATCCGACACCGGTGATCAGCAGGACGAAGGTCATCGACAGCTGGTCGAGCTGGAAGGCGATGTCGGCGTGGAAGCCGCCGACCGGAATCCAGGTGAACAGGTGCTGGTGCAGGGCACGGTCCTCGGCGCCCCGGCCGAGCATGTCGGCGAAGAGCGCCACCCCGACGGCGAACGACGCCACCGAGAACAGCGTGCCGATCAGGTGGCCGGTGCGGTCGAGTCGGGTGCCGCCGCACAGCAGCAGGGCCGCACCGACCAGCGGTGCCGCGACGAGCAGCGCGATCAAGTTCTCCACTTTGTGCGACCCCTTACAGCTTCATCAGGCTGGCGTCGTCGACCGAGGCCGTATGACGGGTGCGGAAGATCGACACGATGATCGCCAGGCCCACCACGACCTCGGCCGCGGCGACGACCATCGTGAAGAAGGCGATGATCTGGCCGTCCAGATTCCCGTGCATCCGCGAGAAGGTGACGAAGGCGAGATTGCAGGCGTTGAGCATCAGCTCGATGCACATGAACACCACGATGGCGTTCCGCCTGATCAGCACCCCGGCCGCGCCGATGGTGAACAACAGGGCGGCGAGATAGAGGTAGTAGACCGGGTTCATTTCTTGGCCCCCTCCTTGTGCTCCTTCGGCGCCACGCCCCCGGACGACGAGGGCCGGGGCTCGTCGGAACCCCGGCCCAGCCAGTTCTCGGAGCGCTCCTCCAGCGCCTTCAGCTCGGCGAGCGACTCGCCGGAGACGTCGCGGACCTGGCCGCGCTCCCGCAGCGTCGGGCTGACGCTGAGGTCGGACGTGGTGCCATCGGGCAGCAGGCCCGGGATGTCGACGGCGTTGTGCCGGGCGTAGACGCCCGGGGCGGGCAGCGGCGGCACCTGCTTGCCCTCGCGGACGCGGGCCTCGGACTGCTCGCGCTGGGACTTGGCGCGCTCGGTGCGCTCCCGGTGGGTAAGCACCATCGCGCCGACGGCCGCCGTGATCAGCAGGGCGCCGGTGATCTCGAAGGCGAAGACGTACTTGGTGAAGATGAGCGCGGCCAGGCCCTGCACGTTGCCGCCGGCGTTGGCCTCGCCCAGGCCGTCGAACTCCTTGAGCGAGGCGTTGCCGATGCCGGCGATCAGCAGGACGCCGAAGCCGAGGCCCAGCCCGGCGGCGAGCCAGCGCTGGCCCTTGAGTGTCTCCTTGAGGGAGTCCGCCGCGGTGACGCCCACCAGCATCACGACGAACAGGAAGAGCATCATGATCGCGCCCGTGTAGACGACGATCTGGACGACGCCGAGGAAGTACGCGCCGTTGGCCAGGTAGAAGACCGCCAGGACGATCATGGTCCCGGCGAGCGAGAGGGCGCTGTGCACGGCCCGCTTCATCAGGATCGTGCACAGCGCGCCGCTGACGGCGACGATGCCCAGGATCCAGAACTGCACGGCCTCTCCGGTGGAGGTCGTGGAGGCCGCGGCGGCGAGGCCGGTCATGCGTGCGCCCCCTTCTCCGGGGCGGTCCCGTCGGCCTTCTCGCCCTTGGAGACCGCGACCTGACGGACGGTCCCCGGAGCGGCCTCGGTCACCAGGCCCTGGTAGTAGTCCTTCTCCGTCATGCCGGGGTAGATCGCGTGCGGCGAGTCGACCATCGTCTCCGACAGGCCCGCGAGCAGCTCCTCCTTGGTGTAGATGAGCGATTCGCGGGACCGGTCGGCGAGTTCGTACTCGTTGGTCATCGTCAGCGCGCGGGTGGGGCACGCCTCCACGCACAGGCCGCACAGGATGCAGCGCAGATAGTTGATCTGGTAGACGCGGCCGTAGCGCTCCCCGGGGGAGTAGCGCTCCTCGGGGGTGTTGTCCGCGCCCTCGACATAGATCGCGTCCGCCGGGCAGGCCCAGGCGCACAGCTCGCAGCCGATGCACTTCTCCAGCCCGTCCGGATGGCGGTTGAGCTGGTGGCGGCCGTGGAAACGCGGCGCCGTCGGCTTCTTCTCCTCCGGGTACTGCTCGGTCAGCCGCTTCTTGAACATGGCCTTGAAGGTCACGCCGAAGCCGGCCACGGGGTTCTGGAACTCAGGCACCGTCGCCCCCCTTTCCGTCGTTTCCGATTCCGTCACCGACAGTGTCCGCCCCGCCACTGACAATCAGCTCGCGCTCCCGGCGCGGCCGGCGCCGCGGCACCGGTGGCAGGTTCTGTCCGGGCAGCGGCGGCACGGGGAAGCCGCCGGCCATCGGGTCGAAGGCCCCGTCGCCGTCCGTCTCCTCCTCCCGCTCGCCGCGCCGGAAGAAGTCCACGAGGAGGGAGACCAGCAGCAGCGCGACGGCGCCGCCGGCGACGTAGAGCACGATCTGCGAGAAGTCGTAGCCCTCGTTCTTCAGCGCCCGGACGGTGGCGACCAGCATCAGCCAGACCAGCGAGACCGGGATGAGGACCTTCCAGCCCAGCTTCATGAACTGGTCGTAGCGCACCCGGGGCAGGGTGCCGCGCAGCCAGATGAAGAAGAACAGCAGCAGCTGCACCTTGATCGTGAACCAGAGCAGCGGCCACCAGCCGTGGTTCGCGCCCGCCCAGAACGTGGAGACCGGCCAGGGCGCCTTCCACCCGCCCAGGAAGAGCGTGATCGCGACCGCCGAGACGGTGACCATGTTGATGTACTCGGCGAGCATGAACATCGCGAACTTGATGGACGAGTACTCGGTGTTGAAGCCGCCGACGAGGTCGCCCTCGGACTCCGGCATGTCGAACGGCGCCCGGTTGGTCTCGCCCACCATCGCGACGATGTAGATGATGAAGGACACCGGCAGCAGCAGGACGTACCACCTGTTCTGCTGCGACTCCACGATGGTCGACGTCGACATCGACCCGGAGTAGAGGAACACCGCCGCGAACGACATGCCCATCGCGATCTCGTACGAGATCATCTGCGCGCACGAGCGCAGCCCGCCGAGCAGCGGATAGGTGGAGCCGGACGACCAGCCCGCCAGCACGATCCCGTAGATGCCGACGGAGGCCGTGGCCAGGATGTAGAGGATGCCGATCGGCAGGTCGGTGAGCTGCATCGGGGTGCGGACCCCGAAGATCGAGATCTCGTTGCCGGCCGGCCCGAAGGGGATCACCGCGATCGCCATGAAGGCCGGGATGGCGGCGACGACCGGCGCGAGGACGTAGACCACCTTGTCGGCCCGCTTGACGACCAGGTCCTCCTTCAGCATCAGCTTGATGCCGTCGGCGAGGGACTGCAGCATCCCCCAGGGGCCGTGCCGGTTGGGGCCGATGCGCAGCTGCATCCAGGCGACGACCTTGCGCTCCCAGACGATGGAGAACAGCACCGTCAGCATCAGGAACGCGAAGCAGAAGACCGCCTTGATGACGACCAGCCACCACGGGTCGCGGCCGAACATCGACAGGTCCTCCTGCGCCAGCGCACCGCCGGCGGCAGCGAGTTGGGAGAGCTGCATCATGCGTCCACCTCCTCGGCCGGCTCCGGCGTGCCCGGGACGGCGGAGATCTTCACCAGGTCACCGGGTCGCGCCCCGGTGTCGGCGGCGACTCCGCCGCCCGTGGAGTTGAGCGGCAGCCACACCACCCGGTCGGGCATCGGCGTGACCCGCAGCGGCAGGCGGACCGCGCCGGCCGGTCCGGTGACCGCCAGCAGGTCGCCGTCCTCGACCCCGGTCTCCTGCGCGGTGGTCCGCGACAGCCGGGCGAGGGCGGCGTGCCGGGTGCCGGCCAGCGCCTCGTCGCCCTCCTGGAGCAGACCCTGGTCCAGCAGGAGCCGGTGTCCGGCGAGCACGGCCTCGCCCGGTTCGGGGCGGGGCAGCGGGCGCCCGGTCTCCAGGGGCTCGCCCGCGCGGGGGCCGTCCCAGCCGCCGAGCCGGTCCAGTTCGCGGCGTACGGCGCCGATGTCCGGCAGCGCCAGATGGACGTCGAGGGCGTCGGCGAGCATGTGCAGCACCCGGGAGTCCGGCAGCAGGTGCCGGCGGGTCATCTGGTCCGGTTTGAGCGCGGCCTCGAACAGCCGCGCCCGGCCCTCCCAGTTGAGGAAGGTGCCGGCCTTCTCCACCACGGCCGCCACCGGCAGCACCACGTCCGCCCGCTCGGTGACCTGCGAGGGCCGCAGCTCCAGGCTGACCAGGAAGCCGACCTCGTCCAGGGCGGCCAGCGCACGGGCCGGGTCCGGCAGGTCGGCCACCTCGACGCCCGCCACCAGCAGGGCGCCGAGCTCGCCGGTCGCCGCGGCCTCGATGATCTGGCCGGTGTCCCGGCCGTGCCGCTGCGGCAGCGCGGCCACGCCCCAGGCGGCCGCGACCTCGTCGCGGGCCCGCGGGTCGGTGGCCGGCCGGCCGCCGGGCAGCAGGCCGGGCAGGGCGCCCGCTTCGAGGGCGCCGCGTTCGCCCGCCCGGCGCGGGATCCACACCAGCCGGGCGCCGGTGGCACGGGCGGCGCGCACGGCGGAGGTCAGGGCCCCGGGCACCGCCGCCAGCCGCTCGCCGACGACGATCACCGCGCCCTCGGCCCGCAGCGCCTCGGCCGCGGCCTGCCCCTCACCGTCCAGGCCGACGCCGCCCGCGAGCGCGTCCAGCCATTCGGTCTCGGTGCCGGGCGCGGCCGGCAGCAGCGTGCCGCCGGCCTTGATCAGTCCGCGCGAGGCGTGACCGGCCAGCCCGAAGGTGCGCTGGCCGCTCCTGCGGTGCGCCTTGCGCAGCCGCAGGAAGACGCCGGGCGCCTCCTCCTCGGCCTCGATCCCGGCCAGCAGGACGGCCGGTGCCTGCTCCAGCGCGGTGTACGTGACTCCGGTGCCGTCCAGATCGCGGCCGCGGCCGGCGACCCGGGACGCCAGGAAGTCGGCCTCCTCGGCGCTGTGCACCCGCGCCCGGAAGTCGATGTCGTTGGTGTCCAGCGCGATCCGGGCGAACTTGGCGTAGGCGTAGGCGTCCTCGACGGTCAGCCGGCCGCCGGTGAGGACGCCGGTGCGTCCCCGGGCGGCGGACAGCCCGCGGGCCGCGGCCGCCAGGGCCTCGGGCCAGCTCGCCGGCTCCAGCTCACCGGACTCCGGGTCGCGCACGAGGGGCTGCTCCAGCCGGTCGCGCTGCTGCGCGTAGCGGAAGGCGAACCGCCCCTTGTCGCAGATCCACTCCTCGTTGACCTCGGGGTCGTTGGCCGCCAGCCGCCGCATGACCTTGCCGCGCCGGTGGTCGGTGCGCGTCGCGCAGCCGCCCGCGCAGTGCTCGCACACCGACGGCGAGGAGACCAGGTCGAAGGGGCGGGAGCGGAAGCGGTACGCGGCGGAGGTGAGCGCGCCGACCGGGCAGATCTGGATGGTGTTGCCGGAGAAGTACGACTCGAAGGGGTCGCCCTCGCCGGTGCCGACCTGCTGGAGGGCGCCGCGCTCGAGCAGCTCGATCATCGGGTCGCCGGCGATCTGGTTGCTGAAGCGGGTGCAGCGCGCGCACAGCACGCACCGCTCGCGGTCCAGCAGCACCTGGGTGGAGATCGGCACCGGCTTGGCGAAGGTGCGCTTCTTGCCCTCGAAGCGCGACTCCGGGTCGCCGACCTGCATCGCCTGGTTCTGCAGCGGGCACTCGCCGCCCTTGTCGCAGACCGGGCAGTCCAGCGGGTGGTTGATCAGCAGCAGCTCCATCACGCCGCGCTGCGCCTTCTCGGCCACCGGCGAGGTGAGCTGCGACTTGACGACCATGCCGTCGGTGCAGGTGATGGTGCAGGAGGCCATCGGCTTGCGCTGGCCCTCGACCTCGACGATGCACTGCCGGCAGGCGCCCGCCGGGTCCAGCAGCGGGTGGTCGCAGAAGCGCGGGATCTCGATGCCGAGGAGTTCGGCGGCACGGATGACCAGCGTCCCCTTGGGGACGGAGATCTCGATGCCGTCGATCGTCAGGGTGACGAGGTCCTCCGGCGGGATCGCCGCCTCGCCGCCCCCCGAGGGAGCGCTTGTGGTGACGGTCATGCGTTCACCCCCAGGTGAGCGTCGTTGTCGGCCCAGAGGGTCGACTTGGCCGGGTCGAAGGGGCAGCCCTTGCCGGTGATGTGCTGCTCGTACTCCTCGCGGAAGTACTTCAGCGAGGAGAAGATCGGCGAGGCGGCGCCGTCGCCGAGGGCGCAGAACGACTTGCCGTTGATGTTGTCGGCGATGTCGTTCAGCTTGTCGAGGTCGTCCATACGGCCCTTGCCGGCCTCGATGTCGCGCAGCAACTGCACCAGCCAGTACGTGCCTTCGCGGCAGGGCGTGCACTTGCCGCAGGACTCGTGCGCGTAGAACTCGGTCCAGCGGGTGACCGCCCGCACCACGCAGGTGGTCTCGTCGAAGCACTGCAGCGCCTTGGTGCCGAGCATCGATCCGACCGCGCCGACGCCCTCGTAGTCGAGGGGGACGTCGAGGTGCTCGTCGGTGAACATCGGCGTCGAGGAGCCGCCCGGCGTCCAGAACTTCAGCCGGTGGCCGCGGCGCATCCCGCCGCTCATGTCCAGCAGCTGGCGCAGGGTGACGCCCAGCGGGGCCTCGTACTGGCCGGGGCCCGCGACATGCCCGCTGAGCGAGTAGAGGGTGAAGCCCGGGGACTTCTCGCTGCCCATGGACCGGAACCAGTCCTTGCCGCGGTTCATGATGGCGGGAACCGAGGCGATGGACTCGACGTTGTTCACCACGGTGGGGCAGGCGTACAGGCCCGCCACCGCGGGGAAGGGGGGACGCAGCCGGGGCTGTCCGCGGCGCCCCTCCAGCGAGTCCAGCAGCGCGGTCTCCTCACCGCAGATGTACGCCCCGGCGCCCGCGTGCACGATCACGTCCAGGTCGAGCCCCGAGCCGAGGATGTTCCTGCCGAGGAAGCCCGCCGCGTAGGCCTCGCGCACGGCCTCGTGCAGCCGCCGCAGGACGGGCACGACCTCGCCGCGCAGATAGATGAAGGCGTGGCGCGAGCGGATCGCGTGGCAGGCGATCACGATCCCCTCGATGAGGGAGTGCGGGTTGGCGAAGAGGAGGGGGATGTCCTTGCAGGTCCCGGGCTCGGACTCGTCGGCGTTGACGACGAGGTAGTGCGGTTTGCCGTCGCCCTGCGGGATGAACTGCCACTTCATCCCGGTCGGGAAGCCGGCGCCGCCGCGGCCGCGCAGCCCGGAGTCCTTGATGTACGCGATGACGTCGTCCGGGGGCATGGCGAGCGCCTTGCGCAGGCCCTCGTAGCCCTCGTGCCGGCGGTAGGTCTCCAGCGTCCAGGATTCGGGCTGGTCCCAGAAGGCGGACAGGACGGGCGTCAGGAGCTTCTCGGGGTTGGTCTCCCCGCCGGCCTCCGGCCGGGAGGCGCCCCCGTGTTCGGCTGCCACTGTCATCACTCCCCCTCCTCTGCTGCGGGTCCGGCCGGGTGCTGGTCATCGGACGCCGAGGTCTGCTGCGGTGCGTCGTGGGAGCTGGGGTGCCCGGCGGGCGGCTCCTCGGCGGGGTGGCCGGACGGGGGTTCGCCGCCGGCCGCGTCGGTGGTCTCGGCCGTGCGCGGCGCGATGACGTGGTCGGCGCCGCGGCCGGGGGCGGCCTCGCCCTTGGCGAGCCGCAGGCCGGTCAGCGAGGCGGGGCCGGCGCCGCCGGTGGCCTCGACGGCGCCCGGCCGCTCGTCCGGGAAGCCGGCGAGCATCCGCGCCGTCTCCTTGAAGGTGCACAGCGGCGCGCCCCGGGTGGGCCGCACGGCCCGGCCGGCCCGCAGGTCGTCGACGAGCTGCCGGGCGGACTGCGGCGTCTGGTTGTCGAAGAACTCCCAGTTGACCATCACGACCGGGGCGAAGTCGCAGGCCGCGTTGCACTCGATGTGTTCGAGGGTGACGGCGCCGTCCTCGGTGGTCTCGCCGTTGCCGACGCCGAGGTGCTCCTTGAGGTCCTCGAAGATGGCGTCGCCGCCCATCACCGCGCACAGCGTGTTGGTGCAGACCCCGACCTGAAAGTCACCGCTCGCCTTGCGGCGGTACATGGAGTAGAAGGTCGAGACCGCGGTGACCTCGGCGGTGGTGAGGTCCAGCATCTCGGCGCAGAAGCGGATGCCGGTGCGGGTGACGTGCCCTTCCTCGGCCTGGACGAGGTGCAGCAGCGGCAGCAGCGCCGAGCGCGCGCCGGGGTAGCGGGCGATCACCTCCTTGGCGTCCGCCTCCAGCCGGGCCCGTACGTCCACCGGGTAGTCGGGGGCGGGGAGCGCGGGCATCCCCAGCTGCACGTCTTGGTTCGGCTCGGTGGCGCTCACCGGTCGACGCCTCCCATCACGGGGTCGATGGACGCGACGGCGACGATGACGTCGGCGACCTGGCCGCCCTCGCACATCGCCGCCATGGCCTGCAGGTTGGTGAAGGACGGGTCGCGGAAGTGCACCCGGTAGGGGCGGGTGCCGCCGTCGCTGACGGCGTGCACGCCCAGCTCGCCCTTGGGCGACTCGACGGCCGCGTACGCCTGTCCCGGCGGGACCCGGAAGCCCTCGGTCACCAGCTTGAAGTGGTGGATCAGGGCCTCCATCGAGGTGCCCATGATCTTCTTGATGTGGTCGAGGGAGTTGCCCAGGCCGTCCGGACCGAGGGCCAGCTGGGCGGGCCAGGCGATCTTCTTGTCCGCGACCATCACCGGGCCGGGCGCCAGCCGGTCCAGGCACTGCTCGACGATCCGCAGCGACTGGCGCATCTCCTCCAGCCGGATGAGGAACCGGCCGTAGGAGTCGCAGGTGTCGGCGGTCGGCACCTCGAAGTCGTAGGTCTCGTAACCGCAGTACGGCTGCGTCTTGCGCAGGTCGTGCGGCAGTCCGGCGGAGCGCACGATGGGACCCGTGGCGCCGGTGGCCATGCAGCCGGCCAGGTCGAGGTAGCCGATGCCCTCCATCCGGCCCTTGAAGACCGGATTGCCGGTGGCGAGCTTGTCGTACTCGCCGATGTTCTTCCGCATCTTCTTGACGAACTCGCGCACCTGGTCGACCGCCCCGGGCGGCAGGTCCTGGGCGAGGCCGCCGGGCCGGATGTAGGCGTGGTTCATCCGCAGGCCGGTGATCAGCTCGTAGAGGTCGAGGATGAGCTCGCGGTCGCGGAAGCCGTAGATCATGATCGTGGTGGCGCCCAGCTCCATGCCGCCGGTGGCGATGGCCACGAGGTGCGAGCTCATCCGGTTGAGCTCCATCAGCAGCACGCGGATGACGGAGGCCCGGTCGGGGACCTGGTCGGTGATCCCGAGCAGCTTCTCCACGGCCAGGCAGTAGGCCGTCTCGTTGAAGAAGGGGGTGAGGTAGTCCATGCGCGTGACGAAGGTGGTGCCCTGCGTCCAGGTCCGGAATTCGAGGTTCTTCTCGATGCCGGTGTGCAGGTATCCGATGCCGCAGCGGGCCTCGGTGACGGTCTCGCCGTCGATCTCCAGGATCAGCCGGAGCACGCCGTGGGTGGAGGGGTGCTGCGGCCCCATGTTGACGATGATCCGCTCGTCGTCGGACTTCACGGCGGCGGCCGCGATCTCGTCCCAGTCGCCGCCGGAGACGTTGTAGACCGTGCCCTCGGTGGTCTCCCGGGCCAGGGACTCCGCCGTGTCGAAGTCGCTGGAGGTGCGGTGGCCGTTCGAGGGGCCGGAGTGCGGTGCAGTAGTCATCAGCTGTACGACCTCCGCTGGTCGGGAGCCGGAATCTTGGCGCCCTTGTACTCGACGGGGATGCCGCCGAGCGGGTAGTCCTTGCGCTGCGGGAAGCCCTGCCAGTCGTCGGGCATCATGATCCGCGTCAGCGCCGGATGGCCGTCGAAAACGATTCCGAAGAAGTCGTAGGTCTCGCGCTCGTGCCAGTCGTTGGTCGGATAGACCTCCACCAGCGAGGGCACGTGCGGGTCGGTGTCCGGGGCGGAGACCTCCAGCCGGATCAGCCGGTTGTGGGTGATCGAGCGCAGGTGGTAGACGGCGTGCAGCTCGCGGCCCTGGTCGCCGGGGAAGTGCACTCCGCTCACGCCCGTGCACAGCTCGAAGCGCAGCGCCGGGTCGTCGCGCAGGATGCGGGCGACCGTCGGCAGGTGGCCGCGCTCGATGTGGAAGGTCAGCTCGGCGCGGTCGACGACCGTCTTCTCGATGACGTTCTCGGGGACCAGGCCCTGTTCGTCGAGGGCGCCCTCCAGCTCGTCGGCGATCTCGTCGAACTCCCCGTGTCCCCCGGCGCCGCCGCGGGGCCCGCCGTAGGGCCGGCTGCTCGCGCCGGGCAGCCGGACGGTCCGTACGAGGCCGCCGTAGCCGCTGGTGTCGCCGCCGTTGTCGGCGCCGAACATGCCGCGGCGGGTGGCGATCGCCTCGCCGGCGTCGTCGCGCTGCGCGGGGACGGCCTCGTCCGTGCCGTCGGGCTCGTCCGGCGCGCCGGGGTTCTTCTGCTCGCTCACCGCAGCAGCCCCTTCATCTCGATCAGCGGGAGTGCCTTGAGCGCCGCCTCCTCCGCCTCGCGGGCGGCCTGCTGCTGATTGACCCCGAGCTTGGTGTCCTGGATCTTCTGGTGCAGCTTGAGAATGGCGTCCATCAGCATCTCGGGACGCGGCGGGCAGCCCGGCAGGTAGATGTCGACGGGCACGATGTGGTCGACGCCCTGCACGATCGCGTAGTTGTTGAACATGCCACCCGAGGAGGCGCAAACCCCCATGGAGATCACCCACTTCGGGTTCGGCATCTGGTCGTAGACCTGCCGCAGGACGGGCGCCATCTTCTGGCTCACCCGGCCGGCGACGATCATCAGGTCGGCCTGCCGCGGCGAGCCGCGGAAGACCTCCATGCCGAAGCGGGCCAGGTCGTAGCGCCCGGCGCCGGTCGTCATCATCTCGATGGCACAGCAGGCCAGCCCGAAGGTCGCGGGGAAGACCGATGACTTGCGCACCCATCCCGCGGCCTGTTCGACAGTGGTCAGCAAAAAGCCGCTCGGCAGCTTCTCCTCAAGTCCCATGTGTGACCCCTAGTCCCATTCCAGGCCGCCACGACGCCAGACATAGGCGTAGGCGACGAAGACGGTGAGCGCGAAGAGGAGCATCTCGACGAGCCCGAACAGCCCCAGGGCGTCGAAGGTGACGGCCCAGGGGTAGAGGAAGACGATCTCGATGTCGAAGACGATGAAGAGCATCGCCGTCAGGTAGTACTTGATCGGGAAGCGACCGCCACCGGACGGATGTGGCGTCGGCTCGATTCCGCACTCGTACGCCTCGAGCTTGGCCCGGTTGTAGCGCCTGGGCCCGACGAGGGTGGCCATCACGACGGAGAAGATCGCAAAGCCTGCCCCGAGGGCTCCCAGTACGAGGATGGGCGCGTATGCGTTCACCGTCCTCGCTCCCTTCAGTCGACGATGACTGGATGGCGGTCCGCTCGGGCTCTCCGGCCGCCTCATGGAGATCGTGCACATGTGAGGCAGTTCACAAGCCCGAACCGCCAGCATCTTATGCCCGCCGGTCTGTGATCTGCGACACGGGAGTGAACAACGCCTTTGTGATCTCCACCACCCGGCGAAGGATCATGAAGTCGGATGAGCGGTGATCTTCATACGCGAAGCGCGCGAGTGATCACGAGAGGTGACATTCACGCGGGTTACCGCTGGTCAGGGCGGGGTGTTCACTATCAAGTGAGTGCCGTCGCGGGCAAATTGGCGCTGGACGGCGTCAACTGCTATAAGACGTCGCCCCGTCGGCGTGACCCGCTCGTGACCTCGCCGTGATCATCGGTACGTGCATCGGTTCACGAGCACCTCGCCGGGCATCAGGTCACAGGAACATAACGGGCAATCAAGAGTGACCTATCCCACGCTATTTCCAGCACTAAGACCTTGACGTCCGGGAAGCCTTGGCGTGGCGGATGGGGAAGTGATAGGCCCCCGCCACCCCCACGCCGAGCAGCAAATGCCATGCGTAGGAACATGATCGCGAAATTCGGACATCCCGTCGCCGACTCGTTGGGCGACCCAAAAGTCCGGTTTATTCGCCGCGTACACGTCAAGTGTGGCGCACTGCACCTTTCTTGGCAGCAACCTGTGGCTCCTGATAGCCGTTATTGCCATGTCCCCGAACGCACTCATACCCAGCCACCGGAAGCCCCGCCGTTCCGCGTCCTCGCGGGCCCTGCGTGCGGGCGTGACCGGTGGCTTCCTCACCCTCGCGGTGACCGGCGCCACCGTGCCGGCCAATGCCGCGCAGAAGCCCGTCTCCGAAACCCAGGAGATGCCGACCATCACGACGGCGCTGGCCACCAGCGCCGCGAAGAGCGCCGACAGCGCCGAGCAGGTCGCGTTCAACTACGAGCGTCAGGCGCTCCAGGACAGTGCCTTCTCCAAGGCCGCCAAGGCCGCCGAGAAGCACAAGGCCGAGGCCGTGAAGAAGGCCAAGGCCGAGGCGAAGAAGAAGGCCGAGGAAGCCCGCAAGGCCAAGGAGGCCGCGCAGGCCCGTGCCTCGCGCTCCTCCGAGCGTTCGACCCTGTCCGCTCCGTCGTCGTCCAGCGCCACCGGCAGCACGGCCACCCTGGTGTCCTTCCTGAAGGCACAGCTGGGCAAGGCGTACGTGCTGGGCTCCAGCGGCCCCTCGTCGTACGACTGCTCCGGCCTGACCCAGGCGGCGTTCAGCCAGATCGGCATCGACCTGCCGCGCGTCTCCCAGGACCAGTCCACCGCCGGCAAGCAGGTCGGCCTGGACAACCTCCAGGTCGGCGACATCCTGTACTGGGGCAGCGCGGGCAGCGCCTACCACGTCGGCGTCTACGTCGGCGGCGGCAAGTTCATCGGCGCCCAGAACTCCAGCACCGGCATCGTCGAGCGCCCGCTCGACTACGACATGCCGACCGGTGCGGTGCGCGTCCTCTAGGACCGCCGCACTCCTGGTACCCCACGAGGACCGTCTCTCCTACCGCTCGGGAGAGGCGGTCCTTCGGCATGCGGGCCGGCCGTCCGCGCGGGGCGGCGGCCGATTCACGCCGTACAGCGCCACGATCAAGCCAGGTACGGACCCGGAGGCCGTCCGGCCCGCCGGCTGCCGTCCCCCGACCCGGCGCGCCGCCTCCCCGTCCCGGCCTCCCACCCGGCAGGCTGACCGGCAGGCCCATGGGCGGGCGGTCCCGTCGCCCGCCCATGGAGCGCCCGGTGCGGATGGCGCCCCACGGGAGGGCGGCGACGACGGCCCCCGGACGCGCCGACAGGTCGCCGGAGGCCCTCCGGGCCGCCGAGGACCCCCGGGGCCCGCACAGGCCCTCTCACGGGCCTCCTCGCGGCCCTCACGCCCCATCACCGCCCATAAGCCGCAACCCGGCCCAACCGTCAGTACCGGGCCGCAACGGGCCGTAACAGGACGCCGGTTACCAGCCCGCCCCCGCCGGCTGCCTGATGGTCGCGTTGAGCCGGTTGAAGAGGTTGGTGACCCCGACCGCCAGGACGAGCGCCGACAGCTGCCGCTCGTCGAAGTGGCCGGCGGCGGCGTCCCAGACGGGGTCCGGCACCGGGTCGGAGCTGTCGGCGAGCCGGGTGACCGCCTCGGTGAGGGCCAGCGCGGCCCGCTCGGCGTCCGAGAAGTACGGCGCCTCCCGCCAGGCCGCGACGGCGAACAGCTTCTCGTCGCCCACGCCCGCCTTCCGGGCGCTCTTCACTCCCCCGTCGACACAGAAGCTGCAGCCGTTGATCTGGCTCGCGCGCAGATGCACCAGCTCCAGCGTCTCCTCGGGCACCCCGCCCCGGCGGGTCGCTTCGACCACGTCCAGCAGGGGCCGCATGGCCTCGGGGAGGACCACCGCGGGGTTCTTCATCCGTGCGTTCATCACTGTCTCCTCGGGAATCTCGTCGTCACCGCACTGACGGATCCCGGCCGGAGAATGTGACGGGGCGGCCCGGGACATTTCCCGGACCGCCCCGCAGAGCACTCGTCGACGCCCGGCGCCGGGCCCCTGACCCGTGCCGGCCGCGCGCGTCAGGCCTTCGGCGCGACCTTGCTCAGGCCGTTGATGATGCGGTCCATCGCGTCGCCGCCCGTGGGGTCGGTGAGGTTGGCGAGCATCTTGAGGGTGAAGCGCATCAGCAGCGGGTGGGTCAGGCCGCGCTGGGTGGCGATCTTCATGACCTTGGGGTTGCCGATGAGCTTCACGAAGGCGCGGCCCAGGGAGTAGTAGCCGCCGTAGGTGTCCTTGAGGATCTTCGGGTAGCGCTGCAGGGCCAGTTCGCGCTGTGCGTACGTGGCGCGGGCGTGCGCCTGCACGATGACCTCGGCGGCGATCGCGCCGGACTCCATGGCGTAGGCGATGCCCTCGCCGTTGAACGGGTTGACCAGGCCGCCCGCGTCGCCGACCAGCAGCAGGCCCTTGGTGTAGTGCGGCTGGCGGTTGAAGGCCATGGGGAGCGCGGCGCCGCGGATCGGGCCGGTCATGTTCTCCGGGGTGTAGCCCCAGTCGGCGGGCATCGAGGCGCACCACGCCTTGAGGATCTCCCGCCAGTCCAGCTCCTTGAAGGCGGAGCTGGAGTTGAGGATGCCCAGGCCGACGTTGCTGGTCCCGTCGCCCATGCCGAAGATCCAGCCGTAGCCGGGCAGCAGCCGGTCCTCGGCGCCGCGGCGGTCCCACAGCTCCAGCCAGGACTCCAGGTAGTCGTCGTCGTGCCGGGGCGAGGTGAAGTACGTACGGACGGCCACGCCCATGGGGCGGTCCTCGCGCCGGTGCAGGCCCATGGCCAGCGAGAGCCGGGTGGAGTTGCCGTCGGCGGCGACGACCAGCGGGGCGTGGAAGGTGACCGGGGTCTTCTCCTCGCCGAGCTTGGCGTGCACACCGGTGATGTGGCCGGTCAGCTCGTGGACGATCGGCGCGCCCACGTTGCAGCGCTCGTACAGCCGGGCGCCGGCCTTCTGCGCCTGCCGGGCCAGCTGCTCGTCGAAGTCGTCGCGCTTACGGACCAGTCCGTAGTCGGGGTAGGAGGCCAGTTCCGGCCAGTCGAGCTGGAGGCGGGAGCCGCCGCCGATGATCCGCAGGCCCTTGTTGCGCAGCCAGCCCGCTTCCTCGGAGATGTCGATGCCCATCGCGACCAGCTGCTTGGTGGCGCGCGGGGTCAGCCCGTCGCCGCAGACCTTCTCGCGCGGGAAGGCGGTCTTCTCCAGAAGGAGCACGTCCAGACCGGACTTGGCGAGGTGGTAGGCGGTCGCCGAGCCGGCGGGCCCGGCACCGACGACGATCACATCCGCGCTGTGCTCCGAGCGGGCGCTGGTCACGGAATCGGTCACGGACGCGGACTCGGTCACGGTGCTGTCTCCCGGAAGTCGATAAAGGGAATTCTGGGTGCCGACCGGCACCGGGCACGTGCAGTCTATGGGGGCTGTGGTGATCAGAACCTGAAGGGTTGTGCCGTGAAGTCTGTGAACACCCCGCCCGCCCGCCGGCCGCTCCCCGCCGTCGAACTCCGCGTGCCCACCGAGGAGGACGCGCTGAACTGGCACCGGGTCTTCGACGACCCGGACGTCATGGAGTTCCACGGCGGCGCACCGGCCGAGCTCTCCGTCTACGAGGAACTCACCGCGCGCCAGCGCAGGCACCACGCGGAGCGGGGCTTTTGCCTGTACACGCTGGTGGATCCGGCGGACGGCTCGGTCCTCGGCTTCACCGGCGCCCAGCCGTGGCCGTGGGACTGGGGCCCGGCGGGCGAGATCGAGATCGGCTGGCGGCTCGGCCGCGCCTCCTGGGGCAAGGGCTACGCCACGGCGGCGGCGCAGGCGGCGCTGGAGTCCGTCCGCGCGGCCGGCGTCCGCCAGGTGGTCGCGATGGTGGACGCGCGCAACGAGCGGTCGCTCGCGGTGACCCGGCGGCTGGGGATGCGGCGGGCGGAGACGGTGATCACGCCGAAGGGGAAGCGGACCGCGTACTGCCACCGGCTGGACGTGTGAGCGGCCCGCCGTACGGAGGGGCCGGGGCGCGCGGCGTCGCGCACCGGCCGCTCCCGCCATCCGGTCACCGCGGCCGGACGGCCCACCCGTCCGGGAGAGCCGTCGGCCGTCCCGCCGCCCGTCAGCCCCCGGCCGGCTTGCGTCCGCGGTGCAGGGCGACGATGCCGCCGGTCAGGTTGCGCCAGGCCACCCCGGTCCAGCCGACGCCCTGCATCCGGGCGGCGAGTTCGGGCTGGTTCGGCCAGGTGCGGATGGACTCGGCGAGGTAGACGTAGGCGTCCGGGTTGCTGCTGACCGCGCGGGCGACCGGCGGCAGCGCGCGCATCAGGTACTCGGTGTAGACGGTCCGGAACGGCGCCCAGGTCGGCTCGCTGAACTCGCAGATCACGACCCGGCCGCCGGGCTTGGTGACCCGGTACAGCTCGGCCAGCGCGGCATCGGTGTCCTGGATGTTGCGCAGCCCGAAGGAGATGGTGACGGCGTCGAACACCCCGTCCGCGAACGGCAGCCGGGTGCCGTCGCCGGCCGTGAAGGGCAGCCACGGGTGCCGCTTCTTGCCCTCCCGCAGCATGCCGACGGAGAAGTCGCACGGCACGACGTAGGCACCGGTGCGCGCGAACGGCAGCGACGAGGTGCCCGTACCGGCCGCGAGGTCGAGCACCCGCTCGGCGGGCCGGGCGGCCACCGCGCGGTCCACCTCCTTGCGCCACAGCCGGGCCTGCCCCAGGGAGAGCACGTCGTTGGTGAGGTCGTACCGCGCCGCCACGTCGTCGAACATCGCGGCGACTTCGTGCGGCTGCTTGTCCAGGGATGCTCGGGTCACCCGGCCATTGTCCACCGTGCCGGGGCCGGTGCCCGCACCGGGCACGGCCGGGGCGCCGGGCGGGCGCCGGGCGGCGTCAGCGGCGGCGGAAGACGAGCCGGCCGTGCAGGACGGTGGCCAGGCAGCTGCCGTCCCCGGCGAAGACCGCGAAGTGGGCGGCGCCGCCCGGCGCCAGGGTGCGGCGGACGCGCCCCGCCTGCTCCTGGAGGCCGGAGCGTTCCACGGCCGTACGGACCGCGGGGCGGTGGAACGGCCCGGTCAGCGCCGTGGTGCCGCCGGCCATCAGCCGTTGCAGGCCCCGCCGGGCGCTGCCGCCCCAGCGGGTCCCGGTCATGTCGAGGGCGGCGAGCGCCTCGCCGGTGAGCGGCTCACTGCCGAGGGCGTCCGCCTCGCGCGGGTCGGGGTGGTAGGCGGCCTCCAGCAGGGCGGCGCCGTCGGGTTCGTAGCGGCCGGGCGTCAGCACGCCGTCCCACTCCCGGACCCGGGCCCGCGCCCCGAACTCCGCGAACAGCGCGTCGTAAGGACCGACGGCGGCGATGCGACCGCCGTCGACGACGACCGCGTACCCGGCTTCGTCCGGACCGCTGCCGGGCTCCGGGCGGGCGCCTTCACCGCCGCCTTCCGGGCCGCCGGGCACGGGACCGTCGTGCTCCGGATCGTCCACGACCAGGCGGACCGCCCGCACCCGGTGAATCGTCAGCACGGCCGCTCAGCTCGCTTCCGACGCCGCGCGCAGGCGGCTCAGTTGGCCTCGACGAGCTTCAGCTCGGGATGCGCCGTGCCGCCCTCGATCGCCGTGGACGAGAAGTGCGAGACGACCTTGTCGTCCACCGGGTCGTTGGCCGGGTCGTCGTGCACGAGCAGGTGCTCGTAGGTGGTGGCGCGCTGCGCCGGGACCCGGCCCGCCTTGCGGATCAGGTCGATGATCTCCATGCGGTTGGAGCGGTGCTTGGCGCCCGCGGAGGAGACGACGTTCTCCTCCAGCATGATCGAGCCCAGGTCGTCCGCGCCGTAGTGCAGCGACAGCTGGCCGATCTCCTTGCCGGTGGTCAGCCACGAGCCCTGGATGTGCGCGACGTTGTCGAGGAAGATCCGGCCGATGGCGATCATGCGCAGGTACTCGAAGAGGGTGGCCTGCGTCTGGCCCTTCAGGTGGTTGTTCTCCGGCTGGTAGGTGTACGGGATGAAGGCGCGGAAGCCGCCCGTACGGTCCTGGACGTCGCGGATCATCCGCAGGTGCTCGATCCGCTCGGCGTTCGTCTCGCCGGTGCCCATCAGCATGGTGGAAGTGGACTCGACACCCAGCTTGTGGGCCGCCTCCATGATCTCCAGCCAGCGTTCGCCGGACTCCTTCAGCGGCGCGATCGCCTTGCGCGGCCGGGCCGGCAGCAGCTCGGCGCCGGCGCCCGCGAAGGAGTCCAGGCCCGCGGCGTGGATGCGCTGGATCGCCTCCTCGACGGACACCTTGGAGATCCGCGCCATGTGCTCGACCTCGGAGGCACCGAGGGAGTGGATGACCAGCTGCGGGAACGCCTTCTTGATCGCGGCGAAGTGCTCCTCGTAGTACTCGACGCCGTAGTCCGGGTGGTGGCCGCCCTGGAACATGATCTGGGTGCCGCCCAGTTCGACGGTCTCCGCGCAGCGGCGCAGGATGTCGTCGAGGTCGCGGGTCCAGCCCTTCGCGGTGTCCTTCGGCGCGGCGTAGAAGGCGCAGAACCGGCAGGCCGTCACGCAGACGTTGGTGTAGTTGATGTTGCGCTCGATGATGTACGTCGCGATGTGCTCGGTACCCGCGTAGCGACGGCGGCGGATCGCGTCGGCCGCCTGGCCCAGCGCGTGCAGCGGCGCGGAGCGGTACAGGTCGAGCGCTTCCTCCGGCGTGATGCGGCCGCCCTGCGCGGCGCGGTCGAGTACGGACTGGAGGTCGGCGTTCTCGGTCACCGGGGCGTCCCTTTCGCAGGCGGGCATCACGAACTGAACCAGCGTACGTCAGGGGTCCGACAGCCACGCCGCCGGTCAGCGAGCACCCCACGTCAGCGCACCCGCGCCCACACCACCGACCGCCCGGCACCCCCGCACCAGGGACCCGCCCCTCGCACCTCCCGCCGGGGACGCGCCCCCGCGCCGTACTGCCCCTGCCCTCTCCTGGCGCCGACCCCTCGACACTAGATTGCTAGCATGCTAGCTTCCTTCTCGTGGGTGATGAGGAAGTCAAGCAGTTCAACGTCTATCTGCCGGTCGCACTGATCAAGCAGGTCAAGTACCACGCCATCGACTCGGGCAGGTCCCTGTCGGCCTTGGTCGCCGACGCGCTGCGCGCCTACCTCGACGAGCCCGGCGGGCAAGACCGGACGACCGGAAAGGAGAGTGGAAATGTCGACTGAAGGCATCGAGGCCGTCTTCCTGGAGACCCACAACTGGGGGAAGTCGGCGAGGTTCTTCCAGGCCCTCGGCTTCGAACTGGACTTCGCGACCGACCACAACTCCGGCCTGCTCCGCAACGGCGAGGGCGCCTACGTCTTCATCGCCGAGGTTCCCGCGGACCGGAAACCCGAGATGCAGGCCGTGCTGAAGGTGCCGGACGCGGAGGCGTTCCGCCCCGGTCCGGACGTCGAGGTGGTCACGCCGTTCGAGGACACCCACTTCGGGACCAGGCAAGCGACCGTCCGTGACCCCGATGGGCGCCTGTGGAGCCTCCAGGCCCCCTCCGGGAACTGAATCCAGGGAAGGCGGAACCATGAGGGACGAGACCACCGGGGCCCCGGACAACACCGCCGTACGCTGCGCGCTCTGGCGGGCGTTGCACGTCCGGGTCGACGCGGCGCCCCACGTGCTGGAGGACGAGGTCGGCCTGCGGCTGGTGGCTCCCGACGCAGACTGGCCGCGCCGCCCGGACATGGCCCCTGAGGCCACCAGCGCGTTCCGGGCGGCCATGGTGGCCCGCGCTCGCTTCATCGAGGACCTGGTCGTCCAGCAGGCCGACCACGGCGTCGCCCAGTACGTCATCCTGGGGGCCGGCCTGGACACCTTCGCCCAGCGCAGGCCGGAGACCGCCTCCCGCCTGCGGCTCTTCGAGGTCGACGAGCCGCGGACCCAGGCTTTCAAGCGCCGGCGCCTGGTGGAACTCGGCTACGGCATCCCCGAGTGGCTCCATCTGGTTCCGGTCGACTTCGAGGCGGGCGAGTCGTGGTGGGAGCAACTCGCCGCCGCCGGCTTCGATCCGCGCCGTCCGGCGGTCATCGTCTCCACCGGCGTCAGCATGTACCTCACCGAGGAGGCGACCGCGGCCACCCTGCGCCAGGTCGCCGCCCTCGCGCCGGGCTCGACACTCGCCATGACCTTCCTGCTGCCGGCCGGCCTCGTCGACGCATCCGACCGGCCCGGCCTCCGGGCGAGCACGGAAGGAGCGCAAGCGTCCGGGACACCGTTCGTCAGCTTCTACGCCCCGCAGGACATGCTGGCGCTGGCCCGCGAAGCCGGCCTGGAGGACGTCCGGCACATTCCGGGGAGCGTGCTCGCCGAGCGCTATTTCGCCGACCGCACCGACGGCCTCCGTCCGTCCAGCGGCGAGGATTTCCTGCTGGCAGCCATCTGACCCGCGGTTCCGCCCTCGCGCCGGACGGGCGGCGGCACTGCGGCAGGAAGGCGCCGGTGCTCCGGCGCCTTTCCCGGCTAGCCGGCCGGCCGCTCCAGCAGCGACACCCGCACATCGGCCGGGAAACCGGTCGTCGGGCCGACCCGCCGGGCGAACTCCGCGACGCCGCCGAGCTGCTGCGGGCCGAAGCGGAAGTCGAGCGTGGTGAAGTACCGCTCCAGGACCGGCTCGTCGAAGGTCTCCCAGCGGGCGGCCTGCTCGGCGACCTTGGTGACCTCCTCCAGCGACAGGTCGCGCGAGGCGAGGAACGCCTCGTGCACCTTCTGCACCACCTCCGGCTCGCGCTCCAGGTACGCGCGCCGGGTCGCCCAGACGGCGAAGACGAACGGCAGGCCCGTCCAGTCCTTCCACATCTGGCCGAGGTCGTGCACCTCCAGGCCCAGCCGCGGGCCGTCGTGCAGGTTGGCGCGCAGCGCGGCGTCGCCGATCAGCACCGCCGCGTCCGCCTCCTGCATCATCACGCCGAGGTCCGGGGGACACGTGTAGTAGTCCGGCCGCACGCCGATCTTCTCGGCCAGCAGCAGCTGGGCCAGCCGTACGGAGGTGCGCGAGGTCGAGCCGAGGGCGACCCGGGCACCGTCGAGCTGGTCCAGCGGCTTCTGCGAGACGATCACGCACGACATCACCGGGCCGTCGCAGCCGACGGCGAGGTCGGGGAAGGCGACGAGGTCGTCGGCGGCGCGCAGGAACTCGACGAGGGTGATCGGCGCGATGTCGAGCTCCCCGCGGACCAGCTGCTCGCTGAGCTTCTCCGGCGTGTCCTTGGTGAGATCCAGATCGAGCAGGGTGCCCGTACGGGCCAGGCCCCAGTAAAGGGGCATGCAGTTCAGGAACTGGATGTGGCCCACTCGCGGCCGGCTGCGACGCCGCTCGGCGCCGGCTTCCGCGGGTGCGTCTCCGAAGGTTGAATTGTCCACATGCGGAGGCTAGACCTGTCTCCCTTGGCGCAGCGCGGCGGGGCGGGGTCCGGACGTTAGTGCGGACGGTTAAACGTGATCTTTGGCTCTTCCGCCTCAGGAGCAGCACATGCTACGCTCAGCGCAAGTTGCAGTTTGGTTTCCCTTGCAGTACAGAGCCTGCGGAGCATGTGACCCCGCAGGCTCTTGTAGTTTCAGACTTCTTTGCAGGTTCTGGAGCAGGGCAACCCTTTGGCCCAAGGAGGGCTTATGGCTACCGGAACCGTCAAGTGGTTCAACGCTGAAAAGGGCTTCGGCTTCATCGCCCAGGACGGCGGCGGCCCGGATGTCTTCGTCCACTACTCGGCGATCAACGCCTCTGGCTTCCGCTCCCTGGAGGAGAACCAGCAGGTGAACTTCGACGTCACGCAGGGCCCGAAGGGTCCGCAGGCGGAGAACGTCACGCCGGTCTAAGTTGCCCGGCCCGGAATTTCTTCCAGGTCGCCCCTAAGCAGTACCCAAGGAGCCCCGCTCCGCCACTTCGGTGGCGAGCGGGGCTCCTGCCTTTTGATTCCGGCGATTCAAATGACGACTACATGAATTTTCACCATCGCCCGGCCGGCCCACCCGAATGGCGGGCGCAATACGGAATTCCTGCGGCATTCGGCGCGCGGCTCCGCGTGTCCGCGCCCGGGAAATTTCTCCGCCGCACCGGCGGCGAGGAATGCCGGCGGCAGGCCGCGCCGGCCACGCCCGCGGGGCCGGGCCCGTGCCGCACCGGCGGGCGGCAGCCCCCTGACGAAGTGATCACGGAAAGTGCTCACATGACAACATGCAGCGGCCTATCTTGGGCAAGATGAGCGATGACATGCCCCCGCAGAAGCCCTGCCCCGACTGCGGCGGCCGGGGCACCGTGGAGTGGGAGACGCCGATGGGCGATGCGGTCACCACGCAGTGTTCCGGGTGCGGCGGCACCGGAACCGTCCTGGCGTAGAGGAGGCGGAGGCAGGCATGGCGGCCTTCAACAGGAACGGTAAGCCGGTCGGCCTGGACGCGCAGTACGTCGGCCGGCTGCCGTGCTCCACCTGCGGCATACGGTCGATGAAACTCCCCGGCCGGCAGGGCGGGCTGTGCATCCCGTGCTACGCGGACGAGTGCGCCACCGCGGGCCGGCGGGCGGCGACGGCCGGCGCGTGGGTGGCGGCCAGTTTCGTGGGCGACCCGTGCCTGGCGTGCGGGTCGCGGTCCGTGGACGCCAACGGGTGGGCGTTCTGGTGCAACTCCTGCGAGATGCAGACGGCGGTGGCCCTGCCGCCGCGGTGAACCACCCCGAAGGCGGCAGGACGGGCGACGTCCTCGCCCCGTACGTCAGCTGCCGAGCGAGCCGCCCTTCACGGCGGTGAGGAATCCGCCCCAGGCGTCGACGCCGATCAAGAGCGCGGGGCCCTTGGGGGCCTTGGAGTCCCGGACGGGGACGAGGCCGGGAACGCCGTCGGCGACCTCGATGCATTCGCCGCCGGTGCCGTTGCTGTAGCTGCTCTTGCGCCAGCGTGCCGCGCTCAAGTCAGGCTCTCTGTTTGCCATTTCGGTAGTCCTCTGCCGCTGCCTCGACCATGGCCAGGGACGCCTCAGGCGGCAATGCGGCGGCCCTGAGCAGATCGTACGACTGCCTGTACTGCTGCACGAGCGCCGGGTAGTCGATGAGTTGGCTGCTGTGCAGCCCCTCCGTGTAGATCACAGGTGGAGCATCCGGAAAGGTCATGGTCCGGGTCATGCCCATCATGTAGGGGTGAGCCGCCGGCGTTTCCGGCACGATCTGCAGAATGGATCGCGTGGACGTGACCACGTCCACGATGTGCTCCAGCAGCTCTGCCATCGGCTCCGGCGGGAGAACCCGACGACGGATCACGTTCTCGTCCAGGATCGCCCAGAACGCGGGAGGCCGCTCCCGGTTGAAGAGCTGCGCCCGCTTCAGCCTCGCGGCCACCTTCTGCTCGACTTCGCCGTCCGAGGTCCGAGGCATCGCCGCTCGCGTGAGCGCCCTCGCGTACGGTCCCGTCTGCAAGAGCCCCGGCACGAACATCGGCGCCCAGTCCTCGATCGTCTCCGCGTACTGCTCCATCTCCGCAGCATCCGCGAAGTACTCCGCATGCCCTCCCTGACGGGCCTTGCGCGCATCTTCACAACGCCGCTCGAAAAAGCCGTCCGTCCCGAGCTTCACGTCGGCATGCCGGGCCAGGTCCAGTGGCATCCGGCGCTCACCGCGTTCGATCTGACTGAGGAACGGGATGCCTCGATAGCTTCCTTCCGCCAGTTGCTCAAGCGTGAGGCCCGCGGCTTCCCGCTTGTAGCGCAGCTCGGCACCGTAGAAGGAGGGCACGTTCGCCGAGGCGTCCGGATCCTTACGAGGAGGCATAACTCACCACCGTTGATTGCCGGTTGCTCTGCGCAACCCGATTGCCTTCCACGCTACGCCGTGTGACGGCACGCTGTGAGCACTTCGTCACCATGCGCACAGGAAGGCGTACGAACCATGCACAGCCATCTCCACGACGAGGTGCACGACTGCACCGAGCTGCTGCGCGGCGCGCTCAGGGACAACGGGATCACGCTGCCGTCACTCGGGGTGGATCTGCCGAGCTTCGCCGGGACGTATGCGACGCCGCTCGTCGCGCTCGGTAACTGCAATACGGCGACCGCCCGCAAGCTGGCCGAGGTGCTCCGCAGGGCGGCGACGCGGTGACACCACCCGCGCCGCTCACCCTGGAGCTGATGGCCCTGCCCAAGGAAGTGCCCCTGCTCCGGCGCACCGTGCGCGAGCATCTGGGCGGGCCGTGTGCCGACGTCCAGCTCTGTGTCAGCGAGATGCTCGGCAATGTGATCCGGCATGTCGGGGAGGGCACCCCGGTCGTCGTCCGGGTCAGCGGCGGGGCCGGCGGCCGCGTCCGGGTGGAGGTCACCGATTCCGGCGCGCGGGCGCTGCCCGTACTGGTGCGGGCGGGCGGCGACGACGAATACGGGCGGGGCCTGGCGCTGCTGGATGCCGTGTCGCTGCGGTGGGGCGTACGGCAGGAAGAGGGCCGCAAGACCGTCTGGTGCGATCTCGGCGGGGCATAGCGCCGCGCGCGCACGCGTCGGACCCCGTGCCACCTCCCCCACAGAGGTGACACGGGGTTCCAGTCTGACGCGCCGCGGGCTCCGGCTCCAGAGCGGGGGTCACCTGCTTTCGTAAAGGCCCGCTATCTCTTTGGCGAAGTCACGGGTGACCGCGGCGCGGCGGAGCTTCAGGGACGGGGTGAGATGGCCCGTCTCCGCGGTGAAGTCCACCGGGAGGACGGCGAACCGGCGGATGGATTCGGCGCGGGAGACGAGTTCGTTGGCGTCGTCGACGGCGCGCTGGAGGTCGGCGAGCAGGCGCTCGTCGTGGACGAGTCGCTCCAGCGGCAGGTTCTGCTTCTTGTGCATCTGGCACCAGTGGGCGAGGCCGTCCGGCTCCAGCGTGATCAGGGCGGTGACGTAGGGGCGATTGTCGCCGACGACCAGGCACTGTCCTACGAGGGGGTGCGAGCGGAGGCGGTCCTCCAGGGGGGCGGGGGCGACGTTCTTGCCGCCCGTGGTCACGATGATCTCCTTCTTGCGGCCGGTGATGGTGAGGTAGCCGTCGGCGTCGAGGGCGCCGAGGTCGCCGGTGGCCAGCCAGCCCTGGTCGGTGACGGGACGGGCCGCGCCGACGGCGGCGTCCCAGTAGCCGGAGAAGACATGGCCGCCGTGGACCCAGATCTCGCCGTCGTCGGCGATGCGGACGGCGGTGCCGGGCAGCGGCCAGCCGACCGTGCCGATGCGGGGGCGCAGGGGCGGGGTGACGGTCGTCGCGGCCGTCGTCTCCGTCAGGCCGTAGCCCTCGAAGATCTCGATGCCGGCGCCGGTGTAGAACGCGGCGAGGCGGTGGCCGAGGGGCGAGCCGCCGCTGAGGATGTAGCGGACCCGGCCGCCGAGGGCGGCGCGGATACGGCGGTAGACCAGCGGGTCGTAGAGCTTGCGGGCGGCTTTGAGGGCGACGCCGGGGCCGGGGCCCTTCCCGTGTTCCCTGGCCTCCACGGCCTCGCCGTAGGAGCGGGCGATGCGGGCCGCGCGGTCGAAGGAGGCGGCGCGGCCCATCTTCTCCGCGGTGGCGCGGCCGGTGTTGTAGACCTTCTCCAGGACGTAGGGGATGCCGAGGAGGAACGTCGGGCGGAAGCCGGCCAGGTCGGCGAGCAGGTCGTCGGTCTTGATGCTGGGGGCGTGGCCGAGGCGGACCCGGGCGCGCAGGCAGCCGACGGCGACCATCCGGCCGAAGACGTGCGAGAGCGGCAGGAAGAGGAGGGTGGCGGCGGGCTCCTCGCTGACCGACTTGAAGACGGGGTGGAGGAGTTCGACGGCGTTGTCGACCTCGGCGAAGAAGTTGGCGTGGGTGAGGGCGCAGCCCTTGGGGCGACCCGTGGTGCCGGAGGTGTAGATGAGGGTGGCGAGGTCGTAGGGGCCGGTGGCGGCCCGGCGCTCGTCCACCGCCGCGTCGGGCAGGGCGCGGCCCTCGGCGACGAGTTGGGCGACGGCGCCGGTGTTGAACTGCCAGAGGTGGTCGAGGCCCGGAAGCTCGGCGCGCACGCCGCTGATCAGGCGGGTCTCCTCGACGTTCTCCACGACGCAGGCGCGGGCGCCGGAGTCGTACAGGATCCACTGCGCCTGGCGGGCGGAGGAGGTGGGGTAGATCGGGACGGTGACCAGGCCCGCCGCCCAGGCGGCGAAATCGACGAGGGTCCACTCGTAGGTCGTAGCGGCCATGATCGCGAGCCGGTCGCCGGGGCGGAGGCCGGCCGCGATCAGGCCCTTGGCGACCGCGCGCACCTCGACGGCGAATTCGGCCGCGGTGATGTCGCGCCAGGTACCGCTGGGCTGTTTGCGCGCCAGGACGATGTCGGCGGGGGCCTCGGCGGCGTTGTGGAAAGGGAGGTCGCCGAGCGAGCCGCGGAGCACGGGCGGGGCCAGCGGCGGCACGTAGACCTCGCGGACCTCGCCGTCGACCAGGGTCTTCTGCGGCTCCACGAGGACGGGGGCGGCGAGGGTGCCGGGGGCGTCGCCCGGGGCGGCGGGTGAGGCGGTGGCTGCACTTTCCTGGTGGGACACGAGCGGGGCCTCGTTTCTCCTGTGGAGCGCGGGAGTGCGGGAGGGGGAGGAAGGCGGGAGCCCGGGTGGGCCCCGGGGGGTACGGGGTGCGCGTGTGACTCGCCGTCTCCCCGGCCGTCCGCGCTGTGTGTGCGTGGGGAAGGAAAAGGCGGCGGCGAGGGAGTGAGCGGGGAGGGGAAGGTGGCGGGGTGTGGCCGCGCCCAAGGGCCGCGGCAACGGCGGGCTCGCGGGGCGTCAGCGCCCCGGGCGGCGCGCGGCGGTACGCGGGGACCGTAGAGGCGCGGGCCTCCGCCGGGCGGCGGGCGATGCCCGTGCGCGGACGATCCGTGGGGCCGAACTAGCTGCCGTCATCGCGGCGTCGGCGTCGGCGGAGTCGAACACCCGCTGAGACAGGGGGAGTTAAGGCGGCGCGGGGGTGGCGCGGGCGAACGATGAGGGAAGGCCCGCCCCCGGCGGGGGAATCCGTGGAACACATCCTCGACCCAGCTCCTGACCGGACAGTAACCTTACTTCGAGGTAAAGCTACGCGAGGAGCGGGAGTTGGCCAATGCCCGTTCACGCCCTTCCTCGTGGCGATTCCGTGCCCGACCTCCCCTCGGCCCACCCGTTCGTCCGGCTCCTCCCCCATCGTCCCGTTCGGACCCGTCCAGCCTCCGCGCGCCACGGCCAGGACCGGCCGCCCGCCGGGCACCCACTGCTGCCGGGCACTCGCTACGACTGATCGCCCGCAATTGCCGGGCACCCGGGGCCGGAGTGCCTCCGTCGGGCCGCGCCCGTCACTCGGGGGCGCACCCCTGTCGCCGCGTCACCTCCTGACGCCCGACGCGCTCTCCTGCCCGGCGAGCCCGTCCGGCGCCCAGCGGCCGCCCTCCGTCAGCCGGCCGAGGCCCGCCCAGACGAAGTTCATCATCGTGGCCGCGGTGTCCTTCGCCGACGGGTGCTCGCGCTCGCCCGAAGTTCCCTCGTCCGCGCGGACGTTGACCCACTCGGCCAGCGACTCCGCCGCGCCGACCAGGGCGTGGGCGAGCCCGGCGACCTCCCGTTCGGCGAGTTCGCCGACGCAGCCCGTCTCCTTTGCGGCCGCACCGATCAGCTTCGTCACAAAAGCGATGATCTCGGCCCGCATCGCGGCCACTTCGCGCGTGAACGGCTCCCCGTGCGTCCGCGCCTGCTGATGGAGCACGGCCCAGCCGTGCGGGTGCGCGGCGGTGTGCGCGAAGAAGCCCTTCAGGCCGCTCCACAGCTGCCGGTCGGCCGTCGCCCCCGGCTCGACGGCCGCGGCCACGGCCGCCACCAGCGCCTCCGACTCCCGCCGGATCACCGTGCTGAACAGGTCTTCCTTCGAATTCAGGTAGAGATAGACCAGCGGTTTGGAGACTCCGGCCGCCTCGGCGATCTCGTCCATCGACGCCGCCGAGTAACCACGCCGTGCGAACGTCAGCACCGCGGCGTCCAGCATCTGCTGCTCCCGGACAGCACGCGGCACCCGCTTGCTCTTCACAGCTCCCACCCTGAATGTCCCTCCGTCCCGCCCCTTTACTGCAAAGTAAGTTTACGATCTTCGCTCCCCGCCCCGCCTCCCTTGACGCGTTCACATTCATAGCGAGACGATACGTCTCGTCGCGCTGCGCTGTGGCGCGAAGTCCGTACGCCCGCTCTCCTCGGAGGACAGCCCCATGCAGCAGTTCATCGACGCCGCCCCCGGCATCCGCCTGTGGACCGAGCAGCGCGGCGCCCGTGACGCAGCCCCCTTGCTGCTGATCATGGGCGCCCGGGCGAGCGGCGTCGCCTGGCCGGAGCCGCTGGTCGACGCGCTCGCCGCGCACCACCGGGTCATCCGCTACGACCACCGCGACACCGGCCGCTCGACCTGGCCGTTCGAGGAGCGGCCGTACCGGATCCCCGATCTCGCCGATGACGCGATCGCGGTCCTCGACCACCTGGGCATCGACCGCGCTCATGTCGTCGGCATGTCATTGGGCGGCATGCTGGCCCAGTTGCTGCTCGCCGACCACCCCGACCGACTGCTCAGCGCCACTCTCATCAGCACCAGCGCCCTCAGCAGCACCCCGTACACCCGCCCCGACGGCAGCACGGTGCCCGTCGCGGAACTGCCCGGCATCGCACCCGAGGTCCTGGAGCTGTGGGCCCGGCCGGCCGGGGAGCACGGCCCGGCGGCCGAGGCGGCGCGCCAGGTCGAACACTGGCGGGTACTCGCCGGTGACCGGCTCCCCTTCGACACCGGGTTTTTCCGCGCTCTGGAACAGCGCGTCATCGAGCACACGGGCCACCACCGGACGAGCACCGCGCACGGCCGCGCCAACCACGACGGCATGCTCCGCACGGACCGCCTCGCCAGGAACGCGGTCCCGGCACTCGTCATCTGCGCCCCCGCCGACCCGGTCTTCCCCCCGCCGCACCCCCAGCACCTCGCCCAGTGCGTCCGCGGCGCCTCCCTCGTCGAAATCCCGGGAATGGGACACGCCCTGCCACCCGCCGTACTGGATCCGCTGGCCACGGCGATCCTGCGGCATACGGGAGCCGCGACGGGCTGAGGGGACGAGGGCCGAAAGGGACGGAAGACCGACAACAAGAGCGCGGACGCGGAGGTGCCCCGCCCTTGCGAACAAGGACGGGGCACCTCCCAGGCGTGCGCGGGTCTCAGGCGGCGGCCGGCGCCGGCACGGCGGCACCCTGCTCGTCCGCGCTCTCGATGGCGGTCCCGTCGAGCGTGATGCTGGTGGCGGCGTCGTACGCGTCGCGGTCCAGGATCTTCTCGCGGGCGGACACCAGGATCGGGATGACGGACTGGCCGGCGACGTTGGTTGCCGTGCGCATCATGTCGAGGATCGGGTCGATGGCCATCAGCAGGCCGACGCCCTCCAGGGGCAGGCCCAGGGTGGAGAGGGTCAGGGTCAGCATCACGGTCGCGCCGGTCAGGCCCGCGGTGGCGGCGGAGCCGATGACCGAGACGAAGGCGATCAGGACGTAGTCGCCGATGCCGAGCGGGACGTCGAAGATCTGGGCGATGAAGATCGCGGCGATCGCCGGGTAGATCGAGGCGCAGCCGTCCATCTTGGTCGTCGAGCCGAACGGCACCGCGAAGGAGGCGTACTCGCGCGGGACGCCGAGGCGCTCGGTGACCTGCTGGGTGACCGGCATGGTGCCGACCGACGAGCGGGAGACGAAGGCCAGCTGGATGGCGGGCCAGGCCCCGCGGAAGAACTGCAGCGGGTTGACCTTGGCGACGGTCGACAGCAGCAGCGGGTAGACGCCGAAGAGGACCAGCGCGCAGCCGACGTAGATGTCGACGGTGAAGGTCGCGTACTTGCCGATCAGGTTCCAGCCGTACGTCGCGATGGCATTGCCGATGAGGCCGACGGTGCCGATCGGGGCGAGGCGGATGACCCACCACAGGGCCTTCTGGAGCAGTTCGAGGACCGAGCGGCTGATCGCGAGGACCGGCTCGGCCTTCTCGCCGAGCTGGAGGGCCGCGATACCGGCCACGGCCGCCATGAAGACGATCTGCAGGACGTTCAGCTCGGTGAACGGCGTGATGATGTCGGTGGGGACGATGCCGGTCAGGAAGTCGATCCAGGAGCCCGCGTGGTCGGGGAGCTTGCCGTCCTTGGGGGTGAGGCCGGTGCCGGCGCCCGGGTTGGTGAGCAGGCCGATCGCCAGGCCGATCGCGACGGCGATCAGCGAGGTGGCCATGAACCACAGCAGGGTGCGACTGGCGAGCCGGGCGGCGTTGTTGACCTGCCGCAGATTGGTGATCGACACCAGGATCGCGAAGAAGACCAGCGGGGCCACGGCGAGCTTCAGCAGCTGGACGAAGAGGTCGCCGATGTGCTGGAGCGTGGTGGTGAGCCAGCCGAGGTCACCGCTCTTGGCGAGCCAGCCGAGCAGCACGCCCAGGGCGAGGCCGGCCAGGATCTGCGCCCAGAACGGGACCTTCGGTATGCGGGAGGACTTGGGGGTCCGGGGAGCCGGTGCGGACTCGGCGGACTCGGCAGACGTGGACAACGGACACACTCCGGGGACAGGTGAGACATCGGGGACGGCGAAAAGAAGCGCCGGGAAGATGAGCGGCTGCGCGGCAGACGCGAAGGGGCCTCTCCCGCCCGGAGGGGTCGGGGAGAAGATCTCCGGCCGCTGAGGAGATGGGGTCAGCGGCGGCAACAGGCCGCGGACATACAGCGGCAGAGATCGACGTGCAGGCGCGCCACGAGCGGAGTGCTCATGGGGGACGAGGGCGCGGCTGCTGTCTTCATGACACGTACATTAACACTTGAACTTTGAGGTACCCAAAGAAAATCTTTGGGTTGCGGAGGGGCCGGCGCACCGGACGATCCGTCAGAAACACGACGGGCGCCCGGCCATGGAGCAAAGTCCATGGCGCCGGGCGCCCGTCGTGACGAAGCGGCTGTGAGGCGTCTTACATAAAGGTCCGGGCCTTGGTCACTGCACCCCGTCCTCCTGGCCGGCGCTGGCCGCGAGACGCTCGCGCTGCCGGTCGACCTTGGCGACGATCTGCTCGGACATCGCGTCCCGCTGCTTGCGCAGCAGCACGAAGCTGAGCGGCGCGGAGATCACGATGGCGAGCAGCAGCATCCACACCGTGTTGGAGGCGCCCACCGCGAGCGGGATGACGTGGACGTACGACAGCGCCCACACCACGGCGAACGAGGCGACGAAGAGGCCGATGCGAAGGGCGGTGTAGCGGAGCGTGGCGAAGTGGTGGCTACTCACGGATGGGACCTTCTCCTCAACGGCAACCTAAAGGGTCTGCATCCAGTCAAGCACAGCGCTTCGGGCGATCTTCGTGGCCCCTGCCGTGGAGCAGCACGCGGGACGGCACACGGGGCAGAGCGGGGCCGCCGGCCGATAGCCTCGGGTCAGTCCAGTTCCCGCCACATGGTGATGTCGTCGCGGAAGTCGTCGTCGGCCAGCTTGATCGCGCCGGGGACGCGGCCGACCTCCCGGTAGCCGCAGGACTCGTAGAAGCGGTGGACGCCCGTGCCGCCGCGGCAGGTGAGACGGAGCGCGGAGACGCCCTCGAAGGTGCGGGCGGCCCCGGCGACCGCGGCCATCAGCCGGCGGCCGGTGCCCCGGCCCTGGAGGGAGGGGTGGACCATGACCGTGTAGACCCACACCCAGTGCGTCATCAGCCGGTGGCCGTTGAAGGTGAGGAACGCCGTGGCCAGCACCCGGCCGTCCGCGTCCCGGCCGACGACCAGGCGGGTACGGCCCTCGGCCATCGCCGTGAGATGGGTGAGCAGATCGGGACGGATCTCGGCGGGCGACACCGGCGGGAGGAAGCCGACCGCGCCGCCGGCGTTGGACACATCGGCCCACAACGCGCATATCCCGTCACGGAGTCCGGGGGCGACGGAAGGGTCCAGGTCGAAACGCACGTCCATGACCCGGACCCTAACGCCCGCCGTCGGCGGTGCTCCCGCGCAGGTCAGACCCGCATCGGCTGCGGCGCCTCGCGGCGGTCCGGGTCGGGGCCCGGGTACTCGCGGATGGCCTCGTAGCGGGTGTTGCGCTCGACGGGGCGGAAGCCGGCGTCGCGGATCAGGTCGAGCAGGTCCTCACGGGTCAGCTTGTTGGGCGTGCCGTAGTTGTCCGCGTCGTGCGTGATCTTGTACTCGACGACCGAGCCGTCCATGTCGTCCGCGCCGTGCTGCAGGGCGAGCTGGGTGGTCTGCAGGCCGTGCATCACCCAGAAGCACTTGATGTGCGGGACGTTGTCGAAGAGGAGGCGGGAGACCGCGAAGGTCTTCAGGGCCTCGGCGCCGGTCGCCATCGTCGTGCGCGCCTGGAGCTTGTTGCGGACCTTGCCGTCCTGCATGTCGACGAAGTCGTGCTGGTAGCGCAGCGGGATGAAGACCTGGAAGCCGCCGGTCTCGTCCTGGAGCTCCCGCAGCCGCAGCACGTGGTCCACGCGGTGGCGGGGCTCCTCGATGTGCCCGTAGAGCATCGTCGAGGGGGTCTTGAGCCCCTTCTCGTGCGCGAGGCGGTGGATGCGCGACCAGTCCTCCCAGTGGGTGCGGTGGTCGACGATGTGCTGCCGGACCTCCCAGTCGAAGATCTCCGCGCCGCCGCCGGTCAGCGACTCCAGACCGGCGTCGATCAGCTCGTCGAGGATCTCGGAGGCGGACAGCCCCGAGATGGTCTCGAAGTGGTGGATCTCGGTGGCGGTGAACGCCTTGAGGGAGACGTTCGGCAGGGCCTTCTTCAGCTCGCTGAGCGAGCGCGGGTAGTAGCGCCACGGCAGGTTGGGGTGCAGGCCGTTGACGATGTGCAGCTCGGTGAGGTTGTCGTTCTCCATCGCCTTGGCGAGGCGGACGGCCTCCTCGATGCGCATCGTGTACGCGTCCTTCTCGCCCGGCTTGCGCTGGAAGGAGCAGTAGGCGCACGACGCGGTGCACACGTTCGTCATGTTGAGGTGGCGGTTGACGTTGAAGTGGACGACGTCGCCGTTCTTGCGCGTACGCACCTCGTGGGCGAGCCCGCCCAGCCAGGCCAGGTCGTCGGACTCGTAGAGGGCGATGCCGTCCTCGCGGGTCAGCCGCTCCCCGGCGTGGACCTTCGCCTCCAGCTCGCGCTTGAGGCCCACATCCATCGACGCAGCCATCCGGTCGCCTCCCAGTCTCTGCCTACTCGGTGCCGTTCCATCGGAGCCGGAAACGGGCTTCACCGAGCGTACTCCCCCGTATCGGAGGCGGACGGAGCCCCCTGGCGCGCCCGTCCGCCCCGGTGCGTCCCGCCGGCGCCCGGTGGCCTATTCGGCCTCTTCGGGCAGCTCGCCGACGCGGTTCTCCCACTTGGTGGAGAGCACGATGGTGGTGCGCGTACGGGAGACGCCCTTGGTGCCGGACAGCCGCCGGATGGTGCGCTCCAGCCCGTCGACGTCGCCCACCCGCACCTTGAGCATGTACGAGTCGTCGCCGGCGATGAACCAGCAGTCCTCGATCTCCTCCAGGTCGCGCAGCCGCTGCGCGACGTCCTCGTGGTCGGTGGCGTCCGACAGCGAGATGCCCACCAGCGCCGTGACGCCGAGGCCGAGCGAGGCGGCGTCGACCGTCGCGCGGTAGCCGGTGATCACGCCGGCCGCTTCGAGGCGGTTGATCCGGTCCGTGACGCTGGGCCCGGAGAGGCCGACGAGCCGGCCGAGCTCCGCGTACGAGGCGCGCCCGTTCTCGCGAAGTGCCTGGATGAGCTGCCTATCCACCGCGTCCATGCCCTCAAGCCTTCCAATCTTTAAGCATTTTCGAGTTCTGCATGTAGAATTTAAGGCATACAGGGCCTTCACCCTGTGAATCTTTCAGACGATCACAGACGATCCCACAGGAGCTGTCACCGTGTACTCGATCGAGATGGCCTACGCCCGCATGCGCGAGCTGCAGGACCAGGCCAATCGTTCACGTGCCCACCGGGCCGCCGCACCGCGGACCCGCCGCCTCTTCGGCCGCGCCGCCGCGGCCAAGAAGCGCTAGCGAGCGTCCGGGGCCTCCTCCGCTTCCTTGGAGCCGCCCCGCAACTCCCCCTCCCAACGCCGGTACAGACCGTGCGGCACCTCGGCCGCATCGAGCACCCGGCCGGCGACGAAGTCCACCAGATCCTGGATGTGCGTCGCCCCCGCGTAGAACGCCGGCGAGGCGGGCAGCACCACGGCGCCCGCCTCGTCCAGCGTCACCAGATGCTTCAGCGTCGGCCCGTTCAGCGGGGTCTCGCGCACCGTGACCACCAGCCGCCGCCGCTCCTTGAGCGTCACGCTCGCCACCCGCTGCAGCAGATCCTTCGAGAGTCCGAGCGCCACCCCGGCCACACACGCCGTGCTCGCCGGAACGATCAGCATCCCCTTCACCGGATACGAACCCGACGACGGCCCGGCCGCCAGATCCCCGGCCGGCCAGTACCGCACATCCGCCAGGTCCGCCTCGGTCACCGGGAACGTCGACGGCTTCCCATCGGCCCCGCGCGCCAGCCATTCCCGCAGGTCGGCGCGCCAATGAGCGTCCCGGAACGCGATGCCGGTCTCGTCCAGCAGGGTCAGCCGCGACGCCCGGCTGACGATCAGATCCACCGCCTCCCCGGCGGCGAGCAGCCCGCGCACCACGGACGCGGCATACGGCGTCCCGGACGCGCCGGAGATCCCCACGACCCACGGACGGCGTCGGCCGGGGCCCTGCTTGCTGGTGTCGATGTGCGGCGGCTCCACGCATCGAGCCTATCCGGCGGAACCACGGACCCCACCATGGCCGTTCTTACCTGTGCGCCCCACGCGCGAGCCCGCCGGGGGCCGCCCCGCCGGGGGACGAGAAGGGACGGCCGGAGATGAGATCACGCGCGATGCCCGCGCTCTGCCTGATGCTGGGCTGGGTCGCACTGCTCTGGCTGCTGGAGGGCGTCGACACCGTCACCGGCGGGGCACTGGACACCTTCGGCATCCAGCCGCGCGAACCCGCCGAACTCCTCGACGTGGTGCCCGCCGCCTTCCTGCACTTCGGCTTCGCCCACCTCGCCGCGAACACCCTCCCGCTGCTGGTGCTCGGCTTCGTCGCCGCCCTGCGCGCCGGGATCGGCCGCCTGCTCGCGGTCGTCCTGCTGATCATCCTCGCCAGTGGGCTGGGCGTGTGGTTCACCGCCGCGCCGGACAGCAACACCGCGGGCGCCTCCGGCGTCGTCTTCGGCCTCTTCGGCTACCTCCTGGTGCGCGGCTTCACCGAGCGCAGCCCCCTCGACATCGGCATCGGCCTGGTCATCGGCGCCCTCTACGGCTCCATCCTCTGGGGCGCCCTCCCCGCCGACAACGGCATCAGCTGGCAGGGCCACCTCTTCGGCCTGATAGGCGGCGTCGTGGCGGCCTTCGCCTTCCGCGAGCGCCCGTACCGCGACCGGCTGTCGGGGGCGGGGGTCGGCCCGGTCGGCTGAACCGGGCCCAGGCCCCCCGGCCCCTCTGACCGTCAGGTCCTCAGACCGTCAGCCCGCGCATCAGCAGATCCAGCAGCGCGCAGACGAAGAGCGCGATGCCGATGAAGCCGTTGACCTGGAAGAAGGCCCGGTTCAGCCGGGTGAGGTCGTGCGGCTTCACGATCGTGTGCTCGTACAGGAAGGCCGCCGCGACTATCACCAGGCCCAGCCAGAAGAACACACCGGCGCCGGTCGCCACCGCGTACCAGGCGAAGAGCGCCGTGGTGACGAGGTGGCAGCCGCGCGCGCCCCAGATCGCGGCCGGGATGCCGAAGCGGGCCGGCACCGACTTCACGCCGACCTCACGGTCCGTCTCCACGTCCTGGCAGGCGTAGATCAGGTCGAAGCCGCCGATCCAGATCCCCACCGCGAGACCGAGGATCACCGCCTCCCAGGACCAGGAACCGGTGATCGCGAGCCAGGCGCCGATCGGGCCCATCGCCTGGGCGAGGCCGAGGATCGCCTGCGGGAAGTTGGTGAACCGCTTGCCGTACGGATAGACCACCATCGGCACCACCGCGAGCGGTGCCAGCGCCAGGCACAGGAAGTTCAGCAGCGCCGCCGCGCCCAGGAAAACGACGAGCGCGATCACCGCGCCCGTCCAGGCCGACTTCACCGACACCGCGCCGGTGACCAGTTCGCGGTGCGCGGTGCGCGGGTTACGGGCGTCGATCTCGCGGTCGATGATCCGGTTCGCGGCCATCGCGAACGTGCGCAGGCCGACCATGGCGACGGTGACGAGGAGGAGCCGCGCCCAGTGGACGTGCCGGTCCCACTCGTACATCGCGGTCAGCGACGCGATGTAGGCGAAGGGCAGCGCGAAGACCGAGTGCTCGATCATCACCAGGCGCAGGAACGCCTTGGTGCGGCCCGGCTGCGGGACCGCCGCGGATGCGCTGGTCATGAGAGGCCGTACTCCTTCCAGCGGCGGTCGACCATCGCCGCCGTCCGCGGGTCGGACTCGACCATGTGGGGCCAGCCGCCGTCGCGGGTGTAGCCCTCCTCGGGCCACTTCTCGGTCGCGTCGATCCCCGCCTTGCCGCCCCAGAACTGCTGGTAGGAGGCGTGGTCGAGGTGGTCGACGGGGCCTTCGACGACGGTGAGGTCGCGGGCGTAGTCGGTGTTGCCCAGCGCCCGCCAGGAGACCTCGTGGAGGTTGTGCACATCGCAGTCCGCGTCCACGACCACGATCAGTTTGGTCAGCGACATCATGTGCGCGCCCCAGATGGCGTGCATGACCTTCTGCGCGTGCTTGGGGTACTTCTTGTCGATCGAGACGATCGCGCAGTTGTGGAAGCCGCCGGACTCCGGCAGGTGGTAGTCCACGATGTCCGGGACGATGATCTTCAGCAGCGGCAGGAAGAACCGCTCCGTCGCGCGGCCCAGCGGCCCGTCCTCCGTCGGCGGGCGGCCCACCACGATCGACTGGAGCAGCGGCCGCTTACGCATCGTCACACAGTCGATGGTCAGCGCCGGGAACGGCTCCTGCGGTGTGTAGAAGCCGGTGTGGTCGCCGAACGGCCCCTCGGGCAGCATCTCGCCGGGCTCCAGCCAGCCCTCGATGACGACCTCGGCGTGCGCCGGGACCTGCAGCGGGACGGTCTTGCAGTCGACCATCTCGATCCGCTTGCCCTGGAGGAAGCCCGCGAAGAGGTACTCGTCGATGTCGCCGGGCAGCGGCGCGGTGGAGGCGTACGTGACGGCCGGCGGGCAGCCGAAGGCGATGGCGACGGGCAGCTTCTCCCCGCGCTTGGCGGCGACCTGGTAGTGGTTGCGGCTGTCCTTGTGGATCTGCCAGTGCATCCCGATGGTGCGCTTGTCGTGGCGCTGGAGGCGGTAGAGGCCCAGGTTGCGGACGCCGGTCTCGGGGTGCTTGGTGTGCGTGAGGCCCAGGTTGAAGAAGGAGCCGCCGTCCTCGGGCCAGGTGAACAGCGCCGGGAGCTGGTCGAGATCGACGTCGTCGCCCCGGAGCACGACCTCCTGGACGGGCGCGTCCTTGATCTTCTTGGGCGGTACGTGCGTCATCCCCGCGAGCTTCCCGAACGCCTCGCGCACGCCGACGAAGCCCTGCGGCAGTTCCGGCTTGAGCAGCCCGCCGATCTTGGCGCTGATGTCCTCGTACGCCTTGAGGTCCAGCGCCTTCAGCAGGCGGCGGTCGGTGCCGTAGACGTTCATGGCGAGCGGCATCGCCGAGCCCTTGACGTTCTCGAAGAGCAGCGCCGGGCCACCGGACTTCTGCACCCGGTCCACGATCTCGCCGACTTCCAGATACGGGTCGACCTCGGCCTTGATGCGCTTGAGGTCGCCTTCCCGCTCCAGTGCACGCAGGAACGAGCGAAGATCGTCGTAAGCCATGCCTTCCAGTATCGGGTACGCACTACCCTGGACGGGTCACCGGGCCCCGGCGAGGGCCCGCCGTCGTGTGCTGGGGGCTCGTTCCGCAATGCTCAGGTATCTGCCGTTCCTCCTGGTGCTGGCGCTGTGGATCTACGCGTTCATCGACTGCCTCAACACCCCCGAATCGCAGGTGCGCGGGCTGCCCAAGGTGATCTGGGTGATCATCATCCTGCTGTTCGGCGAGGTGCTGGTCGGGCCGGTCGCCTGGCTGGTGGCCGGCAAGCAGCGGCAGCCGGCGGCCGGCGGCGGCTCCACCCCCTCCGCGTGGCACCGCAACCACCGCACCACGTTCGTCGCGCCCGACGACAACCCCGAGTTCCTCGCGTCCCTCAAGAAGGAGAACGCCAAGGACGAGGCGCTGCTCAAGGACTGGGAGGCCGACCTCCGCCGCCGCGAGGAGGAACTGCGGCGGAAGGGCCGCGGGGGCGAGGACGGCGGACCCGAGGGCACCCCGCCGCCTGCGCGGGGGTAGGGCACACCGTCCGGATCCTGGCGGGTTCGCGGGGCCTGGGCCCGCCACCCGTCTGCCGCCACCCGCCTGCCGCCTGCCGTCTGCCGTCTGCCGCTTGTCCGTCACCCGCCCGTCCGCGCCGGGCGGGCCCCGGGCCGTCCCCCCGGCGTACGGTGAGCGCATGGACCGTCGTACGCAGGACTGGGACCAGGGCCGCGACGCGTTCCGGCTGCACGGTCACGTCGACGGCGCCGGCGACCCGAGCGGCCACCCCGCCCACGTCCAGGAACAGGCCCGCGCCATGCTCGCCACGGCGCTCGCCGAGGCCCGTACCGGCCTCGCCGAGGGCGGCATCCCGATCGGCGCGGCGCTCTACGGCCCGGACGGCTCCCTGCTCGGCCGCGGCCACAACCGCCGCGTCCAGGACGACGACCCGACCCTGCACGCCGAGACCGCCGCCTTCCGCGCCGCCGGCCGCCGCCCCGGCTACCACGGCACGACGATGGTCACGACCCTCTCCCCCTGCTGGTACTGCAGCGGCCTGGTCCGCCAGTTCGGCATCTCCCGCGTCGTCATCGGCGAGGCCCGCACCTTCCACGGCGGCCACGACTGGCTGGCCCAGAACGGCATCCGCATCGTCCTCCTGGACGACCCGGAGTGCGCAGCGCTGATGCGCGACTTCATCGAGGCGCGACCGGAGCTGTGGCGGGAGGATATTGGGGGCGAGTGAGGGGCTGCCGGCGGCACAGACGCTTCGCGCGGGCCGCCGACCCGCTATTCGGATCCCCGGCCCCCCGAGAGCGAAGTCCTGTTCGCCGTCGACTGGCTGCTGGCAGACCCCCACACTGAGACCCGCACGCTGCACCGCGTGCTCGTCCGGTTCGCCGCATGCGGCGAACGCGGCTGAAGAGTTCGGTCAAAGGCCTGGACACAGCTCCGGGGCAGTTCTACGCCGTCCTCACCGCAGCCGGTCACAAACTCACCTGGGACGAAACCGTCAGCGCCCGCATGCCCCTGCCCGACGAACGCGCCACGCTCCGAATCCCCGACGCGACCCCGATCGTCCACGCCACCCGCATCACCCGCGGCACCGACCAACGCCTGCTACTCCTCGAAGAACTCCGCGCCGGCGCCGACCGCACCCAACTCACCTACCGCATCACCGCCGACAGCCCCCGCACACTCCACGCCGCCTGAGGCGCCGCGCCGGCCAACTGTCGAAAACTGTCTTCACTTACTCAAGGCGGCCCGCTACGCGGGCCGCGCGCGCTGGCGGCCGACGGCCGCCGACGCTCCTGTCTGCCGCCCCGCTCTCGGCAGCCCCCAGTAGCTCAGCCCGCAACGAGAGCAAGCGCTCCGACGGAGCCCAGGAAGCAACCCGTCTACCTCGAAGCAGCGCTACCAGGCCGGCACCACGACAGCGGCTCGCAGGCACCGCGGCCAGGCGCACGCACTCAGGAGGCAGGCCAGGCTGAATCCGCGGTGGTACCCCGCATCCCATGACCCAATCCAAAAGCTTGGCAGCGTGGCACAGGCTGGATGGGTCCGGGTGGCACACGTGACGGATAATCACCACAGCGTGGGCGCATCGTGGCTGGCTTTCTGTGGCTGAGGCCGAACAGTGCACCAGTCCTACCGCCCGCTGCATCGCCGCTTCACCGGTCCGAAACAGTTCCACCACTCCCTCTCGCAACGGACTCCTGACCTGCGAACAAACGAAAGCGGCCCCGCCCGGGTCTCCCGAGCGGGGCCGCTGTTCCTTGCAGGGTGGTGCTACTCAGCGGCGACTTCGAGACCCATTTTCAGTTCATGCGACGCGTTAGCTGACCCAGGTCCCGGTAACGGCGACGGTTGTTACGCCTGGGCCGAAAGCAATAATGAGGCCCGAGTCCCTCGAATTGGGAGGGTTCTCGAAGGTTTGCCGCAGGACATCAAAAACCACGACACTGGCCGTATTGCCGCGCCCCTTAAGGGATTTCTCGCTCAGGTCAAACATTTCCGCCGGAATCCGCAGCCCTTTGCTAACCTCGTACATAATGCGAGGCCCGCCGGTGTGACTCACAAGGAACTCCGGCTCAGTGATTTCACCAACTTCGCGAAGCCAATTCCTGAGTTGCGGCATGGCGTTCGCCACAACCCTTGAGATGCGCGGATTAGTATCGAAGTGGAAACCCAATTCATCCACCACGTAGGAGATGTGCCCAATCGAATCAGGGGCCAGCTCCTCGTAGGTATCTTCGAGAAGAAATCCCGGTCGATTGTCGCGAACCACCGCTGCCGCGGCCGCATCTCCGAAAAGGGCTGTTGAGACGAACGATGCAATACTGGAGTCGCCTGCCTGGTAGGAGAGAGAGCATAATTCGACTGCGACGATCAGCGTGACTGCACCCGGGCTAGCCCTATGCAGCTCTCGTGCCCTCGCCAGGGCATAGGCACCGCCGGCGCACCCGACTTGCGCAAAGGATAGACGGCGCACCTGGGACTCTAGACCCAGTTGATTTGCGATGTATGCATCGAGCCCAGGAAGTAGATACCCCGTACATGACACCACTATTAGATTGTCTATCTCGGCGCACTCGGTATCGGCTTCATCGAGAGCCTGTTTCGCAGCCATGACACCCAGACGGGTTCCCTCTTCGGCATACCGGCGCATGCGCTGGCCGAAGGTGCGAGGACTCGTCACGATTTCCAGCGGATCGACGAGATGGCGTGTCTCCACCGAAGTACTGCGCATAAGGTTTAGTGCCGTACCCAGACGATCATGCTCAGAGTGCTGTTGCTCCATGTGGAAGACCACATCGTCGAGGCTCACTACATGGTCTGGCAGGCTGAGGCTTGGGCGGCAGACGGTAGACATATTCCCCCATTTCGAGTATGCGACAGAAGCACGGAAAGCTATAAAAATGAACCAAAGTTAGAAATGTCACTTGTGGGCCAATTTCACCAACTGCCACATATGCTTCTATAAGAAATTAGGTTGCCAAGTGGGCGCAAACGCCGAGTACGGTCGCCTAGTCGAAATATCTCCTAATGCGGGGGCATGCATGGACGACAGCATTTGCGAGGTAGAGGGGGAGCCCCCTTCCCCCTGCACCGCAAGGGAACTCATCGACATTTCCACTCGCCTCAAAGAAGAGGCGGAGCGTGTGCAGAAGATTGCAGCCACACTTCCCGCAGAGAGCTCCACCAGAAGTAACGCCCATAGCGAACGCCTGATATATGTCGAAGACGTGCGCGAGATAAGTCGATCCATCCAAGCTTCTGTTCGCTCGGTAAGCGGCGAGGTTTTAACTGCCCAGCCGGACGGGCCTCGCCCAAGGGACGTTCTGAACGAATCAATGGACGTGATGCGTGAGCACCTTGAGCGAGGCGTATCCATGCGAACCCTTTACCACCATAGCGCCAGGTTCGACGCGGCGACCAAGGATTACGTGCGCATAGTCATCGGCTACGGTGCGCAGGTACGCACCCTTCCTGAATTCTTCGAGCGGATCATAATCGTCGACAGGGCAACGGCATTTATTCCCGCCAATGCTGAGCGGACTGCTGCAGTAAAGGTAGAAGAGCCGGCCGTCGTTAGTTTCTTGGTCGATGTGTTTGAGCGAGCCTGGAGTTTAGCTAAACCCTACCCTTTTAGCCCGTCATTTGCCGCCCAAGCCGCCTCGGAGGTGATTCCATCGATTCGGGAGACCATAAAGAGCCTCTTGGTCGATGGAAGAACGGACAAAGAGATTTCTCGCCGTTTGGCAATCAGTCAGCGGGCACTTCAATCTCACATATCGCAGATGAAGAAGGATTTTGGTGCAGAGAATCGATTTCAGCTCGGATACATCCTGGGAAGGGAAGCAAAGTAGGAGCCTCATTCGTTCAGTCGGTTACGACGACACTTATCGCAAGGCCCGCGATAAGCAGGCTAGAAAATACGGCTGTGATGAAGCGACCACGCTGGCTGGTTAGGAAACGGCCGAGCACAGCACCCCCGCCGGCCAGCAGTAACTGCCAGCTTGCGGATGCCACCACAATGGCGGTTACGTAGACACACGCCTGCCAAGGTGTCTGGTCGCCTTGGGCCTGCCGCCCCAAGACCAGCGCAACGAAGTAGATGGCTGGCCAAGGGTTGAGTGCCGTGAGCCCGAGAAACGTGAGATATGCACGGAACGGACGGAGATCGGATTCGTTGCTTTGAGTTTCCTCGCTTACACCCGTCCTCTGCTGCCTCATGGCCTGTACCGCTATCCGAATAGCCATGCCGACGAGGATCACCGAGGCAGCCCACCGCAAGGGGGTGGAAACAGGAGCGAGAGCGGATGCCACAGCACTACCGCCGACTACTGCTGCAACCGCATACAGAGCGTCCGCAGTAGTCGCACCAATCGCCGCAGCAGCTCCGTTCCTGAAAGATGTCCGGGCGGTCATGTTGATCATCAGGACGGCGACTGCGCCGACAGGTACGGCGAGGCCATAGCCCGCCCACAGGCCGGAGAGAATCGAGTCGATCATGCCGCTGCGGAGGTCCGGCGCGAGTTCTGACGGTTGGTCTTGGCAGGCTCCCAGCCGATATCCGTGTGGTGGGAAGTGGCAGGGTGAAGTCGAGTGATCATCATGTGATCAGTCTCCGTGCTACGTTCATGTGGGTCCATCGAAGAATATTGAACAGTATCGTTCGGATGGTGCGCATGATTGACGGTCGTCTGCGGACGCTCCGCGCATTGAGAGAGACAGGCACGATCACCGCCGCAGCTGAGTCCCTTCACCTGACTCCGTCCACCGTTTCTCAGCAACTCCGCCAGTTGTCAGCCGACCTTGACATCACGCTCCTGGAGCCAGTGGGCCGCAAGGTGAAACTGACGCCCGCCGCGTACACGCTGCTCGACCACGGCGACCGCCTCTTCACCCAGTGGGAACGCGCGATGTCTGACCTGGCTGCGCACCGTGAAGGGCTCGCTGGCCACCTACGAATCTCGGCAGTAGCCAGCGCGCTGGCCGCCCTGGTGGCTCCGGCAGTCACCGAACTCGCGCAGCAGTACCCGCACATGACTCTCCACGTCGGAGAGGATCCTGAGGAGGATCGGTTCCAGCTCCTGTTGGCCAGAGAGATCGATGTAGCTGTCACCATTCCGGCAACCGGAACACCATCACCCGATGACGAACGCTTCGAACAGCACGCTCTCCTTGAAGAACCGCAGGACCTCCTCGTGCCGCAGGGGCATCCCATCGCGAGGAAAGGATTCGCTGAGCTGACCGAACTCGCGGAAGCTCGCTGGCTGCGTGCAGGGGACCCACGCGATCAGCACCAACTGCTCCTGACGGCGTGCGCCGCGGCCGGCTTTGTGCCCCGTGTGACCCACAATGCCGTGGATTGGTCTGCCGTTTCGGCCCTCGTTGCAAGCGGTCTGGGTATCTGTCTCATCCCAAGACTGGCGCCGATCTCGGAGGGACTCGCGGTGACCCGAGTAGCCCTGCGAGGTGAAACGCGACCCACCCGTCAGATCGTGGCCTGCGTACGCCGGGGCAGCAACGACCAAGGCTCAATTGGCCGCGGACTTGCTGCACTGCGCTCGACGGCCTCCAGGTGGGCCGCCGAGCACAGCGGCTGATGCATCAGGCTGGCAGCGCATCTGCCTCGGCTGGCGTCGCGACATGCGAGGTCTCTATGCCATCTCCAAGCTGCGCACAAACCCATCGACGAAAGTCAGTGATCATGCTCTCGTGCGGGGTGTGGAACTCCTCGAAATAGGCGGACTCCGCACCTGCCTGCACTCCTTCGCACGCCTCGAAATCCTGACGCGCGGTGACATCCACCAAGGCCGCAGCGTCCGACGGGTCGAAACCCGGCTCGGAGATCGCCGTAGGGTGGAAAAGCCAGTCCACAATGACGCGAGTCTTCGTCGGCCCGACGGGTTCGAAGCGCATGCACATAACATGGTCTGGAATGAACATGAGGTGCACATTCGGCCACAGCAAGAGGCCATGGAACGTGCGATGGTCGTATTCGGGCACACCAGGCAGAGGCGTCGAAGTTGCCCGTCCGGACAGCGAGAAGCCCTGTGCCTTTTCGTTGATTTTGGATCCCTCTATTTTTGGGCCAGTGGGGCCGCTCACCGTTCCATATCCCGTTCGCCACTCGGGAAGTATGTTGCACACCTCAGGATGCATTGTCGGACAGTGATAGCACTCGCAGAAATTTTCGTAGAGGATTTTCCAGTTGGCTTCGACCTCGTATGTTTCCCTCTTCGCCACTTCGAGCTCATCGCAGCCATAGCGGGCCGGGACATCGACGTCGCCGAAGCGGTTGTGCAACATGGGTGCGAGCTGCTCATGGAGCGGAGCAGCGTTAGAGTCAAGGTTCACCCATACGTAGCCCAGCCATTCGCTCACCAAGGCGGAATACAGGTGACGTTCCTTGGTTTCGGGCGGAAGCTCGTTCATGAACGGTGCCGCAACGAGCTGGCCGTTCAGGTCGAAGGTCCAGCCATGATAGGGGCAACGAATCGACGTGTTGAACTGCCCACTGTCCTCGGAGCAGAGGACGACACCGCGATGACGGCAGAGGTTAATATGAGCGCGCAGCTCGCCGTCACGGTTTCGAACGAGGAGTACACTTTCCCCACCGACCTGGACCCGAAGGAAAGAACCCGGTTTCGGTAATTCGGATGAGCGAGCCACACACATCCAGGAATTCTCGAATATCTTTTCCCGCTCCCTGTCGAAGTGTTTATGGCTCGTGTAGTACGTGCGCGGCCAGGTGATCAAGAGAATCGAACCTCTTCCTTGCTTCTGATGCGACAGGCGGCCGTTTCAGCGCGTCCGGGTACAATTGATGTTCCGTGATCACTCTGCCGCTCCCCGCGATGTCGAAAAAGTGGGAAGATGGTTCCGCTTTGCGCAACTTCCGGAATCGGAAGCACTCAGAGGAACTGACCTGTACTCGCTCCGGAGGCCTCAACACTCGACGATCAGCCGGGCGTGCGCGTGCGGGACCGACGCGGTCGGCAAGTAATAGAACTAGCCCGCAGTGGCCCTACCGCCCGCTGCTGCTCGACCCTGACCTGCATGTGCGCGTGGGCGCGGTCTTTGACGGCCTTGGCCGACGTTCCTCGCACCCAGGTCGGCACGGAACGGAGCAAGGGTTCGACGCGAGATGGTCCGATGCTCCTTGTGTGGGACCGCTCCCTGTTGAGGGAAGACGGGCATCAAGCACGTCAGTGCGCTGTTCGGATGCCGTTGGCGCCAGGTGGTGCTGGAGGTGTGAGGGCCTGGGCCGCTCGCGGGGCAGGTTCACCAGCAAGGTCCACCTGAGCGCGAACGGTCACTGCGGCCCGCTGTCTCTGATCGTCACACCGGGCCAACGGGCGGACTGCACCAAGTTCAAGCCGTCTTGGACAAGATCCGTGTCCCGAAGCCCTGATCCGGGCCGACCCCGCAAGAAGCCCGACAGTCTTGCAGCGGACAAGGCGTACAGCAACGGCCCCATCCACGAGCACCTGCGCCGACGGGGCATCCGGCACGCCATCCCGGAGACGGTGAAATCGCCGAGGGTGCCTGGACTCCGATCCCCGATGTCGCTGGCCTGCGCCAGTCATCACTGGTCGACACAGCCTCGCCCTTGCGCAGACCCTCCCGGCAACCGGCCACGTCGCTCGCGTCACGGTCGGCGGCCGGATCAAGCGCTGAATCAGCATCCGCCGAGGTCTTATCGCACTGCGATCGCTGGTCCTGGGACATCGCTAGCGTCTTCGTCTATCCCAGCCGCGTTCAACACGGGTGCTTACTGCGCTTATTGGGCCCACAGGGAGTCGAGTGGCACGCGAAGCCACTGACGCCCCGGGGCGGCCAGCAATGCCGTCACACGGCTGTCACACTTACCCTCCGCACCACACCCAAGCTGCGAACGGTGTGCAAGACCTCCCCGCGGCCAGAGTCTGAGCGTGAATTTGGGCGGGAAGCACAGCTCTTCCTCACGCCCCATTCCCCTCGTCGTTCGCGATGAGCAGGCGCGGAGCCACCTCGCTGTCTCTGTCTAGCCACACCCGCAGCCGGCCACAAGCGCAGCGTGTGTAGACGATGACGCCTTGGGTGGTCGGGTGCCGTGACACCACGTAGGCGGGCTCGGCCAGAGGCCAGCCACAGTCGGTGCACCTGACGCAGGACGTGCTTTGCTGTAACGCCATGCAGGGAGCATGCCGTCGCACACAGTGAACGTCCATCACAAATTTCAGCACACCATCTTGTTGAATTTCCGCATGATTAAGGTGCAGTCACTTTCCTTCGACCGGATGCATGCCCTGTACCGCCGGGCCCCAGGGTGTGCGTCCGAAGGAGTGGGTGACTGGGCCAGCTTGGACGTAGGTGTTGGCTCCTTGCCGCACCCGGTCAGCAACAGGGCGCTAGCAACGACACGCAGCGCACGAAAGCGGGAGATATCAGTCATTGCCGGAGCATCCTGGCAGACCTCACTCGGGCCCACTGGAGCGGCCGATCCCCCACACTTCAGTGCCCAACAGCCACACAGAAGCACGCCAACTGGAGCACGTAACAGCAGGTGGCCCTCACCCCACCTCTCGCCATTGGTCGGTCATCGCACGGACCCGCATAGCAACGTCGCGCGCTACCGCTGCCGATAGCTCCAGGCGCACGCCCCCCGATCCGTCCGAGGCCGCGATAGCGCGCAGCTTCGATTCCGTCGTGTCCACACCCGCCGTGGTCAGCGCGTCACCTAGCTGTGCCACCGCCTGTGTCGCATCTCGCCAGCCGGCCAGGTAGTCCACCCCGCGTACCCAAAGGACCGCGTCAGGGTCCAGGTCCTCACCGTCGAATCCGTCGTTCCCGATGCCGTCCATTCCTCAAGTCCCTTTCCCCGCAAGCTGGCTGAACACTGTCCCTGCCGGGCCACGCCGCAGGAGGACACGACGAGGGCCCCGGTACCATCGGCACCGGAGTTCGTGATCTTTTGGGAGCGATCCCCTGCCGGACCACCCCGCGCCTGCCAGGGTTTGAGGGGTGGTCCGGCGTCATGTCTGCGGTTGTTGCGCGTAGTGCCTCTTGCCGGTCACAGGCCGGAAGGCGTCAGAAGCGTTGTCGGCCGCCGGGGTACTGGATCGCTTTGCGGCACTCCGGCGCATCGTCGGGCACGGGCTCTTGGTCGAGCGCATGGCAGAGCGCAGCGTGGACCCGCTCCGCCTCAGCTACGGTCAGCCGCAGCGGAGCAGTTGCGACCAGGTCCCCATGGCGGGTGATCTGGAGCGTCAGCGCCATGTCTCCGTCTGGCCCACGGTTCACGGACTTGCTCGCTACCGGTGCGATCTCCCATCCTGGTGTCTCGCGCGCAGTCCGACTCATCCGCTTGTCCCGCTGGCAGATGTCGGTAGCTTGTCCCGCTCGGCATCGTCGCCCTCGGGTTCGGGCAGCCGTCCGCCTCTGCTCTCAGCGACCCTCAGCGCGTCCCGAAGTGCCTCGCACAACCGGGCACTCAGGAAGCGGAGTTCCACGGCGTTGACCTTCTGGTTTTCGAGCATCATTGCCGCGTGGTCGAGCAGCTCGGCTCCCGTTTCGAGCTGGACCTCTTCTATTTCGTCGGCGAGCCGCGAGAGAGAGCTGTCTCCGTCGTCGGTCGACAGGTACGAGCGCTGGCCGGCCGGACCGGGCCAGGGAAGGAGACGCAGGTTGGCGCTCACGATGCCACCGCCATCCATGGCGAGTCGCACAGCGAGCCGGCACAGCGGCCAGCGTCCGCCTGGCGCTGCATCTGCTGCTCGTGGGCAACGAGGTAGGGGCGGACGAGCTGAACGTCCTCACCACGGATCGGGCCCCAGACGTACGGGTCAGCGGCCCGCGGCACGCTGAGGCTCATCGTCGGCGTGTCCACGCAGCCCACCACTGGGCTCGTCCCCGTCGCGCGATGGTGCCCGGGAGCGGGCAGTAGGACTTTCAGCAGCAACTCGAAAAACCTGCCGATATGGTTCCGCATGTCGACCTGCTTCCATCAGGTTGGCCATGCCCCGGGGTGCCGTCACGCACCGCCGGGGTCCTGTCTCGACAGTCAACGACCGTCTTTGGCCAAGAGGCAGTGTTCATAAGGGGGTTCACGTGCACACGAGGGGTTCGCGGTATCGCTCAAGGGGGTTCGCGATGAACCCCCTCGGCCGCATCTGGTGTGACACGATGAACACTTGACGTGACGCCCAGGGGGTGTGCTCAGAACGTGAGCAAAGAACCGAACCGCAAGTTGGCCGCAGTCATGGCGGAGGCCGGAGCCTCGAACAAGGGACTGGCCAAACGGGTCCGTGAGGTCGCGCAGCGGCACGGCGAACATCTCGGTACGACGCACGTGGCCGTTCAGCGATGGCTGGACGGGAGCGGTATCCAGCGGCAGACAGCCGTGTTCGTCGCCGAGGCGCTGAGCGCCAAGTTACGGCGGAGGGTCGCGCCGCAAGATCTAGGATTTCCCGGTGCTGCGCCGGCCCCCACTCCCGCGGTCGGCATGGGCTACGCCGGTTCGCTCGCCGAGACGCTGAGCGCTCTGGACGGCCTTACGCACCAGCGTCCGGAAGACGGGCCGTCGGACGAGCCACAGCTACCGAACGTCGATGTGCACGCCGCCGTCCTCTCCTGGCTTGTCGCCCGCCCGGAAGGTGTGCCGACCGATGTTCCCGCCGCTCGTCGGGTCGGCATGCGTGACGTCGCCGCGATCTGGACCGCAGCCGGGTTCTTCATGCAGCTGGACTTCCAGTTCGGCGGCGGACACGCGCACAAGGCGTTCCGGCACTACTTCCGGGAAGACGTGCTGCCTTTGCTGGGATGCAGCTACAGCGCCAAGGTGGGCGAGGCGCTGTTCCAGGCCGCAACGGAGATGTCACAGCTTCTCGCCTGGACCGCGTACGACAGCGGAAACCATGCCCTTGCCGACCGCTACATGCTCTCGACGCTGCGGCTGACCCAGGTGGCGGGCGACCGCATGATGGGCGCGCGCATCCTGGCCAATATGAGCCACCAGGCCAATTACCTGGGCCAGGCGCCACGAGCCCTGATGCTAGCCCGCGCGTCGGTGGAAGGGGGGAAGGCCGGCTCCACGCCCCGCGCGATGGCCTTGTTCTCTGCCCATGAGGCACGTGCCCTGTCCACGGCCCAGGACCACAAGGGCGCTGCCCGCGCGATGAGCGAGGCCGAGAGGTTCTTCGAGCGTGCCGACAGCGCAGACGATCCCGAATGGCTCTCGTACATGGACGAAGCCGAGCTAATCGGGGAGTTCTGCCACTGCTTCCGTGATCTCGGACAGGGCGCCGAAGCCGTCCGCTTCGCCGAACGCGCTGTCGAACTCACCAACCCCAAATACGCCCGTACGCTCGGGTTCTGCCGCATGGTGCTCGCGCAGAGCCAACTGCTGAACGGCGACCTTGACGCCGCCGTGACGACCGCCGGCCTCGCTGTCGAAGCCGGGGATGCCCTGGAGTCGGCTCGGTTCCAGCGGTATGTGGGCGACTTCCAACGTGAGGTGTCCGCGTACGGGACGCACCCTGCCGTCCAGCAGTTCAGCGGGCAGGTGCGGGACGCGATGAACCGGCTGGACGACGAGTAGCCGAGGTCACCCTGGGGTCCAGTCGCGCGGTGCATCCTCGTTCCGGAGCGAGGAGATCCGACGGGCGTACTCCGCAGCCGTCTCGTCGCTCTCGGACACGTTCTGCATGAGCCATGTCGTCATGTTGAACTCCTGCACTGCCCGGAGAGTGGAGAAGCCCGACCACGTACGGAGATCCCGCCCATAGGCACCGACGAAGGCGCCGTACTGTTCCTTGGTCTGCCATCCCAGGCTGTGATGCTCCGTGGCGGTGACCATCAGGTCCCACTCGGGGTGGTCGAAGCTGAACCGCTCCAGATCGATCAGGATCACCTGATCGTTCCGGTCCACCATCAGGTTCTGCACATGAGCGTCCCCGTGTACGGGCCCCTTCTCGGACTCGAACCGAAGGTCCGCCACACGGTCCCGCAACTCACGCGCGCGCTTCCGCAGGAACGCACGGTCGTCCTCCGGTATGCCGACTGCCGCATTGATCCGTCGGTCGGTCCGGTCCAGGACGGGGTACGGAGGCAGGTTCAGCGTGTCCGGCAGGCTGAGCGAGTGCAGATCCCGGAGGACCGCGCCCAGCTCTCCGTACGTTGCCTTGCGGTCCCCCTCCTCGATCAGGTGCCAGAACGTCACCGGATGGCCGTCGACGACCATGGGCTGCTCCAGGTCCTCAACCACGCGTGTCACGGGGAAACCCTCGCGCGACAGCCAGCGCGACACCTGAACCTCACCCCGGGCCGAGTCCAGATATTCGGCCGACCGGGCGATCCGCACCACCACCGGGTGGGCAGCCAGCCGGAACAGCGCGTTCTCTCCCAAGCGGATCAGGCGCGCTCCGTCGCCGTCGAGCCCCGCCCGTCGACACGCCGCGGCCAACACCTGTGCAGCGGCGCCCGACGTGAACCCCTCTCCTGTGCTCCGCTCAGCATCAGACGGCATGTCCGTATCCACTCCCTCAACACCGCCAACCCGTTAGCGCAGACCGCCGAGGCAGGCAGCGGCCGGCAACAGACATCAAGGCGACCGTACCCGCGGGCAGTGACGGCAGACGGGGGCGGGGCATGTCGAGCGACCGCTCTTGGGGCACCCCTCTGGGCAAGCGCGCCGAAGCGTGGATCATGAGGCCGTGACGAAGTCAACGGAGAAGATGACCCCGGTCGAGATGCCAGATCTTGAGCCAAAGCTCTCCGCCTACCAACAGGCGATGCGGGAACGGCTCCTTGCAGCCCCCGTGGTGCCGGCACCCGGACCCTGGCGATCCGTTGCCCTTGTCCCTGTCGGCGGGCTCCTCGGAATCGGCTTCGCGTCGCATCCCGAGGACCGCCGCGATCTGGTGATGGTCGTCTCAAACGACGGTCACGGCCTCTTCGACGCCGTCACCGGGGAGAAGATCGCCAGGGACCGCGAACCCGACCCCGAGGACGAGACTCCCGACAGCACGCCGGACCTGTCCTGCCCCGGCCTGGGACCGATCACCGGAAGCCGGGTACACGTAGCGGGGCTCTTCGGCGGAGGACTCCACACCACCACCGCAGACGGTTGGTATCTGGAGGTCGTCACCCCGGCGTGGCCGAATGACCGCGTCCTGCTCTCCCGTGACGGCGGGCTGCCTCACTCCGGTCCCCACGGCGAGCGGTGGTGGCACATCTTCCACTCGAACTACTCCGAATTCCGGGCAGCCGGCTTCTCCCCCTCCGGGCAGACCATCGCCGTCGCAACGAGCAGCGACATTTCACTGTGGACACGCAGGACGAGCCAAGGTCACTCGCAGTGCGCACCGGAACCAGAAAGGACTACGAACACCGCTTGACGTGGGTGAAGCCGTCGTTTCTGTGGATGATGTATCGCTGCGGGTGGGGGGAGAAGAAGGATCAGGAGACCGTGTTGGCCATCGAGGTCGAGCGGGAAGGGTTCGACTGGGCGTTGGGGCGGGCCTGTCTGTCGCACTATGACCCGGACGAGCATGGCGACCGGGAGGTCTGGCGGCGGGAGTTGAAGGGGGCGCCGGCGCGGGTGCAGTGGGATCCGGAGCGGGATCTGTTGTTGCGGGCGCTGCCGTACCGGTCGTTGCAGCTGGGGCTGGCGGGGGAGGCGTCGCGGCGGTACGCGGACGAGTGGACGGTGTCGGTCACGGATGTCACGCCGCTGGCCCACGAGGTCCGTGCGCGGGTGCGTTCCGGGGACCTCGCGGGGGCCGCCGCGCTGCTGCCGCGGGAGCGTCCGTACCCGGCACCCGGGGGAACTCCGGGGCTCGGCCGCGTGTCCCGGGGGGCCTGTTCAAACGCGTAGATCCCGGCCCCGCGCGGTCCGCCGGGGTCTGCTTCGTGTGACGTACGGGACGTAGGGGTGACCGGCCATCTGACGGTCGTTCACAGCCAATTGATGCATCGTTCAGCAACCTCCCCCTGCCCGGGAAACTCGGCCGCCGCCACAGTCATGTCGGCCCACTGAGGGCTCACGCGACTCAGGGAGAGTGGCACATATGCCCGACATGACCCGACGCAGACTCCTCGGCTCGGCGGCCGGCGCGGTCGGCGGCGCCGCCGCGCTGTCGCTGCTGCCGCCCAGCGTGCAGAAGGCCGTCGCCGCCGGACCGGCGCGTCACGGCTCGCTGCACGACGTCGAGCACGTCGTGATGCTGATGCAGGAGAACCGGTCGTTCGACCACTACTTCGGCACCCTGCGCGGGGTCCGCGGCTTCGCCGACCCGGACGCGCTGACGCTGCCGGACGGCCGGTCGGTGTTCCATCAGCCGGACGCGGAGAACCCGGACGGCTATCTGCTGCCGTTCCGCCTGAACACGCACACCAGCAGTGCCCAGGCCATCCCCTCCACCAGTCATGCCTGGTCGGTGCAGCACGAGGCGTGGAACGGCGGGAAGATGGACCGCTGGCTGCCGGCACACCGGAAAGCGGACGGGGTCAACGGGCCTTATGTGATGGGTTATCACACGCGGGCGGACATCCCGTTCCAGTTCGCGCTGGCCGAGGCGTTCACGCTGTGCGACAACTACTTCTGCTCGGTGTTCGGGCCGACCTGGCCCAACCGGCTGTACTGGATGACCGGAACCCTCGACCCGGGCGGCACCCTGGGCGGTCCGGTGCTGAACAACACCGCGCCCAAGCCGTACCGCTGGACGACGTATGCCGAGCGGCTGCAGGCGGCGGGCATCAGCTGGAAGGTCTACCAGGAGGAGGACGACTACGGCTGCAACCTCCTGGAGCAGTTCCAGACGTTCCGGGACTCACAGCCCGGGGAGCCGCTGTACGAGCGCGGGATGCGGGCGCAGCCGGCCGGGACGTTCGAGGACGACGCGCGGGCCGACCGGCTGCCGGCGGTGTCGTGGCTGATCCCCACCAGTCACCAGTCCGAGCACCCGGACTACCTGCCGGCCGCGGGCGCCGACTATGTGGCGCAGAAGATCGAGGCGATCGCGTCCAACCCGAAGGTGTGGGCCAAGACCGTCTTCATCCTGAACTACGACGAGAACGACGGGCTCTTCGATCATGTGCCGCCGCCGGTGCCGCCCGCGGGGACGAAGGACGAGTTCGTGCGGGGCCTGCCGATCGGCGGCGGCTTCCGGGTGCCGTGCCTGATCATCTCGCCGTGGACGGTGGGCGGCTGGGCGGCGGGCGACCCGTTCGACCACACCTCGGTGCTGCAGTTCCTGGAGCGCTGGACGGGGGTGGCGGAGCCCAACATCAGCGACTGGCGGCGCTCGGCGTTCGGCGATCTGACGTCGGCGTTCGGCTTCCGGCACCGGGCGCACCGGCCGCCGCGGCTGCCGCACGACACCGCCGAGCGGCTGGCACAGGCGCAGTGGGACGTGGCGCATCTGCCGAAGCCGACGCTGCCGGGGGCCGGGCAGCGGGAGCCGCGCCAGGAGCGCGGGCGGCGCAGGCGGCGGTAGCCGGCCCCAGGTCCCTCTCTCCCGGGGAAACGACGGTGCCGTACGGGCCGGCCTCGTGTGCGGGCGGCTCGTACGGCACCGGGGGCGTGCGGGTCAGACTCCGGCGTAGGAGTGCAGGCCCGTCACGAAGATGTTCACGCCGTAGTAGTTGAACAGGTAGCAGGCGAAGCCGATCAGGCCCAGGTAGGCGGCCTTGCGGCCCTTCCAGCCCGCGGTGGCGCGGGCGTGCAGGTAGCAGGCGTAGGCGACCCAGGTGATGAAGGCCCAGACCTCCTTGGGGTCCCAGCCCCAGTAGCGGCCCCATGCGGCCTCGGCCCAGATGGCGCCCGCGATGATGGTGAACGTCCACAGCGGGAAGACGGTGGCGTTGACGCGGTAGGCGAACTTGTCGAGCGAGGCGGCGGAGGGCAGCCGCTCCAGCACGGACGAGGCGAAGGCGCCGGGCTGCTTGCCCGCGGGGTCGGCGAGCTTGCTCTCGTAGGAGTCGCGGAAGAGGAAGAGCAGGGTGGAGACGGCGCCGAGGTAGAGCGCCGCGCCGGAGATGATCGCGCAGCTGACGTGGATCCACAGCCAGTACGAGTGCAGCGCGGGCACCAGCTGGTCGCTGGCGGTGTAGAGCACCGAGACGGCCAGCCCGAGGTCGAGCAGCACGGTGGTGACCAGGGGGAGCCCGATCCAGCGGACCTTCTTCTTGAGCGCGAGCAGCAGCAGGTAGAGGCCCACGGCGACGGCGGCGAAGGTCGTGGAGAACTCGTACATGTTGCCCCAGGGGGCACGCTGTACGGACAGGGCGCGGGTGAGGACGCCGCCGACGTGCAGCGCCCAGGCCAGGACGGTCAGCGAGATGGCGATCCGCCCGTAGAGGTCGCCCTTCTCGGTGTCGCCGGCGGCGCCGGGGCCGTCGGGGACGTCGCGGCTGCCGGGGACGGACTTGGTGACGACCGCGGGCCGCTCCAGGACGGCGGTGCCGCCGGCGGCGGAGGAGGTCTGCACGGGGACCGTCGCGGGCGCCGTGGACCGTGCGGTCAGGGCGGCGGCGGTGCGGCCGACCTTGCTGCGGCTGCCGAACACCCACTCGGCCATGTGCGCGAGGAAGGCGAGCGTATAGACCGCCATCGCGGAATAGACCAGCAGGTTGCTGTTGTGCGCCAGTGTCTCGTTGGCTGCGGCAGCGATGTTCACGCGCGCGCTCCTTCGGAGGGGTCAGCAGGTCCGTCAGAGTCAGTGGGCTCCGCGGGGTCTTCGGTGTCGGGGGCGGGTTCCGGGGCGGGCGGGGCGTCGGGCCACAGCTCCCCGGCGAGCTGGGCGAGTTCCTCCGGCAGCCGGGCGGACTCGCTGCGGCCGAGGGCGGCCATCTCGACGACGGTGACGCCGTCGGCGCCCTTCTCGGCGCGGACCCACACCCGGCGGCGCTGGATGAACAGCGACGCGGCCAGGCCCAGCAGGGCGGCGACGGCGCCGGTCAACGCCAGGCCGTTGCCGGGCTGGTGGGAGACCTTGAAGCTGGCCCAGCTCTTGACGCCCTCGAAGGTGATGGAGCCCTCGCCGTTCGGCAGCTTCATCGTGGTCTGGGCCTCGGCGGCGCGGACGGCGGCCTTGTTCTTGGAGCCGGCGTGCCGGTCCACGCGGTCCTTGGGCAGCAGCATCTTCTTCAGGATGCCGCCCTTGCCGTCCTGGTACTTCTTGAGGCGCTTGGTATCGAGCTTGTAGACGCTCTGCGGCAGGCCGGAGTCGAGGCCGAGGTCGCCGTGGTAGGCGTTGACCGACAGCACGGGGAAGTCCAGCGCGGGGAACTGCGAGAACATCGAGCCGGTGCCGCGGCCGCCGAAGGTCGGCACGAACATGGCCTGGAAGCCGAGCTGGTTGCGCTTGCCGTCCTCGGTCTGCGCGCCGGGCACCTTCACCACCCCGGTCGAGGTGAGGTTCTTGGGGTCGGCGGGCAGGAAGGCCGTCGCGCCGTGGTAGACGGTCTTGCCGCGGCCGTCCTTGACGGTGACGACGGGCGAGTAGCCGTGCGAGAGCAGGTAGACCTTGTTGCCCGCGATGTCGAGGGGCTTGTTGACCTCGATGGCGGTGTGGTGCTGTTTGCCGTCCGCGCCCAGGAAGTAGGAGATCTGCGCGCGGTAGGTGCGCGGGGTGCCGCGCTGGGGGCCGGTGCGCTCGTAGGTCGCGTCGAAGCGGTCGAGCTTGAAGCCGAAGGGCTCCATGTCGTCGGTGTCGTAGAACGGTCCCGACTTGAACTCGTCGTACTGGGTGAGGCTGTTGGCGAAGCCGTCGCCCTCGGTGACGAGCTTGTTGCCCTCGGCCTTCCACAGGCCGCCGACGGCGAACGCCACCAGCATCAGGATCAGCGCGACGTGGAAGACGAGGTTGCCGACCTCGCGGAGGTAGCCCTTCTCGGCGGCGAGGGCGGTGGCGTCCCGGTGGGCGCGGAAGCGCCGCTTCTTCAGCAGCCGGCCGGCCGCGCCGAGGACGTCGTCGGGCGCGGCGTCGGTGCGCCAGGTGGTGTAGGCGGGCAGCCGGGTCAGGCGGCGGGGGGCGGCCGGCGGGCGGCCGCGGAGCTGTCCGACGAACTGCCAGCTGCGCGGCACGATGCAGCCGATCAGCGAGATGAACAGCAGCAGGTAGATCGCGGAGAACCACACCGAGCTGTAGACGTGGAACATCCCGAGCTTGTCGTAGATGCCCGCGAGGGTGGAGTGGTCGGCCTTGAACTGGTCGACCTTGACGGGGTCGACGCTGGTCTGCGGGATCAGCGAGCCGGGGATCGCGCCGATCGACAGCAGGAAGAGCAGCAGCAGCGCGACCCGCATCGAGGTCAGCTGCCGCCAGAACCAGCGTGCCCAGCCGAGGGGGCCGAGCGAGGGGAAGGTGACGTCTTCCTGGGGCGCGGTGGAGAGCTGGGATCCGGCCGCGCCGAGATCGCTGCCCGCGTCGGCGGAGCCCGGGTCGCGGGGGGTGTCGGTCTTGGTGGACATCAATCAGATCCCAACGGTGGAGCTTTGCGTCCAGCTCTGGAGCTCGGACATCAGGCTGTCCCAGATGCCGGTGACGAGGAGGAGGCCGAGGGCGACCATCATCCCGCCGCCGATCCGCATCACCCACAGGTAGTGCCGCTTGACCCAGCCGAACGCGCCGAGCGCCCGGCGGAAGGCCAGGGCGACGGCGATGAACGGAACGCCCAGGCCCAGGCAGTACGCCACGGTGAGCAGGGCGCCGCGGCCGGCGCTGGCGTCGTAGTAGGCGAGGGCGTTGACGGCGGCGAAGGTGGGGCCCAGGCACGGCGTCCAGCCGACGCCGAAGAGCACCCCGAGCACCGGCGCGCCGGCCAGTCCCATGGCGGGCTTCATGTGGAAGCGCAGTTCGCGCTGCCCGAAGCGCTTGAGGACCCCGGCGAAGGCCAGCCCGAGCAGGATCATCAGCACGCCGAGGACCCGGGAGATGACGTCCTTGTACTCCTGCAGGTCCCGGCCGAAGAACCCGAAGAGCGCGCCGCCGGAGACGAAGACGGCGGTGAAGCCGAGGACGAAGAGGGTGGCGCCGGCCAGCATCCGGCCGCGCCGGGCCTCGCCGAGGTCGGTGCCGGTGACGCCGGTGACGTACGACATGTAGCCGGGCACCAGGGGCAGGACGCAGGGCGAGAAGAAGGAGACGAGGCCGGCGAGGAGCGCGAGGGGGACGGCGGCGAAGAGGGTGCCGTTGAGGACGGTCTGGTTCTCGGTGGCGGCGGCGAGCGCGATCACGTGATCACTTCTCGGCGATCAGCGGGGTGATCATCTTGCGCAGCTCGTCCTCGGCGAGCGGGCCGATCGAGCGGGCGGCGATCCTGCCGTGCCGGTCGATGGCGAGGGTGGAGGGGATGGACTGCGGGTTGAGGCTGCCCTTGGGGAAGCGCAGCATCAGCCGGCCGGTCGGGTCGAAGAGGCTCGGGTAGGGCACCTTGTGCTCTTCCTCGAAGGCCGCGGCCTGCGACTTCTCGGAGTCGCGGGTGTTGATCCCGACGAACTGGACGCCCTTGCCCTTGGTCTCGTTCGCGACCTTGGCGAAGTTCGGGGCCTCGGCGATGCAGGGGCCGCACCATGATCCCCAGACGTTGAGGACGACGACCTTGCCCTTGAAGTCGGCGATGTCCAGCTTCTTGCCGTCGATGGTCTCGCCGGACAGCTCGGGCACCGGCTGCCGGTCATCCTTCTTGACGGTGGCGACGCCGTTCTTGCCCTGGACGAACCGGGTCTGGGACGAGCCGCCGGAGGCGCCGTCGCCGCAGGCACTGAGCGTCAGCGACGCGGCCGCCGCCCCTGCGGCGAGCAGGGTGATGCGGCGGCGGCTCGTGAGGCGGCGTGGGGCGCGGCAGGCACTCATGTGAAAAGTTTCGCATGGGCCATTTCCGGATCTTCCGCGCCCCCCTGGGGCCCGTGCGGCGCGGCGTGTCAGGCCACCGACAGATAGGCCCGCCAGCCCGCCGCGGGCCGGCGGCCGACGGGGAGCGCCTGGAGTCGGCGCACCGTCTCCGGGTCCTGGGCGTCCAGCCAGTCGGTGAGCTGCCGGAACGACACCAGGTGGACGTCCCGGTTCTGCTCGTTGGCGATGTGTTTCAGGGCGTCCTCGACGGCGTCCATGTAGATGCCGCCGTTCCACTCCTCGAAGTGGTTGCCGATGAAGAGGGGCGCCCGGTTGGTCTCGTAGGCGCGGCGGAATCCGGAGATATAGGCGTCGGCGGCCTGCTGCCGCCAGCCCGGATAGTTGACCGGCGGGGCGTGTGTCGAGTGCTTGGACTGGTTGGCGAGGATGTTGTAGTCCATCGAGAGCACCTCGAAAGAGTGGCCCGGGAACGGGATCTGCTGGAGCGGATAGTCCCAGAGGCCCAGTTTCTTCCGCGGCCAGCGCTGCAGGCCGCCGGGCGAGCTGGCGTCGTAGCGCCAGCCGAGTTCCCTCGCGGTGGGCAGCAGGTTCCGCTGTCCCAGGAGACAGGGCGTACGGCCACCGACCAGTTCCTGCCGGTAGTCGAAGGGCAGCGGGTCGAGGTCCGTGAACCCGGTGTTCGTGCGCCAGGTCGTGACGAATTCCATCGCCTGGTCGATCTCGGACTGCCACTGGAGGGGGGTCCAGCGCCTGACGGTGCCCGGGCCGGTGCAGAAGTGCCCGTTGAAGTGGGTGCCGATCTCGTGGCCGTCGAGCCAGGCCGCGCGGACGTTCGCCAGCGTCTCCTTGATGTGCTCGTCGCTGAGGTAGCCGATGGCGGAGGCGCCGGCGGGGTTGTTCGGCGGCTCGTAGAGGTGCTTTCGCGATTCGGGCAGGAGGTAGAGCCCGGACAGGAAGAAGGTCATCGCGGCGCCGTGGTCCTTGGCGAGCTTCAGGAAACGGGGGAAGAGGCCGTTTCCGACCTCTCCGGCCCCGTCCCAGGAGAAGACCACGAACTGCGGAGGGGTCTGTCCGGGCTCCAGCCGTCCGGGTGCTTTCGGCTGTCCGGGCTGCGCGCCGTAGTGCGCTGTCGAACCGTCACCGATGAGCTTGGGGCGGGCCTGTACCGAACTCCGTACGCGCGGGGCGTCCACCGCGGCGCGCGGGTTCGACGACGAGCAGCCGGCGATGCCCAGTGCCGTGGCGGCACCGGCTCCCATGCCCAGCAGGTCTCGCCGACTGATCGCGCGCATACCCTCGACCCCATCCGTGCTCGCCGAACTCAATATCCATATAAACGGACATTGGAGACGAGGGCATGTCGAGCATCGGGGGTAGCGGCCGGCCCGTCCGACGGTGCCGTCGGGGGCGGAACTGACGTTCCGCCACGTGACACGCCGTCAGGCCCCGAAAGCCTTGGCCTTTCCCTTGACGGGTTTGGCGCCCGCCAGAAGATGGGAGGGAACCAGGTCGCGCGCGGGCTCGCTGTACCCCACCGAAACGATCTTGTCGCCGTGGAAGGTGAAGGACGTCAGCGAGGCCAGCGTGCACTGCCGCTTCCGCGGGTCGTGCCACAGCCGTCGGCGCTCCGCGAAGCTGCGCACGATCCAGATCGGCAGCTGGTGGCTGACCGCCACCGCCTCGTGCCCGCGCGCCGCGTCCCGCGCCGCGCCGAGCGCCGCCATCATCCGGACGACCTGTTCGAGGTACGGCTCGCCCCAGGAGGGCCGGAACGGATTCGTCAGGTACTTCCAGTTCCCCGGCTTCTTCAGCGCGCCGTCACCGACCCCGAAGGTCTTCCCCTCGAAGACGTTGCCCGCCTCGATCAGGCGCTCGTCGGTGGCCAGCTCCAGGCCGTGCGCACCGGCGATCGGCGTCGCGGTCTCCTGCGCACGCTCCAGGGGCGAGGCGACGACATGCGTGATGTCCCGCCCCGTGAGGTGCTCCGCCACCCGGTCGGCCATCTTCCGCCCCAGGTCGGAGAGGTGGTAGCCGGGCCGGCGGCCGTAGAGGACGCCGTCGGGGTTGTGCACCTCGCCGTGCCGCATCAGATGCACCACGGTGATGTCTTCGCTGCTCATGTCACCCATTCATTCAGTCGTCGGCAAGCGGTCGCCGGTCCGTGCGCCGGTCCTCAGGCCGTCGCCGCGGCGGCGGCACGCGCGGCGGCCGGCAGGGCGGCGGCGATGCGCTCGACGGCCGCCGCGTCGTGCGCGGTGGACAGGAACCACGACTCGAAGGCGGACGGCGGGAGGTAGACGCCCTGCGACAGCATCGAGTGGAAGAAGGCGGTGAAGCGGAAGGACTCCTGCGCCTTGGCGGCGTCGTAGTCGGTGACCTCGGCGTCCGTGAAGAAGACCGTGAACATGTTCCCCGCGGCCTGGACCCGGTGCGCCACGCCCTCCTTCGCCAGCGCGTCGGTGACCAGGCCCCGCACCTGAGCGGAGACCGCGTCGACCTTCTCGTACGCGGCGTCGTCCAGCAGCCGCAGCTGCGTGACGCCCGCGGCGGTGGCGATCGGGTTCCCGGACAGGGTGCCCGCCTGGTAGACCGGGCCGGCCGGGGCGAGGTGCGCCATGACGTCCGCGCGGCCGCCGAAGGCCGCGGCCGGGAAGCCGCCGCCCATGACCTTGCCGAACGTCATCAGATCCGGACGAACCCCGTCAATGCCGTACCAACCGGCCTTGCTGACGCGGAAGCCGGTCATCACCTCGTCGGAGATGTAGAGCGCCCCGTCGCCGGCGCACAGGTCCTTCAGGCCCTGGTTGAAGCCCGGCAGCGGCGGCACCACACCCATGTTGCCCGGCGCCGCCTCCGTGATCACACAGGCGATCTCGCCCGGGTGCGCGGCGAACGCGGCCCGCACCGCCTCCAGGTCGTTGTACGGCAGCACGATCGTGTCGCCGGCCTGCGCGCCCGTCACGCCCGGCGTGTCGGGCAGCCCGAGGGTCGCCACGCCCGAACCGGCCGCGGCCAGCAGCGCGTCCACGTGCCCGTGGTAGCAGCCCGCGAACTTGATCACCTTCGGCCGGCCGGTGAACCCGCGCGCCAGCCGGATCGCCGACATCGTCGCCTCGGTACCGCTGGAGACCAGCCGCACCTGCTCGACCGGCTCGATCCGGGCCACGATCTCCTCGGCCAGCTCGACCTCGCCCGCGCCCGGCGTGCCGAAGGACGTGCCGCGGGCGACCGCCTCCTGGACGGCGGCGATCACCTCGGGGTGCGCGTGCCCGAGGATCATCGGCCCCCAGGAGCACACGAGGTCGACGTACTCGCGGCCGTCGGCGTCGGTGAGGTACGGACCGGTGCCGGACACCATGAACCGGGGCGTACCGCCCACGGCCCGGAAGGCCCGCACCGGAGAATTGACGCCGCCCGGCGTCACGGCGGACGCACGGTCGAACAGCGACTGCGAAACAGGGGCTTCATAGGGAAAAGACACTGGGATCCTGACCTGCATAAACGGCGGGCGGGCGGCGCGGGGACGCGGCCCGGCTGACGACGGGTGCGGGAATCTCCCGCGCGATACGCCCGCGGGCGCCGCACGGTTCACTCTCGCTCCTTTTTTGATTCCTCTCGCTCTCGACCGGGCGTCAGCCCCCACTCGTCTGCGAAACTGGGCCGACGTACGAGTAAGTCACGCAAGCAATGGTCTCAGAGGCGCACGGGGGCGTGCGGCCGGGCGTTTCACGCGCCGGTGACGGGGGAGGTCTCTGAGACGATGATCGGGTTGCGCGGCTGGGGCTGCGAGTGGTCGGGTGGAGATATGCATCGCGGTGGCGAACTGGGCGAGGGAACCAATGACCGGGGTCCCGAGCGCGCCCAGCGCGGCCGTCACCGGCGCGAGGAAACCACGGGTGACCGGACCACGCGCGAGGAAACCACGGGCCACGAGAGCACAGGCGGGGAAATCAGAGGCGGCCGCATGGGGGTGACGTACAGGTACTTCGGCGCGCCGAACGGCGCGACCGCGGCCCGGGTCCCGGTCTCCATGCGTCCCGAGGAGCTCGGCGGTGACGAGCTCGGCATGGGCGGCATGTTCAGCAAGATCAAGCCGGAGACGATGGCCGCCATGGTCCTCACCGGTATAGAGGGCATACCGCTCCACAAGGTTCCGCCGCTCGAACTCGTCGTGCTCCACCCCGACTACGCCGTCGTCAAGCTCCCCATGACGGTGGTCGACCCGCTGCGCGGGGTCGGTGAGGAGTCGGTCGGCGCGGCCGCCTTCATCTGGTCCACGGTCCCCGACCGCGGCGGTCCGCGCGACGCCTTCACCGTCTACCAGCTGCTGCACGAGTGGCAGGACTTCAGCCACCGGCTGCACGAGGCGGGGCACCAGGCGTACTGCCTGGTCTGGCCGTAACGGTTCAGCGGAGCCCCGGGGCGCGGTGGGCGGCCGCGCCCCGGCGCGACGGACCCCTCGGGTCACCACGTCGGCCGGGCCGAGACCCCGCCGTCCACCACCAGCTCGTGCCCGGTGATCCAGGACGCCATCGGCGAGGCGAGGAAGACACAGGCATCGCCCACGTCCTCTGGCCTGCCCAACCGCCCCGCGGGCGCCGCGGCTTGCCAGCGGCGCACCCCCTCCGGCCAGTCCCCGGCCAGGCCGGGACGGTCGATCAGGCCCGGCGAGACGCTGTTGACGCGGATGCCGTCCGCGCCGTACTCCAGCGCCGCCGCGCGCGCGTGCATCACCACCGCCGCCTTCGACGCGCAGTAGTGGGCGTGCCGCGGCGCGGGCCGGTCCGCCTCGATCGAGGCGATATGCGTCACCGAACCCCCCGAGCCCGCCCGCATCACGGCCGCCGCGGCCTGGGTGCAGGCGAAGACGCTGTGCACGTTCACGTCCGCCACCGCCCGCCAGTCGGCGAGCGACATCCCCGCCAGCTCCTGCGTCGGCTGCACCCCCGCGTTGTTCACCAGCGCGGTCAGCCGCCCGCGCCAGCCGGCCGCCTCGGCCACCAGGCGGTGGCACTCCTCCTCGACGGCCAGATCCGCGGCCAGCGCCAGCGCGCTCCCGCCCTCCGCCTCGATCCGCTCGACCAGCGCCCGCGCCGCCCCGGCGCCCGTGCGGTAGTGCGCCACGACGGCGGCCCCCGCGGCGGCGAACCGCAGGGCGATGCCCCGGCCGAGGCCGCCGGCGGCGCCGGTGACGAGGGCGACCTGCCCGCCGAGGTCGGGCAGCGCGGAGCGGCGGGCGGGGCCGGGCCCGTTGTCGGTCATGGGCGGCTCAGCACGGCGATCCGCGCCGCCTCCTGGGGAAAGCGCGCGGCCAGCTCGGCGGCGTCCCCGTGCTCGTAGTCCTCGAAGGTGAAACCGGGCGCCATCGTGCAGCCGAACAGCGTCCAGGAGCCGCCGTCGGCGACCTCGGCGGCCATCCAGGTGCCGGCCGGCACCGTGAACTGGACGTGCTGGCCGGCGAGGATGTCGGGGCCGAGGAGGACGGTGCGGGTGGGGGGTGAGGGCGTTGCGGGGGCCGGGGTGACGGCGGGGGTGGCTGTGGTCCCGGGGGCGCCGGGGGTCGGGGGGCCGGCGTGTGGGGTGTCGATGGCTGGGGGACCCGCGTCCGGGGCGTCGGCCTCTTCGGAGAGGAGGAGCAAGGTGAGCGGGTCGCCGCGGTAGTAGTGCCAGATCTCGTCGGTGGGCAGCCGGTGCAGGGCGGAGAAGTCGCCCGGTTCGGCGGTCAGCAGCATCACGATCGCCGAGCCCTCGGGCCGCCCGTCGGGGCGCGTCGGGCCCGCCCAGGTACGCCGGAACCGCCCGCCCTCACGCGGCAGCGGCGCCAGCCCGTAGAAGTCGATCAGGGCCTCGGGGAGCCGGTCGCGGGGCAGCCCTCGGTCGCGGGGCATCCGATGCTCGTCCATCCGCGGGCCGCCTTCCCGTCGTGTGCCGTGTGCCGTCTTCCCGCTGTGTGCCGTGTGCCGGTCCTGGGTGGTGCCGGGGCCGGGGCCGGGCCGGTCTCGTGCGCCGTAGCCGGTCCCGTGCGCCGTGGCGATCGCGGCCGTGATCGCGGCCGTGGCCGTGGCCGTGACCGAGCCTAGGGGCGATGGCGGCGTGGCGCGGGCGGCATCAGGCCATCTGTCGGAGCGGGCGGCCGACGGCCCGTCAGGCGCCCGTCCAGTGCGGGTCGCGGCCGGTCTCCGCCAGCAGGGCGTCGAGGCCCGAGGCGCCGGGCGGGAGGGGCAGCGGGTCGGCGAAGACGTTCATCCTCCGGGCGGTCGGGGCCATCTGGGCGACCAGCGCCCGCAGCTCGGCCACACAGCCGGGGGCCGGCGCGTACGGCAGGCCGGTCGCCCGCGCCAGGTCCCAGGCGTGCACCGTCAGATCCAGCAGCACCATCGCGCCGACGGTCCGGGCCGGCAGCCTCATCCTGCCGGTCAGGCCCTCCTCCGCGCCCGGCGCCGCCCACGCCGCGACCAGCCGCGCGGTCTCCTCGGCGAACCGGTCCGGCCACCGCGGCCCGTACGCCCCGAGCCGGTCGGGGGTGGTGCCGAAGTCGACGTCCTTCTTGGCGGCCAGCTCCTGGAAGGCGACGACCACTTGGAAGAGGTGGTTGAGCAGCGCCCGTACGTCGTACTCGGCGCACGGCGTCGGCAGCCCCAGCTGGTCGTCGCGCACCCCGCGCAGCACGGGGAGCGCCGCGGCGGCCGCCGAGTCGAGCAGCGCGCTGATCGGCGGGGGCACACGGGCCGGACCGGCGGGGTCGGGGGCGGCGGCAGTGTCCGGCCCGGTCGCGGCAGCAGCGTCCGGTCCGGTCGCGCCGGCGGGTCCATTCGGGAGGTTTTCATGCGTAATGTCGTGCTTGTCGGTCATGGCGATGACGCTACGGGCCGGTGCCGGGGGTGGCTTGAAAAAACGCGACAGGCCCCGCCCGCCCCGCGCCCCTAAAATTTCGGCATGGCCGCTCCACGGCGCGACACCCGGGGCATCGTCGACGCCTCCGGACTCTTCGCGCGGGTGCAGTTCCGCCGCCGCACCCCCGCCGTACCGCTGCGCCCCTATGTCGAGCACTACTGGCTGATCGACTGGGACCTCTCCGAGCCGTACGCCACGCATGTCGTCCCGCACCCCTGCGTGAACCTCGTCTTCCAGCGGTACGCCGACCGCCCCGGCTTCGGCGAGGTCACGGGCGCCGGGCGGCAGCTGTTCGCCCAGAAGCTGACGGGGCGCGGGCGGGTGTGCGGGGTGCAGTTCCGGCCGGGCGGGTTCCGGCCGTTCACCCCGGAGCGGCCCGCCACGGACTGGACCGACCGCAGACTGCCGCTGGCGACGGTGTTCGGGACCGGTGAGACGGCGGGCGCGGTACCGGGGCCGGAGGCCGCTGTCCCGGGAGCGGAGCCGGAGGCCGCTGCCCCGGCAGTGGAGACGGATGCCGTTGCCGCCGCATCGGAGCCGCCGGATGCCGCGGCCGCCGTGCTGGAGCCCGAGGACGAGGACGCCCGGGTGGCCGCGCTCGACGCCTTCCTGGTCCCCCGCCTGCGGGCCGGGCCCCACACCCTCGCCCAGGCCGGCCTCGCCATGGCGCTGGCCGACCGGATCCGCACGGACCGCACGATCCGCCGGGTCGCGGACTTCGCGGCGGCCGAGGGCCTGTCCGTACGGGCCCTGCAGCGGCTGTTCGCCGGGTACGTCGGGGTCAGCCCCAAGTGGATGCTGCTGCGCTACCGGTGCACGAGGCCCTGGAGCGTGCCGCGGCCGACGCGGACGTCGACTGGGCCGCGCTCGCCGCCGAGCTGGGCTACAGCGATCAGGCCCATCTGATCCGCGCGGTCACCGCCACGGTCGGGGTGCCGCCGACCGCCTACGTACGCTGACCCGCGCGCCGGGGCCCGCAGCCCTCAGGACCGCTCCGATCCTCCGAGCCGCTCCGCCTCCCGGACTGTTCCACCGTCAGGGCCGTTCCGCCGTCAGGGCTGTTCCGCCGTCAGATACCGCTGGACGGTGGGGGCCAGCCAGGCGACGAGTTCGTCGTGGCCGAGGTCCACGGCCGGCGGGATGTGCAGCACATAGCGGCACAGCGCCATGCCGAGTATCTGGGAGGCGATCAGCGCGGCCCGGGTCGGCGCCTCCTCGGGCACCGGGCAGACCGCCGCCAGCACCGGCTTGATCTGCTCCGCGAACACGCCGCGCATCCGCTGCGCGCCCGCCTCGTTGGTGACGCCGACGCGCATCATGCCGGTCAGCGTCTCGTCGCACTCCCAGCGCTCCAGGAAGTGACGTACGAGCCGGGCGCCGGCCTCCTCGCGCGGGACGTGGGAGAGGTCCGGGGCGTGCACCTCGATCTCGGAGGCGGCCGCGAAGAGACCGGCCTTGTTGCCGTAGTAGCGCATCACCATCGACGGGTCGATCTCCGCGTCCCTGGCGATGGCGCGGATGGTGGCGCGCTCGTAGCCGTCCGCGGCGAAGCGGTCCCGGGCCGCGGCCAGGATCGCGGCGCGGGTCGCGGCCGAGCGACGGGGGCGGGCGGGATCCGCCGGACCGGCGGCCGCGGCATCGATAGCGGTACCGGGATCGGCGTCGATATCGGCATCGGTACCGGCGGCGGAGGGAGCATGTTCGACCATGCCAACAACTGTAGGCCAACAGCCGTTGACACGCCAGAGCCGAGCGCCTTACGCTTGCCAACAAGCGTTGACCCACATGCGTTGGCACGCACACCGACGCGGGCCCGGGCGCAGGCTCAGAGACAAGCAGAGGCAAGGCAGAGGCAAGGCACGGCACGGCACGGCACGAACAGGCGCAGGAGGCGGACAGCATGGATGACATGAAGCACCGGACCGGTCACGACGGCCCCGAGAAGGGCAAGGTGCCCGCGGCCCGCGATACGGACGTCATCGTCGTCGGCGCCGGCCCCACCGGCCTGCTGCTCGCCGGGGACCTCGCCGAGGCGGGACTCGGCGTCACGCTCCTGGAGCGCCGTCCCGCCACGATCAGCAACCTCACCCGCGCCCTGGCCGTCCACGCCCGCACCCTGGAGCAACTGGACGCCCGCGGTCTCGCCGACGAGCTGGTCGCCGGCGGCCATCGGCTCGCCGCCCTCCGCCTCTTCGGGGACGCCGCCTTCGACGCGACCCGGCTCCGCTCCCGCTTCCCGTTCGTGCTGATCACCCCGCAGTTCGAGGTCGAGCGGCTGCTGGAGCGGCGGGCCCGCCGGGCCGGGGTCGCCTTCCGCTACGAGGCCGAGGTGCTCGGCCTGGACCAGGACGCCGACGGCGTGACGGTGCGTTTCCGTACCGGCGAGGGCCTCGGCAGCCTCCGTGCCGCGTACGCCGTCGGCACCGACGGCGTCCACAGCACCATCCGCGAGGCCGTCGGCCTGCCGTTCCCCGGCAAGTCCGTGATCCGCTCGCTGATGCTCGCCGACGTCCGGCTGGCCCAGGAGCCCGAGTCCCCCTTCACCGTCGACGCCAACGACGACGCCTTCGCCCTGATCGGCTCGTTCGGCAACGGCTGGTACCGCGTCATCGGCTGGAACCGCCACCGCCAGGCCGACGACGCCGCGCCCGCCGGCCTCGACGAGGTCCGCGAGTGCGCCCGGCTCGCCCTCGGCAGGGACTACGGCATGTACGACGCCCGCTGGGTCTCCCGCTTCCACAGCGACGAGCGCCAGGCCCCCGAATACCGCGTGGGCCGCGTCTTCCTCGCCGGCGACGCCGCGCATGTGCACTCCCCCGCCGGCGGGCAGGGCATGAACACCGGCCTCCAGGACGCCGCCAACCTCAGCTGGAAACTCGCCGCGGTGCTCCGGGGCCACTCCCCCGACAGCCTGCTGGACAGCTATCAGGCCGAGCGCCACCCGGTGGGCAAGCAGGTGCTGCGCAGCAGCGGCGCGCTCATCCGGGTCGCCATCCTGCGCACCGGCCCCTGGCGCGCCGTCCGCACGCTCGGCGCCCGGCTCTTCAACCACCTGGGGCCGCTGGCCCGCCGCGCGATGCGCACCGTCTCCGGCATCGGCATCGCCTACGCGGCCGGGCCCGGCACCCACCCCCTCGCCGGCCGGCGCGCCCCCGACATCCGCCTCGCCGACGGCAGCCGCCTCTACGCACTCCTCCGCCAGGGCAGATTCGTCCTGATCACTCCCGCCGACGAGCCCGGCGGACTGCGGCCCGCCGCCGACCGTGTGGTGACCGCGTCCTGGCGCAGCGACCGCCGCACGGCACTCCTCGTCCGCCCCGACGGCTATATCGCCTGGGCCACCGATGCCACGGCCCCGGCCGAGCGCGCCACGGCGCTGCGGTGCGCCCTCCAGCAGTGGACCGGCGCCGCGCCCGAGGACGACGGCTCCACAGACGCCGCCCGGCCCGCCGCCCTCACCCCTCCAGCACGTGCCGCAGATACTTCCGGGGGTCGTTGAGATAGCGCCGCCAGTGGTCGACGAGCCCCAGCTCCGCCCACTCCACGCGCCGCATCCCGTGCTCGCCGACCTCCACGATCGCCGCACCGGGCAGCGCCGTCAGCAGCGGCGAGTGGGTGGCGCAGACGATCTGTGCCCCACTGCGCCCCAACTCGTCCATCAACCCGACCAGTTCCAGACAGGAGGAGAAGGACAGTGCCGCCTCCGGCTCGTCCAGCACATACAGGCCCCGCTGCAGGAACCGCTCCCGGAAGGCCAGCAGAAAGCCCTCCCCATGGCTCAGCTCCTCCGGGGACCGGGACAGCCGGTTCGACCTCCGCTCCCCGCTCAACGCCTCCAGCGCCGTCTCGGCCCGCAGGAAGAACCCCCGCCGGCGGACCCGCGGGCCGCGCACCATCTGCCGGCCCTCCCGCGTCGGATCGAACCGCATCAGACCGCCGAGCAGCGAGGCCTCCCGCGAACTCGCGTACTTGTAGCCCGCCGAGCCGCCGTACGAATCCAGTCCGAAGCCTTCCGCCAGCGCCTCGGCCAGCGTCGATTTGCCCGACCCGTTCTCCCCCACCAGAAAAGTCACCGGGGCGGGGAAGGTCAGCCCCTCCTCTGCCAGTTGGCGCACACACGGCACCGTCCAGGGCCAGCCGCTCCCGGCCGTCCCCTCCCCCGGCGGAACGTCCACGTAAGCCCGTTCGATCAGCATGCCCCGAACCTGCCACACCCCACTGACAGCCGCCCCGCCCTCCACGCCCCGGCCCCCTGCAGCACTCCCCGCCGGCCGCCCTGCCCCAGCCGGGGGCGTGGAGGCACCCGGTTTCCGTAGGCTTCCCCCATGCTGTTCGCCCGCTCCGCCGCCCTCTTCGTCCTCGCCGGCCTCTTCGAGATCGGCGGTGCCTGGCTCGTCTGGCAGGGCGTCCGCGAGCACAAGGGCTGGGTCTGGATCGGCGCCGGAGTGATCGCGCTCGGGGTCTACGGCTGGGTCGCCACCCTCCAGCCGGACGCCGCCTTCGGCCGGATCCTCGCCGCGTACGGCGGTGTCTTCGTCGCCGGCTCGCTGGCCTGGGGCGCGGTCGCCGACGGCTACCGCCCCGACCGCTGGGACGTGACCGGGGCCCTGATCTGCCTGGCCGGAATGGCCGTGATCATGTACGCCCCCAGGGGCCGCTGACCGCGCCTGCATATCCTGGCCGGGGACCACCCTCCCCCGGCCCTCGCGGAGCAGGGGGACCCCCACCGCCCTGAGGAGTGCCATGACCGCCGAGGCCCGTACCGCCGTCGTCACCGGAGCGAGCAGCGGCATCGGCGCCGCCACCGCGCGCGCACTGGCCGCGGCCGGCTACCGCGTGGTGCTCACCGCCCGCCGCAAGGACCGCATCGAGGCGCTCGCCGCCGAGCTGCCGAACGCCGAGGCCCACGCGCTCGACGTCACCGACCGCGCCGCCGTCGACGCCTTCGCGGCCGCGCTCGGCCGCTACCCCTCCATCGACGTCCTGGTCAACAACGCCGGCGGCGCCTACGGCGCGGAGCCCGTCGCCACCGGCGACCCCGCCGACTGGCGCGCCATGTACGAGGTCAATGTGCTGGGCGTGCTCCACATGACCCAGGCGCTGCTGCCCGCGCTCACCGCCAGCGGCGACGGCACGGTCGTCGTGCTCTCCTCCACCGCCGGCCATGGCACCTACGAGGGCGGCGGCGGCTACGTCGCCGCCAAGCACGGTGCCCATGTCATCGCCGAGACGCTCCGCCTGGAGCTGTGCGGCGAGCCGGTGCGCGTCATCGAGGTCGCCCCGGGCATGGTCAAGACCGACGAGTTCGCCACCACCCGCTTCCGTGGCGACGCCGCCAAGGCGGCCAAGGTCTACGAGGGCGTCGACCAGCCGCTGAGCGCGGAGGACGTCGCCGACACCATCACCTGGGCGATCACCCGCCCCTCCCACGTCAACGTCGACCTGCTGGTGGTCCGCCCCCGCGCCCAGGCCTCCAACTCCAAGGTCCACCGCACCGCCTGAGCCCCCCGGACACGCGGCCCGGCTCCGGCTCCGGGCGCCCCGCACCCCGGCCCACGCGCAAAAGGGCGGTCCGGCGCACACCGCGCGGGACCGCCCCGGGCCCGGGCCCACCGAACCCCGCTCAGCCCTTCACACACACCACCTGCTTGAGCTTGGCCACGACCTCGACCAGGTCCCGCTGCTGGTCGATGACCTTCTCGATCGGCTTGTAGGCGCCGGGGATCTCGTCCACCACACCGGAGTCCTTACGACACTCCACACCCCGCGTCTGGTCCTCCAGATCCCGCGTGGAGAACCGCTTCTTCGCGGCGTTCCGGCTCATCTTCCGGCCGGCGCCGTGGGAGGCGGAGTTGAAGGACGCGGCGTTGCCCAGTCCCCTGACGATGTACGAGCCGGTGCCCATCGAGCCCGGGATGATGCCGTACTCGCCGCTGCCCGCCCGGATCGCGCCCTTACGGGTCACCAGCAGGTCCATGCCGTCGTACCGCTCCTCCGCCACATAGTTGTGGTGGCAGGAGATCACCGGCTCGAACGTCGGCCTGGCCTTGCTGAACTCCTTGCGGACGACGTCCTGGAAGAGCGCCATCATCACGGCCCGGTTGTGCTTGGCGTACTCCTGCGCCCAGAACAGGTCGTTGCGGTACGCCGCCATCGGCGGGGTGTCCGCGATGAAGACGGCGAGGTCGCGGTCGACCAGGCCCTGGTTGTGCGGCAGCTTCTGCGCCTGCCCCATGTGGAACTCGGCCAGCTCCTTGCCGATGTTCCGGGAACCGGAGTGCAGCATCAGCCACACCGCGCCGGCGTCGTCGAGGCAGAACTCGATGAAGTGGTTGCCGCTGCCCAGCGAACCCATCTGCTTCGTGGCGCGCTCCTGGCGGAACTTGACGGCGTCGGCCACCCCGTCGAACCGCGACCAGAAGTCGCCCCATCCCGCGGTCGGGTAGCCGTGCAGCCGTCCGGGGTCGACGGGATCGTCGTGCATCCCGCGCCCCACCGGAATCGCCTGCTCGATCTTCGAGCGGAGCCGGGAGAGGTCGCCGGGCAGGTCGTCCGCGGTGAGCGAGGTCTTGACCGCGCTCATCCCGCAGCCGATGTCCACACCGACCGCCGCCGGGCAGACCGCGCCGTGCATGGCGATGACCGAGCCGACCGTGGCGCCCTTGCCGTAGTGGACGTCCGGCATCACGGCCAGGCCCTTGATCCACGGCAGGGTGGCGACATTGCGCAGCTGCTGCATCGCGACGCCCTCGACCGTGGCCGGATCCGTCCACATCCGGATCGGCACCTGCGCGCCGGGCACCTCGACGTACGACATGAGTTCCTCATTCCCCCGAATTTGTAAAAAACGCAAAAGCCGGACAATTTATCCGATCTTGGACGGCGAACCGGCGTTTGCGGCAAGACGTGCGATAGACATTGTGTCCATCGGCCGCCGACCGGCGGCAACCGCATTTCGCAGGGGAAGGAGCCGCGAACGATGCCACGGAAGCCGTTCGTACCCGGTGCCGCGCTGGTCGTGGCCGTGGCGCTGGCCGCCGGTCTCGCCGGCTGCAGCGACGACTCCGGCCCCGACGGCGGCGCCGCCGACGCCAAGGACGGCAGCACCACCTCGTCGAGCCAGGCGGCCGAGCCGGGCCGCTACCAGACCCTCCCGGAAGCCTGCGGGCTGCCCTCGCGCCGCATCATCCGCGGCATGCTGCCCGGCGACGGCCAATCGCTGTCGAGCGCCGACGCCAAGAAGATCTACGGCGGCCAGGCCGACATCACCTATGACACCGACCGCCGCGTCGGCTGCCACTGGACCCGCGAGACGACCGCGGGCACCCGCCACCTGAGCCTGGACATCCAGCGCGTGGTCTCCTACGACTCCGCCGTCAGCGACGACGACAAGGCGCAGGGGATCTACGACAAGAAGGCGCTGGCCGCACAGATACCGTCCGGCGGCGCCGGCTCCCCCACGCCCGCCGCCCCGTCCCCGTCCGCCTCCAAGAGCAAGGACAAGGGCGAAGGAGCCGTCGCGAACGGCTCGAAGGACAAGGACGCGAAGGACAGCACGACAGGCAAGAGCTCCTCGGACGGCGTGGGCAAGGCCCCCTCCGGGAGCCCCTCGCAGGCGTCCGGCCCGAGCACGGACCCCGGCGGCTCCACCGCCCCGCGCGTCCTGGACGACCTCGGCGACGCGGCCTTCCTCAATGACAAATTGGTCACAGCGGACTCCGGCGTGCACCGCGACGTCACTGTGGTCTTTCGCACGTCGAACGTCATCGTGCAGCTCACCTACGACCAGTGGTCCACGGACAAGTCGATGTTGCCGGACAGCCAGGAACTGCAGGACAAGGCCCGTTCGCTGGCCACCGAGCTCTCCGACAGCCTCAGCGAATAGTCCGTTTCCAGCGCCTTGACCGCTTTGCCGGTCACCTGCGGGAAACGCCCGATTTCCCCGGTGTGCTCATCGACATGAATCGGTCACCCACCTCGCCACGCCGCGTACCGTGCCGTCTAGCCCTGCCCCGTACGCGAGGCGGGGCGGGCTCCACGGCCATCACCCCCGGCCGTGCCCGCCGACCAGACGACGACGAACAGCGAAGGAACCATGCACCGTTCAGCCAAGCGCCTCGCCAGCCTTCTCACCTGCGCAGCAGTACCGGTGCTGCTCGTCGCCGGCTGCTCCGGCTCGGACAGCGACAGCTCCGGTGACGCCTCCTCCTCCGCCGCCCCCGGCAGCGCCAAGCCGTCGCCGACCGTCGCGCCCGCGAAGTTCAAGACGCTGCCGAACCCGTGCGAGGCGTTCTCCAAGGACACCGTCAAGAAGATGCTGCCCAAGGCGAAGGACACCTCCGGGGACCGCGGCAAGTCCACCGACAACGCCTCCCACGGCACCTGCTCGTGGACCAGCTCGGACGAGAAGGGCGTCGACGGCACCCAGTGGCGCTGGCTGGACGTCGGCTACCAGCGCTACGACTCCGACCCGGGCGTCGGCAGCGGAGACAAGCGCGCCACGGACTTCGCCACCAAGCAGATAGCCGACGCGAAGGCCACCAAGGACGCCAAGAAGGTCTCGACCGTCCAAACCTCCGGCACCGGCGACGAGGCGACCGCGATCACCTACGACGTGAAGCGCGACGGCACCAACTTCAAGAACACCACCGTCGTCGCCCGGACCGCCAACATCGTCGTGACGGTCAACTACAACGGCGCGGGCCTGGCCGGCGCGGACGCCCCCAAGAGCGCCGACCTGCTCAAGCAGACCCAGGCCGCCGCCAAGGAGGCGGTCACCGCCGCCACCAAGGCCAACGGCTGACCGGACGCACAGCGCCCGGGCCCGGTCCCGGACCCGGGCGCCGGTCACCTCCCAGGGGCCTTCACCGGGCTCCGCCCGTACCGGCACACGTCCTTCCGCGGGCATGTGCCAGGCTGTCGCTCGCAACAGACCGACTGGGAGGGGTCCTCGGGTGGCCGCGCCACTGAAGCTGACACGCACGCACCGGATACTCATCGGCGTGGTGATCACCGGCGCGGTGGCCATCGCCGCCATCGGCTTCGCCGGCTCCTACGCGGCCGTGCGCGAACTCGCCCTGAAGAAGGGCTTCGGCACCTTCGCCTACTTCTTCCCCATCGGCATCGACGCGGGCATCTGTGTGCTGCTCGCCCTGGATCTGCTGCTGACCTGGATCCGGATGCCCTTCCCGCTGCTGCGGCAGACGGCGTGGCTGCTGACGGTCGCGACGGTGGCGTTCAACGCCGCGGCGGCGACCGATCCGCTGGGCATGGGCATGCACGCCGTCATTCCGGTGCTGTTCGTCGTCACCGTCGAGGCCGCCCGGCACGCCGTCGGGCGGATCGCCGACATCACGGCGGACAAGCACATGGAAGGCGTGCGGATCACGCGCTGGCTGCTGGCGCCCGTCCCGACGTTCCTGCTGTGGCGGCGGATGAAGCTGTGGGAGCTGCGGTCCTACGACGCGGTGATCAAGCTGGAGCAGGAACGGCTGGTGTACCAGGCGCGGCTGCGTTCGCGCTTCGGCCGGGCCTGGCGCCGCAAGGCTCCCGTGGAGTCCCTGATGCCGCTGCGGCTCGCCCGCTACGGCGTGCCGCTGGCGGAGACCGCTCCCGCGGGCCTGGCCGCCGCGGGCATCGAACCGCAGCTGCTGCCGGCGCCCCGGCCGTCCGCCGCCACCCCCGCCCTGGAGCCGACGGCGCAGGAGCCGGCCGGGGCCGCGGTCCCCGACGCAGGAGCCGGAGCCGAGGCCGGTGCCGGCACCGAGGCCGAGGAGCTGCCGAGCCAGTGGTTCGCGGCCCCGCAGCAGGTGACGTACCGGGGGAACTACGACCCGGCGTTCGTCCCCGGGCAGGAGCACGGGGCCGCGCCCGACGAACACCAGGTGCCGGCCGGCGCGCAGGCCCCGGTACCCGCGCCGCGCGCGGCGGAGTCCGGCCGGCAGGTCCCGGTGCCCAACGGCGCGGGCGGGACGCGGCCGCTCGGCAAGGGCGCCCCGGAGGCGGAACCGCAGCCCGCGCAGGCACCGGCCGCGGCCCCCACCGAAGAGGACCTGTACCAGGTCTTCCGGCACTCGATAGAGGGCGAAGGCATGCCCACACCGGGCGCGTTCGCCGCGAACCTGGAGGCGCAGTACGGCGTCCGCCTGCAGCCGCGGGACGTGAACCGCTACGTGGACCGGTTCAGCGACCGCCTCAACGCGGAGCTGATGGACGAACACATCGCCTGACGCGCCCGCCGGTTGCCGTACGACGGCCCGCCCCGCTACAGCGCCCCCGCTCCCGTCTCCCCCCGCTGCTTGTCCTTGCGCTTCTTGTCCAGGTCGCCCCACACGGCCAGTGCCGCGCCCGCCGCGAAGAGGCCGGCGTAGGCGACCGACGGGAGGTCGAACCAGTGGGGCAGCAGCCCCCAGGCATGGTCGAAGAAGACCTGCCCGATGAATCCCATGACGCCCTGGATCATGACGATGAAGCCTAAGAATCCCCTCATGGCTCCAGCGTGAAGGGTCCGGCCCCGGGAATCCTCGTCCCGGGGGCCGAACCCTTCTCCTCCCTCGGTCGGAGGCCGCGCGGGGTGTCTACGACTCCCCGGCGGCGCTCCGGCGGGCCCGTCAGCCGCCGAGCAGCTCGCGCACCCGGCCGGCGCCGACGGCCAGCAGCAGGGTGGGCAGCCGCGGCCCGGTGTCCCGGCCGACCAGCAGCTGGTAGAGCAGGGCGAAGAAGGCACGCTGGGCGACCTTCAGCTCCGGGGTCGGCTTGGCGTCCGGCTCCAGACCCGCCTGGACCTTCGGGACGCCGTAGACCAGGGTCGTCAGGCCGTCCAGCGACCAGTGCTCGTCGAGGCCGTCGAGCAGCAGCCGCAGCGAGCCCCGGGACTGCTCGTCGAGCGTGCCGAGCAGCTTCGCGTCGGGCTCGTCACGGACGATGGTGCGCTGCTCGGCCGGGACCTGGGTGTTGATCCAGTACTCGGCCTTGGCCAGCCGCGGCCGGGTCTCGTCGAGCGAGGTGACCGGGTTGTCCGGGTCGAGTTCGCCGAGGATCCGGAGCGTCTGCTCGTCGTGGCCCGCGGTGATGTCGGCGACCGAGGCGAGCGTGCGGTACGGCAGCGGGCGCGGGGTGCGGGGCAGCTCGCCGGCGGCGGTGCGGGCCGCGCGGGAGTACGCCGCGGCGTCGGCCGGCAGCGCGGTGCCGTCGGCGACCTTGGCCTCCAGCTTGTCCCACTCGTCGTAGAGCCGCTGGATCTCCTGGTCGAAGGCGATCTTGAAGGACTGGTTGGGCTTGCGGCGGGCGTACAGCCAGCGCAGCAGCGGCGCCTCCATGATCTTCAGCGCGTCGCCGGGGGTCGGCACCCCGCCGCGCGACGACGACATCTTGGCCATGCCGCTGATGCCGACGAAGGCGTACATCGGCCCGATGGGCTGCGCGCCGTCGAAGATCTGCCGGACGATCTGGCCGCCGACGACGAAGGACGAGCCGGGCGAGGAGTGGTCGACGCCGGACGGCTCGAAGATCACGCCCTCGTAGGCCCACCGCATCGGCCAGTCGACCTTCCAGACCAGCTTGCCGCGGTTGAACTCGCTCAGCCGGACCGTTTCGCCGAAGCCGCACTCGGTGCAGGTGTAGGCGAGCTCGGTGGTCTCGTCGTCGTAGGAGGTGACCGTGGTCAGGTCCTTCTCGCACTGCCCGCAGTAGGGCTTGTACGGGAAGTAGCCGGCCGAGCCGCCGCTGCCGTCGTCCTCGGCGGCCGCGCCCGAGCCCTCGGCGGCCTCCAGCTCGGCCTCGTCGACCGGCTTCTGCGACTTCTTGGCCGGCGCCTTCTTGGTGCGGTACTGGCCGAGGATCGCGTCGATGTCCGCGCGGTGCTTCATCGCGTGCAGGATCTGCTCGCGGTAGACGCCGGCGGTGTACTGCGCGGTCTGGCTGATGCCGTCGTACTCGACGCCCAGCTCGGCCAGCGCCTCGGACATGGCGGCCTTGAAGTGCTCCGCCCAGTTCGGGTACGCCGAGCCGGCCGGGGCCGGCACCGCGGTCAGCGGCTTGCCGATGTGCTCGGCCCAGGAGTCGTCGACGCCCGGCACGCCGTTGGGGACCTTGCGGTAGCGGTCGTAGTCGTCCCACGAGATGAGGTGGCGGACCTCGTACCCGCGGCGGCGGATCTCGTCGGCCACCAGGTGCGGGGTCATGACCTCGCGGAGGTTGCCGAGGTGGATCGGGCCGGACGGGCTCAGGCCCGAGGCGCAGACGACTGGTTTGCCCGGGGCGCGGCGCTCCGCCTCGGCAATGACCTCGTCCGCGAACCTGGAGACCCAGTCGGTCTCGGTGCTCTGCTGAGCCACGATCGGCCCTTCCTCTTCCTGGTGCTTCCTGAAATGCGCCGTCTTGCGCGCGGGCGCCCAAATGCCTGACGGTGCCCATTCTCCCAGACGAAAAATCAGTGGTAGTGCCGTGGGATACTCATTGGCAAACCCTTTCCACTCCGACGACACCTCCCTCCGGAAGAGAGCTCATCTTCATGGCCTCGGTCACTTCTCTCGCAGCTTCGGTCCACCAGCGCGTCGCGGACGCCCTCTCGGCAGCCCTGCCGGAGGCCGGCGCCGCGGACCCGCTGCTGCGCCGAAGCGACCGGGCGGATTTCCAGGCCAACGGCATGCTGGCGCTCGCCAAGAAGCTCAAGGGCAACCCGCGGGAGCTGGCGACCAAGGTCGTCGCGGAGATCGGCGAGAGCGACCTCCTCCAGGAGATCGAGGTCTCCGGCCCCGGCTTCCTCAACATCACCGTCGCCGACCGGGCGATCACCGAGACGCTGGCCGCGCGCGCCGCCGACGACCGGCTCGGCGTACCGCTCAAGGAGCAGCCCGGCGTCACGGTCATCGACTACGCCCAGCCGAACGTCGCCAAGGAGATGCACGTCGGGCACCTGCGCTCGGCGGTCATCGGCGACGCCCTGCGCCACATCCTGGACTTCACCGGCGAGCGGACCATCGGCCGGCACCACATCGGCGACTGGGGCACCCAGTTCGGCATGCTCATCCAGTACCTGATCGAGAACCCCGGCGAGCTGGCCCCGGCGGCCGACGTCGACGGCGAGCAGGCGATGAGCAACCTCAACCGCGTCTACAAGGCCTCGCGGGCCGTCTTCGACTCCGACGACGACTTCAAGGAGCGGGCCCGCAAGCGGGTCGTGGCGCTCCAGTCCGGCGACGCGGAGACCCTCGACCTGTGGCAGCGGTTCGTGGACGAGTCGAAGGTCTACTTCTACTCGGTCTTCGAGAAGCTGGACATGGAGGTCCGCGACGACGAGATCGTCGGCGAGTCCGCGTACAACGACATGATGGCCGAGACGGCGCGGCTGCTGGAGGAGTCGGGCGTCGCGGTCCGCTCCGAGGGCGCGCTGGTGGTCTTCTTCGACGAGATCCGCGGCAAGGACGACCAGCCGGTGCCGCTGATCGTGCAGAAGGCGGACGGCGGCTTCGGCTACGCGGCCTCCGACCTCTCCGCGATCCGCGACCGCGTCTTCGGCCTGAAGGCGACGACGCTCCTGTACGTCGTCGACGTCCGCCAGTCGCTGCACTTCCGGATGGTCTTCGAGACGGCCCGCCGGGCGGGCTGGCTGACCGACGACGTCACCGCGCACAACATGGGCTACGGCACGGTCCTCGGCGCCGACGGCAAGCCGTTCAAGACCCGGGCGGGCGAGACCGTACGCCTGGAGGACCTGCTCGACGAGGCCGCCGAGCGGGCGACCGCGGTGGTGCGCGAGAAGGGCGCGGCGGTCGGCCTGACCGAGCAGGAGATCACCGAGAACGGCGCGCAGGTCGGCATCGGCGCGGTGAAGTACGCGGACCTGTCGACGTCGCCGAGCCGGGACTACAAGTTCGACCTGGACCAGATGGTGTCGCTGAACGGCGACACGTCGGTGTACCTCCAGTACGCCTACGCCCGGATCCGGTCGATCTTCCGCAAGGCCGGTGACGCGGCCCCCGCGGCGCACCCGGAGCTGCCGCTGGCCCCGGCCGAGCGGGCCCTGGGCCTGCACCTCGACCAGTTCGGCGAGACCGTCGCCGAGGCCGCCGCGGGCTACGAGCCGCACAAGCTCGCCGCGTACCTCTACGGCCTGGCCTCGCTGTTCACGACCTTCTACGACCAGTGCCCGGTCCTGAAGGCCGAGGGCGGCGCGGACCAGATCGCGAACCGGCTGTTCCTGTGCGAGCTGACCGCCCGCACCCTCCACCAGGGCATGGCGCTGCTCGGCATCCGGACGCCCGAGCGGCTCTGACCCGCGCGCGTCGTCCGGCCGCCGCCGCGTCCCGCCGTCGCCTACGCTCCTGCCGCAACGGCCCCGTACTCCACAGGTGTTGTACGGGGCCGCTCAGGTCTCACGGGAGGGGCAGCGATGCAGCGAGCAGCACACCGGAACGGCCGGCCGGCCACGCCCGCCGGCGGTCCGCCCCGGCGCGCCGCGCTGGGCACCGGAGCCGGACTCCTGGCGGCGGGCCTCCTGGCGTCCGCCACCCCGCCCGCGGCCGCGCGGCCCCGTACCGCCCGCACGCCGTACGCGGCGCTGCGCCGGCTGGAGCACGCGCACCGGGCACGGGTCGGCGCCTTCGCCCACAACACGGTCACCGGCGCGACGGCCGCCTACCGCGCCCACGCCCGGGTCCCCCTCTGCTCGGTCTTCAAGACCCTTGCCGTCGCCGCGGTGCTGCGCGACCTCGACCGCGACGGGGAGACCCTGGCCCGCCGCATCCGCTACACCGCCGCCGACCTCGTCGACAACTCGCCCGTCACCGAGCGGCACGTCGCCACCGGCCTGACCATCGCCGACCTGTGCGCCGCCGCCCTCCGGCGCAGCGACAACACGGCCGCCAACCTGCTGCTGCGCGAACTCGGCGGCCCGGCCGCCGTCACCGCCTTCGCCCGCTCCCTGGGCGACCGGACCACCCGCCTCGACCGCTGGGAGCCGGACCTCAACTCGGCCGAGCCGTGGCGGACGACGGACACCACCAGCCCCGCCGCCATCGGCACCGCCTACGCCCGGCTGCTGGTCGGCGACGCGCTCGCACCGTCGGACCGGGGCCGGCTGACGGCCTGGATGAAGGGCAACGAGACCAGCGCGCACCGCTTCCGCGCCGCCCTGGACGAGGACTGGACCGTCGCCGACAAGACGGGCACCGGCTCCTACGGCACCGGCAACGACGTGGGCGTGGCCTGGACGCCGGACGGCACCCCGATCGTGCTGGCCGTGCTCACGAGCAAGCCGGAGCAGGCCGCGGACGCCGACGATGCGCTGATCGCGAGCGTGACGCGGGTGCTCGTCCGGGCCGTCGCGGACTGAGCGGCCGAGCGGGCCGGGGCCCGGAATCGCAGGGCGCGGTGGGGGACCGGCGCGTCAGTGCTGCCAGGGCCTGCGTACCGCGTCCTTGGTCTTCTCGGCCGCGTCCAGCCCCTGACCTGCGTGCTTCTCGGCCTTGCCCTCGGCCTCCAGCTTGCGGTTGTGCGTGGCCCGGCCGACGACTTCCTTCATGGCGCCGATCACCTGCGCGCCCTTGGCCTGCATCTTGCGCTTGGCGGTCATGGTTACCCGCTCCTCGGTCGGTCGGGGTCTTCCTTGACAACCGGTCCGTGCCCGGCGTGCGGCGGACAAAACCCGCTCCCCACGACGAAGCTCCCGCCCCGGACCCGGGACGGGAGCCTGTGTCACGGCGCGGCCGGCGGCCGGGGCGGCTCACAGCCCCCGCGCGACCTCCGTCGCCCAGTACGTGAGGATCATGTCGGCGCCGGCCCGCTTGATGCCGGTCAGCGCCTCCAGGATCGCCTTGTCCCGGTCGATCCAGCCCTTCTCGGCGGCCGCCTCGATCATCGCGTACTCACCGGAGATCTGGTACGCGGCGACGGGCACGTCCGCCGTCTCCGCGACCTTCGCCAGCACGTCGAGGTACGGCAGCGCCGGCTTGACCATGACCATGTCGGCGCCCTCCGCCAGGTCGAGCGCCAGCTCGCGCAGCGACTCGCGGAGGTTGGCCGGGTCCTGCTGGTAGGTCTTGCGGTCGCCCTGGAGCGACGAGCCGACGGCCTCCCGGAAGGGCCCGTAGAAGGCGGAGGAGTACTTCACCGTGTAGGCCAGGATCGAGACGTCCTCGTGGGAGGTCTGGTCGAGCGCGTCACGGATGACGCCGACCTGCCCGTCCATCATCCCGCTGGGCGCCACGACATGGGCGCCCGCGTCGGCCTGCACCTGCGCCATCTCGGCGTAGCGCTCCAGCGTCGCGTCGTTGTCGACCCGCCCCTCGGCGTCCAGGACGCCGCAGTGGCCGTGGTCGGTGAACTCGTCCAGGCACAGGTCCGACATGATGATGAGGTCGTCGCCGACCTCGTCCCGCACGTCACGGAGGGCGACCTGCAGGATGCCGTCCGGATCGGTGCCCGCCGTGCCCACGCCGTCCTTCTTGGCGTCCTCCGGCACCCCGAACAGCATGATCCCGGCGACCCCCGCCTCGACCGCCTCCACGGCGGCCTTGCGCAGCGTGTCGCGGGTGTGCTGGACGACGCCCGGCATCGCGGAGATCGGCACCGGCTCGCCGATGCCCTCCCGCACGAACGCGGGAAGGATCAGGTCGGCGGGGTCCAGCCGGTGTTCGGCCACCATCCGCCGCATCGCGGGCGTGGTACGCAGCCGCCGCGGCCGCGCACCGGGAAAGCTTCCGTACTTCGTCATACCGCCCACGCTACGCCCGCTCCGCCCGTGCCTTTGCCGACGGCCCGTCGGAGGGGCCGGGTCCGGCGGCGGCCCGCCCCCGGCACCCCCTAAGCGACCTGTGCGTCCAGCGCGGCGCGGAGCCAGTCGTCCATGGCGCCGATGGTCGGCTGGCGGGAAGCGGAGGGAAGTTCGCCGACGAGTTGCCAGTAGCGGTCCAGGAGCGGATGCGCGATCCGGCCCAGCTGGGCGCTGAGTTGGCGGCGGAAGGCAGGGGTGTCCCGCGTGCCGCGCAGGCCGGCGTGGGCGGCGACGAAGCAGTCGAGGGCTTCGCCCGCGTACGGGGGCCGCCGGTCTCGTACGTCCGCCGAGGCGAGCGCGCACGCCTCGACCAGCCCCTCGTAGAGGACGGCCGGGCGGCAGGACTCGTCGGGGGTTCGGGGGGCGAGGCGGCGGACGTCGATGTCGACGACACGGCGGTCGGTGGCGACGGCGTGCAGCCGGGCGAAGACCAGCACCTGGGACGGGGTCGGGTCGGCCGGGGGCTGCGGCACGGCCGCTTCGAGCAGCGTGGAGAGCAGGCGGGCCGGGAGCCGCGGGGGGAGGACATGACGCCAGAAGCGGGCCAGGACGTCCGTGCTCGGCGGGATGCTCACCGCACCGATCAGGCGCAGGCGGTCGGCGCGTTCCTCGGGCGTGCAGTCGCGGAGAAGGTGCAGGGCGGCCTCCCGCCAGCGCAGGGCGGCCAGTTGCGTGCCGAGGTCCCGGAGCTGCCCCGCGACGGCGTCCTCCAGGGCGTCCGCCGCGCCCGGCGCGTCCTCCTGGGCAAGGATCCGCCGCACCTCCGGCAGCGGCAGGTCGAGGGTGCGCAGCGAACGGATCAGGCGGAGCCGGTCCAGGGCCCCGGGGCCGTACCGGCGGTGGCCCCCGGCGCTGCGGCCGGCCTCGGGCAGCAGGCCGCGGTCCGAGTAGAAGCGGACGGTCTTGACGGTGACGCCTGCCTGCTCGGCGAGTTCGCCGATGCTCCACATGCCGTCGGGGGACGCGGACCCGGTCATGCCTTGAACCTCCCTCAGGGGGAGTTCCTACCGTAACGGCATGCGCGGCCGGGTCAACGGGGGTCCGGCCGCGCGGCCGAGCTGTACGAGGAGGCGTTGATGACGGCGTATGTGCTGGTGGCGGGCGGTCATATGGGCGGCTGGCTGTGGCGGGACGTGGTGGAGCGGCTGCGGGAGCGGGGCGCCGAGGCCCACGCGGCCACGCTCACGGGCCTGGGCGACCGCCGCCATCTGGCGGGCCCGGAAACGGACTTGGAGACCCATATCGAGGATCTGGTACAGCTCATCGATCATGTGGACGCGCCCGAGGTGGTACTCGTCGCGCACTGTCACGGCAGCTTCCCGGCGCTGGGCGCCGCCGACCGGCGCCCGGACCGGGTGTCCCGGATCGTGTACGTGTCGGCGCCCCTGCCGATGGACGGTTTCTCGGTGCACAGCCTGGTGGACGCGTTCGAGCCCGATCCCGCGGTCCGCGACGGGTGGCGGCAACGGGCCGAAGGGGCCGAGGACGGCTGGCGGATCCCCCCGCTTTCACTCGACGCCGTGCAGGGCTGGAACAACACCGCAGGCGTCAGCGCAGACGCGCTGGCCCGGCTCGCCCGCCTGGCCTCGCCGCAGCCGCTGGGCGCGCTCACCCAGCCGCTCCGGCTGTCGGGTGCCACCGCCGAACTGCCCAGCACCGGCGTCTTCTGCACCGGCACGGGGATGGACATCGCCGTGGTCGAGTCCCTGGTGCGGTCGGGGGATCCGCGCTTCCAGGTGCTCGCCGAGCCCCATGTGGGCTTCTTCGAACTCGCCACCGGGCACTGGCCGATGCTCTCCGTCCCGGACCGGCTCGCCGACGTGCTGCTCCGGGCCGCCGCGGGTGAGGGGCAGCGGGTGACGGCGTAGTCCCGCTCGGCGAGGGCGGCGGCCGCCCGCCCACGCGCGAAGGGCGCCCCCAAAAGGGCGCCCTTCAAGCCGTTCCCGCTGCTGCCGCTCCGCTCAGCTGCGAGCGCGTCTGCGCGACCCGGGACGCCGCTCGCTCGGCCGGGTGACCGGGTCCCCGGCCTCGACGGCGGCGTCGCGCCGCGCCGCACCGAAGTCCGCCAGCGCCTCGGCCAGCTTGTGCACCGACGGCTCGGGCGACATGACATCGACCCGCAGCCCGTGCTCCTCCGCGGTCTTGGCGGTGGCCGGACCGATACAGGCGATCACGGTCACGTTGTGCGGCTTGCCGGCGATGCCGACGAGGTTCCGCACGGTGCTCGACGAGGTGAACAGCACGGCGTCGAACCCGCCGCCCTTGATCGCCTCGCGGGTCTCGGCCGGCGGCGGCGAGGCACGCACGGTCCGGTAGGCCGTGACGTCGTCGACCTCCCAGCCCAGCTCGATCAGCCCGGCGACCAGGGTCTCGGTGGCGATGTCGGCGCGCGGCAGGAAGACGCGGTCGATCGGGTCGAAGACCGGGTCGTAGGGCGGCCAGTCCTCCAGCAGGCCGGCGGCCGACTGCTCGCCGCTCGGCACCAGGTCGGGCTTCACGCCGAAGGCGACCAGCGCCTTGGCGGTCTGCTCGCCGACCGCGGCGACCTTGATCCCGGCGAAGGCGCGGGCGTCCAGGCCGTACTCCTCGAACTTCTCCCGGACGGCCTTGACGGCGTTGACCGAGGTGAAGGCGATCCACTCGTAGCGCCCGGTGACCAGGCCCTTGACCGCGCGCTCCATCTGCTGCGGGGTGCGCGGCGGCTCCACTGCGATGGTCGGGACCTCGTGCGGCACCGCGCCGTACGACACCAGCTGGTCGGAGAGCGACGCGGCCTGCTCCTTCGTCCGCGGCACGAGCACCCGCCAGCCGAAGAGCGGCTTGGACTCGAACCACGACAGACGGTCGCGCTGGGCCGCGGCACTGCGCTCACCGACCACGGCTATGACCGGCTGGCCGCCGTCCGGCGAGGGCAGCACCTTGGCGGCCTTGAGGACCTGGGCGACCGACCCGAGGGTGGCGGTCCAGGTGCGCTGGCGGGTGGTGGTGCCGGCGACGGTGACGGTCAGCGGGGTGTCCGGCTTGCGGCCGGCCGACACCAGCTCCCCGGCGGCCGCGGCCACCGAGTCGAGGGAGGTGGAGACGACGGCGGTGGCGTCACTGGCACCCACCTCGGACCAGCAGCGCGCGTCGGCGGTGCGGGCATCGATGAAGCGGACGTCGGTGCCCTCGGCGTCCCGCAGCGGGACACCGGCGTACGCGGGCACGCCGACGGCCGCGGCGATGCCCGGCACGACCTCGAAGACGATGCCCTCGGCGGCGCAGGCCAGCATCTCCTCGGCGACGTAGCCGTCGAGACCGGGATCCCCGGTGACGGCACGGACGACCCGCTTGCCCGCACGGGCCGCCGCCATGACAAGATTGGCGGTGTCCCGAAGGGCGGAAACGCCATTGGGGGTGACGGGGATTGACGCCTCGTCAGCTGACGCCTGCAGTGGTGTGTCCACCTGTGCGCGGGCATGCACGCGCACGACGTCCAGCACCTGCGGGTCGGCGATCAGTACGTCCGCGGAGGCCAGCGCCTCCACGGCACGCAGCGTCAGCAGACCCGGGTCTCCCGGCCCGGCACCCAGGAAGGTGACCTGACCGGAGGCGGAGTGGTTTGGGGCGGTGGGGTTCAAAGTGCTCGCTCCCCCATAAGACCGGCCGCACCCTTTGCGAGCATCTCGGCGGCGAGTTCACGGCCCAGCATGAGCGGGGCCGACACGTCGTCGGGAGAGGCGGGTACGTGCCCGGTGGTGGACAGTTGCACCAGCGTGCTGCCGTCGGTCGTGCCGACGACACCGCGCAGATGCAATTCGGTGACAACCTGCTCGCCGGCCGTGGGGCCTGCCCCGCTCGAACGAAGTCGAGAGCCGGGGGAAAGGTCGGCCAGCGCCCCGACGGGTGCGGAACAGCCGGCCTCCAGGGCGGCGAGCAGGGAACGCTCGGCGGTCACGGCGGCCCGGGTGTCCGGGTCGTCGAGCTCGGCGAGCCGGGCGACGAGGTCCACGTTGACCGCGGCACACTCGATCGCCAGTGCCCCCTGGCCGGGGGCGGGCAAAACCACGTCGGGCGACAGCAGCTGCGTCGCCTCGTCGATCCGGCCGATCCGGGTGAGTCCGGCGGCGGCCAGTACGACCGCGTCCAGTTCCCCCTTCTCGACGAAGCCGATGCGGGTGTCGATGTTCCCGCGTATCGGCACGGTCTCCACACGCCGGCCCAGCGACCTGGCCCAGGCGTTGAGCTGCGCCATCCTCCGGGGGGACCCCGTCCCCACCCGCGCGCCGTCCGGCAGCTGCTCGAACCGGAGCCCGTCCCTGGCGATCAGCGCGTCCCGGGGGTCCTCCCGTACGGGTATCGCGGCCAGCGTCAGGTCGTCGGGCTGCGTGGTGGGCAGGTCCTTGAGGGAGTGGACGGCGAAGTCGATCTCCCCGGCGAGCAGTGCGTCGCGCAGCGCGGAGACGAAGACGCCGGTGCCGCCGATCTGCGCGAGGTGCTCACGGGAGGTGTCGCCGTAGGTGGTGATCTCCACCAGTTCGACGGCGCGGCCCGTCAGCGCGCGCACCGCCTCGGCGACCTGCCCGGACTGGGCCATGGCGAGCTTGCTGCGCCGCGTGCCCAGCCGCAGTGCTCTCGTCGTGCTGTCGGTCATGCCCGCTCCCGTGCATCGTGCCTGTCGGCGCGCGTGTCGGCCCGGCTGACGGCGGCGACCGTCTGGGGGTCGAGGTCGAAGAGTTCCCGCAGGGCGTCCGCGTACCCGGCGCCGCCGGGCTCGCTGGCCAGCTGCTTGACCCGGACGGTGGGCGCGTGCAGGAGCTTGTCGACGACGCGGCGCACGGTCTGGGTGATCTCGGCGCGCTGCTTGTCGTCCAGGTCGGGGAGCCTGCCGTCGAGCCGGGCGATCTCACCGGCGACGACATCGGCGGCCATGGTGCGCAGGGCGACCACGGTGGGGGTGATGTGCGCGGCCCGCTGGGCGGCGCCGAACGCGGCCACCTCGTCGGAGACGATGCCGCGCACCTTGTCCACGTCGGCCGCCATCGGCGCGTCCGCGGACGCGTCGGCCAGCGATTCGATGTCGACGAGGTGCGCGCCCTCGATCCGGTGGACCGCGGCGTCTATGTCCCGCGGCATCGCGAGGTCCAGCAGCGCCAGCGGCGCCGCGGTCCCCTCGCGCGCGGCCGCGACCATCTCGCCGGCCAGGACCAGGCCGGTCGCGCCGGTACAGGAGACGACGATGTCGGCCAGCGCCAGCTCGGCCGGGACGGAGGTCATGGCGGCCGCGCGGGCGGCGAGCCCGTTCGCGGCGCCGGGGCCGCCCGGCTCGGTGAGGATCCGCACGAGCCGCTCGGCGCGCTCGACGGTGCGGTTGGCGACGGCCAGCTCGCCGACACCGGCCCGGACGAGGGTGGTGGCGGCCAGCGACGACATCGAACCGGCGCCGATGACCAGCGCCCGCTTGCCGCGCGCCCAGTCCTCGACGTCCCGGCCGCCCGCGAGCTGCTCCAGCCCGAAGGTGACGAGCGACTGCCCGGCCTTGTCGATACCGGTCTCGCTGTGGGCGCGCTTGCCGACCCGCAGCGCCTGCTGGAACAGGTCGTTCAGCAGCCGTCCCGCGGTGTGCAGTTCCTGGGCGACGGCCAGCGCGTCCTTGATCTGCCCGAGGATCTGGCCCTCGCCGACGACCATCGAGTCCAGGCCGCAGGCCACCGAGAAGAGGTGGTGGACGGCGCGGTCCTCGTAGTGGACGTAGAGATAAGGGGTGAGCTCCTCCAGGCCGGCGCCGCTGTGGCGGGCCAGGAGGGTGGAGAGTTCGGCGACACCGGCGTGGAACTTGTCCACGTCGGCGTAGAGCTCGATGCGGTTGCAGGTGGAGAGCACCGCGGACTCGGTGACCGGCTCGGCCGACACCGCGTCCTGCAGCAGCTTGCCGCGCGCCTCGGGGGCGAGTGCGGCCCGCTCCAGCACGCTCACCGGCGCGCTGCGGTGGCTCAGTCCGACGACGAGGAGAGTCATGCCGGCATCACGGCGGGCATGTCCCCGTCAGGTCCCTTGCGGTCGCCGGCCACGGCGGCGGCGGCACGGGCTGCGGTGGCCGCGGCGCTCCCGTCGGGCCCGGCCTCCTCACCCGCCTTGCGCTGCTCGTGGAAGGCGAGGATCTGCAGCTCTATCGACAGGTCGACCTTGCGCACGTCCACCCCGTCGGGGACGGTCAGCACGGTCGGCGCGAAGTTGAGGATCGAGGTGACACCGGCGGCGACCAGGCGGTCGCAGACCTGCTGGGCGGCCCCGGCCGGCGTCGCGATGACGCCGATCGAGACGCCGTTGCTCTCGATGATGTGCTCCAGCTCGTCCGTGTGCTGGACGCCGATGCCCGCGACGGGCTTGCCGGCCATGGCCGGGTCGGCGTCGATCAGCGCGGCGACCCGGAAGCCGCGGGAGGCGAAGCCGCCGTAGTTGGCGAGCGCGGCGCCGAGGTTACCGATACCGACGATCACAACCGGCCAGTCCTGCGTCAGCCCCAGCTCGCGCGAGATCTGGTAGACGAGATACTCCACGTCGTAGCCGACCCCGCGGGTCCCGTACGAGCCGAGGTAGGAGAAGTCCTTGCGCAGCTTGGCGGAATTGACCCCGGCAGCGGCGGCGAGTTCCTCGGAGGAGACCGTGGGGACCGAGCGCTCGGAGAGCGCGGTCAGTGCACGCAGATACAGCGGAAGCCGGGCGACGGTGGCCTCGGGAATGCCTCGGCTGCGGGTCGCCGGTCGGTGAGTTCGGCCAGTTGCCACGGTGCTCCTGCGGGTAGAGCGGGGCTGCGGGCGACCGCATGGAACCCGACCGCCCTGTCTTCTGCAGGCTATGTCTTTGTGAACGCGTGCACAAAGATGGTGTCCGGTTTGTCCGCCCAAAGTGATGGGGGTCACGCGCCTATTACAGGCCGCCGCGGAACCAACTCCCACGTCGCGCCGTTCGCTCGCGCCGCCCGCGAAACGCGGCAGCACCCACGGGAGCACGGGCCCTCACTCCTCACCGCTATACCCCCGGAAACCTACAAATCGCCCACCGATGGTAATCGAACCTGGCGACCGCGAACGCGCCCCGCCGCCCCGCCCGGCGGCCCCGGATCCGGCCCGTACGCCGCGCCGGTACGCCGCGCCCGCCCGCCGCGGCGACCCGGCACAATGGCCCCATGGCCCCCTTGTTCAGCCGCAGCCCCCGCAAGAACCCCGCCGACCGGATGGTCACCCTCGTCGGCAAGCCGGGCTGCCACCTCTGCGACGACGCCCAGGCCGTGATCGAGAAGGTGTGCGCGGAGACCGGCGCGTCCTGGGAGAAGAAGGACATCACCGAGGACGCGGAGCTGCACCGCAAGTACTGGGAGCAGATTCCGGTCATCCTCGTCGACGGCGCCCAGCACGATTTCTGGCGCGTCGACCCGAAACGCCTGCGCACAGCGCTGGGCGCATGATCCACACTTCCCGCTCCACCGGGCCGCGCGAGGCGCCCCGGCACACGCCGCCGCGGATGGCCGTAACGCGACCGTCCACCGGCGCGGGCCGTCCGGACACGCGCCCGTAACCGGCTGCACCGAACAAACTGGCTACGCTAGCGCCATGGCCCGCCCGTCGCCCGCTCACCGCCCCCGCCGCAGCCCCACCGCGGCGCTGCTGTCCCTGGGCTGGTTCCCCCGCCGCAGACGCCCCGCCACGGCCCGTAGCGTGCTGGCCGGCGAGGCCGCGGCCGAGGCCGCCCGGAAGTCCTCCCAGGAGGCACCGCCCGCCGAGGAGACCGAGACCCCGGCGGAGCCGGACTTCCCGGTCGTCGGGGACACGGCGGCCGCCGCCTTCTTCGACCTGGACAACACCGTCATGCAGGGCGCCGCGCTGTTCCACTTCGGCCGCGGCCTGTACAAGCGGCACTTCTTCCACAAGCGCGACCTCGCCCGCTTCGCCTGGCAGCAGATCTACTTCCGGCTGGCCGGCTCGGAGAACCCCGAGCACATGGCGGACGTCCGCAACAGCGCGCTGTCCATCGTCCAGGGCCACCGCGTCGCCGAGCTGATGTCCATCGGCGAGGAGATCTACGACGAGTACATGGCCGAGCGGGTCTGGCCCGGCACCCGGGCCCTCGCCCAGGCGCACCTCGACGCGGGCCAGAAGGTGTGGCTGGTGACCGCGGCCCCGGTCGAGACGGCGACGATCATCGCCCGCCGGCTCGGCCTGACCGGCGCGCTGGGCACCGTCGCCGAGTCCGTCGGCGGGGTCTACACGGGCAAGCTGGTCGGCGAGCCGCTGCACGGCCCGGCCAAGGCCGAGGCGGTCCGCGCCCTGGCCTCCGCGGAGGGCCTGGACCTCTCGCACTGCGCCGCCTACAGCGACTCCGCCAACGACATCCCGATGCTCTCGCTCGTCGGGCACCCCTATGCGATCAACCCTGACAGCCGGCTGCGCAAGCACGCCCGGGAGCAGGGGTGGCGGCTGCGCGACTACCGGACCGGCCGCAAGGCCGCCAAGATCGGCATCCCCGCGGCGGCCGGCGTGGGCGCCCTCGCGGGCGGCGCCGCGGCCGCGGTCGCACTGCAGCGCCGACGCCGCTGACCAGGCCCGATAGCCGTACGGGACGGCGGGCCATCCCCACTCCCTACCCCCTGAGCCGTCCGCTCAGTCCCGTTGCTGCCGGTCAGCCACAACACGCCCTCCAACCAGGCAGATTGCGTTTCCTTCCGATCAAAAGTTGCTCAGTAATCGATACTGAATCTGCCACGAACCCGGCACGGACCGTAACTAATCGATGATTTGAGCAACTGGGTGTAGCGCTGCCTGTACGAAGCGTTATTCTCCTCAGACGCAATCCGGAACCCACACGTCCCTACGACGAGTGAACGGTCCCGCACTGCACGTGATGGAAGCTCTGCCTCTGGGAGTCCCGTGTACCCACACGTCGGGGTTGACGCCTCGGGCCTGGCTACGCTGCGTACGACACTCGTCGACCACCTGCGCAGTTTTGTCCCCACCGCGTACGCCGTCCCCGCATTCGCCTCAGCCGTCCCCGCCGCCGGACCCTGCTACGCCCTGGCCGACGGGAGCGCTGCGGTCGGCAAGGCCACCGCCGGCAGAACCCGCCGCTCCGGCACCGGCACGACCACCGCCCGTCGCCCCGCCGACAGCGACAGCCGTCGCATGATGGACCTCGTCGAACGAGCCCAGGCGGGCGAGGCCGACGCCTTCGGCCGGCTCTACGACCAGTACGCCGACACCGTCTACCGGTACATCTACTACCGCGTGGGCGGCCGCGCCACGGCCGAGGACCTCACCAGCGAGACCTTTCTGCGCGCCCTGCGCCGCATCGGCACCTTCACCTGGCAGGGCCGCGACTTCGGCGCCTGGCTCGTGACCATCGCCCGCAACCTGGTCGCCGACCACTTCAAGTCCTCGCGCTTCCGCCTGGAAGTCACCACCGGAGAGATGCTCGACGCCAACGAGGTCGAGCGCAGCCCCGAGGACTCGGTCCTCGAATCCCTCTCCAACGCCGCCCTGCTGGAGGCGGTGCGCAAGCTCAACCCCCAGCAGCAGGAGTGCGTCACGCTGCGGTTCCTGCAGGGCCTCTCGGTCGCCGAGACCGCCCGCGTCATGGGCAAGAACGAGGGCGCGATCAAGACCCTCCAGTACCGCGCCGTACGCACCCTGGCGCGGCTGCTGCCCGAAGACGCCCGCTGACCCGACCACCCCCCTGTCCACGGATTCCGATGACCGGCCGCATGCCGCATCCGCTCACTCCTGGTGACCTTCCCTACCCGGTCGGTCAGATCATCGTGAGTGCGTAACCCGAGTGCCGCGCCGCTCGTTGTGCGGGATGCAGGCTCCATACGGTCATGCCTTGCCCGCCACCTCTCACTCGATCGAGTGGTCGCGGACGACGGCGTGCAACCGTCCGGTCCGTCTGGACAGTCAAAGCCAGCCCGGGGAGTCGAGCGGATGACGAGAGGAGGTGCCGCCCGTGATCGCGAATGTCTCGGTGCACCGGCGGGCCAACGCCTTCGCCCAGGCCCTTGAGGAGCAGGTCCTCGACGGCACGGCGGCCGAGGAACAGGTCGATCCGGCGCAAGAGCCGGGCGAAGCACGGCTGTTGGCGGTCGCCGACGGCCTCGGGAAACTCCCGAGGCCGGAGATGGCAGCCGAGGTCAAGACTGTCCAGCGCGCCCAGCTCATCGCCGCGATGGAGGCCGCCTTCGCCGAAGGCGCTCCGTCGGACGGTGCCAGGGTGCCCGAGCAGCGCGAACACAGGGGCGCGCACCGCGCCACGAAATCGATCGGCAAACTCCGCCCGCGCTCCCGCCTCACCAAGGGGCTGGCAGCGGGCGGGCTGACGGTCGGCGTCGCCGCCGGCGCGTTCACCGGCGTCGCCGCGGCCAGCTCCGACGCCCTGCCCGGCGACTCCCTCTACGGCCTCAAGCGCGGCATGGAGGACCTGCGGCTCGGCATGGCCGACGACGACTCCGACCGCGGCCGGCTCTATCTCGACCAGGCCGCCATCCGCATGATGGAGGCGCGCCGCCTGATGGAGCGCGGCCGGGTCGCCGACCTCGACCACGAAGCGCTCGGCGAGGTCCGCAAGGCGCTCGCCGGCGTCACCCACGACGCGGGCGAGGGCCACCGCCTCCTGCACCAGGCGTACGAGCGCGACGGCTCGCTCGACCCCATCCAGGCGCTGAACTCCTTCACCAGATCCCACCGCCGTACCTGGTCGCAGTTGCGCGACAAGCTGCCGGTACAGCTCATGGACGTCCGTGACCAGGTCAGTTCGGTCTTCGACGCCATAGACAAAGAGGTCGGTCCGCTCCGCCCGCTGCTGCCGCGCCCGCCGGAGGGCCGCGGCCACCACCGGCACACGCCCGCCTCCGCGGGCACCGGCTCCGGGTCCGCCGGGCACCCCGCGCCGTCCGGCAGCAAGTCCGCCTCCGGCAAGCACGCCCCCGGTTCGCACGCCCCGCGCCCGTCGGCCTCGCCCTCCCAGGAGGACGGCCTGCTCGGCGGCAGCACGGGCGGCCTGCTCGACCCGCCGTCCAAGGGCGGCAGCCCGTCGCCGCACGACCGCGGCGGCCACCACGGCGGCCGGGACACCGGCGGCCAGCCCGACGTCACCCTCCCGCCGCTGATCCCGGGGCTGCTTCCCGGTCTCGGCATCGACGGCGAGGATCTCCCGAAGTAGCGAAGCGGTCCGCCGGCGCTCGGTGTTCTTCCGGTCCTTCCCTCAGAAGAACACCGAGCGCCGCTGTACCAGCAGCTTGTAGAGGGTGTGCTGAATCGTTTCCCGCACCTGGTCGGTCAGGTTGAACATCAGCATCGGGTCGTCCGCCGCCTCCGGCGGATAGCCGGCCGTCGGGATCGGCTCGCCGAACTGGATCGTCCACTTCGTCGGCAGCGGCAGCGCCCCCAGCGGCCCCAGCCACGGGAAGGTCGGCGTCAGGGGGAAGTACGGCAGCCCCAGCACCCGCGCCAGCGTCTTGGCGTTCCCGATCATCGGGTAGATCTCCTCGGCGCCCACGATCGAGCACGGCACGATCGGCACCCCGGCCTTCAGCGCCGTCGAGACGAAACCGCCGCGCCCGAAGCGCTGGAGCTTGTAGCGGTCCGCGAAGGGCTTTCCGATGCCCTTGAAGCCCTCCGGCATCACCCCGACGATCTCACCGCGCTCCAGTAGCCGCTGGGCGTCCTCCGCGCAGGCGAGGGTGTGCCCGGCCTTGCGCGCCAGCTCGTTTATCACCGGCAGGACGAACACCAAGTCGGCCGCCAGCAGCCGCAGATGACGCTGCGCCGGGTGGTTGTCGTGCACCCCGACCTGCAGCATCAGGCCGTCCAGCGGCAGCGTCCCGGAGTGGTTGGCGACGATCAGCGCCCCGCCTTCGGAGGGGATGTTCTCGACGCCCTTCACCTCCACCCGGAAGTACTTCTCGTAGAAGGGCCGCAGCAGCGACATCAGGACCTGGTCGGTGAGTTCCTCGTCGTACCCGAAGTCGTCGACCTCGTAGTCACCGGTGATCCGCCGGCGCAGGAACGCCAGCCCGCCCGCGATCCGCTCGTCCAGGCTCCGCCCGGAGCCCTCCCGCGGGGGCACCGCCGGCGGATGCTCGGTCCGGGCCTCGGGCACGGGCGCCAGGGGCGTACCGCGCCCCGCGCGCCCGGCCCTCCTGGCCTTCCTGCGCGCCCTGGGCTCCTCGCCGAAGGGGATGACCTTGGCGTCCGCCATCGTGGGTGAACTCCTCACTGGGTCGGGCCGCCGCGTGCGGGCAGCACGCCGGCGAGCCGGTCGACGGTGCGGGCGAGGGACTCGGGCGGCAGCAGCCCGGGTCCGCGGCTGCGGGCGAATTCCTCGAAGGTCTCCGCCGTCGTGTACTTCGGGTGGAACCCCAGTGTCTCGCGCATCTGCGTCGTTTCCACGACCCTGCCGTGCGTGAGCAGCCGGATCTGTTCCGGCGAGAAGTCCGTGATGCCGATGGACCGCAGCGCCGTACCGGCCCAGGTCACGGTCGGCAGCAGGAGCGGCACGGTGGGCCGTCCCAGCCGCCGGGAGGTCTGCGACAGCAGCAGGACGCCGTCCCCGGCGATGTTGAAGGTGCCGCTGTTGAGCGTGCCGCGGCGCGGCGCGGCGGCGGCGATCCGCAGCACCTCGATGGCGTCGCCCTCGTGGACGAACTGCAGCCGCGGGTCGTAGCCGAGGACGGTGGGCCACACCGGCAGCGAGAAGTACTCGGCGAGCGGGGAGTCCGCACACGGCCCGAGGATGTTGGCGAAGCGCAGCACGCACACCGCCACATCGGGCCGGCGCCGGGCGAAGCCGCGTACGTACCCCTCGACCTCGACGACGTCCTTGGCGAAGCCGCCGCTGGGCAGTGACTTCGGGGTGGTGGTCTCGGTGAAGACGGCGGGGTCCCGGGGCGCGGAGCCGTAGACGCTGGTGCTGGACTTGATGACCAGGCGCTGCACGTTCGGGGCCTTCTGGCAGGCGCCGAGCAGTTGCATCGTCCCGATGACGTTGGTTTCCTTCACCCCGGCGCGGCCGCCCCGCTTGCCCAGCGGTGTGCCGTTGATGTCCATGTGGACGACGGTGTCGACGCCCGTCTCGGCCAGGACCCTGGCGATCGCCGGATGCCGGATATCGGCCTTGAGGAATTCGGCGCCGCCCAGATGGTGTTCCGGCGCGACCGCGTCGACCCCGATCACCCGGTCGACGTCGGGATCGCGCTGGATACGGCGGACGAACCGGCCGCCCAGCTGCCGAGCGACTCCCGTGACGAGCACGACCTTGCCCAAGATCAGCCCTTCCTTCCCGCCGCGACCGCCGTGGCCGAGCTGTCCCGACCACGCTATCGGGTAGGTGTTGCGCGGTGATGACCGCAGGATGCCCAAGGACGCATTTCCGTCCGACCACCGTCCATACGGCCCACAACGCACCGCAGCCCCCGATCGCACGAGGCGATGGGGGGCTGCGAATTCGCGATCAGCGTCGCTTACTTCTTGTTGCGACGCTGAACACGGGTGCGCTTGAGCAGCTTGCGGTGCTTCTTCTTCGCCATCCGCTTGCGCCGCTTCTTGATAACAGAGCCCACGACTACCCTCGCTCACTTCGAATCACTCGGTGCGGGGCGTCCGAGCCCACACTACCTACATCGGGCCAGCCTACCCGGCGACGGGCGAACGGCGTAATCCGAGGGTCGGCGAATCCCCGTCATGCTGATTCCACCCCCACAAAGGACTCCCGGAGATAGTCGTGAACCGCTTGCTCCGGGACCCGGAAGGACCTCCCCACGCGGATCGCGGGCAGATGACCGCTGTGCACCAGGCGGTACACGGTCATCTTCGACACTCGCATCACCGTGGCGACCTCCGCCACTGTCAGGAACACGACCTCGTTCAGAGGCCTCTGGTCTGCAGCCATGCCACACCTGCACCTTCCGCATATGACGGTCACCGGCTTCCCCTCCGGTGACTCTTCGTCGCTATGCGCTCACTCCCCAGATTAGGGGCGGGTGATGCGAGTGGGGAAGAGGAGCAGCGAACAGCCTCCTATCGGTACAGACATGCCCGATTGAGCACATAGCGGGCCAGCGGCTGGTAAGACGCGCTCGGCACGCCGTCGTCGAGCGGCACCGCCACCGACACCCGCCCCTCGGCCTGGCCGACGAACAGCGCCGGGTCGTCCGTATCCGCCAGCCCGATCGCCTCGATGCCCAGCTGACCTGCCCCGCAGACCCATCCGTGGTCCCCGATCACCAGCTCCGGCAGCGGCCCCGCACCGTCCCCCGCGGCGGCCAGAGCGGTACGTACCGGCAGCGGCGAATGGGTGTGTACGCCCCCCGTCCCCGGCGCGCCCCGCACGCCCGTTTCTCGCATCAGCGCGACTCCCCGTACGTAGGCGAGTGTGCGGGGACGTACTCCGAACCGGGTCGCTATGTCGACACGGGCGCCATACGCGGGGGTGAGGACGAGGCAGCCGGCCGACGAGAGAGCGTCTGCCAGCGCGGCGTAGAACGCCGCCAGCCGGTGCGGATGGCCGGTGCCGAGCAGTACCGGCGCCCGGCGTCCCGCCGCTTCTCCGAGCCGTTCGGCGAACCGGTCCAGCGCCGCGAGGGTGCGGTCGGGGTCGATCTCATCCAGGCCGGAAACATGTGCGGGATCGGCCGAAACGCCGCACTCCTGCCCCATCAGTCGCAGTACGTCACCGATCCGCCAGTCCCCGTCGGGCTCCAGCCCCAGCAGCGCCCGGGGATCACGCGCCGCGAAGAGGCGGTAGCGCGCCAGGCTCTTCTCCCGCGTCGTCGCGATCGTCCCCGCGAGCCGCGCCTCGATCAGGTGCGCCCGCAGCGCCCCGGTGCCCAACACGTGTCCCATACTGTCCGGTTGGTCGGCCTGCGAGTGCCCTGACCGACGGGTAGTCACACCTTCGGGGCACGGCACCGGAGACGGCCCGCGGTGCCGGACCATGGGGCAGTCCGGGGCCTCACACGCACCGCTGCGGCCCCCGCCCCACCCGGACCTACGGCAGCAGCCCGTGCGCCGGGAACACCGCCCGGCGGGTGGCCAGCACCGCCTGGTCCAGCCGGTCGGCCGGGTCGTAGCCGTCCTCGACGAAGTCCCGCCACTGCGGCGTACGGCCGTCCGTCATCCGCTGCGGCGCCAACTGCCGCGTCCGGCGGAACACTTCGTGCCGCCAGGACTCCGGCACCATGGAGGCCGGATCGATGGGCCGGTCCGCCGCGATCGCGGCCAGATGCGTCCAGCTGCGCGGGACCACGTCCACCACCGCGTAGCCGCCACCGCCGAGGGCGACCCAGCGCCCGTCGGCGTACCGGTGCGCCAGGTCGTGGCAGGCTGCCGCCACCGCGCGCTGCGCGTCGAGGCTCACCGCGAGGTGCGCCAGCGGGTCCTCGAAGTGGGTGTCCGCGCCGTGCTGCGTCACGATCACCTGCGGCCCGAAGGCGCCCAGCAGCTCCGGGACCACCGCGTGGAAGGCCCGCAGCCACCCCTCGTCCCCGGTCCCGGCCGGCAGCGCCACGTTCACCGCGCTGCCCTCCGCGCCCTCGCCGCCGGTCTCCTCCGGCCAGCCGGTCTGCGGGAAGAGCGTCCGCGGATGCTCGTGCAGCGAGATCGTCAGTACCCGCGGGTCGTCCCAGAACGCCACCTGCACCCCGTCGCCGTGGTGCACGTCCACATCCACGTACGCGACCCGCTCGGCCCCCAGCTCCAGCAGCCGGGCGACGGCCAGCGCCGCGTCGTTGTAGATGCAGAACCCGGCCGCCCCGCCCGGCATCGCGTGGTGCAGCCCGCCGGCGAAGTTCACCGCATGCGCCGCGTCGCCGCGCCAGACGGCCTCCGCCGCGCCCACCGACTGCCCGGCGATCAGCGCGGACGCCTCGTGCATCCCCGCGAACGCCGGGTCGTCCGCCGTCCCCAGCCCGTACGAGAGGTCCGCGGCGGCGGGGTCCGCCGAGGCCCTGCGGACCGCGCCGATGTAGTCCTCGCGGTGCACCAGCCGCAGGGTGGAGTCCCCGGCCGGCTTGGCCGCGACCACCTCCAGCGGCCCGCGGTCCAGCTCGTACGCCTCCACCAAACGCATGGTCAGCGCGAGCCGGACCGGGTCCATCGGGTGCCCGGACCCGAAGTCGTAGCCCGTTACTGCCTCATCCCACATCAGCTGTGCGCGGCCGCTCATGTCCGTCACCGTATCGGGCCTTCGGCGCCCCGAACGATCGGGCGTACACCAACGTCACCAGCACCAGGCCCATCGGTACGAGCATCGCACCCCGATAGCTCCAGGCATCGCCGAGCGCGCCGACCAGCGGGGAGCCGATCAGGAAGCCCACATAGTTGAAGATGTTCAGCCGGGCGACGGCCAGGTCCGAGGCCCCGGGTCCGTGCCGCTCGTAGGCGAACCGCCCCGCCGCCGCGAACGTCTGCGGCACGATCACACACAGCCCGAGCCCCAGCAGCGTGAAGCCCGCCATGCCCGCCCAGGCGCCCGGGGCCGCCGCCACCACGGCGAACCCGCCCGCCGCGACCACCGTCCCGGTCCGCACCACCGCGACCGCTCCGAACCGCCGCACGCCCAGGTCGCCGACCGCCCGCCCGAGCAGCGTGGTCACCATGTAGACGTTGTACGGGACGGTGGCGAGCTGCTCCGAGCTCCCCAGGACGTCCTGCAGGTACTTGGCGCTCCAGTTGGAGACCGTCGAGTCCCCGATGTACGCACAGGCCATCACCAGACACAGCGGCAACAGCAGCCGCATCGCCAGGGCCGCGGCGGCCGCCTCCGGCCCCGCCGCGCCCTCCCCCGGCTCCGCCCGGTCCCGGTCCACGAACCAGCGGCTCGCGATCAGCGCCGACGGCGCCAGGACCGCCACCACCGGCCCGTACAGCAGCGCGAGCGGCAGCTGCCAGTGCGCACCCGCCCAGGCCAGCGAGGCGCCCACGATGCCGCCCAGGCTGTACGCCGCGTGGAACCCGAGCATGATGCTCCGCCCGTACGCCCGCTGCAGACTCACCCCGAGCATGTTCATCGAGGCATCCAGGGCCCCCACCGACAGCCCGAAGACCCCCAGCGCCACGGCGGCCTGCGCCATCGACCCGACGGATCCCACCGCCAGCAGCGCCAGGCACACCACGGGCTGCGCACACCGCAGCACCAGACCGGCCCGCGCCCGTTTCACCAGCTGCTCGGTCCCGACGCTGCCGGCCCCCGCCAGGACGGGCACCGCCGCGAGGAAGACCGGCAGCAGCCCGTCCGAGATCCCGTAGCGCTCCTGGATCGCCGGTATTCGGGTCACGAGGAGCGCGAAGACCGCTCCCTGGACGAAGAAGCTGAGGGCGAGCGCGACCCGGCCGTGCCGTAGCTGCGCTCCTGGTACCCGAGGGGCCGTCATGGCCGCTGAGCCTAGAACTCCCCACTACCGCTGGGTAGATGGATCTCACCGCCAATTCCGGCGTACGGCGTGTCCGCCGGCGGCGCCGCTACTGCAGCAGGGCCGGCAGCTCGGCCATCCGGCCGAACAGCGCGGTGGCCCCGGCCTCCGTCAGCTTCGCCGCCGGCGTCATCGCCGTGAAGCCGTAGACGTCCATCCCCGCGGCGACCGCGGCCCGCACCCCCAGCGGGCTGTCCTCGACCACCGCACACCGCTCCGGCGCCACGCCCATCTCCCGTGCCGCGTGCAGAAAGAGGTCCGGCGCCGGCTTCCCCCGCCCCACGTCCTGCGAGGAGAAGATCCGCGTACCGCCCCCGTCGCGCTCCTCGTCGAACCGCGCGATCAGCCCGGTCTTCGTCAGCGCCACCCGGATCCGCTCATGGCTCCCCGACGACCCGACGCAGTACGGCACCCCGTCGGCGGCCAGCTTCTCCAGCACCTCGACCACGTCCGGCACGGGCTCCAGCCGCCTGCGGAACTCCTCGAAGACCCGCCCGTGGAAGGTCTCGTCGAACCCGGCCGGCAGCCGCTCGCCGGACCGCTCCAGCACCGCCTCGTGAACACGGTGCATCGCACCGCCCATGTAGTCGCGCAGCGACTCCTCATAGGTGGTCGGATGGCCCAGCTCGGTGAGGTAGGCGGCAAGTATCCGATTGGAAATCGGCTCGCTGTCCACCAGGACGCCATCGTTATCAAAGATGACCAAGTCATAGCGCATGGTCACGAGCGTACCGACCGGCCGCTCTTCCGCTTTCCGGTCCGTATTCCGGTCCGTAAACGCAGAAAGGCCCCGCACCATACGGTGCGGGGCCTCCCCACAATGATTGTTCGGCGGCGTCCTACTCTCCCACAGGGTCCCCCCTGCAGTACCATCGGCGCTGAAAGGCTTAGCTTCCGGGTTCGGAATGTAACCGGGCGTTTCCCTAACGCAATGACCACCGAAACACTATGAAGATATCAACCCGGACATGACACAGGTCGTTACTTCAGAACCTACACAGTGGACGCGAGCAACTGAGGACAAGCCCTCGGCCTATTAGTACCAGTCAACTCCACCCGTTACCGGGCTTCCATATCTGGCCTATCAACCCAGTCGTCTACTGGGAGCCTTAACCCCTCAAGGGGGTGGGAGCCCTCATCTCGAAGCAGGCTTCCCGCTTAGATGCTTTCAGCGGTTATCCTTTCCGAACGTAGCCAACCAGCCATGCCCTTGGCAGGACAACTGGCACACCAGAGGTTCGTCCGTCCCGGTCCTCTCGTACTAGGGACAGCCCTTCTCAAGACTCCTACGCGCACAGCGGATAGGGACCGAACTGTCTCACGACGTTCTAAACCCAGCTCGCGTACCGCTTTAATGGGCGAACAGCCCAACCCTTGGGACCGACTCCAGCCCCAGGATGCGACGAGCCGACATCGAGGTGCCAAACCATCCCGTCGATATGGACTCTTGGGGAAGATCAGCCTGTTATCCCCGGGGTACCTTTTATCCGTTGAGCGACGGCGCTTCCACAAGCCACCGCCGGATCACTAGTCCCTACTTTCGTACCTGCTCGACCCGTCAGTCTCACAGTCAAGCTCCCTTGTGCACTTACACTCAACACCTGATTGCCAACCAGGCTGAGGGAACCTTTGGGCGCCTCCGTTACCCTTTAGGAGGCAACCGCCCCAGTTAAACTACCCACCAGACACTGTCCCTGATCCGGATCACGGACCCAGGTTAGACATCCAGCACGACCAGAGTGGTATTTCAACAATGACTCCACAACCACTGGCGTGATTGCTTCAAAGTCTCCCACCTATCCTACACAAGCCGAACCGAACACCAATATCAAGCTATAGTAAAGGTCCCGGGGTCTTTCCGTCCTGCTGCGCGAAACGAGCATCTTTACTCGTAATGCAATTTCACCGGGCCTATGGTTGAGACAGTCGAGAAGTCGTTACGCCATTCGTGCAGGTCGGAACTTACCCGACAAGGAATTTCGCTACCTTAGGATGGTTATAGTTACCAC